>NZ_VYPZ01000001.1 GCF_008710155.1 Sphingobium limneticum
CACGTAGGAAAACAACCCTTCGCTCCGGTAATCGCCGCCCCGCATCTCAAATCCTTCAACCTCAGTTGAAGGCGTCTGAATCACCTCAAGCGGCTCAAGGAAAGAGCCTTTTTCCGCAACCTGCTAAAGCGCTCAAGGCTTTTGAAGCGATCGGCATGACAGTCGAGGAAGCCACGCTGTCCGAGCCTGCAGCGGATATGTGGCGCACCGCCGTTGCACTGCGCTTCTGGTCGGTCGGCGCGGATTTGCAGGCTTTTTATGACGATCCAGCCAAACGCGCGCTGATGAAGCCGGAAGCGATATGGGAAGTTGAAGGCGGCATGAAACTGACCGGCCCGCAACTGGCCGTCGCGTCCGCCGGTCGATCGCGTATCTATCAGGCGTTCGAAGCTGCATTCGCGAAATACGACTTTCTGGTACTGCCCACAGCCCAGGTCTTTCCGTTCGATGTCAAGGAACGCTGGCCGACGGAGATCGCCGGGAAGCCCATGGACAGCTACCATCGCTGGATGGAAGTCACCTTGCCGGCAACGATGGCGGGTTTGCCCGTGCTTGCGGTGCCCGCCGGATTCGGCGGAGCTTTGAAACTCCCGATCGGCCTCCAGATCATCGGGAAGCGCCATAGCGACCTTGCCGTCCTTCAGGTCGGGCATGCCTATGAAAAAGCGTCGCTCTGGATCGCCGCCAATTTGCCATCCGCCTTGAATGGTTAGATGACGGGCGGCCTGTCTGCCACCTTCTGGAGGAGAGTCGGCAAGCGGAACATCTGACGGAAGAGGTTTTCTATCGGAGATGCCTCGCTCCGCCGATTTATGATTTTTTGTCAAATTGCTATCCGCTCCATGGCGGCGGTTCATCCGATAGATAGATTTTGCGCCTTGTAAGCCCGACCAGGAAATCCATATTGTGCAGTGCAGCATAAACGGATCATCCCGGTATCAAACCGTCATGGTCGCAAGACAGGAGACTATCGTGTGGCCAGATTATCCGTCACGCTCGCTCGACTTGCCGCAATGCGAGGGCATCATTCCATCCACGCCGATGACGACCGGGCAAGCCGTCTGCATGACTTAAATGCGTTCGGGTCCAACCCCGGCGCGTTGAACGCAAAAATCCATGTTCCCGCTCGCATTGCCGAAAGGCCCGCTTTGGTCGTCGTGCTGCATGGCTGTACGCAAAGCGCTGGCGGTTATGATCGCGGTTCGGGCTGGTCGCAGTTGGCGGATGAGCATGGTTTTCTGTTGCTGTTTCCTGAGCAGCAGCGCGCCAACAACCCCAATCTCTGCTTCAACTGGTTCTCTCCCACCGACAATGGTCGCGACCGGGGCGAAGCATTGTCCATCCGTCAGATGATCGTGGCGATGATCGATGCTCATGATATCGATCCGTCCCGCATATTCGTGACCGGCCTTTCCGCCGGCGGCGCGATGACGTCGGTGCTGTTGGCTAGTTATCCGGAACTCTTTGCTGGCGGTGCGATCATCGCCGGCTTGCCGCACGGATCGGCTTCCAATGTCCCGCAGGCACTGGAAGCGATGCGGGCGCCAGGAAGCTATAGTACGAAGGATATGGGTGACCGGGTGCGTCATGCGTCGGACCATCATGGTCCTTGGCCGCGCATTTCGATATGGCATGGCAGCGCCGACGCGACGGTCAGCAGCGCCAATGCGGATGCGATCCTCGCCCAATGGCTGTCAGTCCATGGCCTTGAGCCGGCACCGCACGAGGCGGAACAAATAGCCGGCCATCGCCGCCGGGCCTGGAATGATGCAGCGGGACGCCCGCTCATCGAGGATTATCGCATTGCCAATATGGGCCATGGCACCCCGCTGGCCACGACCGGGCAGGATGCTTGCGGCGTAGTGATGCCGCATATGCTGGAGGCGGGAATTTCTTCGACGCGTCGCATAGCGTCTGCCTGGGGTTTGCTAGAGACTAAGGCGGAGCGCGCCCAAGCGCAATCGGCTGGGGAAACTCTGAAGGAACGCCCAAATCTGCCGGTATCAAGGATAAGCCGTCTGGAACCGTCGCCATCCGAACCTTCGCGCCCGACCATATCGGGGAAGGCTGGAGTTGAAAAGATTATCCACGACGCGCTCCGGGCGGCCGGTCTCATGCGATAGATGGCGGCTCTATTTGACTTCGCCCGCAATCCCTCGCCCATTTTTTGCGCGACGAGAATGCTCGCTCGCAACCGGGGCAGATATTCGAAGGCCGCTTCAACTTATGGTGGGCCATGACAGGATCACAGTCCAATTTTCTCGAGCACCGTCGCAACCTCGGGGTCGATGGCGTGATCGGATTTGGGTGTGAGGCGGTTTAGCGCGGTACGCAGTCGCTGTTGCGCCACCATCAATGTCTTATGCCGCACCTCGCGCGTCGCATTGGTACGCCAAGATCGGCTCTCGCCCAGCAACGCTGCCCATTTCGCCTCTTCTGCCGCCAGGATCGACAGTGCCAGTCGCAGACCATCCCGGCGGCCATGCGCATAATCCTGTTCCATAGCTATTCCTCGGCAATTCTCAGTCTATGCGTCGCTCATGTGCAATCTTGGTTCTCCGGTCAACGCAGGAAATAGGGCCTTTGCGCCGGCCGACTATCGCATCGGCGCAAGTTGATTCAACAGCCTCATCGCTGTGCCGGGAGGGTTGGAGTGCCGCGACGGGTGCGGGACATTGTGTCAGTCCACTCCTATTTCCGACGTGGGAAGACGGTCATGGATCGCGATCACCCGGTGAAATTTGATTCCGTGCTTCCAAAGCTGCTCGTAGCAGTTCTCTGGCGGTGTCTTCCGCGGCATCGGGGGTCATGCTGACCGCCACACCATCCGGTCCGTCAAGCATCACCTGGCCTTCTTCAGCAAAGGCCTTCCCGCCTTCTTCATAGACATATGCTTGAGACATAGCTTCTCCACCATTCCACTGGCGATGGACGCTTGCGAAGACAGACGGTTCCCTCACTCCCCTATGAACAGGTAGGAGGGGTCGAACTCGCTCAGGCGCCGCAGCGCCGGCAAATCCAGTATGGTCACCCGCCCGCGCTGCATATGCATCAGCCCGCGTTCCCGCAGTTCCTTCAGCATGCGGTTGATATGGACCGATGTCATGCCGCACGCTTCGCCTATGTCGGCCTGAGTCAGCGGGCAGGAGAATTGCCTGCCGTCACTCAGTTCCACGGCACGCAGCTTGGCTTCGATTTCACAGAAAAAATGGCCGACACGGGCGACTGCATCCAGGCGACCCAAACGGAATATCCATTCGCGGTGCATGGCCGCATCGAGCAGGGTGCTGAACCACAGCAGCTTCGTCAGATTGGGCCGGTCCCTCACCAACTGGTCGATGGCCTCGTGGCGAACAAGCGCAATCCTGCACGGGCCCAAGGTTGCGACGTCGTGATCCAGCCGCTTTAACGGATATCCATGCAGGTCGACGAAATCCCCTGCAACATGCACTGCCACCAATTGGCGCACACCCTCCCGATCATCCATATAGCGGCATATAAAGCCTTCGATCAGATAGGTGCTGACGCCGATCGGTTGCTTGGAAATCGCAAGGCTGTGGCGTGCAGGCACATTTTGCACGGCATGAACGCTCGCCTCCAGCGCTTGGAGGTCTTCTGAGGACAGTTCATCCCGGCGGCGGTCACGGAGAAAATCGTTGAAAATCGCCATAAGCCATCTTCCTTACTCCATAGGCCTGCGTTCGCGAAGTGCCTGAAGCATTATGCGCAGTCTATAGCGAGCGCGACAAGGCAGATTGAAGCGATCAGCGATAGGCCGATCGATGTCCGAAAGATCCACCGCCCGCAGTCCCCTCTCTCCATCCTAACATGGCGGGCTAACGCCCGGACCGTTCGGTAGGTCCATATTCGCTAGGGAAGTCACGAATATCATGGATTTGAGCCGCGTGAATAGCGGCCCTGATGCTTGGCGCATCGCGGATTGAGTAAACCCAGATCAAGCCGCCACAGGAAAATCGATCGGGTGGATGATTTGGCGGTGAACAAACTGTGTCTGACGCGTTGTGAAGGCTTGGGTCGATCTTGTCGGCCAATGCCTCGAACAGCAGTGACGGACCTTCGATGCGCAGACGACAGGCGCGTCGTGACAGAAAAATATGATCCGCCTCATTGCGATTGAACGATATGCAGAAAGGCGACACGCAAATGGCCAAGACACCCAAATCCGGCGGCAAGACGATCGGCGGCGAAACCCATCAGACTGCCGAAAGCCTGGATACGGCCGTTATCACGACCAATCATGGCGTGCCGGTTTCCGACAATCAGAATTCGCTGAAGAGCGGATCGCGCGGACCCACGCTGCTGGAGGATTTCGTCCTTCGCGAGAAGATTTTCCACTTTGATCATGAGCGAATCCCTGAACGTATCGTCCATGCGCGCGGATCGGGCGCCCATGGCGTGTTCGAGGCGACCGACGACATATCGGACCTCTCCCGGGCCGCTGTCTTCACCAAAGGCGAGAAGACCGAGGTTTTCGTCCGCTTCTCGACCGTGGCGGGCGGCGCGGGGTCCGTCGACACGCCGCGCGATGTGCGCGGCTTTGCCGTCAAATTCTACACGCGCGAAGGCAATTGGGATCTGGTGGGCAACAACATCCCGGTTTTCTTCATTCAGGATGCGCTTAAATTTCCCGACCTCGTCCATGCGGTCAAGATGGAGGCCGATCGTGGTTATCCCCAGGCGGGGAGCGCGCATGATACTTTCTGGGACTGGGCCTCGCTGATGCCCGAAACGACGCACATGCTGATGTGGGCGATGTCCGACCGCACCTTGCCGCGCTCTTTCCGCACGATGGAAGGATTCGGCGTCCACACATTCAAGCTGGTCAATGAAAAGGGCGAAGCCCATTTCGTGAAATTCCACTGGAAGCCCCGACTTGGGATTCAGTCTACCATTTGGGACGAAGCGCTGAAGCTTCAGGCGGCGGACAATGACTATCAGCGCCGCGACCTGTTCGAGGCGATCGACGCCGGCGATTTCCCGCAATGGGATCTGGGTATCCAATTGTTCGACGAGGCGTTTGCCGAGGCGCAACCCTATGACGTGCTCGACGCGACCAAGCTCATCCCGGAAGAGGATGTGCCCGTGCGCCTGATCGGCACGCTGACGCTCAATCGCAATGTCGATAATTTCTTCGCCGAAACCGAGCAGGTCGCATTTCTGCCCTCGAATGTTCCGCCAGGCATCGATTTTTCGAACGATCCGCTGCTTCAGGGCCGGCTCTTCTCCTATCTGGACACGCAGAATTCACGGCTTGGCACCACCAACTTCCATCAGATCCCGGTAAACGCACCGCGCTGTCCGTTCGGCAATTTCCAGCGAGACGGAAAAATGCAGACGATGGTGCCCAAGGGCCGTGCCAATTATGAACCCAACAGCCTGGCGGCGCATGGCGAGGAAGGTGGACCGCGCGAAAGCCCGGACGTCGGCTTTGTAACGGCGAATGCCGCCACTGGCGCTGAAGAGAGCGGCGACAAGCTGCGCGTGCGGGCGGAAGCCTTCGCCGATCATTACAGTCAGGCGCGGTTATTCTACCGTTCACAGACGATCAGTGAACAGGCCCATATCGCTTCGTCCTTCGTGTTCGAACTCTCGAAGGTGGCACAGCTCGATCAGGTGCCCGGCCGGATGGTGGCCAATCTACGCAATGTGGACGAAGACCTGGCGAGCCGGGTTGCGGACGGCCTAGGGATCGATCTGCCGAAAAAGACGCCCGCCGCCAAGGAGCCGATCGACATGCCGCCTTCGGACGCACTTTCGATCCATAAGAATATGCTGGCGACGCTTGAGGGGCGCAAAGTCGGCATTCTGATCGCGGACGGCAGCGATGCCGACGAACTGGCAGCAATCGTCACGGCAGTAGAAAAAGCCAAGGGCAAGGCTGTTGTCGTCGCGCCCAAAGTCGGTGGCGCAAAGCTCTCCAACGGCAAGCAGCAGAAGGCCGATGGTCAGCTGGCAGGATCGCCGAGTCAGATTTTCGATGCCGTGGCGATCATAGTGTCGCAGGAGGGCTGCGCGACGCTGCTGAACGAAGGCGCGGCGGTCGAATTTGTGATGAACGCCTTTGGCCATCTCAAGGCGATTGGCGCGAATGAGACAGCGCAGCCCTTGCTCGACAAGGCCGGCGTGGTGCCCGACGCGGGCGTCACAGGGGTCGATGCAGCGTTCGTCGAGGCGGCGGCTCTCCGCTTCTATGACCGCGAACCATCGCTGCGTATGCTGGCTTGAGAGAAGACATGATGAGCGATCAGTTTAACGCCTGGTCGCTCATGTCTTTTTAGCCGGGCCAGATGCAGTCGTCGCCTACCTGATATCCTGTTCCACCTGTTGCAGGATCTTGGGCTTTGCCCGGGCCGATTTCAGATCCAGTGCACGACATTGTGCCACGAGTCGCGTTGGTTCGATCTCGATGCGGACATAGCCGCTATGGTCCAGGTCATGAAAGCGGATGTGGGGGTTATTGGCGCGAACCTCGCCGAAGCGGCCGGCTGGCGGCGATTGGGCAGCAAGGGCGGAGGTGACGATTTCGGTCGCCACTGGCGGGGTGCCATCCGCCCGATGCAGGTCGTTCAGCCAAAAACTGTGGACGTCGCCGCTTAGAATTAGGGGATTGCGGACATTGGGCCGGGCCAGCTGATCCAGCAGCCGCGAGCGGCCTGCGGCATAGCCGTCCCACTGGTCGCTATAGACGGCGTCACCCGCGCCATCGAGCGCCAACGGCGCAAAAAACACGCCCTGCGCCAATAAAGTCCAAGGGCGCCGCTCTTGGGAAAGGCGCTGAGCCAGCCATGCCTCCTGCGCCTGTCCCAGCATGGTCCGATCGGGCGCCAAGCGTTCGGCGCAATGATCGAGCCGGACGTTGCGGGCTACCGACGGCGCCGCGCATGGCGGGCTGGACCGGAATTGGCGCGTGTCGAGCATGGAAAGCGATGCCAGCTCGCCCCAGTCCACCCCATGATAGAGGCGCGGGCTGGCCATCGAGCGCCACAGGCTGGGGCGGATCGGCATATGTTCGAAATAGGCCTGATAGGCCGCCGCTCGCCGCGCCGCGAAAATTTCGGGAGGTAGCCCCTCTCGATTGGCGAGCGCGGCATAATCGTTCAGCACCTCATGATCGTCCCATGTGACGAGCCAGGGCACGCGCCGGTGCGCTTCCTGCAAATCCGGATCGGTGCGATAGAGGGCGTAGCGGGCGCGGTACCCATCCAGATCGCGTGGTTCGGGCGCACCGAAGTCGCGGACCTTGGGCTGGTCGGGATAGGATGTTTCGTAAATATAGTCGCCGACCTGCACGATCAGGTCGGGATCGCCCGCGAGCATGTCGCGATAGGCGCCGAACCATCCCAATTCCCAATGCTGGCAGGATGTGAGCGCCAGCCGCAACCGGTCGGTGCGGTCCGGCACGGTGGCGGTGCGCCCGACCGGGCTGGTCGCGCCAAGCGCATGGAAGCGATAATGATAGGGTCGCCCCGGTCGTAGTCCGGTCAGTTCGATATGGATGCTGTGCGCCGCCTCGGGATGCGCGTTCAATTCGCCGGTGCGGACGATGTCGCGAAATCCTTCATCCTCGGCGACCTCGTAACGGACCGGGATCGATCCGGCCCGAAGAGGGTGGGCGTCGGGGCCGACGAGGCGCGTCCACAACACGAAGCCGTCGCGGGATGGATCGCCGCTGGCGACGCCGAGCGCAAAGGGGTCGGCCTGCGCAGTGAAGGGGGCGGCGAGCACCCGGAGCGGCGTGGCGCCAAGCGCGACAATGGCGCTGAGCACGGCGCGGCGATGCCAGGGAGGGGCTTGCATCGGGCGGCCCTATCGGCGGCGTTTGACAGTAATGCGACAGCGGCCCCCGACGAATGTGGATATTGTCCCGATATTGTCATGCCGACTGGCTAACCGCCCCGCTCATCCGAAGGGGGAAGCCGCCGTGACCTGGTTGAGGGATGTAGACCGCTGGTTCATTGATGAGATATTGCCGCACCGGGTCGCTTTCCGGCGGCAGGCGGCTCGGCTGGTCCCCACGGCCGAGGCCGAGGATCTGGTGCAGGAGGCTTATGCTCGCGCGATCAATGCGTCGCATCATCGCGAGATCGTCAATCCCCGCAGCTTCGTCCTCACCATCATCCGCAATCTGGCGCATGAACGTCATCGTCGCGCCACCATCGTCCGGTTCGAGCATCTGGCCGATATGGAGGCGATGGAAATTGCCGATAGCGCGCCGGATCAATTTGCAGTGCTATCGGGCAATATGGAGCTGGCACGGCTGATCGCGTTGATGGAGCAATTGCCGCCACAGGCGCGCGCGGTGGTGAAGATGCGGCGGATCGAAGGATTATTGCCGGGCGATATAGCGGTGCGGATGGGTTTGTCGGTCTCTACTGTAGAGAAGCATCTTGCCAAAGGGCTGGCCATTCTTGCCTATGCGATGCAGGAAGCGCCACCGCAGGAAGAAAGGGTCCCGTTTTCGCGCTTATGGCAACGCCACCGACACCAGAGAAAATGATGGAGGAAGCCGCCGGCTGGCTGGCGGCGCTCGATGCAGGCTCGGTCACGCCGCAGGCTTTCGAACAATGGCGTGCGGCCGATCCCCGCCATGCCATCGCATTTGCCCAGGTGGCCCATGCCTTTGAGCAGGTGGAGCGTCTACGCGCGGTCGAGGACCGTCCGGCCGAACCGGCGCCCACCGCCATCAACCGCCGTGGGATGTTGCGCGCCGGCGTCTTGGCTGGTGGGGCGTCGGTCGCCGGCGCGCTGCTGGCGGTACGGGCCACTGCGCGCGAACATGCCGAAACCGCGATAGGTGAACGGCGCGCGCTGGTGCTGGACGACGGCACCCGGATCGAACTTAATACGGGCACGCGGATCAGTTGGCGGATCGACAAGGGGGACAGCCGCATCTGGTTGGAGCGTGGCGAGATCGGCCTTACGGTTCCGGCTTCGCTGCGCGGCAAGCTGACATTGGAGGCAGGGAGCGCACGATTCACACTCGGCGCCGGCAGCTTCAATGCGCGACAGCAACCTGAATCCTTCGACTTTCTCGTGTTGAATGGCATGGCCGATAGCGTGCGGGGCGATGGACTTACAGCAGGGGCGATGGCGCGCGTGATCGGCCAGAACGTGGCTATCGGACCGGCCGACCCGGTAGCGCTGGACCGGGCGCGCAGCTGGAAAGATGGGCAACTGGTGTTCGAAGGCGAGAGCCTCGACTTCGTCGTGGCCGAATTCAATCGCTATCTCGACCCCAGGATCGTCATCGCCGATCCGGCGCTGTCGCGCATTCGGCTGGGGGGGCGTTTTACGACCACCAACCCCAATGATCTGCTGACCGCATTGCATGCGTCGTTCGGCATCCGATCGCAGCGCAGCGAAAATGGCGCCATTACCCTCACGGCCGGCTGATAATTTTTTTGCAGCTGCGATAGAGGTCGTGCCGCGCCCACCCATCCCATCCTCCGAGAGACGCTTCCATCGGAGGGCAATAATGAGTTTTCATGTCGTCGCACTACCCTTGATCCTCGCCGCGGCGCCCGCCAGTGCCGCGAGCGATCGCGCTATCGCCTTCAACATCCCGGCGCAGAATATGGCGACGTCGCTGAACGAGTTCGGTCGGCAGGCCGGCGTGCAGATGGTCTTCCCCTATGACGCCATCGCCGGTCGCCGCTCGATCGCGCTCAAGGGGCGCTTTTCCCGTGCCGAGGCGCTGCGCCGCCTGATCGCCGGACGAGGCGTGGCCATTTCCTACGAGGGCGCGGCGATGATCTCCCTCGCCGTCGCCAAGGCGCCGACCGATCTGTCGGCTGCCGAAGCGGGGGCGGGCGTTGCGGGCGGCGGCGATATCATCGTCACGGCGCAAAAGCGGGTCGAAGACCTGTCGAAAGTGCCGCAGGCGATCACCGTCGTTTCGGGCGAGGAAGCGGCAGAACGCAAGATTGCCGATTTCGCCAGTCTGGTCGATGAAGTTCCGGGCCTGTCGATCAACTACAGCACGGGCGGCGAAAGCTATGGCCTGCTGACCATCCGCGGGATCGGCGGCGCCGACGACTATAAGCCCAACGGCAGCCCGTCGGTCGCCCTTCATGTGGACGGCGTCTATCAAAGCTCCAACGCCTATCTGGGCATGCCTCTGTTCGATCTGGAGCGGATCGAGGTGCTGCGTGGGCCGCAGGGCACTCTCTATGGCCGCAACACCACGGCCGGCGTCGTCAACGCGATCACGCGCGGCGGCCGCGACACGTTCGACGGCTATGCCGATGTGCGTTATGGCAGCTATGACAGCCTGCGCGCGGAAGCGGCGATCGGCGGTCCGGTCAGCGACAATATGCGCGTGCGACTGGCAGTGATGACCGATCAGGGCGGCGGCTTCATGAACGGGAAGGGCGCGGGCGATCTGGCGGGCGCGCAACTGAGCGTCGGCGGCGTGGTCCAGAGACAGGTGCCTGCGATCAACGACCCTGGCGCACGCAAGGGCTTTGGCGACAAGGATCTGTTCGCCGCGCGCGGTACGGTGGATATCGATTTCGGTCCAGATACGAGTCTGACGCTGAAGGCCTTTGCCAGTCGTGACCGTGGCGATGCTCGTCAATATGACCGCATCAGCGCAGCGGAGGACAGCAGCGTTCTCAATGCCGGCGAAGATAATGATCCCTACAGCTTCTATTCGAGAGCCTATTTTCAGCAACGGATCGACATCAAAGGCGCGTCCGCGCAATTTTCGCACTTACTGAACGACACCACCCGCTTCGACATGGTCGCCGGCTGGCAGTCGAGCCAGCGCAATATCGGTGGTAACGGCGACGGCACGCCTTATCCCCAATATGAATATCTGTTCGACGAAGATCTGAGCCAGGCATCGCTCGAAATGCGCCTGCGCAACGAACAGCAGGGGCGCTTCAACTGGCTGGTGGGCGGCTTCTACATGAGCGACAAGATCGACTATCAAAGCCAATGGACCAGCTGGGCCGCGCGGACCATCTATCATAATGTCCATAATCAGCGCCGCCGTAGCGCCGCGCTGTTCGGTCAGGCTGATTATGAGTTGTTGCCCAAGATCAAGCTGACGCTGGGCCTGCGCTATACCAAGGACGATGTGGATTCGCAGGGCCGCAACATCGACGATAACCCCTGGGGCATATCCAATTACGCCACATTTTTCGCGACGACGCCCAATTTTCAGTGGGACAAGCAGTTCAAGGATGACGACCTGTCAGGCCGTGCTGCCGCGCAGTGGTTCATCACCGACGATTTGAATGTCTTCGCGTCGGTCGCGCGCGGCTATCGTTCGGGCGGCTTTGATGGCACTTCGATCATGACGCTGGCCGAGACGGAGCCGTTCCAGTCCGAGACGGTCTGGGCTTATGAAGCGGGCGTGCGTTATTATAAAGGGCCGATCCGTCTGTCGCTTGACGCCTTCGCCAATGATTTCGACAATCTGCAGGCGACGACGCGCCTCGACAATGACACTAACGGCCGCACAAACGTCGGTAAGGCCAAGACCCGCGGCTTCGAAGCCGCACTGGACGTCAACCTGCTGAACAGCGGCGGGCACAAACTCGATTTCGACGCATCGGGCACCTATCTCTATTCGAAGATCACCGAGTTTAATTCCAACCGCATCGCCGATGTGACCGCAACTGTCGGCGATCCGCTGCCCGGTGCGCCGAAATGGACCGGCCGGGTGGGCCTCGTCCACAGCTACAGCTTCGGTGATGGCTGGGTGCTAAAGAGCCGCGCCAACATCTTCCATCATGGCAAGGAATCGAACCGCCTGAACGCGGTCGTCGGCAATACCTCGCCGGCTTACACGCTGCTCAATGCCCGGATCGAGCTGGAATCGCCGCATGGCTGGTCGATCTATGCCATGGGCCGAAACATCACGGACGAAGTCTATTATCCCGAAATGAACGGCGCGTCGCGTATGGTCGGTGCGCCCGCCACCTATGCGATGGGCGTTCGCATGAGCTTCTAAAACCGGCCGAAGGTGGCTCCGCTTATGCGGGGCCTCCAGCCTTCGGGTCGCCCGGTGAGGCGCCATCGGCCAGTCCCTTGGCAGGTGGCGCCTTGTCATGATGGCGCATTGGTCCTGACGGACAGAAGAGATCGGTCGATATCGGCAGCCAAACGGGCCGGAGGTAGCGCTAGGTGACGAGGCGGCTTCATTGCCGACGCCTATCCATCACCGTGGCAGCTTCAGATGGCATGGATCAGCGCAGGCTGACAGCGACGGGGATCGTCAGTTCGACGACATCAGGCTCTCGGCGGGAATTGCCGGCAGGGGCTGGGCACGTATGAGCATATCGAGTGCGGCCTGATCCAGGTCGAAAGATCCCGATTTCCTGACGATAGCAGAGGATGGCACCAGGCCGACGCGGTTCATGCCAAAGCATATATGGGCGGTGCGCCGCTGACGAATTGCACGGGCGCGGGCCGAGTAGCGGCGGAACCGTTCCAGATGCGCGAGGATCAGGCTTTCCCAATCGGGCCTGACGTGACTGGAAAGCCGATCGACGTTGGGAGCAACGGCGTGCGTCGGCTCGGGTGGCGCAGCCAACGGCTGCAATTCGACTACAAGCGGCGCAAAGACCCGAAACTGCGATTGGACTTGCAGATGGTCAAAGGAAGTGGACTTACTGTGGTTGGCTAGTCCAGTTGGCGATCAAATGACCGGTAGAGGTGAATTTGGAATAGGCAGTTTTTATTCCCTCTATCCTAGGAAATCGCACGCCGTCCCAAAGCCGGATCGTCCGTGAAGATCGCATCGACACCCGCTGCAAGATAGCGCTGCATTTCCGCAATGCTGCCTTCTTCGTTACGCGCGGAAACGCCTTTGTCGCTGCGAAAATCGGCGGCCAGGAATTGATTTTCCGGGCGGAAGGTCCAGATGCTGACGAGAAGGCCCGCCGCATGTGCGGCATCGACGAGCCCCGTGGGTTTTGTCAGGCGCTGATCCTTGTCTACAGGAATGATCATTCGGACATGGGGCGCAAGATAATCTGCATAGCTGGCGATTTCGGAAAGACCTGCGGGCGTCAGCATATCGCGATAGAAGCACTTGTTGCCCGCCGCCTGCACATCGGCCGGCATCTGGGCCGGGTCGCCGATCAACTGCGCCAGCTGGATGTTGGGATAGGCGCCGATCCTGCCGCGCAACGCGCGTAGATTAGCGACCTCGAACGACTGGATGGCGAACGGCGCGCGTTGCAGATAGGCGCTCTTGCCGATGATATCGAGCAGGCGCTCCTCCTGTTGCAGGCCGATGCCTGCGAAATAGGTCGAATGCTTGATCTCCGGGATCAGGCCGATGGTCCGGCCGCGCGCGGCGGATTCGGCCGCCACGAAATCGGCGATTTCCTCCATCGACACGATCTGGAATGCGCCGTCATAGGACTGGCTTTCGGGCCGTATGGCGCCCAGCCGCTCTTTCGCGCGCAACGTCTTGAGTTCCGCGAAGGTGAAATCCTCCGTGAACCAGCCCTCCTGTCGCTCGCCGTCGATCGTTTTGACCGTCTTGCGCGCGGCAAAATCGGCCCGGGCGGCAACGTCGCTGGTCTCCGCGATATTATTCTCGTGCCGCGCGACCAGCACGCCGTCCTTCGTAGCGACCAGGTCAGGCTCGACATAGTCGGCCCCGTCTTGGATCGCCTTGGCATAGGCGGCAAGCGTATGTTCTGGGCGCAGCGCCGATGCGCCGCGATGGGCGATGAGCAGCGGCGGACCCTTGCGACGGGCAGGGGCGGCGATCGCTGCCCCCACATCCGTCGCAAGTGCGGCGGTCAGGCCGGCACCCGCCTGAAGCAGCGAACGGCGGGATACCGACCTGTCCTGCATCAGTAGTTCACCGACAAGGTGGCGAACCACTGGCGCGGCGGGATTGGGTAGACATTGTAATTGTTGGTGTTCGCGCTCGCCTGCACCGTGGACGCGCCCGTCGTGTCGAACAGGTTGGTGACGTTCAGGCTGATCTCCGCCTTTTGCAGGCCGACAATGCTGGCGGGCAGGCGATAGGCGATCCGGGCGCTGGCCTGGAACACCGATTTGACCGATGCGTCGTTGGTGAAGGTGGTGAAACGGCGGCCGACATAGTCGCCGATCATCTGGGCATCGAAATCGCCGAGCGTCAGCGTCGCAACCGTCTTGTTCATCCACTTCGGGCTGACAGGGATCAGCTTGCCGCCGGTGGGCACGACGCCCCCTACGGTCGCGATGCCGCCGATCCGCGTGCCAGTCGCTGCGCCAGTGACAGTGCTATAGTCGCTGTCGTAGATGGAGCGGTTGTAGGACACGGCGTTGTAGAGCGAGAAGACCTGCCCGAAGCGCAGCGTCAGCGCCGCGTCGATACCGTCCGTCTTCACGCCGCCGACGTTAAACACGGCGGGTGTGCCGCCGCTGATGCCACCGCCGCCGATGCCGCCGATCGCGCCGGGAGGCGTGATGCCAAGCAGGCGGTCGCTGAAATCGACATGATAATAGTTCACCTGCGCTTCGATCCCGGTCAGGAACGAACTGTCGATGGTCCGGCGACTGCGTAGGCCGATTTCATAGACCCAGGAGGTTTCGGGGCGGCCATTGAACTTCAGATTGTCGAATGCCGCTTGGCTGCCGCTGCTCCACGGCGTGACGCCGCCGCCGCCATAAGGCTGGAAGTGGCGCAGGTTCTTCTGCACGTTGACATAGACCTGCTCGCTGTCGGTGAAGTCCCACTTCGCGCCGATCGCGGGCAGGAACCAGCGCTTGGTGTTGATCTCGCCTTCGGGCAGGGCGCTTGCAGAACCAGGCAGCGATCCGATGATCGGCTGGACCGGGAAGGTGCCGCTGGCAAATTGCAGGCTGGACTTGAAACCGCCCTGGACCAGCAGGCTGGGCGTGACCTGCCAGCTGTCCTGCACATGAAGTTGCAGAACATTGGTGCGCATTTCACTCGCATATTGGGTGAACAGCGGATCATGCGGCGGCAGCGAATAGGGGTTGTAGTCCTGCGGCCGGGTCACATTGAGCGCATACCAGTTCCGATAGGCGGCCGAGCTGTTATATTCGTACCACGCACCAAGCTGAATCTGATGGTTGCCCAGCGTCGCGTCGATCGAGGACAGGATGCCGCCGCGATCGATGCGATATTCGGTGGTACGGATCGCATAGCCCGAATTGCCGGTGGCCGTCTTCAGATTCTGGCCGGGGAAATAGAGCGAGAACAGATTGGGCAGGCCCGCGACCGTGATCGGTCCGGCGACGATGCCCGCGCCGTCATTATTATGATAATATACCTGGTTCGACCAGTCGACTTGGTCGGACAGATGGGCCTGATATTTGATGTAGCCCAGATAATCGGTCCGGATCGCGGCGCTGTAATAGTTGCGATAATTCTGCGCTTCGGCGGCCGGTACATTGCCGCTGGCGTTCAGATAAGCGACCGCGCCGTCGAAATCGGGGTAGAAGAAGGGGCGGGTATAGGGCTGATAGGCCTGCGCCGCATTGGTAGGGTTCTTGAAGACGGTGGTCGCGTCCTCATTGGGTTCCTGCTTGTCGGAATAGCTGAAATAGGCGGTCAGCTTGCCATTGCTGTCGTCATGGACGAATTTGGCGTTGGCGGCCCATCCCTTCTGCTTGCCGCGGAAATCCCAAGCGCGCGCACGATGGCGCAGAACCGAGACATAGCCGCTATTGCCGTTGCCGAACTCGCCGCTGTCCAGACGGACGAAAGTGCGCGCCGTGCCGTAGCTGCCGAAAGTGTGGTTCAGCTGTGCGCCCATCTGCGCGCGCGGATCGCTGGAGAAATTCTCGATACCGCCGCCCAGGTTGCTGGTCGATGCGATGCCCAGTTCCGCGGTACCGGTGGCGACGACGACGCTGCCGACATTTTCGGATATGATCGCACGCTGGGGCGAAAGGCCGTTGAAATTGCCGTAGCTCTGATCGCCCAGCGGTACGCCGTCCAGGGTGTGGCCCAACTGCTGAGCGCTGAAGCCATGGATGAAGAGCGAGGCGTTCTGCTCGTTGTTGCCCCACGGATCAGCGGTCACATACATGACGCCGGGAAGGGTTTGGATCGCCTTGAAAGGCGCAACGCCCGGCAGGATCTTCTGGATTTCGGTTGTGGTAATGGCGGTCGCAGAGCGCGTAGCCTTAACACCGGTCACGACGATGGACGTTGCCTCGCCATCGACCTGCGCCGCTTGGTCTGCTGCGGGCGTGGGCGTCTGCGAAAAAGCGGGCGCGCTTACTACCAGAGCCAGCAGGCCGGCACTGCCAAGCAGGCAGGCGCGCGAACGCGTGTGCAAAATATTCATGACCCAATATCCCCAAAGCAGCGCGCAATTTCGCACTTGCAGCATCGCGTTAAATGGAGCGAGTTGCGATTTCCGGTCCGTTTCGGGTCGATTTGATGACATTTGGGCGGCGGACATGTTGCATTGCGTCCTGACGCTTATGATGGCGGTCAGGGTGCGGTGTAGGTCCGAATTTCGGCGAGAGAGATCAGGCGTGACTGTGTATTGGTCCGTCTGCGCTCAGTAAGTCGCCCAAGCTTTTCGGTAAGGGGAACGTTCATGGACGAGCATCGGGCATTGTGCAGCAAATGACGATAGTGGATCGTGCTCAGAGACTATTTTCACCCGAGCCAATAGTTGTTGTGCGCGGTTGCTATGCCGTGAGTCAGTTTTACGGATAGAATCTCTCGTACAAAAAGTCCGCGTCGTAATTTGTAACTCAATCATCATCAGAATCTGCAAGGCGGTCGTTCCATGTCAGCGACAAGCCGTTCATGAAAGGAGCAAGAAAAGCCCCTTTGAGCGCCATCGACCTCGCGGTCTTTTCCTCGCCGATGTGGATGTACCAAGGCAACCGAGACTCCTTGGCCACGATGCTGCTGAGCCGGGAACTGGTGCTCATCCTGTTGCTCCATGCGGGCGCTCGGCGCCGCCGACGCGGCAGAAGGGGCAGTGACGCTGTTTTTCATCGAGGAGGCGCTGGGGATTCACGGGTGGACCGGGGCGCTGCTGCTGGCCCATCTGCCCATCCGCCGTCTCGCATGGGGTGCCTACTATATGCTGCTGCGCGCGATGGTATCGGATCTGGTGCGATCGGGCGGCAATGGCTTTGCTGCCACGCACTACGCACTGTTTAATGTCGCGAACAAGCTTGCTGCCGCGCTGGGCGTCCTGGGCGCGCTCACGGCGCTGGCCTTTATCGGCTTCCTGCCGGGCGAGTGCATGGGCCAGGCGAAACCGCTTTGCGGGCGATCTACGCGCTGCCCTCACGCCTGGCTGGCCTCATCGGCCTGCTGGCACTGCGCCGGATCGCTCCGACGCAGTGCCGTTCGGTCAGCTGATCTCCCAGCCGCTCAACCCATCTTCGGCGATCCGTGCGCTGGCATGGCGCGCGATGTCGAGCTTTCCGCTCGCCTGGCGCGGCGTGAGGACGCGGACGAAGTCGGCCTCCACCCGGTCGCGTGTCAGCGATACCGTGACGAAGCCGACGGCATTGGTGTCGCACCAGCATATATCGCGATTGTCGTGAACGAAGGCTTCTCCGACCGGCCCGGACGGCAGGAGCAACTCCCCGATCGAAGGACCGGTCAGCGTGGAGGCGGAAAGTTCCAGGCCCATCCGCCGCTCGCCGCGATGGGGTTCGTTGATCCAGGCCATGTGACTGTCGCCCGACAGCACGAGGAGGTTCGCGCCGCTTTTCTCGAACTGGTCGTACAGCTTGTCCCGCTCGCCGGCATAGCCGTCCCAGGAATCGACATTGAGAAGGGGCAGGCCATAGCGCGTCAGGGCGTACATCGGCGCCAGCGCTGCCTTGCCATCGGGAAACTTCGTCAGATCGGGATAGACGTAGCTGGACAGGATGGTCGCGCTGCCGAACAGGAACCACGGGCGGCGAGCATCCTTATGGGCCTTTAGTTCGTCCGCCAGCCATGCGCATTGTTCGGCGCCGAGCATTTCGCGCGCGGGATCGGCAAGTTTCTTGCGGAAGGCTGCGACATCGGGTTCGCGCTTCACGCCTTGCGGCAGGGCCTTGAGGTCGAGTGTCTTGAGTTCCGCCGGGTCGGATATCACCCGCTCCCCACTGCCGCGCCGGTCGACAACATGCCAGTCGAGATCCCTGGCCAGCGACAATTGCTGCTGGCGGGCCTTGAGCCGGGTTTCGGGCAGGGCCAGCGTCGCGAGATCGCCGAACGCGAAACTGCGGGTGATGCCATAGGGATCAGAAGTATCAGGATCGCGGATCGGCATCCATTCCAGATAGGCCTGAACCGCCGCAGCCTTTCGCAGCTCCCAGTCGCCGTTCGCCGCCGGATCGTGATGCTGGGCGCCGTGCATCCAGTCGTCGTTCGCGATTTCATGATCGTCCCACATGCAAATCCACGACGCGCGGGCATGGGCATCGCGCAGGGCCGGATCACGACGCCACTGGGCATAGCGTGCGCGATAGTCGGCGAGCGTGACCGTGTCGTGCGTCGGCTCGATCGCCCGAACATCCATGAGCGCGGGCATCGAATTGGCGCCATATTCGTAAATATAGTCGCCGACGAAGAGGATGAGGTCCACCGCTTCCCGATCGGCAATGGCCCGGTAGGCGTGAAATTCGCCGAACATATACATGGCGCAGCAGGCGAGCACGATATCGAGACGATCGATGCGTCCCGTTGGCAGGGTTTTTGCCCGCCCGATCGCCGATACCGTGTCCATGGCACGGAAGCGGTAGAAATATTCGCGGCCCGCTTTCAGGCCGGAGGCGATCACCTTGACCGTATGGTCCCGCGCCGCCGATGTGCTGAACGATCCGCGCGCAGCGATGCGCGTGAACAGTTCATCCTCGGCCATTTCCCATGTGCCGCTGACCGGCCCATGGGCAGGATCGGTCACGCGGGTCCACAGCAGGACGCTGTCGGCATGCGGATCGCCACTCGCCACGCCATGCGCGAAGACCATGTTCGTTTTTGCCCCGGCAGGACCGGCGGCGAGCAAAAGCCCGCCCGCCGCCGATCCCGCAAGAACGCCGCGCCGCGTCAGCGCCATCAGAAGCGCGCCCCGAGCGAGACGCCCCAGGTGCGCGGCGTGCCGCTGAATGCCTGCGTCGCCGATCCACCGGTCGTGTAATCGACATCGGCGATGTTGCGCACGAAGCCGGCCACGGTCCAGCGCTGGTCGATCTTGAGATCGATGCGCGCATTGACGAGCGCGAAGTCCCCTACCGGCGCCGTGTTGTCGAGATCGCCATAATAGGCATCGACATAGCGGGCATCGACCTGAGGCGTCAGCGTCATGCGATCGTTCAGCGCGAACTCGTAGCGGATCGAGCCGTTCAGCGTCATGTTCGGCGCGAACGGCAAGTCGTTGCCCAGGCGCGCCTTTTCGGCAGCGGTGATCGCCTCGATCGCGGTGACCTTCGTGTCGAGCAGCGCGACGCCGAAATTAATGGTCATCGGGCCCACCGGGCGCACCGTGAAGCTCGCTTCGCCGCCATAGCTGCGCGCCTTGCCCACATTGGTGCGTACGCTGGTGGTGGCGCCATCATAGGTGCGGAAGGAACCGGCCTGGATGTTCGAGAAATCATAATAGAAGCCCGCAACTTCGAACTGCACGGGGCCGCGCGCAGGCATGAACTTCACCCCGCCTTCATAGGCCCATACGCTTTCCGACTTGAATGCATCGGCTTCGGGGGTCGACCAGATCGTGCTGCCGTCGAAGCCGCCAGCACGGAAGCCGCGTCCGACCGAGCCATAAACCCGTGCATCCTCGCTCAGTTCATACGTGACCGTGGCGCGACCCGAAGGGCTCGTCTCGCTGAGCTTGTTGTCGAATTCGGCGGGCAGGGCGAACACCAGCGATCCGATCGACACGCCATAGGGGTTGAGATCATGCGTATAGCCGCTGAAGCGGTTCTTTTCGTTGCTGATGCGCACGCCCAGATCGGCACGAAGGCGCGGCGCGACCTTGAAATCGACGTCTGCGAAGGCCGCGAGGCTTTCGCGCCGCTGCAGATAGTTCGCTTCGAACACGGTGCGGAAGGTGTCGGCGCCGTCCAGCGTGCTGAACAGGCTGATCTTGTCCTTGAACCATGCGCCGCCGACGGTCCAGTTGATGTTGCCCTTGTCGCGATTCTGCAGCCGTGCCTCGATCGAACCCTGCTGCACCTTGTCGCGATAATCGATGTCGAACGTGCGCGCGGTGGAACCGTCGTCCCACAGGAACTGGCTCTTCATCCATTCATAGCCGCCCAGAACGGTCAGCAGGGCGTTGTCGCCGACATCCTGCTGCAGCGTGATCGAACCGCCGACATTCTTGCGGCTGCGCGAGGGATCGATATTGCCGTAATAGCTGTAGGGCGGCGCGCTGCCATTGGTGGGCTGACCCTGCGCCTGACCGCCATGGTCCTTGAAGCCATGCAGGTTGAAGAGCAGTTCGGTGCCGGTGCCCGCATCGACGGACAGCAGCGCGCGGGCGCCATAAAATTCGGAATGGGCTGTCTTGTCGTCCCGACCCGGATCCGTGTTGCCGGGGATCACGCCCGGCAACGGCGTTTTGCCGCCGGCCCCATTGGCGCCCAATAGCGTCAGATAGCCATCCGTGCGGTCATACAGGCCCGAAACGCGCAAGGATACCGTGTTGGCCAGCGGCACGTTGACGGCAGCTTCGCCGCGCACGGTATTGAAGCTGGAATAGTCGAGCGTCGCGAAGCCCTCTGTCTTGTCGGAGGGCTTGTTGGAAATCACGTTGACCGCGCCGGCCGTGGTATTGCGGCCGTAGAGTGTGCCTTGCGGACCTTTGAGGATTTCGACACGCTGGACGTCGAACATCTGGCCTCCGATCAGCGCGGAAGACCCCTGATAGATGCCGTCGAAATGGACCGCCGCCGAAGGATTCCCGTTGGGCCGGAAATCGTCGAAGCCGATGCCGCGAATGGTGAAATTCTGCACCGTCGGGCCGCCCACAAGCGCGGTCGAGACAATCACGCCGGGTGTTTGCTGGGCCATGTCGACAAAGGTCTTCACACCACGTTCGCGCAGTGTTTCGCCGCTCACGACGAGCACCGACGACGGCACCTCCAGAAGGGTCTGCTCGCGCTTGTTGGCGGTGACGATGATCTCGCCGCTGGCATTTCCGATTTCGTCGCTCGAACCCTCCCGTGCGGCTGCGGACGTTGCGCCGGTGAGGAGGAGGGCAAGGGCAGACACCCCCGATGCGGCACGGCATGCGATCTTAAAATAACGGTTGTTCAATTTCTTCATCCCCAATGGCTGTCCGATCGTTCCCAGAAGGGTGACGACAGATAGCTGCGCACACTCGAATGCCGCACAGTGCGTAACGGCAATTCAATGGGCGCGCCTCTAGGATGCAACTGCGTCAGTTTGGTGACATCAGTTCAATTGCGCCTT
Organism: Sphingobium limneticum; assembly: GCF_008710155.1. GTDB lineage: Bacteria > Pseudomonadota > Alphaproteobacteria > Sphingomonadales > Sphingomonadaceae > Sphingobium > Sphingobium limneticum. The sequence continues at coordinate 21,389 of NZ_VYPZ01000001.1, forward strand.
CTGACAAATCGCGCTCATAATGCCAATATATTCGGGTTTTTCGGGAATTCGTCCGACCTTCTGTTTTATGAAAAAACAGAAGTTCAAATTTTTGGAGTGGGAGATCCCGTTAGCGCTTCCAAAATTGCTACCATATCGAACACAGGTTGGTCCGGGACCGAATCGACGATTCGGAAGAGGGCGTGCGCCTTGATCCAGATGGAAAAGGCCGATGCTGCGGCGGGGTCGAGGCGAAACTGAGGGGGCCACACCTTCAAGCTTGCACTGTGGATGCCCATACCCTCGATCGCCCGGAGTTGTCGGACCAGAGGGACGAGTTCCTGCCGTTGGCGTGCGAGCAGGCAGACCTGGCCTAGAATGCGGGCATAACGCAGATAAAAGCCCTTTGCCCCGTCCGTCGCTGCAGGATCGACTGCCGTTTCCAATCCGGACAGCCAGCCTTCCCGGGCGTCCCTGTCGGCGGAGCTTGCGATGTCGAGATAGCTCGGCAATTCGTGAGTCATCGCGCGCCAGATCGCGGCCGACATGAATGCGGCGAAGTCGCCATAATGATAGATGATCAGCGAGGGCGGGACGCCGGCTTGCGTGGCGATCCGTCGCAAATTGATGTCGCTGATGCCGTCGCTGACGATCTGTTGGGCGACCCTGGTGAGCAGCTCATCCATCGGAGAGCGCTCGTCGATCTTCTCACCCGCTGCCGGGAACGCCTTTGTGCGCGCCCATGTCAGGACGGGAATATCCGCTTTCGGGTCTGCCGCGATGCCGCCGCGGCAGGTGGCGAGGGCCGTCATGTGCAGTAACTGATCATAATCCAACTCATCGCGCAGGATGATGCAGAATGCCTGCTCCATAACTGTGTAGCCAGCAAGAAGGCGGACCTGCGCGGGCAAGAGGGCGGACGAGAGGCGGCTCCAGAAGCTTTCGCGCATCGCCATCCATTGCTGCAGCCGCGAGCCGGCATCGGTCAGGCGATCGATGCGCAAAAGCGCTTCGAGGCAGAAGCGAGCCGTGGCCGATTGATCGGCGGCGCCGACATAAAAGGCGACCAGCCGCGCCATGGATTCAGCGTCCGTAGGCAAGGCGCCAATGTCGGCCAGCATGGCTTCGTGGCGAAGATGCTCGCCAGCCAGTGCATGATCCAGCGCTGCGTCAAGGAGGCCCTGCCGTCCGCCGAAGTTCTGGAAGATAGTGGTCGTGCTCTTGCCGATCTCGCCGCTGACGGAACGAAGGCTTATGCCGTCAAACCCGCCCGTGTAGACCAAGGCCAATGTCGCCTCCAGCAGTGCGTGGCGCACCGAGGGCGGCGTATCGTCATTTGCCGATGCCGAAGCGTCGTCCTTGCGTGAGCGAGAGGTCATCATCGCCCCATGCCCCTGCCCTCTTGCGGCCTCAAGTCTAAAAGAAGCCTGTCTTCGTATCTGCAACTGGCAAACAAGGCGCCGGCCATTCGAAAATGTGGAACGGCGTGAGCGGTGGACAACTGCCAGAACCGGACGGTTTGCAGCTGGTAAAAACAATCATGATCTGAAAGTCGTGAAAGGGCGGTCACCGAATATTGATGGAACCGGGATTTGCGGATGTAAAGGATGACGGAACTTCCGGGTCACGCAGGGGTTGTGCGCGCACAGACCGACGATATCCGCTCGCGTCGGCCAGGGGGCAATTTCATGACAAACCCGCTTCACGGTCCACAACTCCTGGCATTCGATGGCCTTGCTCCTGAGCTGGATGGCGAGCTTGGCGATATCGATTTGCTTCATCGGATCAGCGTGGCGCTCATCAACGAGCAGGATCGCTTCGAGCTGTACGGCAAGATCGTCGAGGCAGCGGTGGCGATTACCGGGTCGCAGTGCGGCACAATGCAACTGCTGTGCCCCACCGGAGACTCGTCGGGCCATGGCGGAGAACTGCAACTTCTGGCCCATCGCGGCCTGCCCCCGGAAGCGGTCGGCTTCTGGCAATGGGTCAGCCCCGCTGCCTATAGTAGCTGCACCCTGGCACTGAAATTTGGCCAGCGTGCTATCGTTCCGGACTTCGAAACATGGGATGAGATCGCAGGCACGCCTGATCTGGAGGCGTTCCGCGCGGCGGGCATCCGTTCGGCGCAGACCACGCCCTTGCTCTCGCGAAGCGGCAAGCTGCTGGGCATGATATCGAACCATTGGAGCGAGCCGCATCAGCCCTCCGACCGTGACCTGCGTATGCTCGACATCGTGGCCAGGCAGGCGGCCGACATTCTGGAACGCACGATCGCCGAGGAACAGCTACGCGAGCTTGCCGAGACGCTGGAGGAGCGGGTCGAGGAGCGGTCACGCGAACTGATGGCGTCGGAGGATCAGGTCCGCCAATTGCAGAAAATGGAAGCCATCGGTCAGTTGACCGGAGGCGTCGCGCACGACTTCAACAATCTGCTGACGATTATTAGGTCTTCGGCCGAGCTTCTTGCCCGCCGTGAATTACCTCGCGACAAGCAGAAAAAATATATAGATGCCATCGCTGAAACCGCTGATCGCGCCGCGAAACTGACCAGTCAGCTTCTCGCCTTCGCCCGCCGCCAAGCGCTCAAGCCCGAAATATTCAACGCCGCAGACAAGGTCGCCAGCGTAGCGGACATGCTAAGAACCGTCGTGGGATCGCGGATCGCGCTCACTGTGGATCCGGTATGCTCGTCTTGCCTCGTGGAGGTCGATGTCAGCCAATTCGAAACGGCGCTCGTCAATATGGCGGTCAACGCGCGTGATGCCATGAATGGCGAAGGGAGTATCACGATCGCGATCGAGGCGGCCGGATATATTCCGGCAAGGCGCGGCCATGCCGCGGCCAAAGGCGATTTCGTGAAGGTATGCGTGACCGACACGGGTTCAGGCATGCCCGCCGATCAGCTTGATCATATCTTCGAACCATTCTTCACCACGAAGGAGGTCGGCAAGGGGACCGGCCTGGGCCTCAGCCAAGTCTACGGCTTTACCAAGCAGTCGGGTGGCGAGATCGATGTCGACAGTCAACTCGGCCAAGGCACGACCTTCAGCCTCTATCTTCCGCGTTGCAAGGCGGGGGCCATAGAAACCATTTCGCCTGCCGAGAAGATCGTCGCCTCACAGGCCAGCATCCTTGTCGTAGAGGATAATGATCAAGTCGGGGAGTTTGCATCCCAATTGCTGGGCGATCTGGGCTTCACAACCCAACGCGCCGCCAATGCGCAGGAAGCGATCGCTATCCTGGAGCGTGAGCATCGCGAGATCGATATTCTTTTCTCCGACGTCATCATGCCTGGGATGGATGGCGTGGAACTGGCCAGACAGGTTCGCAAGCGCTGGCCCGACCTCACCATCGTCCTGACGAGTGGATATAGTCATGTGCTGGCCGACGATGCCCGTCACGGCTTTGCGCTCTTGCACAAACCCTATTCCGTCGACGAACTGTCCCGTGTCCTGCAGGATGCCCGCCAGGCACATAGCTGCTAATCGCCAAAATCGAGCCATGTGCCAGAGCACAAAGTGATGGCGAGCCCGTTCGCTGTTTTCTTGTGCGTAGATTGGAAGGTCTGGGAGGCAGGCCAGCGATCATCATTGCTGGTTCGAGCCAGTCGGCGGTTTGGGTGACCGATACATGCATTTCGGCGTCGGGTTGCCTGACTATGCACGGCTGATCACGACCGGAACCGACTTGGCCGCGAGAACATGGCTTTGTTCCGCGTGATGCTCGACAGGTATCAGGCTGTTGCACTCGGGATAATAGGCACCAAGGCATCCGGGCGGAATGCTGTAGGGCGTCACGATCAGGCCGGGGCGCCGCCGGGCCACGCCGTCGTCCCACGAAGTTTCGAGCGTTACGATATCACCCTCGTTCAGCTTTTCGCGCACCATGTCGTCAACATTCATGAAAAGAACGTCCCTTGTGCCCTTCACACCGCGAAAGCGGTCGTGATAGCCGTAGATGGTCGTATTGAACTGGTCGTTCGAACGTAGGGTCATCAGGCGATATTGCCCCGCAGCGTCAGCGAAGCCGGTGGCCGACAGTCCGGATGGCACATGGAATTCCGCTTTCTGGGTTGGCGTCAGCCAGATGCGCTCCGATGCCTTATTGCCTTTCCAGAAGCCGCCAGGCTGGAAAAGACGTGCGTTGAAATTCTCGAATATGTCCGGGTATGTCGCTTCGATCGCATCACGGATGCGGGCATAGTCGGCGACCCATGCGTCCCAATCTGCCTGCGGATTGGGTGGCACAATCCGCTTGGCGATGGCGGCCACGATCGCAGGTTCGGACAGAAGGTGCGGGCTGGCGGGCGTCGCCTTGCCGACCGAACCATGGATGCAACTGCTCGAGTCCTCGACCGAGACGGCTTGCGGGCCGCTGGCCTGAACATCCTGCTCGATCCGGCCGAGGCAGGGCAGGAGGTACGCGATCCGGCCCGGCAGAAGATGGCTGCGATTGAGCTTGGTGGCGACATGGACGGTCAGGTCGAGCGCGGGCCAGGCCGCTTCCATGGGGCCGGTGTCCGGGATGGCGCGCAGGAAGTTGCCGCCCAGTCCGATAAATGCCCTGACCGATCCGTCGATGACGCCCCGACAGGTTTCGATCGTATCCAGTCCTTTTTCCGCAGGTGGATCGAAGCTATATAGTTCTCTCAACTTGTCGACGGGCGCGAGTTCCGTTTTCTCCGTGATGCCGACGGTGCGCTGTCCTTGGACATTGCTGTGACCGCGCACCGGCGTCGGGCCGGCACCGGGCTTGCCGATATTGCCGCGCAGGAGGAGGAAGTTGACGACCATGCGGACATTCTCGACGCCTTTTACATGCTGGGTCAGGCCCATACCGTAGATCGCCATGACGGCTTTCGACTGCGCATAGACGCGCGCCGCCTGCTCCAGCGCGTTGCGTTCCAGGCCGGATTCCCGTTCGATGTCGCGCCATTGGGTCGCACGGACTTTGTTGGCGAAAGCGTCGAAATCATGGGTGTGTCGTTCGATGAAATCATGATCGAGAACTGGCGGCTCGCCCGCTGCCCTTGCCGCATCGTCCCATTCGATGAGTAATTTGGCGAGGCCCGTGATCGCGGCAATGTCGCCGCCTGCCTTCACCTGATGATATTGGGTGGAAATCCCCGTTTCGGCCAATGTCACCATCTCCACCGGATTTTGCGGATCGGTGAAGCGTTCAAGCCCTCTTTCCCGCAAGGGATTGAAGGTGATGATCTCTACGCCACGCTTGCGTGCGCCGCGTAGGTCATGGAGCATCCGCGGCGCGTTGGATCCGACATTCTGTCCGAAGAAGAATATCGCATCACATTCCTCGAAGTCCTTGAGTTGGGTCGTCCCGACCGGCACCCCAATGGCCGCTTTGAGCGCGACGGAGGTGGATTCATGGCACATGTTGGAACTGTCGGGCAGATTCTGGTTGCCATACATCCGTGCCATCAGCCCATACATGTATGACGCCTCCAGGCTGGTGCGGCCGGAAGAATAGAAGACGACGGATTTGGGATCATATATGCGCAGCGCCGCCGCAATGGCGTCGAACGCCTCATCCCATGAACAGGCGACATATTTGTCCTGGTCTCTGTCATATCGCAGGGGGTGGGTCAGCCGACCATGCTGCTCGAGATCATAATCCCGCCACTGCCGCAATGCGGCGAGGCTATGTTCTTCAAAAAACGCAGGTGTCGTGCGCAGCTTTGTTAGCTCCCAAGCCGTCGCCTTTGCGCCTTCCTCGCAAAATTCGGCGGGATGGGGATGGGCAGGTTTGGGCCAGGCGCAACTGACACAGGCAAAGCCGTCGGCCTTATTCTGTCGGGCAAGCTCACGCAGGCCCTCGGCGGGCAGATGTTCGCGTGGCAGGATTTCGGCCAGAGAGCGAACCGATCCCCAGCCGCCGGCAGGCCCCTCGAACGGCTCGATACGGGGCTTGTCCGATCTCTGCTTTGCCATGGCTGTACCGCTCCTTCTTCCAGGCAATGGCAACGAGCGGAATGGGCGTTGGTTCACATGCCGGACCAAGCTGATGTGGATCAGCACAATTTGTTCGGAACGGCTTCTGCTGCCCTTCAGTTAATGCTGGAAAGGAGAATGTCCATGCTCAACCCGCCCGTCCGTTTCACCCGAGACGTCGAACAGTTTCAGCCAGATGAAGCGGAAACCATCGAGGGCTTGAAGCAGGCTTTCGACGTCATTCTGGAGCGGACGGCTGACGATTATGGTCATGCCGTTCGCTCGGTACATGCCAAGTCGCACGGGATATTGGAAGGCGAAATGCAGGTTGTGCCTGACCTGCCGCCTGAATTGGCGCAGGGTCTGTTTGCGCGGCCGGGCACGCACAAAGTCTATTTGCGCATGTCTACGAACGCGGGGGACATATTGCCGGACTCGATCAGCCTGCCGCGCGGGATGGCGATCAAGGTGCTGGACGTGGAGGGGGACCGGCTTCCCGGCTCGGAAGGAACGGCGCAGGATTTCGTTTTCGTCAATGGCCCGATCTTTCAGGCAAAGACGGCTGACAAATTTCTGGGCAATCTCAAACTGCTTGCCAAGACGACCGATCGCATGGAAGGCACGAAGAAAGCGGTGTCCGCAACGTTGCGCGGCGTACGTCACGCCTTTGAAGCTGCTGGAGCCAAGCCGCCTACGGCGCTCAATTCGCTGGGCGGCGCGCCGCAATCCGAGCCACTTGGCGATACCTATTACACGACGGTGCCCTTCCGGTATGGCGATCATATCGCCAAATTCAGCCTGGCGCCGATCGCGCCATCCATGACCGCGTTGACGGGGCAGGAGATCGCGGTCGACGGTCGCGAGAACGCAATCCGCGAAGATGTGCGAAAGGAGATGAGAGGCGTCGACGCACTCTGGGAGTTTCGCGTCCAGCTTTGCCGGGATTTGGAGAAACAGCCCGTGGAAGATCCGACCGTTGCGTGGGATGAAGAAGATGCGCCGTTCATCACCGTCGCCACGATCCGCGCGAACGCTCAGGACAGTTGGGATCCGGCGCTCGTGGAAAAGGTTAACGAACAAATGCGGTTCAGCGTGTGGACGGGCATCGCGGCACATCAACCGCTTGGCAACATCAATCGCGCACGCCGCGACCCCTATCGCCACTCCGCCGATTTTCGCGCGGCCTTCAACAACTGCCCCTATCATGAGCCGCAAAGGGGCGAAGCCTCGTCTTGAACCGATCCGTATTGAATTGCGTTTCCAGTGCCTTCGCAAGCATAAGGCACTGGAAACGAACCAACTTACGCGACCGTTTGCGCGATTGAATATGGTGGCGGGGAAGAGCCTGCCATCAACGTTTGCCGATAGGGCGGGCCGATTTTTGTCGGCAGGTCGGATGTCCTGCGCATTCTACACGTCGTCATTTGCGTAATGCCCCTATGGCATCATCGCCGGATGCCCGATAGAAGCGCATGACCATCCTCATTCCTCTCCTCGGCGACCAACTCAGCCATGGTCTGGCGCCGTTGCGCGATGTCGATCCATCGGATGCGGTGGTGCTCCTGATGGAGGTAGGGGATGAAGCAACCTATGTGCGGCATCACAAGCGCAAGATCGCCCTGATATTTTCGGCCATGCGCCACTTCGCCAAAGAACTCGAGGCCAAGGGCTGGCGCGTCGAGTATATGTGCATCGACGATCCGGGCAACAGCGGGAGTTTTACCGGAGAGGTCAAGCGGGCTGTCGAGCGTCATCGGCCGAGCGCGATCCGCATCGTCGAACCCGGAGAATGGCGGGTGAAGACGATGATCGATGGCTGGAGCAAAACGTTCGGACTTCCCGTGGATGTGCTGGTCGATGATCGCTTCCTCTGCGGCATATTGGAGTTCCAGACCTGGGCGCAGGCGCGCAACGACCTCGTCATGGAATTTTTCTACCGGGATATGCGCCGCAAGACCGGCCTGCTGATGGAGTCCGATGGACAGCCGACGGGCGGCGCATGGAATTTCGACAAGGAGAACCGCGCACCACCCAGGTGCGGCCTGAACTATCCAGAACCCATGCACTTTCAGCCCGATCAGATCACGGAGCAGGTGCTGGCGTTGGTAGAGGATCGTTATGGTCAGCATTTCGGGCGGCTGGAGAAATTCAGCCTGCCCGTGACGGCGGGGCAGGCGCGCAGGGCGCTCGGACATTTCGTTCGGACGGCATTGCCTGATTTCGGCACCTATCAGGATGCCATGGTGACAGGACAGGACTGGCTCTACCATAGCTGGCTCAGCCCGGCGCTGAACCTCGGCCTCCTGACGCCGCTGGAGGTCGCGCAGGCGGCAGCCGATGCTTATGCGGCTGGCGACGTGCCCTTAAATGCAGCGGAGGGATTCATCCGCCAGATCATAGGCTGGCGCGAATATGTCCGCGGCTATTACTGGCTCGAGATGCCGGAAGTGGGAGATGCCAACGCTCTTGCGGCAACGCGACCGCTGCCGGCATTCTACTGGACCGGCGATACCGACATGCTCTGCCTGGCAGAGGCGATCCGCAATACGCGAGACAATGCCTATGCGCATCATATCCAGCGTCTGATGGTGCTGGGCAATTTCGCCATGCTGGCGGGCATTCGCCCTCAGGATGTCGCGGATTGGTTCCTGATCGTCTATGCGGACGCATATGAATGGGTCGAACTGCCCAATGTCATCGGGATGAGCCAGCATGCCGATGGCGGACGCCTCGCGACGAAGCCTTATGCGGGCGGTGGCGCTTATATCAATCGTATGTCCGACCATTGCGGTGGGTGCCGTTATGACGTGAAGAAGAAAGTCGGGCCGGATGCCTGCCCGTTCAACGCGCTTTATTGGGATTTTCTCGCGCGGCACGAACGCCGCTTCCGTCGGAATCGCAGAATGGTTCAGATATACGCCAATTGGGATCGGATGAAGCCCGATGTCCGCGATGCCTATCGCGCAAGTGCGGCCGATTTTCTGGCGAAGCTGGAGCCTGCGGAAGAAGGCTGGGTCCGATAGGACTTAGTGTCGAAAGGCGACGCCTTTGCTGCGACGGCACGCTTCAGTCCTAACAAATTTCAGAGTCATCCTTTGGTCGCGAACGCAGCATAGCGCTCCCGCCAGGCGGTTACTTCGGCTCTCAAATGCGCAGGGGCGGTTTCTCCCGACAGGACGAAACCGGCGACGTTGCTGTCGGGGTGCATCAGCATCTTCTTCGATCCGTCGGTGAACCAAACCGGTACCAACATATCGCAGACGCCGTCGAGGATGGCGCCGGCCACGCCATTTTCGATCGCCTCGCTGCCGGGGAGCAAGCGCAGCATGATCGATACGCCTTCGAAGCAATTGCGTGGCTCACGGACAAAATCGAGCGACACCAAAATGCCGGATCGATCCGGACGAGCCTCGTCAGGCAAAGCCGTCATCCTGCGCCAGCCGCAAAACCAGGTTCGGCAAATATGCGGGCGCACGTCATGAATGCCGCACCCATGATCCGTCAGATGCGTACAATGGGTTCCGGCCGGCTTGTTGAAATCGGGCGTATCGACGGTAAGGATAGTGCAACAGATCGTGCAGTCGCCGCACGTCCGTTCAGGAAGGACGGGGCCCAGCAATGTGGTTTCCAGATCATTCTCTGCGCGCATGCCGGGTCAGGTGCCCGGAGCCTGCCTGAAATGCAAGTAGGGTACGCGCGCCTGCCCAAGGTGACGCTGCGCTGCTGAGCGGCGGTACCGGCCGATCATCCGATTTTGCCGTTGCAAAGGCTGGCGGGGCGACCGAAAGAGGGGGCATGAAAAATTGGCTATCCTTCGTTGCTGCCGGCCTTGTTTCCTTCCTCGCGTTGGGAAATCCGGGCTGGGCGCAATCTTCCCCTGCCGAATTGTACGGCGATCTGTTCCAACGCGTTCAGCTTGAAAAGCTGTTCCCCGACGGCAAGACCTTCGTCGACGCCACGCCGCGATCGGACCCGGCTGCGATCATGGCGGCCTATCGCCAGCAGCCACCCCAGGGCAAGGATGCGCTCGAGGCGTTCGTGCTGCGCCACTTCCGGGTGCCCGGCGTCAACGATCATGGCGCGTCCAACTTGCGCGCCCATGTGCGCACTCTGTGGCCCACCCTGGTTCGCCAGCCGGTCGAGCGGCAGGCGGGCAGTTCCGCGCTACCGCTACCTGCGCCCTTCGTCGTGCCGGGCGGGCGGTTTCGCGAAATCTATTATTGGGACAGCTATTTCACGATGCTGGGCCTGGCAGTCGATGGCCAGCAGCCGCTGATCGAAAGCATGTTGGTGGACTTCACCTCCACCATCGAGATTTACGGCCACATCCCCAACGGGATGCGCAGCTATTATCTCAGCCGCTCGCAACCGCCCTTCTATGCGTTGATGCTGGACCTGTCGAAGGATGACAGCGCCGACACCGCCACCCGTCAATTGGCGGCGCTGCGCGCCGAACATGCCTATTGGATGAAAGGCGCGTCCTGCGTGCAGCCCAGCGGCGCGTGCGAACGCGTGGTGCGGATGCCCGACGGCACGCTGCTCAACCGCTACTGGGACGACAAGGATACGCCGCGCGACGAATCCTACGCGGAAGATGTCGCGACCGCGTCGGAAGCAAAGGGCGACAAGGCGATCACCTATCGTCATCTGCGTGCCGGCGCGGAAAGCGGATGGGACTTTACCTCGCGCTGGTTCGGCGACGGACGGACGATCGCGACGATCCACACCACCGACATCGTGCCGGTGGACCTCAACAGCCTAATGCTGGCGATGGAACAGCGGATCGAGGTGCGTTGCCGCAAGGCAGGCGACGGCGCCTGCGCCACCGAATTTGCAGGGCTGGCGCGCAAGCGCAAGGCCGCGATCGACCGTTATCTCTGGGTGGCCAAGGAAAGCCGCTATGCCGATTGGGATAGCAAGGCGAAGAAGCCGACAGCCATCCTTTCCGCCGCAACACTCTATCCGCTCTTCGTCGGCGCGGCGTCGCCTTCACAGGCCAGTGCCGTTGCGACCACCGTCCGCGCCAAGCTGCTGGGCAGCGGCGGCCTGCGCACCACGCCCAATGCGACCGGCCAGCAGTGGGATACGCCCAATGGCTGGGCCCCGTTGCAATGGGTGGCGATCGACGGCCTGGCGCGAAACGGACAGGAAAAGCTGGCCCGCGATATAGCCGGACGCTGGATCGGCACGGTCGCGGCCGCTTATGCCGAAACCGGCAAGATGCTGGAAAAATATGACGTCGAAGAACGCAAGCCCGGCGGCGGCGGCGAATATCCGCTTCAGGACGGGTTCGGATGGACCAACGGCGTCACCAGCGCGCTGCTGGACCGCTATCCCGACATAGCGGCCGAACTGGAAAAGGCGGACTGAACGAAAAAGGGGCCGGGCGATTGGATCGCCCGGCCCCTTTTCCATGGCGGGGTGCCCATGGACACCCCGCTCATCCCTTAGAAGCTGTAGGCAGCGCTGAAGCGGAAGGAGCGGCCCAGGATCGGGCGGGCCAGGATCGTGCCTGCACCCTGCGATCCGATGATGCGCGGATTGCCTTCGGTCAGGCCCAGCTCGTCGGTCAGGTTGTTGCCGGTCACTGCCAGCTTCAACCGCTGATTGACGTCCACCGACACGCCTGCGTCCAGCTGATAATAGTTGGGCAGCAGCTGTGCATTCTCCGGGTCGGAGAAGCGGTCGCCCGTATATTGCAGCGTGGCGAAGATGGACGGACGGAAATCGCCCACCGTCAGTTCGTAGCTGGGCGTCACGCGCCACATCCATTTGGGCTGACGCTGCACGCGGTTGCCGGTGTTGTCGATGGTGCCGTTGCCGCTGAAGAAGCCGCGATAGGTGCCATCCAGATAGGTGCCCGCCGCCGCGATGCTGAAGCCCGCGAACGGACGGATCACGCCTTCCAGCTCGACGCCGGTCGCCTTCGCGCCGCCGACCGATTCATTGGGCACGCCGTTGATGATCTGCGTCGTGGCCAAACCGTCGAACTTATTGTGGAACAGGGTCGCGTAGAGGTTCAGCATCGGGGTCGATACCTTCAACCCGCCTTCATAGGTGTCCACCTTCGAGATGATGGTCAGCCCTTCGCGCAAATTGTCGAACTGCGGGAAGCTGTTGCCACGGCTGTACCGGGCAAAGACGCCGATCTGGCTGGTGAAGTCGTAATTGGCGCCCGCCGTCCACGACCAGCGCGATGCGTTATAGTCGATGCGGCTGGCTCCGCCCAGCTGCACGGTCCGGTCGTACAGGGTGGCGGCGCTGCCATCCTGATCGAAGGCCGCGCCGGAAGTGGCGACATCACCCACGACTTCGTGACGCTGCCAGCGCACGCCGCCATCGACGCGCAGCTTGTCGGTGATCTGAAGCTCATCGACCGCATAGAAAGCGATGTCGCGCCCTTCATAGCGGCCGTTCACCAGGAAGCTGGCGCCGGAGGTGAAGCCGTCGCGAGTCGCAATCCGGCCGTCGCCCAGCGTCAGGTTCAGGCGACGGGCATTGGGTTCGGCGGTCAGCAATACGTCATTGCCCAACGCCCAATTGTCGCGAGTGGTGTAGTTGGCGAGATAGAATCCGCCGGTCAGCGTGTTGCCGCCGGTCTTGAACTCCAGCGCCATGTCGTTGACGAAAGCGTCGATCCGCTTGCGCACGTCCCAGATGCCCGCACGCATAACCTGCGTGCCGGCCGCTGCCGCGCCGCCGCCCGATGCGTAGGTCAGGCTGCCCACGGTCGAGCCCGCACCGCCCAGCGTGGTGGCCATCGCCGCCGCGCTCATCGGCGCGTCGGTGGGAACCAGGCCGATGGTATTGGCCGTGCCCCACATATAGCTGGCACGTTCGCGAATGCTCAGGCCATCGACCAGCTCATAGTCGAAGCTGAGGCCCAGATTGCCCAGCTTCGCGCCGCGACCATCGGCCAGATCGACGGTGCGACCGGCATTGTTGGTGGTGACGCGCACATCGCGACCGGCAAGCGCGCCGGTGCCATGGTCGAAATTGGCATATTGGCTGATCTTGCTGCCGTCCTGATTGACGGGGATGGGCAGCAGCCACTGGCCATGATCGTTCAGATAACGGCCGTAGATCAGCAGCGAACCGCGACCGTCGAAATCATGGCGGATGTTCGCGGTGATCTGACCGCCCTTTTCGGCGCGGAATTGCGGATCGCGGATACCGTTGCCCTGCGCATAATAGCCGCCGACCATGAAGGTCGTGTCTTCGCTGATCGGGCCGGAAATCCAGGCGTCGCCACGGATTTCGTCATAATCGGTGTAGGACAGCTTCGCAAAGCCCTTGAGCGTCTGGCCGCCTTCGCGCTGCTGCACGTTGACGGTCAGGCCCGGCTGGCCGTTGGAAAAGAGCGAACCGGTGCCGCCGCGCACGGCTTCCACGCGATCGACGGTTTCGTCGAGGCGGATCAGCTGCGAATTTTCAAGGAAGGACAGGGTCGAAGGCGGGAAGAAAGGCACGCCGCCCAGCTGGAACGTCACGAACTGCGCGTCGCCGCCCGACGGATAGCCGCGCACGAAGATGTTGGCGCCGTTCTGGCCGCCGGAGCTTTCGGCGCTGACGCCCGGAATGGTGCGCAGCAGGTCGGCCGTGCTGTTGGGCGCGGCGCGGGCGATGGCGTCGCTGGACAGGCTGGTGACGGCAAAGGCCGCATCCTGACGACGCGTACCGGCGCCTGCGGTGCCGACGACGACGATGTCGGCCTGATTCTCATCGGCCGCCACGTTGGGCGCATCCTGCGCGGCAGGGGCGGTCTGGGCCATCGCGCTCCCGGCGAGCAGGGCGAAGGGGGCGGCGCCGGCCAGAAGCAGCCTGGACGCGGATGAACGGAAAGTACGCATTATGATATTCCTCCTGAGCCTCCGGCATTCTCAAAGGAGCCGGATCGCAATCATGTTCGGGAAGCCGCGTTGAACGATATCTTCCACCACCCGCATCGGAACGCGGGCGCAACGGCGCCCTGATCGCTTAATCGCGCGCTCGCAAGAAAGTTTCACACCTGTTGCAATTCGATAATTGGGTGTGACATTGATGCATCACAGCGCTCGCATGGCCGTGATGGGCGCCGGCCTTCTGACGGAGCCTTTGGATCAATTCGCCCCGACACACGCAGACGATCTGACAGCGTCAGAGCCTAGACGCCAAACATCGCAAGGTTCCGAAAACTACTAGGGTAGTCGGCCGAGCGATATGTCTGGGCATTGCAAGGACTGGTGGTTGCGCCGGTCGTCGGCCTTATGCCGTCGTCAGCACGCCGCTATATGCGGGATCCTCCAATGCTTTGCCGGCTCCCATTGCTACGCAGGTCAACGCATCGTCTGCCACCCGTACCGCCAGACCGGTCTGCTCTGACAAAGCCTGATCGAGATGGCCGAGCAAAGCGCCGCCGCCGGTCAATGTTATCCCCTCATCTATGATGTCGGCGGACAATTCCGGGGCTGTCTGTTCCAGCGCAGACATGACGGCCAGCTTGATCTGCCCCACGCCTTCGACCAGCGCTTCTGCGATTTCCGCTTCGCTGATCGTAATCTCCGCGGGACGGCCATTGACCAAATCACGGCCCTTGACCTGCATCATGCGCCCTTGATCAAGCGGTATCACCGCCGAACCGATATTATGCTTGATGCGCTCGGCGGTCATTTCGCCGATCATCAGATTGTGACTGCGCCGCACATGAGAGGCGATGGCCTCGTCGAGCTTGTCGCCCCCCATGCGAACGGAATTGCTGTAGGCGATGCCTTGCAAAGACAGGATCGCCACCTCCGTCGTGCCGCCACCTATATCCACCACCATGGCGCCGAGCGGCTGGGTGACCGGCAGGCCCGCGCCGATCGCCGCCGCCATGGGCTCGTCGATCAATTGAACGCGCGATGCACCTGCGTTCATGGCCGCGATCTGTATCGCGCGACGCTCCACCATCGTCGATCCGGACGGGACGCAAATGACGACCGCATGGCGCCGACCAAGCCGTCCGGACGAACCGACGGCCTTGGCCATGAAATGCTTTATCATCTGTTCTGCCACGTCGATGTCGGCGATGACGCCGTCCCGCAATGGCCGGATCGCCTGAATATTGGCGGGAGTCTTGCCCATCATGGGCTTTGCTTCATTCCCCACAACCTTGACGCGCCGAACACCGGCTATGGTTTCGAGTGCGATAACCGACGGTTCGTTGAGCACGATGCCACGATCGCGCACATGGATAACCGTATTCACCGTGCCAAGGTCGATCGCCATGTCATGAGCGGAGGAGGCAAATAGTCTGCGAAACATCTGATATCCGATTGGGAACAGCCAAAGCCCTTGCTTGCGCCGCTTGACGGCGCAATGGCTGTACGCTGAGCTGGATGATTGTCGGGATCATCGGAGTTTTCGGGGCGGCGCGTCGGTCAGGTAACGTTACCGCATATGCTGCGTTCAACTTGCCTCGTCACGGCGTATGTTCGGATCATGCGCAGGCAATCGAACCGGCAGAATCAGTACCGTTCAGCGCCTCGAACTTGGATCGCATATCCAGCCGACGTCATTCATCATTGTCTTGCTGCGCTTCGTTCACCCCGGCGACGACCATCTCCAGCACGCGCGTCGCCAATTCCATCTCTTGCATGCTCAGATTGACAAATACCTTGGTTCGAATGTCGGATAGGATAGGCTGCACCTGTTCGACCACCGCTCTGCCAGCGGCCGTGATCTCGATATAGCGCGAACGTTTGTCGGTCGGGTTTTCTACGCGTCGGATAAGACCATCTGATTCCAGCGAATTCAAGGTCCTGATCAGCGGCGGCCATTGGATGGCAAGGCGAGCCGATAACAAGGACGTGGTGATAGGCGGCGTGGCAACGCTGAGTACGAACAAAGTCTGCCATCTGGACCGGGACTGACCGGTCGCTGCCATCATCCGATTTTCGACATGCGTTCCCCAGCGACGGGCTGACAGCGAAAGAATTCGGGTCAGTCGAAATTCGACATCATCCCGCGACCCTTCGGGAAAATAGGCGCGATATTGTGGTGTCGTGCTGTCGAACGGATCGACCGGATTCGGATTGTCAGAGGTCATGCCATTCCCATCGCAATGCAGGCGAACCGAATTTAAGCCCGCTCTTCGCTCATAGCGACGCGCATGGCGAACTGCAAAAATGCCGAATTTCTTGAGTTTTCTTTCAGCGATAAGGGCCGTTGACAAACTATGTACCTAGATACATAAATACGGATGAGGCCGCAGCAGAAGGCCAGGAGAGGGAAGACAGATATGCGATTGAGCACGCAGCGCATCCGCACGAACGCGAGTGTCCTGGCCATTGTCGGCTTTACCATGGCGATAGTGCCTCAATATGCGGCGGCGCAGGAGGCGGCGACAGCCCCACCGTCCGCCTCGGCCCAGCCCGCAGGTGAAGAACAGAATGTCGCCGCTCCGGCCGGCTTGCCGGTGACGGACATCGTCGTCACGGGTACGCGCCTTGGCTCCAGCTTCAACGCACCGACGCCCGTAACCTCGATCGGTGCGGAACGGCTGGATGCGTTGGGCATCACCAATGTCGGTGAAGCGCTGAATCAGTTACCCAGTTTCCGCGCATCGAGCGGCCCTGCGGCTCAGGCCAATCTGGGCGGCAATATCGGTGCGCGCCTGCTCGATCTGCGCGGCCTCGACCCGCAGCGCACGCTTGTCCTGGTCGATGGCAAACGGTTCGTGCCCAGCACCGTGCAAGGATCGGTCGATACCAACCTCATCCCGTCATCCTTGCTCCGCACGGTCGATGTCGTGACCGGGGGTGCGTCGGCGGCCTATGGTTCGGATGCCGTCGCTGGCGTCGTGAACTTCGTCCTGGACCGGAAGAAGGAAGGTCTGGACGGCGAATTTGCCGCCGGCATGTCGCAACGCGGCGATGACGGCAACCTGTTTGCCAGCCTGTCGGGTGGCATGAGCTTTGGCGACCGGATCCATGTAATCGGCGCGGTCGAATATGAAAAGCTGGATGGATTGGGTACGTGCACAAGCCGCAGCTGGTGCAACAGCCAGACCCTGATCCTTGGCAATACGCCCGGCGCCGGCGGCCTGCCCGCCAATCTGATCATCGGGGGGGTCAATACATCGACCATGTCTCCTGGCGGGCTGATCAACCGTTCCTATAATGCGGCGGGTCAGGCGATCGGCACGACGGCGACCGACCCCCTGCGCGGGACCAAGTTCCTGGCTGACGGAACGCCTGGGCGTTTCCAATATGGCACGCTCGTCGGCCCGCTATTCATGCTCGGCGGCGAGGGGCAGGGGCGTAACGGCTTTATCTCGGCGCTGCGACTCAAGGTGCCGCTGGAACGAGTGTCCACCTATGGCGCGCTCACGGCGGAATTGACCGACGATGTGACGCTGACGGCCGACGTGTCTTACGGGCGCGTGAAAGGCACGGTCGATGGTGCGATCTTCCGCGACTTCAATGGTACGCTGATGGGCCGTATCAAGCGCGACAATCCCTTCATCCCGGCCGCAGTAGCATCCGCCATGGACGCCAATGGCGTCGCATCCTTCATCCTGGGCAAGGCGGCATTCGACCTTGGCCCGGGCCGGGCGACATCGACGACAGAAACATATCGCGGCGTTCTGGGCGTCGAGGGTAAGCTGAGCGACAAGTGGACGGTCAACGGCTTCTATCAATATGGCCGGACCAACTTCACCCAGCGCGCGACCAATCTCGTCAATCAGGCCCATCTTTTGAAGGCCGTGGACGCTGTGCGGTCCGGCGGCCAGATCGTATGCCGTGTCAATGCCGACGCCATAGCCAGCAATGACGATGCTGCCTGCGTACCCTTCAATCCTTTCGGCGAGGGGCAATTTAGCCAGGCATCGGTGGGTTATATCACCGGCAACGGTCTGCAACATACGGTCAATGAACAGCATGTGGCAGGCGTGGACCTGCGCGGCGAACTGTTCGACCTGCCCGCCGGCCCCGTGACGGTGGCGATCGGCGCGGAATATCGCCGGGATACGGTGGATGGCACTGCCGATCCGATTTCGGCCGCGAACGGCTTCTATTCGCTCAACGGCTCCGCTCTGTCCGGCGGCGTTACCGTCAAGGAAGTGTTCGGCGAAATCGCGGTTCCGATATTGCGGGATTCGGCGGTCGGCCATGCGCTCGACCTCAATGGCGCCGTCCGTCGTACGCATTACAGCACGACGGGATCGGTCACGACCTGGAAAGCGGGGCTGGTCTATGAGCCGGTCGAAGGCGTCCGGTTCCGTGGTACCCGGTCGCGCGACATTCGCGCGCCAAACATCTTCGAACTGTTCGGACCGCAGACGCTTCGTTCGATCGGCCTGTCCGACCCGCTGAACGGCGGCTTGCAGACCAATCCCTTCGTCATTACCGGCGCAAATCCGGACCTGTCCGTTGAAAAGGCGGACAGCTGGACCGGTGGCTTCGTCATCGCGCCGCGTCATGGCATTTTCCAGCGCATGCGCCTTTCGGTCGATTATTATGACATCAAGGTCGCCGATGCCATCGGCGCGCTTGGTGCACAGACCCTCGTCAATCGCTGCGCGCAGGGCGCCACCAATTTCTGCAGCCAGATTACGCGCGATGCCAATAATCAGATTCTTCAGGTGCGCGACGTCATCCTCAATTCCAATGCGCTCAAGACCAGCGGCTATGATATCGAGCTTCAATATCGCCAGCCGCTCGGATCGTGGGGCGAGTTGAACGCACAGTTGATCGCGAACATCACCAAGGAGCTGACCACTGTCGACGCCTTGGGCGCAGTGGATCGCGCGGGCCAGACGGGCGTGCGCACCGGAACGATACCGGGCGTGCCCGACTATGTGCTGGACGGCGTCTTGACCTGGACGGTGGGCAAGTTCCAGCTGACCGGCCATGGCCGCTATATTCCTTCGGGCATCTATTGGACCAACTTCGTTGGCCCCGATCAGGATGGTTATGCCGTCACTGCCCCGAACAGCGTCGACAATAATAATGTGCCCAGCCGCTTCTACCTCGACATGACGGCGCGGGTGAATGTCGAAACCGGCAATGGCCGGACCTTCCAGTTGTTCGCCACGATCAACAACCTGCTCGATCGGGATCCGCCGGCGATGCCCGGCCCATCGGGCGGCACCAACCAGATCCTGTTCGATCCGGTCGGCCGTGCGTTCAAGGTCGGTGCGCGCTTCCACTTCGGCAAATAAGGCGCAGGCGCGAGAGGCATTGAGATGACCATGAACGCAACCGATCCATCTCCCCCCGGCGTCATCATGGTGACGGACGTGATTGAGCGCCAAAGGATCAATGCGTTCGTCATCCGCCTCGTCGCGATATCCTGGACCGTCACCTTTCTCGACGGCTTCGACATGCTCGTCATTTCCTTCGTCGCACCCTATTTGCGCGACGGGTTTGGCGCCGACGTCATTTCCCTGGGCGAATTGTTCGCCGTGGGCGTGTTCGGCGCGATGCTGGGCGGGATCGCCTTCGGTTGGCTGGGCGACCGGTATGGACGGCGCCCGATCATCATCGCGTCAGTCGCGGCGTTCGGTGCCACCAGCATGGCCATCGCGCTCGCGCCGGGCATGCAGGCATTGTTGCTGCTGCGCTTCCTGAACGGTGTGGCCCTGGGCGGGTTGATGCCGCTCGCCTGGGCACTCAATATCGAATTTGTGCCCAGCCGCTATCGGGCTACCGTCGTGACCATCATCATGATGGGCTATACGCTGGGCGGCGTGGTCGCCGGACCGATGACAGTCTGGCTCGCGCCCCATTGGGGCTGGCAATCGGTATTCATGGTATCGGGCATCGCGACCCTGCTGCTCGTCCCGCTTCTTTTCGTCCTGCTGCCGGAATCCGCCCGTTATCTGGCGGTCAAGGGGCGATCGCCCGAAAAGATCGCCAAGGCGCTGAACGCACTTGAGCCGGGACTTGGCGCAAGGCCGGAGGATCGTTTCGTGGTGACGGACGAAATGGCTGGTTCGACAGGGCAGGGCTTTCGGATCACGACCCTGTTCAAAGGCGATCTGCGCCCGATCACCACCTTGCTCTGGCTGGCCTATATCGGCAGTTCGATGGCGGTCTATTTCAAGTCGAACTGGGGGCCGATCATCTTCGAGGATGTCGGCTTTACCCGGACCCAGGCGGCGATGATCATGTCGGTCAGCTCGATCGGCGGTTCGCTTGCGGGCCTGGCGCTCATGCGCTTTACCGATCGACTGGGTCCGATCGCAATCGCCTTCTATCCGATGCTGGCGGCGCCGTTGCTGTTGCTCATGGGGCTGGCACCCGTCTCGCTACAGGGCCTGGCCGCCTTCTCCCTGCTCAGCATGGCGATGATCAGCGGTACACATTTTGGCATGCACTCCATCGCCGGCATCTTCTACCCCAGCGCGATCCGGGCCAATGGCGCGGGATGGGCGACGTCCGTGGCGAAGATCGGCTCGATCTTCGCACCGCTGCTGGGTGGCTATCTGCTGGCGATGCACATGCCGCCACGCCTGTTGTTCGTCCTGCTGGCGGCAACGCCTTTGCTTTCCGCTGTTGCGCTCGTCCTGCTTGCCCGCGTCGGCAAGCGTCAGCGTGGCGGCAATCCCCACCCCACCGAAAATATCGTCCTGCCGGCGCAAGCCGTGACGACCAGATCCTAAAGGAAAAACGATCATGGCTTTGACTACGACTCCCATCACGCCCCGCTTCGGTGCCGAGCTTTCCGGCATCGACATGAGCCAGCCACTGAGCGAGGCTGATTTTGCGGCGATCAAGGATGCGATGAACATATGGGGCGTATGCGTCATTCGCGGGACCGGTTTCGACAATGCGGCGCATGTCGCCTTCAGCCGCCATTTCGGCCATCTGGAGACGGCGCCAGCGGTCAAAAATCGCCCGCGCCGCCATCCGCATACGCCCGAAATATTCGATGCCAGCAACCTGACCCCGGCCGGAGAGATATTGGTCGATGAGAATATGGTCCTGCACAAGAAGGGCGACCGGCTGTGGCATACGGATTCGTCTTTCATGGATCTGCGCTCGGCCTATTCGCTGCTGCTTGCCTATGAAGTGCCCAAGGAAGGCGGCCTGACCTATTTCGCCGACATGCGCTCGGCTTATGAGGATCTGCCCGCCGATGTTCGGGAAAAGATCGGTACGCTCGAGGCGGAGCATTCGCTCTGGTATTCTCGCCTGCTCGCCGGCTTCCCGATTACGGAGGAGGAGATCGATGGACGACCCAAGGCGCGCCAGCCCATGGTCATGCACCAGGAGGCGACGGGGCGCACTGCCATCTATATCGGCAGCCATGCGATGGATGTGGCAGGTCTGCCGAAGGAAGAAGGACGTGCGCTCATCAAATATCTGATCGACTTCGCAACCCAGCCGCAATATATATTCGGCGTTTCCTATCAGCCGGGGGACATCGTTATCTGGGACAATCTGGCAACGATGCATCGGGGCGGCGATTTCGACATCTTCAACGAACGACGCGACATGCGCCGCACCACGGTGCGCGAGGGCGATGCGCCGGAGCATGCGGACGATCCGTTCACCGCCTATTTCGCTGCTTCGGCCGCGACGAACTGAGCGGCCAATATGTCAGGCAAGCCCCGGATACTGGTTACGCGCAAATGGCCCGAGCGGGTCGAGGCCTTGATTGCGGAGCGGTACGACGCGACCTTCAGCGACGACGATCGTCCATTGACGGACGCCGCATTGATGGCTGCTATGCGCGACTATGATGCGATCTGTCCGACCATCACCGACAAACTACATGCCGGCATCGTCGGCGTTGCGGGACGACAGGTAAAGATCATCGCCAATTATGGCGCCGGTTTCGAACATATCGACCTGGCGGCTGCAGCGGCGGCCGGCATTGTCGTCACGAATACGCCGGGCGTCCTCACCAACGCGACGGCCGATATCGCCGTTACCCTGATGCTGATGACAGCCCGCCGCGCTGGGGAGGGCGAACGGGAATTGCGCGCCGGGCAATGGACGGGTTGGCGGCCGACCCATTTGCTCGGTACCAGCCTGCGCGGCAAGACGCTGGGACTGGTCGGCTTCGGTCGGATCGCGCAGGCTGTGGCGGAACGTGCCCGCTTCGGCTTTGGCATGAACATCGTCTATTTTTCGCGTCGTCCCGGCGCGCAGGACGATGTGCAGCGGCTGGACGCCCGATATATGTCCTCGCTTGGCGACATGGTGGCGCAAAGCGATGTCGTGTCGCTGCATGTTCCTGGCGGAGCGGCGACGCGCAACATCATCGATGCGCAGATGCTTGGCCGAATGGCGCCCCACACGATCCTCATCAATACGGCGCGGGGAGATGTCGTGGACGAAGGTGCCCTGATGGATGCCCTGGAAAGCGGGCGGCTGGGTGGGGCTGGCCTTGATGTGTTCGCAGGCGAGCCTGAGATTTCCCAACGTCTTCGTGATGCCCCGAACACGGTACTCCTGCCGCATCTGGGCAGCGCAACCCGTGAGACGCGCGAAGCGATGGGATTGCGCGCGCTTGCCAATCTGGACGATTGGCATGAAGGCCGAACACCGCGAGACAGTCTTTGAAGCAGGCAGGCATTGACGATATTATCGCAGCGGAACGCTTGCCGCCTTCGTACAGGGCGATGGTCGATCGTTGGTGGCAGCCATTGGCGCGACAGATAGGTGACTGGAAAAATGATGCTGGACGCCCGATAATCGTCGGCGTGAATGGCGCGCAGGGCAGTGGCAAATCGACTATTTGCCGGTTTCTGGCATCCCTTCTCCTGCCAGAGATTGGATTATCGGCGGTCGTCGTCGGGCTGGACGATCTCTATCTGCCGTCTAAGGCGCGGGCGCGATTGGCTCGGGATATTCACCCTCTGTTTCGGACGCGCGGAGTGCCGGCTACGCACGATATCGAACTCGGCCTCTCTATACTGGATGATCTGGCCGGCGGACGGCAGGCATTGATCCCGCGCTTCAGCAAGGCATTGGACGATCGGCTGCCGCAAAGCGATTGGATGCGCCATTCCGGCCATGTCGATGTCGTCCTGTTTGAAGGTTGGTGCGTCGGTGCCCGCCCGCAGGACGAAGCGGACCTTGTCGCGCCGATCAATATTCTCGAGGCGGAAGAGGATAAGGGCGCTGTTTGGCGCACGCATGTGAATGATGCGCTTCGAACATCCTATGCCCGATGTTTTTCGGTCATCGACCATATGATCATGCTGAAACCCCCATCGTTCGACCATGTGCTGCAGAACCGCCTGCTTCAGGAACATAAGCTTCGCGCTCTGACGCCCGATGCTGCGGGTATCATGCGTGATGAAGAGGTGCGGCGCTTTGTGAATCATTATGAGCGGTTGACCCGCCATATGTTCGCGGACCTACCGGACCGCGTCGATCTGCTTTTCAGCCTCGACGCCGGACAGGATGTTATGTCCTGCAGTCGGGCGGGCCTACGCGACATGAAAGAGAGGGATGGGCATGTCGGATGAAAATCTTGTGCCGGACGACGCCATTCGACCGGGTCTGGAATTTGTCTATGCCGCCCATGCGCAATTGGCCGCGCCGATTCAGATTGGCGACACACCGGATGGAACGCGTCGGATCATTCCGATCCTTTCCGGCAGTATTGAAGGACCGCGGATCCGGGGCCAAATCCTGGGCGGTGGCAGCGATTGGCAAGTGCGCAGGCCCGATGGTGTCACGGTGGCAGATGCCACTTATGGAATCCAGACCGATGACGGCGCTGTCATCCAGATCAGGAACCGCGGCCTGCGTCATGGCCCCGCCGACGTGATGGCGCGATTGATGGCCGGGGACATCGTCGATCCCAAAAGCTATTATTTTCGGACCGTGCCGGAATTTATGGCGCCGCTGGGCCGATATACATGGCTGAACGAAAATATCTTCATTTGCTCCGGCGCGCGTTATTCGGACTCCATCCGACTATGGGTCTGGCGTATCGTCTGAGCGGAAATTGAACCAGGATTTGGGATCGTGCCGGCGCGTCTTCTTGCCCGTTCTTCCGCCCGGAAAGGCTCCCTTGACCGAGACGAACCCCTATCTATTTCTCACCGCACAAGTGCGACGCCGATGCGCAGGCGCGTGGTGCGGCGATTATAGTCCAGCAGATTTTCGCCATAGCCTACGAAGCTCTGTCCAAAGAGGTAGAAATCCGGGCGGCCGCCCAGGATATGGCGAAGCGGATAGGACAAGTCGGCCGCGATCGACCCCTTGCCGCTGCCGAAGTTGATGCGGCTGGTCGTGGAGAGGCGCAGGCCGTCGTCCTGGCCAATTTCGACAGACAGGCCGCTATTGCCGCGATAACGGCGAATGTCGGGATTATCCGACAGGTCGCCGGCATAGAGCCATGCGCGCGGCGCCACGGTCAGGCGTGTCTCTTTGCCCAGAGAGAAGGCTGCCATCGGCGCGACGTAGATGGTGTTCAGGCTGCGCGAGAAATCGCCGTCGCGTCCGTTGGATTCGTGGCGCAGGCCGACCTGCGCGCTAAGTGTCGTCCTATCCGACAGCGCCTTGGGCGGTGTGGTGTAAAAGATTTCCGGTTGGAAATCGATATTGCGGAAGGGGGAGGAATCCGCCCCCAGATCCCAGAACATGCGCTGGGTATAGGCAAAGTAAAAGCCGTCGCCCAACGCCGGATGGTCCTTGCGAGCCTGGCTACCGAACAGCTGATATTTGAAGCTGAGCTGGATGCGGGCCTCGCTATTGGTGCCGGGACCATAGACGGCATAGATAGGCTGATAGGCGCTCAGATTTTCGAGGAAGGCGTTACCGACGGTACGGTCGCTGGGTGAAGGGGTAGCGGGCACAGCCGAGCCGACAGGCGCTTCGGCAACCGTCCTGTCGATATTTGCGGTCGCATGAGCGGCGCGAGTGGGCGCCGGCGCAGCGGCCAATGTCACCGCCTGGCCGTTCCAGCCGGGGATGGAGAGACGCGCGCCATCCTGAAAGGCGTCCGGTTCGAGCCGATAGCGCGCTGTGGCAAAACTGCCCGGCGCGATGCTGAGCGTAGCGGGGGTGGCGGGGTCGCGACGCAACATCACGGTACGACCGGTGCCCAGCGCGCCCGGCCGGTCCAACTGCGCCTCCACATTGTCGGCCACATCGGCCTGTATCGTGGTCGTGCCGATGTTGAGCAGGCGAATATCGACCAATGCTCCGCCGCCTGTCTGTGGTTCCACATGGCCGATCAGCGGCTCGACGCCATTCTGGGCGAAGGCCGCGTCCGGCACGGTCGCGGCCAGAAGGGCGGCGAGCAGGAACCTTGGGGCGATCTTCATAAGGGCGTCTTCTTCGCAGCGGATGGTGCGCCCCCCTTACCCGATTTCTCCGGTCGAACGACATATTTGTGCGATTGTCACGATGGGACGGTCCGGCATCCTTGCGCGACATGCTTGTTTCGGCACGGCTTCAGCCGTGGTGCGCAACCGGATCAATAGCGTTCGACCCATGGACGCAGTTCGACCTCCCAACTCCATGCGCTGCGATGCTGGGCCAATATGGCAAGATAGGTCTGGGCGATGCTTTGTGGATCGAGTGTGCTGTCGGGGGCATCCTGAGGATCGGCGCGCGCCTGACTGCGCACGGACCCGTCGATCACGAAATGGGCGACATGGATGCCCTTTGGCGCCAGTTCGCGGGCGGCGCTCTGGGCCAGGCCACGCAGGCCGAATTTGCCGATGGCAAAGCTGGCCGAATTGGCGAAGCCCTTCACACTGGCGGTCGCGCCGGTCAGCAATATCGCACCGCGTCCGTGGGGCACCAGCCTCCTGGCAGCCTGTTGCGTCACCAGAAACGCCCCGAACGACGATACTTCGATCGATCGTCGAACCAGTTCCGGGTCCAGTTCCGTCAAAGGGCCGCGCACGCGCCCGCTGGCATTATACAGCACCACTTCCGGCACGCCGATCGCGCGTTCGGTCTGCTCGAAAAGGTGCGCGACGGAGGCCGGGTCGGTCGCATCGACCTCCAGTCCGATGGCGTCGCTCGCATTGGCGACGTCGCGCAGCCGATCCGGGTTGCGGGCCGCGACCACGACCTTGAGGCCGGCCGCCGTCAGCGCGCGCGCGACGGAAGCACCGATGCCGGGGCCGGCACCGACGACCAACGCCGTCTTGTAGGGAAGATCAGCCATGATGGGCCTCCCGTTAATAATGGATGGCGCGAGGACTGCCGCCGCCCGCCGCGATCGCGTCGCCGTTGATGGCCACGCTGCGGGGGGAGGCAAGGAATGCGACCACCGCTGCGACCTCCTCTGCTTCGACGATACGGCCGATCAGCGATTGGCCGAACAGCGCCTTTTCCGCGGCGTCCGGGCTGATATCGTCGGCCGCCGCCTTGGCCGCCACGGCATCGGCGGTCTTTTCCGTCCGGGTCGCGCCGGGATGAACGACGGTGACGTTGATGCCCTTTGGCCCCAGCTCGTCCGCCAGATTTTTGGTGAGTGCGGCGATCGCGACATTGCGGGTCGATCCGGGGATCGTGCCCGATTGCCGCGCGGCAAGACCGCTGATATTGATGATCCGACCCCAGCCATTGGCCACCAGATGCGGCGCGGCGGCCCGCGCAACCCGCAGATAGCCGACCAATTTGGTATTGAGTTCGTCCAGCAGATAGTCGGATGCGACGCCCGCGACACCGGGCACTTCCGGTCGCGCGCCCGGACGGGCGGCGTTGTTCACCACGATATCGAGGCCGCCCAGCTGTGCGATCGCATGGGCGATCAGCGCATCGACCTGATCGTCATCGCGCGTGTCGGCGATGAAGGCATGGACCTCACCCCCCGTTTCGCGCGCCAGCTCTTCTGCCGCAGCGGTTGCGGCCGCCAGATCGCGCGCCGACAGCAGGACGCGGACGCCCTCCTGCGCCAGCGCGCGGGCGATCGCCTTGCCGATCCCCCGGCTGCCGCCGGTTACAAGGGCGCGCTTGTCCTTCAGTTGCAGATCCATGGCATGTCCTTTCGCTTATTTGGCCCGCGGATTATTTCGGAAGCCAGACATTGTCCGCCTGTGGCCGCAGTTGCGCGGCGCGCAGGCAGTGATGGAGGATCTGATAATAGCGGCCCACAAATTGCGGTCCCTGAAGGAAGGGGTTGGCTCTGTCCGGGGCTGCCGCGATCGCTTCGATGCGGGCACGCGTCCCATCGGCAAAGATATGGGTGTTCAACACCCCTTGTGCGGACGCCGCCCGGCTGATCTTCGCAAAGCGCAATACGGAACTGTCATAGGCCTTCAACCCACCGACCTTCTCGGTCGGCTCGATCGAGGCTGGGAAGGCGGTGCTGCCCAGAAGCGAGAGATTATGTACCTTGCCGTTCGACCGGACCGGCACGATCGCCGATACGGCACCGGGCGTATGACCGGGCGTCACGTAAAGGGCGACCTTGGTGTCTCCCAGCGTTATGGCCTGGCCGTCGCCGATGACGATGTCGCGTTTGGGCAATTGGGTACCGCTGCGTTCGATGGCATCGGCCGGCGTGTTTTCGATCAGCGTCCAGTCCGCGGCGCTGATCGCCACCCGTGCGCCATAGGTCTTCTGCAACCAGGCCGAACCACCGAAATGATCATAATGGCCATGGGTCACGATGACGTAGCGGATAGTGGTGGGGTCCAGCCCGAGTTTTTGAAGCCCCGGTATCAGATGCTCCCGCGCCTCCGTCTCGCTTTGCGCCGCGTCGAACAGGATCAGCCCCTCGCTCGTCTTGAGCACGAACACGCCCACGAAGCCGTTGCCGATATAGAAGAGATTATCGAACAGCTTCGTCGGTTCCAGCCATTGCTTGCTGTCCGTTTCCAATGCCCGCCGTACGACGCCGCCACCGTGCGGTTCGCACAGGAACAGGGGCGCCTTTAGGTCCTCTCCGGCAATGGCCCGCGCCTTGGCCGCTTCGGCCAGGGCGGCGGGGGTATCGGACACCGACTGCGCGCCTGCCGTCGCGGCGAGCAGGGCGCAAGCGATCGGGATGATGGAGCGATACATGGCTTTCCCCGTCAGAAGGTCTTGTTGATGAAGATGTTGACCGTGCGCGGTTCGTTATAGGCGCGGTAATAATTGACCTGCGATCCCGCATTATTGGGCGAATATCCCCCGGCCTGCCCCCGGCGCAGGTCGAAGATATTCTTGACGGCGACGCCCGCGTTCCAACTGCCATCCTCGCCGGCATAGTTGATCGTGCCGTTGACGAAGGTCTGGGCACGAACCTTGGTCTGCGCCGTATTGTAGATGTCGACGAAGCGGCGCGATTCATATTGCGCGTCGGCCCCGATCCGCCATTTGCCGGGCGTGTCGATCGGCAAAGTATAGTTGATCGCCACCGACGACTGCCATTTTGGGGCCAGCGGAAATTCCAGACCCAGCAATGTCATGCGGCCGGGGACATTGGCGGGCAGGGTCGCGGTAAAACTCTTGTAGAGCGTCTTGGTATAGGAGCCGCTGGTATCTATGCGCAGCCCGTCGATCGGCGCTATCGACAGTTCCAGTTCCACGCCCTTGGACACACCGTCGCCCGCGTTCAGCACGCCGTTGAAGGCCGGCTGGGTCGGGGTGGCAGGCGAGGTGGCGCGGACCTGGAAATCGCTGATGTCGTTATAATAGACGGCGATATTGGCGATCACGCGATCGTGCAGGAACCGGGTCTTCAAACCCGTTTCATAAGTGGTGATGACCTGCGGCTCGAACGGTACGGTCGATCCCAGCAGGCTGGCGCTGCGCAGGTCGAAACTGCCGCTTTTGAAGCCTTTGGAATAGGAGGCATATTGGAAGATGTCGGGCGCCCACTGATATTGCAGGCCCAGCTTCGGCGTGAAGTTGGAGAAATTCTTGGGGTCCGGCCGTGCCGTGAAGGTCGACTGATAAGGGCCATATTGTGCTTCATATACGTCGGGATCGAAATTCCATTCGGTCGGATTGTGCAACGGCACGCCCACGCTGTTGCCGACGAAAGACACATATTTGCGCCGGTCGACGGTATAGCGTGCGCCCACCGTGGCGGTCAGCGCATCCGTGACCTTATAGTTGAGCTGACCGAACGCCGCATAGCTCCAGGTACGCAGCGTGTTGCGGATGCGGGACACCGATCCGATATCGTCTGTCCGCGACGCGGTCGCCTGATTGAGGCGATTGTTGAAGAATTTTTCATAGAAGAAATACAGGCCGGCGACAAAGTTGAACCTGTCATATTCACCGTTGAGGTTGAACTCCTGCGTCAGCTGTCGCTGGCTGAATCCCGCATAACTATCGCCTTTTATCGCGGTGACGCCGTCATTGTCATAATAGATCGGGCCTTCCAGCCCACGCCATGCGGTGACGGATTTCAGCGTCAGATGATTGTCCAGCTCATAGGCCGCCGTCAGCGACGCGCCGAAGCTTTCCGTCGAATTATAGGGCGGCGTATCGGCCCAGGTCAGGTCGGGATCCGCCTTCTTGCCCGACGGTACACCATTGGGTTGGTTGACCGGCGTATAATAGCTCTGGGTCGATCGGTCGAACATGCCGTCGGCCGACAGGGTCAGCGTCAGCCTATCGGTCAGTTCCGACTTCAACTTGCCGCGCAGGACCAGCAGGTCGATGTCGTTGACATCCTCGTTCAGCGGTACGCTATATTGCCAGCCGTCACGCTTGCGCCGGATGATGGAGAAGGCGCCGTTCAACTTGTTATCGGGCAGGATCGCGCCATTGACGCGCAGGCGCAGGTCCAGATTGTCGAAGCTGCCATAGGTGGCGCCCACGAAAATCTCCCGGTCGGCGGTCGGATCCTTGGTAATGAAGCGGATTGCACCGGCGCTGGAGTTGCGACCGTACAGCGTGCCCTGCGGTCCGCGCAGCACTTCTACGCGCTCCAGGTCCGGCGTGTCGTAGAGCGACCCCACCGTGCGGGCGAGATAGACGTCGTCGACGTAGACGGCGACGGTCGGCTCGGGATAGGTGTCGATTTCGCCGATGCCGCGGATCGAATAGGTTTGCGTGGTATAGGCGGTGGAGCGCCGGGGCGCGAGCAGGCTGGGAACGCGGCCGGCCAGATCGCGAAAGTCCGAAATCTTCAGCTGGTTGATACCGTCCGCACCCACGGCGGTGACGGCGATCGGCGTCTTCTGGATATTTTCCGACCGTTTCGACGCGGTGACGGTAATTTCACCCAGCCCCTGTTCTGGCGCATTGTCCTCGGCCACGGCCGGCGTGCTTGCCACCGGCTGTGCGAGCGCCGTGCCGGCAAACAGGAAGGCGAAGGCCAAAGCGGCCGTCGAAGTGGTGATCAGTCCTGAATGGCGCGCAATGCGACGTCCGGCGTCATGGCCCGGTATCATCGTCAGTCCCCCGAAATATGATGGTGAGAGCGACGGGCTAGGGTTGGAACAGCTTGGCTCACAACAAAGTTAAACTGGCTGTCGAACAACTTATTATGCTTATTGCTTGTGAAAATATGTGACTGATTTCACTTATATAATTTGCTTTTCTAAAGTCATGCTGTCGAGGCGTCATAGATTGAGTTCTGGCGGCGACCTATAAGAAGAATGAATGATGCTGCTTGCAGCTTGGGAGTTAGGTCAGGGGGACTTTTCCTTCCCAACATTCTGGCGCCCTGCATGACTGACAAGCCTGACCTGAACGATATTGCCGAACCCGAAATCCCCAAAGGATCAACGCCCATCAATCGACGCAATCTGCTGATCGGCGGAGTTGCGGCGGCGGGTCTGGCCGGCGTGGGCGGCTACGCCGCGCTGCGGCCGCAGGATCTGCCGCGTAACGCCAAGGGGCAACGAAAGCTGACGCTGGCCTGGAATGCCAATGCCATCTGCCTCGCGCCCGCTTTGCTGGCCAAGGAATATGGCATTTACGACCGGTTCGGGCTGGATGTGGAGTTGCTCAACTTCTCGGGCTCCACCGATCAGCTGCTCGAAGCCATTTCGACGGGCAAGGCGGATGCTGGCGTGGGCATGATCCTGCGCTGGATCAAGCCGCTGGAGCAGGGCTTCGACGTCAAGCTGATCGCGGGGACGCATGGCGGCTGCATCCGCGTGTTGGGTTCGCGGCGACAGGGTATTACCGACGATATCGGCAGTCTGAAGGGGAAGACGATTGGCCTGTCCGATATTTCCGGGGCAGGGCGCAACGCATTGGCCGTGCTGCTGAAATATAATGGTCTGGACCCCAATCGCGACGTGGAGTGGAAGGCATTTCCTGCTCCGTTGCTGGCGGAGGCGGTGAAAAAGGGGGAAATCCAGGCCTTCGCCGATTCCGATCCCATCACCTATGTCCTGCAAAAGGAATCGGGCGGCGACCTGGTGGAGGTTTTGTCCAACCTGTCCAAGCCGTGGGACAATCGCGTTTGCTGCGTATTGGGGGCCAGCGGATCGCTGGTCCGGGACGATCGCGAATCTGCCGTCGCCCTTTCCAAGTCGCTGGTCGCGGCGGCATCGCTCTGCTCGGTTCA
The DNA here is from genome assembly GCF_008710155.1 of Sphingobium limneticum. Classification (GTDB taxonomy): domain Bacteria; phylum Pseudomonadota; class Alphaproteobacteria; order Sphingomonadales; family Sphingomonadaceae; genus Sphingobium; species Sphingobium limneticum. Next base: position 52,720 of record NZ_VYPZ01000001.1, read on the forward strand.
GCCCGAAACCGTGGCGAAGGTGTTCGCACCCTATGCCAAAGCCAGCGTCGAGGATCTGGTGGCGGTGTTGCACACCCAGACGCACAACCATCATCCGGTCGGTCGCGACCTGCATCGCGAAGTCGCGCTCTATGCCGGCGAACTGCGCGACGTCGGCGTGATGAAGCCCAACACCGTGCCCGACGTCTTCGCGTCGAAGGTCGTCGATACGCTGGATGCTTGAGGAGGCGATATGAACAGCATAGCCGAAACCGATCGCTTCGCCCTGCTTGGTGCGTCGTCGCAGGATAAGTCCGCCCCGATCCTCCCCCCTCTTTGGCGTGGCGGACTGGCGGCGGCCGCGGGCTGGGCCGTTGCGGCGAGTCTGACCTGGTTCTGGCCGGACCTGACGCCATGGGCGCGCACGGACTTGTTGGCCTTGCTGGAACTCGGCGTCACGCTGCTGCTGGCGGCGGTGGCGCTGTCGGGCGGGGGTCGTTTTGCCCTGATCCATCCCTATAATCGCTGGTTCGGGGCGCTCGCCGGCATATTGACCCTTTGGCAGGTGCTGACGGCAAAGACGGGCCTGCTGCCGCTCCCCTTTTTCCCGCCACCGCAATCCATATTGGAAGTCTATACCGATGATGCGGCACGCCTTTTCGAAAGCGTCTGGCGCTCGCTCTTCCTGCTGATCCCGGGCTATGCCATCGGCGGGATACTGGGCTTCACGACTGGCGCATTGATCGGCTGGTCGAAGGCGGCCAATTATTGGGGACATCCGGTGCTGCGCTTCGTCGGGCCGCTGCCGGCCACCGCATGGCTGCCCATCGCCTTCTTCTTCTTCCCCGGCTCGCATAGTGCGAGCACGTTCCTCGTTGGACTGGCGACCTTCTTCCCCGTGGCGGTCCTGACCGCGTCGGGGGTGAAGGGCGTCAATTCCGCCTATTATGACATCGCCCGCACCCTGGGCGGATCGGAACGCTTCCTGATCCTCAAGGTCGCCGTACCTGCCGCCTTGCCCAATGTCTTCGTCGGCCTGTTCATGGGACTTGGCTCGTCCTTTGCGGTCCTCATCATCGCGGAAATGATGGGGGTGAAGGCGGGTCTTGGCTGGTATCTGCAATGGGCGCAGGGCTGGGCTGCTTATGCCAATCTCTATGGTGCGCTGATCGTGATGGCGCTGCTCTTTTCGGGCCTCATCAGCCTGCTCTTCTTTGTGCGCGACCGGGTATTGGCCTGGCAGAAAGGCATAGTGCGGTGGTAACGAACCTGGATGCGCCGGCGAAAGCTGGCTTGTCGATTCAGACCCGTGCCGTCGGTCATTGGTTCGACAGCAAGGATGGCCGGCTGGATGTGCTGGATGATGTGACGATCGACGTCGAGCCGGGCGAGTTTGTGGCGTTGCTCGGTCCCAGCGGCTGCGGCAAGTCCACTCTGTTGCGGCTCATCGCGGGTCTGGAAGCGCCACGGACGGGGAAGGTCGGCGCGGACAAGATACGGATCGTCGGCCCGGATCCTTCGCGCCTGCTCGTTTTCCAGGATCCCACCCTCTATCCGTGGCGCACCGTGCGGGAAAATGTGGCACTGGGCCTCGAAGCGACAGGGCAGATAAAAGGATCGCAGGCGCGGATCGACCAGGCGCTCGATCTTGTGGGGCTGCGTGATTTTGCCGGCGCCCTGCCCAATGAATTGTCGGGCGGCATGGCGCAGCGCGCGGCGCTCGCCCGTGTGTTGGTAAACAATCCGCGCTTGCTGCTGCTGGATGAACCGCTGGGCAAACTGGACTCGCTCACCCGCATGACCCTGCAAGCGGAACTGGTGAAGCTGTGGAAGGATGCGGGGTTCACCGCGCTGCTCGTCACCCATGATGTCGAAGAGGCGCTGTTGCTGGCGCAGCGTATCCTGGTGTTCAGCCCGCGACCCGCGCGGGTGGTGCGGGAAATTCGCGTCGGTGCCGCTTATCCACGGCATCGCGACGCACCGGAATTGCAGGCTTTGCGGCGGGAAATACTTGTTTCCCTTGGCCATGATCATGAACTGTGACGTCGATCGCCCAGGCTGCGATCCCGGAACCCGCCTAATTGAGCAGGCGATTGGCGCGCAATCTTGATACCGCCATGTCCACAAAGGCCCTGACCTTGGCCGGGGCATGGCGTCCCTCCGGATACAGGATATGGATCGGCAATGGCGGCTCTTCATGCTCAGTCAGCACGATCTGCAATTCGCCTGCGGCCAGCGCCGGTCCGATCTGATAATTGAGCGCCCGCGTCACCCCCCATCCGGCCGTGGCGGTGGCGATGCTGGCCTCGTTGGTATTGCATTGCAGCGTGGGGTTGATCGTCACGCGCTGACCGCCGGCAAATGTCCATTCGGGCGATGCCCATGCACTGGTCGATGCCACCACCCGATGCAGTTTCAGGTCGTTCGGTGTCGAGGGAATGCCATGTTTCTCGAAATAGGCGGGCGCGCCGCAAATGACGCGCCGAACGCTGCCGACCTTTATCGCGGTGAAACCGGAATCCGGCAGATGGCCGATCCTGACCGCGACATCTATGCCTTCCTCCACGATATTGACGGGTCGGTCGACGAAGAATGTCCTGCCCGACATGGATGGGTAGGCATCCAGATATTCCGTCATGATCGGCAGGACATGCATTTGTCCGAACCGGAGCGATGCCGTGATCGCCAGCATGCCTGTGGGCGTGGCATAGGATCCCGCGGCGCTCGCCTCCGCCTCCAGCATATCGGCCAGAATCCGCCGGCAGTCGTCCAGATAGCGCCCGCCCGCCTCGGTCAGTTTGACCGATCGCGTCGTGCGAACGAACAGGCGCGCGCCGATCAGCACCTCCAGCGCAGCGATCGAACGCGTCACGGCCGGCGCGCTCATATGCAGGATCCGCGCGGTTTGCGCGAAACTGCCCGTCTCCGCCACGCGGACGAAGATCCGCATCGCCTGCCATCGGTCCATGCCATATCCCTGCCTGCCGCGCGGCTGCATGCGCCGCGTCAGATATGCAGGGTGCATAGCGTCATTTGCCGCGAGCAGGTCATGAAATAATCCGCCGCCACTCAGCGGCGTCGCCCCGATCCATGCAGGTGGGGACGAGGCGAACCTTTCCCTTCGCTTTTGGAGCGGCGATGGGTCACAGCGCGATCCTGATGCTTTCGCCATCGTCCGGCTGGGCCGGCACCGCCGAGCAGAGCAGCACTTCATCATCGCCGACCGTTGCGCCCGGCTTTTTCAGATAAGTGACCTTGCCCGCCAATAGCTTGACCTTGCAGGTGCCGCAACTTCCTTCCCGACAGCTATAGTCCGGTTCCAGCCCGCGTGCTTCCGCCAGCTCGAGCAAGGGTCCGGACCCCGGCTGCCAGCGCGCCTCCTTCGCCGTTTCGGTGAAGATGACCTTGACCGGATCGACGGCGGGGGGCGCCGATGGTGCCGCCATCGCAGTGGCATCCTCACGACGCGTCAGTGATGACGGCCCGAAGGTTTCGGCATGGATACGGCCGTCCGCAATATTGCGGTCGCGCAACCCGTCATACATCGCCTGGGTGAAAGTGGGCGGGCCGCACATATGGAAATCATAGTCGTCAAATGCCAGGAAGCGCGTGAGCAGCGGCATGTCGATGCGCCCGGCCACGTCATGGTCGTTTCCTTCTTGCGCGCTCTGCGGCGCGCTCAGCACCCGGATCACGCGCACGGCGCCATAGGATGCCTCCACCAACTCTTCGAGTTCTCGGTCGAACGCCCGTTCCGCCTTCGACCTGGCCGAATAGAACAGGGTCGTGGGTCGGACGCGCTGCGTGCGCACGCCTTCATAAACTATATGGCGCAGCATCGCGATCATCGGCGTAATCCCGACGCCCGCCGCAAGAAGGACGGCGGGCCGTTGCGCGCGCGCATCGATGGTGAAATCGCCCGCAGGCGCCCGCACCTCGATCCGGTCGCCGACCGCGATCTGGTCGTGCAGGAATTGCGAGACAGCGCCATCGCGCTTCACGCTGATGCGATATGCCTCGTCGGACGGTGCGACGGACAGCGTATAGGTGCGGATGACCGGTTTGCTTGCCCCCGGCAGTATCACGCGGATCGGCAAATGCTGCCCGGCGGCATGGGGCAGCCGACCTGCACCATCATCCGGTTGCAGATGAAAGGATCGGATCGTCGCGCTTTCATCGACGATGCGGGTGACGCGAAAGGGCCGCCACCGACCGGCCAGTTCGGCCGCGACAAGGCGGTCGGCAGCCTGCGCCCAATCCCCGGTCATGATCGAATGGGGCGACGCACCACCGTCTCGCGCCGTCCCGCGGAGCGCCAGTGCGCCACGCCGGCGCACGATCCTGCGCGGGCGAAAGGTCCAGAGCCGCTCCGCGCCCTGGAATGCGGCGATCTCCGGCGAATTCAGGACGACCTTCGCATCGCCTGTCATCTGCACCATATCGCCCGTTGCAAAATCGGCGAACAGCAGCCCGGCCTTGCCGTTCGACAAGATGTTGCCCAGCGTGTTGAAGAACAGGTTGCCATCGAAATCGGGAATGGTGAGCAGGCCATCGTCGCTTATCCGGACGAAGCCCGGCTTGCCCCCGCGATGGGACATATCCACCTGACGCCGATCGTCGCGCTCGGCGTAGGAGGCGACGAAGAAAGTATCGGCCGCGCCGATCATATCCCGCGCCTCTGCGTCCAGGCCGCCATATGTCTCTGCGGGAACCGGATGCGGCGCGGCAGGATCGCGACTGAAGGCGAAATCCCGCAAATGGATATAGCGCGGACAATTGCCGAAACTTTGATCGACGTCGATATGCAGCCCGGCTCCGGTGCGGGTGACAAACCCATTCATCCGGTTGCGGCGGCGCGTATGCATTTCGATCCCCAGCAGGCCGACCGGATTGCCATCCTGCATGCCTGTCGCTGCCGGATCGCCAAAACCGGGTAGCGCTGCCAGGTCGAGCGCGGTCGGCGTGGGGGAGGTCATGAAGCCTGGCTGCCCCTCCAGGAAAGTCGCCCAAGCGTCACCATCGGGATCGACGCTGCCAACGGCGATAAACGGTAGTTGCGCATAAAAGTCGCGATGCTGGTCGGGCATATGGTCGCGGATCACCCGTTTGCCGATCGCTTCCATGCGCTCCACCATGCCGACACTGGCCTGGATGGCCTTTTCGCCGGCGTGCCAGACGTCCAATATTTGCCGGGGCAGTGGCTCGCTCATGGCTTCCTCCCTATTCAACATGGCCGGGCCCGCGCTACACGTTGCCCAGCCCTTGATGGCCCTATGCGCCGTTGGCGGTCAGGCCGGCCGGCGTCCGGGCGAACGGCACAAAGCCTGGCAGCGCCTCGATACGGCGGAGATGCGCATTGACGGCGGGGTAGGGCGACAGGTCCACATTGCCCTCGGGCGCCCGCGCGACATAGCTGTAGAGGGCGACGTCGGCGATGGTCGGCGCATCGCCGACCAGCCAATCTTGCGCGGTCAGATGCGCTTCCAGCTTCCCGAGCAAATCATGGGCCCGTGCGATCACCTCCTGGGGATTATGGTGCGATCCGAACACCGTGACCAGCCGGGCCGCCGCCGGGCCATAGGCGATTTCCCCTGCGGCCACCGACAACCAGCGTTGCACGGCGGCGGCGGCGGCAGGTTCCTCCGGCAGCCAGTCCGTCCGGCGATGTTTTTTGGCCAGATAGACGAGAATGGCGTTCGAATCCGAAATCACATGCTCCTCGTCCTGCAGCACGGGCAGCTGGCCGAACGGATTGAGCGCAAGGAAGCCCGGCGCCTTGTGCGCGCCGGCGGCAAGATCGACTTCGATCAGGTCATGCGGCAGTCCCAGCAACGAAATAAACAGCCGCGCGCGGTGGGCATGACCGGACAGAGGGTGATGATAGAGTTTCATGAACGCGTCTCCCATATATGGACGGGGGGCCGCCCCGTTCCGTGCGTCCCTTTTCCCTGAAGATCATGCGCGAGAGAATGGCGTTGCTAGGCACTTCATCATTGCGTCTCACGTAATGATGGTTCGGCGATTGCGGTCGCGTCTGTCCCGTCTCACCCGGTTTGGAAAGCCGTTATCTCGTCTCGAAACCAGCCAAAATCGTAGCATTTCCGTCATATTCGGTGCGGAGTTGTAACATTGCGGCGTTAGGGATTCGCTCCCGAGGACATTGATCTTTGGGGATCGTATCATGAACGCCATCACCCGACTTCCCTTCCTGAGCGATATGGAAGAAGGCGTCGACGACCGCTTCCATATCCCGGAACGGGAAGGGCAGCGGCGCCGCTATCGCACCATCTGGATTTCGGACATTCATCTTGGCACGCGTGGCTGCAACGCGGCGATGCTGATCGATTTTCTGGATAATGTGGACAGCGACACCATCTATTTGGTCGGCGACATCATCGACGGCTGGCGGTTGAAGAAGCGCTTCTACTGGCCTGCCAGCCATAATGACGTGGTATGGCGCCTGATGAAGCGCGCCAAGCGCGGCACGCGGGTCGTCTATATCCCCGGCAATCATGACGAAATGTTCCGCCAGTTTACCGGCATGAGCTTTGGCGGCGTGGAAATCCGGCGCAAGGCGATCCACCAGACGGCGGACGGACGCAAGCTGCTGGTCCTGCATGGCGACGAGTTCGACACGATCATGCTGGCACATCGCTGGCTCGCCTTTGTCGGTGACGCGGCCTACACCACGCTCATGCGCCTCAATGTGGTCGTGAACGCCGTGCGCCGGCGCATGGGGCTGCCCTATTGGTCGCTCAGCAAGATGGCCAAGCACAAGGTCAAGAACGCGGTATCCTTCATCTCTCGCTTCGAAGAAGTGGTGGCGCATGAAGCTGGCGCGCGCGGTGTCGACGGCGTGGTATGCGGTCACATCCACAATGCCGAAATGCGTGAGATCGAAGGCATCGAATATTATAATGACGGTGACTGGGTCGAAGGCTGTACCGCGCTGGTCGAGCATGGCGACGGCCAGATGGAAGTGCTGCATTGGGCCGATGAGATCGCCAAGCGCGAACGGGAAGAGCAGGATGCGCGCGAGCGGATCGCGGCTTGATTCTTGATAGCGGATTTGAAGCAGCAACCGTTCGCTCGAAACGAACGAAAATCAGCGCAAGAGGAAACGACCCAATGCGCATAGCGATCGTGACCGATGCCTGGAGCCCACAGGTCAATGGCGTCGTGCGGACGTTGCAGACGATCCGCGCGGAACTGGAGCGGATGGGCCATGTGGTCGAGGTGATTTCGCCCGACCTCTATGGCTCGATTCCCTGCCCGACCTATCCCGAAATCCGGCTGGCTCTGGTCCGCTCGGCGGTGGTGGGTCAGGCGATCGCCGCGTTTCAGCCCGATGCGGTGCATCTGGCGACGGAAGGGCCGCTTTGCCTGGCCGCGCGGCGCTGGTGCCTGCGCAGCCGCGTACCGTTCACCACGGCCTATCATACCCATTTCCCCGATTATGTGGCGCAGCGCACCGGACTGCCGGCTGCCTGGTTCTGGCGCTATATTCGCTGGTTCCATGGCCCGGCGCAGGCGGTGCTGGTATCGACCCGGTCGGTGCGCGAACAGCTGCGCGCGCATGGCGTTCCCAATGTCCGGCCTTGGGGGCGGGGGGTGGATCTCAGCGCCTTCACGCCCGAAGCGCCGCTGCCTGCCGCCTTTGCCGATCTTCCGCGCCCGATCATGCTCTATGTCGGCCGCGTCGCGGTGGAAAAAAATCTGGAGGCGTTTCTCGCCACGGATCATCCGGGCACGAAAGTCGTCGTCGGCGACGGCCCGGCTCGTGCCTCGCTGGAACGTACCTATCCGCAGGCGCGGTTCACCGGGCCGATGTTCGGCGCGGATCTGGCCGGCGCCTATGCCGGGGCGGACGTGTTCGTTTTCCCCAGCCGCACCGATACGTTCGGCCTGGTGATGATAGAGGCGCTGGCTTGCGGGACGCCTATCGCCGCCTATCCCGTCACTGGTCCTGTCGATATCGTCACGCCCGAAACGGGGGCCTTGTCGGAAGATCTGGGCACCGCGATCGGGCAGGCGCTCCGCTGCGATCGGGTTGCCTGCGCGACATATGGCCGCAGCTTCAGCTGGGAACGCAGTGCCCAGGAATTCCTGTCGGGCCTGCACGCCATCGACCCCGATGTCATGGAAAGCGCAGCCTGACGCTTTTCTTGGCGGAATTCCTTGCCGGATGCGGCGGGATGTTCTATCTCTGATCCGTCGTGGCCGCCCTGATTGGGCGGCCCTTATCGTTTTTACGTGCGGAGAACTCCCGTGTCCCAGCCTCTCATGCCCCACGCGACCGCCAGTTGGCTGGTCGATAACAGCGCTCTGAGCTTTGACCAGATCGCCGAGTTTTGCGGGCTTCACATTCTGGAAGTACAGGCGATCGCCGACGATACCGCCAGCATCAAATATACCGGCCGCGACCCGGTGCGCGCCCATGAAATCACCGTTGAGGAGATTCACAAGGGCGAAGCCAATCCCGACTATAAGCTCAAGATGCTTAAAGGTCCGGAACCCGTCCGCCGTACCAAGGGGCCGCGCTATACGCCGGTCAGCAAGCGTCAGGACAAGCCCGACGGCATCGCCTGGATCCTGCGCAACCATCCGGAAATTTCGGACGGCGCGATCGGCAAGCTGATCGGCACCACGCGCACCACCATCGCGGCGATCCGCGACCGCACCCACTGGAACATCAGCAACATCACGCCGAAAGATCCGGTGACGCTGGGCCTGTGCTCGCAGCGCGAACTGGACGGGCTGGTGACGAAGGCGGCGAAGAAGGCCGGTATCGAAGCACCGACCGATTCGCGCCTGGACGGCGATCGTGAGGCGCTGATCGAAGAATTGCGCCGCGAACGCCAGGACAATGCGCGCCGCGCCGAAGAGGCGTTGAAGAGCGAGTCCGAATTTATTTCCGGCGCCGCGACCATCCTCGACCCGTTCAGCAGCAACAAGGGCGAGGTCTGATGCCGTAGCGTCATCGCTCGCCTGTTACAGGCCGGCCATGACGCAGCAAGTTTTGAGGGCCGCGCAGGGCAACCTGCGCGGCCCTTTTTGCTGTGGTTGACGCTTGCGTAAAGTAACTGCTGCCCATAGACTTCATGCCATGGAGAGCATGGAAAAAACCTGGAGAGAGCGGTACCAGCACCCGACGGTCTGGGACCAGAGATTCACCCCGATGTCGATGGGAGAGATGGTCGAGGCAAGCGCCCTTGCGCATCCCGACGCCCCGATGATCGATTTCATGGGCCGGCATTTCAGCTATGGCGCGATGCTGGACCAGATACGCCACATCGCCTGCGGCTTGCAAAAAATGGGTGTGCAAAAGGGCGACCGGGTCGGCCTGTACCTCCCCAACACCCCCCATTATGTCGCGGCCTATTATGGTGCGCTGATGGCCGGCGCCATCGTCGTCAACTTCTCCCCCCTTTATACCGCCGCCGAACTGGAGCATCAGGTCGAGGATAGCGGGACGAAGATCCTGTTCACCTTGTCGGCCAAGGCGCTGCTGCCGACCGCGCTGGAGGTGCTGGACCATAGCACGCTCGAAACGCTGGTGGTCGGATCGGTCGCTGAGATGCTTTCGCCGGTCAAATCGCTGCTGTTCCGCTGGTTCAAGGCCAGCGAAAGCACGCCGCTGCCGGATGATCCACGCATCATTCGTTATGATCGGCTGATCGCCAATGCGGGCGCCTGCACCGTGCCCGCCATCGACCCCATCAACGACGTCGCGCTGTTGCAATATACCGGCGGGACGACCGGCACGCCCAAGGGCGCGATGCTGACGCACCAGAATCTGACCGCCAATGCGCGGCAGGCGCAAGCGATCGACCCCCATGCGAACGAGCCGGACCGGATCATCGCGGTGCTGCCTTTCTTCCATGTCTTCGCCAATACCTGCACCTTGAACCGCACCGTGCTGAACGGCGGCGAGATGGTGATGCTGCCCCGCTTCGATGCGGCGCAGGTGCTGGCGGCGGTGCAGCGGGTGAAGGCGACGTCGCTGCCCGGCGTGCCGACCATGTTCCAGGCGCTGCTGGACCATCCCGCCATCCGCAACATCGACTTTTCCTCGCTGCGCGCCTGTATTTCCGGTGGCGCCCCACTGGCGCTGGAGTTGCGACAGAAGTTCGAGGCGGCGACCGGCGCCAAGCTGATCGAGGGCTATGGCCTCACTGAAACCAGCCCGATCGTCTGCACCAATCCCTATGAGGGGCTGAACAAGACCGGCACCGTGGGTCAGCCGGTGCCGGGCACGCGGGTCAAGGTGGTGGATCGCGAAGACCCGACCCGTCCCCCGCCCGAGGGTGAGCCGGGCGAACTCCTCTTTGCCGGGCCGCAGGTGATGAAGGGCTATTGGAACCGTCCGGACGCCGATGCCGAAGTCTTTGTCGGCGAATTCGTCCGCACCGGCGACGTCGGTCTGGTGGACGAGGACGGCTATGTGAAGATCGTCGATCGCCTGAAGGACATGATCGCGGTCGGCGGGTTCAAGGTCTTCCCCAGTCAGGTGGAATCGGTCCTCTACCATCATCCGGCGGTCAAGGAGGCGCTGGTGATCGGCGTGCCCGACCATTATCGCGGCGAGCAGCCCAAGGCCTTCGTAACGTTGAATGACGACGCGGACATTGATGGCGCGACGCTCAAAGCCTGGCTCAATCCGCAACTGGGCAAGCATGAACGCGTGTGCGAGGTGGAGGTGCGGCTGAACCTGCCCAAGACGCTGGTCGGCAAGCTGTCGCGCAAGGAACTGGTGGCCGAGGAACGGGCAAAGGCGGACGCCGCACGCGCGGAGGCTGGAACCGTCGCCTGATCGTCCCTATCTGTGCAGCCAAACATGGATAGGGAATCGATCATGGCGCAGAAAATCGCAACGCTGGCCGGGGGCTGCTTCTGGTGCACGGAAGCCGTCTATCAGAACCTCAAGGGCGTCGAGGGCGTGGAGAGCGGTTATATCGGCGGGACGGCCGCCAACCCGACCTACGAACAGGTCTGCTCGGGCGCGACCGGCCATGCCGAAGCGATCCGCATCAGCTATGACCCGGCGGTCATCAGCTATGCGGAACTGCTCGACATTTTCTTTGCAACCCATAATCCCACGACGCTGAACCGCCAGGGTAATGATGTTGGCACCCAATATCGCTCCGCCATCTTCCCCCATTCGGCGGAGCAGGAAAGCGAGGCGCGCGCCGGCATCGAACGCGCGCAGGCGGACCAGAGCGATCCGATCGTGACCGCGATCGAACCGGACGCGCCCTGGTATCCGGCCGAGGATTATCACCAGAAATATTGGGACCGGGTCGGTGATCAGAACCCCTATTGCATGGCCGTGATCCCCCCCAAGCTGGCAAAGCTGCGCAAGGGCTTCGCCGCGCGGATCGAGGGCTGATCTTTCGCTACGGCCGGTCGCGTATCGCAGCGTCCTTTATGGGCGGTTCATCCGTCCTGTGTTAAGGACGCGCGAACGTGCAAGTCGGGGATGGAAGATGAAGACGAAATTGTTGATCGCGACGCCGTTGCTGCTGCTGGCGCTGCCCGGTTGCGTGCGGACGGTCGCCAGCGTGGTGACCGCGCCGGTGCGGGCTGGGTCGCAGGTGGTAGACTGGACCACGACGAGCCAGGAAGAAGCCGATCGCAATTACGGGCGCAAGATGCGCAAACAGGAAGCGCGCGAAGGCAAGGAGCGCAAAAAGGCCGACAAGGAACGGCGCGATCAGTGCCGCAGGGCTGGCTACGATAATTGCGGGTGATGTGGGCCTGAGCGCCAAATTCCCTCATTGGCGGGAATGTCGGCGCTCGGACTATGGGGGTGGGTAAGCAAGCGCCTGTTTTTCCCACCGCCATCCCGGTTTCACCACCGTCATCCCAGCGAAGGCTGGGATCTCAGGCATCGTAGCGCGTCATCGCCGGCGACCCCAGCCTTCGCTGGGGTGACGAGTGATTTATATCCAGTCAGTCGGCACTCAGGCGGCCGCGCGCCGCAACCTGTCGTTGATCGCCGCGCCGATGCCGTCCGACGGGATCGGCGCCACTGCGATCCGGCTCGAAGCGGCAGCGTCTGCGATATGTAGCGCTGCAAATAGCTGCGCCGCCGCCTCGCGCAGATCCGCCTCCTGGCTGAGGTTGATGTGGCAGGGCATCAGGCCGAAACCGATCAGATATTCGTCTTTGTCCGCGCGCAAAGCATTGAGCCGCACCGGCTTGGACGGCGCATAATGGCTTTCCAACTGGCCGGGCGCCTCGATCTTCGCATCGCCGCCAATCACCACCGGCAGGCTGGTCGCTTCTTCGAGCATGGCCGCCGTCACAGGGCCGGGGCGCAGCAGGCGAATGCGGTCTTGCTCCGGCGCGGCGATCGTGGATTCCAGCCCCTCGCTGGTCGGCCCTTCGTCCAGGATCATGCGGATCTTGCCGTCCAGGCTGGCCAGCACATGGTCGGCGCGCGTGGGGCTGATGGACCCGCTGCGATTGGCGGACGGGGCGGCCAGCGGACAGCCGCTCTCGCGGATCAGCGCGCGCATCGCCGGATGGGCGGGCAGGCGCAGCGCCACGGTCGGCAGCCCCGCCGTCACCAGTGGCGACAGGCCACTGTCGGCCCGCACCGGCAGCACCAGCGTCAACGGCCCCGGCCAGAAACGATCGGCAAGCAGCGCTGCGGATGGCGAAATGTCGGCCAGTCGTTCCGCCATCGCCCGGTCGGCGACATGGACGATCAGCGGATTGAAGCTGGGGCGTCCCTTGGCGCTGTAGATGGCCGCGACGGCGTTGGTGTCGGTGGCATCGGCGGCCAGGCCATAGACCGTCTCGGTCGGCACGGCCACCGGTTCCCCCGCCCGGATCAACAGCGCAGCCTCCCGCAGGGCCTCACTGCCATAGCGGACGGACTTGGTGGAAAAGACTGGATGAGCGATGGTCACAACCCCCGCGATATAGATCGCGGTTCAAGCGATTAAAAGGCCATTGCGTCAGCGCCATGACAAGCGGGCCATGACAGGATAGCGATTGCCATCCATATGCTTGCGGCTGGCAACAAGCAGGGTTAAGCCCGCCGCCATGAACGACGCCCTTCTGACCCGCATTGCCGACGCGCTGGAGCGGCTGGCACCACCGCTTGCCTTGTCCGCCGATCTGACCGCGCATTCCGCTTATGTGTGGGATGGCCGCGCGATCCGCGCGGTGGAGGCGTTTGCGCCGGTGGATTATGATTTGCTGACCGGCATCGACGCGCAAAAGGGGCAGTTGCTCGACAATAGCCGGCGTCATGCGGCTGGCCATGCGGCCCATGACGCGCTGCTGTGGGGCGCGCGTGGTACCGGCAAGTCGGCGGTGGTCGCCGCCGTCGTCGGCCAGCTTCAGCAGGAAGGTCAGGATATCGCCCTGCTGCAATGCGCGATCGACGAACTGGCCAGCCTGCCGACGCTCTTCTCTCTGCTGCGCGGCACCAACCGGCCCTTCATCCTTTTCCTAGACGATCTGGGCTTTGACGAGGGCGGGGTGGGCGACGCCCGCACGCTGCGCTCGCTGCTTCAGGGTGGCACTGCCGCGCGCCCGGCCAATGTCCGCCTCTACGTCACCTCTAACCGCCGCCACATCGTGCCGCGCCATCTGTCGGAACAGGACGACCCCATCAATCCGCGCGACGTGGTGGACGACCGGATGGCCTTGTCCGACCGTTTCGGCCTCAGCCTGGGCTTCCATGCGCTCGATCAGGACGCCTATGTCGCGATCGTGGGCGGCTATGCGGCAAAGCTTGGCGTCAGTTTCGATCCGCTGGACGCGATCCAGTGGGCCACCCAGCGCGGCAGCCGGTCGGGCCGTGTCGCCTGGCAATATGTGGTCGAACTGGCCGGCCGAAACGGGCTGACGGTTTAATCTTCCAACGTCCGTTCGTTTCTCGACCCTTCGACAGGCTCAGGACAGGCTTCGCTCGAAACGAACGGATGTTAGTTTTTACTGCGCCTTCGTCACGCGCCACACCACGCCGCCGACATCGTCACTGACCAGCAATGCGCCCTTGGCGTCGGCAGTGACGTCGACCGGGCGGCCATGGGCAGCGCCATCCTTGTCCAGGAAGCCGGTCAGCACATCGACCGGCTTGGCCTTGCCCGCTTCGCCATCGGCAAAACCGACATAGACGACCTTGTACCCGGCGGCCGGCTTGCGGTTCCAACTGCCGTGCAGGCCGACGATCGCGCCGTCCGTAAAGGGCGCGCCCAGTTGCAGCTTGTCAACGAAGGTCAGGCCCAGCGGCGCGACATGGTTGCCCAGCGCATAGTCGGGCCGTTTGGTATATTCGCGGATTTCCGGACGCTGCGGCTGCACCCGGCGATCTTCATAGCCGCCCCAGTAATTCCAAGGCCAGCCATAGAAAGCGCCGAACTCCACCCGCGTCAGATAGTCGGGGACCAGGTCGCCGCCCAGCATGTCGCGCTCATTCACCACGCCCCACAATTCGCCGCTCTTGGGTTCGAACGCCAGACCGACCGGATTGCGCAGGCCCGACGCGAAGATGCGCTTGTAGCCGGTCTTGGGGTTGACCTCGAACACCAGCGCGCGGTTCTTTTCCACGTCCAGCCCATTGTCGCCGATATTGCTGTTGGACCCGACGCCGACATAGAGCAGCCCTTCGGGGCTCGCGGCTAGGCTCTTGGTCCAATGCTGATTGGGCGCTTGCGCTGGCAGGTCGATGATCTTGCGGCCCTTGTCCGTGATCTTCGTGTCGCCTTCCTTGTAGGGGAAGGCCATCAGCGCGTCGGTATTGGCGACATAGAGCGTGTCGCCGATCAGGGCCATGCCATAGGGCGAATTGAGGCCGGTCAGGAACGCCGTCTTCGTCTCCGCCTTACCATCGCCATCGGTGTCGCGCAGCAGGGTGATGCGGTTGGCGGACGGCACGCCGGCGCCCGCCTTGTTCATCAGGAAATTCATCACCTTGTTGACGATGCCGCCCTGCGGACGCGGCGGGCTATTGGTTTCGGCCACCAATATGTCGCCATTGGGCAGGCGCAGCAGCGATCGCGGATGCGCCAGCCCTTCGGCATAGCGCGCGACGGTCAGCCCCTTGGCCGCCACCGGCTTTTCGTTCGCGGTCCATGGCTTTACCTCGGCGATGTTCACCGTCGGCAACATCTCGTTCTTCGCGGTGGTGAAGACCGGCTCCTTGCCCGTGTCCGCGCCCGGCGGCAGCTGTGCCGTGTTGCCTTGCGCCAGATAAAGGAACGTGCCGCCGCCAATCAGCAGCAGGATTGCGGGGATGGCGATGATATGTTTTTTCATGACGCCACATCTATGCGGACGCATGACCGTGGGCAAGAGGGCGGTGATGGGCGCGTTGCGCCTTATTTGCCCCGTTCGCGCAGCCACAGCAGCAGCGCGATCAATATGCCCGCGGCGGTGCCTGCCAGCAGGCCGATGCTCGGCTGGCCCATCAACCCGCCACCGATCGTCCCGGCAAGGATCAGGAATGCGATGATCGCGCCGGCGCCGGTCGGTTCTTTTTTGCGCTTGGTCATTCTTGCCCCTTGCCATGATAGGGGGATCAAGGCCAGATGCTTTGGTCGCAGGTGCGCGGCTAGGATGCAGTGGCTCGTTTTGGGATCATCCATCCCGTTTCGGGAAATATGTCCCACCATGGGACTTCCCTAATGATGCATTGACTCTCGTAAGGCGCCTGCGCCACCAAAGCGTTGAAATGGCACGGTGATTGATAGGCCTGTTCCCGTATAAGTCGCCAAGAATATATCGGGGGTTGCAATGCAGGTTCCATATCTTTCGGATCGAAAGAGCTATGATGACGCGGCCGAACTGATGGCCATGTTCGGCGCCAATGCCGGCTATGAAGCCGCTGCGCGCGCTGACCGCAGCCTGGACATGGGCAACCACATCCATTTCTGCCACTGGCGCCAGATCGAGCGACTGATCGTGTTGCTCACCTACGACCAGCCGCTCGGCACCATCCATTAAACTCGATCGTTAGAGGCGCAGGCCCGCTGTTTCTGGCAGGCCCGCCAGGATATTGAGATTCTGGACTGCGGCACCCGCCGCGCCCTTGCCCAGATTGTCGAGCGCCGCGACCAGTCGCGCCTGACCGCTTGCCGCGCTGCCAAACACGAACAGCGCCAGCCGATCGGTCGCCCCGACATGTTCGATCGCGACATTGCCCAGCGCCGCGCTCTCGTCCAGCGAAGCGACGCTGACGATCTGCGATCCGGCATAGGCGCCAGCCAGCGCGGCGTGAATGTCGCCCAGCGCCGGTGCGCCCGGCATGGCGCGCAACTGCAACGGCACTTCCACGATCATGCCGCGATAGGCATTGGCCACCGCTGGCGCGAAGAGCGGCGGATGGGCAAGGCCCGAATAGCGGGTCATTTCCGGCACATGTTTGTGGCCCAGCGCCAGCCCATACGGGCGGAACGCGCTCGGTGCGCCTGTGTTGCCCTCATATTCGGCGATCATCGCCTTGCCGCCGCCCGAATAGCCCGACGCGCCTGACACGGTGACCGGCCAATCGGCAGGCAGCAACCCAGCCAGCACCAGCGGACGCACCAGCGCCAGAAAGCCGGTGGGCCAGCAGCCGGGATTGGCGACGAAGCGGCTGTCGGCCAACACGTCGCGATGCCCAGGCTCCAGTTCGGGGAAGCCGTAGGTCCAGCCGTCCGCCACGCGATGCGCGGTCGATGCGTCGATGACGCGCGTATGGCTATTGTCGATCAGCGACACGGCCTCCCGCGCGGCATCGTCCGGCAGGCAGAGAATGACCACATCGGCCGCGTTCAGCGCGTCCCGGCGCGCACTGGCGTCGCGGCGCAGCTCTTCGGGCACCGTGATCAGCGACAGTTCCGGGCGACCGGCCAGCCGATCGGCGATTTCGATGCCGGTGGTGCCATGCCCACCGTCGATAAAGACCTTCGTGCTCATGCGCTGATTCTCCGCCGGGCGATAATGGGCTGCGGATGGGCGTCGGCAAGGCGCGCGACGACGTCTGCCAGCGGTTCCTGCACTACCGCCATCCAATGGGCATTGGCATGCAGCAGGGTCTTGGCGTCGCTCATGATGCCGACATGACCGGGAAAGAAGATCAGGTCGCCACGCTGCAATGCCGCATCGCTGTCGATCGGCGCTCCGATTCCTTCGCATTGCAGATCGGTGTCGCGCGGTACGGCGATCCCCACCTGGCCCAGTGCAACCTGCACCAGTCCCGAACAGTCGATCCCGCGATGGCCGCGCCCGCCCCAGATATAGGGCTGCCCCAGATAGCGCTGCGCCGTCGCAACCCAGTCGGCCGGTTTTGTATCGGCCGGCTCCGCATGGCGGACGTGGATATAGCCTTCGGCACAGGCGATGAAGCTGCCCTGCGCCTCGCCCGAAAACAACGCGCCGCCCGGCCAGTGATCGGCGATCGACGATTTGATGTCCGGCGCGCTGAACAGCGGCGCGCTTTCCACCTTGATGCGGTGAGTCGGCGTTTCCAGCAGGTCCAGTGCATCGCGGCGAATATAGCCGACATAGCCGTCATGGCCGCAAAAGCCCCAGGCCCAGTCGGTCATCACATCCAGCGCATGAAAGGTTTCGCCGCGCAGCAATTCGCTCACGGCTTCGGCCGTCGGCGATGCGGCCGACACGATCGCCGCGCCGGGGGCCACGCAAGTCAGTGGAACGGCCTTGGCATAATGGGCGGAGAAGAGAACGCCGGCCAGCGAGAGATCGGCCAGGTCGCCACGCGCGGCATGGATGCGGCGGTCGAGCGCTACCGAACGCCCGTCGAGCTTGAAACGGGTTCTTTCAGGCGGTGCGTTCCGCGCGGAGTTGATCGTGCCTGTCATCGCGGCCGGTTCCTGCGATGAAATGGTGAAAGGCGTCAAGGAATTCCGCCCCTTTTGACGTCCGAGTGATGAAAATATTGCGACGATCGGCGACATCGCGCTCTCGGCGGAGGTAACCGAGCGCCGAAAGCTTGTTCAGCGCGCGAGTGATGACGGGTTTGGAAACATGTAGCGCCTCCGCCAGGCCGCGCACCGTATGCGGGCCAGACCCGATATATACGGTCATCATCAGGGCCATCTGGCGGTTGGTCAGGTCGGGTTTCCCCGACCGGACATAATCGACCAGCGTGCGCATCCACTGTCCCAGGGGTTGAAGGGCGGGGCGCTCGGTTTCGGTGAGGCTATGCGCGTTCATGCCCCTTTAACGCACGATTCCCAATCCGGTTGCGTAACGGAATGAGAACCGGTCGCAGCTTTAATGGCTTCTGCCGTAGCGGCTCTGAAGAAGGTGGAAAACCGCGCGCAGGCCCAGCGCCTCGCCGCCCTTGGGCCGACCGGGTTTCGATGCAGGGCGCCAGGCAAATGTATCCAGATGGAGCCAGGGTGTCCCCTCCGGCACGAAGCGCTTGAGGAACAGCGCGGCGGTAATCGCGCCGGCAAAGCCGCCGTCCCCCGCATTGTTGATGTCCGCCACGTCGGACTTCAACATGTCGGCATATCCGTCCCACAGCGGCAGGCGCCAAGTGGGATCTTCGACCTGCGTGCCTGCCGCTGCGATGTCGGTCGCCAGAGCCTCGTCATTGGCGAACAAAGCCGGCAGGTCGGGGCCGACCGCGACCCGCGCCGCGCCGGTCAGCGTGGCGAAATCGACGATCAGATCGGGCTTCTCCTCGCCCGCGCGGGTCAGCGCATCTCCCAGCACCAGCCGCCCTTCCGCATCGGTATTGCCGATTTCGACGGATAGGCCCTTGCGCGTGCGCAAAATGTCGCCGGGGCGGAAGGCATTGCCGGCAATCGCATTTTCCGCAGCCGGGATCAGCAGGTGCAGCCGCACCGGCAGCCGCGCGCCCATGATCAGTTGGGCCAGCGCCAAGGCATGTGCCGCGCCGCCCATATCCTTTTTCATGATACGCATGCCCGCCGACGGCTTGATGTCCAGGCCGCCGCTGTCGAAACAGATGCCCTTGCCGACGATGGCGATGCGCGGAAGCGCGGCATCGCCCCAATGAAGCTCGATCAGGCGTGGCGCGAAGCTCTTGTCCGCCGCCTTGCCCACGGCATGGATCATCGGGAAACCCTGCTCCAGCGCGTCGCCCCGGATGGTCGACACGCTTGCGCCGAACGCCGCGCCGACCTTCTCCACGGCCGCTTCCAGATCGGGCGGTCCCATGTCGGCGGCCGGTGTATTGACCAGGTCGCGGACCAGCGTCACCGCCTGCGCCAGCTGCACGGTTTGGCCGATCCGCGCCACATCGCCCGTCAGCAATATGCGCGCGCCGGCCTGCGCCTCATCCTTGCGATAACGGTCGAACCGATATTGTGCCGTCAGCCAGCCCAGCGCTGCCGCACCGGCCGACCCCTCGGCCAGGCGATAGCTACCCTCCGGCAGAGTCTCGGCCAGCCGGGCAAGGCACCAGCTGCCCAGGGCTTCGCGATTGGCGACCCCGGCAACCACTGACCAATCATTGTCATGCTCGCCCGGCAGGATGGCGTGCTCATGCGGAAGCCCCTTGAACTTCTGCGCCGCTACCAAGGCGCGAACGGGCGCGGGGCGGCTGGCCAGCCAATTGTCGAAACTCTTCGCGTCGATCAGGTGGATCGAACGGGCGGGCTGTTGATTGTCGGCTTTGAGCAGGTCTGAAAAATCGGTCATCCTGGCGATGTAAGGGAAAGGCGTCGGCGAAGGGAAGCGCAATTTTTTCATCGCTGCGCCGCCACGCTCGGCCCTTTCTTCATTTGCGATGTGAACCGGCTGAGCCTAGCTTCGTTGCATAAGCAAGAAGGAGACGGACGATGATTCATGGTGATGACCGCAGCTTGCAAGCTGTCAGGGCAAGGGCCTATGCGCTGGCCGAAACCGGTCAGTTCGACAACAGCAACGCCGTTCAGCAGGCGTTGATTGCAGAGGGCTGGTCCAATGCCGGCCGTGCGCTCGGCAGCGACTATGCGCGCCAGGCGATCGGCGAACGTTGTCGCGCCGCTGCAAAGGCGCATTGATGCGGACAGGGTTTTTTGTTCCGGCGGCGGTCCTGCTGATCGCCGCCTGCGCGCCGTCGCAGGACAAGCAGAATGCGAGCGTCGCCGACAACGAGGCGGCGGCGCGTTTTGCCGACAAGATGGCGGGTACGCCGCAGCCATCGCCGCCCGCAAAACCGTTTGCGCAGGCGGACAAGAGCGAGTTTCTCGAATTTTCCTATGCCTATCCGGCGCAAGCGGCGGCAATTCCTTTTCTGGTCGAAAAATTCGGCAAGGATGTGGCGTCGTCAAAGGCCAATGCGTTGAAAATGGCGAAGGAAGACAGCGTTTCGGCCAAGGAGTCGGGCTACCCCTTCCGCCCGCACAGCATCGAAACCAAATGGCAGGTGGAGGCGGACACGCCACGCTTCCTGTCGCTGGAGTCGGAATCCTACGTCTATACCGGCGGCGCACATGGCATGACCGGCTATGACGTGGTTCTGTGGGATAAGGCACGGCGCCGCGAAACCAGCGTCAAGGCGGTGATGACCTCGCCGGCAGCTTTCGCCGCAGCGATCCGCGATCCCTTCTGCAAGGAACTGGACCGTCAACGTGCGGAAAAGCGCGGCGAGCCGGTCGTACGCGGTGACGACGACTTCACCCAATGTATCAATCCGATGGAGCAGGTGCTGGTCCCGACTTCCAGCAACGGCAAGCTGATCGACAGCATGACCGTGGTGGTCGGCCCCTATAATGCCGGCCCTTATGCGGAAGGCAGCTATGACGTGAAGCTGCCGGTCGACGCCGCCATGCGCAAGGCGATCAAGACCGAATATCAGGACGGATTTGCAAGCCCCTGATATCTAAAAGCAATGATGTGAACTATGGCTCCGCGTTCCCCGGCTTGCGCCGGGGAACGATACACATGAGTCAACCTAATCGCATCGAGCAGCGACGAGGTATGTTTAAGCCGGCACGCCGTATAGGTCGTGATCGTCGGCGTCCTCGATCAGCACGTCGAACATGTCGCCGGCTTTCCGCCCTTCGCCCACATCGCGCAGGAAGACATTACCGTCGATTTCCGGCGCGTCGGCTTGGGATCGCGCGGTGGCGCCGATGCTGCCATCGTCCTCGTCCGCCTCGCCCACTTCGTCGAGGATGACGGGCAGGACGCGACCGACTTTCGCCTGCAATTTGGCGGCGCTGATCGCGGCGGTCTTTTCCATGATCCGTTGATAGCGTTCTTCCTTGACCTCTTCGGGCACGGCGCCCGGCAGGTCATTGGCCGCAGCCCCCTCGACCGGTTCGAAGCGGAAGGCGCCGACGCGGTCCAGTTGCGCTTCGTCCAGCCAGTCGAGCAGATATTGGAAATCCGCCTCCGTCTCGCCGGGGAAGCCGACCACGAAGCTGGAACGGATCGCGATGTCCGGGCAGATGTCGCGCCATTTGGCGATACGGCTCAGCACCTTGGCTTCGTTGGCGGGGCGCTTCATCGCCTTCAGCACGCTCGGCGACGCATGCTGGAACGGAATGTCCAGATAGGGCGTCAGCAGCCCCTCGGCCATCAGCGGAATGACCTGATCGACATGGGGGTAGGGGTAGACATAGTGCAACCGCACCCATGGCGCCTTGCCCTCGGCCGTGCGCAACTGGCCGAGTTCGCGCGCCATGTCGGTCATGTGCGCGCGGACCTCGCGGCCCTTCCACATGCGCGGATCGTGGCGCGTGTCGACGCCATAGGCCGACGTATCCTGGCTGATGACCAGCAATTCCTTGGTGCCGGCCGCGACCAGCTTCTCCGCTTCACGCAGCACCGCGTCGATGCGCCGCGACACCAGATCGCCACGGATCGAGGGGATGATGCAGAAGGAGCAGCGATGGTTGCAGCCTTCCGAAATCTTCAGATAGCTGTAATGGCGTGGCGTCAGCTTCAGCCCGCCTTCGGGGACCAGATCGACGAAGGCGTTGGGGATGGGCGGCGACGCGTCATGCACCGCATTGACCACCTGCTCATATTGATGCGCGCCGGTGATGGCCAGCACTTGCGGGAATTTGGCGCGGATCACATCCGCTTCGTCGCCCATGCAGCCTGTCACGATGACCCGGCCATTTTCCGCCATCGCCTCGCCGATCGCCTCCAGCGATTCCTCCTTGGCGGAATCCAGGAAGCCGCAGGTGTTGACCAGCACGACGTCGGCGCCGGCATAGTCGGCGGACATCTGATAGCCGTCGGAGCGCAGCTTGGTCAGGATACGTTCGGAGTCCACAAGGTTCTTGGGACAGCCGAGCGAAACCATGCCGATTTTCGGCGCGTCTGGGATTTTGGTTGCCATGATCGCCGCGCACATAGGGATTTTTACGGCAAATGTCACGGGGGGCCGCGAAAATGAGCAGAGGCGCGCCTTTGCCGACGCGCCTCCGCTGTTTTCAAGCGACTGGATCGCTTACATTTTATAGGACAGGCGCAGATAGCCGAACTGGCCGGGCACGTCATAGCTGGTCGTGTCGAAATTCGCCCCGTCGCAGGTGCCGCACAGTGGCGGATCGCGATCGAACAGATTGTTCACGCCGATCGTGAAGCGCGCGCGGTGATCCATCCAGCCGGGCGAGAAATAGGCCTGGATGTCGCCGTAGAAGGTCGCCTTCATGACGTTGCCGTCGCTTTCGGTCACCTTGCTCAGATACCGGCCGGTGAAGGACAGGCCATAGGCTTCGGTCGAATAGTCCAGCGTGGCATTCGCCTTGAAGTGCGGATAGGCCTGATCGCTCGACCCGCAGCGTTCCGTACCGGCGCATTTGATCGTCGGTGCGCCCAGATCGGCTGGCGGCTTGATGTTATACTTCAACAGATAGGCGGCGTTGACGTTCAGGCCGATCGATCCGTTGCCGACCATCTTCGATCGATAGTTGAGCGTGCCGTCGATCCCGTCCGTCTCGATCGCATTGAGGTTCTGGAGCACGCCGTTGATGCCTGCAACCGCGCCGCTGCCGGTGCGACTGATGGCGGCGCAGCTGATCGGATCGGCCTCGAACGCACAGCGTTGGAGCGTCAATGTCGCGGGGACCGAGTCGATCGCATTCTTCAGCGTGATCGTGTAATAATTGACCTCGATGCTGAACTGGCTGGCGAAGCTGTCGCGCGCCCAGGCGGGGCTATAGACGCCACCTGCCGTCCAGGTCTTGGACGTTTCCGGCTTCAGGCCGATAAAGCCTTGGGAGAAGACGCCCAACTGGCCGCCCTGCGGTTCCGCATAGCTGCCGCTGGCCGGCACGCCATTGGCGATGCAGTTGGCCCGCACGGTGGCATTGGTCTGCCATGCGCTGCCCGCCACATTGGTGCAGGGGTCGTTGATCGTTGCGTCGGTGCGCGACCGGCCGGCATAGAGTTCGCCGATGCTGGGCGCGCGCAGGCTTTCGGCATAGCCGCCGCGTAGCAGCAGGTCGCGCGTCGGCTTCCACAGCCCCGACACGGTATAGGTCGTGTTGCTGCCAAAGCTGCTGTAATTGGAATGACGCACCGCGCCGTCCAGCTCCAGCTTGTGGAAGAAGGGCGTGTTGGCCAGGATCGGGATGCGCAGCTCGCCGTAAAATTCATCGACGTTGAAACCGCCCCGTGCCGGACTGGTCGGCACGTCCGCGCCCAGACCTGCGGTGATGATCGGGTCGGGCGTGTAGGACGCCTGCTGATCGCGATGTTCGTAACCGATGGCAAAGCCCACCGGCCCGCCCGGCAGGTCGAACAGGTCGCCCGAAAGGTTAGCGGTCACGTCCCACAATTCCTGTTCGCTGCGGTCCCGCTGGTCGAACGTCACATAGTCTAGCATCGCCTGCGTGATCGACCCTGCGCCGCCGAAAATGTTGAACGGTACGCAGGCACCTGTGCAGCCCGCTACCGGACCCAGCGCCTGGGCCAGCTTGGCGGCATTCAGGTTGCCGGTAAAGGTCTGATGCGCATTGTTGGTGCCGTAACTGCCATTGACGTCCCAATACCATTTGCGGTCGCCGGCATCGAACGTGCCTTCCAGCGTCGCCGCCATGGTCAGCGTATCGACTTCCTGGCTGAAGATGCGGGGGCCACCCTCCACGAAGCGGCGGCGGATGGTCGAATAATTGGCCGGCGTACCGTTCGCGCCGGAAGACAAGGTCACGCCGAACGGGTTGAACGGGTTGCTGGCATCGACCGAAATGGTGTCGAGCAAATTGCCGTTGCCTGCATCCGGCCCGATGAACAGCGGCAGGAACGCCGCCTGCGTGGTGGATTCGCGATGCTGATAGACCAGCCGCGTGCGAAGGCTGACGGCATCGGAAAATTCGAACTTGCCGTTCAGGAAGGCGCCGTAGCGTTCCGACGGGGTCAGCAGATAATTATAGGGCGAAAAATTGAAGGAGTCGGTCGACGAATTATAGGCGCGATAGTCGCTCCGCACCGGCGCGCGGCCGATGATCGGGCTGCCGAGCGTCAGGCTTTGCCCCAGCACGTCGTAGCGACCGTTTGGCGTGGCGCTGGAACAGCCGCCATCGGCGCAACTGCTGCCACCTGCCGCGGGCCATTGCGATATGGAGCGATCGGCGGTGCTGACCCCCTCCTGCTTCACATAATTGCCACCGACGACGACGGAGACGCGGTCGCCCTGGAAACCATAGCTGGCATTGATATCATAGGTATGCCCGTCGCCCTGGCGATAGGTGCCGAACTGGGCCGACATGTCGAGGCCCTTTTGCGACTGGCGGGTGATGATGTTCACTACACCTGCGACCGCATCCGACCCGTAAAGCGGGGAGGCGCCCGATTGCAGCACTTCCACCCGCTCGATCATGCTTTGCGGAATGGTGTTGAGGTCGACCGAGGCCGGGATGCCGCCTGCTGCCGATCCGTTGACGTAACGCATGCCATCGACCAGCACCAGCGTGCGCTTGGCGCCCAGATAGCGCAGGTCGATTTCGGCCGAACCCGAAGACACGCCGGTGCCGTCGGGCGGTCCGCCGATATTGCCGGCATTGTTGGTCTTGGTATTGAGGCCACCCGCTGCGCTGGGGATGCGTTGCAGCACGTCGGCAACGGAGGTCAGGCCGGTGCGGGCGATCGCCTGCTGGTCGACCGTGACGATCGGCTTGTCCTGGTCCAGGGGATCTCTGCGGATGCGCGATCCGGTGACGATGATCGCGGCGCCATCTTCGGCTTGCGGTTCGACGGATTGGGCGAAGGCGGGAACGGTCCAGGCGACGACGGACAGCATGACGCCGCATTGCAAGGCACTTTTAAAGCGCATGTTACACCCCTTTTTTCAGCGACCTGTCTGGCACAGGTTCTGGGAAGGAGTGTTTGCGCTTTACAACAGTATAGCAATCGGGCTGGTGAACGACGTAAAAAAGTGTAGCGCTAATATTGCAAGCTGTTGCCGCGCTGCAACAAAAGTAAACGCTTCGTCTCTGTTAAGGCTCTATTTGTCGGACTTGCCGTCATCGCCTTCCGTCACCTCGATGATGAGGTCGCCGGTCTGGAGCCGCGCCGCGCCCTCCTCCCAGAAACCGATCGGCCGATCCTCACGATAGATGCGCAGGCCGATGCCGGTCTTGATCGCCGATAGAGGCCCGCCAATCTCCTGTGGCAGTACGGCGCGTTCGTTGAGTTTGATACGCCCGCCGGTCGCGGCAAGGTCGGTCATATAATCCGCGATATGCCGCCCGCTCGTGCTGCCTGCCAGCAGCAGGCCGGCAAAGCTGACCGGGTTGATCACGGTGGTGGCGCCCGCCTGCCGCGCGGGCAGTTCGTTATCCTCGTTCCGCACCACGATGCTGATCGGCAGGCGCGGCGCCAGATGCCGCGCCGTCAGGGTTATCAGGATGGACGTATCGTCCCGCCCCGCCGATACGATCATATTGCGCGCTCGATGGATGGCGACGTCCTTCAACGTCTTGTCCCGCGTGGAATCGCCGCACAGGATATTGCATCCCTGCGCCTCCGCCAGCGCTAGCGCCTTTTCATTGCCGTCGATGACGACGATCTCGCGCGGGTCGGTGCCGCGGGCGAGCAGTTCGTTCACCGCTTCCTGCCCGCTGGTGCCGAAGCCGGTGACGATGATATGATTGTGCAGATCGGCCTGAATACGTGCCATGCGCCACCTGTAGAGGATGTTGCGGAGGAAGAGATTATAGGCCGTGCCTAGGAAGATCAGCCAGACGAACAATCGGATCGGCGTCACGAAGATGGATTCGAACAGCCTCGCTTCCGGCGTCACGGGCACGATGTCGCCATAGCCCACCGTCGTGACGGTCACGGTGGTGAAGTAGAGGACGTCGATGAAGCTGATCTGATTGTCGTAATTGTCCTTCAGCCCGTCCCGCCCGACCCAGTGGAGCAGCAGCACCAGCGCGATCAGGCCGAAGACCAGCCCAAGCCGCCAGACCAGATCGGCCCAGAGCGGCAGGGACGATCGCCGTCGCAGGAAGCCCGCTGTGGCTGAGGACGCGATCGGCTGGCTGATCCTCATGCTGGGGGCAACTGAGGAATCGGGTTCACCGGCACACGGTCCTTGCGCAGTTCGAAATGCAGCTTGGGCTTGCTGGCATAGCCGGTATCGCCGGTCAGGCCGATAATCTGCCCTTTGGTGACCTTCTGTCCGCGCACCACGTCGACGCGGCTGGCATGGCCATAGGCGCTGACCCAGCTGCTGCCATGATTGATCAGCACCAGCCCGCCAAATACCGCCACCTTGTCCCCCGCATAGGCGACGACGCCGTCGGCGCTGGCACGGATCGGCGTCGCCATCGGCGTGGCGATGTCGATGCCATTATTCTTTGCGCCGCTTTCGCCGGGGCCGAAGCGAGACAGGATGGTGCCCTTAACCGGCCAGGCAAAGCTGCCGGCGAAGCGTGCGGGCTGCGCCGCCGGCACGTTGGAGGGCAGGGGCTTTGGCGTGCTGGATGCGACTGTTCTGGGCGCCTTGTCGGTCGTGGCGGGCTGGCCGCCGGTCAGCACGTCGTCAATGTCGATACGGAAGGCGGCCGCCCGCTGCTCGATGCTGCTGGGCGCGCGGGTGGGCGTGCTGCCGGGCAGCAGGAGCCGTTGGCCCCGGCGCAGGATATAGGGTTCCTCCAGCCCGTTGACGTCGACGATCTGCCGCCATGGCACGCCATAGGCCCCCGCGATGGCGATCCCCGTCTCTCCCTCCGCCACCAGATGATATCGTCCGCCGGGAATTTGCAGCCGTTGCCCGGCGCGCACGCCATAGGGCGGGGTCAGGCCATTGGCCTGCGCGATCGCTTCCGACCCGGCACCGGTCCGGTTGCCGATCCCGCGCAACGTATCGCCCGGCTGGACGACATAGGTGGATGCGGCGACCGTGCGCGCGCTGGCCACCACCTGCTGCGCGGTCCAGACCGGCTGCGTTTCGGCCAGCTCCACACTGGACGCGTCCGCATCCATGCGCGGCGGCGGTGTAGGGGCAGGATCGGCGCGATCCGCCTGATTGGGAATACAAGCCGCCAGCAAGAGCGGACCAAGGGGCAGGATCAGGAGAGACGGGCGCTGCATCGCGCTCTGTTTATCTAATCCTGCCATGGTTTCCAGCCTTTTAGGGAAGGGCCAGGGGGGAGGTTGATTTTTACCTCACCCGCTCGTTTCGAGCGAAGTCGAGAAACTGGAAGCGCGGCGCCAGACACTTCTCGACTTCGCTCGAAGCGAACGGAAATGGTTGGCAAGATAACGAACTTGGCGCCGCGCTTTTTACCTGTGCAACTCGCTGTCGCACATCGCGCAGACTATCGCCTCAGCGCGGCTCCAGCGTCGTGATCCCGCCCATATAAGGGGCCAGCACGGCTGGCACGGTCACGCTGCCGTCGGCCTGCTGGTAATTTTCCAGCACCGCGACCAGCGTACGGCCCACGGCAAGGCCCGACCCGTTCAGCGTATGCAGGAAGCGCGTCTGCTTCTCCCCGTCCGGCTTGTAGCGGGCGTTCATCCGCCGCGCCTGGAAATCGCCGCAGTTGGAGACGGAGCTGATCTCGCGATAGGTTTCCTGGCTCGGCAGCCAGACTTCCAGATCCCATGTCTTGCGCGCGCCAAAGCCCATGTCGCCGGTGCACAGCAGCATCTTGCGATAGGGCAGCTCCAGCGCCTGCAAGATACCCTCGGCCGCCGCGACCATGCGTTCATGCTCGGCGTCCGATTCCTCGGGCGCACAGATTGCGACCAGCTCGACCTTCTCGAATTGATGCTGGCGAATGAAGCCGCGCGTGTCGCGCCCGGCGGACCCGGCTTCGGACCGGAAACAGGGCGTCAGCGCGGTCAGCCGGATCGGCAGGCTGTCGGTCGGCACGATCTGCTCGGCGACCAGATTGGTGAGCGAGACTTCGGCGGTCGGGATCAGCCAGCGACCGTCCGTGGTACGGAACAGATCCTCGGCGAACTTCGGCAATTGTCCGGTGCCGAACAGCGCTTCATCGCGTACCAGCAAAGGCGGATTGGTTTCCTCATAGCCGTTGGTGCCGCTCTGCGTATCGAGCATATATTGCGCCAGCGCCCGGTGCAGCCGCGCCATCTGGCCGCGCAATGCGGTAAAGCGCGCGCCGGACAGCTTTGCACCACCCTCGAAATCCAGGCCCAGTGCCGGCCCGAAATCCGCATGGTCCTGGGGTGCAAAATTGAAGCTGCGCGGCGTGCCCCAACGGCTCACCTCGACATTGTCCGCTTCGTCAGCGCCCTGCGGCACATCGTCGCCGGGCAGATTGGGGATGGCGGCCAGCATCGCGGTCAGCGCTTCGCCGACGTCCTTGTCCTGCGCTTCCAGCGCGGGCGCGCCTTCCTTCAGCGCTGCGACCTCTGCCTTCAGCGCCTCGGCCTTGTCCATGTCCCTGGCCGCCATCGCCTGACCGATGGCCTTGCTGGCTTCATTGCGGCGGGCCTGGCCCTGCTGCAATTGCGTCTTGATCGCCCGGCTCTGCTCATCGAGCGCCAGGATGTCGGCGGACAGAGGCGCCAGCCCGCGACGGGCAAGGCCTGCGTCGAAAGCGGCGGGGTTTTCGCGGATGAAGCGGATGTCGTGCATGGGGCCGTCCTATGCCGCCGTGCGACGAACCGCGCAACCCTGTGCGCCGCCGTCCGTTGGTTCTGCATCGACGAAAAAGCAAAGGAGACGGCGATGCAGATCGATCATGACGCGATGATATTGGTGGCGGACGGCCGCAAGCTGCTCTTTTTCCGCAACAAGGGCGATAGCGCCTATCCCCAGTTGGAGGCGGAAACGGTCGAGGTGCAGGATAATCCGTCTCATCTGGAACAGGCGTCGGACAGGGCCGGTCAATCTTCCTCCACCGGCACCGCGTCCGGCACGATGGGTGAGAATAATTTCCATGAACTGGAGGAGCAGCGCTTCGCCGCCCATGCGGCCGACCTTTTGAAGCGTCGCGCCTTCGCGCAGGATTATGAAAAGCTGATCATCGTCGCGCCGCCATCGGCGCTCGGCGAAATGCGCAAGCATCTGCATAAGGAAGTGCAGGGCCGACTGGTGGGAGAGATCGCCAAGGATCTGACCAATCACCCAGTGGGCGAGATCGAAAAGCTGATCGCGGCCAGTTAAAAGGGCATTTGCTTTGTACAGATGAAAAAGGGGCGGCCCCGATAGACGGAGCCGCCCCTTTTTTCACGCGCCGTTCCGCTGTCAGGCGGCGGCTTGCGCCTTGCGTTCGGCAAAGCGGCGCCGGGCGATAAGTGCCACGGCGGCCGCACCAAACAGGAGCACCATGGGCGGCGCCGGAACATCCGTGCCCCCTGTGCTACCACCCGAGCCCCCGCTCGAGCCGCTGGACGACGAGCTGCTGCTCGAAGAGGAAGAGGAGGAGCCGCTAGACCCGGAGCTGCCGCTGGAGCCGCTCGATCCGCTGCTGCCCGAACTGCCGTTGCTGCCGCCCGTGCTGCCGAAGCTGGACGATCCGCCCGACGAGGAGCTGCTGGACGAGGAGGAGCCGGACGACGAAGAGCTGGACGACCCGCCATCGGACGACGACCCGCCGCTGGAACCCGAACTGCCCGAAGACCCGCTGCTGCCGCTCGATCCGGAAGAACCGCTGGAGCCAGAGGAGCCGCTCGACCCGGAAGAGCCGCTGCTGCTGGACGATCCGCTAGATCCGCTCGACCCACTGGAACCGCTCGATCCCGACGACCCGCTGGACCCTGAAGATCCAGACGAACCGCTGCTGCCGCTGGAGCCCGACCCGCCGCTCGACGTGCCATGGCCGGGCTTTCCAGGCTTGCCGCCGCTCGATCCACCCGAGCTGCTCGAAGAGGAGCTGGAGGATGAAGAGGACGAGCTGGAGCTGGACGAGGAAGAACTGCTGCTGACGCCCGAAGAGGTCGAGACGTTCCCCGAAGAGGTGGAGACGTTGCCGGACGAGGTGGACACATTGCCCGACGACGTCGAGACGCCACCGGTCGAGGTCGACACGCCGCCCGTCGAAGTGGAGACGCCACCCGTCGAGGTCGAAACGCCGCCGGTTGTCGAGCTGGTCGAACTGCTGATGCCGCCGGTCGAGCTGCTGGTCGAGGAGATGACGACCGATCCGCCACCGCTGCCACCACCGCCGCCGCCGAAGAAGCCGCCGATGAACCCGCCGCCGCCAAAGCCGCCGCCACCGCCCATCACGACCGGCACGGCCCCACCGCCGCCCGACATCATCGGCATTTCCGCCATCGGCATCGCCGCAGGCAGAGGAATGGGGGCAGGCTGGGTCGTGACGGTCACGACCTGCGGCGCTGCTGCCATGCGAACGGTCTTGACGACCTTGCGCTTCACGGTGCGGACGGCCAGCCTTTTCTTGGGCGCGGCCTTCACGCTCTTGTAGCTGTGCACCACGGCAGGGCGCGCGTTCTCCGCGACATGGACGGCACCGCCGCCAATGATCGCCCCGCCACAGGTGCAGGCGCATAATTTCGCCAAAGCCATCCGAACCGACATAGGATCTACTCTTTTCTCGTTACCCCCGTACCCTTTGCCGAATCCCCTTCAGCGCCAGGTTCACGGGAACTTCCTATGCGTATAGAACGCAAAAGAAAGGGTTAACTGCAATCCCGTTAACCCTCAATATAGGGTTCGGGGCGCAGGAAAAGCTACTGTTTGCTGAAAGTAAATGGTTAACGTCCCACTATGAAACGGCCGGCGGTCAAGGTCTGAACGTGAGCGTGGGGCGCCTCGCCGCATATGTGCCGCACGCGCCAGTCGATGACAACTCCTGTCATTTGTTGGAGAAAATCGCCTAAACCATGTTCCGAACCCTGGATTGCCCGCTTGTGTCGGCCTGCGCCGATGGCTATGAGGCCCGCACAATCAATATTTGGGCGCCCGGAACATCAAGCGCCGGGGCCTGACGAGTCGGAGAGCCAGATGGCATCGGTCCTGAATCCCGATAAAGACGGTGAAAAGCCGCCCAAATCGACTGTGACGCTTCCCGCCGATTACCGCCCGTCGGCTGACGAAGAATTTATGAATCCGCTTCAGCAGGAATATTTCCGCCAGCGCCTTTGGGACTGGAAGAAGCAGATCCTGACCGAAGCGGAAGGCACGCTGGCCGTGCTGCAGAATGAACCGCTTCGCGAGCCCGACCTTAACGACCGTGCGTCGAGCGAGACGGACTGGTCGATCGAACTGCGCACCCGCGATCGTCAGCGCAAACTCATCTCCAAGATCGACGCAGCTTTGCGCCGCATCGACGACGGCGAATATGGTTATTGCGAAGTGACCGGCGAACCCATTTCGCTGGGCCGGCTGGAAGCCCGTCCGATCGCGACCATGACCGTAGAGGCGCAGGAGCGTCATGAGCGGCAGGAAAAGATATCGCGCGACGATTAACGGTTTTTCCATCAACCCATGGTTATAATGGCGCTATTACTGCTTTCTTGACCATGGGTTGCTGCATGAACGACGAACGGGATATTTCGGGCCGGGGGCCGGCGCGCGCTGCGCCGCGTGATAGCCTGTTCCTGCTCACCACCCTCAGCACGCCGGATGGCGTTCAACTGGGCAAGGCGCGCGTTCGTAATCTGTCCTCCACCGGCCTGATGGCCGACTGCGAACGGGCCGTGCCCGCCAGCATCCAGATCATCTGCGAATTGCGGGGTGTCGGTCAGGTTACCGGTACGGTCGCCTGGTCACGCGAAGAAAAGATCGGTATCGCTTTTGACGAGCCGATCGACCCGCAACTGGCGCGCAAACCTGTTGGCACCGGCGCGCAGAAGATGCCCGATTATTTGCGTGTCCCTCAGCACGGTGCACCCCGCCGCTAACCGCGCGGTTAATCCATCCATGTAATGCGGTCCAGGCTTTGCAGCGTGTGCTTTGCGGCGGCGGAGTCTTTATCGACCTGCGGCCGCCTCACCCCATCAGTTTGAAGGGAGGGCCGACGATCTGCATCGCCCAGCCCTTACCTCCTTTATCGACTGTCGCTGCTTCTCAATGCTGCGCCGCCAACTCTTCCTTCAACCGCAATTTCTGCTTCTTGAGCGAGGCCACGAGGATGGCGTCGGGCATGGGCCGACTCGACTCCGCCTTGATTCGTGCTTCAAGGCCGGCATGCTTGGCTGAAAGGGCTGAGATGTGGCTATTTTCCATGACATTCTCCTTACGGGTGGCGATGGATGATCAAATAAATCATGATTCGCCCCGCTTGTCTCGCGGTGTTTCGTCCTTTGCGACGGGCCGCCCAAAAATTTGCGATGGCCCGCGCCGCCCGCTCGCGTTATCAGGCCTTGTTCGAGCCAAGTAAGAGAAGGGGCAGCAAGGCGTCGTGAGCCGGGAAGACATCATGCGCCGACTGGAACTGCTGCGCGTCGAGCATCGCGATCTCGACAGCGCGATCGCCGCCTTGGTCGATGCCGGCGGTGGCGACCAGATGCAGATCGCGCGCCTCAAGAAGCGCAAGCTCCGTCTGCGTGACGAAATTTCCACGCTGGAAGATGCGCTCGTACCCGACATCATCGCCTGAGCCAGGATTTTTCGGTTAACGCCGCACTAACCGATCATAAATGGGACAAAGGGCTGTTCAGGCCCGGCAATAGGCCTGACAAGGTTGCGAAAATATGGCAGCAACGGGCGATGCAAAACCCTGCTTTCCTTGATCCCGGCCTCCATCGCCGGCTGGTCGACGGACTATATTTGGAAGCCATGGTGATGGCGGATGAAGCGCGCGCCTATTTCGACGGCAGCGCCTCGCTGGACGATGGGGTGGAGGATCCGATGCGCCGGGTCGCCTTCGCGTGCGAATCGTTGAAGGTCACGACCCGGTTGATGCACATCATCGCCTGGTTACTGAGCCAGCGCGCCTGGCAACGGGGTGAAATCGAGCAGGTCGATCTGACGGATGAGAAATATCGGCTGGGGCGCGCGTCGCATACGGACGTTGATCTTGCCGCCAGCTTTCCCTTTGCCGCCCGCGCGTTGATTGATGCCAGCCAGGAATTATATGAGCGCGTCGCCCGTCTTCAGGAGCGGCTGGATGCGATGAGCAACGCGGCGACGACTGCGCTTGCCAGCCCCGCTCGGGCGCTGCTGGACCGGTTGAACACCGCATTCTGACAATTACCCTATAAATGAAGGCGATTCCCACCTTCTGGGGCTGGCCTTCACGCCCGGTTCTGGTCTAGACCGACCCCATGACCGAAGGTTTGCGGACCCAACGCCGCTTTTCAGGCCGCCCGCATACCGCCCGGCTCCTGCTTGCGCCGCTTCTGCTGGCCGCGCCCGCATCGCTGCGCGCGCAGGAAACGCCGCCATCTGTCTCGACCGACCCCGCCCAGAGCGCCGATCCTGCGCCCAGCCAGGCGCTGGATGCCATGCCCGATATCGGCGTCGATTGGCCGGACATGGGCCAGCCGGACAGCATCACGCCGCTGCCCGATGATCCACTGGAATCACAGGCGACCGTTCCGCCATCTGCCGACCCGACCGCTCCGGCGCAGCCGGCCTCGCCTGTGCTCGCCTTTCCGACCGATGATGCCGATGCGACCGCCGAGCCGGTCGACGGCAATGCCAGCTTCGCCGACGCCAGCGAGGAACGGCGCTATACCGTGCAACTCACTGGCCTGGACGCCATAGCCGACGATCAATTCACCCTGCGCTTCGACGAACTTTCGGTGCTGCGCCAGGGGCAGGGCAAGCCCGCCAACCTGGCTCAGATCAATCGCCGCATGAAGGAAGATGGCGAACTGCTCGACCGCCTGTTGCGGGCGAAGGGCTATTATGCCGCCCGTATCCGCAGCGCGGTGGTCGCGCCGCCGCCCGGCAGCGATCGCCTGTCCGTCACCTTCGATATCGTGCCGGGCACCCAATATCTGCTGGAATCGGTCGATGTCACCGGCCTTGTCGAAACCGCCGGGCAAGAGGCGCGGCTGCGCGCCGCCTTCCCGCCCAAGGCCGGCGATCCGGTCGATGCGGACGCGATCCTGGCGGGTCGCGACGCGCTCAGCACCGCGCTGACCGAAAGCGGCTTCCCCTTCGCCCGGGTCGATGAACCGGAAGTGCGGATCGACCATGAAGAGCGTAAGGGCGATTTGGACATCATCGTCGCGCCGGGCGGATTTCGCCGCTTCGGCGCGATCCGGATGGACGATACGAAGCTGTTCGACGCCCATCATGCGCAGGAAATCGCCCGCTTCGATCCGGGCGATACCTATATGGCATCGGATGTCGAGGATCTGCGCCGCGCGATCGTCGCTACGGGCCTCGTCTCCTCGGTCAGCCTGAAGCCTGTTGATGCTGGCGATGGCGAGCATGTCGATCTGGACGTCGATATGCGCCCCGCGCCGTTACGCACCATTGCCGGCGAACTGGGTTATGGCACGGGCGAAGGTTATCGCGCCGAAGTCAGCTGGCAGCATCGCAACCTCTTCCCGCCCGAAGGCGCGGTGACGTTGCGCGGTGTGCTCGGTACGCAGGAGCAGACGGCGTCCTTCACCTACCGCCGCAACAATTTCCATCGACGCGACAATGTGCTGACCGGGCTTGTATCGATCAGCAATATCCGACGCGACGCCTATGATGCCCGCACCATTAATCTGTCCGGCGCGATAGAGCGGCAGAGCAATATATTGTTCCAGAAGAAATGGGTCTGGCGTTTCGGCGGTGAATTGATCGCATCGGATGAAGCCGACGCCTTCAGCGGCGGTGCTCGCCGTACCTTCCTGATCGCCGCCGTGCCGGTCAGCCTGACCTATGACGGCAGCGACGATCTGCTCAACCCGTCGAAGGGCTTCCGCCTAGGCGCGCGCGTCAGCCCCGAACTCTCCTTCCAGAACACGACCTTCGGCTATGCCCGCGTGCAAGTGGACGGCAGCGTCTATCAGCCGATGAGCGACCGTGTGGTCGTTGCCGCGCGCGCCCGCTTCGGCACCATCTTTGGATCGACGGTCGAACAGATCGCGCCGTCCCGCCGCTTCTATGCCGGCGGCGGCGCATCGGTGCGCGGCTATGGCTATCAGGCGATCGGCCCGCGCTATGGCGATGACAATGATCCGGTCGGCGGCAAGAGCCTCGCCGAATTTTCGCTCGAAAGCCGCATCCGCTTCGGCAATTTCGGCGTCGTGCCCTTTGTCGATGCCGGCAATATCTCCACCAGCTTCCTGCCGCGCTTCCGCGACCTGCGCATCGGTGCGGGCATGGGCCTGCGCTATTACAGCAATTTCGGCCCCATCCGCGTCGATGTGGGCACGCCGCTCAATCCGCAGTCGGGCGATCCCAAGATCGCGGTCTATGTTTCGCTGGGGCAGGCCTTCTGATGGCCGACGACGCAGCGCCTCCGGTCATGCCGCCAACGCCGGCACCTGTGCCGCGCCGCCGCGCCTGGGACGGTCGTTGGCAACGCTGGCTGGCCGGGCTGATCGTCACGATCCTGCTGATCGTCGCGGCGGCGGTGGCGTGGCTGGACACGAGCGGCGGCCATCGCTTCCTCGCCACCCGCATCGCCACCATCAAATCTTCCTCTGGCCTGCGCATTCATGTCGGTGCGATCGAGGGTAGCATCTATCGCAAGGCAGTTCTGCGCGACCTGATCCTGTCCGATCCCAAGGGGAAGTTTCTGGAGGCGCCCCGCGTCGAACTGGACTGGTGGCCCTTTGCCTGGCTCTCCAACCGGCTGGATATCGACCGGCTGGTGATCCCGCACGCGACCCTGCACAAATTGCCCAAGCTGAACCCGACCGAGCGGCGCGGACCGATCCTGCCCAGCTTCGACATCCGGCTGATGCAATTTTCGGTCGGCCAGCTCGATATCACCCCCGGCGTCACCGGCCGGGTGCAGCGCGCCACCATGTCCGGCGACGCGGACATTCGCGGCGGCCGTGCGATTATCGATCTGTCCGCCCGCACGCTGGACGGCAGCGACGCGCTGACCATCGCGCTCGACAGCCGGCCGGACAAGGATCGCTTCGCCCTCGACGTCACCGTCAATGCGCCCAAGACCGGCGTGCTGGCGGCGATGGCAGGCCTGAAGCAGGACGCCAACCTGCGCATCGGCGGCAAGGGCAGCTGGAGCCAATGGGATGGCCGCCTCGCAGCCACGCTCGATGCTGCGCCGGTCGCCGACTTCACTCTCGCCGCCCGCAGCGGCGCCTATTCGGCGCGCGGCACGGTGGAGGGGAACGCGATCGCCGGCAACGGCCTGCTCCGTCGCATCGCCGCGCCGCGCCTGACCGTGCGAGCCGACGGCACGATGGTCGAGCGGGTAATCGACGGCCGCCTCTCGCTCCGGTCCGCCGCTTTGGATATGACCGCCGATGGCGCCATAGACCTGCGCAACAATGCGCTCGACAATATGCGTGTGGACCTGAAGCTGGCCCGGCCCGAAGCGCTGATCAAGACCATGCGCGGCAAGGATATCGCGGCTAAGGTCCGGCTGGATGGAGCCTTCACCGCGCTCGGCTACGAATATCTGCTCACCGCGCGGCAGATCGCCATCGAAAAGGCGATCATCAACGACGTCCGGGCCGAGGGCAAGGGCCGCGCCACCGGCAAGGGGCCGGTGCTGATTCCATTGCGGTTGCGTGCGCGCAGTCTGGACGGGCAGGGCGATCTGGTCGGCGGGATCGTTCGCAATTTCCAGCTGGATGGTGTGCTCCAACTGGACGGCCAGACAATCGTCAGCAATCCCATGCAGTTGCGATCCGACAAGCTGCGCGGCAAGCTGACGGTGATCGCCGATCTGGCGACCGGCCGCTATGATGCGGGTCTGGACGGCGCGATCAACGGACTGTTCATTCGTGGCTTGGGCGTGGTCGATCTGACCTCCAAATTGCGCGCCGTGCCACGCAGCGATGGCGGCTTCGGCCTCAGCGGTAATGCGCTGGCGCGGGTACGGCGGCTGGACAATGATTTCCTGCGGACGCTGGGCGGTGGCCTGCCGACCTTGCGCAGTCGGCTTGAGCTTATGAAGGATGGCCAGTTCGCGCTGTCCGACATGCAACTGACGTCGCCCCTGCTCAATCTGACGGCGCGCGGCATACGCCATCGCGACGGGTCGCTCCATCTGGAAGGTAGCGGCCGGCACGGGCGTTACGGGCCGGTCACGCTGACGCTGGACGGCATGATAGAGCGGCCGACCGTCGACCTGCTGCTCGCCCGGCCGATGGATGCGCTGGGCCTGCGCGATGTGCGGGCGAAGCTGATCCCGGACGCCAATGGCTATAGCTACACCGCCAATGGCGGTTCGACGCTCGGCCCCTTCACCGCTCGGGGCGTGATCCTGCTGCCGCAGGGCGGGCAGGCGGTTGTGCGGGTCGCCAATCTGGCCGTGTCGGGCGTCACCGCCAGCGGCGATATTCGCCCGATCGCCGGCGGGCTCGACGGTCAGCTCAGCGTCATGGGGCCGGTCACCGGCTATATCAATTTCAAGCCGATCGACGCGAACCAGCAGGTCCAGCTGAAGCTGACGGCCAGCGATGCCGCGTTCGAAGGGCCGACGATCATAGAGGTTCGGCGCGGCACGCTGGACGGCACGATCCTGCTCGACCCAACGGGCACCACCGTTACCGCCACGGCGCAGGCGCGGGGCCTACGCGTCGGGGGTGTGCTGCTCGGCCGCTTCGCCGCCAATGCCGAACTGGTCGATGGCAAGGGCAAGATACGCGGCAGCCTGTCGGGCCAGCGCGGTCGCCTGTTCGACCTTCAGGGGGAGGCGCAGGTCGAACCCGACCGCATCCGCCTCACCGCCGCCGGCACGATCGACAAGCGCCCCATTCGCCTGACCCGCGCCGCGCTGCTGACGCGGGCGGAGGATGGCTGGCGTCTGTCGCCCGCCACGATCAGCTATGCCGGCGGATCCCTGCAACTGGCCGGCGAACTGGGTGGAGAATCGACCCATATCGAAGCGCGGATGCAGAAGCTGCCGCTGGCGCTGCTCGACATCGCCTATGATAATCTGGGTCTTGGTGGCATGGCGACCGGGTCGCTCAGCTATGTTCAGCCGCGCGGTGGGTTGCCCACCGGCAAGGCGGAGCTGCGTATCCGGGGCCTGTCCCGCTCCGGCCTCTCGCTCAGCAGTCGACCAGTCGATGTCGGCGTCAATGCCGTGTTGACCGGCGAACGGCTGGCGACCCGCATGGTCTTCGTCGCCGATGGCAAGACGATCGGCCAGGCGCAGGCGCTGCTCAACCCGCTGGGCACGGAAGGGGGACTCGTCACTCGCCTCAACAGCGCGCCCTTCTTCGGCCAGTTGCGCTTCAACGGTACGGCGGACACGCTCTGGCGCCTGACCGGGGTGGAGATCGTCGATATTGCCGGCATGGTCGGCGTGTCTGCGGATATGCGCGGCACGCTGGGCGCGCCGGTCATCACCGGTAATTTCACGACCGACAATGCCGCCATCAACAGCCCCGTCACGGGCATGCGGCTGAAGGGCGTCAAGGCGCGGGGCCGCTTCTCCGGTGCGCAACTGGTCATTTCCAGCTTCGCCGCGACCGCGCAAAATGGCGGCACCGTCAACGGCACCGGCCGCTTCACCTTCAACGGTATTGCCGGGGTCGGCATGGACCTCAGCCTGCAAGCCGACAATGCCGCACTATTGGAGCGGGACGATATCGCCGCAACCGTTACCGGCCCCATCACCCTCAAATCCGACGGTGTGGGCGGCACGATCGGCGGTGACCTGGTCCTCAACAAGAGCCGCTTCACCATGGGCCGCGCCGCCGCCGTGGCGCAGATCCCCGAACTCAAGGTGGTCGAGGTCAACCGGCGCGGCGACGAGATCGAACGTCCTCGCACCAACGTCCCCTGGGCGCTGGCGATCAAGGCGCGGGCGCGCAACCGTCTGACCGTCACCGGCCTCGGCCTTGACAGCGAATGGCGCGCGGACCTGGATATCGGCGGTACCGTCACCAACCCCGCCATTGCGGGCCGGGCGCAACTGGTGCGCGGCGGCTATGAATTTGCCGGCCGTCGCTTCGAGCTGCGCGAAGGCAATATCCAGTTCGACGGCAAGGTACCGGTCAACCCGACGCTGGACATCAGCGCCGAAGCCGATGTGAGTGACCTGAGCGCCACCATCCATGTCGGCGGCACGGGCCTGAAACCCGACATCACCTTCACCAGCGTCCCCGCGCTGCCGCAGGACGAACTGCTTTCGCGCATCCTGTTCGGCACCTCCATCACCAACCTGTCCGCGCCCGAAGCGCTGCAACTCGCCTCTGCCGTCGGATCGTTGCAGGGCAATGGCGGCCTTGATCCGATCAACGCGGTGCGCAAGGCAGCGGGCCTCGACCGGCTGCGCATCATCGCCGCCGACCCGACGCAGGGGCAGGGTACGTCGATCGCGGCTGGCAAATATCTTACCCGCAAAACCTATGTCGAACTGATCACCGACGGTCAGGGCTACAGCGCCACCCGCATGGAATATCAGGTCACGCGCTGGCTATCCCTGCTGGCGGCCATCTCCACCCTCGGGCGCGAAAGCGCCAACGTACGTATTTCCAAGGATTATTGATGTGACGAAGAGCGCGATCGACGCGGCCACCGCGATCAGCGTGATGGACCTGTTCACCATCGGCATCGGCCCGTCCAGTTCGCATACGGTGGGGCCGATGCGCGCCGCGCTGATGTTCATGGACACGCTGCCGCAGACGCCGGTTCGGGTGCAGTGCGAATTGTTCGGATCGCTGGCGCTGACCGGACGGGGCCATGCGACGGATAGCGCCATCCTGCTCGGCCTGTCGGGCTATCGTCCCGAAAGCGTCGATCCCGATGCGATCGGGTCCATCCTGGCGGCGATCCGCACCGATGGCCGCATTCGGGCGGGCAGCGCCGTGGATCACTGGCTGCCGTTCGAGGAAGCGCGTGATCTCCTCTTCCACATGGGTGATTTTCTGGAAGCGCACAGCAACGGCATGCGCTTCACCGCCTGGCTGGACGGGCGTGACGATCCGATCGTACGCGACTATTATTCCATCGGCGGCGGCGCGGTGCTGCCGGGTGTAGTGCCGGTCAGCGATGACGCGCCGCTCGGCCATAATGTCGTCCAGCCCTGGCCCTTCTCCTCCGGCGCGGAAATGCTGGCGCAGGGCGACGTCAGCGGCCTGTCGATCGCGACGCTGGTGCTGCGCAACGAAGGCGCCTGGCGGGTGCAGGCGGAAACCGAAGCCTTCCTGGACAATGTCATCGACGCCATGAGCGCGTCGATCGACCGGGGCCTGATGCAGGAGGGGCTGCTGCCCGGCGGCCTCAAGGTCCGCCGTCGCGCTCGCGCCATTCATCAGCGGCTGCGCTTGCAGCAGGACGCGCTCGGTCCCGCCCAGATTTTCGAATGGGTCAGCCTGTTCGCGCTCGCCGTGAATGAGGAGAATGCGGCCGGCGGTCGCGTCGTCACCGCCCCCACCAACGGCGCGGCGGGCGTCATCCCGGCGGTGCTGCATTATTATCGCCGCTTCGTGCCCGGCGCCGACCGGGACGGAGAGCGTCGCTTCCTGCTGACTGCCGCTGCGATCGGCTTCCTCTACAAGAAGCGCGCTTCCATCTCCGCTGCCGAAATGGGCTGTCAGGGCGAAGTCGGCGTGGCCTGCTCCATGGCCGCTGCCGGTCTTGCCGCCGTCCTGGGGGGCACCAACACGCAAGTCGAAAATGCCGCGGAAATCGGCATGGAACATAATCTCGGCCTCACCTGCGACCCGATCGGCGGCCTCGTGCAGATCCCCTGTATCGAGCGCAACACGATGGGCGCGGTAAAAGCGATCAACGCCGCCTATCTCGCGCTCCAGGGTGACGGGCGCCACATCGTCAGCCTGGACGCGGTGATCGAAACCATGCGCCAGACAGGTGAAGACATGGCCAGCCGCTACAAGGAGACATCGCTGGGCGGATTGGCCGTCAATGTCGTGGAATGTTGAAAATCGTTCCGTCGCTTCATCGTCCGTTCGGCACGGTCGCACGGCGAATGGAGCCAATTTCGTGACATTAATGGCACAGAATCAAGCGTTTATCTGAGGTTCATGAAACAAAGGCGGCCGCTCCCGGCTTGAGCGTC
Source organism: Sphingobium limneticum (assembly GCF_008710155.1). GTDB lineage: Bacteria > Pseudomonadota > Alphaproteobacteria > Sphingomonadales > Sphingomonadaceae > Sphingobium > Sphingobium limneticum. The sequence goes on from NZ_VYPZ01000001.1 coordinate 94,128, forward strand.
TCACCCCCTGAGAGAGGGGAGAGAATGTTTGAACGGAGTATCTGTTATGCGTAAGTTGATGGTCGCAACCCTCTTGGCCGGCGCCACCGTGGCCACTCCCGCTTTGGCGCAGGATGTCGGCCCGACCTTCACCGGCCCGCGTGTCGAAGCCATCCTTGGCTATGACCGCACGGGTGCTGGCAGCGACGTGGACAATGATAATGGCAATGACGATCAGAAGATCGACGGCCTGCTCTACGGCGTCGGCGCCGGCTATGACGTCAATCTCGGCAGCGCGGTCGTCGGCGTTGAAGGCGAATGGACTAACTCGACCTCCAAGAGCAGCCGCCGCGACTATACCGACCAATTCGGCTTCGGCCGCGTAAAGCAGGGTCGCGACCTCTATGTCGGTGCGCGTGCCGGTATCCTGGCCGATCCCGCCACGCTCGTCTATGTGAAGGGCGGCTATACCAACACGAAGCTGAACGTGTTGGCCGGCAACACCAATGAAAGCACCGACGAGGCCTTCAAGCTGAACGGCTGGCGGATCGGCGCGGGCGTGGAGCGCGCGATCAACGCCAACACCTTCGCCAAGGTCGAATATCGCTATTCCAAATATGAAGATGCCAAGCTGCGCTTCGCAGACGGGGCGACGACCAGCGAATTCGGCATCGACACCGACCGTCATCAGGTGGTCGGCAGCGTCGGCTGGCGCTTCTAAACCGCCAAGATCCGTTCGTTTCGAGCGCAGTCGAGAAACGGGAAGCGCTGTTTTGGCCGCTTCTTGACAGGCTCGCAACGAACGAAGCTGTTGGTAAAAGGGGTCGGTCTTCGGATCGGCCCCTTTTTCCGTTCATCCGCCTATCCCCTCTATCAGTACGCGTGCAGGCCTGTTATTGACATTCATGTGAGTAACGCGATTCCCCACCGCTTCCCGATCGGCATCGATCCGACCGACATCGACTTCATGGGTCATGTCAACAATGCCAGCTACCTGAAATGGGTGCAGGAGGCGGTGCTGGACCATTGGCGCGCGCTGGCCCCATCCGAAGCGGTCGCCCAGCATCTCTGGGTCGCGCTCAAGCATGAAATCACCTATCGCAAGCCTACCTTTCTGGACGACGATGTCATCGCCACCGTGCTGCTGGAAAAGGTCCAGGGCGCCCGCGCTTTCTACGAAACGGTCATCCGCCGTGGCGAGGAAGTACTGGCCGAAGTCAAATCCAGCTGGTGCTGCATCGACGCGAGCAGCCTGCGTCCCGCTCGTCTGACGCGAGAGGTGATCGACCGGTTCTTCGTCGGCGATGGCAACGCGAACGCCTGATGGGCGTCGGTTTTTAGACACGGCGAGGGTTACTAGAGGATCGACGGTGGTGAAAGCGCGCTGACAAGTGCGTCGACCGTCGCACGTACGCGCGGTGTCATGTCTCTCGTTTCCAGCCATATGACATGGATCGGCAATCTGGGCTGTTGCAAATGGGGGAAGATCGAGATGAGCTCTCCGGAGCGCAGCTGATCTGCAACCAGCCAGGCGGGCAGTTGGGCAATCCCCATTCCGGCAACCGTTGCAGAGGCGATGGCGTCGAAACTCGCAAATCGATGCGATCCTCTCACCACGGTCCGTTTGACCGCTCCGTCCCCATCCAGGAATAGCCAGGGATCTTCACGCCCCTCACGCAGATGCGTGATCGCGCGATGATTGCCAAGTTCGTCGGCCTCGGTCGGAATATCCCGGGCCGCACAATAAGATGCCGCAGCGCAGATAAGCAGGTCCTGCTCGCCCAATTTCCTGGCGATCAACCCGCTGCTGTCTGGCAAGTGGCCGATACGAACGGAGAGATCATATCCTTCTTCCGCCAGATCGACGATCCGATTGTCGAAACTGACGTCCAGGTTGAGCAACGGATATCGGTTCGCCAAATCCAGGAGGGCAGGTATCACCCTTTTGCGACCGAACAATTCGGGCAAGTTGATGCGCAGCGTGCCTGACGGCGATGCTTTTCGATCCGCAAGCGCGGCCTCGGCACTGGCCAGTTCGGCCAACGCGCGCAGGCAGCTTTGATAATAAGCACGGCCTTCATCCGTCAGGCTGAGATGCCGGGTGGTCCGGAAGAAAAGTTTTACGCCCAGCCTATATTCCAGCCGCGCGATCGCCTTGCTGACAGCCGATTGGGACAGTCCCAGCCGCTCGGACGCCTTGGCGAAACTGCCGGACTGTTCCGCCTGCACGAAGGCCCGAATACCATTTAGCCGTTCGCTGGAGATCATCGTATTCTCGAAATTATGTCCTGATGATCGGGAATTGATACCCGAAACCAGACGAAATTTCCATGCTATCTGAAGGTCCATATTCCGGGTCAAAACCCGCCTATTTGGAGCCTATGCCATGCCACTTGCAAACAAACGCGCGATCATTATCGGTGGTGGCAGCGGCATCGGCCTGGAGGTAGCGCGCCAGGCGATTGCTCAGGACGCCCATGTGGTGATCGGTGGCCGCAACGAGGCGCGCCTCGCTACAGCGCTCTCCGAACTGGGAAGCTGCGCTAGTGCGCACCCCGTCGATACGTCGGACAAGCCGTCCATCCGCGCCTTTTTCGATCGGGTGGGTGCGTTCGATCACCTCTTCATATCCGCAGCCAGCTACACGCTCGGGCCGATCGACCAGATCAGCGATGAAGACGCCGAAAGCCCGTTTCGCTCGAAATTCTGGGGCCAATATTGGACCGTGCGCGATGCGCTCCCCTATCTCGCGCCTGACGGGTCGATCACGTTGATGGCAGGTGCGGCAGGCGCGCGGCCGATCAAGGGCATTCCAGCCTATGTCGCCTGCAACAGCGCGATCGAGGGGCTGGCGCGCGCATTGGCGGTCGACCTGTCGCCCATCCGCGTGAACTGCATATCGCCAGGCACCATCGACGGCCATTTATGGAGGCAGCGCCCTGCCGAAATCCGTGAAGCAGCCTTTGACAGCTACCGGGACATGTCCGTTGTAGGACGCCCCGGAACCGAAAAGGAAGTGGCTTCAACCGTTCTATTTTTGATGCAGAACGGCTTCGTCACGGGCTCGACCCTGTATCCCGACGGTGGCTTCGTGTTGCGATGATGATCTGCCCGGACCATCTGCGCAGGTCCGGGCATGGCAGAGGCGATGAGAGCAGGGCTACCCTCGCGATCCAGCCGGCTTTGCGATCGGGCATCGATATCCGCCCCCAGCTGCCGGCGTCTGGGGGCCGAACTTGTATGCCCGCGGCTGTTAGCGCCTGATGGCGGGGCTATGGTCGATCCGCGCAGCGGAAAAGCGATTGCGCGGTCGCGCAAGGCCCAGATTGTCCCGCAATGTCGGCCCCTCATAATCGGTGCGAAACAGCCCGCGCCGCTGCAATTCGGGTATGACTTGCTCGACGAACCGGTCCACTGATCCGTGCAGGTCCGGGAACATGATATTGAACCCATCGGCCGCCCCGGCACGGAACCAATGTTCGAAATCGTCCGCAATATCCTGCGCGCTGCCAAAGAGGATACGATGGCCTCCTGCCACCATCTTGCGCAGCAATTGACGAACCGTCGGCTGCTCGCGTCGGATCAGATCTATTACTAATTGCTGTCGGCTTTTATGCGTGTTCGTCACCGGGATGACGGAGGGCAGGACGATCGGTTCGTCCAGATCCAGCGTCCACAGGTCGATGCCGATATTGACGAAATGCGAAATTCCCTTGAGCGTCGATATCGGGTCGAGTAAATCCTGTAATGCCTCATAACGGGCACGGGCGTCCGGCGCGCTGTCGCCGACATAGACGGATACGCCCGGCAATATTCGCACATCCGCGCGTTTGCGCCCATATCTGGCCAGCCGCGCGGTGACGTCTGCGTCGAAAGCCTCCGCCTCTTCGATCGTCTGCGCGGCGGTAAAGATCAGTTCCGCTGTACGCGCGGCCAGTTCGCGGCCGTCGTTGGAGGAGCCGGCTTGGGCGATTACCGGATAGCCTTGCACCGGCCGTGCGGAATTGAGTGGTCCCTGGACCGAAAAATGGGCGCCCTTGTGGTTCAGCAAGTGCATCTTGTCCGGGTTGGACCAGATGCCGTTCGCCTTGTCCTGAACGAACGCATCGTCTTCCCAACTATCCCACAGGCCGGTGATGACGTCGAAAAATTCCTCCGCTCGTTCATAGCGTTTGGCATGAAGCAAATGATCGTCCCGGTTGAAATTTTCGCCGCCGCCCAGCGACGTGACGAGGTTCCAACCGGCACGCCCTTCGCTGAGATGATCGAGCGAGGCGAGCCGCCGGGCGAGCGTATAGGGTTCGTTATAGGTGGTATTGGCGGTGCTGATGAGGCCGATCCGGCGCGTCACCACCGCCAAGGCGGGAAGAAGGGTCAACGGATCCCAGCGCATTCCCTGCGCGCTTCGTGCCAGCGATTTCGGGTCCAGTTCGGGCACGGCAACGCTGTCGTTGAGGAAAATCGCATCGAACAATCCTTCCTCCAATTTCTGCGCTACCCGCGCGTAAGGAGCAAAACTGCGGGATGCGTCTTCGTCCACCTCCGGCAGGCGCCAACTGGCATTGTGCGAGCCATGGCCCGACAGGAAAGCGCCGAGTTTGAGCGTGCCGGAGTGGTGGGCCATGCCTGTTTCTCCTTTTAAAAGCTGAACGACAGGCGGCCATAATAATAGCCGCCGTAAAAGCCGAAGGGGGACTGCGCCGGATAAGGCGGGAAGCCATTTGTATCGGGCAACGTATTTTTGTCCGGATAGGTGTCGAAGAAATTGTTCGCGCCGATTGCGACGTTCACATTCTTCGTCGCCTGGAAGGACAGGTCGATGTCCGCGATCCACTTGGCGCCGTAAAACTGGTCGCTCGCCGCCGCCGTGCCCAGGAAAGCGACCTTGCCATAGCGTGTCTCTCGCAGGTTCAGCTTCAGATTGCCAAGCGCCAGATCCTGCCCAAGGATCAGCTTGGTGCGCGGCAGGTTGCGGTCGATATAGCCCTGCGCTTGCCGATCGAAGAGAGTCAGATTGAGCGCGGCCAGTTCCGCGGGATTGGCGGCAACACTTGTGATCTTGGTCTTGTTGTAATTATAGCCTGCGGTCAGGCGCAACGACTTGTCCACGCCCAATGGCTGGAGATAGTTCAGCACGGCCTCCACGCCGCGCGTGCGGGTGTCGATCGCGTTTGCGAAATAGCGGACCGAATAGTTGGGATCGAACCCGTTGGCGACCAGGATCGCGCTGACCCCCGCACCGGTCAAATAGCCGGTCTGGGCGATGCGATCGTCCAGCTTGATCTGATAAGCATCGACCGACAAGTTGAGGCGCGATCCCAGCTTGTAGGTGAAGCCAGCCGACAGGTTGAAGGATTTCTCCGGCGTCAGTGCCTTTGCGCTCAGCGCGTCGCCGATCGGCGTGCCGGGCCGTACCGATTTGGCGGTGATGAAGGTCTGTACGCCGTTCACCGTGGTATATTGGTTGGATGTCTGCGCGAAGGCCGACTGTGCCAGCGCGGGCGCATGGAAGCCGTTGCTCACAGTGCCTCGGATCGCGAAATTATCGGTAAAGTCGAAACGGGTCGTGAATTTGCCGTTCAGCGTGTCACCCGCGCTGTCGTCATAATGTTCGGCCCGCCCTGCCACCGCGACGAACCATTGGGGGATCGGGTTGAAGCCGATGTCGACATAGGCGGCATAGCTGTTGCGGCTCAGTTTGGCGGCATCCTCGGGCGTCAGTACGATCGCACCCTGCGCGCCGATCGTGGCGTAGCGCCCCGCAAGCGGCGTCCCGGCGGGATAGCGATAGAGGCCATTGGCATAGGAGGCCGGATCCCCTGCAATAGTCTGGAACTGCTCATAGCGATGTTCCGCGCCGAAAGAGATTTTCAGTGGCTCGGCAAGACCGATGTCGACCCCCTTTGAGACATCCACATTGTTCGTCCACTGTTTGAATTTTGCGGTAAAGGTCCAGAACTTGGTGGGGCTTGCGCTGCCCAGCGAGGCGTTCAAACTGTTGGTCGAACCGTTTTTCGACCGGTTTTCGCCATAGGTGCTGGAAATGTCCCAGTTCCAGCCGCCACTTTCCCCTTTGACGCCGCCCAGTGCCTGAAAGTCGCGCTCATCTAGCGTGTAATTGGGCGCATAGCCGTCCGGGAAAATGGACAGCACGGCATTGGTCGAATTGGGCCGGCGGAAATTCTGGCCGATGACGGCCTCTCGGGTGGACCAGGTCGACGAAGAATAGACTGTAGCGCCGGGCGATAAGGGCAACTCGGCATTATACAGGATGGTCAGCGCGCGCAGATCGGGCAGGCCGCCGGTGAAGGCGGTCTTGTCGCGATTTTCGCGCGGGTCCGGTTGGCCGTTGGCGGGATAATAGAAGGCGCCGGTCGCCGGGATAGCGCGTCGGGCATGATTATTGTCCCTGGCATTGGCAGCGATGTTCAGGAAGCCGCCTTCGCCCAGCCTGAAGCCGATATTGCCGCCGGCCTCGATATTGCGACCGTCGCTATTGCCCAGATAGCTGTAGCGCTTGCCCGCGTTCAGGCTGAGCGTCCCGCCCTGCGCATCGTCTTTCAGCACGATGTTGATCACGCCGGCGATCGCGTCCGATCCATATTGCGCGGCCGCGCCGTCGCGCAGCACTTCGATTCGCTTGATCGCGGCGGCGGGGATCAGGTCGATATCGACCGAATTGGCGCCCTGATCGACGCTGCCGGTCGACAGGTTGAGCAATGAACTATTGTGTCGCCGCTTGCCATTCACCAGCACCAGTACATGCGATCCGCCAAGGCCGCGCAGACCCGCAGGTCGCGCCACGCTGTTCCAGGACGATGAACTGACCGTCAGCGAATTGAAGCTGGGCAACAACACGCCCAACGCATCGCGCAGCGAACTATTGGCGCCCAGCGTGGCCAACTGGCTCTCGTCGATCACGTCGATCGGCGCGGGGCTGTCGATAACAGTGGTGGCGCGGCTGCGATTGCCGATGACGACGATGGTTGAATCCGTCTCCGCTTCGGTTGCGGCCGGTGCCCCTTGAGCAATGGCCTGCGATGCTGTCCCCACACCGGCGCTCAGAGCCGACGAGAGCAAAGCGACGCGTAGCATTGTCTTGGTATCGAACATTGAAATTTCCCCCATTTTAACGTTATTCCGTCTTGAATGCCTGACCCGGAATCAGATCAGCCCGGCTTCCCACAATCCCGACATGTCGTATTCGCCGCGCACCAACCCGAATGCGAAAAGGTCGCTGGTCACTTGTTGAAGGCTGGCGATGGCATCGGCCGCCGGCGGCACGATCAGCGCGGGCCGGCTGGCTTCGCGCGCCAGCCGCTCGAACAGGGCCGGCGATTGATCACTCAACTGACCCGACAGCGCGGCCCAGCGCGCGGGGTTATGGCCGATCCATTGCCATGTGGTCTGTTCACGGCGCAGATAATCCCGGATCGCGGCGCGTTTGAGCGGATCGCCCAGCGCGTCGGGATGCGCGGAGATGCAGAAATTGCCCGAATATATGCCTTTGACGTTGGATATGATCCACCGCCCGCCCAGCAGCTTTTCCGTCAGCAGCGCCGATATGCCGCTCGCTACGGTCGCCTCCACATGGCCACGGGTAAAGGCGGCGTTGGCGTCGCTTACCGGCAGGCCCACTGCCTTGACGTCCTTCAACGTCATGCCGTGCGCTTCCAGCAATTTCAGCAGATAATAATAATTGTTGGTGTTGGGCGTGTAGGCGATGGTCCGCCCGCGTAAATCCTCGAACCGGCGCGCGGGTGAGGACTTGCCCACCAACACGCCACTATTGTTCACATCGCCCTGGTGCGTCGCGATCAATTTTATCGGCGTGCCTGACTGGATGGCGAAAGCCGGCGGAATTTCGCTCATATAACTATAATCGAGTTCGCCGGCCGCATAGGCATTGAGCACCAGCGACCCACCCGGCAGATCGACATAGCGAACCTTGTACGGCATGTCCGCCAGGCCTGCGGCGGCCATGAAATTGCCCGCAGTATTCTTGTATCGCCACACGCGCAGGGTAACGTCCGAAAGCCTCTGCGCCTTGGCGGATGGCCTGCACCCGGCAAGCGCCAAGGCACCGGCGCTGGACAGCAGACCGCGCCGCGAAAAGGATGAAGGAGCGGGCATCAATCGAGCAGATCTGGCTCGGCGCGGACGATCTCATCCCAATAGGGCAGGAAGCTGAGCCAGGCCCATGCTTCGCGCTGTTCGTGCGAAGGTGCGCGCTTCGGCGGATCGGTTAATGGTGTCCCCGCTGCGAGGGCAGCCAATTGGACTCGCGCGGCGCTTTCATAGGCGATGAAGCGCCAGGCAGCGGCTTCGACGCTGTCACCGACGGTCCAATGACCATGGTTGCGCCACAGCAGGATGTTGCGATCGCTCAGTTCGCGGGCAAACTGCCCCGCTATCTGTGCCCATGTCTCCGCCTGGCTTTTTCCCTCCGGGCGATCGGGTAAGAAAACGACCTGATCGTCATGGAAAATGGCAACGTCGGCTATGATCGGTTCGATCGGCTGGCCAAAGGCGGACCATGTCTTGGCGTGGAAACTATGCGCATGCACGATTCCCACGACACCGGGCCGCGCGCGCTGGACGGCATGATGATAGGGAATGCCGGACAGGTTTACGGGGCCATCGCCCTCCACCACGCGGCCGTCGCTGTCGATGCGCAGCAGGTCGGATACCCGGATGTGGGAAAAGGGCACACCCACCGGATTGACCCAGAAATGATCCGTATGTTCCGGGTCGCGGGCGCTCAAATGCCCTGCCAGTCCCGGCTCCACGCCATGATGGGCGAGCAGGCGCAGCGATGCGGCGAGTTGCTGCTGGCGATGCAGCCTTTCCTCGCTAAAGGATGCGCGGTTGGTAGGTGCCGCAACGCGCGGCCCATCTCCATCGCGCGCCACGCCATAGATGCGCGGCGCCAGCCTCGACGGCGCGGCACGGCGGATAGCAGGAGATAGATTCGTCATTTACGCCATCAATCCTCAAAACTTGTCGATGGCGATGCATAGGAAGCGGAAGGTGGCGCTGGGAAATGAGAAGCGCAGTTCCCAGCTTTGGAATTTCACATATTATTTGCATCGCTTCAGGATGCGAAAGATCCAATATTCGCTATAATGGCGTGTTTCCTTTTCGTTCAATCACATAGGTCGTCGCCATGATTGATGTTCGACTTCGGTTTCCTCATGTCATTGTCCAGCGTCTCTAAAATCCCGCTTCGGTGCGGGCAGCGGTGCTTGATCGACCAATCCGCTCCATCCCGTTCTTCCTACGAAGAAATGCCGAATATCAGAAGCGTTATAAGTTCTGCTAAATAATCTGGTCACGAACTCATTTGTTGGTGCAAGCGTTGGAGCATAGCGTTCCAATGATCAATCTGCGGCTCCGACGGATCGACAATCATCATGTCGTCACGACGGATATTCAGTGCTGCACCGGTCATTGGAATGGATGAATTTTTATGACAGCCAGTCGACAACTTCACCTCGGCGCTATCTTGAGCGGCGTCGGCACCACGCAAAATGGCTGGCTGCATCCGGATCTGCCTGGCGATGCCAGCGTCAACATTGACTGGTATATCGACAACGCCCGCAAGGCGGAGGCGGCCAAGTTCGACCTCGTCTTCATCGTCGATTCTCCTTACATCACGCCAGATACGGCGCCGCATTTCCTCAACCGCCTGGAACCGCTGACGCTGCTCTCAGCCGTCGCGACCGCAACCAGCAGGATCGGCCTCGCCGGCACCTTGACCACCTCCTATTGGGAACCCTTCAATGTCGCGCGCCAGTTCGCCTCGCTCGACCTGATCAGCCGGGGGCGCGCCGCCTGGAATGTCGTGACTACGGGCCTGGAAGGAGCCGCGCGCAACTATGGCCGTGAGGAGCATTTCGATCACAAGCTACGCTATGCCCGCGCCCGCGAATTTGTCGACGTCGTGCAAGGCTTGTGGGACAGTTATGAGGACGACGCTTTTCCGCGCGACAAGGCCAATGCGGTCTTTCTGGACAAGGGCAAGCAGCATCCGCTCAACCATCAGGGCGCCTTTTTTTCCGTGGCCGGTCCGCTCAACATCCAGCGTTCGCCGCAGGGGCAGCCGGTCATCTTCCAGGCTGGCGAATCCGAACAGGGCAGGGCGCTGGGCGCCGCGATCGCCGAAGGCATCTATGCCAATGCCGAAAGCTTCGATCAGGCGCAGGAATATTATGCGGATGTGAAGCGCCGTGCGACGGCGCTCGGCCGCAACCCCGATCATATTCTGATCCTGCCCGGGCTGATCCCGATCATCGCTGACACAGATGAGGAAGCGCGCGCGATCGAGGAGGAGCAGAATGGCAAGCTGGACCTGAACAAGGCGCTGGTGCAGCTGGGCCGGCCGTTCAACTATCATGATTTTACGCAATATGATCTGGACGCCCCCTTCCCGGACGTCAGCCATCTGTCGCTCAACAGCTATAAGGGCCGGGCCGAACGCATCATTCGCACGGCGCAGCGGGACAATCTGACGCTGCGCGAAACCGCCTGGCGTTTTGCCGCGCGCGCCAACCCCTTCGTGGGTTCGCCCAAAACCGTGGCGGACGAAATCGAGCGCTGGTTTCTGGATGGCGCATCGGACGGGTTCAACCTGCGCGTCACCAATCCGGCGGACTTCGCGATCTTCGTCGACCGCGTGGTGCCGTTGTTGCAGGCACGGGGGCTGTTCCGGACCGAATATGCGCATGACACGCTGCGTGGCCATCTTGGCCTGCCGTTCGTCCAAAACCGCCACGCCCGTGCCGCACCGGCCGCGATCGCAGCCGAATGACGCGGTGATCGCCGGCGTCCGCGCCATCAATCTTTGCAGGCGCTGTCCAATATAAAGGATCATGTGTGACCGATAGACGGCATGACCGCCGAACCTTGCTTGGTGCCGTGGGTGCCGGTCTGGCCTTCACCATGTTGGGTGGCTGCGGTGCTTCGCCCGGTGCTGGCGGGGGGAAGCTGCGTTCGTCGTACAGCAAGGGCGGTTATGAACTCATCCTGCGCACGGCCGGGCTGAAACCAAAAGACTTCGGCGTCGACTACAGCCTCTTCCAGTCTGGGCATCTCGTGATCGAAGCGCTGAACGGCGGTTCGCTGGATTTCGGCACGATGAGCGAAATTCCGCCTGTCTTTGCCGCCGCTTCGTCGATTCAGAGCTTTCGGCAGGTCGCAACCATCGTTGGCGACGTCAATAATCAGGTGATTTTGGTCCCTCGCCATTCGCCCATCCGCGATTTGGCCGATCTTAAAGGGCGCCGCATCGCCTATGTCCGTGCGACGACGTCGCAATATTTCCTCATTCGCATGCTGCAGTCGGTGGGGCTTGGCTGGCAGGATATCCATCCCGTCGCCATGTCGCCTACGGACGGGATGGCCGCCTTTTCCAACGGCGCCATCGACGCCTGGGCCATTTACGGTTTCCAGATCCAGCGGGCGGTCGCAACCCAGGGCGCGCATGTTCTCAAAACCGCGCTGGGCTTCCTGTCGGGCAACTATACGCTTCGGCCCATGTCGATGCGTTGGCCGATCCGGTCAAGGCGGCGCAGGTCGGCGCCTATTTGCAATTGCTCAAACAGGGCTTTGCCTGGAAGGCGAAGAATGAAGAGCGTTTCGCCCAAGCACTGGCGAAAGAAATAGAAGTGCCGCTGTCCTATGTGCTGGACCAGTTACGCAGCGCCAGCCAGCCGACGGACCTGTTGCCGGTGACCAAAGAGGCGGTCGCGTCGCAACAGGCCGTGGCCGACACATTCCATGACGCGGGCTTCCTGCCGCAGAAAATCAAGGTCGGTTCGCTTTGGGACGACCGTTACAACGCGCTTCTAGGGTGAAAGCGTCGCATCGTTGGCGGCCATTCGTCATCCGATCATGATGTTGGCACAGACCATCATCACCGCGAACCGAAGCGTGCGCAGAGGATAAAATGGCGATTCCGACGAATTCGCGCTCGATCAGATCGGGCGCATCCGTAAAATGAACGCATCCTGTGCAAGGGCGATCGGGCGCGACAAGCGCACGAATGGCAGAGATGAAGCTCATTGGCCCAATCGTGCCCAATAATCGCCGAATATATGGACCGACAGGATGAAGCCAAGGATCAGGTTGACGGCGACGCCGATCGCAAAGGCGCCAAATGGCTTTCGGCCGCCGGCTGACAGAGTCGAAAATCGGGTCGTCAGGCCGATACTGAGAAAGCAGAAGATAAAGGCCCAACTGCGCAGATCCTTGATCGGCGCGATCAGGCCGGGCACGGCCACCTTGTTATAGTCTGTCAGGCTGTAGCTGGCGGTCAGGGCCGTGATGAGCGCTGACGCAAGAAAGAAGCCCAGGATGAACTTGGGAAAGCGGCGCCATATCTCTCGCACGTCAGGGTGCGATCCGCTTGTGCGCTCCTCCCACCGCGTCGTCGCGACGATGGCCAGCACCACCGCCCAGATACCGATCCAGACGTCGCGGCCCACGACCTTCATCAGCGTGAAGGCTTGCAGCGCCTGATCGCTCGTGCCCTCTATGCCCGCGACCTTGCCTGCAAAGCCGCCATAGGCCTGCGCTGCCGCAATGCCGGCCGCATCGGCAAATTCCGATGTGCCTATCCACGCGCCTGCGATGCCCGTCGGCAACGACAATGCGCGCGCCACGAAGGGCAGGGCAAAGATCATCACGATCGCCCAGACGATGACGATCGTGATCGTGACCGATGTGTCTTCCTTCTTCGCACCGACAGCGCCTGCGACCGCGATCGCCGCCGACACGCCGCATACGGCGCCGCCCACGCCCAAAGTCGCGGCGAACCGGCGGTCCAGACCGAATTTGACGGCTGCCAGAAAGATGACGCTGAAGGTGACGACGGATACGATCGACGCTTGCAGGATGGCTATCGGACCGGCCAGGGCGATCAGGGAGAAGGGCACGGTCGCGCCCAGCAGGACGATCCCGGTCTTCACGTACAATTCCCCGCGCAAGGCCGATGTCAGCCATGCCGGCAGTCGCACACTATTGGCAATGACAAGGCCGGCAAACAACGCGACCAGCGGCGGTTCCAGATTGTAACGCACCGCCCCTTCCCACTGGCCAAGGACGAATATGCCATAGGCGGCGAGGTAGAGCAGAGAGAAGGCCGGCACGAAGCGGCGCACCTGCTGCCCCAGCGCAACGAGAGTAAGGGAAAAGGCAGCAAGCCAGAACAGGAACTGGGCACCATAGCGCGGCCAGTTTTGCGCCAGATCGGCGATAACCTGCCAGATATCGGACCATTTGGGGGGCAGGACCGCCAGCCATCGCAAACTGCCACCGGCAGAAAAAAGCGCGGCGCTGGCCAGAACGATGGAAAGGCCGATCCAGATGGCCCAGCTATCCTCCTTCCCACCCAAGATGCGCAGGATCTTCGCTGCCCCGCGATCCTGTTCGCCTGTAACCGCCTCAGCCATTGTCCTGCCCCCTCATACCCTTAGTCGGCGTGGATCACCGTCTTGCCATCATGATGGATAGTGCAGCGATCCGTCGCCAATTCCCCGATCCGAAACATATGCGTCCCCCTTGCCATGGCGGGCCGATGCCTGTCCCTTTGCAAGCCGCGTCAGAAGGAACCGCCCGAACGTCCAATCACCCAATCCGGATTGCGCATTGATATGACCCGTTTCGCCCGCATCGGCAAACTGGCTTCCCCATGCCTGCGCCAATTCGCGCGATCGCTCGAACGGCATATAGGGGTCGTTATGGCTGGCGACGAGGATGGAAGGAAAGGGCAACAGTCTTTGCGGCAGCGGTGCGAAGCCGTGCAAACGGCTGTCTGCTGCCCGCGCATCGACTTCGGGCGGAGCCACCAACAAGGCTCCCTGTATCTTGTCGCTCCAGTTCGGGCAGGCCAGAGCGGCCCACCATGCGACGGCATGGCAGCCAAGACTATGTGCCGCGAGCAATATGGGGCCGTCCAATGCATTGATGGTCTGGTCGAGCCGGTTGACCCAACTGTTGCGATGGGGGCGGTCCCAACTGCCCAGGTCGACGCGATGACAGGCCGGGAACAGGGTTTCCCACTGACTTTGCCAATGGCCAGGGCCGCTGTTCATCAATCCGGGGACAGTCAGAATATGGGGTGTTTGGGCATTGCCTGGCCGGCCCATGGCGAAATCTCCTTCAGTCGATCCCTATATCTCAATTGACATGGTAGAGATAAAGCGAGAAAAACTTGCCTGCCGGAGAAAAAGGCTTTCGAGCGGTTCTCATATTTTTGGACCGCCGGCGTGCGCGATCACGGCATTTACCGCACGATGGCTAAAGCGGCCGATCGTTGCTTGATAAAGGCCCTCGTCATGCTGGTCACAATGATCAGGGCCACGCCGACGTCGATGATCAGGATCGCCGGATCGTCCGCGCTGCGCAACGCGGCATGAACGACAAGCGTGGCCGCCGTGGCGATGCCCAGGCTGGTGCGGAAGCGGGCCGTGGTCGATAGCGCAGGCATGGCAAGTGCGGCGGTCCAGCATAGGGTGGTCATGGCCCAGTAGCTGGCAACGGCCGGGACCGGCCCCAGCAGTGTCAGCAGCGCGACCGTCACGATCACCAGCGGCTGGCCCCATATCAGCGCGATCCACAGGCGTTCCAGGCGCGACGTGGCGCGGCCCTGCTCGCGCCGTCTGGCCAGCCACACATTGCCCCCGGTCGCGACGATCAAGGTCAGCCCCATGCCGAGCAGCGCGTAGATGATCTTGAGCGCTATCCCGCCATAGGTGCCGTAATGCAGCGGCGTGATCATGCCATAGATGCGCATACCCGCATTGCCGTCGGTCAGCCCCGCCCGCCATTTGAAACCGCCATCCGCGCTGAACAGAAAGGCTTCGTTCCGTGCCAGATGGCGCGGCGCCGCGACCATGATGCGCACTTGTTGCCCGACGGTGCCAGCATGTTCGATCGCCAATTGAGTCACGGCCGCGCCGGGCGCGCGCCGCTGGATATCGCGCAGCATCCGCGCCACGTCCGGCGGTGGCGCAGCGCGCATATCTATGCCGGCCTGCGGGCCGAGCAACGAAGCGATCGCTTTCTCCTGATCGCCCTTATACGCGACCATGGCCAGAATGATGGTGATAAGGCCGGCCAGGCCGAGCAGCGATCCGGTCAGCGCCACGATCAGATGAAAGGGCAAGGCCCAGACCCCGACGCGATTATGCAGGTCGGCATTGGTCAGCCGCCGCGACCCGCCCCAGCGCAGGCGAAAGGCGTCCTTCAGGATCCGCCGATGCGCCAGCAGGCCTGTGACGATACTGGCGAGCAGGATCGTGCCGAAAATACCGACGATGTAACGGCCGATTGCGCCGGGCAAGGTCAGGTTGAAATGCAGCAATTGCATGAATTCCAGCCAGGGCGTCTCGGCATGCGGCACCAACTGTCCCGTCGCATCGACATTCCAGTCGCGATGATCGCCTTTTTCGTCATAGCCGTAGACGGTCATGCGCGGCAGTTCGTCCGTCGGCATCTGCATATAGATGTCGTGGGCCACGCCCGCTTGTTGCGCCTTTGCCAGCGCGCGGGCGGATATGGCGGCGATATCCGCGTCCGACAGACTGGTGATGGCCGGCGCGTCCGGTCGTTCCCAGATGCTGATCTGATCCACCAGGACCAGGATCGACCCCGTCAGGCACAGGACATAAATGACCGCACCGAACAGGACGCCCAGCAGGCCATGGCCCTCCATGGCGGCGCGGGTCAGACTTTTGGGTATTTGCATGGATCAGGCCGTGATGAAAGTGATGCCGGCGCTGGTCGCCGCCAGGCCAAGGAAGACGCCGACCTGAAGCAGCAGGCGTCGATCGCAGACCGTCCAGGCGATCGCTCCACACCAGAGCGAGGGCATGGCCAGCGCCGCGAGGATGAGGCGCGTCTGCTCCGCCAGCGGTGCGCGGGTGGCGAACAGCACTGCCAGGCCGATGGCGGCGGCAAAGCCGAGCAGCCCCGCCGTCAGCGCGCGCGCGATCCCCCTGCCATAGCGGCGGCGGGGAAGGGGTGGTGCCGTCCGGTCCCGCACGGTCTGGACAGGACGTATCTCGATCCGGGTCAGGATGAAGGCGAAGGCCAGCAAAGCTGCCGTCTCCAGCGCAAGCGCAATACCGATTTCCGCGCCAAAGCCGATGGTCCAGGCACCGGTCGAAAGGCTCCATAAGAGCGCCGCCCCAACACCGGCGCGCCAGTTCAACGCATGGCGCGTCCACGCCCGCCAGCATAGCAATATGCCGGCCAGCGACGCCATCAGCGCCGTGACAATAAGAAGAGCCGCCCCCATTTTTCCAATCCTCCTGTTGCGCCTATATTGCTACTGATATTGACTCGCAACATATATGTTTCTAGGGGGCCCTCATCTTGTGGGGGGATATATTATGCTTTCTCGTTTTCTCGGTTCAGCCTTGCTGCTCGCGGGCACCGCACCTCTGGCCTATTCGCAGACGCCTGCAGCCACCAATCCGGCCGCTTCATCGGCGGACAGTGGCGACATCATCGTCACTGGACAAAAGACCAACCGCACGTTGCAGGAAACCCCGGCCAGCGTCGCAGTTGTCACCAGCGAATCCATCAGCAACCAGAATCTGATCAGTGTCTATGACATATTGGAGCGGACGCCCAATCTGGCGGTGGACGGTAACAAGACGACCTTCTCGATTCGCGGCATCGACGCCTTCAGCGTGTCGGGCGGCGGTGATGGCGCCTTGGCCAGCGTCTATCTGGACGGCGCGGTCATGCCGCGCACGGCGCTCACGGCCGGGCCGCTCGACCTGTACGATATCGCGCAGGTGGAAGTGTTTCGTGGCCCGCAATCGACCGTGCAGGGTCGCAATGCACTGGCCGGCGCGGTCATCATTCGGACCACGGATCCCAGCTATGAATGGACCGGCCGTTTTCGCGCGCTGATGACGGACAAGGATGGGCAGCGCCGCGTCGGCGCCGCCATCGGCGGCCCGCTGGTCGATGGACAGCTGGCTTTCCGCCTGGCCGGCGAAATTGCGCGAGCCGATGGCCTGATCCACAATGTCACGACCCATCGGGACGCCGATCGCCGTGAATCGGAGACGTTGCGGGCCAAGTTGCTGCTCACACCCGATTTCCTGCCAGCTTTGCGCGTCGTCGCAACCTTCATGCATGACCGTCATCAACGCGGCACCTTCTACAGCGAATTCCAGGCGCCCTATGACGGCCGCGACCGGATCGCCACGGAGGATGTGATGGATCGGCAGACGGTGAAGAGCGATATCGGCACGGTGGAAATCGGCTATGATCTGGGCGGCGGCCTCAGTCTCACGTCCGTCACCAATTATAGCGATATCCGCTTCCGCTCGATCGCGGACCCCGATCGGGGTCCGACGCCGGGGCAGACCAGCCGCGTCTACGATCCGGTCAAAACGTTCCAGCAGGAATTGCGGTTCAACATCGACAAAAGCTGGGTTCATGGTCTGATCGGCGGCTATTATCTGCGCGACGACAATCGCGGCTATCAGTTCGAGGCGACGCAGAGCCTAAACCTCACGCGACTGGGCGTGGACCGGCAGTTGCTAGCGATGGGCTTGCCGCAGGCCACCGTCAACGCCGTGCTCAATCTCTATGGCGGCGTGGTTCCGATCCGCAACAGCCTGTCGCAGCCGCGCCTGACTGAAAATTACGCCGGTTTCGCCGACCTGACCTTTCCCGTCACTGATCGCTTCAGGATCAATGCCGGCTTGCGCTACGATCATGAAACGCAGGAACGTGGCGCCACCCAGACCGTCGTGATCGACCGGGCGCTGCCCGATCCTGCCAACCTCTCGATCCCGGCGCTGGCACCGATCATCACGCAACTCAACGCGATATTGCGGGCGACGGCGGCAAACGCCAATAGCGTCGAGCCGGTGCGCCCCGTCACCTATACCGCCTGGCTGCCAAAGATCGGTCTGACCTATGATCTGGCGCAGGACGTATCACTCAGCTTCACCGCCCAGCGCGGCTATCGTGCAGGCGGCGCGGGCCTGAACCAGCAACGTGCGCAAGCCTATGATTTCAATCCGGAATATACGTGGAACTATGAATTTGCGCTGCGGTCCGAATGGTTCGATCGTCGCCTGACGCTTAACGCCAATGCCTATTGGATCGACTGGAAGGATCAGCAGGTGTCGGTCCAGCTGACCCCCGGCGCGGTGTTCGACACACAGGTGGTCAATGCCGGCAAGTCGCGCCTCTACGGTGTCGAAGTGGAGCTCAGCGGTCGGCCGACCCCGACGCTCAACCTCTATGCCGGTGCCGGTTACAGCAATACGAAGTTTCAGGAATTCAACGTCATGATCGGATCATTGTCGGCGGCCGCGCAGGGCAATGAATTTGCCCGTGCGCCGCATTGGACGATATCCGGTGGCGCGACATTCCATCATCCAAACGGTCTGTTCGCCAATCTCAACGCCAATTATCGCAGCGCCTATTATCAGGATACGGTCGATCAGGCGTTTCGTGACATTCCCGGCCGCACGCTGGTCAACGCCAAAATCGGTTGGCAAGGCGAGCATGTCGGCGCCTTCCTGACTGCGACGAATATCTTCGACGTGCAAAAGCCCAGCCAGTTCTTCACCGATTTCGACAGGCGCGTGCGCGGCACATTTATCGAGCCGCGCATATTGGGGCTGAGCTTCGAAGGGCGTTTCTAAAACTGGCGGGGTGATAGTGCCTATCGCAGGCCATCACCCCTTCCGTTGCCAAGTCGTCGTCACCCCAGCCATCCGCCGGTAAAGCCGGCTCGTTGCAGGCCGCGTTTGACATGCGGATTTTTCTTCATCGTGTTCCAGACCAGGCCGGAGCGATAATTTTCGATCATCGCTACGATCGGCCCTTGGTCGATGCCCAGATAATCCTTGTCGACCCAGCCGACGCCCAGGCGAAATTCGCCATGGCGGAAGGGTTGGGCCGGCCGGCGGATGATGGTCGGGTTGAAACTGTCGAGGAAGCCATATTTGTCGTAAAGCTGCTCGCCATAGCGGAAATACATGGCCTGGATGGTCGGCTCGACGATTTCCGGCGCAAAGGGGAGGGAGCCGAGCAGCGCCGTCGGTGCCAGCGTCCCGTCATCCCGTTCGCCGGGTCCGCGCGCGGAATAGCTGTAGAATTCCCGTTCCTTGCCGGCCAGCGTCATCTTGAAATCGCCAGGCCCGTCGCAGGCCGTCAGCCCCCAACAGTCCGCGCCATAGCCGGCCCAGCCGCCCGGATTCTCCATCGCATAGTTGCGTTGGGCATAGGTGGCGCGGCGGCTGTTTTCGAAATAGTCGATGCCCTTGCCGGCCATGTAGCGGTCGCGAATATCCCGGAAATCGACCCAGACATGGCTATATTGATGGCCGAACATCGGCGCGAAATGCAGATGCGGATCGCCCCAGCGCGACGACCAGCTGGTTTCGAACTGGGTGCTCCACACATTCCATGTGTCGTCGCGCAGGGGGAAGGTGGGTGACCCCATGCCCAATATGTATAGGATCATACCCTCATTATAAATTTCCCAGTCCGAGCGGATGAAGCCGCTTTCAGGATGCCAGCCCATGGATACGAACGGCGCACGCGGCGTGATCCAGGTCCATTCCACCGCGCGATAGAGCCTCTCCGCCAGATCGCGGATCTTCACCTCATCGGGATGCAGCGGATCGTCGAACCAGCTTTGCGCGAACAGCACGCCGGCCATCAGCAGTGCCGTGTCGATCGTCGAGAGTTCGGACAGAGCGAAACGATAGCCCTTGGTAGAGCCGAGGAAATGATAGAAGAAGCCGTGATTGCCGCTGACCTGCGTGCGCTTGTCGCCCATCGGCGCGGCGACCAGGAATTGCAGCGTCGTCAACGTCCGCTGCCGCGCTTCGTCACGGCTGATCCAGCCATGGGTGACGCCGATCGGATAAGCGGTCAGCGCAAAGCCGACGGCGGCAATCGACACGAAGGACGGGGTGGGCCAGCGATCGGGCGCCATACCCGTCTTTTCGTCGGTGACTTCCCAGAAATAACGAAAGGCCAGCTTCTGGATATCGTCGATCAGCGGGCTGACCTCTACATCCAGCGCGGGGCGATGGTCCAGCTTGGTCCATCCATCCACCGCGATCGGTCCCGCAGCAACCGGCACCTCCGGCGCGCGCGTGGTGCAACCCGACAATAGCCCGGCCAAACCCATTCCCGCCGTGCCAACGAACGTCCGTCTGTCCAGCAATAGTTTACTCCAGTTGCAGAACCGCAGCGGACCAGACCGTGCAGAACCGGTCCGCTGCGGGATGCGCAGCCATCAGAAGCGATAGCCGACGCGGAATTGAATACGGCGCGGTAGGGTCATCAGATTGGCTGCATAACGGCCATCGGCCGGGTCCAGCGGATCGATGATCTGCCCTGTCGCAGGATTGATGCTGTTGTTGAAGAAGCCGTCGAACCCGCTGAAATTCTTGTTGTTGAAGACGTTGAGCACATCGACGGCGAAATTGACTTGGTCGTTTTTGCCGAAGAGGGGGAAGGTCTTCGCCAGCGTCATGTTCACTTCGCAGAAGGCGAAGACGCCCTTGATGCAATTCTTCTTGGGATAGCGGGCGGTGAAATCATTCAGGCCGGAAGATGCGCCGTTCGTTCCGTCGGTAACGGCATAGGCTTCACCCGAACCCAGGGTGGTCAGGGTCGAGAATTGGAAGCCGAGCGGTAGATCGACGATGCCCGATAGCACCAGGCGATGACGTTCGTCGCCCGGCGAAGCGCGCCAGCCATAGGAATCCGGTGTCGGCGCATCCAGGCTGAACAGGTCGCCGCCATTCTTCTCCGACTTGCTGAGCGTGTAGGCGACGTTCAGCCCCCATCCCGACTGTTTGGTGTAATTTTTGTCGAGCGTGAAATAGAGCGCCTTGTAGCGGGTATCGAGCCCGTCATAGCCGATCAGCACGTTGGAATAGCCCGCCGCGCGGACTGCGGCGAGGGACGTCGCATCGCAGCAGCTGCCGAAACCGCCCCCGTTTCGGGTCGCAAACAGGTTGGTATAGCCGTTTCGCCCGCGCTGATAGGAAGCGGTGAGCGAGGTTTCGAAAATGCCGATGCGCTGGCGCACGCCGAGCGAGAACTGGTCATTGACCGGTGGCTTGGCGTTGTTCTTGACGGCGAACAGTTCGGGCAGGCCAACATCCGGATTGGCATTGACCAGGGCGAGCAGCCCGTCACGGGTCAGGTATGACGAATTCCATGCAACCGTAGGCTGGCCGTCGCGCGGCAGGCCGTCGGCCGAGAAACGGAACAGTCCGATCGGGTTGATCGTACGCGACAGTTCATCGACCGTATTGTTGAAATTGTTGCGGTCATAATAGCGGCCGGCGCCACCGAAGACGACGGTGCTGCGATCCCCCTTCACATCCCAGGAGAAGCCCAGGCGCGGCGCAAAGGCGCCCTTGAACGGGCTGCGGTCATTGCCATCGCTGATATAGTCTTCGGCGTTGAAATAGGATGTCGTCGGCAATGCGCGCAATGCCGCCGCGGCGGCGGCGGGCGTGCGATATTTATTGTTGAACCCGTTGCTTTCATGATCCCAGCGCAGGCCAAGGTTTAGCTGCAATCGCTCGGTAACGTCCCAGTCATCCTGGATGTAGAAACCCAGTTGCGTGTTCGACGACTGGATCAGGCCCGAACCAAGGCCGAGGCGCGCTTCGGCCGGGAAGGCGAAGTTCAGATTATTATTGGGTTCGCGGCGGAAATAATAGCGGGGCTGGATATAGGCCTGATTGTCGAAACTGATATCGGTAAATTCGACACGCGCACCGAACTTGATCGCGTGGCCGCTGAAACCGGTGTAAGTCAGGTCGTTACGGAAATTATAGCTCTGCTGCACTTCGCGCCGCGTCGAATCCTTGCCGCCGAACAGGATCACGCCCTGATAGTCATAGGCGGGCAAGCCGGGATTGATCGCGACCGGGTTGAATGTGTAATTCAGATAGTTGGCGCTGAATTCGTTGACCACGCTGTCGTCGTCATATGTCCATTTGAACTGATAGGTGTCGACCACATTGATCTTGTTTTCGGCATATTCGTAGGAAACATTGTCGCGGAATCCCTGTACGTCGGTTTCTTCACGACGACTGTAGGACAGGTCGAACGTCTGATTTTCGTTCGGCGTCAACGTCAGCTTGCCGAAATAGAAATCGCTTCGGAACGGGCTGACGAACGCGCCTTCGAAATCGGAAATCCGGCGTCCGGAAAATTGTTCGAATTCGTTGATCGCCTCGGGTGAACCGTTCGACTTCACATTGAAGGCGCGATCCTGATCATTGCCTTCATAGGCCATGAAGAAGAACAGCTTGTCCTTGATGATGGGACCGCCCAACGACGCACCATATTGCTTGCGCTCGAATGCGGGCTTGGCGTTGCCGTCGCGCTTGTCGAGATAGCTTTTTTGCGTCAGCGATCGGTCGGTATATTGGCCGAATATCTCGCCATGAAATTCATTGGTGCCCGATTTGGTGATGGCTGTGATCACTGCTGCGCCGGCCTGCTCATATTCGGCCTTGTAATTCTGCGTGATGACACGGAATTCCTGGACGGCGAGCTGGCCGAAGGGATTGCCGCGGCTGTTCTGCTGACCCGCCACGCCGCCTTCGCGCAGCTTGTTCTTCAGGCTGACGCCGTCGATGAAGACATTGACCTGGCTGGCGGGGGAGGCGCCCGACGAAAAGCCTTTATCGGTTTCGGAATCCTTATAGCGGACGCCCGGCGCCAGCGCCGCGAAACTCAGGAAGTTGCGATCGGTCTGCGGCAGAACGCGGATCTGCTCCTGGCTGATATTGGTCGCGATTTCGCTGGTCCGCGTCTCGCGCAGGCGGCTGCCGGTGACGACGATCTGGCTGCCGGCGCCATCGTCGGGCGTGGCGTCTGCCGTGTCGGTCGCAGGCGTACCCAACCGGGCGTCGACCGTGGCGGCCTGGCCCACGCCGACCGCGATATCCTGTTCGAACGTGCCTTTGTCGGAACCGGTTACAGCGATGCGATATGTGCCGGCGCGCACGCCGTTCAGAATGTACGTGCCGTTGGCGCCGCTGGTCGCGGTCTGGGCACGGCTGGTTCCGGTGCTGCTCAGCGTCACGGTCGCGCCGGGCACGGGCGCACCGGCGGAGTCCGTCACCCGGCCACGGATGGAGGCTACCGTCGTCTGCGCGCTGGCTGGCGCGGTCATCACGACGACGCTGCTGAGCGCGGTGGCGCTGGCAAGCAAGAGGCGGATCGCGTTCGTCTTTGTCATGGCATCTGTTCCCCTGTCTTATCCCCGTTCCCTTCGGGGCGGTCGTTACGCTGTTGTTTGTTCGTGCTGTTGCGAACAATGAGGCTGGGATGTCTAAGTTCCGTCTGCGGAACGTTTTCTCCGTCGATCACCGCAGAAAGGCGGTTAACCGCACGCGCACCAAGGTCGGCGATATCGACCGCCATGGTGGTCAGGCCGGGGCTGATGAGGCGCGCCAGCGGAATATTGTCGAAGCCTGCAACGGCAATCTGCCCCGGAACATCGATGCCCATGTCACGCAGCGCAACCAGCGCGCCGATCGCCATCATGTCGTTGGCGGCGAAGATCGCATCGACATCCGTTCGCTGCATCTGCAGGTGCCGAACCGCGAGATGGCCGGATTCCTCATCGAAATTACCGGGCAGAATGACGGGATCCAAACCAGCCGAGATCATCGCCTCGCTATAGCCGCGCGCACGCTCGGCAGCCTCGATATTGCCCTGCGACCCGGCGATATGGACGATGGCACGGCGGCCCGTCGCTACCAGATGCTCGACCATGGTCCGTGCGCCAGCGGCATTGTCGATCCGCAGTTCGGGGCGACCCTGCCGATTTTCGGGGCCATTGAGCAAAATGGCAGGGATGCTGGCGGGCAGGTGCGCGAACAATAGATCGGGGTCGATATGCGGCGCCATGACGATCAGCCCGTCGACCCGCCCGCGCATGTTGCGCAGCGCCTCGATCCCGTCGCCCAGCCCCATGTGCATGTTCGACAGCAGCAGGTGGCGCCCCCGCATCGCAGCCTCCCGCTCCATGCCGCGCAATATTTCGGAGAAGAACTCGCCATGCAGATCGGGCAGCACCACGCCGATGACGCCGGTGCGCGCCAGGCTGAGGTTGCGGGCGCCGGCATGGGGGACATAGTTCAGCTTGCGGGCCGCCGCCTCGACTCGCGCCTTCAATTCCGGGCGCACGTTGGGCAGCCGGTTGAACACGCGCGACACGGACGCAACCGAAGCGCCGGCTTCGCGCGCCACGTCTCTGATCGTTGCCTGTGCGAAGGCCTTGTCGTTCATCCTCTGCCCTTGTCCGTCGCTTTTTTGCCGGCATGGCTTGCCGATCCATCTTGTAACCGGTTACAAGAAACCAAAGGACACTGCAATAGTTTGGCGAACGGTGCAGCATGACATCGGCTACGCCTCGAAAAAATTAGGAGAAAGACATGCAGCCCCGCTCCTCCGTTTCGCGTCGTGCGATCATCCTTGGCGCCGGTGCGGTGGCGGCCTGGGCATCCTCGCCGGCCCGCGCGCTGCTGGCGCAGGCGGGCGATGGCGGCACGGCATCGGCAGATCTGGACGCGCTGATCGCGAAGATGACGGTCGAGGAAAAAGCGGGGCAGGTCACATTGATGGCGGCGGCCTGGGCCGGTGGCGCGGCCAATGCGCTCAATCCGACATCGCCCTCCAAATCCAGTTTCCAGCAGCAATTGGCAGATGTGCGCCGTGGGCGGGTCGGCGGCGTTTTCAACGGCAACGGCGCGGAAATGGCGCGCCAGATGCAACTGGTGGCAACCGGGAAATCCCGCCTGAAAATCCCGCTCATCTTCGCGGCCGATGTCATTCACGGTTTCCGTACCGTCTTCCCCATGCCGCTGGCCGAAGCGGGCAGTTTCGATCCCGCGCTCGCCGAACAGACCGCGCGCATCGCCGCGGTCGAGGCGACGGCGGCCGGTATCGACTGGAATTTCGCGCCGATGGTGGACATCGCCCGCGACCAGCGCTGGGGCCGGGGGATAGAAGGCGCGGGCGAGGATGTGTTGCTTGGCCGAATCATGGCCGATGCGCGGGTGCGCGGTTTTCAGGGGCGTTCCGGCCTGACGGCGGATGACGCCATGGCCGCCTGCGCCAAGCATTTCGCGGCCTATGGGGCGGCCGAAGGCGGGCTTGATTATAATAGTGTGGACGTGTCGGAACGGACGCTGCGCGAAATCTATTTCCCGTCGTTCCAGGCCGCGCTGGATGCGCAGGCGGCAACGGTCATGGCGTCCTTCAACGAATTGTCCGGCGTGCCGGCAACCGCCAATCACTGGCTGTTGACCGATATATTGCGACGGCAGTGGAAGTTCGACGGTCTGGTCGTGTCCGACTATACTGGCGATTTCGAACTGATCGACCATGGCTTTGCCGCCGATGAGCGGGAGGCGGCGAAACTCGCTTTCCTCGCAGGGGTCGACATGTCGATGCAGTCGGGCTTCTACATTCGTCATTTGCCCGATCTGGTGAAGGCCGGGGACGTGCCGGTGGCGCGGCTCGACGAAGCGGTCCGCCGCGTCCTCGCGCTCAAGGCCAAACTTGGCCTGTTCGACGACCCCTTCCGCCGGATCGATCCCAAGCGGGAGAAGCAGAGGGTCCGCACGCCCCAACATCTGGAGGTTGCGCGCGACGCGGCCCGACGGTCGATCGTGCTGCTCAAAAATGAGAAGGATCTGTTGCCGCTGCCGCGATCGGGCAAGCGGATCGCGTTGATCGGCCCCTTCGTACAGGGACAGCGCGAACTGATCGGGCCGTGGAACGTCTATGGTACGGACGCCGATGCCGTCGACCTGTTGAGCGGGATGCGCGCGGTGGCCAGCGATCCGCAATCCATCGTGGCGGTCGACGGGTCGGGCATAGAAAAGCCGATCGCCGGCGGCATAGAGGCGGCCGTGTCGGCCGCGCACAATGCCGACATCGTCATACTCGCGATCGGCGAAAGCCAGAAAATGTCGGGCGAGGCACAATCCCGCACCGACATCACCATTCCTGTGGCCCAGATGGCGCTGGCCGAAGCGGTAGCGCAGACCGGCAAACCGATCGTCGTGCTGCTGCGTCACGGCCGCGCGCTGGCGCTGCATGGCGCGGTGAAGGAGGCGCCTGCCATATTGGCGACCTGGTTCCTGGGATCCATGTCCGGCATGGCCATCGCGGATATCCTGTTCGGCGTGGCCAGCCCCTCGGCCCGGCTGCCCTGCTCCTTTCCCTATGAGAGCGGGCAGGAGCCGCTTTATTATGCGCACAAAAATACCGGCCGCCCCAACCCGCCCGGCCCGCGCCAGGACTATAAGACCCATTATCGCGAGGCGCCCAACGCCGCTCTCTATCCCTTCGGCCACGGCCTGACCTATGGGGAGATCGTCTACACGAAACTCGACATGGGCACTGGTCGCTTGACGGCAGGCGGCGAACTGACGGTGGTGGCCAGTATACGCAACAGCGGCCGGCAGGCGGCGATCGAGGTCGCCCAACTCTATGTGCAGGATATCACGGCCAGCATCACCCGACCGGTGCGCGAGTTGAAGGCATTTCAACGCATCACGCTGAAGCCCGGCGAAACGCAGCAGGTTCGCTTCACGCTAAAGCGCGACGATCTGACCTTTCTGGGACAGGATATGCAGCCGACCGTCGAGCCGGGCAAATTCCGCCTGTGGGTCGCGCCCTCCGCTCAGGCGGAAGGAGTCTCGGACATGTTCGTGCTGGCCTGACCGAGACGCGGACTGCATGCCATGATCGCCGCGCCCATCGCCATGGCGGCCAGCGGCCCGGCGATCATCAGCCAATATATGGCTGCGCGCGCCGTGGCATCGGGCGTCCCGCCCGCATAACCCCAATGGGCATAGGCCAGCCCCAGCAGCAGTGCGGCCAGGCCCAGCCCCATTTTCTGCACCAGCATGAACAGGCTGAAGGCGGTAGCTTCCACGCGAAAGCCGCTGACCCGTTCGCCATAGTCCACGGCCATCGGCAGCATCGCCCAGGCGGCCAGATGAAATCCGCTCATCGCCACCTGCACGACGGCCATGACGATGATCGAAAGAACGACGCCCGGCACGGTGGGCCAGAGGGCGACGCTGGCAAGAGCCAGCATCCCGCCACCCGCTGCCATCAGCCAACCGGCGCGCGCCCCGATCAACATCGCCACCGCCGTCCACAGCGGCACCGCCACGGCCCCGGTCACACCCATGACGGCCAGCGCCTGTTTTCCGGCCACCGGCGCCGACAATATATAGGTGAAATAATAAAGGACGGAATGGCCGATGATCGCCCCGGCCATGGTGACGCACAGGGTCGCCGCACCGAGCATCAGATAGGCGCGGTTATGGGACAGGGCGCGCAAATCCCGGCGAACGGTCCGTGCGGCGGCCTGCGACCGATCGACCGGTAGCTGTTCGGGCACGCGCCACACCACGGCCGCCAGAACGCAGGTCGCCACCAGCCCCAGCAGCAGCGCCGTCCCGCTATAGCCCTCGCCTTGCTCCGGCATGGCAAAGGCAACCGTAACGGCGCCCAACGCCCCGAACGTCATGCGCGATCCCGACATCAGCGTCCGATCCGTCGCATGGCGGCTGACCCGCGTGGACCAGGCCGCATAGGGAAGATTGACCAGCGCATAGACGATACGGAACGCCAGATGCACCGTCAGCACCAGCGCGAAAAGACTATCGCCAGGCAGTGCCGGCTGCACGAATAACAGCATGAACAGCACGGCCAGCGGCGCCGCGCCCCACGCCACGATCTGCCGGTACCGCATGCGCCAGCGATCCGCCGCCAGCCCGATGCCCAGATCCGCCAACCCGTCGGCAAAGGCGCCCGCCACCATGATGATCCCCGCCTTGTCGGGCGTCAGGCCCAACCGGTCGGTGTAGAAAAAGAGCAGATAGAGGCTGACCGTTTGCCAATAGAGATTGAACGCATAGTCGCCCGCGCCAAAGCCGATGGCCCGGACCGGTCGAGCCGCTTGGGCGCGCGGCGGGAGGGGGACGGGATCGGCCATCCCCTCGGTAATAGGCTGCCGCACTCCCTTTGTCAGGACCGCCGTTTTCAGCGGCGCGCTTCGAAAATGGAAATGCGCCGCGATGCTTTCAATTCCACCGTCGATTGCAGTTCGCGCTGCAACATGGTCAGCATCCAGGCGCGATGACGCGCCAGAAAGCCGGGGAAATCGTCCGGCTTGGCCGGGTTGAAGACGGGCACGGCCCAATCGGCATTTTGCTCGACATAGGGGATGACCGGCAGTTTCGCGCCATCATCGGGCAAATCGACATGGCGGCCCAGATAGCTGTTATCCTTGAAACGGATATATTCCACCGGCGTGAAGCCTGCCTGGATCAGATAATCGGGGCCGTTGCGCCCGATCTCGCTACCATAGCGGGCGGTACCGGCGACCTTGAAGATATTATCGGCAAAACGGACATCGCGTGCCCAGCCATCCCAGTTGGTCGCCACGACCATCTGCACATCCATGCCCTTGCCGACATGGACGACATTCTTTTCGACCAGCGCGTCTGACACGTTGCCCGACAGCTGGAAGATGCGGGTTCCGTCGTTGCGGCTGACATTATGGCGGGCGATCGTCCCGCGATTGCCCAGATTATCCTTCTCGTTCCGCTTGGGCGAACAGATAAGGAGGAAGCCGCCGGCATTGTCGTGACTATAATTGTACAGCAGCGTCGTCCGCCGCGAATTGAAATCGGAATCGAAACCCTGCCCGTCATAGCGGGTGCGGGTATAGGCGGCCTCGTTCAACTGGATCAAGCTGTTGTCCGTGCTCCATTGCCAGATGCCGGCGCTGTAACCGGGGGCACGGCTGCCGGCGTAGCGGACGATATTATGCTCGATCAGCGTGCCGTCGGTGCCACGCGGCACGATGCCGTCGCCGCCGACATCCTCGACATAATTGTCGCGAATGACGACCTCTTCGCTTGGAAACCAGTTGCTGAACGTCACCCGGTCGCTGATGCCGGCAATGCCGGACCGATCGACGCGCCACACGATATTCCGTTCGATGATCAGATCGCGAAAGCGTGTCGCCAGTTTCTGCCCGGTCGCGCTGAACACGATGCCGCCATTATCCTTGCGCGCATTGGTGCCGCGCACGTCATGCACATACATGTCGGTGACACGGATACCCCGCGTGACGCCCCGATCCTGCGCGGATATCAGCACGCCATATCGTTGCGCGGGGGTGCTGGCGTCGTTGGTCACTTCCAGTCCGCTGATGGTGACATATTCCGCGTTGACGACAGCGACACCATGAGGGGATATGCCACCCACATCGATGCGCGGGCGCGGGCCAATGCCGGTCGCGGCGACGGTGATCGGCGCATTGGCCTTGCCCGATTTGCTTATGGTCAAGGGTTCCTTCCAGGCCGAACCCGCTGCCAGCAGCAATTGATCGCCCGGCTGCAAAGCTATATCTTTGATCCGCGACAAGGATTTCCATGATTGCGCATCCGACGTGCCGCTGAACCGATCGTCGCCCTTGACCGAATTGAAGTAATAGGTGGTGGCAAAGGCCGCAGATGGGGCGCCGACCGCGTATAGACAGGCTGACAGGGCAAGAGCGCCCCAATATTTAACCAAGGTTCAGACCTTCACATTGCTGCATCATTCGATGCGGCTTTAGCGGCAAGTCGCTGAACGGGAAGTGAAACATATAAATGCCGGTCCCGGTCGATCGACCAGGACCGGCGTTACGATCAGACCGCCCAGCAACCGCAGCCCAACGCCCCCCAGAAGCTCTGGACATCGGCGGCCGGCACATTGGCGCCCAGCGCTGCGGCATGGTCATGGCCATGGACGCCGCAGGATGAGGCGCAACCACAGGCCGATGCCAGTTTCTTTGCGGTTTCATCCTTGCGATAATGGCCGCCAAAGGTCGCTACGGGAGACCAGTCCGGCATCGCCTTGGGCGCAATCGGCGCCAGCGCACCATAATCATCCTCCCCATAGACGATCTTGCCGCCCAGGACGGTCAGGACCGAACGAAGATGGGCGATCTCATCCTCGGGCACGGAAAAATAATCGTCCGACAACAGGGCCAGGTCGGCCAGCTGTCCCTTTTTGATCTGCCCCTTCTTGCCTACCTCGTTGGAAAACCATGTGTTCTTTTCGGTCCACAGGCGCAGCGCGGTTTCGCGGTCCAGCCGGTTGCGCACCGGATAGAGCGTCAGTCCACCGACCGTCTTCGACGTCACCAGCCAACTGAGCGACACCCAGGGATTGTAGCTGGCGACGCGCGTGGCGTCAGTACCGGCGCCCACGGGCAGGCCGGCCGCCATCATCCGCTTGATCGGCGGCGTGGCCTCCGCCGCCTTCGCTCCATAGCGTTCGACGAAATATTCGCCCTGGAAAGCCATGCGATGCTGCACGGCGATGCCGCCGCCAAGAGCCGCGATCCGGTCGATGTTCCGCTCGCTGATCGTTTCGGCATGGTCGAAGAACCAGTTCAGCCCCTGCAAGGGAATGTCGCGATTGACCTTTTCGAACACATCGAGCGCACGGCCGATCGTCTGATCGTAGGTGGCATGCATGCGCCAGGGCCAGCGGCGTTCCGCCAGCAGCCGGATGACCGGTTCCAGATCGCCTTCCATCTCCGGCGGCATATCGGGGCGGGCGACGCGGAAGTCCTCGAAATCGGCAGCGGAGTAGACCAGCATCTCGCCCGCGCCATTATGGCGGTACGTGTCGTCGCCATCGCCGGGCTTCACCTTGGTTGACCAGGTGGCGAAATCCTTCAGCTCTTCCTTGGGCTTTTGCGTGAAGAGATTATAGGCGATGCGCAGCGTCAGCTCGCCATCCTTGTGCAGCTTGTCGATCACCTCGTAATCGTCGGGATAATTCTGAGCGCCGCCGCCTGCGTCGATGACGCTGGTGACGCCCAGCGAATTGAGTTCGCGCATGAAATGCTTGGTCGAATTGAGCTGATATTCCTGCGGGAGCTTGGGGCCCTTGGCCAGAGTCGCATATAGGATCGTCGCATTGGGCTGAGCCAGCAACAGGCCGGTGGGATTGCCCTGCGCATCGCGCACGATCTCGCCACCCGGCGGATTGGGGGTATTCTTGTCATAGCCCACCGCCCGAAGCGCGGCCGCATTCAGCAATGCACGATCGTAGAGATGCAGGATGAAGACCGGCGTATCGGGCGCGGCGGCATTGATCTCCGCGATCGTGGGTAGCCGCTTTTCGGCAAATTGGTGCTCGGTAAAGCCACCGACCACGCGCACCCATTGCGGCGGGGGCGTATTTTCGGCCTGGCGCTTCAGCATGGCCATGGCCTCCGACAGGCTCGGCACGCCTTCCCAGCGCAACTCCATATTATAGTTCAGGCCGCCACGGATGACATGGATGTGGCTGTCGATCAGGCCGGGGATCAGGCGCCGTCCCTTGGCATTGATCGTCTGCGCGTCGGGGCCGGCGGCGGCACGCACCGCCTGTTCGCTGCCCACGGCCAGGAATTTGCCGTCCCGGATCGCCACCGCCTGCGCCACCGGATTTTCCCGGTCCAGCGTCGTGACCTTGGCATTGGTGATGATGAGGTCTTTCTGGCGCATGGCGAAGCTTTCCGAAGCGGTGAGGAGGGCGGTGGTGGCGGCGCTGGCGAGCGCCTGGCGGCGGGTGATCATGCGTCATGCTCCGTAGAAGCGATAGGGGCCGAAGGGGCGAGGATGCGATGAGCGATCGGCAACAATTGCTCGCCCAGCAAGATTCCGGCCAGTCCGATCAGAGCGATGACGGGCGGCGCGGGCGATCGTACACCCATCAGGCTGTAGACGATGCCGACCAGCAAACCGGCGCCGAGCGAAAGGAGATAGGCTTTCATGGGGCTTGTCCTTCGGCAGGGAAGGGGGAGGGGAGCCGCGACGGTGCGGCTCCCCGACGATGTTTAGTGGCCGCCTTCCGACGCATTGAACATGGTCTTGGCATAAGTGATGCCCAGGCCATAGGCGCCGCCCCATTTGCGGGCGATGCCCGTGGTCATGTCGTAGCTGTCGGTTCGTGCCCAGTCGCGTTGCAGTTCGAGCAGATATTGCAGCGCGGTGACCGGCTTGGCGCCGGCGGCGATCATGCGCTCGACGGCGCGTTCATGCGCTTCGTCCGAAATGTCGCCGCTGGCGTCGGTGATGACATAGGCCTCGAAACCCTGTTCGATGGCGGAAAGGACCGGGCCGACGATGCACACGCTGGTCCACAGACCGGCAAAGACGATGCGATCCTTGCCGATGCGGTTCACTTCCTCGATGACGGCGGCGTCTTCCCAGGTGTTCATCGACGTGCGGTCGAGCATCGGCTGATTGTCGAAGGCTTCGGTGATCTCGCTGAACATCGGCCCGGAAAAGCTCTTTTCGGCAACGGTGGTCAGGATGGTGGGGACTTTGAAACCGGCAGCGGCGTTGGATACCAGCGCCGCATTGTTGCGCAGCAGTTCAGGAGCGATCGACTTGGTGGCAAAGGCCATCTGCGACTGAAAATCGATCAGCACCAGCGCATGGTTGGTGGGCGACAGCAGGGCCTTGGCGGGGGTCGGGGTGGCAGTGATGGTCATGGCGAACGTCCTTCCTGAAATTGTCCTGTGCCCGTCCGTTCGGGCTGATGTCGTTCTAGCCATGGCGATAAATATGAAACAGGCGGATAAAACATGTTGAAACGTTCTATATTTTGGAAAAGCTGACTCGCGCAGCCCGATCGGCAAGTCTCCAGCCATGGTGGCTGCCCAACATGACCGGGGCGCGCGAACTTTTCGATCCGGGCCGCTTCACGGTCAACGCGGTTAAGTTATTGCAAACCAATATCTTATAATGACGGTCATGCGCCGGGGCTTCCCTGCTTCTGGCTGGACCGCCATGCCCTCGTCCCACTGCATTTTCGATGCGGCGCGACGAACCGATCGAGTGATTATCTACGTGCAGCCCTTCCCTCTCACGCGCCTGACCGAATGGCTCCTCGATTCGAGGACCAGGGTGCCGGCCGTGATCGCGGATCAGCTGAAGAACGGACTTTTCTCCTCGCTCCCGATCTTCCTGGGCGGCGTGCTCAACGCCACGGCCGTGGCGACGATCGCTGCGTGGCGGCATCCCTCCGGGCCTTTCCTGGGCTGGCTGCTGTTCGAAATCGGCCTGGGTCTGGTGCGGATGACCGTCCTCATCCATGGCAAGAAACGCATGGCGGCCGGCATGACGCCGCCGCGTGGCCTGTCCGCGATCCTGTCCTGTTTCTGGGCCTTGTCGGTCGGGATCGGCACGTCGCTCTGCATCCTGTCGGGCGACTGGATATTGGCGACGATCGCCTGCCTGTCCGCCGCGGCGATGGTATGCGGCATATGTCTGCGCAATTTCGGCACGCCCCGGCTGGCGGCGACGATGGTGTTCCTGGCGCTCGGGCCATGCGCGGTCGCGGGCAGCCTGACCGCCGACCCGGTGCTGCCGGTCATCAGCGTCCAACTGCCGATCTTCATGCTGACCATCTTCTCGGCCTCCTTCGCCTTGCACAAGATGCTCGTGTCCTGGATGACCGCGCTTGCCGATCTGGAGCGCAGCGAGTCCCTCACCGAAACCATTTTGCGTTCCAGCCCCGATCATATGCTGATCCTGGAAGACGATCATCGGATCATCTTCTACAATCAACCGGAAGGCGGGCTGGCGGCGGACACCCTGATCGGGCGTAACTGGCTTTACGAAATGGCGGAAGAAGATCGTCCGGCGGCACAAAGGGCGCTGGATCAGGCCAGGGCCAATCAGCCCGCCACCCTGATCCTCAGCCTGATGCCGGACACGGCCCTTGCGCCGGAACTGAGGAAGCCGCGCTGGTTCGATATCGCGATCAACAAGACGTCCGATGCCTCGGGCCGGTTGATCGTCGTCGCCCGCGACATCACCCATCAAAAGAAGTCGGAGGAAAAGGCCGTCTGGATGGCGCAGCATGATGCGCTGACCGGCCTGCCCAATCGCGCCCTGCTGCAGGATCATCTGGACGAGACATTGGCCAATGTCGGGCGGGATATGGAAGCGGCGATGCTCATCATCGACGTCGACAATTTCAAGACCATCAACGACAGCGTCGGCCATGACGGCGGCGACGCGCTACTCTGCGCCTTTGCCGAGCGGCTCCGCGCGGCCGTGGGGGAGGGCGATCTGGTCGCCCGCACCGGTGGCGACGAATTTGCGCTGGTCATCGCTGCCAGCTCCGTCGAGACGGTGGAGCAGGTCGCGCAGAATATCTATGATCAGCTCCGCACGCCGATCGACCATGGCGGGCGCCTGCTGGAATGCAGCGCCAGTATCGGCGCCAGTTTCATTCCGCGCGACGGCCGCACCCGCTCGGAAATCATGAAAGCCGCCGACATCGCCCTCTATGCCGCCAAGACCGGCGGCCGGGCGCGGCTGCGCATCTTCGAACCGGGCATGATGGTCGAGGTCGAACGGCATCAAACGATGATCGCGCTGGCTCGCCAGGCTTTGACCCACGATACGATCGTGCCCCATTATCAGCCCAAGGTCCGGTTGCGCACGTCGCAAGTCACCGGTTTTGAAGCGCTGCTGCGCTGGCGCGATCATGAAGGACAGTTGCGCACGCCCGACATGGTCCGCGCGGCCTTCGACGATCCGGCGCTCGGCTCGCTACTGAGTGAGCGCATGCTGCAAAAGGTGCTGGACGATATTCAGAACTGGACGCGCATCGGTCTGGCGTTCGGCAATGTCGCGATCAATGTCGCGGGGGCCGATTTCCGTCAGGGCGGCTTTGCCGACAAGGTCATTCGCAGCCTGAACGCGCGACAATTGCCGCCTTCCTGCATCCAGATCGAAGTCACGGAAAATGTCTTCCTGGGCCACGGTGCCGGCGATGTGGAACGCGAATTGCGCGCGCTCAGCGACCATGGCATCCGCATCGCGCTCGACGATTTCGGCACCGGCTATGCGTCGCTCTCGCATCTGACGCAATTCCCGGTCGACCTGCTCAAGATCGACCGCTCCTTCATCCAGCGTATCGGCACCAGCACGGATGCGGAGGCGATCACCTCCACCGTCGTCAATCTGGGCCATTGCCTGGGCCTGGAAATCGTCGCCGAAGGCATAGAGACGGCAGCACAGGAATCCTATCTGCGCGATATCAATTGCGACGTGGGGCAGGGCTTCCTCTATGCCCGCGCCATGCCGGCCGAAGCGGTGCCCGCCTGCCTGGCCCAATCCGAAACCGCCGGTCAGATTGCAAAGGCCGGCTAAGTTATTCGGCCTTTCGGGGTTGCCCCACGCGTCCTTCAACCTCTAGGGTTCTTCCCACATCCAAAATGGGAGGATTGGTTTGGAGACAGTTTCGATCGTGCTTTTCCTGCTGCTGGCCGTGGTCGTCAGCGGGGCGATATCCCGAATTCTGCCTTTCTCCATACCCACGCCGCTGGTGCAGATCCTGCTCGGCGCGATCATCGGCCTTTCGACCTCGCACCGTGTCGATCTGGACCCGGAACTCTTCCTCTTTCTCTTCCTGCCGCCGCTCCTCTTCCTCGATGGTTGGCGCATCCCCAAGGATGAACTGCTCAAGGACGTCTCGACCGTGGTCGAACTGGCGCTGGGGCTTGTCCTCCTTACTGTCGTCGGCATGGGCTTCTTCATCCACTGGATGATCCCTGCCATGCCGCTTGCGGTCGCCTTCGCGCTCGCGGCGGTCGTGTCGCCGACCGATCCGATCGCCGTGTCCGCCATTGCCGCGCGCGTGCCCATTCCCAAGCGGATGATGCACATATTGGAAGGGGAATCACTGCTCAACGACGCGTCGGGCCTCGTCTGCCTGCGCTTCGCCGTCGCGGCCGCCCTGACCGGCACCTTTTCCGCGGGCGCGGCGACGCTCAACTTCCTGTGGGTCGCGGGCGCTGGCCTTGTGATCGGCGTCGTCGTCACGCTTGCGGTCACCCGTGCCAAGGCGTTCGTCACGAAACGCTGGGGGGAAGATACCGGGTCGCAGATTCTCGTCAGCCTGCTCATCCCCTTCGGCTCCTACATGCTGGCCGAACATATCCATGCCTCGGGCATCTTGGCGGCGGTCGCGGCCGGCGTCACCATGACCTTCGCGGAAATCTCGCGTCAGACCATGGCGACCACCCGGATGCGCCGCAATTCCGTCTGGGACATGATCCAGTTCACATTGAACGGCATCATCTTCGTGCTGCTGGGCGAACAATTGCCCGGCATCCTGGAGGGCGCACATCAGACGGTGGCACTGACCGGCCATGTTTCGCCCTGGTGGCTGGCCATCTACACCATCGCCATCGTCGCTGGCCTCGCCTTGCTCCGCTTCGCCTGGGTGTGGGCTTCGCTCCACCTCACCATCCTGCGCAAGACGCAGCGGACGGGCGAGATGCAAAGCCCCGAATGGCGCCTCGTCGCGGCGACCTCCTTTGCCGGCGTGCGCGGCGCGATCACCCTTGCCGGTGTGCTGACCCTGCCGTTGGCTCTCAATGACGGCACCCCTTTTCCCGCCCGCGATCTGGCGATCTTCCTGGCGGCAGGCGTGATTGTCGTCTCCCTCATCCTCGCCAGCATCGCGCTGCCCTTCCTGCTCAAGGGCCTGACCATGCCGCCCGAACCATCGAAGCAGGCGGAAGAGGATAGCGCGCGTATCGTGGCGGCCCATGCCGCGATCCAGGCGATCGAGCGGCACCAGCATGCTTTGGCCGAGGATCGTGGCGAGGCGGATCTCTACGCCACCGCCGGCGCCCGCGTGATGGATCTCTATCGCGAACGGATCGAGGGGCTGAGCGGCCATCAGGCTGACGAGGCGCGCGCGGGCAGCCGCCTGGCCAGCGAATTCGCGCTGGTCGGGGTCAAGGCCGAACGCGCCACGCTGGCCCAACTGATCCGCGACCGGCTGGTCAGCGGCGGCACCGCGCGCAAGCTGACGCGCGAACTGGACCTGGCAGAGGCCCGCTACCGGGGCTGAGCGATGCTGTGGGGCTGTGGCGCGATTGCCACAGCCAGCCACTTTGCGATCAGTCGTCGCGGCCAAGCAACATTATGTCACAATAAAGACATGATCGAACCCTAGCGGCCGCGCCCATGGGGGCCATGAGCCTTTGCCAAATAAGATTACGGGGAACGACTTTGTCCAAGACCATCTTCACCCGGTCGGCACTGATGCTGACCGCTGCGCTCGGCGCTCTGACGACGGCGCATGTCGCCTATGCGCAGGAAGCCGCCGGCGCCGACCAGCTGGACGAAATCGTCGTCACGGCCGAGCGTCGCTCGGAAAATCTCCAGAAGGTGCCGGTTTCGGTCGGCGTCGTGCAGGGCGATGCGCTGCGCAACCTGACTGCCGGCGGCGGCGACATTCTGGAACTCGCGGCCCGCGTGCCCGGCCTCTACGCCGAAACCACCACCGGCCGCATCTTCCCGCGCTTCTACATTCGCGGCCTCGGCAATATCGACTTCTATCTCGGCGCGTCGCAGCCGGTGTCGATCATCCAGGACGATGTCGTGCTGGAGCATGTCGTGCTGAAGTCGAACCCGGTGTTCGACGTCAATCAGGTCGAAGTGCTGCGCGGCCCGCAGGGTTCGCTGTTCGGTCGCAACACCACGGCGGGTATCATCAAGTTCGACACCATCCGTCCTTCGATGGACTGGCAGGGTCGCGCTCAGGCCAGCTACGGCAGCTATAATACCGTCACTTTCGACGGCGGCATCGGCGGCCCGATCGTCGCGGACAAGCTCGCCTTCCGTGTCTCGGCTCTCTACCAGCACCGCGACGACTGGGTCGACAACACCTACACCGGCCCCAGCGCAGACGGCACTATGTCCCCCAAGAAGGACGCGATGGGCGGCTATAATGAGAAGGACGTGCGCCTTCAGCTGCTGATGACGCCGACCGAAAATGTCTCGATGCTGACCAGCGTCCACGCCCGCGACTATGACGGCACCTCGACCATCTTCCACCGCGCCGGCCTGACCAAGGGCAGCAACAGCGTGGCGGGCGAACCGCGCAGCAAGATCGCGCTCGACGAAGCGATGAACAACCCGCAGGCCTACAAGACCTACGGCGCGTCGGAAAATATCGCGATCGACATGGGTCCGGTCACGCTGACCTCCATCACCGCCTATGAAACCACCAGCGGCTACAGCCGTGGCGACACCGATGGCGGCGCAGGCGCCGATTATCCGGTCGGTGGCGTGGCGAACGGCTTTGGCCAGAGCCAGGGCAATGTCCGCGATCTCGACCAGCTTAGCCAGGAAGTCCGCCTTGCCAGCAATGGCGACAGCGCCTTCAAATGGCAGGTTGGCGGCATGTATTTCGACAGCCGCGACACCACCGACTTCTACCAGCGCGCCTATTTCCTGACGACGGCTGCGCGTAACCCCAACAACTGGGTGCGCCTGCGCAACAAGAATGAAAGCTGGGGCCTGTTCGGCCAGGCCAGCTATGAAGTCGTCCCCGGCTTCACCATCACCGCCGGCGGCCGCTACACCAAGGACACGAAGGAAACCCGTCTGGTCCGCGCGACCGCCAATGCGGCGGGCGTCTCCACCTATGCCGGCCGTCGCTATGTCAAGCTGACCGGCAAGGAGCCGAGCTGGGACGTCAGCGCCCTCTATGAAGTCAGCCCCGAAGTCAGCCTCTATGCCCGCGTCGCGCGCGGCTTCCGTGGCCCGACCATCCAGGGTCGCTCGGCCGTCTTCAACAGCGACTTCACCACGGCGGATTCGGAAACGATCATGTCGTACGAAGGCGGCATCAAGACCAGCCTGCTGGGCAACCGCCTGCGCTTCAACCTGTCGGGCTTCGCCTGGAAGGTGAAGGACATTCAGCTGAACGGCAACGACGTGAACGGCAATGGCGTCCTGTTCAACGCGGAAGCGGCCAAGGCCTATGGTCTGGAAGCGGACCTCGAAGCCCGTCCGTTCGAGAATTTCACCCTGTCCGCCGGCCTCAGCCTGCTGCACAGCGAAATCGATGACAAGAATGTCTATGCGCAGGTCTGCACGCTGAACGGCGTGGTGGTCTGCACGGTGGGAGATCCGACCGTCACCAACGCGCGGGGCGTCTTCGCCCAGATCGACGGTAACCCGCTGCCCAACGCGCCCAAGTACACCGCCAACATCGCGGCCCGCTACGACGTGCCGCTGGGTAATGGCGGCAAGCTGTTTGCGGCGACCGACTGGAACATTCAGGGCTACACCAACTTCGTCCTCTACAAGACGAAGGAGTTCTACTCGAAGGGCGACTTCGAGGGTGGCCTGAAGATCGGCTACACCGCGCCGGACGGCAAATATGAGATCGCCGCCTTCGCCCGCAACATCACGGGTGAAAAGAATATGAAGGGCGTGATCGAAAATTACATGGCGCCGGTGTTCAACGAACCCCGCATCATCGGCCTGTCCTTGAGCGGCAAGCTGTAACGATCGGAACAGGGGGCGCGGCCGATATCGGTTCGCGCCCCTTTTTACATTTTCTGCAAGAGCAGCATCGCCCCATCATACCAGCTCATGGCGATGCGACCGTCCGGCGCCGGCAGGATGATCGCCCCGCCGGCCGCTTCCGGCCCCCATTGGCCGTCGTCACATTCCACCGCGTGCGGATCGGGCCGATCGATATGCAGCGCCTTCGTCTGCGCGGCGAACTGCTGCCCGTATTCCTGCGCTGCCGCACCGGTCTGCCGCGCGGTAACCGGGCCATCGCACTGATCGGACAATGTGGCGCCCGCCGCCGCCTTGCCCTTCACCCAGCTGAGCCGCTCCGCTGCAATATCGAGCAACTGGCCCATATAGGCCGGATCGTCCTGCGCCAGCGCCTGCACGCCGCTCTCCGCTACGGCAACGCCCACCACTTTCCACTGCCCTGCCAGCGCCGCGAAATCGATCCGCGACGCCGCCGGGTCCAGCGGCGCGGCCGCGTTCGTCACAGGGGCAGGGCGCGCGGCATTGGCCTGCTCGTTCGCACTGGACGAGCCGCCGCTACAGGCCGCAAGCGTCAGCGCCAGGAGGATCGAGTGTCTAGCGTGCATTGACCAGAACGTAGCTGAACGCCTGCTGCCCGCCAAGCGCGGCCACGAAATCGTTGAACTGCGCCTTGGGCAGCGTCTGGCAACCTGCCGACCATGTATTGGTCGCGCCGCCCTGATGGATCAACATGCTGGTGCCCGCACCCTTGCTGTCGATCCGGTTGGCGTCGGCAGCGGTGAAGCGCCCATCCTGATTGGTATCCCGCTCCGCC
The DNA here is from genome assembly GCF_008710155.1 of Sphingobium limneticum. Classification (GTDB taxonomy): domain Bacteria; phylum Pseudomonadota; class Alphaproteobacteria; order Sphingomonadales; family Sphingomonadaceae; genus Sphingobium; species Sphingobium limneticum. The sequence goes on from NZ_VYPZ01000001.1 coordinate 134,355, forward strand.
ACCTGCGTCTGCGTCGCGCGGAAGAAGGTGTTGCCCAGGAAATTGCCGGCTTGCTGGGTGTAGCGGATCGTCCCCGCCTGCAACCGGCCCAGATCCATCTTCCCGTCGCCATTCATGTCGGTGTGCGATCCGCGCGAGGCTTTGGGACCGTCCCAGCCATATTGGCCCGACGGCTCGGTATTGCCGTCGAAGACCTTCGCCTGATAGCGGCCGGCATCATCCTTCCACACCACGGCGATCTGGTCGTCATAAACGCCCTTGCCGCCATTGGCGCCGGTATCCGTGTCGGTGCGCAGCGCGACCACCACCTTCTTGCCTGCCGCCAGATCGGCCTTGGCCTGCGCATCGCCTTTCGTCGCGATCGTCGCGGCCAGCGCGTCGGGGCTGGTGCCGGTAGGGGCTACTGCCGACTTGTCTTCCACCGCCTTGGCCGGCTTCGCGAGCGTAGCGCCCGGCATATTGAACACTGCCACTTCATCGGCGCGGCGGTTGATCAGGCCCTGCGATACCTGGCCTTCCGACTTGTTCCACCATGTCATCGCCTCGGCCGCGCCCTTGGCATCGCCGGCGTTCAGCCGGGCCAGCGCGGTCGATCCGGCAAAGCCATCCTTCCCCGTGCCGATATTATAGGCAAGGCTGGTCATCGCATCGAACTGGTTCTGGGTGACCGGCACCTTGATCAGGTCGCGTACCTTGGCCGCATAGGGTTCGACGGTCTGGCGCAGCAGCGCCTTTTCCTGTGTCGCAGAGAGCGAGATCAGCCCCTTGTTCGCAGCGGCGAAATCGCGCGCCGCGCTGCCGGTTAACCCAGCGCCTTCGCCCGCCTTGCGCGCGGCGGCCGGATCGACGCCGATCGCGGTCAGATCCCGCTCGATCGTGGCGGCGTCCCGCCCCTTCATGTCATAGCCCGGCCCCAGCGTCACGCCGCTGCCGGCCTTGGGCCAGTGCAGATGGTTGCTGACGCCCGACTGCGCTTCGTGATTGTAGATGAAATCCATGCCCTTCTGCGACAGGCCCGACGCGGATGTGGTCGCAGTCGCGGCAGCGGCATCAGTCGGCTTGGCCTGCGTGGTGACCTGCGGTTGCAGCCGCCCGGTCTTCACTGCGCCCAGCTTCAATTCCTGCCCGATCGCCAGCTTGTTCGGATCGGCCAGATGATTGAGTTGCGCCAGCCCCTCGACGCTATGCCCGGTCTTCGCTGCGATAGCTCCCAACGTGTCGCCCTTGCGCACCGTATAGTTTTGAGAGGTGACGGGAGGCGTCTCGCGCGTTTGCTCCGGCACCTGCGGGGAAGCAAAGCGGTCCAGCACCGACGGACTCGCCAGCAGCTTGTCGAAGTCGGAGACGATCCCCTCCAGCCCCAGCGTTTCCGCCAACGAACCAAGCCCCTCCTGTATCTCCTTGCCCAGCGTATCGAGCCAGTTGCCGTTGCCGCTATTGCCATTGGTGGCTGTGTCGATCGTGCCGGCCATGCCGCTTCTCCTGCGCGTCCCTTGATAAGTGAGGAGACTAGGCCTGTGGCGCTGGCGAGGCCCTAAGCGATCCGACTAGGAAGCTGAGCGATGCGATTAGGAGAGCGTCTGCCTAGATCCGATCCACCCTCGCCGCGATCCCGCGCGCGCGCAGGCGGGCCTGCAATTCCTTCATCGTCTCCTGCTCGCCATCGCCGCGCTGGCCAAGGTCGATACTGACCGACAGGCTGCTACCCTGGCTGTCGATCACCACTTGATCCGCGCGCCACTGGTCGCCGGGCAGGGCCAGATGCGACTGAGCCGAAGGCGCAAGGCCGGCATCGAGCCGGGCGACGAGCGCTGCAAATTGTCCGGCATCAGGAGCCGGCGCGGCGTTGGGCAGAGTCGGCATCGCTACATCCTGCGCAACGGCAGGCGGCGCTGCGTTGGCCCCGCTTCGACCATCCGACCCACTGGCCCCATCCTGACCCTTGCCGGCCGGCCGTTCGCGGAAGGGCAGGGGGACCAACGGTGACTGGGCCGGGAGTGGCGCTGGCTGCGCCCCATCCTCGGCCGTCTTCTGCGGCTTGGCCGATGCCGTGCGAGCATCCTTGCCCTTGCGCGCCAATGCATCGCGAAAGCGATCGACCGCCTCGCTGTCGGGTTGCTTCTGCGGCATTGGCCGATCGGCGGATTGCAGGCTGCCCGGTTGCATAGCCGTCTGGATCGGCGCGGTCATGCCAGCGCCACCTTTGGCACGGGTCGGACATCCTCCTCTGCACGCCGGCCGATCTGCCGCTTCCATTGCCGCACGGCGCGTTCCAGTTCGCCAAGAATGGCGTCATGCCGCGCCTGCGCCCGCAGCCATTCGCGTTTCAGCCGATCGGCCAGCATTCGCGCCTCCTCCAGCCCAGCGCGAGCCTGCGCTCGCAGCTGCCGCGCGGCCTCCGCCTTCGCCTGCGTCGCATGGGCATGCAGCCGCACCAGCGGATCGCAGGGCAGTTTCGCCTGCTGCGCCACCGCCTGCTCGCAGGTGGAGAGGGCATGGGAGCAGGCTCGCTCCGCTTCACTCTCCTGCACCTCCGCCTCGACCAGTTGCGCCCGCGCCTGCGCCACCTCCCGCTCGCATCGGTCCAGGTCGCGGCGGCGCAGGCGCAATATGGTCTTCAGCCCGTCGATTACATTGTCGCTCATGCTTCAAATCCCCTCAACAAGGTGCGGGTCATCACCATCGGCACCGCCTCATGGGTCGGCTGCCGTAAAAACCCGTCCAGTTCGTCGCGCCGGGCGATGGCGCGGTCGGCCAGCGCATCCTGGCCGGGCTTGTAATCGCCCACCTGCAACAGCAGCTCGATCTCGTTCAGCTTCGCCAGCATCGCGCGGAAGGACAAAGCGGCGCGCCGTTCGCCATCCCCGACCAACTGCCCCATCAAGCGGCTCTGGCTCACAAGCACGTCAATCGCCGGATAATGGCCGCGCGCCGCCAGCTTGCGCGACAATATGACATGCCCGTCGAGCAAGGACCGCACTTCTTCGCCGACCGGATCATCTTCTTCATCCTCCAGCAGGACGGTATAGATGCCGGTAATCGCGCCATGGGCGTCGCAGCCCGTTCGCTCGAACAGCCGCGGCAGTTCGGCAAAGACGGAGGGCGGAAAACCGCGCCGCACCGGTGGCTCGCCCGATGCCAGCCCTATCTCGCGCAGCGCACGGGCAAAGCGCGTCACCGAATCCATGAGCAGAAGGACATGCTTGCCCTCCGCCCGAAATCCCTCGGCGATAGCGGTGGCGGCATGGGCCGCGCGCGCGCGTTCCAGCGCCGGACGATCGGATGTGGAGGCGATGACCACGGAGCGCGCCAATCCTTCCTCGCCCAGATTATCCTCGATAAATTCACGCACCTCGCGCCCGCGCTCGCCGATCAGGGCGATGACGATGACATCCGCCTGCGCCTGCCGCGCCAACGTACCCAGCAGCGTCGATTTGCCGCCTCCCGCCGCCGCGAACACGCCGATGCGTTGCCCCCGGCCCAGCGGCAGCAGCCCGTCGATCGCGCGCACGCCGGTTTCGACCTGCGTGTCGATCCGCTGCCGCTCCATCGGATTGGGCGCAGCGGCGTAGAGGGGCTGGGTCGCCGATGCATCGACCGGCGGCAGGCTGTCGAGCGGCTGCAACCGCGCGTCCAGCACCCGCCCTAGCAACGCACTGGACACCGGCACCCGATCCTCGCCGACGCGCACGGTGACTTCAGTCTCGCCCGACAGCCCGCGCAGATCGCCCAGCGGCGCCAATATGGCCTCATGCTCGGACAGTCCGACCACCTCGGCCAGCAACGTGTGGCGCCCGGCAGGACTGGACAATTCGCAGATATCACCGATCCGCACGCTGACGCCGCTCACCCGGATCGCCGTGCCGATCGCGCCGCGCACCCGTCCGCGCTGTTCGAAAGCGGGACCGGCGGCCAGCGTCTCGAAGAGCGCATCAGTCCGCATCGATCAGCTCCCAACGGCGGGCGAAGGACTGCATCTGCACGTCCAGATCGGCTACGATACGACCATCCGGCGCGGTCAGCCGGCACTGGTCGTCGGCCAGCCCGTCCTGCATCCGCACCGCCACCTCGATCGCGCTCGGCCGATCGGTAAAGGCCCGTTCGACATGGGGCATCATGGCTTCGGACACTTCGATCAACACGGGACCACGCGACCCCAGCGCCTCGACCGCGCGCTGGGCGATGGCGGCTATCCGCTCCTCATCGGCCAGCGCGCCGACCATCTGCCGCAGCGCCGCCAGCGCCAGTGCCGCCACATCCTCGTCTCGTCGTGCACGATCAGCCTCTACCTGATCGGTCAGCGCGGCGATGGCTGCGGCAAAGGCGGCCCGCCCGGCCTCCGCACCCGATGCGCGCCCTTCCGCCGCAGCAATCGCCTGCACCTGCGCCAGCGCTTCGGCCTGCCGATCGTGCAGCAACCGTATATCGGCCAGCAACGTTGCCGCCTCCTCCACGGGCGCCCGTTCGGACCCGCGCAGCCAGGGCCGATCGCTCGCCAGCAGGCTCAACCCATCGGCATGGATCAGATGGAAGGCCATGCGTCTGCCTCCCTGAGCAATATTTCGGCCGCGCCCAGTCGCCCGGCGGCCTCCTCATCCGCCTCCGCCGCGACCAGCAGCCTTTGCGCGTCGACACCCATCCGATCGATAGCGGGCAACGGATCGCGCCCACCCTCGGCGAAAGTCATCACGCGCTCCAGCACATCGGCCCCGACCAGATCGGCATAGCCGCGCAACTTTGCCCCCTCGATCGTGCGGGACAGGGCGGATTGGCCCGCGATCAGCAGCGCCACCATGCCCGCCGTCTCGCGCCCATCTGCATCCAGCACCGGCCAGCGTGGCATGGCATGGAGCGCAGCGAAACTCGGCCGCGCCGCGTCGTGCGCCAGAAACCGCTCTCCGCGCGATCGCGACCAGCCACCGCGCGCCGCCAGCCGGCCCATTTCCGCTCTCGCCGCCGCACCGCTCATGAAGGCTGCTCGCCCTGAGTGGGTACCACCGGCAACCGCGCCGTTCGCCGCCGCCAGAACAGAGCGACCAGTCCGCCTATGCCGACCAGCCCCAGCAGGATACGGCTGGCCCAGCCATCGAAACTGGCGGTCAGGATCGACTGCTCGGGCGGCGGGGCGGCCTGGCTCGGCACCATCACCACCGATACCTTGTCGACCGCCAACCCTTCGATACTGTTCGTCACCAGTGACTTGATCGCCCCGGTCTGACCGCGCAGGTCGAAGCCCGGCTGATATTTGACGAAGACGGCCGCCGATGCGGGCTTCACCTGATCCGACAGCGGATCGGCCTGCGGCATGGCAAGGTGGACGCGGGCCTGCACCACCCCGTCAATCTCGCTTACCGTATGGCTCAATTCCTGGCTCAGGCCATAGATCAGCCGCGCCCGCTCTTCGGTGGGGGAGGACACCAGCCCCTTCTTTTCGAACAGGCTGCCCAGATTGGCGAAATCCTCGCGCGGCAGGCCCTTGGCCCGCAGCAACTGGATCGCTTTGGAAAAATTGTCGCGATCGACCGCGACGGCCCACTGCCCATCCTTGTCGGCGGATTTGCTCGCGTCGATATGCGCGTCGCGCAGCGCGGCGATCATGTCGTTGGCCTGGGCTTCCTTCAGATGCCCGTAGATTTCCTGGCTCCCGCACCCCGCCAGCGCAAGCGCGGCGAGAAGCGGGAGGGCGGCTTTTCCGATCGCGTGCATCGGCCTTCCTCCCTCTCCTGTATCAGCCCTGCTGACGGAACAGCTGTTGCACGCCATCCGCGCTGCGGTTGGCGATGTTGGACGTCAGCTGGCAATGGAACATGAATTCCTGGCATCGCATGGTCAGCTGGACGATCTCGCCCGGCGTCATTTCGCCGCCATTGCTCTGCGCCGTCCGGGCATAGTCAGCGACCGACTTGGCCTCGCCATTCACCTTGTCCAGCGCACCCAGCATTTCGCGCATGGCCGGCGCCATATCCTTGCCGCCCATATGCTCGCTGGCTGCGGCCTTGAGCGATGCGGTGAAGTCGGCGGCGGCATCCTGTCCAACCTGCTGGGGCATGGCCGGCGCCAGCTCGACCATGCGAGCCGGCGCCGCCTGCATGGCAAGCGCTTCCACGCTCATTGCTTGCGCGCCATGGTTTCCAGCGCCTTGGACACGCTGTCGATCGAACTGTGCGAGCTGTTGGCCAGGAAGCTCATCTTCATGGATTCCGCCGTCAATTGGGTGATCTGCGACGGATTGTCGCCGCCCGAATTGGCCACGATGTCGGAGCGCTGCTCGATCGCAGCCGCCTGCGTGTCGAGCGCCTTGCCCCAGGCGGAGGCAAAGGCTTCGAACCAGTTGGCCGGGCTGTCATCCTGCCGCATGCGACCACCGGTCAACGGCGTGGCGGCGATGCTGCTCAGGTCGGCGTTGGATATGCTGTTGCTCATCTCATTTTCTCCTTCGTTCAGCTTCAGGGGGTGATCTGTTCGACGCGACCATCCTTTTCGAAAGTCACGCCTTCCGGCGCGACGGCCAGCAGCTTGTGTCCGGTCGGCAGGGTCGATCCGGGGAACCAGCGGGAACCGTCTGCGGTCAGGATATGCGGCGGGTCGGTGACGATCGTCGCCAGCCCCGCGCCGCTCTGGGTGAAAAAGGCCTGCAAGGGGCTGGCGTCCAGACTGTCGTCCACCTTGAAGCCCACCGCGCTCACCGCCGGCAGATCCTTCTTCAGCTCCGCGCTCAATTCCTGCTGCTTGTCTTGCGGCATATAGCCGGCACTCACCACCAGCGCCCCCGGTTGCGCCGGCGTGACGCGCGCGGCGACGCCCTTGGTCTGGAGCAGGTCGGTGGCGGCATCGGCTAGCGCCGGGCCAGTCTGCGCATCCACGATCACGCCCTCGCCGCTTTGCACTGCCAATGCGCGGAGCCGGCCCAGCTCATCCTCGTCCCGCACCACGCCGGTCACCGCCAGCGATCCGTCCGGCGCGCTATTCACCTTCACCGCCGGGAATCCGGCCTGCCGCACCTCCCGCTGCAATGCGGTCCGGTCGCCTTTGCCGCCGCTCACCAGCGTGCCGAGCGGTTGCGCGGCCGCCACGCCGAGCAGGCAGACGCAGCCCGCCGCCACGGCCAGTCGCGCGCTGTGCCGGTCGATCCGGCCCAGATGCTCGCGCCCCATGTCCAGCAACCGGTCGACGATGCGCGGCGCCTGTAATGGCCCGACGGCGCTCCCCACCGGCATGTCGGCGATCGCGCCGGCATCCGCCCAGCGTGCCGAAACCGGCGCACCATGGGCGACCAGATATTCGCCGATCCGGATGGGCAGATAGGCCGGCAGCACCGCCTGCTCCCCCGCCGTCAATGTGCGGCCGAGCAGTTCGACCTGCCCCTGCAACACCCGCAATTGCGCCGCATCGGGCGTCAGGCTCATCTCCACCGCGCAATCGCGCGTCCCCGCGCCGCGCAGCACCACATCATTGCCCAGCCCATGGCCGATGCTCAGCCTCTCGCGCCCATCGAGCGGGAAGGCCTTGCCCGACAGCCGGCCCGACAGGATTTTCAGCACCCGCCGGCTCACGGCGGCCGTGCGCGGATTGTCGATCATGGACAGGGTGGCGGCGGTCATTCCAATACCTCCCGATGATTGTTAGCCTGCGGCACGCGGGTCACGGCCCCCAATTTGGTCGGCTCGGCACCCGGCGCCCCGGACGCTACACCGGGCATCTCCATCCGGTTGATGCGCGGCGAAATCAGGAACAGCCGCTCGATATGCTGGCGCTTCTTGGTCCGGGTCTTGAACAATTCGCCCACGATCGGAATTTGCCCCAGCACAGGAATCGCGCTTTCCGCGTCGGCATCCGCATTGACGGTCAACCCGCCCAGCAGCAGGCTTTCGCCCTCGGCGATCAGCGCCTGCGTATCGACGCTGGCTCGCTCCACCACCGGAATGCGATCGACCGTGCCGTCCAGCAGCGACCCGTCCTCGACATGCACGACCATGCGAATACGCGGTTGTCCGCCATCGACCAGTACATGCGGATTGACGCGCAGCACCGTGCCGGCGGTCACGTTGAACAGGTCGACCTGCCGGTCGCCGGCCACTCGAACGTAGAAGGTGCGGGTCCGGTCGAACACCGCCTCCACATTGGACAGCGTCATCAGCTGCGGCCGCGACACGACCTTGGCCGCGCCCTTTTCCTCCAGCGCATTGATGCGGAACAGCAATTCGTTGCTCGCCCCGATCGCGCCGGACAGGGACAGGCCACGATTGGCCTGGCCAGTGCCGGAAATCAGCGCGTCGGTCAGCGGATTGCCGGTCCGCCGCACCACGTCGCCGCCGAACAGCGCGCCCCAGTCGCCACTATTGAAGCGCCAATTGATGCCCAGTTCGCGCAACTTGTCGACATTGATGTCGATGATCGTCGCTTCCAGTTCCACCACCTGCGGCGCGACGTCCAGCGACCGGACCAACCCTTCATAGGCGGGCATATTTTCCGGCCGGTCGCGGATGATGACGGCGTTCAGCGACGGATCGACCGTGATGCGCGGCCCGCTCCGTGGCGGCGCCTCGACCACGATCTGGTTGGCGCCGTTGCCGCCGGGCAGGCCCAGATAATCCTCGTCATCATTGTCATAGGGGGTGGATTGGGAATCCCCCGGACGAACGCTGTCCAGCCCCCGGCCCATCAGGCGCGGGGCGGATTGCCGCACCTTCTGCTCGCCATAGGAGCCGGTGACGCTGCCGATCGGCTGCCCGTCACCCATGATCCGCGACACGGTGGTCGCCACGCCCGGCACGCGCACCGACCGGTCGCCGCTATTCATCGTCGTATCGTCGGCGCGCGCATAGCGCAGGTAGAAGACCCGCAGTTCATAAGGCTCGATCCCGCCCGGCGTCATCGGCGCCTGCTGCACCATGCCGGGCGCGATCGCCACCGATCCGGGCTGTTGCCGCACGGCGGTGCGGGGCAGGGCGGATGCGATCTGCTGCACCTGATCCAGGAAGCGCGGCACGCCGGTCGCCATCACCGCCTCGGCCGACGTGATACGCACCCGGTTGGTGGCGTCCCCCAGTTGCCCGCGCGATACCGCGCCTGACAGGTCGGCGGCGCGGCCCGACGCGACCGTCATCGTCCGGCTCTGCACGTCATTGGCGTTGTAGACGGTGACGACGGCCCCGTCATAATAAGCGATCAGGTTGAACGCGCTCGACACCTGCCGCCAGATGTCGGCGGGATGGCCCGAAAAACGGCCGTTGATCTTGCCCGTGACCGTCCCCGCCACCGCAACCCGCAGACCGGACGCGGCAAAGAACTGGTTCAGGAAATCGGTCGCCGGCTGGTCGCGCGCGGACAGGCTGACCTTCTTGTCGCCAAAGGGCGGCTCGGCCGCCTGTACCGGGATACAGGCCAGCGCGATCGCGGCGGCGCAGCTTGCAAGGACGTGCTTCATGCCGCCGCCTCCATCTGTTCTTCGATCGCATCGGGCGTCCGGTCCAGTGTGCCGACCACGTCCAGCGGCAGCGCCGGCGTCAGCTCGTTGTAGCAAAGGATCGGCAGGCCGAAGAGGTCGCCCGCCGTCAGCTGGCGCAGCGGTCGGCGCAGATCATAAGCGGTTACGACCGCGCGCGCGCCGCATTTGGTCGCCTCGCTACGTATCATGCCGATCAGCGTGCGCGCCTGATCGGGCGCCATGGCGAGGTGCTGCACCCCTTCCACCGCTTGCAAACTTTCGCGGAAGAACCGCTCCAGCCGCCCGCCTACCACCATCACCGGCAGGCGATTGTCCGCCATGTGCGGCGCAGTGATGTAGCGGCGCAGTGCCACGCGGGTCCGGTCGGCGATCGGCACGGCATTGCGTTCCGATTGACCGATCTCGGCAATGGCTTCCAGTACGTCGCGCATGTTCCGCAAACACACCTCCTCTTCTGCAAGCAGTCTCAAAATCTCGGCGATCCGCGGGCTGGACACCGCGCGCACCACTTCCTTGACCAGGTCGGGATAATCGGCGCCGATGCGGTTCAGCATCGCGGTGGTTTCCTGAAGGCCCAGGAACCGGCCGGCATGGCGACGCAGCAGCACATCGACCGCCGCCGCCATCACCTCCTCCAGCGGGCGCTCGTCATCGGCCACGCCCGATCCGACCGGCGCTTCATAGGCGAACAAGGCCCAACGTCCGGCCTCGCCCTCCGGCAGCAGCCTTGTGGTCATCTCGCCTGTCGGCATGGGCAGGCCCAGCCGCGCCTGCACGCCCTCGATCGTGGTGACGAAACGCGCGCGCAGCTCTTCGGCCCGCTCGGCGTCCAAACCCGGCGCGGCAATTTCCAGCACCAGCGGGCGCACCGGACGCGGCGCAGCGGGGGCCGCCTGCAGCGTCTCGGGCAATGGCTTTTCGCTCGTGTCGAACCGCGCGGTCTTGCCCAATATCCATGCCTTGGATGCGGGATGCTGCCATGCCGCCGCGCTGCCCAATGCCAGTGCGATGCCGATGAACACGGCCGCCGGGAAACCGGGGATCAGCGCCATCAGCACGCACAGGATCGCGGCGGGCACCAGCACTTTGGGCTTGCTGCCGATCTGATGCGCGATCGCGGGGCCAAGGCTGCCGTCGCGGCTCTCATCCGTGGTGCGCGTCACCAGCAGGCCGGCGGCCATGGCGCTGAACAGCGCCGGGATCTGCGCGACCAACCCATCGCCGATGGTCAGGATCGAAAAGACCTGCATCGCCTCGCCGGCATCCATGCCATGGCTGAAGACGCCGACGGCCAGCCCCCCGATCAGGTTGACCAGAACGATGACGATGGAGGCGATGGCATCGCCCTTCACGAACTTCATCGCGCCGTCCAGGCTGCCGTGCAGCTTGCTCTCCATCTCCAGCGTGCGCCGTTTCTCGCGCGCTTCGTCCTTGCCCATCAGGCCGGACCGCAAATCGCTGTCGATCGACAATTGCTTGCCGGGCATCGCGTCCAGGCTGAAGCGCGCGGCGACTTCCGCGACCCGCTCGGCGCCCTTGGAAATGACGATGAACTGCACGATGGTGATGATCAGGAAGACGACCAGCCCGACGATCAGATTGCCGCCCGCCACCATCTGGCCGAATTGCTGGATGATATGGCCACCCTCTGCGGTGGTCAAAATCATGCGCGTCGTCGCGATCGACAGCGACAGACGAAACAAAGTCGTCAGCAATAATACCGTGGGAAAGGTCGAGAAGTCGAGCGGCTTGGATATGTGCAAAGTCGACAAGAGCAACAGCAGCCCGATCGCGATATTGGTCGCGACCAGCATGTCGATGACCAAAGTCGGCAGCGGCAGGATCAGCAGCGCGACGATCGCCACGACGCCGACGATCAGCATCAGGTCGGCGGGGCGGATGGCGCCGCGCGGGATGCGGGACAGGATGGAGCTTGCCATCGGTCAGCGCCCCGGCGTGCCGCGCAGCGCGGCATAGCGGCCCATCACCTTGACGACATAATCCTGCGTCTCGCGATAGGGCGGGATGGCATTGCCATATTTGGCCACCGCCCCTTCGCCGGCATTATAGGCCGCCAGAATCAGGTTGAAATCCTTGCCATATCGGCCCTGCAACGACTTGAGCAGCCGCGCGCCGGTATCGATATTGGTGGCGGGGTCGTAGAGCGCCGTCGTCGCCACGCCGAAGCGCGCGCCGGTGCCGGGCATGATCTGCATCAGTCCGCGCGCACCGGCATGCGACAGTGCCTGCGGTTTATAGGTGGATTCCTGCCCGATGATCGCATGCAGGAACAGCGGATCGATGCGGTGCGCACGGGCGCTCGCCAGGATATGGGCGTCGAAGTCGGCGTTGACCCGACCCAGCCGGATCGGCCGATCCAGCATCGCGCTGATCCGCTCGGTTCCCGGCGGCGGCTCGACCAGCCGCTCTTCGCTGCGAACACCCCGGCGCTTGCGCGCCTTGGCCGCCTTTTCTTCCTTCACGCCGATGATGCGCGCCACATTGGGCTGGGCACGGATCGGCGCCTTGGGCGCGATCACGATCCGCGCGGCACAACCCTGCAACGCCATATAATGGCTCGCGCTGGCGTCGTCGGCGACGCGCAGCGTGTCGTTGAGCGGACACGACTTGAAGTCGATATCCCGCCAACTCGTGCCCTCTCCCGCCAAGGCAGGAGAAGCGACAGTAAAAGCTACGAATATTACCGGAATCCGTAGCGCTATGTGCGAACATATACGCATGGTGACGATCTCCCATCTGGTGACGTCCACACACCAAATTCTCGATTCGTCTTCAGCAGTAAAAAATTAAGTAATAACGGATGTTTACTTGATAGTCTGACAGCGCTGTATCGCTATCGAACGGCCGCTTTGTTGCGCTGTGTTGCAGCTATGGCCACAACTAGGAGACGGGCTGTTGCCATGGGGCGGTGAATGGAGCCAAAAGTAAAATTCTTATGGAACCGTGACATAAGCGTCACTTGAATGTGACGATATGAAGTAGATCCGTGTCGCTGGCGTAACATCGCTCTGTGCAAACGTTTCATCCCGATTCCGAAGCGAAGGGTTGACGAAGCGGCAGTTGTTCTGGACTTTTACTTCCGTCCACACACGCAGTTCGTGTTCTGTGCTTGCCCGTATCACATGGTAATTATCGGCACAGTTTCAATCACTTCCGGCCGAAAAATGCAGGCCGTTCAACCGGCCGCAATTTGTGTGGAGCAGTCATGGCCGACAAGAATGACGGCGGCGACAAGACCGAAAAACCGACCCCCAAGCGTCTGCGCGATGCGCGGCGCAAGGGCGATGTCGCCAAATCGAAGGATGTCGGTCCCGCCGTCGGCATGATCCTCTGGTTCCTGTTGCTGCTCTTCGCTGCCGGTTATGCGGGCGGGCAGATCATGGTCTTGATGACCGACACGGTCGGCACCGCGACGACCATGCCCTTCGAATCCGCTGCGCCCGTGCTGGGCTGGGCTGCCTTCGCCGTGCTGGTGTCGGCCAGCCTGCTGATCCTGGGACCGGCTTCGATCATCGGTGTGCTCGCCGAATTTCTGCAAATCGGTGCATTGGTGACGACTGAAAAGCTCAAGCCCTCGCTCGACAAGCTCAATCCCGTGGAAGGTTTCAAGAAGATGTTCGCGCTCGACAATCTGGTCGAGCTGCTGAAGACCGTGATCAAGGCGAGCCTGATCCTCACCATTGCCATCATCATCCTGTGGCGCTCGGCCGATGGCTTCATCAGCCTCATCCAGACCGCCGGTTGGTCCCCGGTCGAGCGGCACGGCGAAAAGGTCGCGGGCGCCATGCTGTCGCTGATGCGATCGCTGACGATACAGCTCTTCGCCTGGACCTGCGCCATCTTCCTGCTCGTCGCCGCCGTCGATCGCTTCTGGCAGCAGCATCGCTTCATCAAGAAGCTGCGCATGAGCCGCCGCGACATCAAGCAGGAGCATAAGGATAATGAGGGCGACCCGATGCTGCGCGCCCAGCGCCGGCAATTGCATGAGGAATGGGCGAACCAGAATGCCATCGGCGCGGCCGGCGGCGCGAACGTGCTGCTGACCAATCCGACCCATCTCGCCATCGCGCTCGAATATGATCCCGCAAATACCCCCGTGCCGATGATCGCGGCGAAGGGGGAGGGGCCGCTGGCCGCCGCCATGCGGGGTGAGGCGGAGCGGATGGGCGTGCCCATCGTCCGCAATATCGGCCTCGCCCGCGCGGTCTGGGCGGAAAGCGAGGTCGGTGGCCCGATCCCGCGCGCCCATTTCGATGCGATCGCCGAAATCATCCTGTGGGCGAAACGCGCCCGCGACGGACTGGAAACCGCAATCCGGGAGGATGCTGAATGAATGCCGGAACCTTCTTTCTCAGCCTGCTGGCGGTCGTCCTGGCGCTGGCGGTGGTGCTGGGCCTGGCCTGGGTCGCGATCCGTCTGCTGCGCCGTTGGAACGATCATGTCCAGGGCGGCGGCGGGGAGGGCAATGATCCGCCGATCCGCTTCCTGCGCGCCATGGCCGTGGGCCAGCGCGAACGCCTCACCTTGGTGGAGGTGCGCGGCGAAGTGATGCTGGTCGGCGTCACCGCCGGTGGTATCAGCCTGCTCGCGCGCTGGCCGGACGGGCCAGTGCCCGACACCGCCCCCACACCGGGCCGGATCTTCCCATGATGGCATTCGACAAGCCCCGTTTCCGGGCCCTGTCCGTGGAAGAAGCGCATCTGCGCCACGCCCTGCTCGCCGCCCTCAACGGCCGCCGGATAGGGCGCGCATTGTTGTGCGCTCATATCCCCAACCCACCAACCTCCGTTCGCCCTGAGCCTGTCGAAGGGCTGCCCTTGTCTTTGGATACCCAAAGCAACACCCAGATACACTCAGTTCCGACCAATAACGATTGGTTCCGCTGCGCCGAAGATCTCGCCTTCCGCCTCCATCGCCTAGACGGCCACCCCGTCCGCACCGACGCGACGGATGGCCCCGCCATGGCCACGCTGCTCGACGCCGCCAACCCGCTGCTCTGCGAGATTGAGGCGGCGCTTGGCCTGACCCTCGACCCGACCGACATCGGCAAGCGCCCGTCCGCCGCGACCCTCACCGCCCACATCACCCTGAACGACGGCCCGTTGCCGGTCGCGGCCATGGACCTCGCTCTGTCCCCCGACACGCCGATCCTCCCCGTGCCCGCACCCTTCGCGCCGGCGCTCCTCGGCCACATCCCGCTCCCCGCCCGCATCCTGATCGACGGCCCGCGCCTGTCACCCACCGATGCCGCCGCGCTCGCGCCGGGCGACCTGCTGCTGATCGGCGCTGCGCCGCTGATGGCGGGCGTCGGTCTGCCCGGCGCCCCGGTCGTGCCCGGCCGCATCCTGCCGGCAGAGCGGCTCTTCCGGCCCATGTCATGATATCCACAAGAGAGGACGAAGCCATGCAGATCCATGCCGACGCCCCGACGCCCGACAGCGGCTTCGCGCCAGACTCCTTCGCAGTGCAACTCCGTTTCGAACTGGATCAGGCCGACATTCCGCTCGCCCGGCTCCAGGCCTTGCAGGAAGGCGGCATCCTCCCGCTCCAGGACCGCGACGGCACGCTCGCCGTCCGTATCCTCGCCGGCACACGCGCCATTGCCACCGGCCAGATCGTGTCGGTCGGCGACAGCTATGCCGTCCTGATCGAGTCCGTCCTCAAGGAGGGCTGAAACCCATGGATGTATCCGCCTTCACCCCCGGCAGCGCGCTCGTCGTCGTCGTCCTCATCGCGCTCGCGCCGTTCTTCGCGGTCATGGTGACCAGTTTCACCAAGATCGTCGTCGTCCTATCGCTGCTGCGCAATGCGCTCGGCCTGCAACAGGTGCCCCCAAATGTCGTGCTGAACGGCATGGCGCTCGTCCTGTCGGTATATGTCATGTACCCGACCATGCAGCAGATGGCGACGGCGTCGGGTCAGCAGGCGGTGCCGACCCAGACCTCGGAAATCTTCTCCGCCGCCGACCGCGCGAAGGAGCCGCTACGCGCCTTCCTCATCAAGCATAGCGCCGCAGACGAACGCGCCTTCTTCCTGCGCACGCAGCAGCGTGTCGCCAAACAGTCCGGCACCGCCGCCGCCAGCGCCACCGACTTCATCGTCGTCGTCCCCGCCTTCGTCGTGCGCGAACTGACCGTGGCCTTCCAGATCGGCTTCCTCATCTTCCTGCCCTTTCTGGTGATCGACCTGGTGATATCCAACATATTGCTGGCGATGGGCATGATGATGTTGTCCCCCGTCACCATATCCCTGCCGTTCAAGATCCTGTTGTTCGTGCTGGTCGACGGCTGGGTGAAGCTGTCTCACGGATTGGTGCTCAGCTATGTCTGACGCCATCATCCGCATGACGATCGATGCGCTGTGGCTGGTTCTCTTGCTGTCCGCGCCGCCCATCGTCGCGGCCTCGGCCGTCGGCCTGCTGGTGGCGCTGGTGCAGGCGGCGACGCAGCTTCAGGAACAGACGCTGCAATATACGCTCAAATTCTTCGCGATCGTCGCGACGCTGTTCCTCACCGCTTCGCTGCTGGCCGGCAGTCTGTACCAATATGGCAATACTATCTTCACCGAATTTCCCGCGATGGTACGCCAATGATGGGTGCGCCATGATGCAGGGCGTACCCGGCTGGACGGGCGAACTGATCCTGGTCGGCATTGCGTCGGCCCGCTTCGGCTTCGCCTTCATCATGATCCCGCTCTTTGGCAAGGATACGATCCCCGCGACCGTGCGCAACGGCATCATCCTCACCTTCGGCGGTATCGCCTTCGCGCTCCAGCCCAATTTCATGGTGCAGAATATCGGCACCTTCGGCTGGGCGGCGATGCTTCTGCGCGAAGCGGGTATCGGCGTCGCCATCGGCTTCTTCTTCGGCACCATCCTCTGGGCGATGCAGGCGGCGGGCGAGATCGTCGATGCAAAGGTCGGCGCGACCATCGGCCAGCTGATCGATCCCAATAGCGGCGGACAGGTATCGCTCACCGGCGCGCTGATGGAACGGCTCGCCCATGTCCTGTTCGCGGCGTCGGGTGGCATCTTGCTGCTGGTCGCGACCATCATGGAAAGCTTCGCCGTCTGGCCGATCGCGCAAAGCTGGCCGCGGCTCGACCCGCACAGCATGATCCTGTTCGAAGGCGAATTTGGCCGGCTGATGGCGCTTGCCCTCATCTTCGCCGCGCCGATCCTCGTCATGCTCTATGTCGTGGACGCCGCGCTCGGCCTGCTCAACCGCTTCGCCCAGCAATTGAACGTCTTCTCCCTCTCGCTCTCGATCAAGAGCTGGGCGGCCAGCGCCCTGCTGCTCATCCTGGTGCCGTTGCTGGCACAGGCGGTCATCATGGACCTGTCGACGCGGCAGGATGTGGTCCGCTCGGTAGCCAGGGCTTTCGCCCGATGACCGCCGATCAGGAAGAGGAAGCCCGCCTGCGCGAATTGATGCGCCTGCTGCGACAGGCGGACGCGCGCGCGGGCGAAGAGGATGTGCCGCTCGGCGAATATCGCATCCCCCGCTCGCGCGTGCCCGAACGGCATCTGACCGGCATCGGCGCGCTGACGAAGACGGAGGTGGCAGTGATGCGCTTCCTGGGCTGGGGCCGCGCCAATGCCGACATCGCGACGCTTCTGGTCATCAGCGAAAATACGGTGCGCGTCCACCTCAACAATATGTGCCGGAAACTGGAACTGGACGGCGTGCGAGAATTGAATGCACTGGCCGGCCTGCTGTTTCATCCGCTCACTTAGAGCATTTTGAAGTCAGATGGCACAGCTGACGGCTCGCAAAATGCGGAAAAAAAGAGTCTTAGAGCATGATCCGATTCAATCCAATCGGATCATGCTCTAAGAAGCGTCAGGCCGCAACCAGCCGCTTCACGTCGATCGCATCTTCATGCATGCGCGCCTGCGCGATGTCATAAGCAGCCTGCATCCGCAGCAGCGTGTCGGCCTGTACGCCGAACGCCTTCTCGAACCGGATCGCCATGTCGGCGGACAATTTCGCATGGCCGTTGAGCAGGCCGCTCAAAGCCTGCCGCGACACGCCGAAATGCTGTGCGAGCGCTTTGATATTCATGCCATGCGGTTCGACCAGCTGGCGCCGAAGCCAGGGGCCGGGATGTACATGCAGGGACGGGTGAATCCTGATCGCCATCAATGATAATCCTCCAGATCCAGATCCGCGACGGTGGTTGCATCGACCAGCGTGAATGTCAGGCGCCAATTACGGGTGACTGTCATCGCATAGCGGCCCTTTCGATCCCCGGTAAGTGGATGGAAACCGAAATTGGGCGGCACGGCAAGTTCATCCACGCTGGATGCTGCGGCCATGAACGCGATCATGTCGGCAATGCGTTCGGGCTCGATCACGCCCTTTGCTTTGCCCGTCTCCACGAAGCGTCGCAGCGCCTTATGCGAGATGCTGGCTATATCCATGTGTCAAGCGATGACTGACACAGGATTGTTGGCGCGTCAAGTCATGGTTGACACATGGCTGCGCTGGCGACGCGTACCTAATCGGATCGCTTATGCCCCTAGTCGGATCGGGGAGGGCGGACGGCGGGCGGACCCGGCATACAGGATGGCGACGACGGCGATGACGCTCCGGGAGGGGCAGCGCCGATCGGGGGCCTCCCGGCCAAATATTGCTGAAAAGGAGATATGAGATGTTCGGTATCGGCGGTTTCAATCCCGTTTCCCTCCTCGCCACGGCCGCTTTGGGTCCGCTTGGCGGCATTGTCGCCCAACTCGCCCAGCAGGTCGTGTCGCAGCTCGGCCAGCAGCTGGTGGGCCAGCTTGGCCAGCAGCTGGGCCTGTCGCAGGGCATCATCCAGGACGCGCAGCAGAATTTCACCGACCAGCTGACCGGTTTCCAGGGCGGCTCGGCCACCGACGCGAATGACGCCATTTCGCAGCTGGGCGAAACGCTCGGTGCCTCGCCGACGGAAATCGGTCAGGCCCAGAATGACTTCCAGAATGCCATAGACGACATTCTGAGCAACATCGCCGGCGGCGACGATGTGAAGGATGCCCGCGCCGGCGGCACCGGCAAGGCGGCCGGCTGGCTGATGGCCATGGCGAAGGAACTGGGTGGCAAGATGGACAGCATGGCCAAGGATATCGAAAAGCTGTCGAAGAAGGCCGATGGCAAGAATCCGGGCGCATCGACCGAATTCACCGCCATGTCGCAGCAGTTCGGCATCCTGTCGAACGCCGCTGCCACCGGGCTCAAGGCGATCGGCGAAGCCATGTCCAACATGGCGCGCAAGCAGTAATCCTGCCGCATTTACCGCACGGTTCGGGGGCTGGCGCATTGGCGCTGGCCCCCGGCTGCGTTACGGCGAAACGGAAGCCGCACGACGCTCCGTCAAACTGGAAAAGGATGATGTGATGACGAAAATGGCCATATTCCTCGCGACCGCTTCTGCTTTCTGGTCCGTCCCCGCTTCGGCTCAGCTGGACTCCATGTCCTGGGGCGACGCTTCCGCCAGCCTTGGCCAGACTCAGGTGATGAGCGAAGTCATCAACGAGCAGGCACGATCGGGTGGCCGCACCAGCGCCGTCTCCTCCAAACAGCGCGCCCAGGCGACTTGCGCTCAGCGGGATTCGCTCAAGGCCAAGCATGGCGCCAACGATCCGCGCATCCAGCAGCTCTACAAACTCTGCGCCAAGCAAGGCTATTGACCCGCCCATGCTGCGCCTGATCCTCGCGTTCGGCGCCCTCATCTTCCCGATCGGGGCGGTGGCGCAGGATGTCGCGCCCGTCATCACCCCCGGTCAGGTGGCCGAAGGGCAATATTACCGCTCCCGCATGGGCACGCAGGCCAAGGCGAAATCCGGCGCCACCCGCGCCCGTCCGCCTGTCACCCGCGCCCGCCAGCAGCAGATATGTGCCAGTCGCGCGTTATTTCGCGAGAAAATGGGCGCCAGCGATCCGCAAGTGCTGAAACTGGATTCGCTCTGCGCCAAGGCCGGCTTCTGATCCGGTCGAAGGCCACTTGCGCATCCCCCTAATCGTTCCGACTATATCGCTAGTCTAATCGCGGACTGAACCTCCGGCGCCCGGCGGGTAGCATCATCCGACCCCGTGAAATGCGGCAAGGAGGACAGCCATGCTCGAATCGATCCTGTCGGACGTCGCCAATCTGCGCTGGCACCTGCCGTTGCGCACCCCGCAGGACAGCCGGAACGAGGCGAACTGGAACGCCGCCGAATCCGGCGCGGTGCGCGACATGCTGACCGGCACGCCGTTGGTCTTTCCGCGCATCGCTCATGTCTATCTGGTGCAGGGCGGCGCGGTCGCCGACACCGAAGGTGGGGCGGAACAAAGCTTCTCGCCCTCGACCGAGCCGAGCTTCGATATCGGCGGCGGCTATGCGCTGCGTTTCGACAGCGCGCGCGGCATCATCGCCCTGACCCATGATGGCGGCGAAGTCCCGCTCTGGGGCGAAGGCGGGATCGCCGCTCATGCCGGCTTTCAGCTTCCGGACGGCACGCGCATCGCGATCGACGCGGCGGCCGCCGCCGATCATCCCGACGGTGTGACGCCTGCCCGCATCACGATCGAAAGCAGCACCGGCGGCACCACGATCCTGTCCGCTAGTCGATCCGACTAGCCCCCTAATCGGATCGCGGAGCGCGCTGCACCCGCCGATCTGCTCTTATGATCATACAAGACATCGCAACGGACGGACGCCATCATGACCATCGACCCCAGCATCAGCAGCGCCGGCCCGATCGGCGCCATCGCCGCCGCCGGTGATGGCGCGCGGGGTGCTGGCCCGGTCGATGCGATCCGCGCCATCGCGACCAATGTCGTATCCGGCGTCGCCGCCAGTTTCGGCCTGCTCCCGGTCAATGCGCCGGGGCAGGGCGACGTCTACGGCCTGCGCGCCGCATCCGACGCGTTGGGAACCGCCCTTGGCGGATCGGCCGCCGATCAGGGTGCGCTGACCCGCGCGGTCGAGGATTTCGCGAGCGCCGTCGCCACCGACATGGCGGCCTATGCCGACGGTCGCACACTCACCCTGGTGGACGGCGCCCTTGCCGCTTCCACCCTGGCAAACGCCGGCGACATCGCCGGCATCATCGACGGGCTGGACCAGGCGCGTGTCGCGCTGGAGGGCGCCCGGTAAACTCCGCTTTGGAAGAGGAAGGGAACGGTCATGACGACGATCATCAACAATAACACGTTCAACCTGAACTTCGCCGTCAACAATAATTTCGGCAGCAACGCCGCGGCCGCTCTTGGCGGCGGTTTCTCCACCCAGCTCGCCGCCGGCCTCGTCGCCAGCTATTTCCAGCCTCTCTTCGCCAGCGCCTTCGCCTCGGCCACGCTGCCGATGCTGCTCAACTTTCAGGGCGGCCAGGTGCAGCAGGGACCGGACGGTACGTCCAGTTTTGCCGCGACCGAAGGCGCCAGCTGGACCGCCTCGCTCCAGAATGAGAGCGAGGGGCAGATCGACCTTGGCGACGGCTATCGCCTCGAACTGGACGAGCGCAATTCGGAAATCCGCCTTTATAACGACAATACGGGCGAAACCACGCGCATCTGGGGCGACCCGCATGTCGATATCGATGGCAAGCACAGTTTCGATTTCTGGGGCAAGACGACCTTCCAGCTGGAAAACGGCACGAAGATCACCATCGACACCGAACAATATGCGGCCAACCCCAATGAATATGTCGCCAGCCAGCTGACCATTACCAAGGGCGATCAGGCGATCGTTGTCGACGGCATCAGCCAGAATGACATTGGCGACCTGTCCATCACTCAGTCGAACGACGGCTATGCGCTGGACGCGGCCAAGGGTGACGGCTTCGTGTTGCAGGAAAATGCCACCGGCGCCGGCTGGCGCTCGGAACTGACCGGCGACATCGCGACTCAGGTGGATCTGAACGCCACCCGCGTCGGCGCCGCTTATGGTCCGGGCAGCGACACGCCCAGCCTCGGCGAAATCAGCGATCAGCTCAGCAGCTTCCTGCTGGTGGGCATCGCCAGTTCCATTCTCGCAGCGACGCTGGACGGCGGCAACAACAACTACCGCCGGGCCTGACGTCGCCGGGGCGGCCGCTCCCCGCTTATTCCCCCGGCCGCCCCGACCCCATTCATCAGAGCAAGGCTCCAGCCGACCCCTATCGGCGCGCCTTGCACTCCACGAGGTATCGAGGGTGTAATCATGGGTACGCAAGCTGCTGACAGCATAGGCCAGAGCCAGGCGGGCACAGGCTCGAACACGTCCACTTCGGCCGACGTCGCGACCGGCATGGTAAGAGAGCATCGGACCGCTGGCACCCTCGATACAACCGCGCTGGCCGCGGATGTTCAGGCGCGCACGACGGCCGATCCGCAGGCGCGGGCAGACCTGAGCGCCCAGGTCGAGGCGCAATTGTCGCCGGTGGAACAGGGCCAGTTCAGCGCTGCGCTGCACGTCGCGAACGACAATGGCGGCACGCAGCCAGCATCGGAAGAAGGCATCGGCTCTTTCTTCGACGGTTTGGTGAAGGGCGACTTCAGCGACAATGATAGCTGGTCCGCCACCGCCGGTCAGGTGATCGGTGGTTTCATCCCGGTCGTCGGCCAGATCGGCGATGCCCGCGACACCATATCCGCGATCGGCGGCGTGATAGAGGGCAAGGACGGCGCCTGGGGCAATCTCGGCCTCACCGCACTGGGCTGGGTGCCCGGCCTGGGCGACGTGGCCAAGGGCGCGATCCGTGGCGGCGAAAAGGCGCTCGACGCCGGCACCGACGTCGCGCAGCAGGCCACCCGCCATGCCGACGATGTCGCCGACGGCGCAGGCGATGTCACTAGACAGGCGGACGAGCTGGCCGGTGCCGTCAGGACCGCAAAAGTCGGCCAGAACGAAGTCCGCTGGACCGCCGATGCGCAAGGCCGTCCGGTCCATGCGGAAGCCACGCTCAAGGAAGTGCATGACGGCGCCCCCCGTTCCAGCGCCGAGCAGACGGCGCAGAGCCAGACCGGCAAGTCCGGCAATGAAGGGGATCAGGGCGGTCACATTATCGGCCACCGCTTCATGCCCGATCAGGGCGTCAAGAACATGTTCCCGCAGGCCGGCCAGTTCAACAACAGCGCCTATCGCACCATGGAAAATGAATGGGCCGACTGGGTCAGGGCCGGGGCGGAGGTCCGCATCAATGTCGACCTGAAAGATTATCAGGGCGTCCGGCCCGACACCGTCAATGTCAGCTACGACATTTATGACAAGGGCGGCGACCTGATCTATCAGGGCGGTGAGCGGTTCAAGAACGAAGCCGGACAGGTCTTTGACCGCATGCCCAAGGCTGATATCGAAGCCTTGCTCAACCAGTAAAGGACTGCCCCGCATGGGATTCGACCAGGCGCTTGCCGACAGGACGCTCAACGAGCTTGGCCAGCAGATCATCGCCGACCCGCGCTATGCCGGGCAGGACTGGCAGGGGATTGCCGTGGTGGTGCAGGTACAGCCGCGCCAGCGCCTGTTCGGCTATGTCTACCGCCCCGACGGCAGTTGGACGGCGGGCATGCCCGACATGGACGCCACCATCGACAAGGCGCTCGCTTTGTCGAAGGCGATGCAACTGGACGGCAAGGACGCCTGGAAAACCTGCCTGATCCAGATCGCCCGCCCCGGTCCGCAGCTCAAAGCCGACTTCGAATATGAAGACGGCGCCCGCTGGAACATCACGCCAGCGAACCTGAAAGCGCAGGTCGAGCAATTGCGCCCACGCTGAACGGCGCCTGCCACGCCCCTCCCGACACCAGGCGACGAGCCTCAAGCGCGCAGGGCACCTTATCTGCGCCTGAAAACGGCCAAAACCGGACTTATCATGCTCCTTCCCACTTACCCAATAGCCGTCACCCCAGCGAAGGCTGGGGTCTCAGGCGACAATAGAAGGACGCTGGCCGTCTTGCGCTTATCCGTCAATGCAGCGTGGGGCTGCCTGAGATCCTAGCCTTCGCTGGGATGACGGTTGAAGATCAAAGAAAGGGACAAGTCCGCTACCGACCATTTTCTGACATACGAGGCCTTTTCGGACGAACTCAGAAGCAGCCGTTCATAGCTGCCACCCCAGATTGAACGTCCCATAGGCTGATTATGTTCGGTGACATATTGAGCATCGATTATAACATGATTTTTCAATGGAATAATTCGGTAAGAGTATAAAGCTACAGTCGATCTATGACCGGTTTCGCCATTTTTCTCGGGATTATTTTGATCCTGTTGACGCCACTTATTTTAATTGGCGCACTTTTGGTTTTGCTCCGTAGGAAATTCCGTGCCACGCAACACGAAGACCGCGCGAAGCGAATAGCGATAGTTTTGGCCGGTATAGCGGTCATAGCGTCGCCTTATCTGACATTCAAAGCCTACGAACTCCACTTTGTTCTAGCGAGGGTTCCAAGCCCTTTGCATGTCGCGTGGATCGAATATCGCCTAGAAGACTCGTTCGGTGGGATTGGCATGCCGGGAGACAACGAAACGGGCTTTGTTGTCTATCGTCTTACTGAGGGCACTGCTGAGTGGGCGCGCAGTAAGGGATCGCGTCTGGGTGAGGCGTTACCGGGCGGAAGAACGAGTTGGCATGCCACGCCGGTTGACGAAACCGGGTCACGAAACCGCTGGCACCATTATGACAGCGAAGCAGAACGACATCGCCACCCAGTCACTATTCGAGAATACCTCGATACGTATGGATTTTCCATCCCGGTTGAGACGGGGCGAGATGATGAGGCCAATCGCGCAATTCGGGAGGCAGGATCGTTCTATTCATATGGGCGTGGCGGCAGTGTAACTATTGTCGATCCCGCGCGAGGAAAGGTTTATTTTGCTTACGCCGGATAGTCCGCTTTCGCATATTGAGGTGTTGAAACCTGCCGTTCCGCTTCCCACCCCTCTTCGTCATTCCAGCGCAGGCGGGAACCCATCTCCTGACCTCGCCCCAGGCATTACGCCGAGGCAATGGATCCCCGCCTTCGCGCCGCTGGCCGCGCAGCAAGGATAAGCCCGCCAAAAACCTTCCAAAATAGGGTTTCCTCTGATCTATCCTGTCGGATGACACCGACACTCCCTTCCGCCGACCGCATCTTTTCAGCCAATCACCTGTCGCGGCCCGGTCGCTGTGCGGTCGCGCTATCGTCGCGTCCCTGTGACCTGCCTGTGGCCCCACCGTCGCGTTGGTGGCGCGCCAGTGGCGCTTGCATAACGCGTCGCGAGAGCCTCGCGAACGCTTCGCCCCTGAAAAAGGCCGACGACACTGTGAACTTCGCTCGTCGCGCCGCTGTGACCCTAATCATATCGACTAGGCCCCTAGTCGAAACGGGGAGGGGCTTTTCCGTCCCGATCGGCGACAATCGTGGCCGCAGAACAAGGAGCGCCCGCCATGACCGATCCCGTCGGCGATGCCGTCAGCCATATTCATGACAAGCTCGACACGTCGGGCTGGTTCAACACCGTCACCAATGGCGAGACGAAGGATATCGTCGGCACGCTGACCGCGCTCCCCGCCGATCAGGCGGATCAGACGATCGACCGGCTCCAGCAGTCGGGCGACCTGGATCGCGTTGCCGATGAAGTGATGGATGGCGACTGGTTCGGCAATGGTGGCCTGTCGGGCGACGAGCGCCGCGCCTTCCTGTCCGACATGGCGGGCAAGCTGGATGGCGACAGCCTCGCCGCCCTGTCGGATGCCTTCGCCCGCGCCGACAATGGCGGCTTCGATTCCGTCACCGAACTGGGCGATGCCGTCGCCACCCATGCTGCACCACAAACCAAGGTCGACTATATCGCCGCGATGAAAGGCGGGGTCGATGACGCCAGCCAGTCCAGCTATGGCCTGGGCTATAGTGGCACCCAATTGCAGGATGCGGAAGCGACCGCGGTGGGCGACGTCCTCGCCTCGCTGCGCGGGAGTTATGCGGAGGCGGGCTTCAATGCCATCGGTGACAAGCTGTCTGATGTGCTGACCTCCGCGTTGGACGGCCAGATGACCACCATCGCCAGCCAAGCCGGCGCCACGAACAGTATCACCTGGAACGCCGACAGCTATGAAGCGATCATGGGCGCGGCCGCCAGCATGGGCAATGCGGACCTGAAAGCGCAAATCTTCGACGCCGGCGTGCACACGATGCGGGAAGTACGCGACACCAATAATGTCTTCGGAGGCCTGACCGTGCTGGGCAAGGATGACGCTATGCGCCAGATGGCCAACGGCCTCACCGCCATCATCGACAGCGACACGACCGGCGTCATGGACGAACTGACCTTCAACCAGTCGACCATGGATGGCTCCAGCTTCGCCGCCTATGCAAAGGAAATGCTGAACCAGAATCGCGAGGGCGAACTCGGTCAGCAAATGGGCCGGCTTCAGGTCGGCAATGACAGCAGCGAAAACCCCGTCGAGCGGCTGAACGCGGTTGAAACCGTCCCCGGCACGACGCAGGAACGGCGCGCCAATGCGGGCGCACTCGGCTATTTCGTCGGCGGCGTCTATGCCGCGACGCAGGCCCGGTCGCAGGATGTGGCCGAGCAGCGCGAGACGGTGACGGCCATCCTCAAATCCGCGCTCACCGTGGTGGACAAGGTCGCCTCGCTGGGCGGTCCGACGGGCCGTGTGATCGCGGGCGGCGCAGCCGTGGGCAAGGAATGGATGCAGATCGCGGTCAAAAATGCTATCGCCGACGAAGGGAGCGCGGCCGGCATTCGGCTGGAACGCGCCGCCCTGCCGGTCAACGCGCAGACGGGAGAATTGGGCGTGGGCGACAATGTGGCGAGCGCGTTCGAGGATCGTCTGGCCTCCGTGACCCGGACCGCCCAGCCCTGACCGCGCGCGGCCTTCTTGCC
Organism: Sphingobium limneticum; assembly: GCF_008710155.1. Lineage (GTDB taxonomy): Bacteria > Pseudomonadota > Alphaproteobacteria > Sphingomonadales > Sphingomonadaceae > Sphingobium > Sphingobium limneticum. The sequence continues at coordinate 160,654 of NZ_VYPZ01000001.1, forward strand.
ATTATCGCGTCGGCCATGCTCGTCACTGGCGGATGTAGCGGTGCGGAAGAGGAGGGGGGCTTTCCCCTAGTTCCCGCGGGTCTGCGCGACAGTGCCGAAATCCCGCTCGGCGACGCTGCCAATGCCCGCATGACCCGCGCCGCTACCATGGTTCGCGATCGCATCGAACCGGCATGGGGCCGTCTCGACAACCGACTCTATCTGCTCCCGACCGACCGCTGTCAGGGTTTCGTCGAAGAATTGCGCGGTAGCATCCCGGTCGGCTGGCAAAACTACCTTCTCGACCAGAAGCCGACCGACGCGAAGCTGGTCGGCTTCAACAAGGGCAAGCGGATCGTCATCTATCTCTGGTTGACCGGCGTCAGCCGCGACGGCTGCGCACTCAACATCCTGCACAATTGAGCGGGCTGGCGGCATGGCAGAAATCTGTGGAAACCCCGCATGAACGATGGACGACACGCTATGCCGGCCGCTAACCGCCCGTTTCATGAGCATAATCGCAACCATCATGAACTCCACCACGGGCCAGCCCATTCAGAAAATGACCTTCGGCCGCATGCCCAAGCCGTGGGCGACCTTCCATCTGGAAAATGGCGAACGGGTCACGGCCGACCGCGTCAACGTAGGCAAGCCCGCGCCCGGCAAGTTCGTGGCCCCGGTCGAAGTCTGGGTCACGCCCAAGGGCTGACGCTACGGTTTCCATGTTTCCGCCCTCGGCCGCCTAGACCCGCAAGATGCCGGACGGCGGTCGGGGCCTCTCTTCCATGACATTGAAATATTTGAACTTTCATCGACCTGTCATCTGACAGCCGCCAACAGGTCACATCTGTTGTGCAGCGGCGTCCCCATATAGTTCAATAGGGGGTTCGCCACATGACACGCCGTATCCAGTTGCTTGCCATTCTGCTCGCCAGCAGCGCCGCCGTCCCGGCCATTGCCCAGACCGCCGCACCTGATGATGGCGATATTGTCGGCGCCGGCGAACAGATCATCGTCACCGCGCAAAAGATCGAACAGCGCGCGATGGATGTGCCGATCACCATCTCGGCGATCAGCGGCAAGCGGATGGAAGAAATCGGCGTGTCCGATCTCGACGAGCTGTCCAACTATATCCCCGGCCTCAATATCCAGGAACAGAGCGCCAACAATCCCGGCATCGTCATTCGCGGCATCACATCGGACAGCGGATCGGCCCAGCAGGCGCCGCGCGTCACCCTCTATTATAACGGCGTCGATATCTCGCGCTCGCGTGGCTCCTATCAGGATATCTACGACATGGAGCGGATCGAGGTGATCAAGGGGCCGCAGGCAACCTTGTTCGGCACCGCCTCGGCCGTCGGCGCGATCAGCATGATCTCCGCCCGGCCCAAGCCCGGCTTCTCCGCCGAATTGAATGCCGGTTACGGCAATTATGAGTCCAAACTGCTCAGCGGCTTCATTAATGGCGGGTCGGACAAGGTTGCCGGCCGCATCGCCTTCGCCTGGAAGAAGCGCGACGGTTACGTCAAGAATCTGTCCGCGACGCAGGACGATCTTTATGCCCGCGATCAGCTCGGCGTGCGCGGCTCGCTGCGCCTGAAGCCGACCGAAAGCTTCACCGCCGACCTCATCCTGACCTACGACCGCCAGCGCAATTCGGGCACGCCTTTCATTTCGCGCGCGCTGCCGACGTCGGAAGGGCCGGGCAATCCCTTCGGTTCGGCGAACCTGAGCGGCTCGCCTTTGTCGGGATCGGTTCTGCGTGGCGACAAGCTTGGCCTGCATCGTGACGTCTATGACGCCAACCTGACCTTCTCTTGGGACATCATGGACGATTGGACGCTGACCATGGTCAACGGCTATCGCAAGTTCGACAGTAACGAAGTGTTCGACGCGGACGGTTCGGCGGCCTGGTATCTGGAATTCGGTGAAGAGGCAAAGGGCTGGCAGGTCAGCCACGAAACCCGCTTCTCCTATGCTGGCGATCATTTCCGTGGGTCGTTCGGCTGGAACGGCTTCCGTGAAAAGAACCATCAGCGGGTGCCCTTCTCGTCCGAAGAAGGGACTTTCATCCAATGTCTGACCCGCGCTCTTCCCGGTCTTGGCTGTATCAATGCAGCCGGGGTGGTAACGGCGGCGCAGGCGACCGCGCTGATCACTGGTGGCGCGCTGACGCAGATTCCTTACAGCTCGGTCTTTGAAAATCGCGGCAAGAACGATAGCTATTCGATGTTTGCGGATGGCACCTGGATTGCCAGTCCTTCGCTGGAATTGACGGCCGGTATCCGTGCCCTCATCGAAAAACGTCGTTCGGGTTATGTTACCAACGTGCCCGTGCCGCGCCTGCCCTCGCTGCTGCCCGCTGCCCTGCGGGCGCAATTGCTGGCGGCGGTGCCGTCGCTGGCAACCTCGCTCGTCCCCGGCCAGGTCAACACCGGCGGTCGCGTGCTACACACGCAGGGCAGCTTCGCCGCTTTCCTGCCGCGCTTCAACATCCTCTATCGCTTCTCGCCGGCACTGAACGGTTTCGCCACCGTGTCGAAGGGGCGCCGCTCGCCGACCGTCAATCTGGATGCGGCTCCCGGCGGCGCGGCGCGTATCAGCCAGATCGCGGAGGAAAATGTCTGGAATTATGAAGTCGGTCTGAAGGGCAATAGCGGCATCTTCTCCGGGTCGCTGGGCGTCTACTATCAGAAATATGATAATTTCCAGGTCAGCGTTGTCGGCAGCGATGGCGTCGCCCGCACGATGAGCGCCGGCACGGCCAGCAACCTCGGCGTCGAAGCGGAAGTCATGGTCCAGCCGACCAACTGGCTCAACATCTTCGCCAATGGCGGCTATATCGACGGCGGCATCGACGACAAGGCGGCCAATGGCCGTTTCGCTGGCGACCAGTTCCGCCTTCAGCCCAAATTCCAGGCAGCGGCCGGCTTCACCATCGACGCGCCGATCGGCAACGGCATGCGCGTCTTTGCGACGCCCAGCGTCACCTATCGGAGCAAAATCTACTTCGAAGTGCCCAACACCGAAGCCATCAGCCAGGATGGCGTAACGCTGGTCAACCTGCGCGCCGGCGTCGGCTTTGTCGATGGACAATATGAAATTTCCGGCTTCATGCGCAACGCGACGAACAAAAATTACCTGCTCGACGCAGGCAATACCGGCGGCGCCTTTGGCATCCCAACCTACATCCCGGCAGAACCGCGCTTCTACGGCGTGCAACTGACCGGCCGCTTCTAACTCGGACAAGGAAGGAGACAGTCATGAGCTTCACCATCGACCGCCGCCTGCTCATCAAGGCCAGCATGTTGGGCCTGAGCGCTTTGTCCATCCCCGGTGCCGCCGCCATCCTGTCGGGTCGCGGCTTCACCCATGGCGTCGCCAGCGGTGAGCCGGGCGCGACGTCCGTGCTGCTCTGGACCCGCTATGTCGGGTCCGGCGACACCAAGCTGCGCGCCGAAGTCGCCACCGACGCGGCCTTTACCAAGGTCGTTTCCGGCGGCGAAGTCACGGCCCGTGCCGACGCCGACCACACCGCCAAGATCACCGTCACCGGCCTTCAGCCCGACGCATGGTATTTCTACCGTTTCATCGCGCCTGATGGCCGCATCAGCCGCCTTGGCCGTACCCGCACCCTGCCGCAGGGTGACGTGTCACGCTTCGGCATCGGCCTTTTCTCCTGCTCCAACATGCCTTTCGGCTTCTTCAACGCCTATGGCCATGCCGCCGCCCGCAACGATATCGACCTGGTCATCCATTGCGGCGACTATCTCTACGAATATGATCGCGGCCATTACCCCAGCCTGGAAGAAACCGTGCCCGGCCGCGTCATCGAACCGGCGAACGAGATGGTGACGCTGGCCGACTATCGCCTGCGTTACGCCTCCTACCGGCTCGATCCCGATCTTCAGGCGCTGCACGCCGCCTTCCCGATGATCGCCCAGTGGGACGATCATGAACTGGCCAACGACGCCTATAAGGACGGCGCCGAAAACCATCAGCCGGACAAGGAAGGCGAATGGTCGGTGCGCAAGGCGGCCGCGCAGAAGGTCTATCGCGAGTGGATGCCCGTATCCGATGCGAACTATGACAGTTTCCAGATCGGCACGCTGGCAACCATATTCCGTCCTGAAACCCGCATCACCGCGCGCAACAAGCAGTTGAGCGTCGGCGAAGCGGTCGCCGGCCGCGGCGATCTGGGCAAGGCGCTGGCCGAGTTTCGCGACGGTGCCTGGAGCGCGCAGGACCGCACCCTGATGGGCGCGGATCAGGAAAAATGGCTCTATGACGGCTTCGCCTCATCGAAGAAGGCCGGCACCGCCTGGCAGATCCTCGCGCAGCAGGTGATTATGGGCTATGGTCGTTTCCCGACCAACGCCGCTGACTGGGTGCCCGCCAACGCCCCCGGAATCGTCCGCAAGACGCTGGCCGGTGCGGTCGCCGCGTCGCAGGCCGGCCTGCCCTATAATATGGACAGTTGGGACGGCTATCCGGCCGCCCGCAACCGTCTCTATGATGCGGCACTGGCGGCGGACGCGGACCTGGTCGTCCTGTCGGGCGACAGCCACAATGCCTGGGGCTATAATCTGGGCGAACGCGGACCGGGGCAGGGCGGCGTCAAGGATCGGGTCGGCGTGGAATTTGCCGGCCACGCCGTTACCTCGCCCGGCTTCGAAACCTATGCCAAGGGTGTGCCGCCAGCGGACATCGCCCGCGCCTTGCGCGCGGTCAATCCCGGCATGGCTTTCTGCGACGCCAGCCAGCGCGGTTATGTCTCGCTGGAGGTCACGCCGCAGCAGGTCGCCGGCTCCTGGCATTTCATGCAGGATATCCGCACCCGTACGACGGCGCTTTCCGGCTCCCACCGGATGACCGTTCAGCGCGGCGCGAAGCTGTTGCAGGACGCCTGACCTGTCGAGACACTTCGTCATCTCGACATGGCGAAGTGTCTCGATCGCGCTTGTCTGGCAGATTGCTTATATTTGACTGTAACAGATGTTTGGTATAAATCGGCTCTGCCAAAATGGGAGAGGCCCGATGTACAGCTATATTCCGCCGATCGACGATTATCGCTTTCTGCTGGGCGAAGTGCTGGGCTTCGATACGGCGATGGCGGACATAGGCAAGGATGTCGACGCGGATCTCGCGGCTGCGGTTCTGGAAGAGGCCGGACGCATGTGTGCCGATCGCCTGCACCCGATCAACCGCGAAGGGGACGAACAGGGTAGCCAGTTGGTGGATGGCGCGGTGCGCACGCCCCATGGCTTTGCCGAGGCCTGGCGTGATTTCGCGCAGGCCGGTTGGGCATCCCTCTCCGCAGACCCGGCCTATGGTGGTCAGGGGCTACCCTTCATCCTGCAACTCTGGTTCGACGAGATGATGGCCGCGACCAACCTGTCTTTCGGCCTGTTTCCCGGCCTGACGCGCGGCGCGTGCGAAGCGATCATGGCCCATGCCGACGGCGCGCTGAAAGCCACTTATCTGCCGCCCATGATCAGTGGCGAATGGACCGGCGCCATGGCCCTGACCGAGAGCGGGGCAGGCACGGACCTTGCCTTGCTCAAGACCAAGGCGGTGCCGTGTGGCGATGGTCGCTATGCCATCACTGGCCAGAAGATTTTTATCTCGTCGGGCGACCATGATTTCGGCGGCAATATCGTCCATCTCGTGCTGGCGCGCCTGCCTGATGCCCCGGCTGGTGTGAAGGGGATCAGCCTGTTTCTGGTGCCCAAATTCCTGCCTGATGATCAGGGCGCGTTTACCGTCCGCAACGCCATGTCGGTTGGGGCATTGGAAAAGAAGATGGGGATTCATGCCCAGCCAACCTGCGTCATGAACTATGACGAAGCGACCGGATGGCTGGTCGGAGCACCGAACAAGGGCCTGGCCGCCATGTTCACGATGATGAACGCGGAACGGTTGATGGTGGGTGTTCAGGGTCTTGGCATCGCCGGGGCCGCCTATATTCAGGCTGCGGGCTACGCCAAGGAACGGTTGCAGGGGCGCAGTGCCGATGGCACTCGCGGGCCGGTTGCGATCATCGACCATGCCGATGTCCGTCGCATGCTGCTCAACATTCGCGCCTTTGTGGAGGCCGGTCGTGCCTTGGGCGGCTGGACGGCACTGCAACTCGATCGCGCCCATCATCATCCCGATCCGGCGGAGCGTATCAGGGCGGATGCGCTGGTCGCGCTGCTCACACCGGTGGTGAAGGCCGCCTTCACGGACTTCGGCTTCGAAAGCGCGGTGCAGGCGCAGCAGGTCTTCGGCGGTCACGGCTATATTCGCGAATGGGGGATGGAACAATTTGTCCGCGACGCCCGGATCGCGCAGATTTATGAAGGCACCAACGGCGTGCAGGCCATGGATCTGGTCGGCCGCAAACTGTCCTTGGGGGACGGTGCCGTGGTCGAGGGCTTTTTCGATCTGGTCCAGGCGGATCTGGAAGCTGCCAAAGGCACTGTGATTGCTGACGCCAGCCTGACGGCGCTCGCCTTGCTGCGATCGACGACGACATCGCTACGGGGTGCGGGCGTGGATGCAGCGGGCGCGGCGGCGGTCGATTATCTCCGCTTCTTCGCGCTGGTGTCGATGGGTTGGATGTGGAGCCGCATGGCCGCTGCGGCGCAGGAAGACAGTCCGCTCCACCAATCCAAGCGTGCCGTCGCCACCTTCTTCGCCAACCGGATGCTACCGCAGGCGGATGGCCTTGCCGCCAGCATCGCGGCCGGCGAAGGGTCGATCATGGCGCTGGATGCCGACGCCTTCTGACGACATGGTCGCCGCGAACCGCATCGCATCTTCCCGTCTATGAGATTTGACCCGTTCGCATTTGAAAAACTCCGTCATGGCTGGGTCAGGCATGCGATCATGAGCCATGCTCATAGAAATAAAGAGCTCTGTCGGTAAAATTCCCAATATTACCCATTTTCCTATTTGTAAATCTGAACGAATATCGCTCAATGTAATATGAATATTCAAAATAATAAACTGCGCTTTCCTGTCGCATAGAATAACTATTGCACGAAATTCTCCATCTATTTCCTAGCCATGCGGGACCGCTCTCACTGGACAGCGGTCATCTATAAAGCAGAGGCGCCGTAACGACGGTCGTTCCTGTTTTCTGCAGGGGGAATGCAAATGGTCCGCATATATTGGCACAAGATTTCGGGCGCATCGCTGCTCGCGCTGGCCGTCGCTTCGCCGGCCTGGGCGCAGGAACAAAGCGCCGAACTGGCACCGCAAGCCGCGTCGGCGGGGGATGCGGACACGATCATCGTGACCGGTACGCGCAAGACCGGCCTGCGCGCGGCCGACAGCCCCGCGCCGATCGAGGTGATCGATGCAGGCGCGCTCCAACGTTCCGGCAAGCCTGACGTCATCAGCGGCCTCGTCGCCTCCGTCCCCTCCTTCACGTCGCAGGCGTTTGGCGGCGACATGGGCAATCTCAAACTGTCCGCCCGCCTGCGCGGCCTCAGCCCCAATCACGCGCTGATCCTGGTCAACGGCAAGCGTCGCCACGGCACCTCCAGCATCACGGTCAGTTCGACCGGCGGCTATGGCGGCGCGGCATCGGCGGATCTCAGCCTGATCCCGGCAGAATCGATCGATCATGTCGAAGTGCTGCTGGATGGCGCGGCGGCGCAATATGGTACGGACGCGATCGCCGGCGTGATCAACATCTTCCTCAAGAACGCGCATCAGGGCGGGTCGATCAGCGGTACGACCGGCGCCTATGGCAAGGGGGACGGGTTCACCTATGGCGGGGCCGCCAATATCGGTTTCGGCAACGACCGTGCCTTCATCAACCTGACGGCCGAAGCGCGCCATCATGGCTATAGCGACCGGGGCGGCCCCGACCGGCGTTTCTACACGGCAGGCAATCTCGCCAATCCGGCGCTGCCCTTGATCCCAGGCTATCCATACACGAACAAGATCTATGGCGATGCCAAATATGATCTGCTGCTGCTATCCTATAACGCCGAGGCACAGTTGGGCGATGTCGCGACGGCTTATTCCTTCGGCAGCTATGGCTATCGCGACGGGGATTCCCGCCAGCAATATCGTTTCCCCAGTATAGCGCCCAGCCTCTGGCCACAGGGCTTTACCCCATCCATCGTCGCCAAGGAAAAAGACTGGTCCTTCACCGGTGGCCTGCGCGGCGATGTGGGCGACTGGAGCTGGGATCTGGCGAGTACATGGGGCCGCAACCAGATCGATATCTATGTATTGAACTCGGCCAATCCCTCGCTGATCGCTGATACCGGCACCAGCCCACGGGATTTCTACAACGGTACCTTCACTGCGACGCAGTGGACCAATAATCTGGATATCCGCCGCAGCTTCGACATCGGTCTGGCGGCCCCGGTCACCTTTGCCATCGGCGGCGAATATCGGCGCGATATTTATGAAATCGAACCGGGTGACGAGGCATCTCGCTACAAGGCAGGGGTACAGGCATTCCCAGGTTTCAATGTCACCGATGCGGGCCGTCATAGCCGCCATAATATCGCGGGCTATGTCGATTTCGCCGTCTCGCCTGTCGAGCGATTGCAACTCGACCTGGCTGGCCGGTATGAGGACTATAGCGACTTCGGCGACGCGTTGATCGGCAAATTCACGGGCCGCTATGATTTCTCGGATGGCTTTGCCCTGCGTGGTACGGTCAGCACCGGCTTCCGCGCCCCGACCCTGCTGGAACAATATTATTCGGCCACGGTGGTTAGCCCGACGACGGCGTCCGTCCGCCTGCCCCCGGACAAGGCGGCGGCCAAGCTGCTCGGCATCGAACCGTTGAAGGCGGAGCGGTCGACCAATCTCAGCCTCGGCGCGGTCTTCCGCCCGGCGCCCGCCTTGCAGGTCACGCTCGACGCCTATCAGATCCGCATCAGGGACCGGATCGTGGCGACCGGGTCGATCTACGGCCTGCGCAACCGGGTTTTGCTGTCGCAAGCGGTGACGGACGCGATCATCGCCAACGGCAATGTCCTGGGCACGGATTCGCTGACATCGACCGCCATCACCACCGCCGTCAATGGCGCCACCACCCGCACGCGTGGGCTGGAACTGGTGGCCAACTACAGCAGCAATCTGGGCGATCTGGGCACGGCAGACTGGAGCCTTGGCCTCAACTATAACAAGACCAAGGTGCAAAAGATCGCAGCGCCCTCCACCATCGTCGCGGCGTCGGGCCAGACCTATCTCGACCTCAACGCCATTTCCTTCCTGGAAACCGCAGCGCCCCGCTTCAAGGCGAATTTCGGTGTGTTGTGGAAGGTCGACAAATGGTCCTTCAACCTGCGCGAGACGCTTTATGGCAAGTCGTCCGTCCTCATCGATGGCGGATCGACCGGCGATTATCGTCGTAACAGCATAGGAACCAAAGGCATCACCGATCTGGAGATAGGCTATAATGTCACGCCGACTTTCACCATTGCGGTCGGCGCGAACAATCTGTTCGACGTCTATCCGGACAAGATCGATCCGGTGACCTACGCGGCGCAGATCGCCAGTGGCAGTCCGGCGGTGCCCGAAACCCTGTCGCATGGCGCATTTGGTATCAACGGCGGCTATTATTATGCGCGGGCCCGCCTGAACTTCTGACGATGCAACGGGGGGAACGCAGCCGATGATGAATGAAAGCAGTCGCCGGACCCTCCTGGCCAGCCTTGCGGCGCTGGGCGGCGCGGGTCTGGTCGCGGGCTGCGCTTCCCCCGGCAAAAGCCTTGTCGGCGGCACGCTGGCCGGCCGCCGACGCTATGATCCGCTCGATCCCTTTCCGGTCATCCGGGCACAGGCTGATCGTATCTTTCGCGTCACCACCTGTCTGCGCCCGTTCCGTGCCGCCGGGCCGCGCCTCGACACGGAACGGGTGGGCGACCATCTGGTCGTCCACAATTATGGCCATGGCGGCAGCGGCTGGTCCCTTTCCTGGGGATCGAGCAGCATCGCGGTCCAAAAGGCGCTGTCGGGTGGCGATCGCGACATCGGCGTGATCGGTGCCGGTGCGCTGGGCATGACCTCTGCGCTGTTGGCGCAGCGCGCGGGCGCCCGCGTCACCATCTACGCGCGCGATCGGCCACCCCATGTCCGCTCGTCGCGCGCGACCGGCACCTGGTCGCCGGCATCGCGCGTCGCGTTGGAACAGGGGTTGCCTGTCGATTTTGCCGGCCGGTGGGAGGATATGTGCCGCACATCCTTCAGCCATTTCCAATCCTATCTCGGCCTGGCCGGGACACCGGTGGAATGGACCGACCGCTATGCCCTGTCCGATATTCCTTTCCACGAAGCGCATGCGTTGCGGGACCGGGCCGGCAGTCCGGGCTTCGTCGACTATCATGACCGGGTGCGCGATCTTACACCCGCTCCGGTCGATCTGCCGGCCGGCACGCACCCCTTTCCCACGCCCTTCGTCCGCCGATCCGAATCTTTGCAATTCAACATTGCCAGCCTATCGGATCGTCTGACGAACGAGTTTCTGGCCGCTGGCGGCCGCTTCGAGCAGGCGGAATTCCACGCGCCTTACGATCTTGCCCGCCTCCCGCAAAAGACGCTGATCAATGCGACCGGCTATGGCGCCCGCGCTCTATGGCGGGATGAGAGCATCGTCCCGGTCCGGGGCCAGCTGGCCTGGCTTATCCCGCAACCCGAACTGCAATTCGGCATCAGCTATCGCGACGTCGGCCTTCTGTCGCGGCGCGATGGCATCATCGTCCAGTCGAGCGGGGTCAACGACTTTGCCGGCTATAACGACCCCAATGAACAGCCCGATCGCGCGGAGGCCGAGGCCGCCGTGCGGGTCATTGCGGCGTTGATGGACCGTATCGTCGCGCCGGGGCGGACGGCCGCCTGACAGGTCTGTCTGCCGGGGCTTCGCGGCCATAGGGAGATATGATAGCGCGGCGTGGATGACAAAGCGCAGCCCAGCACATGGATTACCCGACGAAGGGTCGGGCCGTCGCCGCCAGATATTGGAGATTGCCGCCCAGCTCTTTGCCAGAAAGGGGTACCGCGGAACCTCCATGCGCGACATTGGCGAACAGGCCGGTGTGCTGGGTGGCTCGCTCTATCATCATATCAAGTCGAAAGAGGCGCTGTTCGTCGAGCTGCATGACAGCGCGCTTGATGCCGCGGAGGAGCGGGTAGCGGTCGCAGTGGCCACACAGCAAGATCCCTGGGCGCGATTGCAGGCCGCTTGCACGACCTTGCTCGACATTCAACTCGCGCCGGACTCGCTGACCATGCCGATGATGAATGACTTCCGGGAGGTGCCCGGTCCGGTGCGTGAACAGCTTGTCGCGCGCCGCGACCGGTTCGAAAATCTGTTCCGGGGTCTGGTAGATGCGCTTGCCCTGCCGCCAAATCTGGATCGGTCGATCTATCGGAACCTGCTATTGTCGCAACTGAACACCGTGGCCGACTGGTATGGTCCGGGGCGCCTTTCGCCGGCCGATATCGCGGCCCAAATCGTCGCGATCTTCCGGCACGATAATGATTGAACCTGGATAGGCGGACGACCGCGTTCCACGCCGGTCGGCATGGGCTATGGTACATGGCGCCGATCTCTGCTTCATTGGCGCGTCTGACCCAATGGAGGCAATCCGTTGAACGCGCCCAGAATACTCTCGACCACCGGTTCGGAAGCCTATGGCTATCCGTTGCTGATTCGCCATTTGCTCGTCAATGTCGCCGACCAAAGCGACGCGGAGATTGTCAGCGGCGACCTGCGGTTCAGCTACCGCGACTTTGTCGATCGGGTGACGCGGCTGGCTGGCCTGCTGGCGGCGCGCGGGGTGCGTGCGGGCGATACCGTCGCGGTGATGGACTGGGACAGCCACCGCTATCTGGAATGTTATTTCGCCATCCCGATGATGGGTGCCATTCTTCAGACGGTCAACGTCCGCTTGTCCCCCGCGCAAATCGACTTCACCTTGCGTCAATCGGGTGCAGCCTTCCTTCTGCATCATGCCGACTTCACGCATTTGTGCGACCAATTATTGCCGGGGCTGCCGCAGATCGGCGGCGTGATCGTCATGGAAGGGGCGGCGGACGAGGACGGATATGAGGCCCTGATCGCCGCAACTTCGCCCGATTTTGCCTTCGCCGATTTTGACGAAAATGCTATCGCTACCACCTTCCACACCACCGGCACCACCGGCGATCCTAAGCAGGTCTTCTTCAGCCATCGTCAGCTCGTTCTTCACGCCATCACGCTGGCGGCGACGCTGGCCAACCAGCCGGACGGGCAGGGGTTGCGCCGCACCAACGTTTATATGCCGATGACGCCCATGTTCCATGTCCACGCATGGGGCATGCCCTATGCAGCGACGATGCTGGGCGTGAAGCAGGTCTATCCCGGCCGTTATGACCCTGCGACTCTGCTCGCGCTCAAGCAGCGCGAAGATGTCGACTTTTCCCATTGCGTACCGACCATCCTGCGCATGCTGCTGGATGCAGCGCGCGGGGAAAGGCTGGCGCCCTGGACCTTTGTAATCGGCGGCGCTCCCCTGCCTCTCGCGCTGGCGCAGGAAGCGGCTGCCGCGGGCATCACCACGCTGGTCGGTTATGGCATGTCGGAAACCGGACCGATCATCACATTGGCGCGCAGCGCGCCGGAAGATATTGCCGGCCGCTGCCGTGCCGGCTTCCCCGCTCTGCTGGTACAGGCGCGGATCGACACGGCCCATGGCGGCGAACTGTTGTTGCGCGCGCCTTGGCTGACGCAGGGCTATGCGACGCAGGCGGACAGCGATGCGTTATGGGCTGGTGGGTGGATGCATACCGGAGATGTGGGTGCGGTCGATCCGGACGGCGCGCTGCGCATCGTGGACAGGCTGAAGGATATCATCAAAACCGGGGGAGAATGGGTTTCTTCGGTCGATCTTGAAGATTTGCTCGTCGCCCAGCCCGGCATCGCCGAAGCGGCCGTTATCGGCATCCCGGACACCAAATGGGGTGAACGGCCGGCGGCCTTTCTGGTCGCCAGTCAGGGAGCCCAGCCGCCCGATCCGGATCAGCTATGCGCCGCTCTGGAACACCATGTCACATCGGGGCGGATCAGCCGCTATGCCATCCCCGAACGGCTGCTCATGGTCGACGCATTGCCGCGTACGAGTGTCGGCAAGATCGACAAGAAGGCGCTGCGCCTGCTTCTGGCCGAATGAGGTGATGGCAGGCTGAATCGACGGCGCACGTCCGGTCGATGGGCCGATACCCGTTCCTTTGGCGCTCGCAAAGTCTTTGGCTCTGCGGCGACAGCCAGAAACGATGAAAATCGACCGTCACCGATTTTCAGTATTTGATCTTTTTCTGCAAATAAGACAAAAAATATCCATGCAGAAAAATGGCTCCGGCGAAAATCCGACTTACCTGTCCAACTCGCTGTCGCGCTGGATCCTGGTGCTGATCTTCATCGGGGCAGGCATCGCTTTGGGATTATTGGCCAATCGCCTGCCGGACCGGGTCCCGGACGATGCGCCCGCAACCGCTTTTTCCGCACAACGGGCGATGCGCGATGTCCATGCCATCGCCGCCCGGCCGCACCCGACCGGATCACCGGAGATTGAGGAAACGCGCCGCTATCTGATGGCGCGGATGACCGCTCTGGGGCTCGATCCGCAGATGCGAACCCAGGATGCCGTTTCCGCCCGTCGCTACACGAAGGAAATCGCCCCCGCCGGTCGTATGCGCAATATCGTGGGCGTCTATCGTGGAACTGCCCCTGCATTACCGGCCATATTGGTCATGGCTCATTATGACACGGCGCCCCTCTCGCCCGGTGCGGGAGATGATACGTCCGGCGTCGCCGCCGCGCTGGAGATCGCCCGCGCGCTCAGGGCGGCCGGGCCGCTGCGCCGCTCGGTCGTCTTTCTCTTTACCGATGGAGAGGAAGCCGGCCTGATCGGCGCTTCCGCCTTCTTCGCCGCCGATCCCTTGCGCCACGGGATCGGACTGGTCCTCAACCTGGAGGCGCGGGGCGACAGTGGCAAGGCGCTGATGTTCCAAACCAGCACCGGAAATGCTCGGCTGATCGACACCTATAGCCGCACCATAAAGTCACCTGCCGCAGACTCGCTCATGGCGACCATTTACAAACGCATGCCCAACGACACCGACCTGACGGTGGCGCTGGACAAGGGGCTGGCCGGCATGAACTTCGCCTTTGTCGGGCATCAGGTCGCCTATCACACGGCGCTCTCGACCCCGGACCGGCTGAATGTCGCCAGTCTTCAGCATATGGGCGACCAGCTGTTGCCCCTGGTGCGCAGCTTCGGTGAAGCCGACAGCCTCGATCAACAGAATGACGATTCTATCTTTACCGACCTCTTCGGCCTCTTCCTGATCGTCTATCCGCCTTGGGTGGGCTGGCTGCTGGCCTTCATCGCGGCCGGTGCGACCTTCAGCATGACCGGCATCGCCCTTGTCCGTCGCCGTATCGGCTGGCGCAACATGTTGGCTGGGGCAGGCGGATTGCTTGCGATATTGCTCGGCATCGCGACTCTGTTGATGCTGGCGATCCGCCTGGCCGCCCTGATCGTGCGCGATGTCTCGTCCCCCTATGCGCTGATCGGCCAGTTCGACTGGCTGCTGCCGGCTACGCTGCTGCTCGGCCTTGGCACGGGGGCGCTGCTGCTGGGAACCGCGGTCAGAGGGCAGCCAAAACCTGTGGCGCTGTTTCTGCTGGTCGCCGGTCTGGCCGCCGCGCTGCTGGGCACTTTCAGCGCGATCCCGCTGGCCCTCGCCATCGTGGCGGCCTTGCTGCTCTGGGCCGCCATGGGGCGCCCTCAGCCACTGGCAGGGTGGTTCGCTGGCGCGATGACCCTTATCGCCCTGCTGGCGTTGGTCATGCAGATATTGCTGCCCAACGGTGCGCATATGCTGGTCTGGCCGCTGCTCCTGTTGGCCGCGCCCCTGGCTCTGCTGCTCTTCGCTCCGGAGCGGGCTGCGCGCCCGGTGGGGCTGGCCATCCTGACCCTGCCCGCCTTGTTGATCGCCGGGCTGACGGCACGATCGGGCTATGACTTTTTTCTGATGATGGGCGCCTCGCTACCGGCGGTCGCGACGCCCTTCCTTCTGCTTACGCTGCTGGCGCTCGCGCCCTTGCTCTGGTCCCTGCGTCGTCTCCAGACCGTCGGCATGATCATTTGCGCTCTGGGCCTTGGCCTCTTCATCGCAGCCGCGATTTTCGCGCGTACGCCGACCGCCGACAATCCGGACATGGTGGAGGCCTTCTATATTGCCGATCTCGACAAGGGGCGCGGGGACTGGGTCAGCGCGAAGTTGGACCGAGCCGGTTGGGTGCATCGCGCTCTGACGCAGGATGGCGGCACCGCGAAGAAGGGGTCGATCGCTCCGATCTCGAAGGAGGATCATTGGATCGCCCCAGCCAAAACTGCGACATTCAACCGGCCGCAATTGCTCCTGACGGCCGGCGGCGCGGGCAATGCCTATCGTCTTACGCTTCAGGCCGCCAATCGGAACGGTGGTCGCTTCATGCGGCTCTATCTCAAACCTTCGGTCGAACTGCGCAACATCCGCATCATGGATCAGGTTGCACCCGGCACGTTGAAGGCGGGAGACTGGACGCCCGTTACCTTTCACGCCAGTGGTGCCGACACCGTCCGCCTGACCATGGATGCGGCCGGCAAGGGCCGGGTAGAGGTGCAAATGATCGAACTGGTCGATCAATGGCCACGGGGCAGCAAGGTCATTCCCCTGCCGCCCCACAGCATCGCTTATCGTCGGTCCGGCAACAGCCTGATTATGGCCCGCACCACGCTCGCGTGGTGAGAGCGGATCAGGCAGCCTGTCGGTTGGCTGCTGCGATGGTCCGTTCGGCCATCTCGTCCGCCACCCATGCCGCCGAACGGCCCTCGCGTCGGGCCAGATCCAATATTTCGCCCACTCGCGGCCCGATCTGATCGACGCGCGCCGCCACGCTCGCCCGATCCTCGCCCAGATATTCGGCCGATACGCTGATGATGCCACCTGCATTGACGACATAGTCGGGCGCGTAGGCGATACCCCGTTCCAGCATCAGATCGGCCACCTCAGGCCTCGCCAATTGGTTGTTCGCTGCGCCACAGACCAGCCTGGCCTTCATCCCGGCCACGCTCTGCGCCGTCAGCGCGCCGCCCAGCGCGCAAGGCGCGAACACGTCTGCCTCCACCGCCATGATCTCCTCCACATCCACGACCGTGGCATTCAGCACAGCGCCCAGTGCATTACGGCGGCGCGGGTCGATATCGGCGATGATCAATCGCGCACCGGCATCGGCCAATTGCCGGCACAGGCTGGCCCCGACATTGCCGGTACCCTGCACCGCGACGGTCAGGTCGGATAATTCGGCGCCCAGCGTCAATCGTGCGGCAGTCCGCATGGATTCAAACACGCCCAGTGCCGTCCATGGCGATGGATCGCCACCCGCCTGATCGCCCATGATCTCCAGCCCGGCGACATGGCGCGTCATGGTGGAAACTTCGCGCATGTCGGCCACGCTGGTGCCGACATCTTCCGCCGTGACATAAAGGCCGTCCAGTTCTGCGACGGCGCGGCCGAAGGCGCGGAACAGGGCGGCACGATCGAACGTACCGCTGGGCCGGCGCAGCACCGCCTTGGCGCCGCCGAAGGGCAGGCCGGCCAGCGCATTTTTGTAACTCATGCCTTCGGCCAGTCGGCAGGCATCGTCGAATGCGGCTTCCAGGTCGGGATAATCCCAAAAGCGGCATCCGCCTGCGCCGGGCCCCAATTCCGTGGAGTGGATCGCGATCACGCCGTCCAGGCCGCTTTCGGGATCGAGCAACCGCACCGATTGCATAGGCGGGTTCTGGCGGGCGAGACGGGAAACCATGATCTTCTCCTTGGGAATGTCCATTTCTTATCGTCGCTCGATGGAGAAGAATCTTGCCTGATTTTTCGCTTATTTCGCATGAAATGAGAATGATCTATTCTCAAATATGCGTTATATAGGATAATATGATCGAACTCGACAATTTCGAGCGGAAGATTCTCCGCGAGTTGCAACGCGACGCCAGCCAGACCACGGCAGAGATTGCGGAGAAGGTTGGATTGACGCCATCGCCTTGCTGGCGCCGCATCGACCGCCTGGAACGGGAGGGTTTGATCCGCAAGCGGGTGGCATTGATTGACCGGCGCAAGGTGGGCCTCAATGCGCAAGTCTTTGCACAGGTGAAACTCAACGCCCATGGCCGCGCCAATCTGGATGAATTCAGCGCTGCCATCCGCGGCTTTCCCGAAGTGCTGGAGGCCTATGTGCTGATGGGGACGATGGATTTCATGCTGCGCATCGTCGCGAAGGATATCGAGGCTTATGAGCGCTTCTTCTTCGAGCGACTGAGCAAATTATCCGGCGTTCAGGAAATCAACTCGACCGTGGCCCTGTCGGAAATCAAGGCGACCAATGAACTGCCGATCTGAAAAGATGGCGGCGGTCATTGCGCCGCCGCCATAGAATGTCATTTCCAGGTCGCGCCCAAAAGTCGGCGGAAATTGCCGCCCAGCACTGCCCGGATATTATCGTTCGAATAATTGCGCCGCACCATTTCCTCGACCAGATTATATATTTTCAACGGATCGTCGAACCCATCCGTGTCGATCTTTTCGCGGAATGCATAGCTGCCTTTATAGCCGGCCTTCAGCTTGGCATAGGCGGTCGGCTCCATGTCGTCATAACCATAGATATCGGCGTCCGACCCTATTCCGACCTTGTCGATGCCGATCAGCTTGGCGACATGATCGACCTGATCCACCAGATTGGCGATCGTCGTGGGCTCCTGCGCGGTCAGGAAGTTGCGCACGCCGGTAATGCCCATCACGCCGCCCTTGGCGCCTAGCGCCTTGATGGCCTCGTCGGTCTTGGTGCGCGGATGATTGTTGAGCGCGCGGCAATTGCTGTGCGTGATCGCGATTGGCCCGCTGGCCATGGCGATGGCATCCAGCGTGGTCTTGTCGCCGCAATGGGATACATCGACCAGCATGCCGATCTTGTTCATTTCCGCGACGATCGCGACGCCATAGTCGGACAGGCCGCCGTCGATCCTGTCGGTGCAGCCCGACCCGATCCGGTTCTGACTGTTATAGGTCAGCTGCGACACGCGCTGGCCCAACTGATAGAAGGTTTTCACGTCCTCGATCGCGTCGAAATGGTCGCTATTCTGCAGCCCCATGATCACTGCCATCCGGCCATCTGTTTTGGCGCGATCTAGGTCGCTACCCAATCCCACGCCCTGAAACAGATGCGGGTTGCGCGCGACGAACCCGGTCCATGCCAGTAGCCATTGCAACGTTTCTGCCTTTGCATCCGGCCCGCCGATGCCGATGCTGTTATGGAAGGCTGTGATGCCGCTCTTGCGGAAATCGGCCGCCCAAGCCTCGCTTACCGGTTCGGCATAGACTTGTGGACGGAAATCCAGGGTCAGCGGCCCCAGCATGTCGATAATGAGCGATTCCTTCACCAGATCGGTCACGCGTTTGGAATAGCGACGCTGCGAAGCGGCATGCGCTTGATACAGGCCGCCATTGATCATCGGAAAGGCAAACGCCGTTGCCGTGATGGCGCCGGTCATCGCCTGTCGCCGCGAAACACCCTTTTTGTTGTCCATGTCTCACTCCCTCTTCTTCCGGATTGGAAAAGAGTTTGCCGAGAAGGATTGGTCCTGTATAGAGAAATAATATCTAAAACGAGAATATCAGAGGGATTGGGCATGCTGCATTGCGACCAAGACGGCCGGCGTCGATGGAAATGGGCTTTGGGATGCGGGGCCGCCATTTTTTTGATGGCCCCGACCGTCCCCTCCGCGCTGGCAAAATCTGTCGCGACGACTGCCTCTGCCTCGATCGACCGGGGTAAGCTGGCTGTCCTGCCCGATTTCATCGACGGCATCCTGGCGCAACAGATTGCGCAGCGCGAAGTGGCCGGTGCGGTGGTCACGATCGTCCATCGCGGCAAAGTGGTAATGACGCGCGGCTATGGCTTTGCCGATGTGGACAAGGGCCTTGCCGTCGATGGCCAGCATACTCTGTTTCGCCCGGGATCGGTGTCGAAGCTCTTCACCTGGGTCGCGCTGATGCAGCAGGTGGAGGCCGGCAAGGTCGATCTGGATGCCGACGTAAACCATTATCTCGATTATGAAATTCCGCCATTTCAAGACAAGCCGATCCGGGTTCGTGACCTGTTTGCTCATGCCGTAGGTATGAGCGATCTTTCCTATGCGGAAGGAGAATGGGAGAAGGAAGAAACCTATCAATCCTTCCTCAAGACCCACATTCCGCAACGCCTCTGGGCGCCGGGCGGCGAGATTTCCTACTCCAACTATGGCGCGTCGCTCGCTGGCTATATTGTCGAGCGCGTGTCGGGGGAGGCCTTCCCGGACTATGTCGAACGCCATATCTTCCAGCCGCTCGGGATGATGGCCACCACCTTTCGCGAACCGCTGACAGGGGAAAAGGCGGCGCATATGGCGCTGGGCTATGCGTTGGTCGATGGCCGATTTACGCCAAAACCCTATGAGCGTTATGACAAGATCATGCCGGCCGGCTCGGCAGCATCGACCGCCCCGGATATGGCGCGTTTCATGCTGGCCATGCTCGGCAACGGTGCCTTCAATGGCGCACGCATATTGAAGCCGGATTCGGTGCATTTTCTGGAAAGCAATTCGATCGCCAATGCACCGGGTTTGCCGGGCATGGCGCATGGCTTCATGGTCGCGCGCGAAGCTGGGCCAAGGCTGGTCGGTCATGGTGGCAACACCATGGACTTCCACAGCTATTTGCTGCTCGCGCCTGAAGCGGAATTCGGTTTCTTCGTGTCAATGACTGGTGGGCAGGGTAGCTATGGCGCTCGCACGGAACTGAGCGATGCAGTCATCGGCCGTCTCTTCCCCCAAGCGCCGGCAGCCCGCTGGACGCAGGCGGGTGCCAAGCCGCCGGTCGGAGCCTATCGCGTCAATCGCCGCGATTACAACAAGCCGGCCGATCCGGCGGGCGACCTGAAGGTGTCCATTCAGGGCGAGCATGGCTTGCTGGTCGAAGGGCAGGGGCGCAAAAGCTATTGGGAGCAGATCGGGCCGGCGCTCTATGAGCAGGTGACCGGTGCACGGATCGGTGGTCCCTATGACAGGTTGCTGTTTTACGGCGCGCCGGGCGATCCGCGCATGTCCTTCGGCGCGCAACCACATGTCACCTATCATCTGGTGTCTCCTTCCAGGAAATGACCGACCCACGTGCCGCCGATCAAATCCGATCGGCGGCATTAATTTTCTGATATGACAATTTTATCTCATTTAGGATTGAACTGTCCTTATATTAATGTTCTTATCCTCCTTAGTTGAATCGGAGGAAGCAGTTTCGTCAGGCGGAAAATAAGCGAAGTCTAAGCGGACGGCCTTGGCGATCTGCGCCCTTCGATGGGTGCAAAGGGGTATGAGCATGAAGTCCAACCATTTGTTGTGGCTTGCGGGCACCGCGTTGGCGGGGATCGCAGGCATGTCACCCGCCATGGCGCAGCAGCCGGCGGAACAAGCCGCAGAATCCGAAATCATCGTCACCGGGTCACGCATCCAACGGCAAGGTTTCGATGCGCCCACGCCCACTACGGTTTTGGGGGTGGAACAATTGCAGCAGGGCGACCGGCCCAGCCTTGCCCAGGCCCTGAACGACATTCCGCAATTCCGGCCCACCGCCACCCCGGAAACCACCACCGGCAACACCACGGCTGCTGCGTCGCCTGCCGACTTGCGCGGCCTGACCGCCGTGCGCACACTCACCTTGCTCAACGGCCATCGCTTTACCGGCAGCGCCGATCTCAACAGCGTCCCGCAAAATCTGATCAAGCGGGTCGATGTCGTGACCGGCGGTGCGTCGGCCGCCTGGGGGTCCGGTGCGGTCGCCGGGGTGGTCAACGTCATCCTCGACGATGAACTGACCGGCTGGAAGATGGGCGCCAACACCGGCATATCCTCGCGCGGCGACGGCTATCGCTTCGGCGGCGACATCGCCTGGGGCACGAACTTCGCGGGCGATCGCGGCCACATCATGGTCGGCGGCGAATATCTCAAGAGCAAGGGCGCCTTCGACCGTGAGGCTCGGCCGAACCTGAATGCCGGCCTGTTCCAGCGCGCCGATGGTCAACACGTCCTGACGCCAGACGTCAACTATACCATCCTCAATCGCGGCGGTTCGATCCTCAGCACTTCTGCGGTGCCCTATAATCTCGTCTTCAATCCGGACGGATCGGTCGGCCCACTTCCCTTGGGTAGCGAAACCTTCGGCCAGCAGACGGTCGGGGGCGGTGGTCAGAGCATCTATGATTATCTCTCGGTCAGTACGCCCTATGAGCGGACCAATCTCTTCGCTCGCGTCAGTTACGACCTTACCGACAATCTGAAGATCTGGGCCGAAGGCAGCTATAACCGCATGGCCGGCGACTTCAGCTTTTTCCCGGAAACGCCGATTTCGGTGATCCAGCAGGATAATGCCTTCCTGACCGCGACGGCCAGGTCGCAACTGGCAGCAGCCGGCGTCACCGGTCCGTTCATCCTGGGCCGCATTCTGGACGATGTCGGACCGGACGGTATGTTGCGGTTCAACTATGCGCGCCGCAATCTGGAAGGGGCGATTGGTCTGGACGGCAGCTTCGGCGATGGCTGGAGCTACAAGGTCTATTATGACCATGGCGAATTGCGGAACCGCCAGACGCTGGGCAACCAACGCATCGCTGCTCGCTTCAACAGGGCGATCGACGCGGTGCTGGTCAATGGCAGCCCTGTCTGTCGCGTCAATGCGGACGCCAGCACCACCAATAATGATGCGGCCTGTGTGCCGATCGACATATTGGGCAATGGCAAGATCAGCGAGGCGGGCCGCGCCTATGCCTTTGGCGACGCGTCCTCCACCAGCACAACCAAGCTGGACGCGGCGGGTTTCAGCATCAGCGGTCAGCCCTTCGCGACCTGGGCCGGGCCGGTCGATATCGCGGTGGGCGGTGATTTCCGCTGGGAAGAATTCGTCACCAACTCGGTCGATGCCTTGTCGGCAGCACGCGCCTTTGCCACGCTGAATTATGCACCCACCAATGGTGGTTTCAATGTGAAGGAATTCTTCGCCGAGGTCGCCGTGCCGCTGCTCGATGTGGCGGATACGGCCAAGCTGGAAATCAATGGCGCCGCTCGCTATTCCGACTACAGCACCAGCGGCGGCATCTGGTCATGGAAGACCGGCGGCACGCTACGACTGGTCAACGACCTGTTGCTGCGGGCGGTCTATTCGCGTGACATCCGATCGCCCAGCATCAACGAATATTATCTGGGCCGGGCCACCAACATCGGCAATATGCAGGATCCGTTCCGCAACAATTCGGTGGCACTCAATGTGTTCAGCTACACCGGCGGCAACACGGCGCTGGACCCGGAAGTGTCGCACACATTGACGCTGGGCGGCTCTTATTCGCCGCGCTTCGTGCCAGGGCTGCGCTTGTCGCTCGATTTCTACAAGATCAAGATCGACGGGGTGATCGTCACACTGGCGCCGCAGGATGTGCTCAATCTCTGCGCTGCGCAGAACCCCAGCGACAATCTGTGCGGCGGCCTGATCGAGCGCGATGCCAATGGCGGCCTCGTCTCGGTGCTGCGGACCTATCGTAACCTGGCCCAATACAAGACCAAGGGCCTGGATATTGAAGCCGCCTATCAGGTGCCGGTGGGGGCAGGGCGCGTCACCGTCCGTTCGCTGGCAACGCATGTCATGGAATTGCTGATCGACGACGGCGTCACCACGACCGATCGGGCCGGCATCGTCGGCGGCGACACGCTCTTTTCCACGCCCAAATGGCGCGTCACGACCTCTGTTGGTTATGACGACCAGCATTTCGGTGCAGATCTGCGCGTTCGTCATGTCAGCGGCGGCCAATATACCTATGTTCCCGGTCCCAACCGTCAGTTGCCGCTCAATAATGACATTAGCGGCCGTACCTATGTCGACCTCGCCGTCCGCTTCAAGGTCGGGGCCTTCACTCTCTATGGCAACGTCAACAATCTGTTCGATCGTGACCCGCCGATGTCGCAATATACCAATGCGAATTACGATGTGATCGGCCGCTATTTCTCCGGCGGCGTGAAGTTGAACTTCTGATCGCCAGGCGGCGACCCGGACGGCGGCATGCCCCTTGCCTGTCGTCGTCCGGCCTATGGGATGAGAGGATCTGACGATGTGTCTTGCACATCCATCTTTTCGAACAGGTGATCCGCAGATCGCGGGTGCGACCATGACGGGACAATCTGCCAAACGGATAAACAGGGAAGGGCGCAGCATCATGCGATGGATGAAATATCTGGCTGCCGGCGCGTTGGCGCTGGCCGGCGGCGTTACCGTGGCGCAACAGGCACCGGTCGATGCGCCTTCGCTGCTGCCACAGTCGGCCGCCAAATCCGGCGGGGCATTGCCACTGCCGTCCGCCGTCGACGGACAGCATGCACTGACCAAACAGGATGCTGACGCCTGGCTCGACGGCTTCCTGCCCTATGCGCTGGCACGGGGCGATGTTGCCGGCGCAGTCGTCGTGATCGTCAAGGATGGGCAGGTGCTGACCCAGCGCGGTTTCGGCTATGCCGACGTCGCCGCACGCAAGCCGGTCGATCCGGCCACCACGCTTTTCCGTCCCGGTTCGGTGTCGAAACTCTACACCTGGACCGCCGTGATGCAACAGGTGGAGGCGGGCAAGCTGAACCTAGACGCCGACGTGAATCGATATCTGGACTTCAAGATCCCACCTTTTGAAGGCAAGCCGATCACGCTGCGCAACATCATGACGCATACTGCCGGGTTCGAGGAAGCGGGCCGCGACCTGATCGGCAAGAGCGACAATATCCCGACATTGGAAGCCGCGCTGAAGCGCTGGACGCCGCATCGCGTCTATGCGCCCGGATCGACCCCGGCCTATTCCAACTATGCCACCGCGCTTGCCGGCTATATCGTACAGCGGGTCAGCGGCATGCCGTTCGACGATTATATCGAGCGTAATATCTTCCAGCGGCTCGGCATGAAATATGCCAGCTTCCGCCAGCCGCTCCCCGCTGCGCTCCAGCCGCATATGGCCACCGGCTATCAGCTGGGATCGGGCGAGGGCAAGCCGTTCGAAATCGTATCGGTCGCGCCGGCTGGCAGTTCCTCGATCAGCGGCGCCGACATGGCCAAGTTCATGATCGCGCACCTCAACAATGGCGGACCTTTGCTGAAGCCCGAAACGGCCAAGCTGATGCATTCGCCCGCCAATGAGCCGTTGCCCGGCCTCAATCACATGATGCTCGGCTTTTATGAGGAGAAGATCAACGGCCTCAGCGCCATCGCCCATGGCGGCGACACACGCTGGTTCCATTCCGATCTGACGCTCTTTCCGAGCAAGAATGTCGGCATCTATATCTCGCTGAACAGCATGGGGAAGGAAGGCGCGGTCAGCCCGATCCGCAACACATTCTTCAAGCAGTTCGCCGACCGTTATTTCCCCGCGCCCCATCCTGCACCCAAGGAGCTGGCGAGCGCCAAGGCCCATGCGGCACAGGTGGCGGGCACCTATGCGTCTAGCCGCGCACCGGTCGAGAATTGGGCGGCGATGATGGGCTTCCTCAGCCAGATGGAGGTCGGCACGGACAAGGATGGCAAGCTTTCGGTGCCTGCCTTCAAGACCATCGGCGGCGCGCCGCGCAAATGGGTCGAGGTTGCGCCCTATGTCTGGCAGTCGACCGAAGATGGCGACCAGTTTGCGGCCCGCGTCGAAAATGGCAAGGTCACGCGTGTCTTCTACGGACCGGTGGCGCCGATCATGGTCTGGGATCCCGTGCCCTGGTACAAGGACACCGCCTGGTTGAAGCCGCTGGCGATCGCGGCGCTCGCCATCCTTGCCCTGACCGCGCTCGCCTGGCCCGCAGGCGCCATCAACCGCAAGCGTTATGGCGCGAAACTGGACTTGGTAGGGCGTGATCTGACGCTGCATCGCGTCGTCCCGGCCTGCGCCTGGGCTGTGCTGGCGCTGTTAGGCAGTTGGGTAGCGGTGGTGACCATAGCAAGCGACTATGTCACCTCGGCCGGCCTGATCTGGTTCAACCAGATTGTGGGGCTGCTGCTCTTCTTCGGCTTCGTCGGTCTGGCGGGCTGGGCCGCATATTTGGCCTTCAGGACCAAGCGGGGTTGGTTCGGCAAATTGTGGAGCGTGCTGCTGCTGGCCGCCACCATCGTCATGCTCTGGGTGGCACTCGCCTTCCACCTCATCAGCTTCGGCGCCAACTGGTAACAAGGAAGGCGCCGGGGGCACGCCCCGGCGCCTTGCGCGCTTCCGACAATCCACTGCTTTCGCTCGCCCCTCTGGGCGGGTCCGGGCGACTTGCGCCCGATCGATCCAGGAGTTTTCATCTTGACCACCGCTCTGACCCTCGACGTGAAGGCCCAACGGCTCGACTTCAAGGCGCCATTTCGCATTTCAGGCTATGTCTTCGAAGGACTGGACTGCGTGGTGGCAACCCTGTCGGACGGCACCCATAGCGGGCGCGGCGAAGGGGATGGCGTCTATTATCTGGACGACCGTCAGCCGCACATGCTGGCCGAGCTTGAGCGGACCCGCGCCGCAATCGAGGCCGGACCGACACGGGAGGAATTGCGCTCCATCCTGCCCGCTGGAGGCGCGCGCAATGCGGTCGATGCAGCCCTTTGGGAACTGGAGGCGAAGCGGAGCGGCAAACCGGTCTGGGAGTTGGCCGGACTGGAAGCACCAAAGCCGGTCGTCACCACCTTCACGCTTGGCGCCGATGATCCGGCGAAGATGGCGCAGGCGGCTGTCGTCTTCGGCCCGGTCCGCGCGATCAAGGTCAAACTGACCGGCGACCTGGATCTCGACATTGCCCGCGTCGCCGCAATCCGCGCCGCGCGGCCCGATGTGTGGCTCGGCGTAGACGCCAATCAGGGTTTCGCGATCAACGAGTTGGACAGTCTGGTGGCGGCGATGCTGACCGCCAAAGTCTCCCTGATCGAACAGCCGCTCGCGCGGGGGCGGGAGGCCGATCTGGACGGCTATCGTTCGCCCATCCCGCTGGCGGCGGACGAAAGCGCGTTGACGTTGGAGGATGTGCCGGGGCTGGTCGGCCGGTTCGATGTGGTGAATATCAAGCTCGACAAATGCGGCGGCCTGACTGAGGGGCTGCTGATTGCGCAGGCCGCGAAGGCCGCCGGGCTGGGCGTCATGGTGGGCAATATGGGCGGCTCCACGCTCAGCATGGCGCCCAGCTTTCTGCTGGGGCAACTTTGCGACATCTGCGATCTGGACGGCCCGATCTTCCTGAGCGCCGACCACGATCCTGCGATCCGCTACGAAGATGGCATGGCCTGGTGCGACGAGCGCATGTGGGGCCGGGAAAGCCCGGACGCGGTATGACCGTCCGCGGGATATTCGACCAGTGAATGGCGTGCGGGCAGAGCGTAGCTGGTTCGGCCAGCCACCGGGGCTGACCATCTTGTTCCTCACCAACATGTGGGAGCAATTTTCCTATTTCGGCATGCGGGCGCTGCTCGTCTATTATATGACCCGGCAGTTGATGCTGGGGCAGGGGCAGGCGTCCTTCGTCTATGGTGCCTATACCGCTTGCGCTTATTTCACGCCGATCGTCGGCGGGGTGGTCGCGGACCGATGGCTGGGCAAGCGTCGCGCTGTCACGATCGGCGCGTCCATCATGGCAGCAGGGCACTTCATGATGGCGTTCGAACCGCTTTTTTACGTTGCGCTCGCCACCATCGCATTGGGCAACGGGCTGTTCCTGCCCAGCCTGCCGAGCCAGATCAACGATCTCTACGCACCGGGTGATCCGCGGCGCGGCTGGGCCTATAATGTCTATTATGTCGGCATCAATATCGGCGGTTTCCTGGCGCCTTTGATCTGCGGCACGCTGGGCGAGGTCTATGGCTGGCATTATGGTTTCGGTGCAGCCGGGATCGGCATGTTCGCGGGGCTGACCATCTATCTGTTGGGGCACAGGCATTTGCCTGTCGAGCACACCGCATCCGCTATCGTCGATGATGGGCGGGCATCGCCGCCAGCGAATAATCGCCAGCTCTGGCTGGTGCTGGCGGCGGTAGGCCTGTGCGTCACCATCTTTCGTGGCGCCTATGAGCAAGTGGGCAATACGGTGGCGCTCTGGGCGGGCAGTGGCGTGGATCGCGGCCTTGGCAGCGTCACCATCCCCATGACCTGGTTTCAGTCGCTCAATCCGCTCCTCGTCATGCTGCTGACCCCACCCTTGCTGGCGCTTTGGCAGCGGCGGGCGAATGCGGGACGCGACACAGCGCCAGCACGCCGCATGGCGCAAGGCGCGCTGCTGGTCGGACTTGCCTATGTCCTGCTCGCGCTGGTCGCATGGCAGGCGGGGGAGGGGCAAGCGGGCTGGTTGTGGCTGGCGCTTTTCTTTCTGATCTTCACGATCGGCGAACTCTTCATCCTCCCATCGGGTCTGGGCCTGTTCGCGCGCCTCGCTCCACCGCGCCTGGGCGCGACGACGGTGGCGGCCTGGTATCTCACCATTTTCGCCGGCAGCCTGAGCGCCGGGCTGGTGGGCACGCTGTGGAGCCATATGACGCATGGCAGCTATTTTGCACTGCTGGCGATGCTTGCCGCCTTGGCTGCCGTACTTCTCCGGCTACTCGACCCGGCCATTCGTCGCATCGACCGTAATAACAATGACAAATAGGTTGATTATTCTCCAATTGAGATCATTCTGTCCTTATCAGCAAAAATGGAAATGAGAGATGACGATGCAATCCGGCAGGTTTGACTTGGGTACGCTGATCCTGCCTCGCCCCTATCTTCTGTTTCTGGGTGACGCGACCGAGCGCGGTTTTGCCAAGACCGCGTTGGGTCTGGCCGATTGGGCGCCGGACCTGTGCATCGGTGAATATGGCTTGCCCGGTTGCACCGTAACCGCGGGGCTACCGCGTCTCACTCCGGCAGAAGCCAGGGAAAAGGGCGCACGCGCGCTCGTGATCGGCGTAGCCAATGTCGGCGGCGTCATTCCCGATCAATGGATGGATGCCTTGGTCGACGCGCTGGAACAGGGCTTCGATCTGGTCAGCGGCATGCACGCCAAATTGGTCAGCTTCCCGCGCCTTGCACAGGTCGCGGCGCAGACCGGACGCCAATTGATCGACATACGTACGCCGCCGCAAGGCATCCCGATCGCGACCGGGCGCAAGCGTAGTGGCAAGCGGTTGCTGACCGTGGGCACCGACTGTGCACTGGGCAAGAAATATACGGCGCTCGCCATTGCCGATGCTTTCAAGGCGCGCGGCATCGACGCCGATTTCCGCGCCAGCGGCCAGACCGGCATCATGATTGCGGGATCGGGCATGCCGATGGATTGCGTCATATCCGATTTCCTTGCCGGCGCAGCCGAGATATTAAGCCCGGATGCGCCACCGGAGCATTGGGATGTGATCGAAGGGCAGGGATCGTTATTTCACCCTGCTTATGCGACCGTGTCGCTGGGCCTGTTGCATGGCAGCCAGCCGGACGTTTTCGTCGTCTGTCATGAGGTCGGCCGGACGCAGATATTGGGCGTCAACGGCTACACCCTGCCCTCCATTCCGCAGGTGATTGAACAGACTATCGCCATGGGCCGCCTAACCAATTCGGCGATCCGCTGCGCTGGTATCAGTCTCAATAGCTCTTCGCTGGACGATGCCGCCGCTACGGTCGAGATCGAACGGCTATCGGCGGAACTGGGCTATCCGGTCGCCGACCCGATCCGCCGAGGCCCCGCCTTCGACCGGCTGCTGGACGCCTGCCTTTCATGAGCGGCGCGGGGGGAGAGAAGGGGGCAAGCTGGTTCCAGCGTTTTCTCCTGCCCGGCTTCGCGCTGAAGGCGGTCATCATCGGCGGCGGCTATGCCACCGGGCGCGAACTGGCGGAATTCTTCCTGCCGAGCGGTCCCTGGGATGGCCTTGCCGGCATGATCCTGGCGATGCTGATCTGGAGCGTTGTCGCCGCCGTCACCTTTCTCTTCGCCCGCATGGTCGGCGCGCGCGACTATCGCAGTTTTTTCGAAGCGTTGCTGGGCCGGGCCTGGTTCATCTTCGAAATCGGCTATCTGCTCTTCATCATCCTGATCCTGGCCGTTTTCGGCGCGGCGGCAGGCGCGATTGCGCAGGCTGCGTTCGGCGCCGCGCCGATCGTCGGTACGCTGGCATTGATGGCGGGCATCGGTCTGTTTGCCACCTTCGGCAATGCCTCGGTCGAGCAGCTGTTCAAATGGGTGTCGTTCCTGCTCTACGGCGTCTATGCGCTGTTTCTGATCCTGGCGCTGACCGGTTTCGGTGACCGGATCGGGCAGGGTTTCGCGGTGCCAGCGTCCGCCGATGGCTGGGCTCTGGGCGGCCTCACCTATGCCGGTTACAATATCATCGGCGCGGTCGTGATCCTGCCTGTCTTGCGGCACATGCGGTCGGATCGCGACGCGCTGGTGGCGGGATTGATCGCCGGGCCGCTCGCCATGGCACCGGCCATCGCCTTCTTCATCTGCATGATCGCCTTCTATCCCGGCATCGCGCAGGAAATACTGCCATCCGATTTTCTGCTCGGGCAGCTTGGGAGTCCGACTTTCCATCTGCTCTTCCAGCTGATGATCTTCGCCGCGCTGCTGGAAAGCGGCACCGGGGCGGTCCATGCCGTCAATGAACGCATCGCCAAGGCCTGGCATATCCGGCGCGGCGCGGTGCTGGGCAATCCGGCGCGGCTGGGCATCGCGCTCTTCATTCTGACGGGTTGCATGCTGGTGGCCGATCGGGTCGGCCTCGTCGCTTTGATCGCTACGGGCTATCGCGCGCTCGCCTATATTTTCCTGACGGTTTACGTCCTGCCGCTGCTGACCATCGGCCTTGTCCGGCTGGCCAAGCGGCGACCTGCATATCAAGCGGAGGTCGCATGAAACAGTTTTTGATCGCCCTCGCTCTGACCTCCACATCGGTCTACGCCGCGCCACCTGTCGATTTCGACACGCGCGTCGAGGCGCTGCGCAACGCCGTGGGCGTGCCGGGCGTAGGCATAGCCATTGTGGAAAAGGGCCAGACGGTGCTCGCCAAAGGCTATGGCGTCAAACGTCTGGGGGGAAACGATCCGGTGACGCCGCATACGCTGTTCGCCACCGGATCGACCGGCAAGGCGGTGACGGCGGCGGCGCTCGCAACCTTGGTGGATCAGGGGAAGATCGACTGGGACGACAAGGTGATCGATCGTCTGCCCGGCTTCCAGATGTGGGACAGCTGGGTCACGCGCGAAATGACGATCCGCGACCTGCTGGTCCATCGGTCCGGTCTGGGTCTGGGCGCGGGCGACCTGCTGTTCGTGCCGCGGAGCAACCTGTCGCGCGCGGAAGCCGTGCGGAGACTGCGCTATATCAAGCCCGCTACCAGCTTCCGCAGCGACTATGCCTATGACAATATCCTCTACATGGTCGCAGGTCAGCTGATCGAGACGGTTACGGGCCAGACATGGGAAGCCTATGTGAAGGACGATGTCTTCAAGGTCGCCGGCATGACGGACTCGGTCAGCGACGATCCCGACCGTTTCGCCAATCCCGATCGCGCCCAGCCCCATGCGCGCATGAATGGCGGTCTACGCGGCGCCGGCGATCAGGAGGTGCTGGACGAACGCGATGGCCTGGCCCGCAACGCGGCGCCGGCTGGTGGCCTTGCGGTCAGTCCGGTCGATATGGGCAAATGGCTGGCGCTGCAACTGGCGCAGGGCAAGCTACCAAGCGGCGGCCAGCTATATGGTTCGGCGCAGGCGCAGCAGATGTGGCGCCCGGCCACGCTGATGCCGATCGCACCCAAGCCGCCCGAGCTGGCGCTGACCCAGCCTAAATTCCTCAGCTATGCGCTGGGCTGGCATGTGCAGGATTATCGTGGTGCGAAGATCCTGCAACATGGCGGCGCGGTCTTCGGCTTCCAGACCATGGTCGTGCTGATGCCCGAACAGGATGTCGGTTTCGCGGTCGAGATCAACAGCGAGGATGGCGAACTGGTGCAGGGCCTCGTCTACGAATTGCTGGATCATTATCTGGGCCTGCCGTCGCAGGACTGGCCGGCCCGGTTCCGGGCTTTCAAGGCGAAGAGGGTTGCAGATGGCTTGGCCGCGTTCAAGGCGAAGGGGGCCGCCTCGGCTAAATCCAACCCCTCGCTGCCGCTGGCCCGCTATGCCGGCACCTATCGCGATCCCTGGTATGGCGACATCGTCGTGGGTCAGGACAGGCAGGGCCTGACCATCGACTTCCGCTCTACCCCGCGCATGGGTGGGCGGTTGAGCCATTTCCAATATGACAGCTTTTTGACCCGCTTCGACGACAAGACGATCGAGCCGGCCTATGTCAGCTTCGGTCTGGATGCCGATGGAAAGGTGGAGCGCGTGACGATGAAGCCGGCCTCACCCATCGCAGACTTCAGCTACGACTATCAGGACCTGCTCTTCACCCCGGTCAAACCCTGACGGCAATGACTTTTCGATCCTCGTCACCCCGGGCGTGATCCGGGGGGGGGGCAGCATCTTGTCTCCACCGATTGAAGAAAGCGGGATCCCGGATCAAGTCCGGGATGACCAGTGTGCAGCGCCTCAACCCTTGCGTGGCGCGCGCTTCTTGACCTCGTTCTGGGTCACATGATGGTGCGCGTCATGCATCAGGTTGGACAGATCCTCTTCCGCGCTGGACATGACGCCGATGGTCAGCGTTTCCTTGAAGCCGGGTGCGCAGACATAGGCATGGCCCATGCCTGAATCGATATAGATGGACTCGCCGGCTTTCAGTTCGATCGGATCATAAAATTCGGTGTGGACGATGATGGCGCCTTCCACCACATAGATGAATTCTTCGCCCGAATGGCGCACCAGCTGGCCGAATTCCTCGATCGTCTGGGCATGGATGCGGGTCACGACCGGAACCATGCGCTTCTGCCGCAATTCGGTGCAGAGATAATAATATTCATAATTGGACGTATCGACGCGCACGGCGCTGTCGATCGTCCCGACGCTGCGCCGGCCCATGATGGCGGTCGGCGAACTGGATTCCGATTGAACGAACAGATCGGCGATGCTGATGTTCAGCCGTTCGCTCAACTGCACCAGCTTGTCATATGTCAGGGACAGCCGGTCATGCTCCACCTTGGACAAAGTGGACACCGGTATGCCGCAACGCTGGCTCATTTCTTTCAGCGTCCACCCATTGCGGGTCCGCAGGTCCGTAATCACCGCGCCCAGGGTCCGTCGACCGCCTGCCATTCAACTCGCTCCTGTATTACCCTGCACGAACGGACCTTGTCTGCCCTGTTCGAAAACCCCGCCATAATTTAGCATCGCCCGTCCGGGATGCGCAATGCGCTCCCATAGGGGCTTTGCTCCGGCCCGACCTGTTGCAAAGGCCCTGCGGCCTGTGCCGGCGAAGGCCTTCTCATCAAACTCGCTTTGCATGCACGCGATCCCTTTTCCATCGAAAATATGTCCTGATAGGAGAATTTCCTTTGCAAAACGGCTCGTCGCGGCACGCGGCCATTTTCGGATGGAAGACAAAATGGAAAGTCCGTGCTAATTCAGAAAACCGCGTCCATCCGTCGGGCGTGAGCAGGGAGTAAATGGAACGGATGGCAGCCACCCCCAAGCCTGGCGTCGATCATGGTCCCGGCGCGTTCCTGCGCGAATTTCGCACCGCGCATGGCCTCACCCTGGCCGCGGCGAGCCGAAAGACCGGCCTGCCCGTCTCGACCCTGTCCAAGGTGGAGACGGGTAAAATGTCCCTCAGCTATGAGAAGCTGGTGAAGGTCAGCAGCGGCCTCGGCATCGATATTACCCAGCTTTTCTCGGGCGCCGCCTCCACCGCGCCGGTGGCGCAAATGCCCACGGGCCGCCGTAGCATTACGCTGGCAGGGGAGGGGCCGACGATCCGCACGGCCGCCTATCATTACAGTTATCCTTCCGCCGATCTGCTCAACAAGCAATTGAATCCCATGATCCTGGAGGTCGGCGCCCGGTCGATCGTCGAATTTGGCGAGTTGATGCGTCATCCGGGTGAGGAATATGCCTTCGTCATTGAAGGGCAATGCGAATTTCATAGCGATATCTATGCCCCATCGCTGCTGAAGACAGGCGATTCCATCTATTTCGACGCATCCATGGGCCATGCCTATGTTGCGGTGGGGAATGGGCCCTGCCGTATCCTGTGCGTCTGTTCGGCCAAGGACGCCGAACTCAAATCGACCTTGAATTCGATCGCCTTGGGCCACTCATAACTATCTATATTTAGGTCATTTTTCATTTATATCGGCGTTAGATGGCGCCCATCCCTTGTCTATTGACAATTCGACACAATAATTATCATATTAGAAAATATTTCCATATTGGAAATTTATCCTATGATATAGCGGTCGGGGAGAGGGGTGGCATGCGGACATTGTGCAAAGGGATCGTTTTGGTCCTTCTGGCTTGGATGGGGCAGGCGATCGCCCAACCCTCCGTCGCCCGACCGCTCGCCGTCCTGCAGGAGGCAGCCTCCGGACCCTACACGAAGTCCGCGCCGCACAGACTCGATAAGGCCGATGTCGATGCCTGGCTGGACGGCTTCATGCCCTATGCGCTGCAACGCGGGGATGCCGCCGGCGCTGTCGTCGTCGTGGTCAAGGATGGGCAAATCCTGACCCAGCGCGGCTTTGGCTATGCGGATGTCGCAACCCGCCGCCCGGTCGACCCGGAGAGGACGCTGTTCCGTCAGGCTTCCATCTCGAAGCTCATTACCTGGACCGCCGTCATGCAAATGGTGGAGGAAGGGAAGATCGACCTCGACCGGGACGTGAACGCTTATCTGGATTTCAAAATTCCCGACCGCTTCGGCAAGCCGGTCACGATGCGCAACCTCATGACCCATCGTGGCGGTTTCGAGGAAGTGCAGCGCGGCCTCAACAGCTACGACATCAAGGATATTCCGGCGCTCGACGTCGCGTTGAAGCGGCAGATTCCGGCGCGCATTTTCCCGCCCGGCGCGACGCCGGCCTATTCCAACTATGGCACGACGCTGGCCGCCTATATCGTCCAGCGCGTGTCGGGCGAGGCTTTCGATATCTATGCCCAGCGACATATCTTTGCGCCGGCCGGGATGCGCTACTCCAGCCTCAGCCAGCGCTTGCCGGCCAGCCTTCAGGCGGTGATGGCCAGCGGTTATGGCCGGGGATCGGGCAAGCCCACCCCGCTCGAATTGAACAGCTTCTGGCCCGCAGGCGGCATGAGCGCATCCGGCGCCGACATGGGCCGTTTCATGATCGCGCATCTGGCGGAGCGCGGCGTGCTGTTGCGGCCGGACACGGCGCATCTGATGCACGACACGATCCTGAAGTCGATCCCCGCGCTCAACGGCATGGCGCTCGGCTTTTACGAGCAGAATATCAATGGCCGCCGCGCGCTCTCCCATGCTGGCGACACGCTGACCTTCCACAGCCAGCTCTGGCTGCTGCCAAATGAGAAGGTCGGCATCTACATGTCGATGAATGCGGCGGGCACGGACAAGCTGTCCGGCGCGATCCGCAGTCATATGTTCGATGCCTTTGCCGACCGCTATTTCCCCGCCGATCATAAGGAGGATGGCCGGGTCGATGACGCGACCGCCCGTGCGCATGCGCGCATGATGGTCGGTACCTATAACAAGACGCGCCGGTTGGAGACGAGTTTCCTCAAAGCGATGGAAGTTGTGGGCGGCCAGATCAGCGTCGGGCTGGACGCGAAGGGCGGCCTGCTGCTCAAGGCGGCGCCGGCGCTGGGGGGCGCACCGCGCAACTGGATCGAGGTCGCGCCCTTCGTCTGGCACGCTGCCGATGGGCATATGCGCCTCGCCGCACAGGTGGAAAATGGTAAGGTGGTGCGCTTCGGCCTCGACAGTTCCTCACCCTATATGCTGTTTGAGCCGGTACCCTGGTATCTGTCCGCCCGCTGGATCAGCCCCGCGTTGCTCGTCAGTCTTGGCACGCTGACCCTCACTTTCCTGTCATGGCCAATCATTGCGTTGCTGCGCCGCCGTTACGCTGCTCAGCCCGTGCAGAGTGTCGCGATATGGCGCGCCTATCGCTTGTCGCGAGCCTTTGCCGGATTGGCGGTGGGCGTCATGGTCTGCTGGCTATTGTTCGTCAGCAAGCTGGTCAGCGATTTTTCGTCCATGAACGGTGAACTCGACTGGGCGCTCGTCACGCTACAGGTAACGACGCCGGTGGCCCTGGGCGGCCTTCTGGGCGCGGGGCTGTGGTACGCGCTGCTCAGTTGGCGGCGTGCCGGCATGCGCTTTGCGAAAGTCTGGAGCCTCCTTCTGGTCGCCGACGCGACGCTGCTGCTGTGGGTCGGCATCGCCTTTCACCTGATCGGATTTGGATTAAATTTCTAATTAGAGAATTATTGGCTTGAAATTCTCTTTATGGAGAAATACTGTTGCGCCACATCAACGGTACAGGGCATGGACGGGAGTCGCGATGGACGCGCCCTTCATGCCCGACTCCCATCGACAGGTGAGACAGGTGTTTCTTCAGACAATCGACCATGCCGCCGACGCGCAAGCGCCCCTCCAGTCGCTGCCCCAGCCCTATCTGCTGTTCCTGGGCGACACGGTGGAGGAAGGCTTTGCCAAGACCGCCTTTGGCCTGCGTGACTGGGCGCCAGACAAATGCACGGGCGAATATGCGCTGGTGGGTGCGGCCGTCAGCACCGGCCTGCCGGCGATGACCCCGCAAGAGGCACAGCGGGCAGGTGCCCGATCGCTATTGATCGGTGTCGCCAATAGCGGCGGCGTTCTGGCCGACAATTGGTTGCCGGCCCTGGTCGAGGCGTTGGAGGCGGGGCTGGATATTGTCAGCGGCCTGCACATGCGTCTGTCGGAATCGCCGGTCCTGGCGGCGACGGCGGAGCGTCTTGGCCGCCGGTTGATCGACGTGCGCCATCCGCCCCGCGACATCCAGGTCGGCACCGGGCGCAAGCGGAGCGGCAAGCGGTTGCTGACCGTCGGCACCGATTGCGCGCTGGGCAAGAAATATACGGCGCTCGCCGTCGCGCGCGCCTTTGCCGATCGCGGCGTTTCCACCGATTTCCGCGCCACCGGCCAAACCGGCATCATGATCGCGGGCGGTGGCGTGCCGATGGACGCTGTCGTCTCCGATTTCGAGGCTGGCGCGGCTGAAATGCTTAGCCCCGATGCCGCGCCCGACCATTGGGATGTGATCGAGGGACAAGGTTCGCTCTTCCATCCTGCCTATGCGGCGGTATCCATGGGCCTGCTGCATGGCAGCCAGCCCGATTGCATCATCGTCTGCCACCACCCCGGCCGAACGGAAATGCTGGGTACGCCCGGCTATGCCCTCCCGAGCGTGGAGGAGGTGATCGATCTCAATCTGCGTATCGGATCGCGCACCAATGCCGCCATTCGTTGCGCCGGCCTGTCCTTCAACACTGCGCATCTGAGCGCGGAGCAGGCGCATGCGCTGATGGAGGCCGAAAGCCAGCGGCTGGGCCTGCCCGTGGCCGATCCGATCCGGGGCGGAGCCGCTTTCGACCGGCTGATCGACCGCTGCCTCGCATGACGATATCGGCGCCCGTCCGGCCCGGCATGGGTAAGCGCATAAGGCGATGGGCCGCGCGTATCCTGCTTGGCCTGCTGGCGCTGATCCTGCTGCTGGTCGTGGCCGGCGCGCTTTACGAAGTCTGGGGTCGTTATAACGCCAGTCGCCTCTATCCGCCGCCAGGTCGATTGGTCGATATTGGCGGGCGCCGCATCCATATCGACTGCCGCGGTACGGGATCGCCGACCGTCATCCTGGAATCCGGCCTGGGATCGGGCGGATCGGTGGACTGGGCGCGGGTGCATGATGCACTGGCGCGTCACACCCGCACCTGCGCCTATGACCGCGCCGGTATCATGTGGAGCGATCCCAAGCCCGGCCCGCAAAATGCCGCTGCCGTGGCGGACGATCTTCACGCCACGCTCGCCGCCGTGGGCATCAGCGGCCCGCTGGTGCTGGTGGGCCATTCGATCGGTGGCCCCTACACCCGTGTCTATACCGGCCGCTATGGCGATCAGGTCGCGGGACTGGTGATGGTCGATGCCTCCCATCCCGATCAGGTGGCGCGCTTGCGCCAAGTGGTGAAGGCCAATGTCGATCCGGGCAAGGTCGTTGATATCGTCCGCATCGCGAACGCCCTGTCCTGGACGGGCCTTGTCCGCCTCATGACGAACGGCCAGATGCCCAACCTGCCAACCGAAGCGGGCGCCAAGATCGGCGCTTATACCAGCCATTCGATCGGCGGCGCACTCAGCGAATTGCAGGGCTTCGATCGCACCATGGATCAGGCGCGCATCGTGCGTAGCTTTGGCGATCGCCCGTTGATCGTGCTGACTGCCATGGCGCCCTATACGCCTGCGCAGTTGAAGAGCCTGGAGCTATCGCCACAGGATGGCGCGCGGATGAAGCAGGTCTGGAAGTCGCTGCAGGCCGAAATGGCCGCCATGTCGACCCATGGCAGTCAGCAGACCGTGCCGGATTCCGGCCATTATATTCAGATCGACCGGCCCGATATCGTGATCGCGGCGGTCGATCGGGTCGTCGATGCCGTGCGCGCCCGGCAAGCGCCGCGGTCAGGTCGCAACATAGGGGAGAAATGAAGATGAAGCGTGCCTTGCTCTGTAGCGCCATGGCGCTGTTGCTCGTAGCCAATGCGCCTGCCGCCGATTATGACGTCGTCATCCGGGGCGGGCGGGTGCTGGACGGCGCCGGCAACCCGTGGGTTCGCGCCGATGTCGCAATCAAGGGCGGGCGCGTCGTGCAAGTCGGGCAGGTGGCCGGCCATGGCGCGAAGGAAATCGACGCAAAGGGCCGTTACGTCTCCCCCGGATTCATCGACATGATGGATCAGTCGGGCGGCGTGCTGCTGAAGAACGGCGCGGCGGAAAACAAGCTGCGCATGGGCGTCACCACCGTTATCGCGGGGGAAGGCGGCACCCCGGTCGAGGCGGCGCAGATCCCCTCCTATTTCGCTCAGCTTGAGAAGCAGGGCATTTCCGTCAATTTCGGCAGCTATTATTCCACCACGCAAGCGCGGATGAAGGCGATGGGCGACGGCGCCGGCAACCCGACGCCGGCGCAAATGGACATCATGCGCAAGGAAGTGCGTACTGCCATGGAGGCGGGCGCATTCGGCGTAACCAGCGCGCTCATCTATCCGCCGAGCAGCTTTGCCACCACCGCCGATCTCATCTCCATGGCGAAAGTGTCGGCCCAATGCGGCGGCTTTTACGCCACCCATATGCGCGACGAGAGCGGTGATCTGGTAAAGGCGGTCAACGAAGCGATCGAGATCGGCGAGACATCGGGCGCGAAGGTCGAAATCTTCCATCTGAAGGCCGCCTTCGCGCCGGGCTGGGGCAAGCTGATGCCCGAAGCGATCGCGGCGGTGAACGCGGCCCGTGCGCGCGGGGTCGATGTCGCGGCGGACCTTTATCCCTATACCGCCGGCGGTACCGGGCTGGAGATCATCGCCCCCAGCTGGGTCTGGGCCGATGGCGTGCAAAAGGGGATCGAGCGGCTGAAAGATCCCAAACTGCGCGAGCGGATGAAGAAGGAAGTCGCCGCTGGCTCCATGCCTGGCTGGTCGAACCTCGTGCAGGCATCGGGCGGTTTCGGCAATGTCATCCTAGCCAATGGTTTCAGCCAGAAATATGCGCCCTATCATGGTCAGAGCCTGGAGAAGATCGGCGCCGCGCTGAAGCGTGATCCGGCCGATGTGGCCTGGGACATCTTGCTGGAGGGGCTGCCCAACCGGTCCGTCGCCCTCTATTTCATGATGAATGAAGGCGATATCGAAACCGCCTTGCATCAGCCCTGGGTCAGCATCGGCAGCGATGCCGCCGCGTCGGAGAAGTTCGGCGAGATGGACGCGCTCGGCCTGCCGCACCCGCGCGCCTATGGCACGTTCCCGCGCATCATCGCCGAATATGTGAAGCGCCGCCCGGTCCTGTCGCTGGAGGATGCGGTGCGCAAGATGACCGGCTGGCCCGCCCAGCGCATGGGCCTCACCGATCGCGGCCTGATCCGCGACGGGATGCGTGCCGACATCGTGATCTTCGATCTCGAAAGGCTGGACGACGTCGCCAGTTGGGCCAAGCCGACGGCGGCGCCGACCGGGATCGACACGGTGCTTGTGAACGGCGTCGTGACGATCGAGGATGGCAAGCATAGCGGCGCGAAGGCCGGCGCCGTGCTGCGACACGGCTGCGGCGGCTGAGACGCAAACGGAACAGGGAGGATGAGATGAAGCGGATTTTATGGACGGCGCTGGCGACCAGCATGTTGGCGACGCCGGCGCTGGCGCAGGACAACCCCTTGGCCGAGCGTACTTATATCCAGGCCGGGCGTCTGCTCGCCGACCCGGCAACCGGCCGCGTCGATCGCGACAAGACGATCGTGGTGGAAGGCGGCAAGGTCGTCGAGATACGCGATGGCTTCGTCGGTGAGGGCCGAGTGATCGATCTGCGCGACGGCTTCGTCCTGCCCGGCTTCATCGACAGCCATGTGCATATCACCTCTCAATCCGGTCCCGACAGCCGGCTGGACGGCGTCACCAAATCGACCACGGCGCAGGCGTTCGACGGCATCGTCTACGCTAAACGCACCGTGCGGGCCGGCTTCACCACCGTCGCCGATCTCGGCTCCGATCCCGAAGCGATCAACGCGCTGCGCGACGCGATCGCGCAGAAGAAGGTGGTCGGCCCGCGCATCCTGGCCGCCGGTATCGTCGCGGCGCATGGCGGGCATGGCGACGTCCATGGCTATCGACAGGAAATACTCGACCTGTTTCGCCCGACGACTCTCTGTTCAGGCGCCGACGATTGCGCCCGCGCGGTGCGGCAGGCGGTGCAGCAGGGCGCGGACGTCATCAAGACCGCCTCGACCGGCGGCGTCATGTCGGACACGGCTGCCGGCCTTGGCCAGCAGATGAGCGACGCCGAACTTCTCTCCATCGTCGAAACGGCGCACCGGCTGGGGCGCAAGGTCGCGGCCCATGCCCATGGGACGGACGGGGTCAACGCCGCCCTGCGCGCCGGCGTGGATTCGGTCGAACATGGTACCTATCTCGACGCTGAATCCATCCGCCTGTTCAAGGCTAAGGGCAGCTATCTGGTCCCGACCCTGCTGGCCGGCGACACGGTGACGCGGCAGGCGGAAACCGCCGAATGGATGCCCGCAACCGTGCGGGCCAAGGCGCGGATCGTCGGCCCGCTGATGATCGACGCGGTGCGCCGCGCGCGTGCCGCCGGCATCAACATGGCGTTCGGTACCGACTCCGGCGTTTCCGCCCATGGCGACAATGCCCGCGAATTCGCGCTGATGGTACAGGCCGGCCTGCCGCCGATCGACGCGATCCGCGCCGCCACGGTCTGGGCCGCCACCCATGTCGGGCTGGACAAGGAGGTCGGCTCGATCGTCCCCGGCAAGGCGGCGGATATCGTGGCGGTGAAGGCCGATCCGCTGACCGATATCCGCGCGCTCGAAACCATGGCTTTCGTCATGAAGGAAGGGAATGTCGTCCGCGCCGTGGGCGACTGACCCTCTCCTGATCCTTTGCTGACCGACCTGCCCGGACCGGCTTCGCATGGCGATGCCGGACGGTGCTTTTCATGCCCGAAATATGGAGTCTCTCATGCCGCGTCTCACGCTAGACGTTACGGTCGAAACGCTTCGGCTGGCCGAAACCTTCCGCATATCCGGCCGGGCGATCGATAGCGCGGACGTGATCGTCGTCACGTTGGACGATGGCACGCATCGCGGCCGGGGGGAGGCCGCCGGCGTCTATTATATGGGTGACGATATCCCGCATATGCTGGCGATGCTCGACCTCACTCGCCCGGCGATCGAAGCACATCCGACGCGTACGGAATTGCGCGCTATCCTGCCGGCCGGCGGCGCGCGCAATGCGGTCGATGCGGCGCTATGGGATATTGAGGCGCAGCGTTCGGGCAAGCCCGTCTGGCAGTTGGCGAGCCTTGAGGAACCCAGTCCGCTTCGCACCACCTTTACCATCGGTGCCGACGATCCAAAGCGCATGGCCGCCAAGGCGACGGCCCATGCGCAGGCCCGATCGATCAAGATCAAGCTGACCGGCGACCTCGACCTCGATGTCGCACGCGTCACGGCGATCCGCGCCGCGCGGCCCGATATGTGGCTCGGCGTGGACGCCAATCAGGGTTTCGCGATCAACGAGTTGGACAGTCTATTGGCGGCGATGGTGGACGCGAAAGTGTCCCTGATCGAACAGCCCTTGCCACGCGGTCAGGAGGCGGCGCTGGAGGGGCTGGACTCGCCCATCCCTTTGGCGGCCGACGAAAGCGCCCTGACGCTGGACGATGTTGCGGGACTGGTCGGTCGGTTCGACGTCTTCAACATCAAGCTCGATAAATGCGGCGGCCTGACTGAAGGGCTGATGATCGCCGACGCCGCGCGGCAGGCCGGCCTTGGCGTGATGGTCGGCTGCATGGTGGGCAGCAGTCTGGCGATGGCACCGGCTTTCCTGCTGGGACAGGTCTGTGATCTGGTCGATCTCGACGCGCCGCTGTTCCTGGCGCGGGACCATGTGCCTGCCGTCGCCTATAATGGCGGGCTGCTCCATTGCGATAGGGCCGTCTGGGGCGGCTGATCCGTCAGATTTGGCGTGAAAGGGCAGCGCCTTTGGGCGGCTGCCCTTTTTTATGTCTCAATCGGTCGAATATGCATAAGATATTTAGTATACGGTATTTGACTTTTAAATATTTCCGTCGCAGCATCCCGCCTGCAAAAAAGTCAGGGAGACAATCAATGCGGCAATACCGTGTGAAATTATGCTGTGCGGTGGCGGCCGCCGCGCTGCTGCCGGGGGCGGCAATGGCGCAGGCGCCTCAGGCAAGCGAAGCGTCCGGTGCGACGGACATCGTCGTGACGGGGACGCGCATCAAACGCCCCGATCTGGAAAGCAACAGCCCGCAGACCGTCGTGAGTTCCGAAGAATTCCGATATCAGGGCGCAACGACCGTGGAAGGCGTGCTGAACCGCCTGCCCCAATTCACCGCCGACGCGAACGAAAATGTGTCCAACGGATCCGACGGCACATCCAATATCAACCTGCGCAACCTGGGTTCCAACCGCGTACTGGTGCTGGTCAACGGCCAGCGCATGCTGCCGCAACAGGCGATCGATCTCAATTTCGTGCCCAGCAGCCTAGTCGAGCGAGTCGATATTTTGAGCGGCGGCGCATCGGCGGTCTATGGTTCGGACGCGCTGTCGGGTGTCGTCAATTTCGTGCTCAAGGATAATCTGGACGGCATCCGTATCGACGCCCAGACCGGTTTCTACCAGCATGACAATAATAATAGCGCCGTGCGCAGCCTGCTCGACGACAAGGGATATCAGAAGGCCAAGGGCTCCGTCCTGGACGGCGGCAAGCAGGATATCACCATATCGGCGGGCAAGAATTTCGCCGACGGCCGGGGCAACATCACGGCCTATGCCGGCTATCGCCATTATAACCCGGTGCGCCAGTCGACCCGCGACGTGTCTTCCTGCGCCCTGCAACAGGCCGATGATGCCGGCACCGCGCTCTTCTGCGGCGGATCGAGCAATACCCCCTATGGCACCTTCGTACCTTTGGAAGGCGCCTTTCAGGGACAGACGCTGACCAATAACAAGAATGGCACGCAGACTTTCGTGCCTTATGACAACAGCTACGCCTATAATTATGCGCCCGACAATTATTTCCAGCGATCGGAAGAACGCATTACGGCGGGTGCTTTCGCCAAGTTCGAACTGAGCAAGGCGGCCGAAGTCTATGGCAGCTTCATGTTCATGCGCGACCATACCTTCTCGCAGGTCGCGCCTTCGGCCATCTTCCTTGGCTCGCCTTTCGCCATTACGTGCAACAACCCGCTCGCCAGCGCGAGCCAATTGAACACTCTGTGCGGCAGCAAGGCGGGCACGGGCCAGACCGCCGACGCGCTCGTGGGCTATCGCATGTCGATCGCCCCGCGGCGCGACGACCTCAAACATACCGATTATCGCTACACCGCCGGCGTGCGCGGCGATCTGGGCAGCGGTTTCAGCTATGACGTGAACTATCTCTATTCGCTGGTCCGCTTCAAGGAACGCTATCTCAACAATGTCGACGCGATCAAGGCGCAGCGCGCGCTGGATGTCGTGACCGTCAACGGTACGCCGACCTGTCGTTCGGTGGTCGATGGCACCGATCCCAACTGCGTCCCCGTCAATGTCTTTGCAGCGGGCGGCGTGACCGCCGAGCAGGGCGCCTATCTCTTCACCCCCAGCAACACCTCGTCACGCAATGCGCAACAGGTCTTTTCCGGTACGCTGAGCGGCGACCTGGGCCAGATGGGCATTACCAGCCCCTGGGCCAGCCGCGGTGTGGGCATTGCACTGGGCGCCGAACATCGGCGCGAGACGCTGAACTATTTCGCCGATGAGATCGCGCAGCAGGGCGGCGCCACCAATGCGGACGGCATCATCAGCGTGACCGAAGGCTATGGCGAAATCGAAATTCCGTTGATTTCGGACATGCCCTTCATCCGTTCGCTGACGATCAATGGCGGCTTGCGCTATTCGTCCTACAGCAACGAACAGAAATCGACCGGCTTCCAGTCGAAGTTCAATGTCTGGACGTACAAGGGCGAACTCAGCTGGCAACCGGTCGATGACCTGCGCCTGCGCGCCAGTTACAATCATGCCATTCGCGCGCCCAATATCGGCGAACTCTTCGCGTCGCAATCGGTCGGTAATGTCGCGGGGCAGGATCCCTGTTCGGGGGCCAATCCGGTCGCGTCACGGGAAACCTGCGCCCTTACCGGCGTCACCGCCGCCCAA
Source organism: Sphingobium limneticum (assembly GCF_008710155.1). Lineage (GTDB taxonomy): Bacteria > Pseudomonadota > Alphaproteobacteria > Sphingomonadales > Sphingomonadaceae > Sphingobium > Sphingobium limneticum. Next base: position 204,586 of record NZ_VYPZ01000001.1, read on the forward strand.
TATGGCAATATCATCGAATGCCCGGCGGACACCTGCTCGGCGCTGGGTGGCGGCAACCGTAATTTGCGGCCCGAAACCGCCGATACCATCACGGCAGGCTTCGTCCTGACGCCGCGATCGCTCCGCAACTTCTCGCTGTCGGTCGATTATTACAAGATCAAGGTGAAGGACTATATCGGCGCGCTCGATGCGTCGCTCATCATCAGTCAGTGCGCGGAAACGGGCGATGCCTATTATTGCGGCCTCTTCAACCGCGATCCGCGTTCGGGCGCGATCTTCGGCCAGAATGGCTATATCGTCTCGACCACGCTCAACACCGGCTATCTCAAGACGTCGGGCATCGACATTACGGCTGACTATACTTTTGGCATCGGCAAGATGGGCCGGTTCAACGTCAACATGGTCGGTACCTGGCTGGACAAGCAGGTGGCGCAACCGCTGCCGGGCCTGGGCAGCTACGACTGCAAGGGCCTGTTCGGCTATACCTGCGGTCAGCCCTCTCCAGAATGGCGCCATGTCGCCCGCTTCACCTGGATGGCGCCGAGCGACACCGTCCTCTCGCTGTCCTGGCGCCATATCGGCGGCACCAAGCTGTCGAGCCTGTCGGATAATGCGGCGCTCAGCGGCACGCCGAGCGTGATCAACCGCAAAATCGACGATTATAATTATTTCGATCTTTCGCTGACCCAGTCGATCGGCAAGCAACTGACGCTGCGGGCGGGCATGAACAACATGTTCGACAAGGATCCGCCGGCGATCGCCGCTGGCATCCTGTCGTCGTTCGGCAACGGCAACACCTATCCGGGTGTCTATGACTCGCTGGGCCGCAACATCTTCATCGGTGCGACGGTGAATTTCTAGAAAGGTCCGCCGGCCGGGGTTTCGCCCCGGCCGGCACATATGAAAAGGCCCGCCTGCATCATCGTGCAGGCGGGCCTTTTCATGAGCGGCGTATGAGGGTCAGCGCACCGGAGCGATGGTGAAGCTGTAAGTCAGAGAGCGTAGCGGGATGCGGAAGTTCATATGCGCGCGTCCGTCCAGATTCCATCCGGTGTCGCCGCCCACCCCTGCCTGCGCCGCATCGATCAGCAGCGTGCCGTGGGCGTGCGGGCGGATGTCCGCGCTATGCGCCTGCCCCGGCGGCTTCATCGCCAGGTCCGCATAAGGGAAGGCCAGCGCATTGACCGACAACGGCTGCGCCCCGGTGATGCGCAGACCCGCGCCGGCACCGGTCAGCGCGATCCAGCGGACGTCGCTCTTGTTTCCCGATTCCTGCGGTCGCGCATAGTCGTGATACTGGTCCGCGACATCGCCGCTCCACCGTGCGATCAGCGCGCCGGTCTTGCGGTCCGCATAGCTTTCCTGCGGGCCGCGACCATACCATTGCACCTTGTCCAGCGCCGATGGGGTGTCGAACGCCAGTCCCACGCGCAACGGGTCGGGCAGCGTGTCGCGGATCGGATCGAAGCGCATCGTCACGCCCACCCGGCCGTCGGCGGACATGGTCCATCGCGTTTCGACCTTCACCGATCCCACGCCCATATCATGCCGGACGATGATCGCGTTGCCCGAACGCTCCACCGTTTCGACCCGGCGATGGTCGGAAAAATATTGCCACATGGCGTGGCTTTTGGGGATGCCTGCGCCGATATCATTGTCGGTCGGCGCGCGCCAGAAATTGGGCGCTCCCCCGCTCAGCAGCACTGCGCCTGCGCGCGCATAGCGTCGCAGCAGCCCGGTCGTGCGGTCAATCTCCAGCACGATATCGCCGGCGGTCAGGCGCAACATGTCGCCCGCCTCGACCGGTGCCACATCGCCGGCAGGCGGCGCAGGCAGGGCGGGGGCAGCAAGGGCGAACTGTTCCCAGCCTACGACATGTCCCGCTGGCAGCATCGGCACGGCGCCCGCCTTTGCCCGCGCGCGCAGGACCAACATGCGCTCCGCCGTCGCATTTTTGGACGCCGGCAGGGTGAGGGGGAGTGGCGCGCTGGCACCCGGTGCGACCGACGGCATGGGCAGGCTGCCGTGCGCGGCCGCGACGCCATCCTCCATCACCGTCCAGTCCAGCGTAAAGCGTGACAGGTCGATATGGTCGTGCCGGTTGACGATATGATAGCCATCGCCTTCATGCAGGAAGGCGATCGGCGCCTGCACCTTGGCCAGTTCATAATATTCCGGGTCGGGCGTCCGGTCGGATTGGATCACCCCGTCGCCGACCGGGCTATCGTCGCCATGGACGCCGGGTGCCTTGGGATCGGGATCATAATCCAGTCCTTGACCCCAATAGGGGCGCCCATCCTTGTCATGCAGCAGCATCGTCTGGTCGACCCAGTCCCAGACGAAACCGCCCTGCAACTTGGGATGCGCCCGCATCGCCTGCCAATAGCCTTCCAGATCGCCCAGGCTATTGCCCATGGCATGGGCATATTCGCACAGGATCAGCGGCTTTTTGAACGCCGGATCGCGCGCATAGTCGATCATCTTGGGCACGTCGTCATACATGGGCGCGAAGATATCGACATAAGCGTTCACCGGATGACGCCAGTTGCTCATGCTCCAGCCCAGGAAACTGACGAGGCGCGTCGGATCTTGTGCCTTCACCCATTTCGCCGCCGCTTCGAAACTGTCGCCGATCCCCGTTTCATTGCCCAGCGACCAGAAGATGACGGACGGATGATTGCGGTCGCGCTGCACCATGCGCTGCACCCGGTCCAGATGCGCCGCGCGCCATTTGGGATCGTTGCCCAACAGCGCCGACGGGTCGTTGTTGCGCTCCTGCGACAAGCTCAGATAGCCATGGCTCTCGATATTGGCCTCATCCATGATGTAGAGGCCATATTCGTCGGCCAGATCATACCATCGCGGGTCGTTGGGATAATGGGACGTCCGCACCGCGTTGATGTTCGCGGCCTTCATCAACTCTATGTCCTTGCGCATCGTCGCTTCGGACAGGATGCGGAAGGTCTTTGGATCATGTTCGTGCCGGTTGACGCCGCGGATCATGATCCGCTTGCCATTTACCCGTACTTCGCCATCGGCGATCTCGACCGTGCGGAAACCGATCCGCCGGCTCGTCGCTTCGACCAGCCGGCCCTTTTCGTCCAGCAGTTCGACCAGCAGCGTGTAGAGGTTGGGCGTCTCCGCCGTCCAGGTCTTCACGCCCGGCACGCCGGCCTCTATCCTGACCGCGCCACTGCCCGTCGCCTCCCGCACCAGCAGGCTTTTAGCGCCGTCCATCAACGTTGCGCGCACGCGCATGGCGCCCGGTGCGCCGCCGGTCGCGACCGTCAGGCCCAGCCGTCCGTCGCGATAATCATGCTCCAACTCGGCATCGACGGTCAGGTCGCTAATATGGGTAGGGGGCGCGGCATAGAGGCTGATGCTGCGCTCTATGCCGTTGACCCGCCAGAAATCCTGATCCTCCAGATAGCTGCCGTCGGCAAAGCGATAGAGTTCGATCGCCACGACGTTGCGACCCGCCTTGGCATATCGGCTGATATCGAATTCGGCGGGCAGCTTGCTATCTTCGCTATAGCCGACCCGCTCGCCATTGACCCAGAGATAATAGGCAGCCCCTGCGGCGCCCACGGTCAGCAGCAAGCGGCGCCCGGCAAAATGGGCCGGGATCATCACGTCGCGCCGGTAGGATCCGACCTCGTTCAGGCTGTGGTCGATCTTCGGCTGGTCGCGCGGGAAGGGATAGCCGCTGCCGACGAAAACCGGACGGCCATGGCCTTCCGCCTGCCAGATGCCCGGTACCTTGATCGTGCCCCAGGCGCTCGTATCGAAATCGGGGCGGTAGAAATCGACCGGCCGGCTTTCGGGATTGGGCGAGAAATGGAACTGCCATGCCCCGTCGAGCGAGAGATGATAGCGCGACCGCGCGACGTCACCAGATAGCGCAGCGGCGCGCGTTTCGAACCCGTCGAACGTCGCGTGCATCGGTTCGGCGCCCTGCCGGATAACCTCCGGCTGCTCCCATTCGGGCGGACTGGTCTGCGCCAGGGCGGGGGAGAGAAGAAGTCCGGCGATCAGCGCGCCTGTCGCGCTGGAGTGCATCCATGTCCGCATCATTCTCTCCCCCTTTGCCTGTTACCGGCCCTTCACCACGACCATCACCGCGCCATGCGCCGGCACGCTGTAGCTGCCGGGCAAAGCAGCCGTCGTCGCGCCCGACCATTGATCCTCGACCTGCGCGATTCCGGAAAGCCCGGCATCTGCCGGCGTCAGCGCCATCGTGGCGCCTTGCGTACCGCGGTTGAACAGCGCCAGCGCCACTCGCCCGTCAGCAAGCGGCTTGGCCCATATTTCCAGAGCGCCCTGCTTGCGCACGGCCTTCCCCTGTACGCCGCGCGCATCCTGGTCGATCGCGATGATGCGGCGGTTGGTCAGCATCGCCAGCGTCGCCGCATCCGTCTCACGCAGATCATGCCCCATCATCAGCGGCGCGGCGGACATGGCCCACAGCGTCATATGGGTGCGATATTCGTCCGCACTCATCCCGCCATTGCCGATTTCCAGCATGTCTGGGTCGTTCCAGCCATGCGGGCCGGCATGGGCGGCGTCGCCATTCTTGTCGAAACCGATCTTGGCCATCGTCTCATAATCGTCGGTGATGTCGCCGGTCGTGCGCCACAATTGTCCACCGACATCGCGGCCCCAACTGCCGACGTCGAAGCGGCCATATTCGCACAGGGAAAAGATCATCTCTCGCCCGGTCGCCTGCAAGGCTGCACCCATTTCATGATAGCTGCGCTTGACCGTATCGGCGTCGGCATAGAACCATTCGCCCGAACACAGATCATATTTCAGATAGTCGAAACCCCAGTCGGCAAAGCTTTTCGCATCCTGCGCGACATGGCCATAGCTGCCTTCATAGCCGGCGCAGGTGCGCGGCCCTTGCGAGCTGTAGATGCCGATCTTCAGCCCCTTGGCATGGACATAATCGGTCAGCGCCTTCATGTCCGGAAACTTCTCATTGGGTTGCAACACGCCATTGGCGTCACGTTTGCCCTGCCAGCCATCGTCGATATTGATGTAGGTATAGCCCGCATCGCGCAGCCCGCTCGATACCATCGCGTCCGCCATGGCGCGCACCGTCTTGTCGTCGATATGTTCGGCGAACTTGTTCCAACTGCTCCAGCCCATGGGCGGCGTGGCGGCCAGCTTGCTGGGGATGGCCTGACCAAGCGGCGGCAGCGCGGCAAATTTGAAGGCGCGCACCTTGGCATCCTTGGCCGTGCCACGATAGCCGTCGATCGCGATCGCGCTTTCCCATATCTGCCCTTCCAGATGCGGCTTGCCGTCTTTCAGGCTGACGCTCCAGTTGCGGGTCGGATGATCGCGATCGTTGATGTTGCGCGCCTCGAACAGCAGCTTGCCGTCCTCGACCCGCGGGTTCATCATCTCGACCGGGCCGTACCATAGGGTGGTGACGCGGCCCTCTATCTTCGCGTCCTTGCTCTTGACCTCCATCATGGTGACGCCCGGCGTGGGCGGGGCCTTGTCGAACAGCCATATGCCATCAAACGGGGTTTTGGCGGAAGCGGGACTGGCGATGCAAAGGGTGGCGGTGGCAAGGGCAGTGGCAGCAAAAAGGGCGCGCGTCATCGCGATCTCCTCGTTGGATCAATGAAAAACGACAATGGAAAAGAGGATGTGGCCGTCAGGCGGCAGCCGCATCCTGTCGAGCGCCGCTCCGGCTGCGGCTGTAGAGATAATAGAAGAGCAGACCGATGACATTCCACGCGCCGAAGCGGATCAGCGTGGATTCTGGCAGGCTGAACAGCAGATAGGCGCAGCCCAGGATCGTCAGCGTGCCGACGACATAGGGTTGCGGGCAACGGAACAGGCGCGGCAGTTCGGGCGACCGGCGGCGCAGGATCATCAGGCAGGCGCCCACCGCCATGAAGGCGATCAGCGTGCCGGCATTGGCCAGTTCGGCAATCTCGTCCAGGCGGAATATGCCGGCGACCAATGCGATCGACACGCCGGTAATCAGCGTGATGCGGGTCGGCGCGCCGGTGCGCGGGCTGATCTTCGCCAGGCTGCGCGGCAGAAGGCCGTCGCGGGCCATCACGAAGAAGACGCGGCTCTGGCCATACATCATCACCAGGATGACCGAAGGCAAAGCGATGACGGCGGCGAGCGCGATCAGATGTGCGGCGACCGGCTGACCCAGCTGGCGCAGCACCAGCGCCAGCGGTTCGGGCGAATTGGCCAGCTGCTGGAAGGGGAGGGCGCCTACGGCGGCAACCGCCACGCCCATATAGATGACGGTGCACACCAGCATCGACCCGATGATGCCGATGGTCAGGTCACGGCCCGGATTCTTCGCTTCCTCCGCCGACGTGGCGACCGCGTCGAAACCGTAGAAGGCGAAGAAGACGATCGCCGCCGCCGCCATCACGCCGCGCTTCTCGCCGCCGATTTCCGTGCTGGCAAAGCCATAGGGCATGAAGGGTTCGAGGTTGGTGGAATGGAAGGCGGGCAGGGCCATGGCGACGAAGATAGACAGCGCCACCAGTTTGATGATGACCAGGATGATGTTGAGCGTCGCGCTTTCACGGGTGCCGGCGATCAGCATCCCCATTACCGCCAGCGCCACCATCACGGCGGGCAGGTTGATGATGCCGCCGCCATGCGGTCCCACCAGCAGCATCGCGGGTAGATGGATGCCCGCCGATTGCAGCCAGCCGACCAGATAGCCGGACCAGCCGACCGCCACGGTCGAACAGGCCAGCGAATATTCCAGGATCAGGCTCCAGCCCACGACCCAGGCGATCGTTTCGCCCATCGCGGCATAGCTGAACGTATAGGCGCTGCCCGCCGCCGGGATCAGGGTCGCCATTTCGGCATAGGCGAGCGCCGCGCAGGCGCAGACCGCGCCGGCGATGGCGAAGGCCAGGATGACGGCGGGGCCGGCACGTTCGGCACCCACGCCGGTCAGCGTATAGATGCCCGTGCCCACGATCGCGCCGACGCCCAGTGCGATCAGGTGCGGCCAGCTTAACGTCTTGGCCAGACTATGCCCGGACTCGCGCCTGGCGAGTGACTCGATGGATTTGCGTGGTCCGAGCATGAAGTCCCCTTTTATACGATCATTGCGTGTGACTGGCGGCGAATTGCCCGCGCAGGTCATCCAGTGTGCTGGAGATATGGCTGGTCAGCAGCGCCTGCACTTCGTCGGCATTGCCGGCGAGCCAGGCGTCAAGCAGCGCCTGATGCTCCAGATGGGCGCGGTCGCCACGGCCGGCCGGCGCCAGATGCGCCAACACATAGCGTTCCGCCAGAACCTCGAGCCGTTCGACCAGTTGCGTCGTCAACAGCCGCCCGCCCGGACGCACCAGCGCGACATGAAACTCCCGGTTTCGCACGGCAACGGCGTTCAGATCGTCGTTGGCGGCCGCGTCCAGCAGCTTGAAGGCATTGATCGCCGCCTGCTTGTCGTCATCGGTCGATCGCGTGCAGGAAAAGGCGGCGGCAACGGGTTCGGTCGCCAGGCGCAGCAGATAGATTTCCTCCGCCTGATCGGCCGACATGGGGCGCACGAACCAGCCGCGATTGGCCTGGCTGGTCAGCAATCCTTCATGCTCCAACCGCGCCAACGCTTCGCGCAGCGGGATCTTGCTGACACCGAGTTCGGCCGCAAGGGCATCCTGCCGCACCGGCTCGCGGTCGGGCAGCTTCCCTTCGATGATCCGTTCCCGGATCACTTCGAAAATACGTTCGGAAAGCGTGCGGACGACGATGGTCACCTGTCTGTCTCCATATAGGTCGCTGCGACGCAAGAAAATCGCGTCGCGACTAGACCGTATATGGTAGATAATTGCCTATTGCACTGCAAAAGCGCGCTTGTTGTCGGTCTGTCCAATAATGTCACAACTTCCCCATGCGACGCGGACTGAGCCGGCCAGATGTTGGAGGGATGACGAAATCGGGTCATGATCGGCTTGGGCCTTGTGCGCTATCTGCTCTGTCGATATACCGTATACGATATTGAAGAGGCGATGCAATGGAGTTTTTGTGGGGCGCATAGCGATAGTCGGCGGCGGCGCGGTGGGATTGTCCACGGGCCTGGCCCTGCTGGACGCCGGACAGTCGGTGCTGTTGGTCGATGACGATGTGGACGGGCAGGCTGCGTCCTGGGGCAATGCCGGTCATATTGCCGTGGAACAGGTCGAGCCGCTGGCCTCGCTCGCGCTGTTGCGCAGCGTCCCGCGCCGCCTGTTCTGGCGCGGTGGCGCGCTGGACTTTCCGTTGTCGGCCATCGGCGCCTGGTTGCCTTTCGGCCTGCGGCTGATGGCCGCGGCACAACCGGTGCGCTTTCGCCACGGGCGCGATGCGCTGCGCGGGCTGCTGGCCCAGGCGATGCCGGCCTGGGACGCGCTGGTGCATCGGATCGGCCAACCCGACCTGCTGCGGCAGGATGGGCATTATGTGCTGTGGCATAGCGCGCAATCCGCCAGGGCCGGGCGCGCCGGCTGGGCCGCCGCCGATACCGGCACGGCGCAGGTGCATGACGCCACTTTAGGGGAACTGGCGCAGCTCTCTCGTCTGACCAGTGAACCGATGGCGGGCGCGATCCGCTTTTCGGGCAGCGGCCAGATTGCGGACCTCTCTGCCCTTCGCCTCGCCCTGCGCGCCGCATTCGTTGCGCAGGGCGGCGAGGTCGTCGGGCGCAGTGCGACTTTGCAGCGCGTCGGCAACCGGATCGAAGTGCCGGGCATCGTAGCGGATAGCGTCATCCTCTGCGCCGGCGTCCGCTCCCGCCCGCTGATGGAGGCGTTGGGGCACAAGGTACCGATGATCGCGGAGCGCGGCTATCATATCCGCGCCGATGCGGCCGACTGGCCCGCCGACTTGCCGCCGGTCGTGTTCGAGGATCGCTCGATGATCGTCACCCGCTATCGCGACTGCGTGCAGGCAGCGAGCTTCGTCGAACTGGGTCGCGTCGATGCGCCCGCCGATCCGCGCAAATGGGATCGGCTGGAACGGCATGTGGCGGAACTGGGCCTGCCGATCCGTGGCCCTTTCACCCGCTGGATGGGGTGCCGCCCGACCCTGCCGGACTATCTGCCCGCCATCGGTCGTTCGGACCGGGCGAACAATCTCTTTTATGCCTTTGGGCATCAGCATCTGGGGCTTACACTGGCGCCCATCACGGCACAGATCATGGCGGGGCTGGTTACGGACAAGGCGTCAAAGCTGTCCAACTCGTTGTTCGACATTCGGCGTTTCGCATAAGGATATGATATGATTGGTGGATCAACCGCGCAGGTCGAACTGGATCGCTTGCACCCCTGGGCCGAGAGCGCGGCCCCCATCGCGGCCGACGAACGTCTGGCCCGCATCGCCAAGGCGCAGGCGCTGGCCGATGGCATCGGCGCGCAGGCGTTGCTGGTCAATGCCGGCGCATCGCTGCGCTATTTCTCGGCCGTGCCCTGGGGACAAAGCGAGCGGCTGGTGGCGATGTTGCTGTTGCCAGGCCGTGAACCGATCATCATCTGCCCCCATTTCGAGATCGGCACGCTGGAGGCGGACTTGGCCATCGCGGCCGACATCCGATCCTGGCAGGAGGATGAAGACCCGGTCGCACTGGTGGTCGATGCACTGGCGGAAGCTGGCGTGCGGACCGTGGCGGTCGACCCCGAATTGCCCTTCCATTTTGCCGAGCGGCTCCGTGCTGCGACGTCGGCCGTTCTGGTCGATGCGACGCCGATCATCAGCGGATGCCGCATGGTCAAGTCCGCCGCCGAACTGGCGCTGATGCAGCAGGCCAAGGCGATGACGCTTTCCGTCCATGCGGCCGCTGCGCGCATCCTGCGCCCGGGCATCCGCGCCAGCGAAGTGACGCGTTTTATCGACGAAGCGCACCGCCGGCAGGGCGCGAAGGGTTCCAGCTTCTGCATCGTCCAGTTCGGCGAGGCGACCGCCTATCCCCACGGCTTGCCCGGCGACCGCGCGCTGGAGGAGGGGCAGTTGGTGCTGATCGACACCGGCTGCACGATCCAGGGCTATCATTCCGACATCACCCGCACCTATGCGTTTGGCGCGGTGGACGATCAGGCGCGCGATATCTGGGCACTGGAAAAGGCAGCGCAGCAGGCGGCGTTCGACGCGGTCGTGCCCGGCGCACCGTGCGAAAGCGTGGACGCGGCGGCGCGCGCCGTGTTGGAGAAAGCAGGGCTTGGGCCGGACTATCGCCTGCCCGGCCTGCCGCACCGCACCGGTCATGGCATCGGCCTGTCGATCCATGAACCCGCCTATCTGGTGCGCGGCGACAAGACGCCGCTGGCGCCGGGCATGTGCTTTTCCAACGAGCCGATGATCGTCGTGCCGCAGCGTTTCGGCATAAGGCTGGAGGATCATTTCCATGTCACCGAAAGCGGTGCGCAGTGGTTCACCCAGCCGCAGGTGGCGATTGATCGGCCTTTTGCCGAATGATTATCGGGTGGTGGGGCGCAGCCATCGCTGCGCCCCGACATTGACCACCAGCACCGCCACGCCGATCGCCGCGGCGACCAGGCCGATCCGCAGATAGGCGTCCAGGATGATAGTGCGGTCGCCACCATTGGCGCCGCCGCCCATCGCCTCGATCACCGATGCGATCACGCCGGCGCTGAAATTGCCTGCTGCGGTCGCGAGGAACCATGTGCCCATCAGGAAGCTGAGCATATGGCGCGGGGCGAAGCGCGACATGGCGGAGAGGCCGACGGGGGAGAGGCACATTTCCCCGATCGCGTGGCAGAGGAAGAGCAGGAAGATGAAGGCCAGCGGCACCTTCTGGTCCGCCGGCACCCATTGCGCCAGCGCCATCAGCACGAAGCCGCCGCCGACCATGATGATGCCGAAGGCGAAGCTGCTGATCGGCGTAGGCATCCGGCCGGCCTTGGCAAGGCGCAACCACAGCGCGGCGAAGGGCAGGGCGATCAGGCAGACGAAGAAGGGCGGCAGTGCCTGGAATACGGATGCCGGCACTTCATGGCCCAAGATCATGCGGTTCACATGATGGTCGATGAAGAGGCTGAGTGACGAGCCGCTTTGTTCATACAGGCCCCAGAAAACCGGCTGGATCACGATCAGCGCCAGCGCGTAGAGCAGCTTGCGCCGTTCTTCGCCCACCAGTCGGGCGAGCGCGATCCAGACCAGCAGCAGGCCGACAAGTAAGCCGCCGACCGCCAGCAGCGTGCCGGTCAGCTTGGGCGATATCAGCAGCAGCCAACTAAGCAGGGTCAGTGGCAGCGTGAGGCCATAGATCAGCCATTCGCGCTTGATGCCAAGGATGGGTTGCGCCAGCGCGGCCGGATCGGGCGCTTCGCCGCCGCCCAGAAGATGGCGCTTCCCGCGCGCGAAGACGACGACGCCCGCGATCATGCCGATCGCTGCTGCGCCAAAGCCATAGCCCCACCCCTAAAGTCTCGCCCAGCAGGCCGCAGATGACCGGGCCGATCGCACCGCCCAGATTGATGCCCATGTAGAAGAGCGTGTAGGCGCTGTCCCGGCGCGGATCATGGGCGGCGTAGAGCTTGCCCACCAGCGCCGAAATATTGGCCTTGAGGAAGCCGGTGCCGACCACAATCAGCGACAGGCCGATCCAGAAGACCGCCTGTGCCGAGGCGCCCAGCGAATCCTCCAGCCCGAGGGTGATGTGGCCGCTGGCGATCACCAGCCCGCCGAACAGCACCGCCTTGCGCTGGCCCAGCCAGCGGTCGGCGAGATAACCGCCGATCATGGGGGAGAGGAAAACCAGCGCCAGATAGGAGCCGTAGAGCAGGCCCGATTGCTCACCCGAATAGAGGAAATGGCGCGTGAGGTAGAAGATCAGCAGCGCGCGCATGCCGTAGAAGGAAAAGCGTTCCCATAATTCGGTGAAGAAGAGGACGTAGAGGCCCTTGGGATGGCCCCAGAGCATTTCGGCTTCCGGCTGGGTGGTCGTCATGCGTCAGGGGATCCAGCGATAATCGGGTTTGGCGGTGACTTCGGGCACGGGGGCGGTCAGGTCCGCGCCACGTTTGGGGTCTTTGGCCGCGTCCTGATCGACGAAGCCGTAGGAGACGCCCTTGTCGAACTGGCCGCCGCGATGTTCGACATCGCCGATCGTTTGCGCGGCGCCGGACAGAATGATCCCTTTCTCATATTCGCCGATGCCCAGCATGGACGTCGCCGCGCGGGCATGGCCGCGCACTATGGTGTCGCCGCGCAGGACGGTGAGGCCAGCGATGACAGCGTCATCGCGTAGCTGCGCCTGTCCTGAAACGACGGCATGATCCTCGACCCGCGCCCGGTCGGCGACGGTGCCGGACAGGACGCGGGCATAGGGGCCGACATAGGCGGTGGCGGCGACCTTTGCGTCCGGACCGACCCAGCCGCCGCCATTGGGATGCCGATGGCCGCCGGTTATGGGGGCGGGGGCATCGGGTCGGGCGCCGTCCAGTTCGACCATCCAGGGATAGCGGTAGATGGAATAATAGGGCTGGTCCCAGCGGATTTTCTGCATCTGGGACGGGGTGCCCATGACGACGAGATAGAGGCCCTTGTCATCGGGGCGGATGGCGATGGCCGTCTGCGCGCGGGCGCCGCGTTGGAGTGGGCTGTAGCGGCTCTTGCCGTCCGTGCCGACCGCGACCACGCCCCAGCGCCAGTCGGAGGCGGGCGGCGGGATGGTGTCGGGTTCGTCGGCGAGGCCGGGGAGCTTCGTCACAGCCGACGCCTGTTGCACGATGCCGCGAAAGGTGACGCTGACGCGGCTTTGTCCGGCGTCGGGGTTCAACTTGACGATATTATAGCCCCAGCGCTGTGGCGCCCACATTTCCGGCACGGCATAGCGGCGCTTGTCCGTGTCGATCGGGTCCAGCACGGTCGCGGCCAATATGTTCGGGCCGGTAGTCTGGTCGTAACCACCATAGCTTTTGCGATAGGCGGCGCCATTGGTATAGTCCCAGTTGGCGTTGTGCAGCGCCCAGTCGCCGAAGGCGTCGTTCAGTTGGTCCTGCGTCCAGCCCATGTTCGACCGGAGGACGGTGAAGGGATCGGCGGTCAGGCGGGCGGGGTCGTCCTTGCCCGGCGCATTGCGCCACAGGGCGTTGACGGCATCATAGCCGTGCCGGTCTTTCAGATATTCGAACCATTGCCAGTTGCAGTAGCGCGAGCGGGTGGAGCCATAATAGAGGTGCGGATATTGTTTGAGCAGCACCGAACAATGGGTGTTGTCGCGAAATTCGGGCAACTGAGTTGTCATCCAGTTGGCATGACTTTCGAACATCCAGCCGGTATAAGGCGAGTCCATCAGCCGGCCGGTCGCGGCCTGCAAGGCGTGGGTCAGTTCATGGGCGAGGCCGAACCGATCCTTCAGCGCGCCCGGCCCGATCCACATGCCCATATGGCCGAGTGAATCCGTGCCGCCGGTCAGGCCATAATCGACGCCGATATAGGCATTGACCTTCAGCTTGGCAGCGTCGCCGCAATGGGGCTGGGGAAAGCCCAAAGTATCGATGAAATAGGACCAGACATATTCCAGATGGGCGGCCGCCGCCTTGGCATCGGCGGGATCGACCGTGCCGGGCTTCCAGTGGAAGGCGACATGGGCGCTTTCCATCTGGAGCGGCAGCGCGCCGTTGATTGCGTCGCCCGGATCGGTCGCAGCGACGGCCCAATTGCTAGCGGCGCAAGTAGGATTGGCTGCGCTTAACTTCGCATGTTTGTCGCTGATCTTGGCATTGTGTTGCGCCGGGTTGATCCTATCGGAAAGTGCCGCGCCACAATTGGCATGTGCGAGTATAGCAGCGGGACCGCCGATAGGACAGCGATCCACAGCCGGCCGGGGCAGGGCAGTCAGCGCCGCGCCCCCCAACGTCAGACCTGCGGCCGAAGCGAGGAGGGCGGCGCGGCGCAGCAGCATCAGCGCGGCGTCAGCGTGACGCGGGTGGTGGTGGCGCTGAGCGGGATGGCATAGCCGCCGCGATCAGCCGTTGCGCCGCCCAACGCATAAGGCTTGCCGTCCTTGGTCGTCGTTTCGAACAGCAGGCGCGCCTTGCTCGTCGCCGCGTCGGCGGGGTCGAGCGTCAGCACGACCTGACCCGACATGCCGTCATAATCGGCGCTGGCGATACGGCCTGCTTCCAGCGTGATCCACAGGCCCGCCGGAGCAATGAACAGGCGGCGGCGCGCACCATCCTGCGGCACGATATGGACCTTGCCGGCATCATCCGTCACCTTGCCGCCGAAGCCGAGCCAACCCAGATCCTTGTCCTTCACCGCATAGGTGGCCGACGCGATCGCATGGCCGTAAAAGCCCATGCCATAATCGCCGCTGATCGCATCCCACTTCATCATGTCGGGCCAGCTGTGGAAGGCGGCGGATCCAAAGCCCTGCTGGTCGATATTGGTGATGCCGCCCATCATGCCGCCATAGGCGACGCGCAACAGGTGCAGGTCGTCCGGGTTCTGGCGATAGGCGTCGAACAAAGGTACGGCGTTGAGCGCAGACCCATAATGGTGAATTTGCCGCTCGATCCGCGACACCTTTCCGCCATAGAGGAAGTCCCAATAACGGCGGGCATTGCCGTTATAGCCCCAGCTGGGGATGGTCGGATCATAGCCAAGGATTACCTCCTTGGTTACATCGGCCTGCGGCTGATAGCCGAAATAGCGCATCCAGGCATAGACTTCGGGCTGGCCGGTCGAATCCCACGCCATTTCGCTGCCGAACGGATATTTGAGCGTGCGCCAATGATCGGCGCGGCCTTTCATCAGTTGCTCCATTTCGGTGGCTTGCGCGGTCAGGCCCTCGCGCTTCAGATCCTTGAGGATGTCGAGGAAAATGTCGCCTTCCATCTGACCGAACTGCGCGTAATAGGGTGCGTCGCGCATCATAGCGACGGACGTGCGATAGGCCCAGTCGAGATAGAAGCGCCAGTCATGCTGCTTCACCAGACCCTGATTGTCGCGCGCGAGGCGATAGAGCACCCAATGGCCGATCGCGACATGGGGGTAGTTGTAGGAGCGGCCGAGATCGTCCGAATCCTTTTTCGACCAAGCGGTCCAATTCTTCCAGTTGATCGCCGGGTCATAATAGTCCGGGAACTCCTTGGGGTCGTAATAGAAGAGGCTCTTCTTGACCGCGCCGGCCTGTGCCCCTTCCGCGACCTGGAGATGGCCGATCACCGTTTCGTTGACCAGTCGCTCCAGCTTGGCGACTTCCTCTGCGTTCGGATTGTCGAGCTGCTTGATCGCGGCGGCGACCCAGCTGCCCGCGCCGCCCTCGTCGCTCATCCCCGACACCCAGACGCGGCCGTCCTGCGTCAGGATCTTATTCTCTTCCCGGTCATAGGAGAGGATAGCGGGCGAGCGGTGGAAGGGATCGTCCTTGCCCTCGAACCACTGATTGGTGGTGGTGAAATGGCCGATATCGGCCATCACCTGCTCCAGCGGCTTGGTGATATAATAGCTGACGGTCTGAGCCTGCCCGTCGGCATAGGTGACGGTCAGGCGCGCCTGACCCCAGCCGGAAGCCTTCAAAGCATAGCGCGCCGATCCGGCGCTGCTTTCGACCGGGGTGGCGGTCAGGGCGCCGACCGGGAAGCTCTCGATCTTTGCGACCGGGCTGGCGGATTTGAGGTAGAGGCTGGCCGACTGGTCGGTGGGCACGACATAGCCGGGTATGCCGACCGCGACCGGGCGCTTGTTGGCGACCAGCGTATCCTCGATCGCGCGGATCGAAGGCGCGGTGACGAAGCGCAGGCCGATGGTGCGGCTCTGGCCGGGCGCAAGTATGATGCTGGTCGCGTCATTCCATTGGGGGCCGGCCTTGGCCCATTCCTTGTTTACGAAGCCCTTGCTGGCGACGGTCCAGTCGTAAAAGCCTTCCGATACCTGCGTGCGCGGGCTGCGGTCGGTGAAGATATCGTCCTTGGGCGCGGCGCGGGCTTCGAGGACCGGGCGATAGGCCTCCAGCGGGGTGTTCTTCTCGGGCAGGACGAGCAGCGCCGGACCCTGACCATTGAGGCGCGTCACCTGTAAATAGCCGGCGTCGCGGCCGATATAGGGATCGACGAAGCTGGCCTGCGCATGCGCCTGATCCAGATCCCGGTCGAGAATGATATTGTCGAACACCATCGGCATGCCGAGCGCGCCGATTTCGACCGGAGCATTGCTGCTGTTGACCAAAGTGAAGCGCAGGGCCAGCACGCCATCGTCATTGACCCATTGGCGTTCGACACGCAGCGGGATGCCCGCGCCCATCGACGCGCTGATGTCGGCGGCGGCCAGCACATCGCCGCGGGCGACCAGCTTGACGATGGGCTTGCGGGCATGGGCGGAGGAATAATCCTGCCATGCGCCATCGCCGCTTTTCAGGCGGATGTGGATGTCGCCGATATGGACATAGCCGTCACCTGCCCGTTCCGCTTCGCGGGCCGCGGGGACATAGTCGAACGCGGCATCGCCGCTGGGCGAGAGATGCGCCAGCGTCTGCGTATCGGTGCGCAGCGCCAGGTCGAAAGTCGGCGTCTTGAACGCCGTCTTCGCGATGGGCGGGAAGATTTTCTTGGCGGGCTGGGCCTCGGCGAAGGCGGCCTGCGCCGGGATCATCGCGGGCACCGACGCCAGCAGCAGCGCGATCAGGGGAAGCTTTTTGATCATGGTCGTCCTCGTCATTTCGCGGTGGCGGTTCGGGCGGCCTGTGGCGCCGTCAATGCCGGGGGCGTTTCGCCCAGCAGGTTGAGCGTGAAATAGTCGCGCAGCTTCTTCCAGAAGAAGGGCTGGTAGACGCGATGGGTGGTATTGGGCAGCACGACAAGGTCGACGTCGCGCCCGGCGTCCATCAAGGCTTTGGCGAGGCGGAAGCTTTCCGTCACCGGCACATTGTCGTCGATGTCGCCATGGATCAGCAGCAGCTTGCCCATCAAATTGCCCGCGACGGACATATTGCTGTTGCGTTCCCATGTGGCTTCGTCCGGATTGCCCATCGACACTTCGGGCCACCATGTCTTGTCGAGCCGCAGGTCGTGATTGCCCGAGGAGGAGACGCCGACCGTGAAGAAAGTCGGGCGGCGCAGAACGAAGCGGGCGGTGTCGTATCCGCCGGCCGATCCGCCGAACACGCCGACGCGGGTGGCATCCATATAGGGATATTTGGCAGCCATCTGTCGAATGAGGGCGATATGATCGTCCAAGCCGACTTCGCCCAGATTCTGATAGGCTGGCAGGCGGAAGGCCTGCCCGCGGCGCGACGTGCCGGTGCCGTCGATCATCACCACGATCGCGCCGATCTGCGCCACGGCATTGCCGGACACGCGATGGGCGTCGTTCCAGGTGGCCGGGACGTCGGTCGTGGTCGGGCCGGTATAGACATTGTCGATGATGGGGTAGCTGCGCTTCGTATCGAAGTTCGCCGGGCGGAAGATCATGCCATAGATGGGCGTTTTACCGTCCGCTGCGAGGCCCTGAAACGGCTCGGGCGATATGTAGCCCGCTGCGCGCAGGCGCCTGTCATCGGCGGTGGCGAGGTCCATGACGATCTTGCCGGTCTGCCCGTCGCGCAGCACGGCGCGGGTAGGGCTGGTCGGGCTGGACATCTGATCGACGATCCATTGGCCGTCGTCGGACAGGGTCGCGTCATGATCGAGCGGTTCGGGCGTCAGTTCGGTCGGATCGCCGCCGCTCATCGACACGCGATAGAGGGCGCGCCAATAGGGATTGCGCGTCTTCTCGCGGCCCACGCCGGTGACGATCAACGAGGATTTGTCCCCGGCGACATGATCGACCGACAGGACTTCCCATTCGCCCCGCGTCAGCGATTTTCCACCATCGGGCGCGTCGGGGGTGACGAGATAGAGCTGCGCCCAGCCGGACCGTTCGGAGATGGAGAGTTCTCCGCCCAAGTCCGGCGCGGGCATGATCATGCTGGATGTGACGGTGACGAGCGGCTTGACCGCCTCATGCGCGACGATGCGCGCGGCGCCGGTATCCGGATCGGCCTGATAGACGGCCTGCTGCTTATAGCCGCGTTCGGTCCACAGGATGCGCGGCTTGCCCTTGATCCAGCCCATGTCGGGCGGCGAGGGATAGAGGATGGATTCGGACGGGATCGCCAGCGGCACGATCTTCGCCTTGCCCGCCTTCATCGCCTGTTCGATGTCGATGACGAAGCGGGTCGCCTGCGGCAGTTTCTCCGCGCCGGCGAGCGGATAGACATAAGAAAAGCTGCGCGGATAAAATTCGCCCGGCGGGTTTTGCTGGGTGATGGACAGCTTCTTTACGTCGCGCGTGTCGAGCCGCCAGCTCAGCAAGTAACGGCCGTCGGGCGACCATGCGCCGGACACGGGCATGTCGGGTTCTTCGGTGCCGGCGCGCAAGATATCGGCCAATTGCGGGATGGAGCGGCCATAGGGCTGCTCGCGCGTACCGTCGGTGGTGAGGGCGACTTCCTTGCCGCTCTTGATGTCGATCGCGATCAGGTTGAAATTGCGCGCAACGATGCGGAAGCGCCCATCGGGGGAGGGGAGGGAAAGGTCCTGGGTCTTCTCCTCCATGATCCGCTCCGCCTTGCCGGCGGCGTCCAACGTCCATCGCCCGTCCAGTGCGGCAAAGCGCAGGGTTTTGGTCGCCGGGTCGTAATCGACTTCGGCGATTTTGGCGGCGTCGATATCGACCGGCTTGCCCGTCGCGGCGTTCAGCGAAGTAAGCAGCGTTGCGGTCGTCGCCACCTGCGTCTTGGCCAAGGTGGCGAGGTCGACATAGATATAGCTTTGCGCCAGCCGGTTGCCGGTGCGGTAGAGCAGACCCTTCGGCCCATCGACGAAGTGCGGGGCGGCATCGGCATTGTCGATCAGGTCGCCTAGGCTCTGGCCGTTGAACTTGTCCGACAGAGCGTAGCGCGCCGCGATGTCGGGCAAGGCCGCCGCCGCCGTGACAGGACGCGCCATGGCGGGCAGGCCGACGCCGATGGCGCAGACCCCCATGGCGCTGGAGAGAGCCAGCAGGCTGATGCTTTTCGATACAGGGAAACGGACCATGCCCACGACTGCGCGCTGCCTATCATTTCAGGAAAGAGGCCGCAGTCATGACCGTAACGAAGCATGGCGTCAATAAGATTATACGATATAAGATCGGTCTTTTCCCCACAACCTTATCCGTGTAGCGTGGGAAGATAGCGATAGGATTGGATGATCGGCATGAATGACGGGCGGTATGTTCAGGACGGCGCGATCCCTGTGCCGCCCGTCACGTCGATCGTTACCGGTCGGCTGCACCATATGGTGGCGCACCGGCTGGCGACGCAGATCGTGAGCGGCGCGCTGCCGGTCGGCCATGTCTTTGCGGCCGAAGTGGATCATGCCGAAAATTTGGGCATATCCCGATCAGTACTACGAGAGGCGTTCCGTATATTGACCGCCAAGGGGCTGGTCAGCAGCCGGCCCAAGGCGGGCACGAAAGTCAACGAGCGACGCCAATGGAGCATGCTGGACCCCGATGTCCTTGCCTGGCAGATCCAGTCGGAGCCAAGCGAGCAATTTCTGCGCGATTTGTTCGAACTGCGCATGATGGTGGAGCCGCAAGCGGCGGAGATGGCGGCGAACCGGCGCAGCGATGGTCAATTGATCGACATGGCCAATGCGCTCGACGCGATGGAGCGTTATACGCTGGCGACCGAGAAGGGGCGGGCAGCCGATCAGCGCTTCCACGGATTGCTGATGGAGGCGGCGCAGAACGAGCTGCTCTTCTCCCTGTCCAGTTCGATCATGTCGGCTATCGCCTGGACCACGGCGACCAAGCAACGGGTGCAGGAGGCGCCGCGCGATCCCATGCCGGAACATCGCGCGCTCTACAAAGAAATCGCCGCGCAGAATCCGCGCCAGGCCCAAAAGGCCATGCGCACTCTGATCGAACTGGCCTTGGCGGACATGCACGTCGCGTTGCGACGCTAAGGCATGACCGAACAAGTCGGACAATAGGGATTGACAGCATGACCCTTCGCTCTATCGTATAGTATACGATATTCGGTAGGAGTGTTTTGCAATGAAAGCCAATCGTCGCGAGTGGCTGGCAGGGGTCGCTGCCCTTGCCGTCTGCGCCGTCCCGTTCAAGGGGCTGGCCGCGATCGCGCCCCGTATTCCGTTGCGGGCCAAGCCGCTGCCGCTGACGGATGTGCGGCTGCGCCCGTCCGACTATGCGACCGCGGTGGAAGTGAACATCGCTTATCTCCTCTCGCTCAGCCCCGACCGTTTCCTGCATAATTTCCGCAAATATGCGGGGCTGGAGCCCAAGGCGCCGATCTATGGCGGCTGGGAATCCGACACCATCGCCGGCCATACGCTGGGCCATTATATCACCGCGCTGGTGCTGGGCTGGCAGCAGACGGGCAATGCCGAATGTCGCCGCCGCGCCGACTATATCGTCGATGAGCTCGCATTGTGTCAGGCGCAACGCAAGGACGGCTATATCGGCGCGCTGGGTCGCAAGACCAAGGACGGCCAGATCGTCGATGGCGAGCAGATTTTCCCCGAAGTGATGAAGGGTCAGATCAAGTCTGGCGGCTTCGACCTCAATGGCAGCTGGTCGCCGCTCTATACCGTGCACAAATATTTTGCCGGCCTGCTCGACGTCCATGGCGCCTGGGGCAATGCGAAGGCGCTGACGGTCGTGACAGGCCTGGCCGGCTATTTCGAGACGGTGTTCGCGGCGCTCAACGATGCGCAGATGCAGGAATTGCTGGGCTGCGAATATGGCGGGCTCAACGACAGCTATGCCGAGCTTTATGCCCGAACCGGCGATGCACGCTGGCTGGCGGTGGCGGAGCGTATCTATGACAAAAGGGTTCTGGATCCGCTGGTGGCGCAGGAGGACAAGCTGTCCAACTTCCACGCCAATACGCAGGTGCCCAAGCTGATCGGCCTCGCGCGCATCCACGAACTGACCGGCAAGGACGATCCGGGCCGGGCCGCGCGCTTCTTCTTCGACCGGGTGACGCAGCATCATAGCTATGTCATCGGCGGCAATGCCGATCGCGAATATTTCTTTGAACCCGATACGGTCGCGCTGCACCTGACCGAGTCCACCTGCGAACATTGCAACAGCTATAATATGCTGAAGCTGACACGGCATCTGTACGGCTGGCAACCGGATGGCGCTCTGTTCGACTATTATGAGCGCGCGCACCTCAACCATGTGATGTCCGCGCAGAATCCGGCCAATGCCGGCTTCACCTATATGACGCCGATGATGAGCGGCGCGCCGCGCGGCTATTCGCAGCCCGATGAGGACGCCTTCTGGTGCTGCGTCGGGTCCGGCATGGAAAGCCATGCGAAACATGGCGATTCCATCTATTGGGAGGGTGACGACACGCTGTTCGTCAATCTCTATATCCCGTCCGAAGCGCAGTGGAAGGCGAAGGGCGTGGGCCTGACGCTGGATACCGAATATCCGTTCAAGCCGGATATCAAGCTGACGATCGACGCGGTGAAGCAGGGGGCGTTTTCTCTCGCCCTGCGCATTCCTGGCTGGGCCAATGGCCGTTTCGGGCTGAGCGTCAATGGCGCGCCGGTGTCGGTGACGCCAGCCAATGGCTATGCGGTCGTCACGCGTCGCTGGAAGAAGGGCGATGTGGTGGCATTGAGCCTGCCGCTGGACCTGCGGCTGGAATCCGCGCCGGGCGCGCCAGACGTCGTGGCGGTGGTGCGCGGGCCGATGGTGATGGCGGCCGACCTTGGCCCGTCGGAAATGGACTGGACCGGCGTGGAACCGGCTATGGTCGGCGAAGATCCGCTGGCGGCGTTCGCACCGATCGTCTCGGATCGTCCGCGCTATCGCACGCAGAATATCATCCGCCCGGCGAACCTGGCCTTCGTGCCTTTCTACAGCCAGTATGAACGGCGCAGCGCGGTCTATTTCAAGCGCTTCTCCGAAAGCGCGTGGAAGACCGAAGAGGCGGCTTTCCTGGCCGAACAGGCGCGGCAGAAGGATCTGGCCGCCCGGTCGATCGACATCATGCATCTGGGCGAAATGCAGCCAGAGCGCGATCATGCGCTGACGTCGGAATTGAGCTATCCCGCCTCCTATCGCGGACGCAACGGGCGCGATGCGCGATCGGGCGGCTATTTCGAATTCAACATGAAGGTGAAGCCCGGCCCGCTGCTGTTGCAGGCGACCTATTGGGGTGGCGAACGCAAGCGCAGCTTCGACATCATGGTCGACAATGTGAAGCTGGCGACCCAGAGCCTGGACAATGACAAGCCGGGCAAGTTCCTGGACGTCGATTATCCGATCCCCGAGGCGCTGACCAAGGGCAAGACCAGCGTGAAGGTCCGCTTCGTTCCGCATGACCGCAGCTCGGCCGGGCCGGTGTTCGGCGTGCGCCTGTTCACCGCCAAGCCGGCGACGGCTGCATGAGTGGCATGGTGGCGATGACCCTTGCGGAGGCTGATGCGCTGGCCCGCACGGTGCTGGAGAGCCGTGGCCTCGCACCCGATCATGCGGCGGCCGTCGCCCGGACGATGGTGGCGGGCGAGCGGGACGGTTGCGCCTCGCATGGCCTGTACCGCTTGCTGGTCGCGGCCAATTCGATCGAGCGGGGCGTGGTCGTGCCCGATGCCGTGCCGGTGGTGAGCGAGCCGGCCGCCGCGCTGGTCCGCGTCGATGGCAAGGGTGGTTTTGCCCAATTGCCGTTCGAGCGCGGCCTGCCATTGCTGATCGAGAAGGCGCGCAAGTTCGGCATTGCCGCCTTGGCGCTCAATAATGTCGTGCATTTCGCTGCGCTCTGGCCGGAGGTCGAAGCGCTGACCGATGCGGGGCTGGTGGGTCTGGCCTTCACGCCCAGCCATTCGTGGGTCGCGCCGGAAGGCGGAACCAAGCCGGTGTTCGGCACCAACCCGATCGCGTTCGGCTGGCCGCGGCCGGGCGGGCATCCCTTCGTGTTCGACTTCGCCACCAGCGCGGTGGCGCGGGGCGAGATCGAACTGCATCGTCGCGCGGGCAAGACCATCCCGCCCGAATGGGGCTATGATGCCGAGGGGCATCCCTCGATCGATCCCAAGGCAGTGCTCGACGGCGCGATGCGGACGTTCGGCGGGCATAAGGGGTCTGCGCTGGCGGCGATGGTCGAACTGATCGCCGGGCCGCTGATCGGCGACATGACCAGCGCGGAGTCGATGGCGGCTGATGAGGGCCGTATGGGATCGCCGATCGGCGGCGAACTGGTGATCGCGATCGATCCGGCCGGCTTCCTGGGCGCCAGCGTCGAGGATCATCTGGGCCGGGCCGAAGAGATGTTCGGTGCGATCACCGGGCAGGGCGCGCGTCTGCCCGGATCGCGGCGCTATGTCGCGCGGGCGAAATCGGATGCGGACGGCGTGCGCATCCCGGCGCAACTCCACCAAGATATATTGGCATTGCTGGAAGGGGAAATGGCGTGACGATCTTTGGCGGCCGGACCTGGTTGCTCGCAGGCGCGGCGTTCATCAGCCTGGCGACGCCCATGGCGCAGGCACAAGCAGGCGCCCAGTCCGCCGATCAGGCGTTCGAGGCGATCTATACGGCCGAATATGACTGGCGCCAGAAACAGTCCGGTCCCAGCGAGGATGGTCCCAAGGATCAGGCGCTGGCCCTGCCCGACGTCGGCCCCAAGGCGCAGGCCGCCCGGCTGGCACGTTGGGAGCAGGTCGAAAAGCAGCTGGCGGCGATCAAGGTCGATCAGCTGACCCCTGAGCAACGGATCAACTTCGCGGTCTATAAGGGGCAGATCGACGCGATGCTCGCCGAGCAACGTTATCGCGACTATGAGAAGCCGTTGAACGCCGACACCAGCTTCTGGGGCGATCTGGCCGGATGGGCACGGGAACCGTTGCGCGACGAGGCGGGCGCAAGGCGCTATATCGCGATGCTGCGCGACATTCCGCGCTATTATGACCAGCAGATCGCGAATATGCGGGCCGGCCTGAAGCGTGGCTTCACCCCGGCGCAGATCACGCTGCAAGGGCGCGATATCGGCGTCGAGCAGGTTGCCAAGGCGAAGAGCGTGGAGGAGAATCCCTTCTACGCGCCATTCAAGACATTGCCCGCGACCATCCCCGCCGATGTGCAGGCCAAGTTGAAGGCCGAAGCGCAGGCGGCGATTACGCAGGCCGCCGTGCCGGCGCATCAGACGTTGCTGACCTTCCTGCGGCAGGACTATATTCCCGGCGCGCGCAAGGATCTGGCGGCCTATACACTGCCCGACGGCAAGGCCTATTATCAGTCCAAGATCCGCGAATTCGTGACCCTCGACAAAAGTCCGGCGCAGATTCACCAGATCGGCCTCAATGAAATGACGCGCATCCGGGGCCAGATGGGCGAGGTCATGCGGCAGGTCGACTTCAAGGGCGACCTGCCCGCCTTCCTGACCTTCCTGCGCACCGATCCGCAATTCTATGCCAAGACGCCGCAAAAATTGCTCAACCGCGCGGCGTGGATCGCCAAGACGTTCGACGGCAAGGCATCGCAATATTTCGGCCGCATGCCGCGCATGCGTTTCGCGATCAAGCCGGTGCCGGACGATATCGCGCCCTTCTACACCGGCGGGCGCGGCGGGCCGGGCATCTATCTGGTCAACACCTATGACCTGCCATCGCGCCCCTTCTACTCGCAGGTCGCGCTGACCCTGCATGAAAGCGCACCGGGCCATGCGATGCAGATGCCGCTGGCGGCGGAGAATAAGGCGCTGCCCGCCTTCCGCCGCGACACCTATCTGTCCGCCTATGGCGAGGGCTGGGCGCTCTATTGCGAGGCGCTGGGCGAGGATATGGGCATGTATGAAACGCCCTATGATCGCTTCGGCATGCTGAGCTATCAGGCATGGCGCGCGTCGCGGCTGGTGGTGGATACCGGCATCCATGCGATGGGCTGGACCCGCAAACAGGCGCAGGACTATCTGCACGACAATACCGCGCTGTCTGAGCATGAGATCGAGACGGAGGTGGACCGCTACATCGCCTGGCCGGGACAGGCATTGTCCTATTATATGGGCGAGCTGGCATTCGTCGATGCGCGCAGGAAGGCCGAGAAGGCATTGGGCGCGAAGTTCAATATCCGCGCCTTCCATGATGCGGTGTTGGCGCTGGGCGCGGTGCCGCTGCCGGTCATCGACCAGCGTGTCGATCAGTTGATCGCCGATGGCGGCAAGGGGCCCTATCCCGATGAAGAATAAGCTGTTTGCCGGCATCGCGCTGGTCATGGCCGTCACACCGGCTGGTGCGCAGGAAGCGCGTCAGATCAGCGTGCCGGGCAATCCCATATTGGCCGATGGCGATTATTATTCGGCCGACCCGGCGCCCTTCGTGGCGGACGGGGCGCTGTGGATCGTCGCGGGCCGGGATCAGGCGGCGCCGGACGTCAACGACTTCGTCATGGGGCAATGGCAACTGCTGAAGACGAACGATCCGAAATCGGGCAAATGGACCCATTATCCCGACATCATCCGGCCGGAAAACGTCTTCGCCTGGGCGGAGGAAGCCCGCGCCTATGCCGGGCAGATCATCCAGGGGCCGGACAAGCGCTATTATTTCTACGCCCCGGTGCTGGAAAAGAATAGCGATGCCAAGGATCGCTTCGCCATCGGCGTGGCGGTGGCGGATAGCCCGACCGGGCCGTGGCGCGATGCCCATCCGTCGGGGCCGATCCTGTCGCAACATGTGCCGGTCGCCAAGGATATCCAGAATATCGATCCCACCGTGCTGATCGACGATGACGGGCGGGTGTATCTCTATTGGGGCACGTTCGGCCAGTTGCGCGGCATCGAGCTGGAACGCGACATGGTGACGCTGAAAGGCGGGGGCCAAGCGATCGAGGGGCTGACCGGCTTTTTCGAGGCGCCCTGGATCATGAAGCGCAAGGGCGTTTATTACATGCTCTATGCGGGAAACAAGGCGGGGCCGACATCGGACTGTACCCCGGCCGTCTATCATGCCTGCATCGCCTATGGGACCGCGACTGCGCCCATGGGGCCGTGGACCTATCGCGGCGTGGCGCTGAAGCCGGTGTCCTCCACCACGTCCCATCCGGGCGCGGTGGAGTTTAAAGGGCAATGGTATCTGGTCTATCACACCGCCGACGCGAAGGATGGCGGCCATTTCCGCCGCAGCGTCGCGATCGACAAGATGGAATGGGACGATAGCGTGACGCCGGCGCGCATCAGGACGGTGGTGCCGACACGGCGACCCCAGCCGCCTTTGCCGCCGACCCGCAATATCGCACGGGCGGCGTCCGCCACGGCCTCCAACGAACCGCTGCCGGTGCAATATTGGATCAAGGCGCTGAACGACGGCGTCACCAAGGCCGCGCCGTTGCCGCCCGACCTGTGGGGCAGTTGGTCGCCGAACAATCCTGCGACCCAGTGGATCGAATATCGCTGGGACAAGGATGTGACGATCGACGGATCGCGCCTCTGGTTCTGGAACGACCAGCCGGCCGGATCGGGCGTCGGCGTCGCGCCGCCGGCGGCCTGGCATCTGGAATATTGGCATCAGGGATGGAAGCCGGTGCCCGGTGCCGGCACCTATGGCACGCAACCAGGCGGGTTTCAGGCCGTCCGCTTTCCACCGGTTCGCACCCGTTGCCTACGCGCGGTGCTGAATGCCTCCGGCGACGACAAGGGCCATGCGGGCCTCGCCGTGCAGGAATGGGAGGTATTGGCACCCAAGGCCGCGCGGCCGGTCGTGCGCGATCGGGCAGCGAAACCGGCGCCGGGTTGCGGCTGACGCGACAGCGAGTTGGACAGTTGTACAGAATGAAGGGGCGCGGGCGATCCGCGCCCTTTTCTTTTATTTCAATGACTTGATTGCCCTTTTTGCGGCCTTTCCAGCTTTGTTGCCGAAAAGTTGCAATGCGCTTGACTCCGACAAAATAATGTAGTTGGTATACGATATAAAGTCAGGCAGTCCGCCGGGGAATAAGGGGAAAGTGGATGAAGTCGCGTACGGTTCTCAACATGTCGGCGGCTTTGTCCGCATTGACTTTCGCGTCGCTATCGGTCGCGGCCATGGCGCAAGTCGCGCCGCAATCCCCGGACGAAGCGGCAGCCGCCAAGTCGGACATCATCGTCACCGGCGTGCGGGGCAGTGTGGAGGCGGCCGCCACCAAGAAGAAGAACAGCAAGCAGATCGTCGATTCCATCGTCGCCGAAGACGCCGGTAAATTGCCGGACAATAACGTTCCCGAAGCGCTTTCGCGCGTGACCGGCGTTCAGATCAATCGCGAACGCGGTCAGGGGCAGAACGTCACCATCCGCGGCCTCAGCCAGGTGCAGACCACCGTCAACGGCAATAACGTCAATCTGGGCACCGACCGGTCGATCAGCCTGGCGGATATTCCGGCCGAACTGCTGAAGTCTGTCGACGTATACAAGACCCGCACTGCCGATCAGGTCGAAGGTGGCATCGCGGGCACGGTGAACGTCGAACTGCGCCGCCCGCTGGACCTGAAAAAGGGTCTGACGGTCGCGGGCAGCCTGCGCGGCGCCTATGACGAATTTGCCGAGAAGGTCAGTCCCTATGCCAGCTTGCTGCTGGGCGACCGGTTCGAAACCGGCATGGGCGAAATGGGCTTTCTGCTCAACGGCAGCTGGACCAAGACCTATTATCAGGAAAATTACGTCGAGAGCGAGTCGCCGGACACCGTCTGCTGCGAAGGCGACGCGAACAGCCCGCTGAACAATCTGCCGGCCCAGTATCGTAACGCCGTCATTCCCTACCGTACCCAATATGGCACGGAAAGCGGCTATGTGACGCGCCCGTCGCTGAGCGGCGTGTTCCAGTGGAAGCCGTCCGACGCGCTCGAATTCATCCTGGAAGGCAGCTATATCGGATCGAAGGAGCGCCGCTCGATCGACAAGATGTGGACGCTCAATCGTGAGTTCGGCACCCAGTTCAGCGGTATCGAGCTGATGCCCGATGGGCAGACGATCAAGAAGCTGACCATCTCCAATCCGAACGGTGTGCCGGCCTATATCGAAGGCACCTACAACACGCTGAAGCGCGACCTCTACACCACCAATTTCGAAACCAACTGGCGCCCGACCGACCGCGCGCTCCTGCATTTCAGCACGCAATATAGCTGGTCGAAGGACAGCTATTATTATGTGCAGCAGATCCTGCGGCCTTATAATCTCCAGTCGGCCACGATCGATTTCGTGTCGAACAATTATTCCAAGCCGATCCCGTCGATCACCTTCAATGGCGGCGACATGACCGACCCCAGCCAATATGGCGTCAACCGCTTCCAGGATAATGCTGGCGTTTCCAAGAACAAGGAAATCGCCAGTCAGCTGGACCTGACGCTGGAACTGAGCGACAAGAGCCTGCTGCGTTCGCTCCAGACCGGTATTCGCTATAACCGGCGTGATGTGGATCGCTACTATGGCTATCGTGACGGTTTCCCCCGCGTGAATGGCAGGGATGCGCCGCTGACCAGCTTCCCCGGTGGCGATCAGGTATCGCTGATCGGGCCGGATCTGGCGGGATCGCCGCAATGGTATCGCATTCCCGGCAAGGCGCTGCTCGACAGCATCGACGCGGTGCGCGCCTATATTCAGGCGACCGATCCGGGCAATGCGGTCCGCTTCTCCAGCGAACTGCCGCCCAGCGATCAGGGGCAGACGTTCACGTCGAAGGAAAACACCTTCGCGGCCTATGCCCAGCTCAACTATGGCTTCGACGTCGGCTTCCCCATCGACGGCGTGGTCGGCCTGCGTGCGGTCAACACCTGGGGCAGCTCGACAAGCTTCCAATATCGGATCGGGCCGGCGGCACAGAGCTCTCCGCTGATCATCGAGGAAAGTTCGGGCCGCGGCAATTTCATGGATTATCTGCCCAGCGTCACCGCGACGCTGCATTTCGATCCCAAGACGCAGTTGCGCCTGTCCTACACCACCAACGTCTCGCGCCCCAGCTTCTATGACCTGCGGCCCTTCTTCTTCGTCGATCCCAATGCGGCCAGCCCGCGCGTCGACGCCGGCAACCCGGATCTGAAGGCGCAGCGCGAATGGTCGGTCGATGCCAGCCTGGAACATTATTTCGGTCGTGCCGGCTCGGCATCGGTCGCGGGCTATTATAAGAAGGCGAGCAACTGGACCTATTATAGCAACGAGATCGTCGGCGATCTGGCGGAATATGGTCTGCCCGGCCGCAGCGGTTCGGTGGCGCAGCTGCGCAATGCGGGCGACGGCGAATTTTACGGCGTGGAAGCACAGGTCCAGAGCTTCTTCGACTTCCTGCCGGGCGTATGGAAGAATTTCGGCGCCAGCCTGAACGTGACCCGCGTTCTCCAGGCGCGTGTCGAATATCCTTATCCTGAGGATTTCCCGGGTGCGTTCGATTCGGTTGACACGTCGAAATGGACCGCCAACGCCGCGCTCTATTACGACACGCCCAAGTTCAGCACGCGCGTCGCCTTCAACTATCGGTCGCCCTACCGCCTGTTCGTGTGGACCGACAATCCCGCCTATAGCTGGTATAATGGCGCGACCCATCGTCTGGACGCGGCGGTCAACTATACGCCCGTCAAGTTCATGACGCTGTCGATCGAAGGCACCAACCTGACCGGCAACGATCCCTATCGTTATTTCGGCAAGCAGAACCTGCTGCCGCTGGGCGTCCGCACCATGGCGCGGACGGTGCAGGGCAGCGTGCGCTTCCGCTTCTGATCGTGAAACCGATCGACGCAAAAGCATAGGGGAGGGGGCTGCAGCAGCGATGTCGCAGCCCCTTTTCGTTCGATGGGAAGGAGGTGATCGTGGCGAAAGGCTATGGATTGTGGGCGGCGGCAGGTGCGATCCTGCTCCATACGCCGTTGGGGGCGAAGGCACCGGAGCGGCGCTGCGTCCTGCAAAGCCGGGTGGCGGCGCCCGTGGTGCGCGATGATCGGCGACTCTATTTCCGGGGACAACCGGACCGCCGGCAATCCTATATCGCTGTCTTCAAGGGCGGCGATTGTTCCGGCCTGACACCCTTTGCCACGGCCGTCGTGGAAACGACCGGTGCGGGTTATTGCGAGGGCGACAAGGTGCGTGCCGTCATCCTGCCCAGTGCCATATCCGGCCCGATCTGCGTGATCGATCACCTCATGCCCTTCGCCGGCGACGTGGACGATCCGGTGCCCGATGAGAGCGGTAACAATTGATTGCCGCACTGCAAAAAAGCCATTGCAGCCTCTAATTTAATATCGTATACGATATTTATACCAGCAAAAAAGGCAGGAAGAACATTATGGCAATTGGTTGGAAGGGCGTGTTTCCGGCGGTCACCACGCAGCTGCGTGAAGATCTGTCGATCGACCTCGCCGACACGCAGCGCGTCGTCGACGATCTGGTCAAGGACGGCGTCACCGGCGTGATTGCGTTGGGGACTGTGGGCGAAAACAATTCGCTGGACTATGATGAGAAGGTCAGCGTTCTGTCCGCGATCGTCGAAGTCGTGGACGGTCGCGTGCCGGTCATCACGGGCGTGTCGGAGTTCGACACCCGCCGCGCCGTCCGCTACGCGCAGGCCGCCGAAAAGGCTGGTGCCGACGGTCTGATGCTGCTGCCCCCGATGGTCTATGTTCCCAAGGCACATGAACTGGTCAATCATTTCAAGGGCGTTGCCGACCAGACCGGCCTGCCGATCATGCTTTACAACAACCCGCCGGCCTACCGCACCGTCATCGACCAGGAGGTTCTGACCGCCCTGATCGACGTCGAGAATATCGTCGCGGTCAAGGAATCGGCGCCCGATACCCGTCGCTTCACCGACTTCCGCAACGCGTTCGGCGATCGCTACACGCTGTTCGCCGGTCTGGACGACGTTGCGCTGGAGGGCCTGTATCTGGGCGCGCAGGGCTGGGTGTCGGGCCTGACCAACGCCTTCCCCAAGGAATCGGTGGAACTGGTCCGCGCCTTCGAACGGGGCGACCATGGCAAGGCGATGGAAATCTATCGCTGGTTCATGCCGCTGCTGCACCTGGATGCCGAACATGACCTGGTCCAGTCGATCAAGCTGGCCGAAGAAGTGATGGGCCGCGGGTCGGAGCGCGTGCTGCCGCCGCGCTATGTGTTGCAGGGCGAACGCCGCGCCGAAGTGATCGCGATGGTCGAAAAGGCCGCCGCGACCCGTCCGGACCTGTCGGTCGCCGCTGCGGCCTGATAGGGAGCGGCGATGCGTCACACTTTCTTCTGCATCGATGGCCATACGGCCGGAAACCCCGTCCGCCTCGTCGCGGGCGGGGCGCCGCTGCTGCGCGGCGCCTCCATGTCGGAACGGCGGCAGGATTTCCTGAACCGCTTCGACTGGATCCGCACCGGCCTGTGCTTCGAGCCGCGCGGGCATGACATGATGTCGGGCGGCTTCCTCTATCCGCCGACCCTGCCGGATGCCGACATCGGCATTTTGTTCATCGAAACCAGCGGTTGCTTGCCGATGTGCGGCCATGGGACGATCGGCATCATCACCTTTGGCCTGGAACATGGTCTGATCGTGCCGACGACACCGGGACGGCTGAAGGTCGAAGTGCCGGCGGGCGTGATCGACATCGCCTATGAAACGGAGGGGCAGAAGGTGACCGCCGTGCGCATCACCAATGTCCCCGCCTATGTCGCGGCCAGGGGGATCGACGTCGATGTGGAGGGCATCGGCCCACTGAGCGTCGATGTGTCCTATGGCGGCAATTATTATGCGATCATCGAACCGCAGGGCGCTTATACCGGTCTGGACGATATGGGCGCGGCGCGCCTGATTGAACTCAGCGGTCGCATCCGTTCGGCGATCCGCGAGAAATATGAGCCGGTCCATCCGCTCGACCCGACCATCCGCGGGGTCAGCCATATCCTGTGGGCAGACAAGCCAAGAGGGGACGGGGCCGATGGCCGCAACGCCGTCTTCTACGGCGACAAGGCGATCGACCGCAGCCCGTGCGGTACCGGTACGTCCGCCCGTCTGGCGCATCTGGCAGCGTCCGGGCGGCTCAACGTCGGCGACCGCTTCGTCCATGAAAGCTATATCGGCAGCCGTTTCATCGGCCGGGTCGAGGAAGCTGTGGAGTTGGGCGGGGAAGCCGCGATCATCCCGTCGATCGAAGGATCGGCGATCGCGACCGGCTTCAACACCATCTGGATCGATCAGGCCGACAGTTTCTGGTCCGGCTTTCAGGTAAAATGATATCGCGGGCGGGGGCTTTACGGCTCCCGCCTCACCCCTTGCCGCGCCGGGGGCGCAGGCCATCGCGCATCGCGATGTTGCTGTTGATCCGGGTCACGCCGGGCAGGCGCGACAATATCTCGCCATGGATGCGTTCATAGGCGTCCACGCTGTCCACCTCCACCCGCAGCCAGTAATCGACCG
Source organism: Sphingobium limneticum (assembly GCF_008710155.1). GTDB lineage: Bacteria > Pseudomonadota > Alphaproteobacteria > Sphingomonadales > Sphingomonadaceae > Sphingobium > Sphingobium limneticum. Next base: position 236,928 of record NZ_VYPZ01000001.1, read on the forward strand.
ATCCGGTCATCAGGAAACATTCCCGCACCTCCGGACATTGTCGTACGGCATGTTCGAAGCGGGACAGATAATCCTCGGTCTGGCGGTCCAGCGTCACCTGCACCAGCACATTGACGATCGCGCCTTCGTCCCGCCCGCCGGTGATGAGCGTATAGCCGCGAATATAGCCTTCCGTTTCCAGCTGACGAATGCGACGATGGCAGGCGGAGGGGGACAAGCCCACTTCCGCCGCGATATCCGCGTTGGAGCGGCGCGCATTGAGTTTCAGCAGGCGCAGAATCGCCCGATCGGCATTGTCCAGTGCACTGGCCATTTGTACGAATCCTTTCGAACGATCGGTCGAATATGGGATATTATTCGAAAAATTGCGTGCATTTTGCATGCCTATTCGAAGAAACGTCGGATAGCTTGACCGGTATCGGAAGGGGATGGCGATGGATTATGGGACTGCGGGCAGCCTGCGCATCGACCTGAGCGCGCTGGTGGCCAATTACCGGACGATCGCGGCGCAGGTCGCGCCGGCTGCGGTGGCGGGCGTGGTCAAGGCGGACGCCTATGGCCTTGGCGCGGTGCCTGTGTCGCACGCGTTGCTGGACGCAGGGTGCCGTCATTTCTTCGTCGCCCATCTGGGGGAGGCGAAGGCGCTCAAACCCCATTTGCCGGCCGACGCCACCCTCTATATCCTGAATGGCTTACGCCCCGGTGCCGAGGCGGAATGTGCCGCGATCGGCGCGGTGCCGGTGCTCAACGCGCTGGTGCAGCTGGACGCATGGGCCGCCACGGCACGCGCGTCGGGCGGCACGCTGCCGGGCGTGGTGCAGGTGGATAGCGGCATGTCGCGTCTCGGCCTGACGCCCGAGGAACTGGCTATCCTGCGAGCACAGCCCGAGCGGCTGGACGGGATTGATGTCCAACTGGTAATGACTCACCTCGCCTGTGCGGATGAGCCGTCCAGCCCGGTCAATGCCGACCAGCGTGCGCTGTTCGACCAGATTGCGGTGCAATTTCCCAGCGTGCCGCGTTCCATCGACAATTCGGGCGGGGCGATGGCGCCCGACGTACGGCATGGCGACATCGTGCGCGCCGGCATCGCGCTTTATGGCGGCGCGCCGCATGGGCCGCCCAATCCGATGGCGGCCGTGGTCGCGCTCGACGCTTATATCATGCAGTTGCGGCAGGTGCCGGCCGGCGCGGGCGTGGGCTATGGCCTGACCCATCATTGCGATCGACCGACGCAGGTTGCCACCATTTCGGTCGGCTATGCCGATGGCTGGCCACGCCATGTCAGCGGGCGCGGGAGCGCTTATATCGGCGGCCTCCGCGTCCCCGTCATCGGCCGGGTGTCGATGGATAGCATGGCGCTCGATGTCACGGACCTGCCCGCCGACCTGCTCTATCCCGGCGCGCCGGTCGAATTGCTCGGCCCGCACCAGAGGATCGACGATGTCGCCGCGCAGGCCGGCACGATCAGCTATGAAATATTGACCCGCCTCGGCAGCCGTTACGACCGGACCTATCTGCCCGCGATTCTGGAGAGCATCGAGCCATGAAGATCGTCATATTGGGTGGCGGCGTGATCGGCGTCACGTCGGCATGGTATCTGGCCGAGGCCGGGCATGAGGTGGTCGTAGTCGATCGCCAGACCGGCGTGGCGCAGGAAACCAGCTTCGCCAATGCCGGTGAGATTTCGCCGGGCTATGCCTCCCCCTGGGCCGCGCCGGGCATTCCCGCCAAGGCGCTGCGCTGGCTGTTCATGCAGCATGCGCCGCTGATCCTGCGCCCCAAGGTCGACATGGCGATGCTGCGCTGGCTGGTGGCGATGCTGGGCAATTGCAACGCGACCGACTATCGCATCAACAAGGGGCGGATGGTGCGGCTGGCCGAACATAGCCGCGACCGGCTGATCGCGCTGCGGGCGCAAACCGGCATAAGCTATGACGAGCGCAGCCAGGGGACGTTGCAGCTGTTCCGTGAGCAGAAGCAGATGGACGGCATCGCCAAGGATATCGAGGTGCTGCGCGCCGACAATGTGCCCTTCGAAGTGCTGGATCGCGCCGGATGCCTGGCCGCCGAACCGGGGCTGGCCGCCAGCGAAGCGTCGATCTTGGGCGGCCTGCGCCTGCCCAATGATGAGACGGGCGACTGTTTCAAATTCACCAACGCGCTGGCGGAGATGGCGAAGGCGCGCGGCGTGCAATTCCTGATGGGCCGCACCATTCGCGGCCTCGCGACGGAGGGTGGCCGCATCGCCCATGTCGACACGGCGGAAGGGCCGGTGAAAGGCGATGCCTATCTGGTCGCGATGGGCAGCTATTCGCCGCTGGTCGTGGCGCCGCTCGGCCTGCGCCTGCCGGTCTATCCGGTGAAGGGCTATTCGATCACCGTGCCGATCGTGCAGGAGCAAGGTGCGCCGGTGTCGACCCTGCTCGATGAAAGCTACAAGGTGGCGATCACCCGGCTGGGCGATCGCATCCGGGTCGGCGGCATGGCCGAATTGTCGGGCTATACCAACGACCTGCCGCAGGCGCGGCGCGATACGCTGGACCATAGTGTCGGCACGCTCTTCCCCGGTGCGGGCGACCTCAGCCGTGCGACATTCTGGAGCGGGCTGCGGCCGATGACGCCGGATTCCACCCCGGTGGTCGGCGCGACGAAGATCGACAATCTGTTCCTCAATACCGGCCATGGCACGCTGGGCTGGACCATGGCCTGCGGGTCGGGCCATGTCATCGCCGACATCATGAGCGGGCGCGCGCCGGCGATCGAGACGGCCGACCTTGCGCTGTCGCGCTATCGCAACTGATATTCAAGGAGACATCATGACCATCACCCGCATCGAAACCGGCCCGCGCATGAGCGAAATCGTCATTCATGGCGACACCGTCTATCTGGCCGGGCAGGTCGGCGAAGGCGACAGCGTCACCGCGCAGACGAAGAGCGCGCTGGAGGAAATCGAACGCCTGCTGGCCCTGGCCGGCAGCAACAAGGCGCATATCCTGCGCGCCACCATCTGGCTGGCGGACATGGCGGATTTCGAGGAGATGAACGCGGTGTGGGACGGCTGGATTGCCGACGTGCCCGCACCCACCCGCGCCACCGGCGAAGCGAAGCTGGCGACGCCGGATTACAAGGTGGAAATCATCATCATCGCGGCGGTCGCCTGATCCAATGCCGGGCGGCGCAGCAGATCGCCCCTGACGGCAGAAAAGGGTTCGCCCTTCCATCGTGACGCTTTAAGCCTTCATCATGGACAGCACCCCTTCCTATCGCCGGGTCGGCATCATCGGCTCCGGCCGCGTAGCGGCGGCCATGGCCATGGCCTTGCAAACCCATATCGCGGCGCCGCTGCTGGTCTGGGGGCGTGATCCGGCCCGGCGTGACGCACTGGTCGCGACGGTTCCAGGCAGCAGCGCTGCTCCGGATTGGGCGACGGTGGCGCAGCAGTGCGACCTGATCCTGATCGCCGTGTCGGACGATGCGATTGCCGGCGTCGTTACGGATCTTGCCGCCTGCCTGCCCGATGGCGTGACCCCCTTCATCCTGCATCTGAGCGGACGCAGTGGGGCGGCCTTGCTGCGCCCCTTGCAACAGCGTGGCGCACTGACGGCGGCGGTGCATCCGGCCATGACCTTCACCGGCAATCCCGCGCAGGAGGTCGCCCGCATGATGGGCGCAACTTTTGTCATCACCGCCGACGACGCCCCCGCCATCGCCGCGGCGCGGGCACTGGTCGCCTTGCTTGGCGGCGTGGCGGAGCAGGTCGGGGAGGGGCAGCGCGCCCTCTATCATGCGGCATTGTGCCATGCGGCCAATCATCTGGTCACGCTGATCGCCGGATCGCGCGAGGCGCTGACGGCGGCGGGGATCGGCGATCCGGCCGCGCTGCTGGGGCCGCTGGTTCGCGCCGCGCTGGACAACAGCCTGGATCGTGGCATGGCAGCGCTGTCCGGCCCCCTGCTGCGCGGGGACATGGACACGATCGGCCGGCATCTGGCCGCACTGTGCGCCGACCAGCCGCATCTTTTGCCAGCCTATCGCGCCATGGCGGGCGCGACGCTGGATGCGATGGAGAAACATGGCCAGTCCGTGTCTCCTTCGTTGCGAACCATGTTGGATTGACCGCACGGCTTGAACCACCTCTGCGCGCTGGCTAATGCGACGAAATCGCAATCCGGAGCCAGCCGATCAAGCCCATCGATCTCAATCTGCTGATGACGCTCAGCATGCTGCTGCAAACCCGCAGCGTCAGCCGGTCGGCTCAGCGGCTGGGGCTGAGCCAGCCGACGGTCAGCCGGGCGTTGGGGCAATTGCGGCAGTTGCTGGCCGACCCGCTGCTGGTACGATCAGGCGGGGGCATGACGCTGACTCAGCGGGGCGAGGCACTGGCCCAGCCGCTCGAAGCCTGGCTGGCGATGAGCAGTGCGTTGCTGGAACCGGTGAGTTTCGATCCGGCCGTGCTGGATCGGAATTTCCGCGTGGCCGCGACCGATTATGGCGTCTTGTCGGTGGTATCGCCCGCGTTGCCCGCGATCGGTGCGGCGGCGCCCAACTGCGGGATAGATGTTTCCGCCTTCTCCGACGACATGTTCAAGAAACTGGTGTCGGGTGAACTGGACCTCATCATCTACGGCTTCGAACCGGACCTGTCGCTGACCCATGCGCGCCATCTGTTCCGTGAAACCCAATCGTTGATCGTGCGGCGCGATCATCCGATCGCTGCGGGGGGATCGGACGCGCCGGTTTCGCTCGATACCTATCTTGGCTGGCCACATGTCGCGGTCACGATCGGCGATCCCGATGTCGATCATGTCCAGTCCTGCCTGGGCGATCGGGTGTCAGAGCGGCAGCTGGTGGCGCGTCTGCCCTATTTCTATGCCGCGCCCGACCTGATCGGCGCGACCGACGCGATCCTGACCATGCCGACCCGCGCGGCCGGGCGGTTTGCCTGCTCGCATGGCTTTGCCTGTCTCCCTTCGCCGACGGAGATTAAAGGCTTCGATTATTGGGTGCTCTGGCACGAGCGCAGCGCCCGCGATCCCGCGACCTTGTGGCTGATCGACCAGCTGGCCGCCGCCGTCTGACGATCATATCAGGCAAATACGCTATTCAAATTTGATATTTGGCATATCTTTGTCAATGCGACAGATGCGGCTGCGAAGCAATCGCATCTGAGAGTGCCGCCAAGGCGCCGGGGGACTTCCAAAAATCACGTCATCGCCGGGCTGCGCTTCTGTCGCAGTCTGATCCAAGGGGCGCGTCCGCGTCCATCCTGTCGTTCAACCCAAGGACTTTCCATGAAGGCCCAGACCCTTTTGCGCGCCAGCAGCGCACTTGCCGCCATCCTTGTTCCCGCCTGCGCCTTTGCGGCCGATGTCGCCGCCGACGGCGATCAGATCGTCGTAACTGCGGCCGGTCGCGAGCAGGAGGTGCGCGACGCGCCGGCCTCCATCACCGTCATCAACCGCGAGACGCTGGACCGCATGCCCTATCGCGAAGTCACCGACGCGCTGATGGAGGTTCCGGGCGTTACCGTCACGCCGGGTGAGGGCAACAGCCGCGACATCTCCATTCGCGGCATGGCGCCGCAATATACGCTGATCCTGGTCGATGGTAAGCGCCTGTCGTCTCGTGAATCCCGCACCAATGGCGGCAATATCAGCGAAGGCGGTCAGCTGCCCCCGCTCGAAGCGATCGAGCGGATCGAAATCGTGCGCGGTCCGATGTCTTCCCTCTACGGGTCGGATGCGATGGGCGGCGTCGTCAACATCATCACCCGGCGCATCGGTGGCGACTGGCGCGGCAGTGCGCGGGTCAATGGCACGATGCAGCTGGGCAGCGACTATGGCAATTTTGCGGACGGCAATTTCTATCTGTCCGGCCCGGTGACCAAGGGCGTCGGCATTCAGTTGCAGGGCGCGATCAACCGTCGCGAAGGCGACAAGGTGATCGGCGGCACACCGGAACGCCATGACGAAAGCCTGGCGGCCAAGCTGGGTTTCGCGCTCAACGACAATCATGAAATCCTGCTGGAGGCCGGCTATTATCGCCAGAAGGTCACGCAGATTTCCGGCGAGACGATCGAGGCGACCACGGCCGCGCCGGCCGGCACGGTCGATATTCAGGACCAGAAGCGCAAGGTCGCGTCGATCAGCCATAGCGGCAAATGGGGTTTCGCCTCGTCGGAATCCTATGTCCAATATGAAGACGCAAAGAATGTCACTTCGCAGAAGGAAGTGAAGAACACGGTCGCGCAGAGCCTGTGGGTCGTGCCGCTTCCCTCCAACACGCTGACCCTTGGCGGTTTCTACCGCTATGAGGATCTGACCGACCTGACCGGCAATCTCCTGGCCGGTTCAACCACCACCGGGACGACCCGGACCAGCTGGGCCTTGTTCGCCGAAAACGAACTGAAGCTGCTTGATGGGCTGGCGCTGACCGGCGGCATCCGCATGGACAATGACGAGCAATATGGCGTCCATTGGACCCCGCGCGTCTATGCGGTGTGGAACATCAATCCGGCGCTGACGCTCAAGGGCGGCTATTCGCAGGGTTTCCGCGCGCCCAGCCTGCGCCAGACCATCCCCGACTGGGGCCAGTCCAGCCGCGGCGGCACCATCTATGGCAACCCGGATTTGGAAGCGGAAACCAGCCGTACGATCGAGGCGGCGTTGCTCTTCTCGCGCGGGCGCTTCAACGCCAGCCTGACCGCCTATGACACGCGCTTCAACGACAAGATCACCCGCGTCACCTGCGCAGTGGCGAACGCCTGGTGCACGGGTGAGCCAGTCAGTTCGATCGGCCGCCCGCCCACGACCTATGTGAATGTGGACAAGGCCAAGGTGCGCGGCATCGAATTGTCGGTCGATTTCCCGCTGACCAACACGCTGCGCGTCAACGCCAGCGGCACATTGACCGATTCCGAGCAGTTGACCGGCACGGCGGCGGGCGCTGCGCTGAACGACACGCCCAAGCAACAGGCCAACGCCTCGCTGAACTGGAAGCCTGACGATCGCCTGTCCGCCTATGCCCGCGCCGTCTATCGCGGCAAGGAAGCCGTGACGGAGGCGCAGATCAGCGGCACCAACATCTTCGCCGCCAGCTATACGGTGGTGGATATAGGCGCATCCTACAAGATCACGCCGGCCTTCACTTTCCATGGCGGCGTGCAGAATCTGTTCGACAAGCGACTGGATTATGATGCGTCCGGCTATGTGATCGATCCGGCCCGCATCTGGATGGGGGTCGGGGTCCGCTTCTGATCCATGAAGGTGCCGCGCGTCCTTTGGGCGGGCGGCACCTTGTCATTCCCGTGCATCCTCTCTTGTATGGCGCGGCGCTGGCAAGCTATGCCAGTTCCAAACAGAGAAGGATGGATGCGTGGCCAGATCGCCGACGAATATACTGAACAAGGCGAGTGGACGGGCCGGCGAGGCGGAGGAAACCCGCCTGAACATATTGGACGTCGCGACGCTGGAATTTGCCGACAAGGGGTTGAGCGGCGCGCGCATCGACGAGATCGCCGAACGGACCGATGCGTCCAAGCGCATGATCTATTATTATTTCGGCAGCAAGGAAGGCCTGTACCGCGCGGTGCTGGAGCGCGCTTATACGGCGGTGCGCGAAATCGATGCTGACAATACACGCAGCGACTTGGACCCGGACGCCGCGCTGCGCGATGTGGTCGGCGCTACGTTCGACTATCACCACCAGCATCCCGAATTCGTGCGGCTGGTGATGAACGAGAATATCCTGCGCGGCGCGCATATCGGCGAAATTCCCGGCATTCGCGAACGCAACCGCAAGGTGGTGGAGCAGCTGCGCAACATATTGGCGCGCGGTGTCGCCAGCGGCCATTTCCGCGAAGGGATCGACCCGCTGGAACTGCATATGACGATCAGCGCACTCTGCTTTTACAATGTCTCCAACCGCTACACCGTCTCCTACGGCTTCGAACGCGATGTGACCGCGCCCAAGATATTGGCGCGGCGTCGGGGCAATGTGGTCGATATCGTCGAAAGCTGGTGCCGCGCCTGAAACACAAGTGGCAGCGCGACTTCTGGCCTGAATATGCCAAAGCTGTCCAATAATCGGCGTCATGCTGAATTATTTCAGCATCCATTTCTCCCCATAAGCGAACGATGCATGGATGCATGGATGCATGGATGCATGGATGCATGGATGCACGATGGATGCTGAAATAATTTAGCATGACGTTGGATAGGGGGCGAGCTTAGTTGTCTTCGGCCCCGGCCACTTCTCACGCATTATCCTGCACATCATCATCATCGCGCTTGCCTTGCGCATCGTCGATGATATCAATGTACGAAATAGTTAGCACAAGAATCGCGAACGGGAGAGGATTATGCGCAAGCGTATCACGCTATCTTTGGGTCTGGCCCTGCTGACCGCCGCCATGCCGGCCCAGGCTCAGCCGCCGTCCCCCGCGACATCGCCAGAACCCGCGTTGGGCGATCCGATGCCCGACCGTATCCTGACGCTGGCCAATGGCGTCACGGTCAATAGTGACATCGCCTATTCGACCATCCCGGGCTATCGGCCCATCATCCTCGACCTCTATCGCCCCGCGCAGCAGGCCAAGCCGCTGCCGCTGGTCATCTACATCCATGGCGGCGGCTGGGCGAACGGCCATACCCGTCAGTCCGGCGCATTCAGCGATTTTCCCGCCGTGCTGGCCGACCTGTCGGCGCGGGGCTATGTCGTCGCCTCGCTCGAATATCGGCTGTCGAAGGAAGCGCCTTTCCCCTCCGCGATCGACGATGTGCGCACCGCCATCCGCTACCTGCGCGCCAATGCCGCACGCTTCGGGCTGGATGGTCGCCATGTCGCGGTTTGGGGCGGCTCGGCTGGCGGGCAACTCGCGGCGCTGGCCGCCCTGCAATGCGGCAGCGCGCCGACTGGCGAGGACAAGAGCAATCCGGGGCAGAGCGATTGCGTGCAGGCGGGTGTCGGCTGGTACGGCGTCTATGATTTCGCGACCATGCCGCAGGCGATCGCCGGCGCGGAGAACGCCTATCTCGACTGCGTGAAGCCCGATTGTCCGGCCGACCGCATCAAGGCCGCCAGCCCTGCCGCCCATGTCGATGCCAAGGATCCGCCGATGCTGCTGATCCACGGCACCGACGATAAGGTCGTGCCCGCCGACCAGTCGCGCCAATTGGCAGCCGCGCTGAAGGCCGCCCGCGTCCCCGTCACGCTGGAGATCATTCCCGGCGTCGGCCATAGCTGGATCGGTGCCGATGCCGCCGCGACCCGCGCGGCGTCCCTGCGCGCGCTGGACCTGACCTTCCGCTTCTTCGACACGCAGCTCAAGGGCCAGAAATAATGCGCCGGCTGCTGCTGGCACCCGGTTTAATTCTGGGCTTGCTCCTCTCATCGGTCGCGCCGGCGCAGATCGTCGCGCAATCGACCGGCGATCCAGTTCGAACCGATGCGGGCCTGATCGATGGCAAGACCTTGGCATCGGGCGTGCGGGCCTGGCTGGGCGTGCCCTTCGCCGCGCCGCCGGTGCGCGACCTGCGCTGGCGCGATCCGCAGCCCCATGCGCGCTGGGACGGCGTCTGGCATGCGGATCGCCCTGCGCCCGAATGTATCCAGCCGCTGCGCGCCCGCAACCTCAACCATTATTTCGGCGAGGAGGCGACCAGTGAGGATTGTCTCTATCTCAATATCTGGGCGCCGCCCGGCCCTGCGCCGGCTGGCGGCTATCCGGTCGTCACCTGGATCTATGGCGGCGGCTTCAACATCGGATCGGCCTCCATGGCCAATTATGCGGGCGAAGCGCTGGCGGCCAAGGGGGTCGTCTATGTCGCCATCGCCTATCGTGTGGGGCCGTTGGGCTTCCTCGCTCACCCTGAACTCAGCGCCGAAAATGGTGGCAAGTCGGGCAATTACGGCCTGAAGGATCAGGTAGCGGCGCTCCGCTGGATCAAAGCGAATATCGCCGGCTTCGGCGGCAATCCGGCCAATGTCACGATCGCGGGCCAATCGGCCGGGTCGATGTCCGTCTCGCTGCTTCAGGCCAGCCCCGCGACCAAGGGCCTGTTCCAGCGCGCCGTCGGCATGAGCGGTGGCGCCTTTGGGGACATCGGTACACCCGCGCCGCTGAAGGAAGCGGAAGCCGAAGGCATCGCCGTGCAAGCGGCGTTGGGCGTCCAGTCGATCGAACAGATGCGCGACATGCCTGCCGACAAGCTGATCGCGCTCGCCGCGCCGGTCCGCCGCCGCCCGATCGTGATCGACGGGGAGGTCGTGGCGCAAACCCCGGCCGCTGCCTTCGCCGCCGGGCGCCAGAATGACGTGCCGTTGCTGCTGGGCTTTACCCGCGACGAAAGCTTCCGCTCGCTAGGCCCCATCGCATCGGTCGCCGATTATGCAGCGGCCGTGCGCCGGGCCTTCCCGGACAAGGCGGACGCGATCCTGCAACGCTACCCCGCTCGCACGACGCAGGAGGCGCAGCGGCAAGCCCGCGATATCGAGCGCGATTCCACCCTCAATGCGCAGATGGCGCAATGGGCGCTGGCGCAGGCCGCCACCGGCAAGGCACCGGTCCACGCCTATTTCTTTACCCGCGTTCACCCTTATAGCCCCGCTGTGCGCTTCGCCGATCATGATCCCGCGACGGTGGGCGCCTATCATAGCGCCGACATTCCCTATTGGCTGGGGACGCTGGGCAGTCTCAACCTGTTCCGCACGACCCGCGACTGGACGCCGGTGGATCAGGCGCTGTCGGCCGAGATGATGGATCATCTGGTGGCCTTCGCCCGCACCGGCGAACCGGTTGCGAACTGGCCCGCCTTCACGCCGCGCAAGCCCATGCTGCTGCAATTGGGCGAGACGCGCAGCATGATCCCATGGCCGCATTTCGCCGACTGGTCGCTGTTCGGCGATGCGCCGCCACCTGCCGAGCGGCCCAAGGTTCGGGATTGATGCAATGACCAGCAGACGGGACATTTTGACCGGCATCGGCGGCGCGATGGCCTTGTGGGCGGTGCCGGGCAGGGCAGCTACCACCGAAGCGCCCGGCCTCGACTTCGTCTATGAGGCGACCGTGATGCTGGAACCGACCGAAGAAATCGGGCCGACCCCCATCGGTACTCGCCGCCGCGTGCCGATCACCGGCGGCACTTTTGCCGGTCCCCGCATCCGGGGCACGGTGGTCGCGGGCGGCGCGGACTGGCAGTTGCAGCGCGCCGACAATTGGACCGTGATTGAGGCCGACTATATGATGCGCGCCGACGACGGCACGCCGATCCATGTCCGCAATGTCGGCCTGACCAACAGCCGGGTGCCCGGCGCGTCGCGCCGCTATCTGCGCACCGTGCCCAGTTTCGAGGCGCCGATCGGCCCGCATGACTGGCTCAATCAGGCGATCTTCATTGGCACCATCGGCCCGCCGCCCGAAGACGCGCCCAAGCCCGCCGTGCGCATCCGGGTCTATCGCGTTACATGAGGCGGCTTTCCATCCTGACCGGTGCGGCCATTCTGGCGCTGACCGGCTGCGCGACCCCATTGTCCATACAGCGACCCGCCGACGCCTGCGCCCCGACCGCGCAGTTCGACTTCGTTTGCGGCGCGAACAAGCCCGAAGACCTGGCCCATATTCCCGATACACCCTGGATCGTCGCCAGCGGCTTTGCGACCGGGGCCGGGCTGAAACTGGTGGATAGCCGCACCCGACAGGCCCGCTTCTGGTTCACCGCCGTCGCCGATCAGGTCGCACCAGACCCCGCCTATCCCGATTGCGTCAAGCCGCCCGATCCCGCGCTCTTCACCGCGCGGGGCCTCAGCCTGCGGATGACCGGACCGGGGCAGGGCAGGTTGCTGGTCGTCAATCATGGTGGGCGCGAAGCGATTGAGGTCTTCGCCATCGACGCGCGCGATAGCGCCGCGCCGCCGACACTGCGCTGGCAGGGTTGCCTCGCCATGCCCGACGGCCATGTCGCCAACGCCGTCGCCTCCTATGGCGACGGTACGGTGCTCGCCACGGTGCTGACGCGTCCGGGCACCAGCATCACCGACTTCGTGGTCGGCCGTACGACGGGCGGCGTCTATCAGCGCGGCCCGCAGGATCGCGCCTTCCGGCTGCTGCCCGGCACCGAATTGCCCGGCAATAACGGGCTGGAAACGGCGCGCGACGATAGTGGCTTCTACGTGATCGCCTTCGGCCTGCGGGAAGTCGTCGCCTATGGGCGGCACAACACGCGCCCGCCATTATGGCGCGCGCTGGCGCCCGAATTCATGCCCGACAACATCCATTGGGACGGCGAACGGCTGCTGCTGGCCGGCATGGTGCGCGACGAACCGGCCTGCGGCGGTGTGCGCAAGATCGTCAACGGCGTGGCCGACGGCATGCTTTGTCATCGCGGCTATGCCGTGGCGCAACTCGACCCGGAAAATCGGCACTTCTCCCTGATCGCCTATGGCCCGCCCGATCCGGCCTTCAATGGCGTATCGGCGGCCGTGCTGCTGGGTGAGGATCTCTGGCTCGGTTCCTATCAGGCCGACCGGATCGCCGTCCGCCGCCTGCCCAAAAATGGTATGAACTAGTTAGTACATTTTGCTTGCGCACGGCCTCTGTTGCGCGTAGATGTGATTCTGCAAGATCGGGAAACATATTCCGGCATTCGGGGAGGATCGGGCCAGTCATGGGCCAGCGTGATATCTACATCTTGAACGGCCCCAATCTCGACCATCTGGGTGTGCGCGAACCGCATATCTACGGGTTCGAGACGCTCGCCGATGTCGAAGCGGCCTGCCGGCGCGAGGCCGAGGGCTGGGACGTCAATCTGATCTTTCGCCAGACCAATGCCGAGCATGAAATGGTCGGCTGGTTGCATGAGGCGCGCGTCGGTGCGATGGGCATCGTCCTTAATCCCGCCGCATTCTCCTATGCCGGCTATGCCATGCTGGACGCGCTCAAAATGTGCGATTGCCCGATCGTGGAGGTTCATATTTCCAATATCCATCGCCGGGACGAGGAATGGCGTACCCGTTCAATCGTGACGCGCACCGCCACGGCCATCGTGTCGGGCATGGGGACGGACGGCTATGCGCTGGCCGTGCGCCATCTGCTGTATCTCGGCCAGCGGCGGAACGCGGCATGAGGGCGCCTGTGAACCCCGGCGGCCTGATGCGTCCCACCCGCGCGCGCATCGGCGTGCTGGCGCTCATCAGCGTCGCTACCTTGCTCAACTATATGGATCGCGCCGTCATGGGCGTGGCCGCGCCGTCACTCACGGCGGAACTCAAGATTTCGCCGGAAATGATGGGTTTCATCTTCTCGGCTTTCTCCTGGACCTATGCCGCGTCGCAGATTCCAGGCGGACTGCTGCTGGACCGGCTGGGCACGCGCATCACCTATGCCGGATCGCTGATCCTCTGGTCCTTCTTCACTTTGCTCCACGGCATAGCCGGTAATGTGGCGATGTTGTTCGGCTTCCGCCTTGCGCTGGGCATGGCGGAGGCACCTTGCTACCCGTGCAACAGCCGCATTCTCAGCAGTTGGTTCCCGCAGGATGAACGTGCGCGCGCCAATTCCGTCTATGCCGTGGGGCAATATGCGGGCCTCGCCTTCTTCGCGCCGGTTCTGTTCTGGGTGGTGGGCAGCTTCGGCTGGCGCGCCCTGTTCCTGATCGCCGGTGCGCTGGGCATGGCGTTCGGCCTGCTGATGTACGCCCGCTATCGCGATCCGGGTGAAAGCAGCCGCGTCAACGCCGCCGAGCTCGCCCATATTCAGGCAGGCGGCGGCCTGACGATCGCCAAGACGGACGAGAAGATCCCCTTTTCCTGGGCCAATGTGCGCAAGCTGATGAGCAAGCGCCAGATTTTGGGCGCCTCGATCGGCCAGTTTTGCGGTAATTCGACGCTGGTTTTCTTCCTGACCTGGTTCCCCACCTATCTGGCGACCGAGCGGGGCATGGACTGGCTGAAATCCGGCACCTTCGCGGTGCTGCCCTATATCGCCGCGTCGGCCGGCGTGCTGCTGGGCGGGCAGGTTTCCGACATGCTGATCCGCCGCACCGGCTCGGCCAATATCGGGCGCAAGCTGCCGATCGTTGCTGGGCTGCTGCTGGCCTCCACCATCGTCGCCGCCAATTTCGTGCAGAGCAACACGCTGGTCATCGCCATCATGTCCATCGCCTTTTTCGGGCAGGGCATGGTCAATCTGGGCTGGACGCTGATTTCCGATGTCGCTCCGCGCCAATATATCGGCCTGACTGGCGGCGTCTTCAACCTCTGCGCCAATCTGGCCGGCATCGTGACGCCGATCGTGGTCGGCGTGATCGTGGGCCAGACCGGCTCCTTCTACGGCGCGCTGGCTTTCATCGGCGTACTCGCGCTGGTTGGGGCCGCTGCCTATGTCTTCATCGTGGGGGATGTACGCCGGGTGGAAATGGACTGACCGACAGACGGTTCAGAATATAGCCCTAAGGGACAATAGAGCCTCGGGTCGCATCAAATTATGTACGAACTAGTTAGTAATAAAAAATGGGAGGATGGAATGAAAACAGGTTTCACCATGCAGCTTCGCCTCGGCGGATCGCTGGCCGCGCTGGCGCTGGGCGCCTTTGCCTCGCCGCTCTGGGCGCAGGATCAGGCAGCGCCTGCTGAAAAGGCCGCCGGCGCACTGGCCCCGCAGGCCACTGACGCAGCAGCGCAGCAGACCGCCGACATCGTCGTCACCGGATCGCTGATCGCCCGCCCGAACAATGTCGCGGTCAGCCCGATCGTCACCGTCTCTGACGAGCTCGTCCAGCAAAGCGGGCAGATCACGCTGGAAGATTCGCTCAACCAGCTGCCGGGCTTCACCCCATCGGGCAATGCCGGCACCGGCGGCCAGGGGGCCGGCGGCCGCGCCACGCTCAATCTGCGCGGCCTGGGTTCCAACCGCAACCTCGTCCTGCTCGACGGCCGCCGCCTGCCGCTGTCGGATATCAACGGCAATGTCGACATCAACATCCTGCCGGAATCGATCATCGGTTCGGTGGATGTCATCACCGGCGGCGCGTCGGCCATTTACGGGTCGGACGCCATGTCGGGCGTCGTCAATTTCAAGACCGACAAATATTTCGACGGTGTCCGCGTCGATATCCAGAACGGCAACAGCTTCCGCGGCGACTATGGCAAGTTCAACGGTTCGCTCGCGCTGGGGACGAAATTCGCCGACGATCGCGGCCGGTTGATGCTGGCGCTCAGCTATGGCCAGCGCGACCCGCTCTCCGGTTCGCAGCGCGGCTTCTTCTCCGACAAGGTGCCATCCTCCTTCATCGGCACCGGCACCTTCGTTCCCAACGCGCTCAACCTGCCGAGCCAGGCCGCGCTCAATGGCGTCTTTGGCCGATATGGCGTCACCACGCCGATCAACCGGACCTTGAACCTGGGCTTCAACAATGATGGCTCGCTCTTCGTTCAGACCGGCGCGGTCAATTATAAGGGGCCACGCGACGGCGCCTATGCCGTGGTCGGCGGCAATGTCCGCATGCCGGTCGGCCCGCAGCTTCAGATTCTCAACGCCTTCGAACGCAAGTCGGCCTTCGCCAAGGGCGAGTTCGACCTGACGGAATCGCTGACCGCCTACGGCCAGTTCCTCTATGTCGACTCCACCGTCACCACTGAAGCGGGCGGCAGCCTGACGCAGTTCGCGCCCTTCACCACCATTCCGGTCACCAACCCCTTCATCCCCAATGATCTGCGCACGCTGCTGGCGTCGCGCAGCAATCCGAACGCGCCGTTTCGCTGGAGCGCCCGCTATGTCGGCATCGGCGACAAGGGCTGGGAAGAAAATTATCGGGTCCAGCAATATCTGGGCGGCCTGAAGGGCACGATCGCGGGATCGTGGAAGTTCGACGGCTTCGTCGCCTATGACGAGACGGTCCATAACCAGTCGATGTTCAATGCCGTGCTGAAATCGCGCGTCCAGAACCTGCTCAATGCGGCCGATGGCGGTGCGTCGCTGTGCGCGGGCGGCTATAATCCCTTCGGCATCACCAACGCGACCAGCCTGTCGCGCGCATGCCAGCAATATATGACCGCCACCGTCAACAGCCGCGAACGGTTGACCCAGACGCAGGTCCAGGGCCAGGTCAACGGCCCGCTGTTCGACCTGCCGGCCGGTCCGGTCCAGTTGGCGCTGCTCGCCGGTTATCGCAAAAATACCTATAAATATGATCCCAGTGCGGATCTGGTGTCCAACAATGTCGAATCCGTCGTCGGCTCCAATCCGGCGCAGGGCGACATCAGCGTCAAGGAATTCGCCGCTCAGATCGACGTGCCGTTGCTGTCGGACAAGCCCTTTTTCCGCGAACTGGGCGTGGGCGCGGCCTTCCGCTATTCTGACTATAATACGACCGGCAGCGTGAAGAGCTACGAATTCGACGCGCGCTGGCAGCCTGTCGACGCGTTGCTGATCCGCGGCAGCTTCCAGCGCGCGGTGCGGGCGCCCAATATCGGTGAGCTCTTCTCGCCCGTCACCGGATCGCAGCTGGCGATCGGTACGCCGCCTGCCGCGATCGGCGATCCGTGCGATGTCCGCTCCTCGGCCCGGACCGGTGCGAACGGCGCGCAGGTGCGTGGCCTCTGCCTGGCGCAGGGCATCCCGGCCGCCGCGATCGACGCCTATCAGTTCGCCACCACCGCCACTGGCGGCAATATTCAGGGCAACAGTGCGCTGACACCTGAAAAGGCCAACACCTTCAATGTCGGATTCGTATTCAATCCGAAAATCTCGTCGCCCTGGCTGTCGGGCTTCTCCTTCTCGGTCGACTATTACAACATCAAGATCAGCAACGTCATTTCGACCATCAATGGTCTGACGGCGCTCGCCAAATGCTATAATCTGGATGGATCGAACAGCAGCTATTCCAACAGCAACGAATTCTGTCGCCTTGTCGAACGCGATCCGACCGGTCAGCTGGTCGCCATCGCCCAGCCTTATCTGAACCTAGGGGCGCTCGACACCGATGGCGTCGATGTGCAGGTGAACTGGTCGCTCAAACTGTCCGACGCCGGCATCGGCGATGGATCGGGCAAAATCTATGCTTCGTCCGCTATCGGCTGGCTGAACCACTACAAGGTCCAGACGCTGCCCGGTTCCGCGTCGCAGGATTTCGTCGGCACCAGCACGCCGGGCCGCCCGCTGCCCAAGTGGAAGGCGCTGACGACCGCCGGTTACAGCTCCGACACGTTCGGCATCGGTTTGCGCTGGCGCTATCAGGGCAAGCTGCGCGACATCAGCGCGATCACCACGCCTGCGGCGGAACAGGTCGGGGTGAAGCCCTATAATCTGTTCGATGTCTTCTCCACGCTGGACATCAACGACAATATGCAGCTGCGCGGTGGCATCACCAACCTGTTCGACAAGGGCATTCCCTTCGTCGCCAGCTCGCAGAACGGCACCGATGCCGGCACCTACGACATGGTGGGCCGCTCCTTCTATGTCGGCGCGAAGCTCAAATTCTGATCTCTCCGCCTGCCTCGCCGCCCGGTCATTCGGGCGGCGGGGATATTTTCTCCCAATCGGATGATCCCACATTGACCCAGACCCGCTCCGTCCCCGCCCGCTATCTGACCGGCTTGATCGGGCGGGATATCCAGGCGTCGCTCACGCCGCGTCTTCAGGAAAGCGAAGCGGATGCGCAAGGCGTGCGCCTGATCTATCGCCTGTTCGATTTCGCGGCCGACGGCATGGATGGCAAGGATCTGCCCCGTCTGCTCGACGCGCTGCAACTGGCCGGTTTCGCCGGCGTCAACGTCACCCACCCCTATAAACAGGCGGTCATCGCCCATCTGGACGATCTTTCGCCCCAGGCGGCGCAGATCGGATCGGTCAACACCGTCGTCTTCCGCGATGGCCGGCGTATCGGCTATAATACGGACGTCACCGGCTTTGCCGAAAATCTCCGCTCCGGCCTGCCGCATGGCACCGACACGACGCGGGTGGTCCAGATGGGCGCCGGCGGGGCAGGGGCGGCGACCGCTCATGCGCTGATGGATCTGGGCGTGGCGGAACTGACCCTGTTCGATTCCGACATAGACCGCGCCACCGCTCTTGCCGCGGCACTCTGTGCCGCCCACGGCGCCGGCCGCGCGATCGTGGGGCAGGATCTGAGCATGGCGATCGGCCGCGCCGACGGCATCGTCAACGCGACCCCCATGGGCATGGCGGTGCATCCGGGATCCGCAATCCCGCGCGACCTGCTCGAACCGCGCCTTTGGGTCACGGACATCGTCTATTTCCCGCTGGAAACCCAGCTGCTGCGCGAAGCGCGAGAGGCCGGCTGCACGACGCTCGACGGCAGCGGCATGACCATTTTCCAGGCAGTCGGCGCGTTCCAGCATTTCACCGGCCTCACCGCCGATCCCGCCCGCATGCGCGTGAATTTCCACGCCGCGCTTGCGGGCTGACGACAGAAGGAGAGGCAAGCCATGACCCTGCAATTCGGCATCGCCACCGTATCCTTGAGCGGCACGCTGGAGGAGAAACTGCGCGCCGCCGCCGCTGCCGGTTTCGACGGGGTGGAGATTTTCGAGAATGACCTGATCGCCTCGCCACTCCGCCCTCGCGAAGTGCGGGCGATGCTGGACGATCTCGGCCTTTCCTGCATGCTCTATCAGCCGTTCCGCGATTTCGAGGGGATGCCGGGCGCCATGCGTCAGCGTGCCTTCGACCGGGCGGCGGCCAAGTTCGACCTGATGGGTGAACTCGGCGCGCGTCACATTCTGGTCTGTTCCAACTGCTCGCCCCATGCGCTGGGCGAGCGCAACCGCATCGTCGCCGACTTTCAGCAACTGGGCGAACTGGCCGCCACCCACGACATCATCGTGGGCTATGAGGCACTGGCCTGGGGCCGCCATGTCTTCGATCATCGCGATGCCTGGTCCATCGTGGAGCAGGTCGATCATCCCAATGTCGGCATCATCCTCGACAGTTTCCATTCCCTCTCGCGCGGTATCCCCAGCGACAGCATCCGCGCTATTCCCGGCGACAAGATCGCCTTTGTCCAACTAGCCGACGCACCGAAACTGGATATGGACCTGCTCTATTGGAGCCGCCATTTCCGCAATTTTCCGGGGCAGGGCGGTCTTGCCGTCGAAGCCTATGTGGCAGAGATATTGGCGACCGGTTATTCAGGTCCGCTCTCGCTCGAAATCTTCAACGATCGTTTTCGCGGCTGGTCCGCAGATCTGATCGCGGCCGACGGACTACGCTCGCTCCGCCATGTCGAGGATGCGGCGCTGCGTTTGCTCGACCGGCCGGCCGCCGCACCCACACCGCCGGCCCATGTTCGGCCCGAATTCGTCGAATTTACGGTAGGCGACGAAGATGTTCCCGCGCTGGAGCGCATGTTCGGCTCGCTCGGCTTCGTCCGCACCGGCATTCATCCGACCAAGGCGGTCAGCCGCTGGCAGGCGGGATCGGTCAATCTGGTCGTCAATGCGCAAGCAGAGGGCTTCGGCCATGATTTCCGCGTCGCCCATGGCCCGTCCATCTGTGCCGTGGGACTGGTTGTGCCCGATCGCGATGCGGTCGCGGCGCGCGCGGCCCATCTAGGCATCCGCACGGTGGACGATGGTGACGCGCCCGGCAATCTCGCCTTCCCTGCATTACGCGGCATCGGCGGCAGTCTGGTCTATCTGATCGGGGCGGACGACGTCGACGCCATGTGGGACAGTGAATTCACGCCCACCGGCGCCGTCGTCGACGACGCGCCGCTATCCATCGACCATCTCGCCGCGGTCGTGCGGATCGAAGAATATCTGTCCTGGCAACTCTATTGGCGCTCGCTGTTCGGCTTGCAGCAAAGTTTCCAGGCCGATGTGATCGATCCGTCGGGACTGGTGCTAAGCCAGCCGCTGCAATCGGCGGACGGGGCGCTGCGCGTCACGCTCAACGCGTCCGAAGCGCTCGGCACTCTGTCGTCGCGCTTCGTCGAACATAATGTCGGTGGCGGCTATCAGCATATTGCGCTCGCTACGCCGGACTTGTTGGCGCGGACGGCAAGCATGGCGCAGGGCGGCGCCGAAATCCTGCCGATCCCGGCCAATTATCATGATGACATCGCGGCCCGCTTCGGGCTTGACGATCGGCGGCGCGATGCATTGGCGCAGGCGAACATCTTCTATGATGCAGACGGTAACGGCGGCGACTATCTCCAACTCTATAGCCGCGCCTTCCACAAACGCTTCTTCTTCGAATTTGTCGAGCGCCACGATTATGAAGGCTATGGCGCGCCCAATGCCAGCATCCGCCTGGCATCGCAGGAACGCTATAAATATGCGGCGGTCGATCCGGACTGATCGCGCGCGACCGGCCTGACAGACGCCGCACCCTCACGGGATGCGGCGCCTCTTGTCGTCAGGAGGCGGCGTCGGTCGCCTCGGCCTTGATGCCCAGCTTCTTGCGCGGTGCCTTAGGCGCGGCTGGCGCCTTGGTGGCGGCGCTTTTCGCCTTGGCCGGCTCTGCGGCGGCAGGTGCGGCCTTCGCCGCTACTTCGGCCTTGGGCTTTGCCGCTGCCTTCGCGGCAGGGGCAGCCTTCTTGGCGGCAGGCTTGGGCGCCGGCGTTTCGGCTACCACCGGCACGCTTGCCGGTGCCGCAGCGGCAGGCTTGGCACTGGCCTTCTTCTTGGGGGCAGGGGCGGCCTTGGTGGCGGCGCTTTTCGCCTTGGCCGGCGGGGTTGCAGGCTTGGCCTCGGCGGCAGGTGCGGCGGCGGCCGCAGCGGCGACCCGCGCCTGCGTACCGCGCTGGCCCAGGCCCAGCTTCTGCGCCACGGCGCGGCGCTGGTCCGAATAGGCCTGCGCCACCATCGGATAGCTTTCGGGCAGGCCATAGCGCGCGCGATAGTCGGCCGGGGTCAGGCCATGGGTGGCCAGATGGCGCTTGAGCGTCTTGTACGGCCGCCCGTCGATCAGGCTCAAAATATGCTCGCGCGATGCGATACTCTTGCGCACGCTCACGGCGGGGACATGCTCGACCGTCTCCGGCTCCGCCGGCGCAGTCTCCGCGATCAGTGCGGCGCGGGTCGACTGGATCAATGTGGCCAGATCTTCGCTGGCGACTGTGTTGTTGGCGACATAGGCGCTCAGCAACTGGACGGTCAGGCTCGTATAATCGGGCTGTTCGGTGTCGGCCATGATGATATCCTATCCAGATGGTCGGCCCGTTGAGGTGGGACATGGGAATGGGCCATATGGCTTTGTGCCGTCATCCGGCGCAATTGTCAAAGCGGCATGGAAAAGGCGGGTCGCTGACAAGGAAGGATGCCGCGCTCTGCTCCAAGATTTTGCAGTGCAACAATTGATCGTTCCGATCAATCGTCATGGTTAATCGAAGCATATCATCTTGCGCTTCGAAAATGGAGGCGTGGCAATATTGAGGAGGAGGCGGATGGCGACAGGCTTCGCATCGTCCGCCTCCTGTTCGATCAGGCCGGGTCGACCGATCCGCCCAAAGCCTTGACCAGCGCGATGCTGGCGCGCATTCGCGCAAATTCCGCATTCAGCAGCGCGCTTTGCGCATCGAGCGCATCGGTCTGCGCGGTGACGACTTCCAGATAGTCCGACGCACCGTCGCGATAGCGGGTGAAGGCAAGGTCGCTCGTCCGCTGCGCCGCCTGTGCCGCGTCGCGCTGATCGACCAGTTGCACCGACAGGTGACGCAGTGCAGCGATACCGTCCTCCACGTCGCGAAAGGCGCCCAGCACCGTGGCGCGATAGCTGGCGGCCTGCTCATCATACTCCGCACGCGATAATTTGACCTGCGCCTTGCGCCGGCCGCCGTCGAACAGGGTCAGCGCCGCCGCCAGCGGCCCCAGGCCCCAGACGCTATTGGGCGTGGACAGTAATTGGCCGTGCGTGGTCTGCCACCCGCCGCTCAGTCCCAGCGTCAACGATGGAAAGAAAGCCGCGCGCGCCACGCCGATCCGGGCGTTCATGGCGAACATGCGCCGCTCGGCCGCCGCGACATCGGGCCGACGCTGCAACAGCGCGGATGGTGCCCCCGTCGGCACTGCGGGCGCCTTGAGCGCCTGAACCTGCGGCGCGATCGCAAAGCCGGATGCCACGGCACCGGTCAGCGCTGCCAGTTCATGTTCGGTCGCCGCCCGCTCATTGGCGACCGCCGAAATCCGAGCCTTGGCATTGCTCAGCGTCGTACGCGCGCGATTGACGTCGATCCCCGACGCGATGCCGCCTTCATGGCGCGTGTCGGTCAACCGATAGGCGCGATCGAACGCCTCGACCGTGCGATGCAGCAGGTCAGCCTGCGCATCCAGCCCGCGCAATCGTGCATAGGCATCGGCCACCGACGCCTGAAGGCTGAGGCGCGCTGCGGCCAGATCGGCTTCGCTTGCCTGCGCGTCGGCGTTCGCGGCCTTCACGCTGTTGCGGATGCGCCCCCACAAATCCAGCTCATAATCCAGCGTCGCGCCGACCGAATAGTCATTATAGGTCTGCGCATTGCCATTGCCCTGGAACCGGTTGCCGGACACGCGCCGGCGACTGCCATCTGCGCCCACGCCCACGGTCGGGATCAGGTCCGATGTTTCGACCCGCGCCACGGCGCGCGCCTGATCGTAGCGCGCCAGCGCCGCCGCCAAGGTTGGACTGGCGGCCTCGGCGCGTGTCTCCAGATCGTCGAGCACCGGATCGCCGAACGCGCTCCACCACGCACCGCGTGGCGCGACGTCCATCGGCGTCGCCTGGGTCCAGCCCTCCATTTCCTTGTAGCTTTCGGGCGCGGCGATCTGCGGTGGCTGATAGGCCGGCGCCATCGAACAGGCGCCCAGCAGACTCAGCCCCAAGGCCGGCAGCGCCCGCTGCACCATCTTACCCCGCATGCGCCGTGCCCTTGCCGCCCGACGCGACGCTCACCTTGTCGCCCGACTGGATCGAATCCGGTGGGGAATCGATCACCTTGTCGCCTGGCCTGATCGCGCCGGAAATCAGCACGGTCGCGCCTTCGTCGCGGGTGATGGTGACGGGGCGTACGGTCACGCGATTGTCGCTGCCGACCACCGCGACGGTCGGACCGTCATTGCCATAGAGAATGGCGCTGCCCGGCAGGGACATGCCATTGCCGCCACCTTGTCCGACATTGAAGCTGACCTGCGCAAAGGCGCCCGGCTTCAATGCCCGATCGGGATTTTCGGCCTGCAACTGCACCAGAACCGCGCCCGATTGCGCATCGACTGCGCCGGCACTGCTGGTCAGCGTGGCGGTGAACGTCCGGCCCGGATATTCGGGCAGCATCAGCGTGGCGGCCATGCCCGGCTTCACCTGCGCCGAATAGCCCTGCGGCACGCGGACATAGATGCGCATGCGATGCACGTCGGACACGGTGAAGAGCGGCTGCGACGCGGCATTGCCCGCCACCACCAGCGCACCGATCTGCGCCGCGCGGCTGGTCACGACCCCATCGAAGGGCGCGGCCAGTCGGGTAAAGCCCTGCAACGCACGCAGCCGCTTCACATTGGCCATTGCCGCGTTGGTGACCGCCGATCGCGCGGCCAGATCGCCATTCTTCTCGTCCGATTCCTGTTTGGATACGGCATCCTTGGCCAGCATCACGGCCCAGCGCTTGGCCGTCGTTTCGGCAAGGCGTTGCTGGGCCAGCGCGGTCTGATAATCGGCCTGCGCGGCGGCCAGCTGCTGGTCGACTTCCGGCGCGTCCAGCACGGCCAGCGACTGTCCGGCCCGCACATTGTCGCCGATATCGGCCAGCCACCGGCTGACATAGCCATTGGTCCGGGCATAGATGGCCGCGCTGTTATAGGCCTGGACATTGCC
Organism: Sphingobium limneticum; assembly: GCF_008710155.1. Lineage (GTDB taxonomy): Bacteria > Pseudomonadota > Alphaproteobacteria > Sphingomonadales > Sphingomonadaceae > Sphingobium > Sphingobium limneticum. The sequence continues at coordinate 260,731 of NZ_VYPZ01000001.1, forward strand.
CGGCAGCACCAGCGCGCCGCCCTTGCCATCCTGCTTGGGCGATACGACCGCGACGGAGGGAATGGCCGCCTTTTCCGCCGTGCCGCGCAACTCGTTGGTTGCGCTGATCCGGGTCGCCACGCCAAAGCCCACGACGGCGATGGCGATCACGGCGGCGCCGATGCCCACGCGCTTGAGCGTTCGGCTGTCCGGGCCGGTGACGGGCTGATTCTGTTCCGGGGTGATATCAGACATGGCTGGGCTGCATTTCCATCTGGGGGTCGGCGGCCTTGTGGCGGCGGTGGACGAAGCTGAAGATGACGGGGACGAAGAAGAGGGTGGCGATGGTGGCGCAGACCAGACCGCCGATCACCGCGCGGCCCAGCGGCGCATTCTGCTCGCCGCCTTCGCCCAGGCCCAGCGCCATCGGACCCATGCCGATGATCATGGCCAATGCGGTCATCAGCACCGGGCGGAAACGGACCATGCCCGCCTCCATCGCGGCGGCGGTCGCGTCGCCCAGTTCGGCCAGCTTCTCTCGCGCGAAGCTGACGACCAGGATCGAGTTGGCGGTCGCGACGCCCATGCACATGATCGCGCCGGTCAGCGCCGGGACCGACAAGGTGGTACCGGTCACGAACAGCATCCACACGATGCCGGCCAGCGCCGCGGGCAGGGCGGTGATGATGACGAAGGGATCGACCCAGCTCTGGAAATTGACGACGATCAACAGGTAGATCAGCACGATCGCGCCGGCCAGGCCAAAGCCCAGACCCGAAAAGGCGGTGTTCATCGTCGCATATTGGCCGCGCATGGTGATGGTCGCGCCCTTGGGCTCTTCCTTCTCCAGCGATTTGATGGCGGCGTTGATGTCGCCCGCCACCGCACCCAGGTCGCGGCTCTGTACCGTGGCATAGATGTCCAGCACCGGCGCGATATTATAATGCGACACCACCGGCACCGTGTTCGACCGCTCGATCGTGGCAAGGCCGCCCAAAGGCTGCACCGCGCCATTCGATCCCGCCGCGGCGGACACCGGCACGTTGGACAGGTCGCTGATCGACCCGACCAGATATTCGGGCGCCTGCGCCACGACCGGATAGGACACGCCCGTCTTGGGATCGACGAAGAAGACGGGCGCGGTCTGCGCGGTGCCCGCCAGCGAACTGGCCAGGCTGGTCGTCACGTCACGCTCGGTCAGGCCATATTGGCCCGCCCGGCTGCGATCGACATCGACGTCCAGCTGCGGCGATCGGCCCGGCTGCTGGATGCGCGCATCGGCAAGCCCCGGAATGGTCGCGACCTTCGCCAGCAGCTTTTGCGCATAGGCGCGGTTGGCGGCGGCATTCTTGCCGGAAATCTGAATGTCGATCGGGGCCGGCGCGCCGAAATTCAAGATCTGGCTGGTGATGTCGGCCGGCAGGAAGGCGAAATTGGTGCCGGGGAAGCGGCGGGGCAGTTCCTCGCGCAGCTTGCCGACGATCTCGTCGGTCGGGCGATGGCCATGCTTCAGGGCGATCATCATGTCGCCATCCTGCGGGCCGATCGTGCCGCTATTATTATAGACCGTGTTGATGGAGCTGACCGGCAGGCCGATATTGTCGGTGATCGACGCCAGTTCCCCGGCCGGCACCATATCCTTGACCGCGGCGGAAATCCGCTCGAACCGTGCCGCCGTATCCTCGATCCGGCTGCCCACCGGCACGCGGATATGCATGGCGATCTGCCCTGAATCCACCGCCGGGAAGAAATTGCTGCCCAGCAGCGGGAGCAGGCCGAAGGACAGGATCACCACAGCCATGAAGCCCAGCAGGAAGGGCTTGCGCGCATTCAATGCGCCGCGCAGCAGCCCGACATAGCTGTCACGGACCGTCTCGAACCGCCTTTCGAAGCCGCGCTGGAACCGCACGAGCGGATTACGCGACTGCGCATCGCCCGACATATGGGCGTCGCCATGCTCGACATGGGGTTTGAGCAGATACATGGCCATCGTCGGCACCAGCGTGCGCGACAGGATGAAGGACGCGATCATCGCGAACACCACCGACAGCGCCATCGGCACGAACAGGAAGCCCGCAACGCCCGGCAGGAAGAACATCGGCACGAACACGATACAGATGCACAGCAGCGACACGAAAGCCGGCGTCACGATCTGCGCCGCGCCGTCCAGGATGGATTCCACCACCCCCTTGCCCTGTTCCAGATGCCAGTTGATATTCTCGATCGTCACCGTCGCGTCGTCGACCAGGATGCCGACCGCCAGCGCCAACCCGCCCAGCGTCATGACGTTCAGCGTCTGGCCGAACATCGCCAGCGCCGCCACCGCCGCTAGAATGGCGAGCGGAATGGACAGTGCGATGATGACCGTCGACCGCCAGCTGCCCAGGAACAGCAGGATCATCAGCGACGTCAGCGCCGCTGCCAGCGCGCCTTCGTGGATCACGCCCTCGACCGCAGCCTTCACGAACAGCGACTGGTCGCCGATCACCAGGATCTTCAGATTGTCGGGCAATGTGGCACTGATCTTGGGCAGCGCTTCCTTCACGCCGTCGACGATCGCCAGCGTCGATGTCGCGCCATTTTTCAGCGCGGTCAGCAGCGCCGACCGGCGTCCTTCGACATGCACCACATTGGTCTGCGGCCCGCTGCCGTCGCGGACATAGGCGATATCGCGCATGTAGATGGTCGCGCCGTTCACTACCTTGACCGGCAGGTCGTTCAGCGCCTCGATCGTGCCGGGCGCGTTGTTCAGGCGCACGCTATACTGGGTCGCGCCGATCTTCACGAAGCCGGCGGGATTGATCTGGTTCTGCGCGGCGATCGCGGTGCCGACATCCTGCGCGGTCAGTCCCTTGGACTGGAGGGCGACCGGATTGAGGTCGATCTGGATCTGCCGCTGCTTGCCGCCCGACGGGAAGGGCATGGCAAGGCCGGGAATGGTGACGAGGGACGGCCGGATCTGATTCTGGCCGAGGTCGAACAATTGCTGTTCGGACAGGCCCTGACCGGACAAGGCCAGTTGCAGGATCGGTACCGTCGACGCGCTATAGTTCAGGATCAGCGGCGGCGTGACGCCCGGCGGCATCTGGCGCAACACCGTCTGCGATACCGACGTCACCTGCGCAGTGGCGGTGCGGATGTCGGCGCCGGGCTGGAAATAGATTTTCACCACGCCGATGCCCTGCATCGACTGGCTTTCGATATGTTCGATATCGTTGACGGTGGTGGTCAGCACCCGCTCATAGGGGGTGACGATGCGGTTCGCCATGTCTTCGGGCGGCAGGCCGGCATATTGCCAGGCCACGGCGATCACCGGGATGCGGATATTGGGGAAGATATCGACCGGGGTGCGCACCGCTGCCATGATGCCGACGATCGCGATCAGGATCGCCATGACGATGAAGGTCAACGGCCTGTGCAGCGCAACCTTGACGATACCGATCAAACCAGGACTCCCGCACGCATCACGCCGGCCCGAACCGCCGGTAGTGAATATTCGCCTCTCCGTTCAATCATGGCCGCAATGGAGAACAACGCATCGAGCCGGTGGACCCGCTATCTCCTGCGTCATGCTTTGCGAAGGCGCCCATTATGGTTTCAAAACGCCACCCTTGGCAGGCGCTATGGGCAGTTGTCTATTTCGTGTCCAATATCTAATAAAGCATGATTGATATCTATGGCGACCTGATCCGATGGACCTAAGACATTTGCGGTATTTCCTGTGCGTGGCGGAGGAGATGCACTTTGGCCGCGCCGCCCGGCGCCTGGGCATGTCGCAACCGCCGCTCAGCCAGCAAATCCGCGCGCTGGAGGAGGAACTGGGCGCCCGCCTGTTCGACCGGACCAGCCGCCGCGTGGCGCTGACGGAGGTTGGCCGGCTGTTCCTGCCCGAAGCGCGCAAGACGCTGGCGCAGGCGGACCATGCCGCGCATGTCGCCCGCCGGACCCAGAGCGGCCATCTGGGGCGGCTTGCGCTGGGTTTCACCGCCTCTGCCCCCTTCGTGCCGCAGATTGCCGATGCGCTCTATGATTTCCGTCAGGGCTTTCCCCATGTCGACCTGCGCGTGCAGGAATTGGGGCGCGACGATCAGGTCGCGCTGATCGAGCGGGGCGATCTCGACATCGGTATCATTCGCGGCGTCGCGCCACCGACCCTGCCCGACGGCCTCAGCGCCACCTGGTTGCTGGAGGAAGATATGCTGCTCGCCCTGCGACAGGACCATGTTCTTGCCCGGCGCGCGGCCGAACCGTCCATCGCGGACCTCGTCGGGGTGCCGTTCGTCCTCTACGCCACCGCCAGCAGCGCGGACTTTAACGACCATTTCTTCACGCTGTGCGAACAGGCCGGATTCCGGCCCAGCATCACGCTGGAGGTCGGCAGTTTCGCGACCTTGCTGGGGCTGGTGGCCGCCGGTTTCGGCGCGACCATATTGTCGCGCTCGCTCTCGCGCCTGCATGTGGACAAGGTGATCCTGCGTCCGCTCTTTCCCACCGTGCGTACCCGGCTATGGATGATCCACAAAAATGACCTGCCTCCCACGGCGCGCGCCTTTCAGGACGCGATCCTGCGGGCGGGCGCCGTCGTGCATCCGGCCTAAGTTCTGGAAAAATAGGGACAATAGGATGGAACGTCGATCGATGGGACGGCGATTTTTCAAAAATCTTCGTTATTCAATGACTTGGATTTAAACGCGCTGCCTGAACAGCCGCTTTGGCCTGTCCAACTCGCTGTCGCATCAGCGCAGCCGAGCGGCCTCCAGCGCATCCATCGCCAGCGCCACCGCGCCCAGCGGCCCGGCCTGATCGCCCAGCGCCGGCGGGCGAACGATGCTGCCGATCGTTGCCTCGGTAACGAAGGGCAGATAGCCCGCCAGCTGCGCCACCACCTTTGCCCGCACCCGCTCCAGCAGGTCGGTCCGCCCCATGCCCACGCCACCGCCGATCAGCACCTGGCGGGCCGCCGTGGTCAGCAATATCGTACCGACCATCTGTGCGATATCATGGGCGACATCATCCCAGCGCGGATCGTCGGCCGCGATCCGGTTGCCTGCCACGCCGAACCGCTTCGCCAGCGCCGGCCCGGATACCAGCCCCTCGATACAGTCGCTATGGAAGGGGCAGGCCCCTTCAAAGCTGTCGTCCGGCGCCCGGCGCGTCATGATATGCCCCAGTTCCGGATGCATCGCGCCATGGAGCGGCCGGCCATGCAGCGCGAAGCCCGCGCCCAGGCCCGTGCCGATGGTGATGTAACACAGGCAATCGGATGGCCCATCGCCCTCCGCCCCCGCACCCCAGCGGACCTCGGCCAGCGCCGCGCCATTGACGTCGGTGTCGATCGCGGCGGGGCAGGGCAGCACCCCCGCCAGCGCGCCATAAATATCGGCGCCGGTCCAGCCCGGCTTGGGCGTCGGCAACATATGGCCGAAATCGGCCGCCGCCCGGTCCAACCGCAGCGGCCCGAACGATCCGATACCCAGCGCTTCGAACGGCCCCGCCTCATGCCAGCGCCGCAACAGCGCCGCCGCCGCGCTCAGCGTCTCCTGCGGCGTCGTGGTCGGGATCATCACCCGCTCCTCGATCGTCCGCCCCCGCGCCCGCAAAACGAAAACCTTCGTCCCCCCCAGTTCGACACCGGCCAGATAGGGCAGCGTACTCATGCGACGAGGCCTGAAAGGAGGGTAAGGAAGGACATGATGCTTGGCGCCCGAAAATGGAAATTCCGGCCCCTCATAGGCAAATGCAAGCGCCCCCGCCAGTTCCCGTCAGACGATGCGCCGCCAAACTGCCGATCGGCATATCCGCTACCCAAATGCCGCCGCCAGCGCGCGTAGTAGGCCATGGTCGGCCAGTCCTTCATCCGCCAGCGTGAAGCCCAATGTCCGGCGATGATCGAAGCCGGCCAGCGGCACATGGGCGACATCAGGGCTGCGATAGCAATCGGGCATTACCGTCACGCCCATGCCCGCCCCCACCATCTGCAACGCACGCTCGTCATTGGTGGTGCGTAGCGAGAAATGCGGCCGCACGCCGCGCTCCAGAAAATGCCGGCTGGTCTGCGATAGCAATTCGCAATGCCGTCGCACGATCATCGTCTCCTGCCGCAGATCCTCCGCATCCAGTTGCGTCCGGCCGGCCAGGGGATGGTCGGCCGCCATAACCATGGCATAGGCTTCCTCCGCCACCACCTGCTGTGCCATCGACTGTGCGCCCGGCCGCAGAATGCTGAAGGTCGCGTCGATCCGGTCGCGCGCCAGCATCGCGGTCAATTCGCGTTCGCTGGCGAAGGCGATTTCCACCGGCCCGCCGCCCTCCGCCCGATAGGCCCGCGCCGCCTGCGCGACGATCGTGCCGGCTATGCTGCTCAGCACGCCGATCCGCACCGGCCGCGCCTGCGCGATATCGGCCATCGCGCCCAGCGCCATGTTGAACTCCCGTTCGATCCGCCGGGCATGGGTCAGGAAGCGCGTGCCGGCCTGGGTCAATTGCACTCGCTGGTTGGTGCGGGTGAACAGTTGCCGTTGCAGCGCGTTCTCCAGCTTGGATATGCCTGCCGACAGGGTCGGCTGCGACACATTGCAATGCACCGCCGCGCGGGAGAAATTGCCCTGATCGACCACGGCCAGGAAATAGCGGAGAAGATAGCGTTCGATCATAGGTTCCATCTATACACTGATATGGGACTGTCAATTTTCCAGCCGGCGCCGGCTGCGCTAAGAAGGTGGCAATAGGAGAGAGACGCCGATGACCGATTTCGATTTTGCGCTGGGCGACAATGCCGACATGATCCGCGACAGCGCGGCCCGTTTCGCGACCGACCGTATCGCCCCGTTGGCGGCCGAGATCGACGCGAAGGACTGGTTCCCGGTCGAACTATGGCCGGCCATGGGCGAGCTTGGCTTGCACGGCATCACCGTGGCGGAGGAAGATGGCGGCCTGGGCCTGGGCTATCTGGAACATGTCGTCGCGCAGGAGGAAGTCGCCCGCGCCTCCGCCTCCATAGGTCTAAGCTATGGCGCGCACTCCAATCTGTGCGTCAATCAGATCCGCCGCTGGGCCAATGCCGAGCAGAAGGCGAAATATCTCCCCAAGCTGATTTCCGGTGAGCATGTCGGCAGCCTTGCCATGTCGGAAGCGGGCGCGGGCTCCGACGTCGTCTCGATGAAGCTGAAGGCGGAGAAGAAGGGCGACCACTATATCCTGAACGGCACCAAATTCTGGATCACCAACGCGGCCTATGCCGACACTTTGGTCGTCTATGCCAAGACGGGCGAGGGGTCGAAAGGCATCACCACCTTCCTCATCGAAAAGGGGATGAAGGGCTTCTCCATCGGCCAGAAGATCGACAAGATGGGCATGCGCGGATCGCCGACCGCCGAACTGGTGTTCGACGATTGCGAAGTGCCGGAGGAGAATATCATGGGTCCGCTCAACGGCGGCGTCGGCATCCTGATGAGCGGCCTCGATTATGAGCGCACCGTATTGGCGGGGATCCAGCTTGGCATCATGCAGGCCTGCCTCGACACCGTCCTGCCCTATATTCGCGAGCGCAAGCAGTTCGGTAAGCCCATCGGCGCCTTTCAACTGATGCAGGCCAAGGTCGCCGACATGTATGTCGCGCTCAACAGTGCCCGCGCCTATGTCTATGCCGTCGCCCGCGCCTGCGATTCCGGCAAGACCACCCGCTTCGACGCGGCCGGCGCGATCCTGCTGGCCAGCGAGAATGCGATGAAGGTCGCGCTGGAAGCGGTGCAGGCCTTGGGCGGCGCGGGCTATACCAAGGACTGGCCGGTCGAACGCTATATGCGCGATGCCAAATTGCTGGATATCGGCGCTGGCACCAATGAAATCCGCCGCATGCTGATCGGTCGGGAGTTGATCGGAGCATGAGCGCCCCCGTGCTCGACAGCAAGCTGTCGCCCGACAGTGAGGCCTTCCGCAGCAACGCCGCGCAAAACCGCGCGCTGGCGCAGGAACTGCGCGAGCGGGTCGCGACCGCCGCGCAGGGCGGCTCGTCCAACGCCCGCGAGAAACATGTCGCCCGCGGCAAGCTGCTCCCCCGCGATCGTGTCGAGCGGCTGCTCGATCCCGGCTCGCCCTTCCTGGAAATCGGCCAACTTGCCGCCAACGGCCTCTATGGCGACGAAGTGCCCGGCGCCGGCCTCATTGCCGGCATCGGCCGCGTGTCCGGTCGGCAGGTGATGATCGGCTGCAACGACGCCACGGTGAAGGGCGGCACCTATTATCCGCTGACCGTGAAGAAGCATCTGCGCGCGCAGGAAATCGCGCTCGAAAACCGTCTGCCCTGCATCTATCTGGTCGACAGCGGTGGCGCGAACCTGCCCAATCAGGCGGAGGTCTTCCCGGATCGCGACCATTTCGGCCGCATCTTCTACAACCAGGCAAACCTGTCCGCGCGCGGCATCCCGCAAATCGCCTGCGTCATGGGCAGCTGCACGGCGGGCGGCGCCTATGTGCCCGCCATGTCGGACGAAACGGTGATCGTCCGCAATCAGGGCACCATCTTCCTCGCCGGCCCGCCGCTGGTGCAGGCCGCGACCGGCGAAGTGATCAGCGCAGAAGACCTTGGCGGCGGCGACCTGCATGGCCGCAAGTCCGGCGTAGTCGATCATGTCGCCGAAAATGACGATCATGCGCTCACCATCGTGCGCGACATCGTCTCGACGCTCCAGCCCGATCGTCAGCCCGACCTCAACCTGCGCGATCCCCGCCCGCCGAAATTCGACGCCGCCGACCTTTATGGCATCATTCCCGACGACGTCCGCGCGCCCTATGATGTGCGCGAAATCATCGCCCGCATCGTCGACGGCAGCGAATTTCATGAGTTTAAGCCGCTCTACGGCACTACGCTCATCTGCGGTTTTGCCCATATCTGGGGCATGCCGGTCGCGATCCTTGCCAATAACGGCGTCCTGTTCAGCGAAAGCGCCCTTAAGGGCGCGCATTTCATAGAACTCGCCTGCCAGCGCCGCATCCCTTTGCTCTTTCTCCAGAATATCTCCGGCTTCATGGTCGGCGGCAAATATGAAGCGGAGGGGATCGCCAAAAATGGTGCGAAACTCGTCACCGCCGTCGCCACCGCGCAAGTGCCCAAGATCACCGTGCTGATCGGCGGCAGCTTCGGCGCGGGCAATTACGGCATGTGCGGCCGCGCCTATGGCCCGCGCTTCCTCTTCACCTGGCCCAACGCCCGGATCAGCGTGATGGGCGGCGAACAGGCCGCGAGCGTTCTGGCGACCGTCCACCGCGACGCTGCCGTATGGAGCGCTGAGGAGGCCGAAGCCTTCAAGGCGCCGATCCGCCGCAAATATGAGGATGAAGGCAATCCTTATTATGCGACCGCGCGGCTGTGGGACGATGGCGTGATCGACCCGGCTCAGACTCGCAACGTCCTCGGCCTCGCCTTCGCCGCCGCGCTGAACGCCCCGGTCGAAGACCGCGCGCAATTCGGCATTTTCAGGATGTAATGACGATGATTCAGTCCCTCCTCATCGCCAATCGCGGCGAAATCGCCTGTCGCATCATCCGCACCGCGCGTGCCATGGGCATCCGCACCGTCGCGGTCTATTCCGATGCGGACGCCAACGCCCTGCATGTCCGCTCCGCCGACGAAGCCGTGCATATCGGCCCCTCGCCGGTGCGTGAATCCTATCTGCTGGGTGACCGCATCATCGCCGCCGCGCAGCAGACCGGCGCGCAGGCCATTCATCCGGGCTATGGCTTCTTGTCCGAAAACGCCCAGTTCGCGCAGGCGGTGCAGGATGCCGGCCTCATCTGGGTCGGCCCCAATCCCGCCAGCATCACCGCCATGGGCCTGAAGGACGCGGCCAAGCAATTGATGCAGCAAGCGGGCGTCCCCACCACGCCCGGTTATCTCGGAGAAGACCAGTCACCCGACCGGCTGAAGGCGGAGGCCGACGCGATCGGCTATCCCGTCCTGATCAAGGCGGTCGCCGGTGGCGGCGGCAAGGGCATGCGCAAGGTGGATGATGCCGCCGACTTCGCCGACGCCCTGCTCTCCTGCCAGCGCGAAGCCGCCTCCAGCTTCGGCAATGACCAGGTGCTGCTGGAAAAGTGGATCACCAACCCGCGCCATATCGAAGTGCAGGTCTTCGGCGACAGCCATGGCAATGTCGTCCATCTGTTCGAACGCGACTGCTCGCTCCAGCGCCGTCATCAAAAGGTGATAGAGGAAGCGCCTGCGCCGGGCATGGACCCGGAAACCCGCGCGGCTGTCTGTCAGGCGGCGGTCAATGCGGCGAAGGCGGTGGATTATGTCGGCGCCGGCACGATCGAATTCATCGCTGATGGCGGCGACGGTCTGCGCCCCGACCGCATCTGGTTCATGGAAATGAACACAAGGCTTCAGGTCGAACATCCCGTGACGGAAGAGATTACCGGGCAGGATCTGGTCGAATGGCAATTGCGCGTCGCATCGGGTGAACCATTGCCGAAAAAACAGGAAGAACTGTCGATTAACGGCTGGGCGATGGAAGCGCGCCTCTATGCCGAAGACCCGGCCAAGGGTTTCCTGCCGTCGATCGGGCGGCTCGACACGTTCGAACTGGGTCACGGGTGCCGCATCGATACCGGTGTCGAACAGGGCGCGGAAATCTCGCCCTTCTACGACCCGATGATTGCCAAGGTGATCGCCCATGGCCCCAGCCGTGATGCAGCGCGCCGTTCGCTGGCCGCGTCGCTGGACGATACGGCTATCTGGCCGCTGCGCACCAATGCGGGATTCCTCGTCAAGGCGTTGGAGCATCCGACTTTCGTCGCGGCGCAGCTGGATACGGGCCTGATCGGGCGAGAGGGAGACGCGCTGCTCCCGCCGCACCATCCGTCCGACGAGGCGCTGGCCGACGCGGCAACGGTATTGGTGTCGGGAGACGGCTTGTCGGGTTTCCGCCTCAACGCCCCGATCAGGGCGGAGGCGGCCTTCTTGCTCGATGGCGAAGCCGTGACGATCCGCTTTGATCCGCGCGATGGAACGGATGATGGCGAAGCCCTGGAAGATGTGCTGATCGCCGAAGGTGGGCAGGTCTGGCACCTGACGCCTTGGCGCGCGAGCGGCGGCGCCGGCGGCGCGGCATCCGATGGCGCCATCCTTTCGCCCATGCCCGGCCGCATCATTGCCGTTGCCGTGACGGCGGGGGACAAGGTCGCCAAGGGGCAGAAACTGCTGACCTTGGAAGCGATGAAGATGGAGCATAGCCTGGTCGCGCCATTCGATGGCATCGTCGCCGAATTCAATGCAGCGCAAGGCGGTCAGGTCAGCGAAGGCGCTTTGCTCGCCCGGATCGAAAAGGACGAATGATCCTGTCCTACAGCGGGCGCTCCGGCCTATGGTGGTCGCCGCCAGCTCTGGTGGAAGGGTAGTTCGATAATGTCCTGTTTTCGACATAAAATGTCGAAATTGGCGGGAAATGTGCGAAGTTAAGGGACGACGATATGGCAGGCAGATATTTCGACCAGTGGCAGGTGGGCGACCGGATCGTCCATGACATCCGTCGTACCGTGACGGAGACGGACAATCTCCTCTTCACGACGATGACCCATAATCCGCAGCCCCTGCATCTGGACGCCGAAGCGGCCAAGGCCAGCGAATTCGGCCAGATCCTCGTCAACGGCACCTTCACCTTCGCGCTGATGGTGGGCCTGTCGGTGGGCGATACGACGCTTGGCACGCTGGTCGCTAACCTTGGCTATGACAAGCTCGTCATGCCCAACCCCGTCTTCATCGGCGACACGATGCGCTGCGAAACGGAAGTGACCGATCTCAAGCCCAGCAAGTCGCGCCCCGGCGCGGGCATCGTCACCTTCACCCACCGCCTCTATAATCAACGGGATGAGGTCGTGTGCCAATGTCTGCGCATGGCGCTGCTCAAAAAGTCCGACGCATGACGTTGCGCTCGCTGCTCTTCGTGCCGGGCGACCGGCCCGATCGCTTCGCCAAGGCAGCGGCCAGCGGTGCGGACGCGCTGATCCTCGACCTGGAAGATTCGGTCGCTTTTGAGAGCAAGGGAGAGGCGCGCGGGGCCGTGGCCGAATGGCTCGCAGGGGATCGGCCGGTCCCGACCTTCGTGCGCGTCAATCCGCTGGACGGCGACCAGACGCAAGCCGATCTGGCCGCCATACTGCCGGGCCGTCCCGATGGCTTGTTGCTGCCCAAGGCGGAGGGTGCGGCCAGCGTAGAGGCGTTGCTTGGGCTGCTGGGCGACGTGCGATTGCCGATCCTGCCGATCGCGACGGAAACGCCCGCCGCCATCTTTCAGTTAGGCAGCTATGCGACGGTTCGCGATCATCTGGCCGGCCTCACCTGGGGCGCGGAAGACCTGCCTGCCGCGATCGGCGCAGCAACGTCTCGCGAGGAGGACGGCCGCTATACGCCGCCCTATGAAATGGTCCGATCGCTCACCCTGTTCGGCGCCCATGCAGCCGCAACCGCCGCGATCGAGACGGTCTTCCCCCGCATCGACGCGCCGGACGCCTTGGCCGCCTATGTCGCCCGTGCCCGCCGCGACGGCTTTACCGGCATGATGGCGATCCACCCGGTTCAGGTCGCCACGATCAATGCCGGCTTCACGCCAACACCTGCCGAACTGGCCCATGCCCGCGCCATCGTCGACGCCTTCGCCGCCCATCCCGGCGCAGGCGCATTGAAGCTGGACGGCAAGATGATCGACCGCCCGCATCTGGTGCAGGCGCGTCGCATCCTCGACCGGGCGGGGGCTTGACCCCGAGAAGCTATGAAGCTGAGGCATATAATGCGTTCCCCGGCGTAGGCCGGGGTCCAGTTCCAAGCTCTGAACTGGACCCCGGCCTACGCCGGGGAACGGAAGGATATAGATTTACATCAATGCCCGCCGATATCAGTCCCGGCTAACCACGACCTCGACCCCCGCCAGCCCGCGCGTCAGGGCGAAAGGCTTGTCGACATTGACGCAGGCCTCCACCACGCCCGGCCAACTGAGGCATTCCTCGCCCAGTCGCTGGGCAAATGTCTCGATCAGCGGGATATGCACTTCCGACATGGCTTCGGCGGCGCGGACGATCCGGCGATAGTCGATCGTTTCGCCGATCCCCTCGACCGCACCGCCATCCAGCAACAATTGGACGGTGATGACCAGCGGTTGGCGCCGGCCGATCTCGTCCGGATTGATGCCGATATCGGCCAGTAAAGGCAGATCCTTCACTCGAACTCTGGTGGTGACGGATGCCATCAGCCTATGCTCCTCTGCGCGGCGGTGACGGTATTGCTGAGCAGGCAGGCGATCGTCATCGGGCCGACGCCGCCGGGCACCGGCGTCACCGCCTTGGCATGATCCAGTTCATGGGTCGCGCAATCGCCCACGATCCGGCTGTTGCCGTCATGATCGACAACGCGCGTGATGCCGACGTCGATCACGACCGCGCCCGGCTTCACCCAATAGCCGCGCACCAGATGCGGCGCGCCCGCCGCCGCCACGATCACATCGGCGGCGCGGGCGATATCGGGCAGGTTGCGCGTCTCGATATGGGTAACGGTGACGGTCGCTTCCCGCTCGAGCAACAGCATGGCGACGGGCTTGCCGACGATATTGGATTTGCCGATCACCACGACGTTGAGGCCGCGATAATCGTCGATCACGCTGTCCAGCAGCAGCATGATGCCCAGCGGCGTGCAGGGCACCAGGCTTTGCGAACCGGTCGATAGCCGCCCGACATTGACCGGGTGGAATCCATCGACATCCTTGGCCGGGGATATCCGGTCCAGCACCCGGGCCGCGTCGATTCCGGCCGGCAGCGGCAACTGCACCAATATGCCATGCACCGCCGGATCGGCGTTCAACCCGTCGATCAGGTCCAGCAGCGCCTGCTCCCCGCAATCGGCCGCCAGTCGCTTTTCGATGGAGCCGATGCCCGCCTTGCGACATTCGCCGATCTTGCGCCGGACATAGATTTCGCTGGCGGGATCATGTCCCACCAGTACCACGGCCAGCGCCGGATCGATGCCGTCGGCCTTCAGCCCGGCGACGGCATCGGCGGTCCGCTCGCCCAGCGCGCGCGCCATCGCGCGCCCGTCGATAAGCGTGGCCATGGATCAGCCCCGGAAGACGACGGTGCGCGACTCGTTCATGAATACCCGGTCCTGCAGATGCAGCCGCACCGCTTCGGCCAGCACGCGCCGTTCGATGTCGCGGCCACGGCGCACCAGTTCGTCGGGTACGTCGGCATGGCCGATCATCTCGACATCCTGATGGATGATCGGACCTTCGTCCAGGTCGGCGGTGACATAATGGGCGGTCGCACCGATCATCTTCACGCCCCGCTCATAGGCCTGATGATAGGGCTTGGCGCCCTTGAAGCCGGGCAGGAAGCTGTGATGGATGTTGATGCAGCGGCCCGACAGGAAAGCGGCCAGATCGTCGCTCAAAATCTGCATATAGCGGGCAAGGACGATCAGGTCCGCGCCGGTTTCGGTCACGACCTGCTTGATCTGCGCCTCTTGGCTGGCCTTCGTGTCCTTCGTGATCGGGAAGTGGAAGAAGGGCATGTTGCCGATCATCGAGGTGTGCAGCACCTCGCGCGGATGGTTGGAAATGATGCCGACCACATCCATCGGCAGTTCGCCGATCCGCTGGCGATAGAGAAGGTCGCCCAGGCAATGGTCGAACTTGCTGACCATCAGCACGACCTTCTTGGGCGCGGCCTGATCGGTCAGCGACCAGTCCATGTCCGCGTCCTGCGCGATCGGCGCGAACCCGTCGCGCAGGCCGTCCAGCGTCTCGCCCGCGCCGGGCTTGAACGCGACGCGCATGAAGAAGGTGTTGTTCATCGCATCGTCGAATTGCTGCGCATCGACGATATTGCAGCCCCGCGCCGCCAGATAACCGGCGACCTTCGCCACCAGGCCCGGCTTGTCGTCGCACTGAAGCCGCAGCGTATAGATAGTCGTCACGTCAATCTCCTCCCGCTCACCCATCTGCGTCAGTGCGCGCGGGCATAGTCGTTGATCCAGGCCACCGTCTTTTCCAGGCCGCCAAAGGGATAGAAGTGCAACCGCACCTTGCCATGTTCATCCCCCAGTGCCCGCTCGAACCGATCGACCAGCTTGTCAGGGCCGGCCGATCCGATCAGCTTCGTAATCGAAATTCCGTATTTTGCGAGCACGGAAGCGGATGCCCCGACACCGCAACGGGCGGCGAAGCGCATCAGCGTCTTGATGCCGGCGGGGCCGGGCACGCCGATGCGGACCGGTGCGCTGATACCACGGGCACGCAATTCGGTGAGCCAGGCGAGCACCGCGTCGGCATCGAACACGAACTGGGTGACGATCAGCGGGGCCATGCCGCGTGCTTCGATCTCGCTGCACTTGCTGGTCAGCACCGACCAGCATTGCTCCGGGGACATGTTCGGATGACCCTCCGGATGGCCACCAATGCCGATGGCGCGGATGCCGGCCCGTTCGAACGCGCCGCTGGCGATCAACGCGCTGCTGTCGAAATAGGGGCCTTCGGGTTCGGACGGGTCGCCGGCAATCACGAAGCAGCGCTGCACATCCGCTTCCGCCACCGCGGCGGCCAGATAATCCTCGAACTCCGTTGTGGAGGTGATCCGACGCGCGGAAAAATGCGGCATGGGTTCAAAACCCAGGCTGCGGACCAGCTTCGTCGCGGCGATGCGGGCGGCAAAATCCTCGCCGGGCAGGAAGGTGACGGCAACGGGCGTGTCGCGCGCGATGGCCGGCGCTGCCTCCCGCAGCGATTCCACATCCTTCGCCGTCATCTCCAGCGAATAGCCATCGACCATGTTGACGGGCGGACGTTCCCAATTCGGGTGAATGACCGGCATATTATCCCTCCAGCCTTTTTGCTTCTTGTACCTCCCTCTAAAGCATCGGATTAAATTCGCATAGACGAAAAATTCATAGATACGAAGTTATCCGTAATGGAGTGAGGCGAGTGGGTTTTCCGCCAGCCGCGCCGGGGGTTTGCCTGTCGCCTCGCTGAGCGAGTTGCACGCCCGCCGCGTCATGAACTTGTGGATTAGCCGATCGGGATGGTTGGATGGGGTCGAAGCACCATATGTTGCCACGCCGGGAGACGGCTCCGTCTAAACGACGCTTCGCGTAACCGCCCGTCACGTAAAACGCCGGCAGGACTTGTGATCCGCCGGCGTTCTTTCAGACTTTAAATGGACGGATTATTCCGCGCCGGGCGCGGCTTTTGCCGGGGTGGCGATCGGCCCGCCCTTTACCGCGGGCGCACCCTTCAGATAATGGGCCAGCCAAGCTTGGACCTCACGATAAAATTGGCGGCTGTCTTCGGGCTTGGTGATCCAATGCCAGGCATCGGGGAAGATGAGCAGGCGGCTGGGCACCTGCATCCGCTGCAACGTCGACCAGGTTTCCAGCGTATTCGACATGGGGACGCGATAGTCGCGCTCGCCAGCCGTCAGCAGCATCGGTGTCTTCCAGTCCTTGGCATAGGTGATCGGACTCTGGTCGCGCCACACCTTGCTGTCGCCCCAGGGCGGGCCGCCGCTCGCCACTTCGCGCCCATAGTTGAAGTCGCTGGTGCCCCATTGGGTCAGCAGATCGACTTCGCCCGCATGGCTGACGATACATTTATAGCGGCTGGTCGTGGCTTCCATCCAATTGGCAAGATGCCCGCCATAGCTGGCCCCACCGATGCAGGCATTAGCGGTGTCGATGAAGCTGTACCGCTTGCCCGCTTCGTCCACGGCGCGATTGATTTCCTCGGCCGGGCCACGCAGCGGGTCCAGCTTGATCGCGCGGGAGAAGGCTTCGCCATAGCCGGTCGATCCGGTATAATCGGTCATCAACACGACATAGCCCGCGCTCGCCAGCAGGTGATAGTTCCAGCGCAGGCCGATCTGGTCGGCGTTGGACGATGCCGGGCCGCCATGCATCAGCACCATCAGCGGATAGGACTTTGCCGGGTCGAACGCAGGCGGCGTCACGATCATATTATGGATGCGCCGCCCCTTGTCGCTGGTGAACCAGAAATGCTGTGGGCTGGACCAGTCGATCGTCGCGGCGAGCGCCGTATTGACGTTGGTCAGGTTGGTATGGCGCCCGGTTTTCGGATCGATCCGTACGATTTCGGCCGGGTTCACCGCGCTGCCATAGCTGGCGATCAGTTCGGTCGACTTGGCGTCCGACGGAATGTCGATCGCGCTATAGCCGCCGAACTTGGGCGCGACCACCAGTGCGGGTTTTCCGCCGGCAACGGGCAGGCGATAGAGATTTTCCATGCCTGCGTCCGGCACCGTCAGATACAGGGTACGACTGTCAGGCGTCACGGCAAAGCCGTCCACTTCGCGATCGAACGCGCCGGTCAGCAGCGTCGCGGCCCCGCCTGCGGGCCAGGCGATGCGATGCAGCCGCGCCAGATCATAGACATCCTCACCCTGACTGTTGAACTTGACGATCAGGCTCTTGCCATCGGGCGTGAATTTGGGATCGCCATATTCGCCCTGAACCGGCGTAGCCAGGGTCGGTTCGCCGCCATCGGCCGGCATTCGGTACAGGCCGTAATTGACCCGCGCATGCGCCGCATCCCATCGCTGTGTGGTGGCGATGAACAGGATTTCCTTGCCGTCGGGGCTCCAGAGCGGGGACAGGGTCATGCCACCGTCATTTTGCGGGCTGCCGCCAAAGCCTTCCGTTTGGGCCAGTTTCGTCGCGGACATCAGGTCGCGCGCCATCGCACCTTCGGTCAGAGGCTGCACCCAAAAGCTGGGCCGGCGATCGTCCAGCCAGTCGTTCCAGTAGCGGATCGGGAAATGTTCATAGACGCGCATGGAAAATTTGCGCGCCTTGCGCTCGTCCGCCGCCTTCTTGTTCGTCGCGGAATCCATCGCGCCGGGATAGACCAGAGTTTCGAACAGGATCGCTTGTCCGTCCGGGCGCCATTGCGGTCGGGCTGCGCCGGTAGGCACATCGGTCGCGCGCCGGGCCTCGCCACCTGCAAGGTCGAGGATGTAGATCTGCGCGACATCGTCACCTTCGCGCTTGGCCGAAAAAGCGATGCGGCGGCTGTCGGGTGCCCAGGCCGGGTCGCTCTCTCCCGCCTTGGTCGACGTCAACCGGCGTGGCGCCGCGCTGCCATCTGCCGGCACGATCCACAGATCGCTGACCGTTTCATCCTTCGCATAGGATGGCTCGCTCAGCGCATAGACGACCCATTTGCCGTCCGGGCTGGTCAGTGGCGCGCCGACCCGCTTCATCATCCACAGCGTTTCATGCGTCAGCACTTGCTTGGACTGCGCAAGCGCGGGTGCGGCGCCCAGGCCCGCGACCATCGCCGCGGACATTAGAAGATGTACGATCTTTCCCATCATCGACCCCATTTATAATGTCGGTGCAGCATCCAGGGGCCGCGCCGTTCCATGTGCTTTACCTTGAGGAAGAGGGGACGCGAGATGTCAACCCATTCGACCCGCGATCGCCGGGATTCCGTCGCAGCTTCTACTTCGCAATCGGCGATCGCGGCCGCGATATCCGACAGACGCTTCAGAAACTCAAAAAATCAGATCCGGTGTAGCCGGGGGGCATCCGGTTGCACTTCATAACGGACCAGTGATCGGATCGTCCCGCCCGGCCGTTCCACGACATCCATGACCTTCACGTCGGTCACCCACCGTTCGGGCGTAATATCGAACAGCTGATATCCCCGATAATCGGTATATAGGTCCAGATTGGGATTGTTGCGGAGCAAATGATCGAAGCCTTGATCGCCATGGCCATTGCCGCCCGATGAGATGGAGGTCGCCAGAAATTCCACGGCGACCGGCTTTTCATCCGGCGCATCATCGCGTTCGGGGACGACGCCGGCAGCATGTTTATGATGATCGCCGGTCGCGATCACGACATTGGTAAGGTTATGGCGGCGGATACTGTCCACAAGCCGTGCCTTGGCCGGCCGATAGCCGTCCCACAGATCCGTTTCGAACACAGGGCGCGATTGGCCGGGTGCGCGCACGTCGAATGGCATGACTATCACCTGTTGCGCCAACAGATTCCATTTGTGAACATTGTCCAGTCCCTGATCCAGCCATGCTTCTTGCGCACGGCCCAGCATGTCGGGGCTGTTATGCGCTTCCACCGTACAATTGTCGGCGCGGGCTATGTCGTTGCAGGACTGGTCGGTGCGATAGCTGCGCGTGTCCAGCACATGCGTACGCAGCAGCTGTCCATAATCGAGCCGTCGATAGGCGGTAATCCCCTGCGCGCCGGGCATCTGGGCGCGGCGGACGGGCATATTCTCATACCAGGCCTGATAGCCCGCCATGCGGCGGAGCAGGAAGATGTCGGGCGGCGTGCCGTCCTGATCATAGTCGCCCGCCCAATTATTGTCGACTTCATGATCGTCGAAGGAGGCGGCGAAGGCGCAGCTTTGATGGGCGGCGCGCAGATGCGGGTCGCTCTTATATTGCGCGTAGCGGCGGCGATAATCGTCGAGGCTGTAGATTTCGTCGCCGGCATGGTGGCGCACAGCCTTCGTATCTTCGGGGCGCCCGGCGCCTTCGTAGATATAGTCGCCATAGTGGAAGATGAGGTCGAGATCAGCTTCGCGCGCGAGCGCGCCCCAGACGTCGAACAGGCCCGCTTCCCAATGCTGGCAGCCCGCAACGGCGATGCGGGCACGATCGATGGCCGCGTCGGTGGCGGGCGCGGTGCGGGCCATGCCAACCGGGCTGACGTCGCTGCCCGCGACGCTGAAGCGATACCAATAATGGCGATGCGGACGCAGGCCGAACAGTTCGACATGAACGCTATGGCCCAGCTCCGGCCGGGCGAGCGCTTCGCCGCGGCGGATGATATGGGTAAAGCCCTGATCCTCCGCCACTTCCCATGCCACGGGCACGATCGCCTGCGGCATGCCGCCATGTTCGTCCAACGGCTTGGGCGCGAGACGCGTCCAGATGACGAACCCGTCGGGCCACGGATCGCCCGCCGCAACGCCCAGCGTGAACGGGTTTGCGCCCAGCGGACGGGTGAGCGTCGCTGCGCGAGCGGGCAGGCTGTTCAGGAGCAGCAGGCCAGCGCCCGATTGCAGGAGCGTGCGGCGGTCTATGGTCATGATGGTCTGTCCTGCGTGGAAGAGAGTTACTTGTCTTTTTTCCAGCCGAGCGCCGACATCATGATGTCGAACAGGCGGGTGTTGGGCATGAAGCCATGCACCTGATCCGAGCCGGGGCCGGAGGCGGCGACGATGACTTCTTCACCGGTATGGCTGTCTTCCACGCTGATGACGCCCGGCTTGGCCGGATCATATTGCTGGGCGAGCGGGGTGTCGCGCTTGCCGCCGGTCATGCGCAGGCCGAAACTATGGTCGGCGGTGAAGAGGATCAGCGTGTCCGGACCGGCCATGGCGCTGACACGGCGGATCATGTCGTCCATTTCGATGACATGGCGCATGCCGCCGAGCGGATCGTCGGTGTGCATGTCCCATTCGACCATCAGGAAATAGCCCTTGGGGTTGCGGGCGAGCTGGCCGATGGTCGCTTCGACGGCGGGCGTGGGCGCGAAGTCGCTGTCGCGCAGCACCGCCGTGCGCGGCGACGTGGCGATCAGGGCGGGGTCTTCGCCGAATGCGTAACCGGCCGTAGCGAAGGCCTTTTCCGGGGTGGTGCCCGCAGCGTTGAAGGCGGCTACGGCGTCCTTGCGACCCTTGCCCAGGATGATGTCGACGCCGTTGCCGAAGCGGGGTTTGAGCATCTGCGCGAAGATGTCGCCCTTGTTCGAGCGGGCGGCGACATGGGCGTAGTTGGCAGCGGGCGTCGCGTCCCAGATCGGCTTGTTGGTGACCACGCCGGTCGAAAGGCCACGCTGTTCGGCATATTCGAGCAGGCTCTTGACCGGCGTCAGCGCGCCGTCGGGGCCGGGGACCATCGACACCATGGCATTGTTGGTCTTGTGGCCCGTGACGATGGCGGTCATGCCGGCCGCGCTGTCCGTCACCCATTTGTCGAGCGCCGATGTGTCCGACAGAGCAACATGCGGCATCGACTGGATGAAGAGCGATTGCGGCTTGTCATGGGCGAGGATGCCCGCCGCGTTGATGGTCGATACGCCGCCTGCGTCACCCAGGAAGAGAATAATGTTGCGGGCCTTGGGCGCCTGCTTCGCCTCTTTCGCTTGTGCGGGGGCGGCCATGGTCGCGATCGCAGCAGCGGCGGTGAGCAGCATGGAGCGCAGGGAAAAAGCAGGGAAGGCAGGCATTGTCATCAAGTCCTTGGTTTTCAGGGCAGCGGCGCCGGGGCGGTGCCGGTTTCTGGGTCGTAATGGGCGTTGCCGGGATCTTGCGGGCGGGGATCGCCCTTGCCCGGTTTGGCGCTTTCGGCCCAAGCGCGGACCAGCAGGTCACGCAGCATGGCCGAACCTGCGGCGGCGCGGCGATAGACGAAATCGCGGCCTTCGCGGCTTTTGGGATCGGAGAGGATGCCGCGCTTTTCGAGCGCGAAGATGGTTTCGACGTCGGCGTTGCTGTCGGCGAGGAACTGCAACACATGGGTGAAGAGATCGCCATCCTGTCGGCCGGGCGCGCCGATGCGCTTGGTAAAATCGGCCGGTTGCAGGTCGATGGCGTCGGCATAGCCGATTTCGAACCCGCCATGGATGCCACCGGTGGTGACATAGCCCTTGGGATTGTCGCCGAACCAGCCTTCGCAATGGATGCTGGCATGGTGGGGGTTCGCGCCGTCGCCGATATAGTGCGACATCCATGCGGTGTAGAAGGCGAGCGTCCGTTCGATATTGGCCGTGGGTTCGCCGCGCGAGCGTTTGGCGCGTAGCGAGCGCATGCCCGCGACGATGCGGCCATAGCCTTCCATCACCGCATAAGGGAGCGTGCCGGTCCAGCGGACGTTGAGCCGTTCGGCGGCCTTGGGATCGGTGGCCTTCACCCGTTCATGCTCGCGGTAGAGGGCGAGGATGAAGGCGTGGCGCGAACGGGGGACGTCGGACCCGAAGAAGCGGAGACGCTCAAGGAACCAGGTGTGGTTGGGGTCTTCGTCGATCTTCGAAAAAGGTTCGGAGGAGGAGCGCCATGTGTCGGGCGCGCCCGCTTCTTCGCCGATATAGTCGGCATAGTTGCGCAGGAAGACGGGGCCGTCCGCGGGCAGGGTGTCGAGCGCGGCGAAATCGATCACCGCATGGCCGCGGCCGCCCCAGGCGAGGGCATCCGTGGCGGGAACGGTCGCGAGCAGCGACAGGGCGATAAGAGCAATTTTACGCATGGAAGGATCGTTTCCGTCAGGCAGGCAGAAACCGGCCGGGCACATGCTGCGCCCGGCCGGTCGGAAGATCAGAAATTATACGAGATGCCGACATAGGCGCGGCGACCCGCATAGATCGATCCGACGAAACGATCCTTGGTGTCATTGCCCAGATATTGCCACTCCTGCGACTTGGTAAGGTTGATGACCGAGGCCGTGAGCATTAGCCCGTTCATCAGTTCGTAGGAGGCGTTGAGATCCACCTGTTCATAGGGTGCGGTATAAGTGTTCAATCCTGATGACAGTCCGCCGACCACCGTGCCGCGCCGGTTGTAGGAGGCGCGCAGCAGCAGGCGCTTGGTTTCGTAGAAGACCGAGGCGTTGAACTGCGTCTTGGCGCTGCCCACCAGCGGCGAGGTGCCGACCTTCTGCCCGTCGAGCGTCACGTCCGCCGTCGAGGTGTCGTTCCAGGTGAAGTTGACCTGCGCGCCAAGCCCGAAGGGCAGGGTGTGCTGGGCGTAAAGTTCGACGCCCTGCGACACGGCGCTGGAGCCGTTGGCCACCGTCGAATAAGATTCGATCAGCACCTGCTGCCCCGCCACATCGCGGGTGACGTCCATCACCAGCGGCACGATGAAGTTCGACACATCCTTGCGGAAGGCGGTGGCGCCGATCACCGAACCGGGGCTGAAATACCATTCCAGGCCGATGTCATATTGCCATGCGCGGAAGGGTTTCAGCTGCGAATTGCCGCCGCTGCCCGACCAGCCCGCAAATTCCCCGAACTGGTCGCGGTCGAACGCATATTCGGGCGAGCGGTAGGTGAGCGAACGGGCACCCGCCAGATCGGAGATCGAAGGGCGCGCCACTACCTTCGCCACCGCGCCGCGCAGCAGCAGATTGGATGTGACGTCGTAGGACGCGTTCAGGCTGGGCAGGAAATCGGTGTAGGTCTTGCGTTCGTTGAGGCGGATATTTTCGATCACTTCGCGCTGGGTCAGCGGAAGCACCTGACAATTGCCGTCCGCGCCCAGCGGACGGTTGGGGTCGAACGGGCCGCCCGGACCATTGACGCAATAATCGATCAGGCGTTGCAGGCGGTCCGACGTTTCGTCTCGCTGCTTGGTGCGCACAACGCGCAGGCCGATATTGCCGCGCAGGCCGCCGGTGCCGAAATTGGCCTGGGCATAGCCGCCCAGCGCCTCTTCGCTGAGATAATAGACGTTGTTGGGTTCAGGCTCGCGGACCGATGGTCCATAGCGTTCGTTGATGATTTCCAGATAGCGCTTGAAATTGATGCCGGGATAGAGGTTTGCGCTGAAGCCGCCATTGATGTTGCCGATCGGCTGGCTGTAGAAATATTCCGGCTGCGCCACCGCGCCCTGCGGCGTGTTCTGATAGCGAATCTTGTTGGCGGCATCGGCATACCATTCGTTGCGGCCGGTTTCGCGATGCACTTCCAGCTTGCGCCATTTGCCGCCGAGCTGGATCGAGCGGAAGAAGCCGCCGTCATCGAAGCTGCGCGTCATGTCCAACTGCACATAGGGCTGGTCGATGGCGCTGTTGGTGAAGCTGCTGTTGGTGCCGCCGATGTCGATCTGGGCGATGCCGTTCATCAGGTTTTCCTGAAGGTTGGGCGAGAATTCCATCGCCACGCCCTTGCTGCCCAATGTCCATGCGCTCAGGAAATTGCCGTTCTTCTCCTGACCCGGCACGGTGATGCGCGGCTTTGCGGCGGCCTGGAAACGCAGCGATGGGCCGCCCTGCGACGCGGTCTTGCCGACCTTCAGCAGCGCGTCGAACCGGTCGCGCTTGTAGCGGGCTTCAGCTTCGAAGGTCTGGCTGTGCTGCTTTTCCTCGCTGTAAGAGCCGGTGAGGCGCGGGGTTTCCATCGTGCACATCGGCGTGCTGCCAAGGCAGGGCGATCCGGGCACCGCGAAGGTGGCGGACTTCATGACCGTACCGCTCTTGTCGAACACAGCGTCGCTGAAGAATTTGCCGTAACCCCATTCAGGGATCGTCAACTGATTATAGGTGAAGTCGCTGCTATATTGAAATCGGAAATAGTTGGCGGTGATGGTCAGGCTGTCGGTCGGGCGGAACTGGGCCGTCGCCTGAATGCCGAAGCGTTCGCGGTCCTGATCGAATATTTCGGTGCGGACCGATTGAGGTGCCCAGTAACCGGTATAATGGGTGCCATCATTGGTGCTTTGCCCGCCGCCGGTCCAGTAGGACACCGCCGCGTCATTGGCGATCGGCTTGCCGTTGACGTCGGTCGCGCGTTCCAGCACCTGACCGTTCGCGCCGCGGTCGCTCCACCAGCGCCATGTGCCTGCGGTCGAGCGCATTTCGCGGTTGGTGCGCTTCTGATAGACGCCGCCGATCAGGAAGCCGATGGTTTCATCGGCATTCTTCCACGAATATTGAGCGCCGATCTGCGGCTCGAACTTTTCGCTATTGTCCGAATAGGTACCCTCGGCCGAAATGAAGCCGGAGCCGGAAGGCACGTCGAAGGGACGGCGGGTGTTGAGGATGATCGTGCCGCCGATGCCGCCTTCCTCCAGCCGCGCTTCGGAGGACTTATAGACTTCGGTGCTGGCGATGAAATTGGCGGGCAGCATCACATAGTTGAAGGAACGCTGCGGATCGCCGCTATCGGCACCGGCCAGGAAATTGCCGTTGAGCAGGGTTTGCGTCAGGCCCGGCTGAAGGCCACGGATGCTGACGCGCGATCCTTCGCCGCCGTCGCGGGTGATGACGACGCCGGGCATCCGTTGCAGCGCGTCGGCGACGTTCTTGTCCGGGAATTTGCCGATGTCCTGCGCCGTGATGACGTCGACGAAGGCATTGGCCTGCCGCTTCTGCTCCAGGCTCTCCTCGATCGACCGGCGATAGCCAGTGACGACTATGGCGTCGTCGGCGGACTGTTCATTCGCGGCAGCAGGCGCGTTTCCCATATTGGTCTGCGCCAGGGCGACCAGCTGACCGTCATCACCCACCACGCGCAGGCCCGAGCCGGCGATCAGCAGCGACAGGGCAGCCTGACGGGTCATCGTGCCGCGGACGGCAGGGGCGGCCATGCCGCGAATTTCAGCCGCAGGATAGACGATCTTGATCTTGGCCTGCTTTGAGAAAGTGATCAGTGAAGCGCCCAGATCCTGCGCGGGTACATCGAAATAGACCGAAGCGGCCTGCGCCGGGCTGGCGACCAGCGCTGTTGTGGTCGCAAGGGCGGCAAGAAGCGAATGGGACATACGGAACGACATGAAAGATCAACCCCCGAAGAGCGCCATATTTGCGCGGTTCGGTGTGATGACGGGATTGGAAGGCACTGCCTCCAAGCCGGAGGAAAATAAATCTCCCGATCATTTGGTGGCGTGAAGACGCGGTCGTTTCGCGCTGCGTTTGCGACTGTTTGGAAATGCGCCCTTTGCCGTGCCGCATCGAAAATGCGCTCTTTCGCGCATTTTACGAACGGTGTCTTATCGCGCCAGGCGATAGCCGTTGGGGGTGGTCGTGACCTGTGCGTTCAGGCTGAGCGATACGGCTTTCAGAAACTGGTCGGGGCGTGACAGGTCGAAGCGGCCGCCGATTTTTTCCTGCGCGAGTGCGGCGTCGACGACGATGATTTTCCGCGGAAGGTAGCGATTGAAATCTGCCGCTGCGTCGGCGACCGATTGATCGATGAAGATGATCTCACCCGCGCGCCAGGCCATGAGCGAGGCGACTTGTTCGCTGCTGTGGGTTTCGACCCGATGCATGCCGTCGCCTTCGACGATGATCGACTGGTTGGGCTTCAACGCCTCGGCGTCTGCGGTGTCGCGCAGGGGCATGGCGGGGCCGTCCACCAGGGTTACTTTCACCCGGTCGTCCGTAACGCGGGCATCGAACAGGCCGGGTGTGAGCGACAGCGATCCCGCATCCGCGTGAAAGATGGCGCTGTCGCGGCCGCGCAGGTCGAGCGCCACTTCACCGCGCTCCAGGCGCAGCGCCCGCTGCTTTTTCGAGAACTGCCATGACAAGGACGTGTCGGTGTTGAGGTAGGCGATGCTGCCGTCCGGCAGGTTGACGCGCCGGGTTTCGCCCACGCCCGTCGTTGCATTGTCCCAGGCATAGGCGCGCTGCGCGACGAAGCCGGAT
The DNA here is from genome assembly GCF_008710155.1 of Sphingobium limneticum. GTDB lineage: Bacteria > Pseudomonadota > Alphaproteobacteria > Sphingomonadales > Sphingomonadaceae > Sphingobium > Sphingobium limneticum. Next base: position 287,095 of record NZ_VYPZ01000001.1, read on the forward strand.
CCGATGACGGCGAGCGGCACGCCGACAGCGGCGATCCGGAGCCATTGACGACGGGTGAACGCGGGCGCTTCATCCGTGCGCGGGTGAAGCGCTGCCGGGGATGCGGTGGCGATCCGCTCCCAATTGGCAACGACGCGCGCGTAAGCGACGGCGCGAGCCGGATCGCCGCGTCGCCATTTTTCGAAATCATCTGCATGTGCCGTGCCCGCCTCCAGCGCAGCGAACCATCGCGACGCTTCGGCAATGAGGGCGTCCTGACCCAGCGGATCCTTAGAAATCGTCATCTGTCGTTCGTTATATTCGCCAATCGGGCCAATCCATGAGGGGGATCAATCCCTTCCTTCTATCTAACAGGCGCTTGCCGGTCAGAGAAGCATCTTCTCCTGCGACTGTTCCGATACGTCGTCCATGGCCGGTTCGTAAGGGGTGAGGGCATGGGTCAACAGTTGGACGGCGCGGGCCAGACGCTTTTCGAATGTGGAGATACTGATGCCCAGATCGTCGGCTATGGCGCGCGGACTTTCTTCGCCGAAACGGCGACGGACAAGGGCGATGCGACAGCGGTCGGGGAGTGCGGCGATCGCCTGATGCACGCGGGCCATTTGCGTGCGGGCGGCGACGATGCGGAAACTGTCAGGCATGTCGTCGGCGACATCGGTTATGGCTGGAGCAGGCATGGGTTGCATGGTGACGACACGGGCCTGTCGGATACGGTCGATAGAATGGCTGTAGATCATGCGCATCACATAGCCGGGCGGATTGGCGATGGCGGTCCAGCCGTCGAGCGTGAACAGCTTGGCATAGACTTCCTGCACGATGTCGCCCGCTTCGTCTTCGTCACGCACGGTGCGGCGCGCATAGGCGATATAGGCGCTTTCGTGCGGCAGGACTTCGTCCACGAACCAGCGGTCAATAGGGCGAACATGAAGCGCAGTCACGACTGTGAACTCGGAATATCATGGGAGGGCGGCTGGTGAGTAGGTCGATAAAATGTAAGTTTTGCGACATCCCAGAGAGATTATTCCGCTTGCGATATCAGGCGTCGGCCTGTCCTGCCCCGATCCGATGCGCCTTAAATCCGCCGGATTGACGCGCCGCCCGCCCGTCCTTTGGCGGTAAGGACGATGCTCCGCAGGGATGGCGGTATCGTCATCCATGTGACCTCGATCAACGACGACTCCCGCTGCTGGCACCGAATATGTCATCGACGGCGGAACCGTACCGACGGCGTTATGAGGGAGGCAATATTATAGAAGCCGATCAGTCCGCTGAAGAACAATGCGGAAGTCTCTTGCGCCGGCAACATGAGAATCATAGATGGGTGTGTCGATGCGGCGCCTTTGGGAGCCGAGGAGACAAAGATCGCGTCGGTTCCCCGGAAACGGGGATTAAAATGGGAACATGGTGAGGATGGTGCGAGCCGTCCAAATCCAGGGCTGTCCCTGCAACTGTAAGTGGCGAGCGCGATATACATGAGCAGACGGCATTGCGACCGATCTGCCAGCCACTGGGCCGGACGCTAAATCATGCGAGGCCTGGGAAGGCCGTATATCAAGCGATGACCCATGAGCCAGGAGACCTGCCGGCGTCTGGTCGCTCTTGCCTTGGTCCAGGGGATGGCCGCGGCACGGTAACTCCGTCTGAGCGACGAACGAGCGGCTGGGGCCGCATCGGACGCTGTGTGTCGGCCGCCCCTGGCGTCCGGCCGATGCCGGCTGCCGACCGTTCGTGAACGGCACGCCCCCGCCCGATTGTCGTGCGATGCCGAACGGGGGTTGAATATGTTGAAATGTGCACCGGCTGCGATTGCGGCCTTCTCTCTTGTTGCGCCTGGCGCTTTTGCCCAACCGTCTGCCGAAGACACGGACGAGGCGGCCATCATCGTCACCGGCGTCGTCGATCCGCTGCGCCTCAACCAGAAAAATGACGGGGCGAGCCGGCTTGGCCTTACCGCGCTGGAAATGCCGGCCAGTGTCGAAACGCTGGATGGCGACGCCATTCGCCTGCGCGGCGACCTTACCATTCAGGATGCTGCCGCGCGCGCGACGGGCATCGTCAACACGTCGGGCGTGTTCGGTTTCGGCCTCTCTGCGCGGGGCTTTACCGGGCAGAATTCGGTCATGACCCTGTATGACGGCATGCGCATGTACAATAATACGCTGACCTTCCCCGCCGATCCGTGGATGGCGCAAAGCGTGGAGATTTTGCGCGGCCCGGCTTCAGTCCTTTATGGCGAAGGCGCGATCGGTGGCGCGGTCAACGTCGTGCGCAAGCAGCCGTCGGACAATATGCAGGTCAGCGGGCGCGTAGGCGTGTCGTCCTATGACAGCTTCAATATCGGGGTCGGCGCAGGCGGCCCGGTTACGGACGGTGTCGCTTTCCGCGCGGATGCCAGCGTTCGCCGGTCCGAAGGGTGGATGACGCGGGGCGACGCCGATGCAGTGGCGCTGGCCGGCGCTATCCGGCTGAAGCCCGCCGCGAATCTGAGCATCACTCTGTCCCATGACTATAGCGAACAAAATCCCCGCACCTGGTTTGGCGTGCCGCTCGTCAATGGCGCGCTTGATCGCTCGATCAGGAAGAACAACTATAATGTCGCCGATGCCCGGCTGCGCTTCCGCGACAATTGGAGCCAGGCGAAAATGGAGTGGCAACCGTCGGACGCATTGACCATCCGGAGCATATTCTATCATTTGTGGGCGAACAAATATTGGAAAAATGCCGAAACCGTCACCTATGTGCCGGCGACGGCCAGCAATGCCGCGCAGGTCCGCCAATCCAGTTTCCTGGAACTGTACCATATACAAAAACAGACCGGCAACCGTACCAGTGCGACGTTGAACCATGGCGTCGGCGGACTGGACAATAGTCTGGTGATCGGCTTCGACGTCAATCGCATCAGTTACAAGAATGTCAGTAACAGCGGCAATAATGCAACGCGCTTGGTCGATGCCGCCAATCCCGATCCGGGGCTGTTCCTTCATCAGCCTGGCGCACCGACCAAGCCGCGCTACACCAATCGCATCCGCCAATATGCGCTGTTTGCCGAGGATCGACTGAAGTTCAGCGAGCAATTCTCGCTGGTGGGGGGCCTGCGCTACGATCGGCCGGAAATTACCAAGACCGACTATGTGAACGCGGCCAACAACTTCGTCGCCACCCCCGATGCGGTGACATGGCGCATGGGCGCGGTCTATAATCCGGTGCCGTCGCTGGCGCTCTATGGCCAATATGCCACGGCGGCCGATCCGGTCGGCGCGCTGGTGTCCACCAGCATGGCGCAAAGCGATTTCGACCTGTCGACCGGCCGGCAATATGAGGCAGGGATAAAGCATATCTTCTGGGGGTCGCGCGGGCAGTGGACCTTGGCCGCCTATGATATCGTCAAGCGCAAGCTGCTGACATCCGACCCGTTGATTCCCACTATTCAGGTACAGGTGGGCCAGCAAAGCTCACGCGGCGTGGAGGCTTCGCTCTTCCTTGAGCCGATCGACCGTCTCAGCATCATGCTCAATGGTGCGCTGGTCCGGGCGCGCTATGACGATTTTGCGGAGTCGGTAGGCGGCGTGCTGTTCCAGCGGGCCGGTAACCGCCCTAGCAATGTGGCGGCAAAGACCGCTAACGCGTTCGTCAGTTGGGAGTTTGCCGATAATTGGGTGATGGACGGTGGCGTCAGCCATGTCGGCAAACGGTATCAGGACGCGGCGAACAGCCGGATCGTCCCGGCCTACACGCTCACCGATGCAGGGGTGCGCTGGCAATTTGTCGAGGGGGCGAGTGCCGCGCTGCGCGTGCGCAACATCTTCAATGAGACTTATGCCCGTGCCACTTATGGCAGCAGCCAGTGGGTGCTGGGCGACCCGCGCACGGTCGAGGCGACGCTGCATCTCGCTTTCTGATGTAACGCGCATGACGCGGCGGGGGCCATCGGCTCCCGCCGCGTCATCTGCACCATGTCCTTCCTGACGGACGTGATGGCGGCCGACGCACGTCCTGCATCCTCCCTTGGTATAAGGGACGTTGCGCGAGCCATGATCTAGCCTTTCGCCAAGCCCTGCAGAGGCTGGGGACTGGAGAGGATATGTGGTGACTCTGGTGGGATTTCGGGGTCTGTTCCTAACCGGTGCCATCGCCGTCGCGATGGGCCTTGGCGCTTTGCTGGGCACTATAATCTACCTGCAAGGATCGACGCATCAATTCGCGCGGCGAGCAGATATGGCGCAGCAGCAGGCTTTGCTGCTGGCACATATCGACGCGGAGTCGGCCCAGCTCTTGCTGAACCGTTCCACCACTGCCCAGACCGAATTGGGTGTGGCGGTCAAAGCCTATTTTGCCAGCATCGCCGAGGAAACGACGCTGATGGGCGATGATGCGTCGGACCTTGGCTATCAGGCGCGGGAGGAAGCCAATGCCAGGCATCTGCTCCAGCTGCTTCAGTCCGGCCCGGGTGCATTGCCTGCAATCAGACAATTGGTTCGCAGCATAGCGGCGCAGGAGAATAGTGAAGCGCAGGTCGCAACGCAGCAGGCGCAGCAAGCGCAGATCGGTGCATGGCGACTGATATCGGTCATCATCTGCCTATTGTTGGCCCTGCCATTCGGTGGGGCTTTCTTCCTGTGGCGGCATCTGGTGGTTCCGCTTGCGGCTCTGGCCAACGCGACCCGTTCCATCGCGCAAGAGGATGATCGCAAGCCGTTGCCCGGCAGCAGATTGCGGGAAGTCCGGCAATTGATCGCGCATTTCGAGGATATGGCGCTGGCGGTCGAAGACAAGGTGATCGCGCGGACACGCGAGCTGCAAAGATTGAACCAGCAGCTGGGCGAAACCGATCGCCGCCGCCGCCTTTTCCTGTCCAAAGTCAGTCATGAACTGCGCACGCCCGTCACCGTCATGCGGGGTGAGGCAGAGGTGGCGCTGCGCATGGATGGCGACGTGTCGGTTCTGCGCGATGCATTGCAGCAGATATTGGACAGCAATCTCTTTCTGGAACGGCGGCTGGACGACCTGTTGACCCTGGCCCGTGCAGAGGACGGGGCGTTGCCGATACGGCAGGATCGGGTCGATCTTGCACAATTGGCGCGTGAGGTCGGGCAGAGTGCTTTTTCCTTTGCCCATGCCAGCGGCATCCGGCTGGAACTGGAGGCGCTGGATCGACCCATGCCCATCATGGGCGACGCAGACCGTTTGCGGCAGGCGATGCTGGCGCTGGTGGATAATGGGGTCAAATTCTCTCCCCCCGGCAGCACGATCCGATTGCACGGAACCCATACAGATGGGGAGGTCGGGATCGTCATCGCCGATGAGGGGCCGGGCGTCGCGGATGGCGAACTGGACCGCATCTTCGACCCCTATGTGCAAGGGAAAGCGGGCCGATCGCTGGGCGGCACCGGGCTCGGCCTGTCGCTGGCCCGCTGGATTGCCCAGGCTCATCAGGGCCGGATCAGCGCCTATAACAGGGATGAGGGAGAAGGATTATGCGTGTCGCTCAGGCTGCCGGCGCGGGTTTGAGGATATTACTTGTGGAGGATGATCCGGGCATTGGCCGGTTCGTCCATCGCGGCCTGACGGCGGAAGGCTATGCCGTGGAATGGCAGACATTGGGGCGCCGCGCGCAGTCACGGCTGGCATCGGGTCAATTTCATGCGGCCATTCTGGATCTGGGCCTGCCCGATGCGGATGGTGCCGACCTCTGCCGAGAGGCGCGCGCTAAGGGCAACGACCTTCCCATCTGCATGCTGACCGCGCGCGCGGAACTGGAGGACAGGCTGGACGGCTTTCGCTGCGGCGCGGACGATTATCTGACCAAGCCCTTTTCGTTCGACGAGTTGCTGGCGCGGTTGAACGTAATGATCCGGCGCAGCGCCGTCCAATCTCAGGACCGGATCGTGCTGGATGGATTGGTGGTCGATGTGCGCGGCAGGGCCGCGCGGGTGGAAGAAGTATCGCTCCCCCTCAGCCGTCGCGAGTTCGACCTGCTCCACTGCCTGGCGCGTCAGGCGGGGCAGGTCGTCACCAGAGGGCAGATATTGGATGAGGTGTGGGGACAGGATGCGGAGGTCACCGAAAATGCGGTGGACGTCTATGTCGGCTATCTGCGCAAGCATCTTATCCGCCATGACGGGGCGCCCGACCTTTCGACCGTGCGCGGGGTCGGGTTCCTGCTGCGGCATCGGACCAAAGCATAAGTCAGTCTGAGCGCTTTCTCATAAAGCCATCAGGACCATCTCATAAAACGCCGCCTACTCTTGGCTTCGACAAGCGGGAATGACCGCAGTCTGGCTTTAGGAGGATGCGATGATGGGAAGACGGGGGCGTCTGATGGCGTGCGCCATGGCGGTGCTGGGTGCGGCACCGGTGGTCGGCCAGCCGGCGGCGCAGAAGCATGATTTCAAGCTGCCCGGCGTGACCTGGGAAGACATATTGGCGGATGATAAAAGCAACGACAATGTGTTGATGTATGGCTTGGGCGTGAAAGCGCAGCGCTATAGCGAGTTGACCCAGATCAACAGTGAAAACGCGAAGAAGGTCGTGCCCAAATGGGTCTTCTCCTTCGGCGACGAACGGCAGCGGGGACAGGAAAGTCAGGCGCTGGTCTATGACGGCGTCATCTATGTCACCGGTTCCTACAGCCGCGTGTTCGCGCTGGATGTGAAGACCGGCAAGAAGATATGGTCCTACACCGCCCGCCTGCCCGACGATATCCGTCCCTGCTGCGACGTCGTCAATCGCGGCGCGGCCATTTATGGCGACAAGATCTTCTTCGGCACGCTGGACGCGGGGATGGTGGCGCTGGACCGCAAGACCGGCAAGGTCGTGTGGAACAAGAAGTTTCAGGATCACAAGGCCGGTTACACCATGACCGGCGCGCCCACGATCGTGAAGGACAAGAAGACCGGCCGGATCATGCTGATCCACGGATCGTCGGGCGACGAATTCGGCGTGGTGGGCGAACTATACGCCCGCGATCCCGACACGGGCGAGGAAATTTGGATGCGCCCGATGGTGGAAGGGCATCAGGGTCGCCTGAACGGCAAGCCGTCGAGCTTCACCGGCGATCCCAAGGCGCCCAGTTGGCCCAATGACAAGGACGGCAAGAAGGTCGAGGCCTGGAATCACGGCGGCGGCGCACCGTGGCAGTCTGCCACCTATGACGAAAAGACCAACACCATCGTCATCGGCACCGGCAACCCCGCGCCGTGGAATACGTGGAAACGCTCGCCGGGCGACAGCCTCTATACGTCGGGTCAGGTCTATATCGAGCCTTCGACGGGCGAGCCGGTCGGCTTCTTCCAGCATACGCCCAACGACGCCTGGGATTTTTCGGGCAACAACCCGATCGTGCTGTTCGATCTGGAGAAGGACGGCAAGACGATCCGGGCGGGCGCCCATGCCGACCGCAACGGCTATTTCTTCCTGACCGACCTCGACAAGCTGACCAAGCGCGACGGGAGGATCAGCAAGCAGAAGGGCAGCGCGCTCGGCATTTATCCCTTCGTCCCCAATATCAGTTGGGCCAGCAAATGGGATGTCGCCAACGGGCGGCCGATCGAAAATCCGGGCCAGCGCCCGCCGCCGCCAGCGCCGGGCAAGGACAAGGGCGAGAGCATCCGCGTCACGCCCAATTTCCTCGGCGGTACCAACTGGATGCCCATGTCCTACAATCCCGGCACCGGCCTGTTCTACATCCCGTCCAACGACTGGTCGGAAGATTACTGGACCGAAAATGTCACCTATAACAAGGGGGCCGCCTATCTGGGGCAGGGTTTCCGCATCAGGAAGCAGTTTGACGACCATGTCGGCGTGCTGCGCGCGATGGACCCCAAGACCGGTAAGATCGCCTGGGAAGCCAAGGAACATTTGCCGCTGTGGGGCGGGAACGTCACCACCAAAGGCAATATCGTCATCCAGGGCACCAGCGATGGCTATGTGAAGATCTTCAACGCGAAGACCGGCGAGGAGCTTTGGAAGTTCCAGACGGGGTCCGGCGTGGTGTCCGTGCCGATCGTCTGGGAAGAGGATGGCAAGCAATATATCGGCCTCGCCTCCGGCTATGGCGGCGCGGTGCCGCTATGGGGCGGCGACATGGCAGACCTGACCCGCACGGTCAGCCAGGGCGGCTCCTTCTGGGTGTTCGAACTGCCCGACGCCTGAATTATCTTGGCGCGGCGCCGACACGCCGCGTGAAGCGCCCGGCCGGACATGCGACCTCCCTCGCGTCTTCGGCCGGGCACCCTCTTTCGCCCATGGATCGGAATATCCCATGCGCCTGATTGTCCTTTCACTGCTGGCCGTCTCGGCTGTCACGCCTGCCCATGCTCAGCAAAAGATCGTCAATATAGAAGAGCGTCCGTCCCCTTGGGTCGTGAACGGATGTACCATCGCCCCGCACACCGCCTGTCCGGGGGCGGACCTGCGGTTTGCCGATCTGGCGAACGCCGATTTGACGGGCGCCGACCTGAATGGCGCCAAATTGTCGCGCGCCGATCTGCGGCATGCGAACCTGACCGGCACCAATTTGGAAGGCGCGGATCTGGAAGGGGCAGACCTGTCCATGACATTCCTCAATGGTGCGCGGCTGACTGGCGCATCGCTGCGTGGCGCCAATCTGGCCTTTGCCCGGGCCGGTCATGCGACGTTCGACGGCGTCGATTTTACGGCGGCGACTTTGGAAAAAGCGCTGCTGAAAGGCGCGTCATTCAAAAGCGCAAAACTGATCCATGCAGATTTGCTGGAAGCGAAATTCTACGAAGCCAATCTGGAAGGGGCTATCATGGATGCGTCACGCATCCGCTTTGCGGTGTTCCAGGACGCCTGGATGAAGGATTGCTCCGGATGTCCGGCCAATTGGCAAAGTGGCGACACGGTCTGGCAGACGGAGGAAAAGGAACGGCTACGCAATCAGGTACGCTGAACGGCGATGCCTGCGCTGCTGATGCAGCGGAGGCAGTCCAGTGCGAATGAAGGGGCGCCACGATCATGCGCTTACAAGCTGCCCCTGAGCGTGAAGATCAGGCTGCGGGGCGCGGCATAGCGCGCGCTGCCAGTGGATAGGCCCGAATAATAGGTCTTGTCGAAGACATTATCCAGATGTGCGGCCAGCGTCAGATGGTCGGAGAAACGATATTGCGCCATCAGGTCCAGTGTCGCCAGGCTGCCCTGTGTGTAGAATACGCCATTTGGCCCCGCATATTCGGTGCGCCCCTTGCCCTGCCATTGCAGGTTGCCGCCGATCGTCAGCCCATCCAGATCGCCGGGCAGCCGATAGGTGGTGAACATCTTGAAACTGTCCTTGGGGGTTTGTGGCAATTGGCGCACGCCATCGCGATCTTCCGATCGCGCATTGGCAAAGCCGCCCGCAACGCGCCATCCGGGCAGAATCTCGCCATTCACTTCCAGTTCGAAACCGGACGATTTCATGCCTGATACGGCGTGATATGCGGTGCTGCCGTCGGGGGCGAAGATGCCATCGCCATCGGCAATCGCATAATTGTCCTGCTTCATGCGGAAAACTGCGGCGCTCGCAGCCAGGCGCCCGTCGAAGAAATCGGCCTTCAGGCCAGCTTCATAGGTATTCCCTTCCAGCGGTGCCAACATGTCGCCGTTCACGGTACGCGCCGTCTGCGGCTCGAACACGCTGGCATAGCTGACATAGGCCGAAAGGGTCTTGGTGATGTCGAGCACGGCACCGACATAGGGGGTCAGCACGGCCTTTTCCCGAGTGCCGGGGGTCCATGTCCGGGGACCGGTCACGCCCTGCGCATAGCTGTCCTGTTTCCACCATGTCAGTCGGCCGCCGATGATGATGGACAGGGGCGAAATCGGCTTCAGGCGCGCGACACCGGCGGCCGCGCTGGTTTTGACGCGATTGCCGGCCAGGCTGCCGGTTGCCGACAGGTCGGGTTTCAGCACGTCGCCGGTCTTGAAATATGTCAGCGCGTCGATCGACTTCATATAGTCTGGGCCGTCCCACCAGCCGGGATAGGGGGTCTGGTCGTCGTTGAACTGGGCATGGCTCAGCGTCAGCGCGATATGCTGTTCCTGTCCCAATGCGTCGAAGCTGCCGCGCAAATTGGCATAGACGGCATCCAGCTTGAGGTCGGATGCCCAGCGGGTGGCGTAGAACGTACCGCCAAGGCCCGTATTCTTGTCGATCGCCGTGCCGAAGAAATAGCCGATCGTCTCGTCATAGGAGCCAGATTTATGTTCGGCGTCGATCTGCAGATGCCATCTCGGATCGAAATCATGCGCGATGGAGGCGAAGATGTTGGTGCTCTTGCGGCTGAAGTCCGACCAATTCGCCCCGCCATTGGTCGATCGCGCGAAATGGGTCTCGCTACCGTCGGTGAAATAGAGCGGCACGCCGCCGCGCGATGCGCCGGTGCTGCGGAAATTCTGATATTCCACGCCGGCGGTCAGCAACGTATTGGGGGCCAGGTCCGCTTCGATCACGCCGTACAGCGCCTTGCGCTTGATATGCTCGCGATCGATGAAGGTGTCATTATCCTGCCAGGCACCTGCGACGCGTGCGCGCACCCGGCCGTCGGATGTCAATGCACCGCCCACATCGCCCTCGATCCGGTACATGTCCCATGATCCGACCCGGGCCGATACGCTGGCGCGCAGATCGGTGCCTGGGCGCTTGCGGATCATGTTGATCGCGGCGGCGGGATTGCCGGTGCCGGTGATCATGCCTGCCGATCCGCGGATGACCTCGACCCGTTCATAGGCGACTAGATCGGCCGTATCCTCGGTAAAGCCATAAAGATTGGTCGGGCGTGCGACGCCATCGACCAGATAGTTTTTGACCGCCACGCCGCGCGCCGTGTAGGCGGTGCCGTCCGTGCCGAGGGCGCTCGTCCGATTGGACTGGATGCCCACGACCTGATCCATCACGTCGGAAATTTCGTACAGCCCTTGCTCCTGCATGCGCAGGCTGTCGATGGCGGTCACCGATTGCGGCGTTTCGCGCGACGAAAGGTGGAGGCCGGTCGTTTCCGTCTTGCCCGTGACGATGATGGAATCGGCATCGATGTCACCTGCCGGAGCCTGCGCATAGGCATGGGCGGCGCTCAGCAGGGCCAGGGCGACGGCCGAGGCGCCGGAATTGCGGGCAAGAAGCTTGACGGTAACGGACATGGCATGGCCCCCCAAATTGATCATTTGCATTGCGATCGACTGTCTGTGCGAATCTCTCATCCGCTTGCTGCGGGCCATTAATGAGATTGACTCTCATATGCAATGTAACATTATAGAAATAATATTTCGGTCGGATTGTGAAGATGGCCAGCGGGCCATGCTCCAGCGGCAAAGGATTTGAAGGCGTTAGGTGCCAAAAAACGGGTTGGCCTTGGAAGGATGACGAGATTGATAGTATATGCTATTGCGAATCCATCGCAATTAATCTAGGCGCCGCACATCATTTTTAGGGGCGGACGATGGCAGCGCAACTCATTGCCGGTTTCCAGAATTATCAGACCGATCTGGACCGCTGTCCGGTCCGGCGGACCGGTGGTTTCGCGCTGGTGACCGACATTGCGCAGGCAGCCGATGTCCGCATAGCGCCTTCTCCCGAACCGATACGGGACGTGCCGCCCCGTCCGGAAAAGGGACAGAAGGAAGCGGCCAAAGCCGCTATCGATCAGCCCACGGTCGAGCCGCCGAAACGCGCGCAGCCGCTGCCCAAGCCACCTAAGGATGTCATTGGCGACACGATCGAACGGATCGTCCCGGTAGAGTTTTTCATGCGATGAATCTGACCCTGTTCTTTTCCAGCTTCGCCGCCGTGGCGGTAACGCCCTCCGACGATCAAGTGCGGCCGGATATGGCCACACAGCATCCCACGCACCCGCCGGTGATACCAGCCGGTCCCAATCCGGTATATCCGGCAGACTTTTACGCGCCTTTCCAGCCCCAGACGGCGCTCGACATGCTGGAACGGACACCGGGCTTTTTGCTGTCGGAAGGGTCGAGCCTGCGTGGCTTCGGCGGCGCGGCGGGCAACGTCCTGATCGACGGCCAGCGTCCCACGGTAAAGGCTGGCGGGATCAGCCAGGTGCTGCGCCGGATCAGCGCCTCGCGCGTGGAACGCATCCTGCTCTTGCGCGGCACGGACGCGGCCGAGGCGCAGGGGCAGACGCTGGTGGCCAATGTCATCCTGCGCACCGATGCCGGGGGCTCGGGCAATGCGTCCGTCACGGTGCGCCATACGTCCGATGGGCGCTTGTCCCCCTCCGCACAGATCAGCCATGCCCGCCGCATCGCCGGCTGGCAGACCAATGTCGAACTGTCCGGGGAAGTGGCGCGCTTCCCGGCCAAGGGCCTCTATTATAATCGGGATGCGGCAGGTCAATTGACGCAGACCCGGTTCGAAAAGACGACGGCCAAGGCACCCGAATGGGGGCTGGCCGCCTCCACGTCCGGCGCGGTTGCGGGCGGCGCGCTGACCGTCAATCTGCGACTGAACAAGGATGGTTTCCGCTCCCGCCGCGCCATCGACATTTTTGCGGGCGAGCGGGACGGCGCGCCCCGGGCGATGCGTGATATCGTCTACGAAGAAAAGGGGAAAAGCGCCGAATTGGGCCTCGATTGGACCCGCGCGATTGGATCGGGCTGGACCACCAAATTGGTCGGCCTCGCCCGGCTGGAGGACGGCGCCACGGATGAAAATTATGCCGAGCCGGGCTATCAGGGCGTCTCCTCGCTTCGACAAAAGCCGCTCGAACTCGTCGGCCGCAGCACGCTGACGCAGGAGGGCGACCATGTGATCCGCCCGGAACTGGGCATGGAAATCGCCTATAACCGCTTGTCGAGCCGGCTGGATTATGCGGAGGATGTGGGCGGCGGTCTGTTGCCGGTCAATCTTGCCAATGCCGATACGCGCGTGTCCGAATTGCGCGGCGAAGCCTTTGCCAATCTTACCGTCAAACTGGCCGGCACGCTCAATCTGGAAAGCGGCATGGCCTTTGAGATGTCGCGCATCCGCGTCGTCGGCGACTTTCCGAACGAACAGAGTCTGTCCTACTGGAAGCCCTCGGCCGCGCTCGTCTGGTCGCCAACGGGACGCACGCAACTGCGCGTCGGTGTTCGCCGGACGGTGGATCAACTCGACTTCGGCGATTTTGCCGCATCGGTGAACCAGGCCGATGGCAGGCCGCTTGGCGGCAATGCCGGCCTGCGTCCCGCTCGCGTGACCCGCGGGCTGGCCCGGATCGATCATCGCTGGGGCAAGGGCGGCGCGATCGCGGTCGAGGGCTATCATCAATGGCATCAGGGGTTGCTTGGCTATCTGTTGCTGCCGTCGGGGGACGAGGCTTTGGGCACGATCGGCAATGCGCGCCAATGGGGTGTCACGGCGCAGGCGACCTTGCCGCTCGACGATGCGATACGCGGCGCGCGGCTGACGCTGGACGGCACGCTGCGCGGCTCGCGCTTGCGGGATCCGGTGACGGGCGGGGCTCGGCACATGGACGATATCTCGCCGCGCAGCCTGACCGCCGAATTTCGCCATGATGTGCCCGCACTGCGATCCTCCTGGGGGATAAACTATGCGGCGGCCGAGCGCGGGTCGGTCTATTATACCGGCGAATGGCTGGCCTGGCGCGACGACGCCTTGTGGGGCGCCTATGTCGAAACGAGCGCGCTGGCCGGGTTCAAGACGACCCTGAAAGCCAGTGCCATCAACGGGCAGGATACGCACCGCCTTCGCCGCTTCTACACGCCCAGCCGCGCGGGTACGGCGTCGGGACTGGAACAGCGCGATCAATGGCAGGGCGCAATCCTGTCGCTGACTGTGGCGCGCGCCTTATGAAGCGGACCACCCTGCCGCTGCATCGCCGCACCCGGGTAGAACGCCGGGTGCTGGCCTTCATACGCGGCGAATGGTCCAGCCATCCGGACCCGCGCGCCGTCCGCTGTTTCGCCATTCTGCATCGTCTGGCAGAGCGGCGGGGCCTGGGCATCCAGCCGCCCGGCACATCCTATGTCAGCGAAGGCGAACTGGCGTTATTGTCTTGGATCGCGAGCAGCCAGCGGACAAGCGCGACCAGGCAGCCAGCAAATGATTGGCGACTGGCCGTGGTGACGGCCCGGTGCGGTCAATGGCTAAACCGGATGCGGCTTCGATTGTCGCCATTGACCCTGCACAGCGGACCGGACGGCACCGTCGCGTCGGGCCGGTGATGTGACGCCGAGGCTTGGTGCGGCCAGCCACTCCTATCCATGGGGCAAAGCGGCGACCGGATGCCGCACGCACAGCAACGTCCCTGTCAGCACGATGAAGCCTGACAACAGCAACGGCAGGGCCAGCCCCAGATGGATCACCATCACCGCGCCCAGGGCCGCACCGGCGAAGATGGCGACGATCGCCCCGACCCGGCGGGCAAGATTGGGATTCCCGCCCCCCGCCAGGCTGGAGTCCGCCGCGATTCCCGTGACTGTCAACGTCAGGACGGTGGTGGTCAGGTCGGGCACCTTCAACTGGCGGATGGTCGCATTGCGAAATCCCATGGCGATGGCGGTCAGGGTGATGATGGCGAACAGGGCAGCGGTGGGTTTCAGCGTCGGCACGTCAAAGCCCAGCGCAACGCCCGCCGCGATCCACAACAATGCCGCCTCGATCAGCGCCGCGATGGTCAGCCACTGGCGCAGCGGTCGCTTGCCAAAGCGCTGCCCCACGCGCCCGGCGACAAGAGCGCCGAGAAAGAAGGTGAAAAGCGCGACCAGATAGGGCGCGACCTGAAATCCCGGCGCCTGCGCTGCGGCAAAGCCCAGAAAGACGACATTGCCCGTCATGTTGGCCGTGAACACCTTGCCCAGGCCCAGAACGCTCACGGCGTCGATCAGGCCGGTCGTGACCGACAGCAACAGCAGCAGGCCGGGCAGGGGAGAGGGGGAAGAAGGCGAAGTCGGCATGGCGATGCTCCTGAAGTTCAAAAACGGAAATTGGCTTCGAAACCGGTCATGGCGATGGTTTTCGCCGGGCCGGTCTGGCGGATGAAGGCGCCGGGCGCAAAGAGCGACAGCGACGTGGACAGTTCCAGTTCGGGCGTGGCCTGCCATGCCAGCGTCGCTTCGGCTTCCTTGCCGATGAAGCGGGCGCGGCTGTGGTCGGCGGCGCGAATGAGATTGCCGGGAATATCGTACAGGCCGTCGTTCCAGGCATAGCGCCAATAGGCCATGGCAGCGATGCTGGCGGAAAAACCATTGCCCAGCGGCGCGCTGATCCGGGGATTGACGCTGATGATGTTGGTCGGGCCGACAGGTGACAATTCGCCGAAATATTTGCCCTTTGGAAATAGCGCGTTGAACGTGCCCAGCGTGCCGTCACCGCGATGCCGATCGCCGCTCACGATGTTGAAACGCAATGTCGCATCGGGTGACAGGGGCAGGGCGTCCAATGTCCGGCCGACTTCGGTGCCCAGCGTCCAGGCGGCAATGCGCTGCTCCTCATGATGGCCGAACTGCCCGACGGCCTCCACATTCCAGTGCCATTGGTCCCGTGCGCCATGGAAGCGCAAGCCGATGCTGTGACGCACCTCGCGCCCGATCCGTCCGCCAAAGCGCGCGGCGCGGTTGCGATAGCCCAGATAATAGAGGTCGAATTGCGGCAATGTCGCATAGGCGCCCCATAATCTGCGCGTGTCGGAGGTGCGATCGTCGAAGCTGTCGGGACCAGCCTGCACCGGATTGAGCAGGAACAGATCGATCGCGCGTCCTTTGCCCAGCGACAGGCTGCCGCGCACGCCGTCGAACGCCAGCGGCATATTGGGACCATAGCGGGTGCCGACCAGCCTCTCGGTGCCTAGCGATAGCATCTGACGTCCGCCCCGCAGCATGACCGGGCCAACGGCGACCTCCGCAAAGCCCTGAAGCATGTCGACCCGGCTCTGATCGATCGGACTGGCCGATGGCGCGACGCCCATGGCATAGCTGATGATCGGCTGGGCGAAGGCGCGCACATGCACGCCATCCGCCGCGCCGACATGCAGGTCCGCGTAGGGCATGGCTCGCGCCCAGACATAGCTGTCGTCCGGCGCTTCGGCCCCACCCCACAGATTGTCGGCATAATTTTCGTTGCGCACCCGCACTTCCACGCCGGTGGAAAGCCAGGCGTCCGGCCCAAGCGGGATATATTTGAATGGACCGGTCCAATGGCGGCGCCGTTTTTCCGCATCGGCCAGGTCCGACCAGTCTTCGTCATAGCGGGGGATCGACAGGGTCGGCGCCTGCCAGGCTTCGGTCGTCTGCGCGGCCAGCGGGCCGGACGCACAAAGCGAAAGGAGGAGGCAGGCGCGATATTTAGGCATCGCGCCGCGCCCGCCCGGCCACCAGCGCGATCAGGATAAACCCGCCGATCAGGCCCAGATGTTCGAAAAAGGCGTTGGTGGCCATGAAACGGTCCTGCCCCGCCGGCATCGTCCAGAAGGCGTTGGCCGTGAAGGCGGCCAGCAAGGTGAAGATGCCCAGCATGCCGGCGCCCAGCCAGACCAGCCGCCCGGTCAGGATCAGCAGCGGGCCGACCAGTTCTATCCCGATGGTCAACGCGGCCCATAGCGCGGGCGGGTTCATCCCGAAATGCGCCTGTTCCGCGACGGCGCCTGACCAGTCGGCCAGTTTCACGCCGCCTCCAAGCATATAGGCGCCGACCAGCAGCAACCGCGCGACGAACCAGGTCGGCCGCCAGTCCAGGATCGTCGCGACGAAGCGGGGGCTATGCTCGCTACGCATCTTATTGCGCCGCCGGGCTGTGGATTTCGGCGATGTAGCCGCCGGGAAAGCGCAGGATCGCGCTTAGCCGGCCGGCAACGGCCTTGGGCGTGACCAGCGTTTCCACGCCTGCGGCGGATGCCTTTGCCAGTGTGGCGTCAATATCGGCAACGGCATAGCCGGTCATGTCTCGGCCATAGGGCCAGGGCAATTGCCCGTCCGATACGAACAGGGTCATCTTGCCATAGCCGCTCTGGATCGCGACGCGGCGGATCGTCTTGCCGGTCTGTCCGATTTCCTCGCCCTTTGCGGCATGATCGTCGGAAAGGATCTTGCCATGGGCAAAGCCGGTCCAGCCCTTGATGAAGCGGTCGGCCGCATCGGCGGTCAGGTAGACGCGGTTTTCCGGCACGCTGGCGAGCGCTGGATAGTTGGGCTTGGCGGTGTGCCAGTATAGCTGCATGTTCACGCCGCCGGGCCACTGCACCACCGCGTCGCGGCCGATCGGATCGGGGAAGGTGGTGATGCGGCGCACGGCGCCATGGGCGACCGCCGATGCGACCGCCGCGTCCATGTCGCTCACCAGATAGCCTGTACGCTCGTCGCCGAAGGGATAGGGGATGGGCGTCTTGAAACCGAAGACGGACACGGTGCCGGCGGGGGTGAGCGCCAGTTGCGACTTGGTCAGGCTGGGCGTGGGCGTAACCTGAAATTCGCCCTGTTTCGACGTGGTGCCGCCGAATGTCGCGACGAAGCTGGTGACGAAGGCATCGAACTGGCCTTCGGGCACATAGACATGGGTCGTGTCATATTGCGGCCCGACGGCATAATCGGCGCTTCCGACGGGCTTGGCCGATAACGGCGTGGCGATAGGGGCGGCGGCGACCATCAGGGTCGCCATGATCATGGACAAGCGTGTCATGCCTGTTGCTCCGACAAGAAAGGGCGGGGTTGCCCGGTGAGGACTTGTCTAGGGGCAGCAACAAAAGCAAAAAATCCGAATAATATCGACCGTGATGTTCTATATTATCGAATAGTAGGGTGGTGCCTAACTTGAGGGCGGACGGCGGGTCTCGCCGGATCGATATGATTTCCCGTTATCGGTGATTGCGAGCGAAGCGAAGAAGTCCGAGGATGGCTTGGCCTTCGCCTGCTTTTAGCTCGACAGTCTCGCAGTGCCGGTGCGGGCCATTCTATGCCAACAGGCACCGACATAAAGCCATGCCCCTGTTCCCCGGCGTAGGCCGGGGCCAGTTCCATGCTCTCTTCTCGATAGGCGTAACATGCCTCCCATCAACCGCGCCGGGGCGCGGAGAGGCATAGATGCCGGTCTTACAGGGTCGCTTCAATCTCGCGCGCGGCCAGATCCGGATCCTCCGCCTGGCTGATCGGACGGCCGATCACCAGCATCGATGCGCCCCGATCCAGCGCTTCGCGCGGGGTCACGGCGCGCTTCTGGTCGCCCATCGCGCCGCCGATGGGGCGCACGCCGGGCACCACGAAATAACCATCATGCCAGGCCGCCTTGGCGATCGCCACTTCCGCGCCGGAACAGACGATCCCGTCCAGCCCCGCGCTCTGCGCCAGATCGGCCAGGCGGCGGACCTGATCCTCCGCTTTCCCACCGACGCCGATGTCCAGCAGGTCGCCATCGTCCAGGCTGGTCAGCACTGTCACGGCCACCACCTTGGTATTGATCCCGGCTGCGGCCTTCGCATCCTCCAGCATGGCGCGGCCGCCGGCGGCATGGACGGTCAGCACCGCCGGCTCCAGCATATGCAGCGCCTGCACGGCCTTGGCCACCGTATTGGGAATGTCGTGGAGCTTGAGGTCCAGGAAGATCGGCAGCCCGAACTTCATCATTTCATGCACGCCATGATGCCCATTGGCGCAGAAGAATTCGAGGCCCAGCTTCAACCCGCCGACATGATGCCGTACCTGACCGGCCAGCGTCTGGGCCTTGGTCAGGTCGGGCGTGTCGATGGCGACATAGATGGGGCTGCTCATGCTGGTCCTGTAACGATTGGAGTTGGAGTGGGCGAATCCGCCATGCCGGTCAGGCTGGGGGCGTCGGAAAAGGCGGGCGATGGCGGCGGCGCGGCGGTGGCCGTGGCGACCACCAGCGCACGTTCCGTGCTGTCGAGCCGACGCTTCAAGCGCCAGCGCGTCGCTCGCGCCATGATCCAGAAGGGCAGGGCGCCGAGCAGAAATGCGCCGATCAGCAGGACGGGCAGTTTGGTTTCCATCACCATGTCGCCCCACAGGCGCACGGTCACGGGCACGTAGTTCGCCATGCAGAAGAAGGCGAGCGCTACGGCGATGACCACCCAAAAGGCTGTCCGCAAAAATTGCATAGGCTAGACCCTCTTTCCGTTGCTGAAGGGCAGCTTAGGCGATTGCGGCGGATTTCGGAAGCGCTTGCTCGATTTTGTCGATGGCGATGGTCATGGACAGGCACGCCGTCTCGCCGGGCGCCAGGATCGGCATGCCGTCCCGGTTGATCGCGTCGGGCATGTGGCTCACCGGCTCCAGACAGAAAAACGCCTCGCCGGGCGGGCGATAGACATGCAGCCAGTCCGCGCCGGTGGCCGTCATCGTCAGCCGCACCCCGTCGCTGCGCTGGACGATCGCCGTCCCGTCCCAACCGGCATAGGCATTGTCGACTAGGCTGGTGCCGCGCACGATGGCGGGACGCGACCAGTCACCCAGCATGTCGGCGGGGGCCTCTCGGTCGGGTAGCATGCCGGGCGTGGACAGCCACAGGCCATGCGCGCCGAAAGTCAGCATAGCGGCCTCATCCGCCAGAAAATAGGGGTGGAAGCCCAGCCCGATCGGCATCGCCACATCGCCGATATTGGTGGCGGACAACGAGATGGACAGCTGTGATGGCGTCAGCGCCACTTTCTGTTCGGCCCGATAGGCAGACGGCCAATGGTCGTTGCCGCGATGCTCATGGATCAGCCGCGTGGACGATTTACCTGTCTCACTCGCTGTCCAACTTGCCTGCCAGCCAAAGCCATGGATGCTGTGCGGATGGTCGCCGAAATTGAGCGGCAGTTGATAATCCGCGCCTTCGAAGGCGAAGCGCCCGTCCGCGATCCGGTTGGCGTAGGGCACCAGCGGGAAACTCGCCATGGCGAGCGGATCGCCGGCCCCCTCCGGCGCGCGGCGCAGGAGATCGACGCCGTCCAGCGACAGTCCCAGCAGTGAACCGCCGACAGCGGGCGAAAAGGCCGCTTCCAGCCCTCCCGCCCGCAGGATGATGGCATCCTTGCTCAGCCTTCCATATCCTCAAGCTCGCGACCCTTTGTTTCATGCACCATGGCACGGACGAAGAAGAAGCTGATCAGCGCGAAGAAGGCGTAGCCGGTGTATGTGACGACCAGCCCCGGCGATACGGCCAGCGCCGGGAAGCTGACGGAGATGGCGGCGTTCGCGATCCACTGGGCGAAGCCGGCGACGGCCAGCCCCGATCCTCGGATCTGGTTCGGGAACATCTCGCCCAGCATCACCCACATGATCGGACCCCAGCTGAGGTTGAAGAAGATCACATAGAGGTTGGCCGCGATCAGCGCCATCAGGCCGTTATGACCGGGCAGCGATACTGCGCCGTTCGCGCCGGTGACGGCAGTGGAGAAGGCATAGGCGACGATCGCCAGCGTCACGGCCATGCCGGCCGATCCGATCAGCAGCAACGGTTTGCGACCGATCCGGTCCACCAGCATGATCGTGCCCAGGCACGCGCCGATCGACAATACGCCAGACAGGATGTTGATCTGAAGCGCATTATCTTCCGAGAAGCCGACGGCCTCCCACAAGGTCGCGCCATAATAGAAGACGACGTTGATGCCGACCAGCTGCTGGAATACGGCCAGGCCAATGCCAGTCCATACGATCGGGCGGATCTTGCCGGTGGTCTTGCTGATCAGGTCGCTCAGTTTGGGGCGATGATGATCGGCGGAGAGGCTGGCCCGGATTTCGGCGACCTTGCGCGCGGCTTCCTGCGGTCCGAACAGGCGGGTCAGCACGGCCAGCGCGCGATCGTCATGCCCGCGCGCGACGAGATAGCGGGGGCTTTCCGGGATGACGAGCAGCGCCAGGAAATAGATGGCGGCCGGGATCGCCTGCAACCAGAACATCCAGCGCCAGGCCGGGAAGTCCAGCCATAGCGGCGCGGTGGACCCGCCAGCGTAGCGGGCCAGCACGAAATTGGCGACGAACGCGCCAGTAAGGCCCGAAATGATCATCACCTGCTGCACCGACGACAGCCGACCGCGCACATTGGCGGGGGTGACTTCGGAGATATAGACAGGCGAAATGACGCTTGCTGCGCCCACGCCCAGCCCGCCGATGATGCGCGCGATGATGAAGATGGCGGAGGAACCGGCGGCACCGGCGACCAGCGCGCTGACCAGGAACAGGATCGCCGCCAGCATCATCACGCCGCGACGGCCGATGATGTCGGCCATGCGCCCCGCGCCGAACGCACCGATGGACGACCCAACCAGAATCGCGCCGACATTGATGCCGATGCCCAGCTTGCCCAGGTCGAAGGCGCTTTCCAGCCCCTTTTGCGTGCCGTTGATGACGCCACTGTCATAGCCGAACATGAACCCGCCGATCGTGGCCACCGCCACGATCGCGGCGATAAAGGCCATGTTGACCTTTTCCGCGCTCCCCTCACTCATCCGTCTTCGTCCTTCCAATTCTTATATCGTTGCGACTTACAATGCTGCGATATGGCCCGGCAACCCGGCCACGCCGGGATCGAAGGCGAAGAGATCGCCTGCCAGAGGCTGCTCTGTCAACGCTGTCATGTCCAGCCCCTTGCGCGCCGTCGTCGCATAGGCCGTGGTCAGCCCTTCGCCGCCAAAGGCGATCTTGGTGATGTTGGCGACGGGGAAGCGCACTTCGCGCATCAGCTTGCCGGCCGGATCGTAACGGCGCACCGCCCATCCACCGAACAGGCCGGTCCACAAACAGCCTTCGGCATCCACCGTCGGTCCGTCGGGATAGCCTGCATCCTCCTCGATCTTCGCGAACAGGCCGGTATTACCGACGGTGCCGTCCTCACGCAATTCGGTGCGCCAGATGCGCTTGCCCAACGTGTCGGTATGATAGAGCGTCCGCCCATCGGGCGAAACAGCCGGCCCGTTGGTGATCGACACGGCGGGCAGGCCGCTTTCGACGCATACGCCCTTGTGGAAACGGTAGAAATAACCGCTATCGGCTTCCTCCGCATCGTCCATCGACCCGAACCACAGCGCGCCATCGGGCGCGACGCAGGCGTCATTCTGCCGGTTGCCGGGCAGATGCGTTTCGGGTGCGTGGAGCAGGGCGAAGCTGCCCTGCGCCGGGTCGAAGCGATGCACGCCGGTCTGGAGGCCGACCGCAAACAGCCCGTCGTCGGTCGGGACGATCCAACCCACCTGACAGGGCGCCGCCCAGCTACGCCCGACGTCGGTCGCCGGGTCGTAACGGTGGATGCGATGCCCCTTGATATCGACGAACCACAGGGCGGCGTCGCGCGCTACCCAGATCGGCCCTTCGCCCAGCGTCGCGCCGACAGACAGCACGCTCTGCGGATCGGCACTCATGACGTCAGCGCCAGCCGGCATCGATGAAATAATCATGCGCGGTGCAATAGCGCGCATCGTCCGACGCCAGGAACATGGCCAGCGCGGCAACGTCTTCGGGCAGGATACGGCCATCCAGACATTGCGCCGCGACGATCTCCGCTTCGCCTTCGGGCGTGTACCATTTTTCCTGGCGCAACGTCTTCACATTGCCGGGGATGATGGTGTTGACGCGGATATTGTCCCGGCCAAGATCGCGGGCGAGGCTGCGGGTCAGCCCCTCGATCGCGGCCTTAGCGGTCTGGTACAGCGTCAGTTCCGGCAGAGCGAGGTGCCAGCTGATCGATCCGAAATTCAGGATCACACCGCCACCGGCGCGCTTCAACGCCGGCACCGCCGCCTGCGCCGCGAAGAAGAGGTGGCGCAGATTGACCGCCATCCGCTCGTCCCAATAGGCGGGCGTCACTTCCGCGATCGTGTGGCGATCGTCATTGGCGGCATTGTTGATCAGGATGTCGATCCCGCCCAACTGCTGCTCGACCGTGCCGATCATCGCCTGCACGGCGTCGATGTCGCGCAGATCCACGGCATGGAAGATCGGCGTGAAGGCTGCGTCGCCGGACAGGCGGGCGACCAGCGCTTCGCTCTGTTCCACGGCGATATCGCAAAAGGCGACATGCGCGCCCTGCGCCACGAACCCTTCGACCAGCCCTTCGCCAATGCCGCTGCCGCCGCCACTGATAAAGACCCGCTTGCCCTCCAGGCTGGGGTAGATGGCGCGGCTCATGCGGTTTCTTTCAGCAGGCCGCGTGCGGCCAGATTGGTGAACAGGGCGGTCAGGCCAAAGCTCCAGGGTGCGGCGTCCTTCGACGTCACGACGGTGTTGACCAGCTTGCCGAGGCGCGGGGTGGAGATGGCGACGACATCGCCGACCTTGTGGGTAAAGCCACGGCCCGGCTCGTCCCGATCCTGCACGGGCGCGAACAACGTGCCCAGGAACAGGGTGAA
Organism: Sphingobium limneticum; assembly: GCF_008710155.1. Taxonomy (GTDB): domain Bacteria; phylum Pseudomonadota; class Alphaproteobacteria; order Sphingomonadales; family Sphingomonadaceae; genus Sphingobium; species Sphingobium limneticum. Next base: position 310,383 of record NZ_VYPZ01000001.1, read on the forward strand.
TCCATCGGGATATTGATGTTCGGACAGCGTCTGGCGCACCAGTTCCAGCGGATCGCGGCTGATCTGGTTCATGCTGCTATGGCCTTCCAGACGATAGCCTTCCGGCCCATCAATGGTCAGTTCCAATTCGGCATTGCGCACGTCGTCGATGGTGAAATCCTCGTCGAACAGGCGGACGAGCGGGCCGAGCGAGCAGGAGGCGTTATTGTCCTTCGCCTTGCCCAGCAGCAGGGCGGAGCGCCCTTCGAAATCGCGCAGATTGACGTCATTGCCCAGCGTCGCGCCGATAGCGCTCCCAGCGGCATTGACCAGCAGCACGACTTCCGGTTCCGGGTTGTTCCAGGTGGAGTCCGACCGGATGCCGATCTCAGCACCCAGGCCCACGGTCGACAACACTGGCGACTTGGTGAAGACTTCCGCGTCCGGACCGATCGCGACTTCCAGATATTGCGACCACAGGCCATCCTCGATCAGCGCGGCCTTGAGCGCTGCGGCCTCGGCCGATCCGGGCACCACGGCGCGGATGGAGCCGCCGACCCGTTCTTCCAGACGGCCGCGAATCTCGGCGGCGGCGCTGGCGTCGCCACGCGCGCGCTCCTCGATCACGCGCTCGATCGCCGACAGGGCGAAGGTCACGCCGCACGCCTTGACGCATTGCAGATCGACCGGGCTGAGCAGCGGCAAAGCGAGCGTGTCGAGCGGCCCCAATTCTTCACCGGAGGCTGCAGCCAGCGGCAGCTTTTCGGCCAGTTGCGCCACTGTCGGCGCAACTTGGCTCATGTCGTAGGCGATGCCTTTATCTACAAGGATCGGGCTGGGGCCCGCGGCAGTCAGGACACGGCCAATAAACAGACCTTCGCGCCAGTCGGCGGGCAAGCAATCCGTCAAATTCACGGCGAGCAAGGAGTTTTCCCCCGGCATCATCAACTCCTAAAAAGGTGGTTCTAAATTGATAGCGCTACCAACATCGAACCGCCAGCGAAGTCAAGAGGTGTTGCGCAAAAGGCGCGCGGGGGAAAAGTCGTAGGTTCGATCGCGTGTTACGGCTTTTCCCCACGTCCGCTTTACGGCATAGCTGGAAGGACCATGAGCAAGACCGAAGACTCGGCGCCAGAGACTGGCGCAGCCGCCGTTCCCGAAACTCCCGCTGCCGACAAGGCGAAGGACAGGAACAGGGTCGACCTCGCCACCGCGGCGATCAAATCGGCCGGCAAGGGCGTATGGGCCGGTGCAGCCGTCGGCATCGGGTCCGCTGCGATCGTCGCGGCGTTGCTCTATACCCGCAAAAAGGGCTGATCGAACCCCAATTTTCCATGACATCGCCGTGATGATGTCTGCAGTTTCGTAATCTCGATCGAGCCATCAGGCGATCGCGCGACCGTTGCCCATAAAAAAGAGGCGGCATGGCCTTCGTACCATGCCGCCTCCCGGTGCGACCCTTTAGGCTCTTATGTCCCCGCCTTCGTGACAGGGGGGATCGGTTATGCCTTATGCAGCGCCGCCGCTCAGATAGCTGACCAACTCGGTCTTGCTGATGGACGTGCTCTTATCCTTGTCGGCCGTGGTAAAGGCGCCATTGGCCCAAGCGGTGACCTGCTCTGCGGGAAGCGCGGAACCGGTCGCCTTCATCTCCTGACTCTTCAGCGCAACCATCCAGCGCGTAAATTCGGACTGGTCCAGTTGGCCGTCATTGTTGGCGTCATAAGCTGGGAATTCCGCGTCCACGATCGACGCGACCGATGCCGCCGGGTTGGCAGGCGCGGCCGGGGTGGCGGCTTGTGGCGCAGCAGGGGTGGCGGGCGCCGCCGGAGTCGCTGGCGTAGCGCCGTCGGCCGGTGCGGGGGCCATCTGCGCCATCGCAGGCGCGGTTATCGCCAGGGCGGCGGTCAATAGGAATGTGCGGACCATGGTAATCTCCTGCCACCTTATATTGAATCGAAACAGATCATGTTTCGGAAAATCTCGTTATGCTGGAGTAATAATGAACGGGGACTGGCGAATGTTCCTGAACAGCCATTCAGGCGGGGTCATTCGTCTTGAAAATATACTCGACTCGTCGGTCTTTTCTGATCGGATCATGGAAACGCCCCGGTTGTTGCCGTCCTGTCTTTCCCGATTTGCCCCGATGGGCCGACACTGCTAGGCGCGCGGCACGTTTTCCTCCTTTCAAGACGCTAAGGATTCGCGCCATGGTCCCTCGCTACGCCCGCCCCGCAATGACCGCCCTCTGGGAACCGGAAGCCCGCTTCAAAATCTGGTTCGAGATCGAGGCTCATGCGACCGAGAAGCTGGGCGAGCTGGGCGTCGTCCCGCCGTCCGCTGCCAAGGCGCTCTGGGACTGGTGGGCGACCAACCCCGCGATCGACGTGCCCGCGATCGACGCGATCGAGGCCGTGACCAAGCATGACGTCATCGCCTTCCTGACCTGGGTTGCCGAACAGGTCGGCGACGAAGCCCGCTTCATGCATCAGGGCATGACGTCGTCGGACGTTCTGGACACCTGCCTCGCTGTGCAGCTTGCCCGCGCCGCGGACATCCTGATCGAGGATATCGACAAGTTGCTGGAGGTGATCAAGCGCCGCGCCTTCGAACATAAGCTGACGCCCACCATCGGCCGCAGCCATGGCATCCATGCCGAGCCAGTCACTTTCGGCCTGAAAATGGCCGAAGCCTATGCCGAATTTTCGCGCTGCAAGACCCGCCTGATCGCGGCGCGCGAAGAAGTCGCGACCTGCGCCATTTCCGGCGCGGTCGGCACCTTCGCCAATATCGACCCGCGCGTTGAGGAACATGTCGCGGAAAAGCTGGGCCTCGCCATCGAGCCCGTGTCCACGCAGGTAATCCCGCGCGATCGCCATGCGATGTTTTTCGCCACTCTGGGCGTGATCGCCAGCTCGATTGAACGTCTGGCCGTCGAGGTCCGCCACCTCCAGCGCACAGAAGTGCTGGAAGCGGAAGAATATTTCTCGCCCGGCCAGAAGGGTTCGTCAGCCATGCCGCACAAGCGCAACCCGGTGCTGACCGAAAACCTCACCGGCCTCGCCCGCGTGGTGCGTGCTGCGGTCGTGCCGGCACTGGAAAATGTGGCGCTCTGGCATGAGCGCGACATCAGCCATTCGTCGGTCGAGCGTTTCTTCGGTCCCGACGCCACCATCACGCTCGATTTCGCGCTGGCGCGCCTGACAGGCGTCATCGACAAGCTGCTCATCTACCCTGAGCGGATGATGAAGAATCTCGACAAGATGGGCGGCCTCGTCCACTCGCAGCGCGTGTTGCTGGCCCTGACCCAGGCGGGCGTCAGCCGCGAGGACAGCTATCGTTACGTCCAGCGCAACGCCATGAAGGTGTGGGAATCGGACGGCCAGCTGTCGCTGCTCGAGTTGCTGAAGGCTGACGAGGACGTCACGGCTGCCCTGTCGGCGCAGGAGATCGAGGACAAGTTCAACCTCGACTATCATTTCCGTCAAGTCGATACGATCTTCGCCCGCGTTTTCGGCGAGGCGTAACTATTCTTGTAAACTCCGTTCGTTTCGAATCCAGCGGCGTCGCTGGGGTAGAAACGAACGGAGGTTGGGTTTTAACGCCCGCCCAGTCGCGGCCGCATTCTCGGCGCGGCGTCGGATTGTCGCCGGATCAGCGCATGGTCCAGCACCAGATGCTCGACCTCCTCCGCGTCACCCCCGCGCCGGCTCTTCAACTGTCGCACCAGCACCTCCACCGCCGCGCGTGCCATGGCGCTGATCGGCTGGCGAATGGTGGTCAGTTCCGGCCAGATGGTGGTCGCGAGCGACGTATCGTCGAACCCGCACACCGTCAGGTCGCCCGGCACGTCCAGTCCGGTGCGATGCGCGATCGCCACGGTCGCGGCGGCCATATCGTCATTGCTGGCAAAAATGGCGGTCGGTGGATCGAGCAGCGACAGGATATGTTCGGCCGCGTCCAGTCCGGATCGGTAGGTGAAGAAGCCCTGCGCGATCAGTTCGTCCTGCACCGGCAGGCCGGATTCACCCAGTGCCTCGACATAACCCTCGAACCGTCTGGCGCTCGCGCTCTGATTGGGGTTGCCCTTGATGAAGCCGATGCGGCTATGGCCCAGCGCGATCAGATGGCGCGTCATTTCATAGGCCGCCAGCCTGTCGTCGATGCTGACGGCGTGCAGTTCTCCTGGCGCGCGCCCGGTCGCCACGGCCACAGCGGGAATGCCCGCCTCGTCCAGCGCATCGACCAGTTCAGGCAGGTCGCAGAGCGGCGGCGGCAGGATCACCCCGTCGATCCGCCCGCGCTTCAGATGCGCGACGACCGATGCGACGGACGTTTCCTCATCCCATTTTTCCACGACCAGATCGACGCTGCTGCGGCTGGCCTGATCCAGGCTGCCGACCAGAAATTCGCTGAGATAGGAGGATGACGGGTTGGAATAGAGCAAACCGATCCGCGTTTCGTCGCCCCCCGCCAAGGTCCGCGCGGCGGCGCTGGGCGCATAGTTGAGCGCGGCGATCGCCGCTTCCACTTTTTCCCGCGTAACGGGGCGCACCACCTGCTCGCCATTGATGACGCGCGACACCGTCATGGGCGACACGCCGGCATGGACGGCGACGTCGTTGATGGTGGGCGCGTTGCGCTGTCGGCGGGAGCTTCTGGTATCGGTCAAATGCGGCGCCCTTCCCCTTGGGAGCGGATGATGTCGTCAGCGTAATGGTAACGGCATCATCCGCTATATTTAAAGCGAAATATCAATTGTGCCCCGGCGCATAGGGGAATTTGAGCGCCTTGTACCAATTGAGATCATGGGCGGGTTCAGCCGATCCGGCGGGCAGGGGGCGTTTGGACACCGACTGGAAATAGGCGATGCTGGCGTCGCGCCACCACTGCGCTTCGTGATGCTGGATCGTCAGAAACGCCTCCGTCTCCGCAAAGCGCTCCGCATCGACATAGGGTTTCAGCGACGTCCAAGTCGTCTGCATGTCCGCAACATAGGTCACGCCGCGGTCATAGCTGTGGACCAGTCCGTCCCACAGATTGTCGCCCGATTTCAGACGATAATCCCATGGCACATGGTGAAACCACAGCAGATCGCGCTCCGGCGTGGTCTTCGCATTGGCCAGCAGCTTCGCGACCGGCGCGGCATATTGGCCCACCGCATCGCTGCCGCTCTTCGTCCGGTCGAAGCCGATGCCGTTCGCGTCCGCCTTGTGATAATAGACCGGGTTCCATTCGGGCCGTGCGAGGTCCGACACCCATGGTCCCGGCCCATAATGATGGCCGGTATCCATGACATGGGCCAGGCCAAGCGGCGTCATATAATCGACCGCCGCTTCGCGCGATCCCATCATCATCTTGACGACCGGCTGCACGACCTTCTGGTCGGGCGAGAAAGTCATCTCCGCCCATTCCTTCGCGATCGTCTCGGCCGACAGGCTGGTGTCCCACGCCAGACGGCCGAACGCATACCAGTCCGCTTGGTTGAAGATCGACCCGCTCCAGTCGCGATCCACGCCGATATTGGCGACGCCTGCGATGCCGGTCAGCTTGTGGCCCTCCAGCGATCCGTCGATGACCTTGGCAACGGTCGATCCCTTGCCCTTGGCATAGGTGTCCGCGTCCAAAGTCTCCTCGAATAGCGGGCCAAGATAGGTCAGGTGCGTCGATTGCCCCAGATATTCCTTGGTGATCTGGAATTCCATCATCAGCGGCGTCTTGGGCATCGCGCCGAAAAGGGGGTGGAAGGGTTCGCGCGGCTGAAAATCGATCGCGCCATTCTTCACCTGCACGATCACATTGTCGGCGAACTTGCCGTCCAGCGGCTTGAAATCCGTATAGGCCTGCTTGGCGCGATCGTCGGGATTGTCATGCGCATAGACGAAGGCGCGCCACATCACGATCCCGCCATGCGGCTTTACCGCTGCTGCCAGCATGTTCGCGCCATCGGCATGGGTGCGATTATAATCCTGCGGTCCGGGCTGACCCTCGCTATTGGCCTTCACCAGGAAACCGCCGAAATCGGGGATTGCCTTGTAGATTTCGTCCGCCTTTGCCTTCCACCATGCGGCGACCTGCGGATCGAGCGGATCGGCGGTCTTGAGGCCATCCAATTCCATCGGCGCGGTCCATTTGACCGACAGATAGACTTTGATCCCATAGGGGCGGAAGATGTCCGCCAACGCCGACGCCTTCTCGATATAGGGTGCGGTCAGGCTGTCGGCCTTGGCGTTCACATTGTTCAGCACCGTGCCATTGATACCGATCGAGGCATTGGCTCTGGCATAGTCGCTGTAGCGCGGCCCCTTCCAGTCCGGCAGGCGCCACCAGTCCCAGATGGATTGCCCGCTATAGCCGCGCTCGACCGTGCCGTTCAGATTGTCCCAATGGTTGAGCAGGCGCAGTCCGATCTTCGGCGCGCTGCGAATGTCGAGTTTGTCGAGGCTCGTTCCGCTCTGTGCCAGACGCAGCCAATGATAGGTGCCATGCAGCAGGCCCACGTCGCTGTTCGCGGCGATGATCGTGACCGCCTTGCCGTCTACCGTCGCGCTGCGAATCGCATAGCCTTCCGCGCCCAGCCCGTCCGTCTTGACCGGCAGGGCAGGGGTGGATGCCGGTGTCGCCAGCAGTAGTGCACCTTGCTGGACCGTTGCCGACATAGCGGGTGTGGTGCCCGTCATGCCGGCGATACCGCGCTGCAATTCCTGCGTCGCGATGGTCAGCGTCGGGCTGGTCCCGGCCGCCACGATAGCGGTCGCATGGGCCGCCAAAACCGGCGCGCGCGCCTGATCGGCGGGCGGATAGCGCAACCACAGATCATAGCCGTCCTCGGCCTGCGCCACGGGCGCCAGAACTGGCGTCAGCGCCGTTCCGGCCATGGCAATCATCCAGCAAAACAGGCGCGCTTTCACTTTCATCCTCTCCCTAGTCCCCGAACGTCAAAGCCCATTGATCGGGCATTGACAAGTCTCTCTTGTCGAAGCAATGGTAACGCTATCAGTTCGATCGCGGCAAGCGGAAAGATTGGCGCGCAATAAAATGGAGGGGGGCATCATGATCCGTAACCGCAAAATCTTGTGTGCCGCATCGGCGCTGGCGTTCAGCGTCGCCCTGCCCATGGCGCCTGCATATGCGGCGCCCGCGACGGCATCGGCCAAGGCCGTCTACAAGGATGCCAACGCCCCGATCGAGGCCCGCGTCGATGATCTTCTCTCGCGCATGACGCTGGATGAGAAGATCGCCCAGATCACCACCGTCTGGCTCGACAAGGTCAAGATTTTCGACGACCAGTTGCAGCTCGATCCTGCCAAGCTGGCAGCGCAATATCCCAATGGCCTCGGCCATTTCACGCGCCCTTCCGATGCGAAGGGTGCCGTCAGTCCTCGGGTCGCACCAGGACGCAATCCGCGCCAGACGGTCGCGCTCGTCAACGCCCTGCAAAAATGGGCGACGACGCAGACGCGGCTCGGCATCCCGATCCTCTTTCATGAAGAGGGACTGCATGGCTATGCGGCCGTCGGCGCGACCAGCTTTCCTCAGTCGATCGCTATGGCATCGTCCTTCGATACGGACATGCTGCGCGACGTCAACAGCGTCATCGCGCGCGAAATCCGTGTCCGAGGCGTGCCGATGATCCTGTCGCCGGTGGTGGATATCGCCCGCGATCCGCGCTGGGGCCGGATCGAGGAAACCTATGGCGAAGATCCCTATCTGGTCGGTGAAATGGGCGTCGCCGCGGTTGAGGGTCTGCAAGGCGTCGGCCGGGGGCGCAATCTGCGCGACGGCAAGGTGTTCGCCACGCTCAAGCATCTGACCGGCCATGGTCAGCCCGAAAGCGGCACCAATATCGGTCCCGCGCCCGTCAGCGAACGCGAACTGCGCGAGAATTTCTTCCCGCCCTTCGAACAGGTGGTGAAGCGCACCGGCATTGAAGCGGTCATGGCCAGCTACAATGAAATTGACGGCGTCCCCAGCCATGCCAATCGCTGGCTGCTGGAAGGCGTGCTGCGCGAGGAGTGGGGCTTCAAGGGGGCGGTCGTCTCCGACTATTCGGCGGTCGACCAACTGATGAGCATCCACCATATCGCCGCCAATCTGGAAGAAGCGGCGATCCGTGCGCTGGATGCCGGGGTGGATGCGGATCTGCCCGATGGCCTGTCCTACGCCACGCTGGGCAAGCTGGTGCGCGAAGGCAAGGTGAGCGAAGCGAAGGTCGACCTGGCCACCCGCCGCATGCTGGACCTGAAGTTCCGCGCCGGCCTGTTCGAGCATCCCTATGCCGATGCCGCCGCGTCGGAAAAGATCACCAATAATGCGGACGCCCGCGCGCTGGCGCTGAAGGCTGCGCAGCGCTCGATCACCCTGCTTAAAAATGACGGCATGCTGCCGCTGAAGCCCGAAGGCACGATCGCCGTGATCGGTCCGAGCGCGGCCGTGGCGCGCCTTGGTGGTTATTATGGCCAGCCGCCGCACACGGTGTCGATCCTCGACGGGATCAAGGCGAAGGTCGGCGCACGCGCGAACATCGTCTTCGCGCAGGGCGTGAAGATCACCGAAAATGACGACTGGTGGGAAGATAGCGTCACCAAGTCGGACCCCTCAGAGAACCGCAAGCTGATCGAGCAGGCGGTGGAAGCAGCCAAGAATGTCGATCGCATCGTGCTGACGCTGGGCGACACTGAGCAGTCGAGCCGCGAAGGCTGGGCCGACAATCATCTGGGTGATCGTCCGTCGCTCGATCTGGTGGGTGAACAGCAGGAATTGTTCGATGCGCTCAAGGCTTTGGGCAAGCCGATCACCGTGGTCCTGATCAACGGCCGCCCGGCCTCGACCGTGAAGGTTAGCGAGCAGGCCAACGCCATATTGGAAGGCTGGTATCTGGGCGAGCAGGGCGGCAATGCCGTCGCCGACGTCCTGTTCGGCGATGTAAACCCCGGCGCGAAGCTGCCCGTCACCGTCCCCCGCTCGGTCGGGCAACTGCCCATGTTCTACAATGCCAAGCCCTCGGCGCGTCGTGGATATCTGTTCGATACCACCGATCCGCTCTATCCTTTCGGCTTCGGGCTTTCCTACACGACATTCGACCTGTCGCCCCCGCGTCTGGCGGCGACCAGCATCGGCACCGGCGGCAAAACGACCGTCTCGGTCGATGTCCGCAACAGCGGCGCGCGCGAAGGCGACGAAGTCGTCCAGCTTTATATCCGTGACAAGGTCAGCAGCGTCACCCGCCCGATCAAGGAGTTGAAGGGCTTCCAACGCGTCACCCTGAAGCCGGGCGAAACCCGCACCGTCACCTTCACCATCAGCCCAGAAAGCCTCCAGATGTGGGACGCGGACATGCATCGCGTCGTCGAACCGGGCGATTTCGAGATCATGACCGGCAACAGCTCGGTCGCACTCAAATCCGCCACGCTGACGGTGAAGCCATGAGCGCTCGTCTTGCTCGTCGTCAGGCGCTCGGCCTGCTCGCCTCCACCTCCTTCTTCGCAGCGGCCCCGGCCGTTGCGGCGAAGGGGAAGGGGCCGCTCTACAAGGATGCCTCCGCCCCCATCGACCTGCGCGTCCGCGACCTGCTCGGCCGGATGACGCTGGAGGAGAAGGTCGGTCAGATCATCGCGCTCTGGGCGACCAAGGCGGACATCATGGACGACCTGACCTTCTCGCCGACCAAGGCGAGCAAGGCCTATCCTAATAGTTTCGGCCAGATCACCCGGCCGTCGGATCGTCGCGGCGCGCCGAATGGCTCCAATCAGGCTGGCGGCGTCGGCGCCCGCTGGCGCACGCCGGCCGATACGGTCGCCTTTGTTAATGCCGTCCAGAAATGGGCGATCGAAGAAACCCGCCTCGGCATCCCGGTGCTGTTCCATGAAGAATCACTCCATGGTTATATGGCGACCGACGCGACCATGTTCCCCATGGCGATCGGCATGGCCGGTGCCTTCGATCGCGACCTGATGCGTGAAGTCCAGTCGGTCATTGCCCGCGAAGTGCGCGCGCGGGGCGTCCATCTGGCGCTGTCGCCGGTGGTGGATATCGCCCGCGACCCACGCTGGGGCCGGATCGAGGAAACCTTTGGCGAAGATCCCTATCTCTGCGGCGAAATGGGCGTTGCGGCGGTGCTGGGCCTGCAAGGCGAAAGCAAGCAGCTTGGCCCGGACAAGGTCATGGCGACGCTCAAGCACATGACCGGTCACGGCCAACCCCAGAGCGGCGAGAATGTCGCGCCGGCCCCGATCAGCCAGCGCGAATTGCGCGAGAATTTTTTCCCGCCCTTCCGTCAGGTGGTCAAGCGCACCGGCATCGCCGCCGTCATGCCATCTTATAACGAGATCGACGGCGTCCCGTCGCACCAGAATGTATGGCTGCTCGGCGACATCTTGCGCGGCGAATGGCATTTCGACGGCGCGGTGGTCAGCGACTATGGCGCGGTCCACGAACTCGACACCATCCACCATGTCCAGCCCGACCCGGAGGCATCGGCCCGCGCCGCCCTCCGTGCCGGGGTCGATTGCGAGTTGCCCGATGGGATGACCTATCGGACGCTCGTGGAACAGGTCCGCAGCGGAAAAGTGCCTTCCGAAGCGGTCGACATCGCCTGCACGCGCATGTTGACCCTCAAATTCCGCGCGGGCCTGTTCGAAAATCCCTGGCCGCGTCGCGATTATGATGCGCTGACCGGCAATAAGGAGGCGCGCGCATTGGCGCTGAAGGCCGCGCACAAATCCATCGCGCTGCTCAAGAATGACGGCATATTGCCTTTGGCCGCCGGCGCGCACAAGCGGGTCGCGGTGATCGGTCCCAATGCCGCCATCGCGCGGCTGGGCGGCTATTCCTCCATTCCGCGTCAGGACGTCTCGCTGCTGGAAGGCGTCCAGTCCAAGCTCAAGGGCAAAGCGGAGGTCGTTCATGCGCAGGGCGTCTTCATCACCCAGAGCGAGGATCGTTCGGTGGACGATGTGTTCCTGGCCGATCCGGTCAAGAACCGCGCGCTGATCGCCGAAGCTGTCGAGGTGGCCAAGGGCGCGGATATCGTGTTGCTCGCCATCGGCGACACCGAACAGACCAGCCGCGAAGGTTTCGCCAAGAACCATCTGGGGGACCGCACCAGCCTCGATCTGGTGGGTGAGCAGAATGACTTGTTTGCGGCGATCAAGGCGACCGGCAAGCCCGTCATTGTCTGTGCCATCAACGGCCGCCCACCCAGCTATCCCGCCGTGGTCGACGGGGCCAATGCCCTGCTCGAATGCTGGTATCCGGGGCAGGAGGGCGGCACGGCCATGGCCGACATCCTATTCGGCGATGTCAATCCGGGCGCCAAGCTGCCTGTCACCGTCGCGCGCGATGCGGGCCAGATCCCGATCTTCTACAATCGCAAGCCCAGCGCCCGGCGCGGCTATGTGTTCGAGGATGTCTCGCCGCTCTTCTCGTTCGGATATGGCCTCAGCTACACCAAATTCGAATTTGGAAAACCACGACTTTCCTCACCCCGCATCGGTATAGGTGGCAGCGTCACGGTCGAAGTCGATGTGCGCAACGCGGGCGACAGGGCAGGGGACGAGGTCGTCCAGCTCTACGTCCATGACCAAGTCGCCACCGTCACCCGCCCGATCAAGGAATTGAAGGGCTTCGAACGCGTCACGCTCGCGCCCGGCGAAACGAAGACCGTGCGCATCCCGCTTGGCCCCGACGCCTTCAGCTTGTGGAATCTCGACATGGAGGAAGTGGTCGAACCCGGCCTCTTCGACATCATGGTCGGACCCGACAGCCAGAATATTCAGACCATCCCGCTCGAAATCATCTGAACAGGACCGCTCAAATGCCCAAGATTATTGATGCCAAGGTCATTGTCACTTCCCCCGGCCGCAATTTCGTCACCTTGAAGATCATCACCGAAGACGGCGTCTACGGTCTGGGCGACGCGACGCTCAACGGTCGCGAGCTCTCGGTCGCCAGCTATTTGCAGGACCATGTCATCCCCTGCCTGATCGGTCGCGACGCGCACCGGATCGAAGATATCTGGCAGTATCTCTACAAGGGCGCCTATTGGCGTCGCGGTCCCGTCACCATGTCGGCCATCGCCGCCGTCGATACCGCGCTGTGGGATATCAAGGGCAAGCTGGCCGGTCTGCCCGTCTATCAGCTGCTGGGCGGCGCCAGCCGGGAAAGCGTCATGGTCTATGGCCATGCCAACGGCACCACGATCGAAGATACGGTCAAGACTGCGCTCGAATATCAGGCGCAGGGTTACAAGGCGATCCGCATCCAGTGCGGCGTGCCCGGCATGGCGTCCACCTATGGCGTGTCGAAGGACAAATATTTCTACGAACCGGCCGACGCAGACCTGCCGACGGAAAATGTGTGGAATACCAGCAAGTACCTCCGCATCGTTCCCGAACTGTTCAAAGCCGCGCGTGAGGCGCTGGGCTGGGACGTGCATCTGCTGCACGACATCCATCACCGCCTGACTCCGATCGAGGCCGGTCGCCTGGGCAAGGATCTGGAACAATATCGCCCTTTCTGGCTGGAGGATGCGACCCCGGCGGAAAATCAGGAAGCCTTCAAGCTGATCCGTCAGCACACCACCACGCCGCTGGCCGTCGGCGAGATTTTCAATTCGATTCATGATTGCCGCGAGCTGATCGAAAATCAGCTGATCGATTATATCCGCGCCACCGTGGTTCATGCGGGCGGCATCAGCCACCTGCGCAAGATCGCCAATCTGGCCGACCTCTATCAGGTGCGAACCGGCTGCCATGGCGCCACCGACCTGTCGCCGGTCTGCATGGCCGCCGCGCTGCATTTCGACCTGTCGATCCCGAACTTCGGCGTGCAGGAATATATGCGCCACACGCCCGAAACCGACGCGGTCTTCCCGCACGCCTACACCTTCGCGGACGGGGCGATGCATCCGGGCGAAGCACCGGGCCTGGGCGTCGACATCGACGAGGAACTGGCCGCCAAATATGAATATAATCGCGCCTTCCTGCCGGTAAACCGGCTGGAAGACGGCACCATGTTCAACTGGTGATTTCGTGCTTCGGCTGCCCTTGACGTCGTCATCCCCGCGAAGGCGGGGATCCATCTTCCACCCCATCTCCAGCCGCACCGTTGGGGATGGTTTCCCGCCTGCGCGGGAATGATGAACCTGATTGGACGAGGGCAGTGACTGCAATTCCCAAAACCGCCGGCCCACCCAAGCCGTCAGGCAAGGTCCGTTGGATCGTCTGCGGCCTGCTCTTCGCGGCGGTCGTGCTCAGCTATATCGACCGGCTTGTGCTGCCGACGCTCAAGCCCGACCTTCAGGCCCGCTATGGCTGGAGCGAGAGCGGCTATGCCAGCCTCGCCATCTGGTTTCAGGCGGGTTACGGCATCGCCTATGTCGTTTTCGGCCGTTTGATCGACCGGATCGGCGCGCGGGCGGGCTATGCGCTCGCCGTGACGCTGTGGACCATCGGCCATGTCGCGCACATCTTCTTCACCTCCACGGCGGGCATGCTGCTCGCCCGCATCCCGCTGGCGATCGGGGAAGCGGGGACATTTCCCGCCGCCATCGCCGCGACCAATGAATGGTTCCCCAAGAAGGAGCGGGCGTTCGCCATCGGCATCTTCAACGCCGGGTCCAATGTCGGCGCGATCCTGACGCCGTTATTTGTCCCGATCATCGCGGTGACGCTGGGCTGGCGCTGGGCCTTCATCCTGACCGGTCTGCTGACGGTCCTGTGGCTGGCGGCATGGTTGAGTTTCTATCGCCGCCCGCGCGAGAAAAAGAGCCTCAGCCCGCAGGAACTGGCCTGGATCGAAACCGATCCGGTCGAGGAAAAGCGCCCCGTCAAATGGGCCACCCTGTTCCGCCATCGCCAGACCTGGGCCTATATGTCGGGCCGTTTCCTGATCGATCCGGTGTGGTGGACCTTCCTCTTCTGGCTGCCCGACTTTTTCAACAAGCAATATGGCGTGAAGATGCTGGACTTCGGTCCGCCGCTGATCGCCGTCTATCTGCTGGCCGATGTCGGCTCCATCGCCGGCGGTTGGGCCTCCTCGCGGTTCATGGGCCGGGGCTGGAGCCTCAATCGCTCGCGCAAGTTCGCCATGTTCCTCGCCGCGCTCTGCGCCGTGCCGATCGCCTTTGCCGCCAGCGCGCCTTCCATGTGGATCGCCGTCGGCCTCATCGGCCTCGCCTGCGCCGGGCATCAGGGCTTTTCCGCCAATCTCTACGCGTTGCCCGGCGATGTCTTCCCGCGCTGGATGGCCGGGTCGGTCGTCGGCCTGGGCGGCCTGTCGGGGGCGGTCGGCGGCATGCTGATGGCCAAATTCGCCGGCGTGATCCTCGAAACCGTCGGCAGCTTCGGCCCGATCTTCGCGGTCGCCTCCGTCGCCTATCTGATCGCGCTGGCGGTCATCCACGTCCTGCTGCCCCGCTATCAGCCGGTGGTCGCCTCTGTTCCCGGAAATCCCGCATGACCAAGACGCTCAGCCTTCATCCCGATCGCCTTTTTCCGTCCGATCCCGCGACCCGCGACATCGCCCGCCGCCTCTATGCGAGCGTGCAGGATCTGCCGATCGTGTCGCCCCACGGCCATACCGATCCGCGCTGGTTCGCCTATGACGAGCCCTTCGCCAATCCGGCGGAATTGCTGATCGTGCCCGACCATTATGCCTTCCGCATGCTGATGAGCCAAGGCGTGAAGCTGGAGGATCTGGGCATCCCGACCGTGGACGGCAGCGCCACGGCCAGCGATCCGCGCGCCATCTGGCGTCTCTTTGCCGAGCGTTATTATCTGTTCCGTGGCACGCCGACCCGCATGTGGATGGACTGGGTCTTCGCCGAAGCCTTCGGCATCGATGTGCAGTTGGACGCCGACACCGCCGATCATTATTACAACATCATCGACGCCGCGCTGAAGACGGATGCCTTCCGCCCGCGCGCCCTGTTCGAACGCTATAATATCGAAGTGATCGCCACGACCGAAGGACCGCTCGATCCGCTCGACCATCACCGCGCCCTCCGCGCGTCGGGCTGGGGCGGCAAGGTCGTTACCGCGTATCGTCCCGACCCGGTACTCGACCCCGACGATCCACGCTTCATCGCCAATGTTCAGCGCTTCTGCGCGATGACGGGCGAAGATCCCGCCAGCTACGCCGGCTACCTGCGCGCCCATGAAAAACGCCGCGCCGATTTCCGCGAAGCCGGCGCCACTTCCACCGACCATGGCCACCCGTCCGCTTTCACCGCTGACCTGCCCCGCGATGAGATCGAGGCGCTCTATGCCAAGGTCACGACCGGCCCCGCGACCGCCAAGGAGGCCGAGCTGTTCCGTGGCCATATGCTGACCGAAATGGCGCGCATGTCGATCGCGGACGGCATGGTCATGCAGCTGCATCCCGGCGTCCACCGCAGCCATAACGCCGCCGTGCTGGCCCGCTTCGGCAAGGACAAGGGCGGCGACATCCCGACCGCCGGTGAATTCGTGCAGGCGCTCAAGCCGCTGCTCGACGCCTATGGCAATGATCCGCGCCTGACCTTGATCCTCTTCACCCTGGACGAGGATGTCTATGCGCGCGAACTGGCCCCGCTGGCCGGCCATTATCCGGCGCTGAAACTGGGACCGCCCTGGTGGTTTCATGATAGCCCGGAAGGCATGCGCCGTTTCCGCGAGCGCACCACCGAAACCGCCGGCTTCTACAATACGGTGGGTTTCAACGATGACACCCGCGCCTTCCTGTCGATTCCGGCGCGGCATGACGTCGCCCGCCGCATGGATTGCGCCTGGCTTGCCCAGTTGGTCGCCGAACATCGGCTGGAGGAGGATGAAGCGCTCGAACTCGCCCGCGCGCTCGCTTATGACCTTGCCAAGGCGGCGTACAAGCTGTGAGCCGCCTGTCTTCCGCCACGCTCGCGCAATTGCCCGCCGACGTCACTCTGCCCAGCTATGATCGAGCCGCCGTGACATGCGGCGTCGTCCATATCGGTATCGGCGCCTTTCATCGCGCGCATCAGGCGGTGGTCTTCGACGACGCCCTCAATGCCGGCGACCTGCGCTGGGGCATCATCGCGGCCTCGCTGCGGTCGCCCGCCGTGCGCGACCAGATGCAGCCGCAGGACGGCCTCTACACCATGTTGGTGCGCGACGGCGCGGCCGAGCAGGCACGCATCATCGGCGCGGTGCAGCAAGTGATCGTCGCGCCGGAAGAGCCGACGGCGCTGCTCGCTGCGCTGGCCTCCCCGGACACGCATATCGTGACGCTCACCATCACGGAAAAGGGCTATAAGCTCGATCCATCGACCGGCGCCCTGATCGCGGACGATCCGCAGCTCGCCGCCGACCTGGCCTCGCTCGAAAGCCCGCAGACCGCGCCCGGCTACCTGGTCGCCGCGCTGGCCCTGCGCCGCGCCGCCGGCCTTGCGCCCTTTACCGCCATCAGTTG
Organism: Sphingobium limneticum; assembly: GCF_008710155.1. Taxonomy (GTDB): domain Bacteria; phylum Pseudomonadota; class Alphaproteobacteria; order Sphingomonadales; family Sphingomonadaceae; genus Sphingobium; species Sphingobium limneticum. Next base: position 326,787 of record NZ_VYPZ01000001.1, read on the forward strand.
CGACAACCTCCCGCATAATGGCGTGCGCCTGCGCAATGCCGTGCTGGAACTGGCGCGGCGGCATGACGCCGATCTGGCCGACTGGATTGCGACCCACGGCGCTTTCCCCGAAACCATGGTCGATCGCATCGTGCCGGCCACCACGCCCGAAGACATCGCCGCGCTCACCCAGCGTCTCGGCCTGGAGGATCAGGCGATGGTCAAGACAGAACCTTTCATCCAATGGGTGATCGAGGATAAATTCTGCGGCCCCCGTCCGGATTTCAGTGCCGGCGTGCAATTGACGCAGGCCGTCGCCCCCTGGGAGGAAGCCAAGCTGCGCCTGCTCAACGGCGCACATAGCGGCATCGCCTATCTGGGCGGCCTGGCCGCCATCGACCATGTCCACGAAGTGCTGGCGCTGCCGGAAGCCCGCGCCTTCGTGGAAGCGCTCTGGGACGAGGCGGAAACCACCCTGACGCCACCGCCCGAACTGGACGTGGCCGCTTATCGCCGCGACCTGATGGCGCGTTTCGACAATCCGACGCTGCGCCACCGCACGCGTCAGATCGCGATGGACGGGTCGCAAAAGCTGCCGCAGCGGCTGCTCGCGCCTATCGCCGCCCGCTTGGCGGCGGGGCAGGGGATCGATGCGCTCGCGCTGGCCGTGGCCGCCTGGCTCCGCTGGCAAGCGGGGCAGGATGACAAGGGCGATGCGCATCAGGTGGACGACCCGCTCGCCGCGCCCATCGCCGCGACGCTGGCCGATGCCCGGACGTCGCAGGATCGCGTGGCCGCCATTCTTGCTTTCGACGCCGTGATTCCCCCGACGCTCGCCACCGACGATCGTTTTCGCACGGCGCTCACGCATTGGCTGACGCTGCTGGAAAGCCAGGGTGCGCTGGGTGCATTGGCCGCTTTCCGCCACTGACAACGTAGTCACCTATATCGTTACCATTGTTGCCCGCCGGACGTCTTGACAAAGTCGACGGCGGGTTTATTGAAGCCATAGTGATAGCGCTACCAGTTTACGCCCACCGGAGAGTCGGGGGCGGCGCTCAGGAGAGGGGTTTGTTCATGTCTTCACGCACCCAGATTTTTCGCACCGCGCTGTTCGCCGCGTCCGCGATCGGTTCGCTGGCTCTCGGCCAAGCCGCCCTTGCGCAGGACGCCGCGCCGCAGGATGGCGACGTTGCCGACATCGTCGTGACCGGCATTCGCGCGTCGTTGCAGAGCGCTACCAATGCCAAGAAGGATGCGGTAGCTTTTGGTGACTCGATCTTTGCCGAAGATATCGGCAAGCTGCCTGCCACCAACCTTGCCGAAACGTTGAACCGTATGCCGGGCGTGCGCCTGCGCCGCGACAATAATGGTGAAGGTACGCAGGTCGCGATCCGTGGCCTTGGCCCCAGCTTCACCCGCGTCCTGTTGAACGGCTCGCAGATTCAGGTCGCGTCGGACGGCGGCACCAACGGTGGCAGCGCCAACCGTGAAGTCGATCTAGACTTCTTCCCCTCGGAACTCTTCACTCGCCTCGACCTGGCCAAGAGCCCGTCGCCCTCTACGCTGGAAGGCGGCATCGCCGGCACCGTCAACCTGCGCAACGCGCGCCCCTTCGACAAGGAAGGTACGCATTTCACCGTCGTGGCGCAGGGCCAATATACCAGCCCCAATGACAAGATCAGCCCGCGCGGCGCGATCGTTGCCAGCCACACCACCGACACGTTCGGTATTCTCGTCGGCGTGGCCGGCGTGAAGACCAAGACGCGGATCAAGGGCTTCGAAACCGTTGGCTGGACCGACGGCAATCTGGGCGCCGTCAACGGCGTGCCCGATGCGGGCGGCAACAATTTCTCCTGGGCATCGGTCGTGCCGCGCAATGCGGGCCATGGTCTGGTCGCTGGCCAGCCGGTCAATGTCGTCGCGACGTCGGGCCTGACCCGCTCGCAGCTCAGCACCGCACTGTTGCCGCGTCTGGGCCGTGAAAGCCTGACCGAAGGCACGCGCTCGCGCATCTCGGCGCTGGCCGCGCTGGAATGGCGTCCGTCCGACACGCTGCATTTCGCCATCGACGGTATCTGGGCGAAGTCGACCCGCGATTATACGAAGGTCAACATGAACTGGCAGGTCCGCAATTCCGGGCCGGGCACCAGCGCGCAATCGACCGGCGGCATGATCCCGATCGGCCTGACCGTGGACGAAAATAATGTCGTGACCAGCGGCACCTTCGCTAACTCGTCCTATTTCCTGGAAGCGAGCGTGTTCAAGCAGACCACGAAATTCTGGAACATCAACCCCAGCGTCAGCTGGGAGCCGACCGACAATCTGAAGGTCAACCTCAGCGCCAACTATTCCAAGAGCCGCTTCTTCCGCGAACAGCCGACCTGGGCGTTCCAGACCACGCCCAATTCGGGCGTCGATACCTATTATGAAAATAAGGGCGGCGATTATCCGTCGATCACCAGCAATCTGGACCTCAACGATCCGAACAATGGCAGCTGGCAGTGGTATCGCCAGAATATCCAGCTGGTCCGCCGTCATACCGAAACCAAGGGCGCACATTTCGACGTCATGTATGGCGACGAACAGTTCAACGTGAAGGTCGGCGCGGCCTATGATCAGGCGACCCGCTCGATCCGTGCCTACGACAATAGCATCGCGTATCAGCAGTCGGTCTGTGGTACGGGCTGCACCGGCGCCACCGGCTCGATCACGACCAGCCAGATCGCGCAATATCTGAAAAGCTCCTCGACGGCCGGCTTCGTCGTGCCCAATTTCGATGCCATCAAGCAGGCGACCAACTATGCCAGCTATCGTGACAGCGCGCCCGAAGCGCGCGGTGCGGTAACGGGCGGCGCGACCGGCGACATGGACGAAAAGGTGATGGGCGCCTATTTCGAAGTGAACGGCGTGACCGAAATCGCCGGTCGTGACCTGCACATCAATGCCGGTATGCGCTATGCCCATACCAATCAGGAAGTGACCGGCCCCAGCCAGGTTGGCACCACGATCATCGACATCACGTCGCGTTCCAAATATGAAAATTTCCTCCCGTCGATCAACCTGACCTATGACGTGGCCGATAATATCAAGCTGCGTGCATCGGCTTCGCGCACCATGACCCGTCCGGATGCTGGCCAGATCCTGCCCGGCGTCACCTTCTCCGATCCTTCGGCTCTGATCGCGAACGCCGGCAACCCGGACCTGAAGCCCTACACTTCGGACAATTATGATCTGGGTGGCGAATTCTACACCGGCGGCATCGGCTATGTCGGCGTCTCGGCCTTCATGAAGAATGTCCAGGGCTTCACCACCACGGTGCCGACGCAGGCGACCTTCGGTTCGCTGAACATCCCCTATGCCAGCCTGCTGTCGACCCAGCAGAATGCATTGACCGATCGTTCGGGGGCAACTGGCGTCGCCATCAACGATCTGGCCATCACCGTGAACCGTCCGGTCAACCTCTCCGACCTGAAGATCAAGGGTCTGGAAGCCACCTGGGTGCAGCCGCTCGACTTCTTCGTGAAGGGCCTCGGCTTCTCGGCCAACGGCACCTATCTCAAGCAGTCCTCGTCCTCGGGCCTGGTTGCCGAAGGCGTGTCGAAATATTCGTACAATCTTCAGGGCTTCTACGAAAATCACGGCCTGTCGCTCAGCCTGAACTATGTCTGGAACGGCAAGTCCATCGCGCTCAACGGCCCGCAGAACGGCATCGCCGGCGCGGACCTGAAGGCCGATGCCCGTGGTCAGCTCGACCTGTCGGCCGGCTATGAACTGCCCTTCTTCAACAAGGCGATGCGCCTGACGCTCGACGTGCTGAACATCACGAACGAGCCGATCCGCACCACCTTCGAATATTCGAACGCCGCTTATTCGGTCTATTATCCGGGTACGTCGGTTCTGGCCGGTATCCGCGCCAACTTCTGATCCTCCCCAAGGACCAACTGACAGGGCCGGCCGCAACGCCGGCCCTATTTTCTTGGGGCTGGTGATTTGGTGAGGATTGGGATCTCATGCTTCCAATGTTGGATTTTATCTGATCTATCCGGGCTGCCTTCCGAAGGGCCGTCAGGCCTGTATAGGAAGTGACGCTTCGCGAGCGCGCAGGGAGCGCCTGGCGAGCGCTTCGCGAACGCTTCGACCCCAAATAGGGCGACAACGGTGTGAACTTCGGCCGTCGCTTCGGTGGCGCGCCATCATGGCAAAAAGGCAAGGCGATGATGCGTCTCTCTCTCCTCTTCACCATCCCCCTTGCACTGGGCACTATGCCGCTGCAGGCCAAGACCTGCACCCCGACCTGGGTCGCCGGTTGGGCCTCCTCGCAATTCCGTCCCACCGGTGACGCCGAACTGCCCGCCGGCACGCTGCGCGACCGGACCCTTCGCCAGATCGTTCGCCCATCCGTCTCCGGCGACCGTCTCCGCGTCCGCTTCTCCAACCTTGCCGGCACGCAGCCGCTGCGCATTGCCGGTGCCAGCATCGCCCGCGCACTGGGCAGCGCATCGCCGACTGTCGATCCCGGCACGCTCATCTCGCTCCGCTTCGATGGCGCGCCAGAAGTCGTCATCCCTGCCGGCGCCGATTATCTCTCCGACCCGGTATCGCTGCCGGCCAGGGCGCTGGACAATATCGCCATCTCGATCCGCTATGAGGGCGAACCGGAACAGACATCCCATCCCGGATCGCGCGCCACATCCTGGCATCTGCCCGGCAACCATCTGACCGCCGAAGCGATGCCCGGCGCCGCCAGTTTCGACCACTGGTTCAATCTTGCTGCGCTGGAGGTCGAACGCTGCGCGCCTGCGCACCTCATCGTGGCGCTGGGCGATTCCATCACCGACGGCAAAGGTTCCACCACCAACGGCAATGACCGCTGGACCGATATACTGGCGCAGCGGCTTCAGGCCGATCCGAAACGGCGTCCCATCGCCATCGTCAATCAGGGCATCGGCGGCAACCGCCTGCTGAACGACGGCCTGGGTCCGAACGCTCTGGCGCGGCTGGACCGAGATGTGCTGGCCCAGCCCGGCGTGAAGTATATGATCCTGCTGGAAGGCATCAACGACCTGGGCACCCTGACCCGCGACACCCCGGTGAGCGCAGAGGCGCATCAGGCCCATGTCGCCCGCATCATCGGCGCCTATCGGCAGATCATCGCTCGCGCCCATGCCAGGGGGGTCAAGGTGATCGGCGCGACCGTCATGCCCTTCGTTGGCAACGGCTATTACCATGCCGACGCACAGAATGAGGCGGACCGGCAGGCGGTGAATGCGTGGATCAGGAAGCCCGGTAACTTCGACGGTCTGATCGACTTCGACCGCGTCACCCGCGATCCCGCCCATCCCGACCGGCTGCTGCCGGCCTATGATGACGGCGATGCGCTCCACCCCTCGCCAAAGGGCTACAAGGCGATGGGGGAGGCGATTCCGCTCAGCCTTTTCGACTGACCCGCTTGTGCCCCGCCTCCAGCACCGTCTCCATCGCCACGAAGGTCGATGTGCTGGCGACATGGGGCAGGGCGCTGATCTTTTCGCCCAGCACGACCCGATATCGCCGGATATCGGACGTCCGTACTTTGAGGAGATAGTCGAAATTGCTCGCCAGCATATGGCATTCTTCGACTTCCGGAATGCGCCGCACCGCCGCATTGAATTCGCGCAGCGCCGCCTCCCTCGTGTCGGACAATTTGACCTCGGTAAAGGCGATATGATCCATCCCCAGCTTCGCGGGGTCGACGATCGCGCGAAAGCCGCGAATGACGCCAGCCTCCTGCAATCGCTTCAACCGCACCTGGCAGGGCGTCTTGGAAAGGCCAACAAAAGCAGCCAGATCGGTGACGGTCATGCGGCCATCTTCGACCAAAGCGGCTATGATCCGCCGGTCGAATTCATCCATTTCGACTGTGATGGGCTTATTCTCCATCCAATCTGCCTAACATGGGCCATTTAATAAGTCACTCCGACCATGTTGGAGCCATTCATAAGACGGAACGAAAATCTGATCTGGATTATTCTTGTCCAATGACCGACCAGCACCCCTTCGCCGACTTCGCTCCCGCTCTCCGCCAGCCCACCCCGCTGCGCGAAGCGATTACCGCCGCCTACCGCCGCGATGAGGCTGAGGCGCTCGCCCCGCTGATCGCCGCTGCGACTCTGCCGACCGAGACTAAGGCTGCGGTCGCCGACACCGCCCGCACCCTCGTCACCGCATTGCGGGCCAATCACAAGGGCACGGGCGTCGAGGGACTGGTCCAGGAATATGCGCTTTCCAGTCAGGAGGGCGTGGCGTTGATGTGTCTGGCCGAAGCGCTGCTGCGCATCCCCGACACCGCCACCCGCGACGCGCTCATCCGTGACAAGATCGCCGACGGCGACTGGGGTTCGCATCTGGGTGGCGACAAGTCGCTGTTCGTCAATGCCGCCACCTGGGGTCTGGTCGTCACCGGCAAGCTGGTCGGCAGCGTGGACGATCGGGGCCTCGGCGCTGCGCTCACCCGCCTTGTCGCCCGCGCCGGCGAGCCGGTCATCCGCCGTGGCGTGGACCTTGCCATGCGCATGATGGGCGAACAGTTCGTCACCGGAGAGACGATCAAGGAGGCGCTCAAGCGCGCAAAGGAACTGGAGGCGAAAGGGTTCGCCTACAGCTACGATATGCTGGGCGAAGCGGCGACGACGGCAGCCGACGCCAAACGCTATTATGCCGATTATGAACAGGCGATCCATGCCATCGGCAAGGCGTCGGCCGGGCGCGGCATCTATGCCGGTCCCGGCATCTCGATCAAGCTGTCAGCGCTCCATCCCCGTTACGTCCGTGCGCAGGCCGATCGCGTCATGGGCGAGTTGCTCCCCGCCGTGAAGAAACTGGCGTTGTTGTCTAAACACTATGACATCGGCCTCAACATCGATGCGGAGGAGGCCGACCGGCTCGAACTCTCGCTCGACCTGCTGGAAAGCCTGGCGACCGATCCGGACCTTGCCGGCTGGAACGGCCTGGGTTTCGTGGTGCAGGGCTATGGCAAGCGCTGCCCCTTCGTCATCGACTGGATCATCGACCTTGCCCGCCGCGCCGATCGGCGGATCATGGTGCGCCTCGTCAAGGGCGCCTATTGGGATGCGGAAATCAAGCGGGCGCAGGTCGATGGCCTGACCGACTTCCCGGTCTATACCCGCAAGGTCCATACCGATGTCGCCTATGTCGCCTGCGCGCAGAAGCTGCTCGCCGCGCCGGACGCCGTCTTCCCGCAATTTGCGACGCATAATGCGCAGACGCTCGCCACCATCTACCAGCTGGCCGGCCCGGATTTCCAGATCGGCAAATATGAATTTCAGTGCCTGCACGGCATGGGCGAGCCGCTCTACGAGCAGGTCGTCGGTGCAACGAAGCTGAACCGCCCCTGCCGCATCTATGCGCCGGTCGGCACGCATGAAACGCTGCTGGCCTATCTGGTCCGGCGTCTGCTGGAAAATGGCGCCAACAGCAGCTTCGTGAATCGCATCGCCGACCCCAATGTCTCGATTGAGGAGATGATCGCCGATCCGGTCGATGTCGTGCGCGTCATGGCTCATCCCGGCCATCGTCACGACAAGATCGCCCTGCCGGCCGATCTCTACCCAGAACGCCGCAATTCCGATGGCCTCGACCTCAGCAGCGAAACCACGCTTGCGGCGTTGGGCGATGCGTTGCAGCACAGCGCCGCGCTCGCCTGGACTGCCGCCCCGGCCAGCGGCGCGGGGGAAGCGCGCCCGGTTCTGAACCCGGCCGACCATCGCGATATCGTCGGCACCGTCTGGGAAGCCTCACCCGACGAAGCCCGCGCCGCCGCCATTCGCGCTGCCGTCTCGCTCTGGCCCAACAGCCCGGTCGCCGATCGCGCCGCTGCATTGGATCGCGCTGCCGATGCGATGCAGGCGCGCATGCCGATCCTGCTCGGCCTCATCGTCCGTGAAGCCGGCAAGTCCCTGCCCAACGCCATTGCCGAAGTGCGCGAAGCGATCGACTTCCTGCGCTATTATGCCGCGCAGGCGCGCACAACTTTCGGCCCGGCCCAGGTTGCGCTTGGCCCTGTCACCTGCATCAGCCCGTGGAACTTCCCGCTCGCTATCTTCACCGGACAGATCGCCGCCGCTCTGGTCGCCGGCAATCCCGTCCTGGCCAAACCGGCAGAGGAAACTCCGCTGATCGCTGCCGAAGCGGTCCGCCTGCTTCACGAAGCGGGCGTGCCAGCCGATGCGTTACACCTGCTGCCCGGCGACGGCCGGATAGGAGCGGCGCTGGTCGCCGCGCCCGAAACCGCTGCCGTCATGTTCACCGGATCGACCGAAGTGGCGCGCCTGATCCAGCGCCAGTTGGCCACACGCCTCTCCCCAACCGGCCGCCCGATCCCGCTGATCGCCGAAACCGGCGGCCAGAATGCCATGATCGTGGACAGCAGCGCGCTGGCCGAGCAGGTGGTGGCCGACGTCATCGCCTCCGCCTTCGACAGCGCCGGTCAGCGCTGTTCGGCGCTGCGCATCCTCTGCCTTCAGGAAGATGTGGCCGATCGCACATTGACCATGCTCAAGGGCGCACTGGCCGAATTGCGCATCGGCCGCACCGACGCGCTGAAGGTCGATATCGGCCCGGTCATTTCCGCCGAAGCGCGTGATGGCATCAACCGGCATATCGATGCCATGGCTACGCTGGGTCGCAAGGTGGAACAAAGCCTGCTGCCGGCCGACGCCGCTCATGGCACCTTCGTCCCGCCCACGATCATCGAGATCGAGTCCGTCGCCGACCTCAGCCGCGAAGTCTTCGGCCCGGTCCTTCATGTGCTGCGCTTCAAGCGGGATCGGCTGGACGCGCTGGTCGATCAGATCAATGCGACCGGCTATGGCCTGACCTTCGGCCTGCACACTCGGCTCGACGAAACCGTCGCTCGCGTGACCGCCCGCGTGAAGGTCGGCAATATCTATGTGAACCGCAATGTCATCGGCGCGATCGTGGGTGTTCAGCCCTTTGGCGGCTGCGGCTTGTCGGGCACCGGTCCGAAGGCGGGTGGGCCGCTTTATCTTGGCCGTCTGGTCGCGACGCCACCCGTTTTCGCTGCGCGTGTCAGCCATCTGCGCTCGCCGCTGCATGCCTTCGCCGACTGGCTGGACGCGCAGGGCGAAGCGGATGTCGCCGCACATGCCCGCCGCACGGGCGACGCGTCGGCTTTGGGCGTCGAACTGACGCTGCCCGGTCCGGTGGGGGAGCGCAATATCTATGCCCTGCACCCGCGTGGCCGCATCTTGTTGCGCCCCGCTACCCGCCAAGGCCTTTTCCGCCAGATGGCAGCCGTCCTTGCCACCGGCAATCATGGCGTCGTGCAGGGGATGACCATTCCGCCCGGCCTGCCCGCCGAAGTCGCCGCCTGTTTCGGTACCGACGCCACGGGTCATTATGCCGGCGCTCTGGTCGAAGGCGGCGCTGCCAAGGTTGCGGCAACGGCCCAGTGCGTGGCGGACCTGCCCGGTCCGATCGTGTCCGTGCATGCCGACGATCATGGCCATGGCTATTGCCTCGACTGGCTGCTGGAGGAGCAGTCCATATCGGTGAACACCACGGCGGCGGGCGGCAATGCCAGCCTGATGATGATCGGCTGAGGAACGCGGCTGGCCTCAGTCCAGGTCGTGAAAGGGGCGGATTTCGATCTCGCTCGGTCCCGGCATGGGGTTGGGGCATCGCTTTACCCAGGCGATCGCTTCCTCCATGTCCTTGACCTCCCAAATCCAGAAGCCGGCGACCAGCTGCAGCGGCTCCGGGAAAGGTCCGTCGATGACGCGCCGGTCGGCGCCATCGAACGCCACGCGCGCGCCGGCCGAAGACGGGGTGAGGCCGTCCGCCATGATGAGGATGCCGGCATCGCGCAATGCGTCGTTGAAACGTCCCATCGCGTCCATCATCGCATCCGTTTCGGGCGACCGCCGATAGCCTTTTTCGCTATCCTCTGTAGCCTTTACCAGCACCATCACGCGCATCGACCATCTCCCGTTTGCACCGCCAATCTGGCAAGGATGGGGACGGTTCAGCTCAACAGCTGAATCATCGACGAAAAATCACGCCCACCCTCGCCCTTGTTGGCGAGCAATTGATACAGGCTTTCCGCCTGCGCGCCCATAGGCACGCTGGCATTGACGGAGGAAGCGGCTTCCAGCGCCAGCTTGAGATCCTTGAGCATCAGGGCGACGGCAAAACCGCCCTGATAATCCGCATCGGCCGGCGTTTGTGGCCCGACGCCAGGCAGCGGACAGTAGCTGGTCATCGACCAGCTCTGCCCGGACGACACGCTGGAAATATCGTAAAAGGTCTGCGGATCGAGGCCGATCTTCTGCGCCATGGCAAAGGCTTCGCACGTTGCCACCATCGTTGCGCCGAGCAGCATATTGTTGCAGATCTTGGCCGCCTGCCCATTGCCCGCACCGCCCGCATGTATCACCGCCTTGCCCATGGCCGACAGGATCGGCTTCGCCTTCGCATAAGCATCGTCCTGCCCGCCGACCATGAAGGTCAGGGTGCCGCCATTGGCCGCAGCAATGCCACCGGAAACCGGCGCGTCGACCATGTCGAACCCCTTGGCCAGCGCAGCGGCGATGACCCGGCGGGCCGTCGCGACATCGATGGTCGAACAGTCGAGCAACAACGCGCCTGCCTTGGCCGCTCCGAACACGGCGTCGTCATACACCGCTTCGACATGCTTGCCGGCCGGTAGCATGGTGACGACGGCGTCAGCGCCGGTCACGGCATCGGCCGCGCTGGAGGCGCGGAGGGCACCTGCCGCCTCCGCCTTGGCCAGCGCATCGTCCGACAGGTCGAAGGCGCGCACCGAATAGCCATTCTTGACCAGATTGGCGGCCATGCCACCGCCCATATTGCCTAGGCCGATGAAGGCGATTGTCTCAGTCACATCCTGCTCCTTACAGCGATCTTCCCTGGGCCGTCATTTGTGCCCATTGTCTATCCATACCGGCCCATCGCGGGCCGTCCGCGCTTAGCGCCCCTTCCAGACGCCGGCGCGCTTTTCGACGAAGGCGGTCATGCCTTCCGTCCTGTCCTCGGTAGCCGTGAGGATCTGGAACAGACGCCGCTCGGTCAGTAGCCCCTGCGCCAGGCCGGTCTCGAAGGCGATATTGACCATTTCCTTGTTCACCATCGCGGCCATCGGCGGCAGCGCGGCGATCGTCGCGGCGGTCTTGAGCGCTTCGTCCAGCAGGTCCGCAGCCGGCACGATGCGGCTCACCAGCCCGGCACGCTCGGCTTCGGCCGCGTCCATCATGCGCCCGGTCAGGCACATCTCCATCGCCTTGGCCTTGCCCACCGCGCGGGTCAGGCGCTGCGATCCGCCCATGCCCGGCGCCACGCCCAGCTTGATCTCGGGCTGGCCGAATTTCGCCGTATCGCCCGCGATGATGAAGTCCGCCATCATCGCCAACTCGCAGCCACCACCCAGCGCAAAGCCCTGCACCGCCGCGATCCACGGCTTGCGGGTCGCGACCACGCCGGTCTGCCAGCCGGAAAAGAAATCCTCCAGGAAGAAGTCGGCGGCCTGCTTCTCCACCATTTCCTTAATGTCCGCGCCGGCCGCGAAGGCCTTCTCACCGCTGCCGGTCAAGACCGCACAATGCTGGGTCGGATCGGCATCATAGGCGGAGAAAGCCGCGCTCAGATCCTTCAAGACCTGGCTATTCAGCGCGTTCAACGCCTGCGGCCGGTTGAGCGTGATCAGCGTCACGGCATCGCGCTGTTCGACGATGATGGTTTCATAAGTCATGGCAGATTTTCCGTTTCAGGCAGAGGTGTCCATTCCTGTTCCGGCGCGAGCGGCGCGAAAAGGCTGTCGATCAGCGCGTCGTCCACGGCTTCCGGCGTGGCGGGTGTCCATCGCGGCGCATTATCCTTGTCAAAGATTACCGCGCGCACGCCCTCCACGAAATCGGGCCGGCGGATGATATGGCAGGCCAGGCGATATTCGTTGCGCATATTGTCGGCAAAATCGGTCAATGCGGCGCCTTCCACCAACTGGCGCAGGGCGACCTTGACCGTCTGCGGCGATTTCGTGGCAAGCACGGCCAACTGCTTTTGCGCCCATTCGGATCCATCGGCGGTCAGCGCGGCCAATATCTCCTCATAGCGGTCCGACGCGAACAACTCGTCGATCGTTGCGCGCTGCGCCGCCAGACGAGAGTCCGGTGTCATCTCGTTCGCGCGATCCAGCAGCGCCGACAGGGCAGTGGGATTGGCCAATATATCGGCCTTCAGCGCGTCCAGCTTTTCCGATCCGATATAATGGGTCGCGATACCGGTGGCCACGCAATCCGCCCCATCGATCCGCGATCCCGTCGTCGCCAGCCAGGCGCCGATACGACCGGCCAGGCGTGGCAGGAACCAGCCGCCACCCACGTCCGGGAACAGGCCGATGCCGGTTTCGGGCATGGCAAAGCTGGTCCGCTCGGTCGCGACGCGATAGCGGCAGGGCAGGGATAGGCCGACGCCGCCACCCATGACGATGCCATCGATGAAAGCAACGATCGGCTTGTCATAGACGAATAGCAGATGGTTCATGCGATATTCGACATGGAAGAAGCGTTCGGCCTCGATGCAATCGGCCTTGGCGCTGTTCGCGATCAGCGCGATGTCCCCGCCGGCGCAAAAGCCGCGCGACAATTTGGGATCGCCATCGGCTGCGGGCATATGGTCTATCATCACGGCGACCACGGCGGGATCGTCCCGCCATACCAAAAGCGCCTGATTGATCGCCTCGCACATGTCGGGCGTCAGGGCGTGGATCGCTTTGGGGCGGTTCAGCCGGATACGGCCGACGCCATTGTCGATGATGGTCAGGACTTGATCGGTCATGGCCTGCTCCTTCACGCGCGCAGCATGTCGCGGGCGACGATCATGCGCATCACTTGATTGGTGCCCTCCAGGATCGAATGGACGCGTAGATCGCGCCAGATGCGTTCGATCGGATAGTCCATCAGATAGCCATAGCCGCCATGCAGTTGCAGCGCGCGGTCCACCACCGAAGAGCCGGTGTCGGTGGCAAAGCGTTTGGCCATGGCGGCAAAGCGCGTCTTGTCCGGCGCATTGTCCGTCACCTTGACGGCTGCGGCGTAGAGCAGAGTGCGCGCCGCCTCCAATTCCGTCTGCATGTCGGCCAGCGTGAACTGCGTATTCTGGAAATCCGCGATCGACTGGCCGAACTGTTTGCGGTCCTTGGTATAGCGCACCGTTTCGTCGATGGCTCGCTGCGCACCCCCCAGCGAACATGCGCCGATGTTGAGCCGGCCACCGTCCAGCCCCATCATCGCGATGCGGAAGCCTTCCCCTTCGCTGCCGACCAGATTTTCGACCGGTACTCGGACACCGTCGAAATTGACCTGCGCGGTGGGTTGGCTGTGCCAGCCCAGCTTGCGCTCCTGCGCGCCGAAGCTGACCCCTGGCATGTCCTTCTCGATGACGAGGCAGGAAATACCCTTTGGCCCATCCTCACCGGTGCGGACCATGACGACATAGACGTCATTCTCGCCGCCGCCGGAAATAAACTGCTTCGAGCCGGTCACGACATAATGATCGCCGTCCCGCACCGCCTTGGTCTTGAGCGCGGCAGCATCCGATCCGGCACCCGCTTCGGTCAGGCAATAGCTGGCCATGCGCGTCATGGGCACGAGATCGGGCAGATATTTGTCCTTCACCGCCTGACTGCCGAACCGGTCGATCATCCATGCGCCCATATTATGGATGGAAATGAAGGCACTGGTCGACGGGCAGCCATAGGCCATGGCTTCCATGATGAGCGCGGATTCGAGCCGACCCAGACCGATGCCGCCGGCTTCTTCCGACACATAGATGCCGCCGAAGCCCAGTTCGGCCGCAGCACGGATCGTGTCGCGGGGGAAGATATGCTTTTCGTCCCACTCGGCTGCATGTGGCGTGATGGCATCGGCGGTGAAACGCTGCGCCATTTCCTGGATGGCACGCTGGTCGTCGGTCAGGTCGAATTGAGTCATATTTCGGTCCTAAAAGGCGCGCGTGCGTACCGAAGAGCTACGCTCGTGCGCCCGAGTTTAGCCGGCGACCTTCCAGAATCCACCGACATCGTGCGGGGCGCTTGGATCCCCGCAAACAGCCTTATCCCATCGTCGGGATAACGAACGCACTGTCGCCGGTGCCGCCACCGTCCGGCCAGCGCTGCGTGATGGTCTTGACCTTGGTCCAGAATTTCACGCCTTCCATGCCATGCTGGTTGGTATCGCCGAAGGCCGAGCGCTTCCAGCCGCCGAATGTGTGATAGGCGACCGGCACCGGGATCGGTACGTTGATCCCGACCATGCCGACATTGACGCGCGCGGCAAATTCGCGCGCGGCATGGCCGTTGCGCGTGAAGATGGCGACGCCATTGCCATATTGATGTTCGCTCGGCAGCTTCAGCGCTTCTTCGAAACTCTCGGCGCGCACCATCTGGAGCACCGGGCCGAAAATCTCCTCCTGATAGGTGCGCATCGTCGGCTTCACATGATCGAACAGGGTAGGGCCGACGAAGAAGCCTTCCTCATGCCCCTGAAGCGTGAAGCCACGACCGTCGACGACCAGTTCTGCGCCTTCGTCCACGCCCATCTGGATATAGTTTTCGATCTTCGCCTTGTGCGCGGCCGTGACGACCGGGCCATAATGGGCATCAGGATCGGTCGAGACGCCGACGCGCAGGGCCTCGATCGCCGGGATCAGCTTCTCGCGCAGCGCGATCGCCGTCTTCTCGCCCACCGGGGTTACGACGGGGAGCGCCATGCAGCGTTCGCCGGCCGACCCGAAGGCGGCGCCGGACAGGTCATTCACGACCTGGTCGAGATCCGCGTCCGGCATGACGATGCCGTGATTCTTCGCGCCGCCCATGGCCTGTACGCGCTTGCCGTTGTCGACGCCGCGCTTGTAGACATAATGGGCGATGTCCGACGATCCGACGAAGCTGATGGCGCCGATATCGGGGTGATCAAGAATGGCATCGACCATTTCCTTGTCGCCCTGCACGACCTGAAGAATGCCGTCGGGCAGGCCGGCTTCGCTGAACAATTCGGCCAGGCGGACAGGTACCGACGGATCGCGCTCGGATGGCTTCATGATGAAAGCGTTGCCGGTCGCGATGGCGACGCCCGACATCCAAAGCGGGATCATGCCAGGGAAGTTGAAGGGGGTGATGCCCGCGCCGATGCCGATGGGCTGACGGAAGCTATAGACGTCGATGCCCGGACCCGCCCCCTGGGTATATTCGCCCTTCAGCACATGGGGGATGCCGCAACAAAATTCGATGACCTCCAGACCGCGCTGAATGTCGCCCTTTGCGTCGGCGATAACCTTGCCATGTTCGGAGCTGAGCAGATATGCCAGCTCGTCCATATTCTTTTCGACCAGCGCCTTGAAGTTGAACATCACACGGGCGCGACGCTGCGGATTGACGGCGGCCCAGGCCGGCTGCGCCGCCTTGGCGGCCTCGACCGCGCGATCGAGCAAGGCCTTGTCACCCAGCGCGACACGCGCCTGCACTGTGCCGTTGTTGGGATCGAACACGTCGCTGTAACGCGCCGCCTTACCGTCATGGGCAAAGGCGAGCTTATGGGAAATGTCGCGCATCGGAACCTCTCGCTATGATTTGCGCCGATCATGACTTCATGCGATATTGCGCGCAATCAATAAATTTCGCAGACTATGTCTGCATTTTTGCAGGATGATGGATGTTCGACTGGGACGATCTGCGTATCTTTCTGACTGTAGCCCGGCTGAAACGCATGGCGCCTGCCGCACGATCGCTCGGTATCGACGCCACCACCATAACCCGCCGCATGGCACGGCTGGAGCAGGCGCTCGGCACCAAGCTGTTCGAGCAATCAGGCGGCGAGCGGGTTCTGACCCAGCGTGGGGCCGTCCTGCTGCGCCATGCCGAAAGTGTCGAGGGGGCGACGATCGACGCGCTGGTCGATGTGCGCGGCGAACAGCATAGCCTGAGCGGCCATGTCCGCCTGTCCGTGGCGGAAGGGTTCGGCACCTGGATATTGGCGCCCGGCCTGCGCCATTTCCATGAGGAACATCCCGGCATCCAACTGGACGTTGTAACGGCGTCCGGCTTCCTCAACCCGTCCAAGCGGGAAGCGGATATGGCGGTCATGCTGGCGCGGCCACAGAGCGGCTATCTGACCGTGCAGCGGCTCGCCGATTATGGCCTGCATCTCTACGCCTCAAGGGCCTATGTCGAACGACATGGGCGACCGCAGGCCCGGTCCGACCTTAGCGGCCACACATTGATCGGCTATGTCCCGGAATTTCTGTTCACGCCGGAACTAGACTATCTGGACGAGGTGGACACCGGACTGGAAGCGACGCTGCGTTCCAGCAGCATCGGGATTCAGCGGCGACTGGTCATCGACGGCGCGGGCATAGGCGTGTTGCCCGATTTCATGGCCGCACAGGACAGCCGGTTGACCCGCATCCTGGCCGACACTGTGGAAATCAAGCGCAGCTTCTGGCTGGTGACGCACCGCGACATGACGAAGCTGGCGCGGATGGCGGCCGTGTCCGACCTGTTGCGCCGTCAAGTGGCGTTGAAACTCTGAGGGTCAGGGTTTCAGGCTCACCGGATCGAGTTTGGCCACGCCCTTCAACGCCATGTCGTCGGCATGATGGCCGACCGCCAGTGCATAGCTGCCACCATCAAGCCGCCAGCCAGCGCCTTCCTCGAACCGGGCGATCAGGCGCGGATCGACGGTCATCGTCACGCGCCGCGTCTCGCCGGCGGACAGGCTGATCTTGTCGAAGCCGGCGAGACGCCAGGCGTTGACACCCGCGCTACCCTTCGCCTGCACATAAAGCTGCGGCACATCCGCGCCGGATCGGTTGCCGGCATTGGTGACGTCGAAGCTGACGGTCAGCGCTGTGCCGTCGTGCACTTTCAAATTTGCATAAGTGAAGCTGGTATAGCTCAGGCCATAGCCGAACGGGAACAGCGGCTTGCTGCCTTTCATCGCATACCAGCGATAGCCCACCTCAGCACCTTCGGGATAATCGACCGCGAACGGTGCAACGCCCCCGGTCATGCCGTAATTGGCGGTATCGCCGGCCTCGCGTCGGGCGTCGGCGGCACGTAGTTCGGCAAGGCCCAATGGTTCGGGGCGTGGCGCCTGATCGGCGTGCACCGGGAAGGTGATGGGCAAGCGACCCGAAGGCGCCACATCGCCAAACAGGATATTCGCCATCGCCTCGCCACCGCGCTGACCGGGATACCAGGCCTGCACCAGCACCGGCACCTTGGCGATCCAGGGCATCTCGACGGGGCCGCCGGTTTCCAGCATGACGATGGTCTTGCGGTTGGCGGTCGCGACCGCGTCGATCAGCGCATCCTGATTGTCGGGCAGCCGCATATTTTCGGGGTCTTGCGCCTCCGTCTGCCATTGCCAGCCAAAGACGATGGCAAGGTCGGCCCGGCGCGCTGCCTCCGCCGCCGCCTTGGGATCGCTGCCGTCGATATAGGTGACGTCGGCTTGAGGCGCGAGCGCCTGGATAGCCTTGAGTGGCGAAGACGCATGCCAGGTCATCCGCGCGAAGGATGCCGCCGCGCCCTTGGTCAGCGGAATTTCGACCGGAGCCCCGCCGACCGAACGGACCTGAGACGATCCGCCGCCCGACAGCACACCGACATCGGCGTGGCCACCGATCAGGACGATCCGCCGCGCGCTCTTGGCCAGCGGCAGCAGATTGCCCTCATTCTTGAGCAGGACGATGCCTTCCTCCGCCGTCCGCTGGGCGACATCGGCATGGGCGGCATAGTCGATCTGGCGCGGGCTTTCCGGTACCGGATCATCCATCAATCCGCTGGCGATCACGCCATGCAGGATACGCGTTACCATATCGTCCAGCCGAGCCATGGGGATGCGCCCGGTCTTCACCGCGTCCTCGAACGGCTTGCCGAAATGGATGGCGTCGTCCAGTTCCTGACCCGATTCCTGATCCAGCCCGCCTAGCGCTGCCTTCTCGGTCGAATGGACCGCGCCCCAGTCGGACATGACCCACCCCTTATAACCCCAATCCTTCTTCAGGACCGTGTTGAGCAGCCAGTCATTCTCGCAGGCATAGTCGCCATTCACCTTGTTATAGGCGCACATGACGGAGGCCGGATCGCCGATTTCCGTCGCGATCTGAAAGGCCAGGAGGTCGCTCTCGCGCAACGCCGCCTTGTCGATCCGCGCATCTAGAACGGTCCGCCCGGTTTCCTGGGAATTGAGCGCGAAATGCTTGATGGTCGATACGATATGGTTGCTCTGGACACCGCGAATATGTTCGCCGGCCATCACGCCCGCCAGCAGCGGATCTTCGCCCAGATATTCGAAATTGCGTCCGTTCCACGGATCGCGGGTCAGGTTGACGCCACCTGCCAGCAGGACGTTGAAGGTTTTCGCCCGTGCCTCCGCCCCGATCATCGCGCCGCCGGCATAGGCGATGGAAGGGTTGAACGTGGCCGCAGTAGCCAGGCTGGCGGGCAGGGCGGTCGCCGTGTCGCCCTTGCGCTGCTCGATCTGGTTGGCGACGCCCAGGCTCGCGTCGCTTTCGCGCAGTGTCGGGATGCCAAGCCGTGGGATGCCCGGAATATGGCCGGCCGACGGGATCATCGCGATCGGTTGCGGCGGCTTCGCCATCGGCGGGAAATAGCCGTGGACGATCGCCAGCTTCTCTTGCGTGGTCATGGCCGCGACCAGCGCCTTGGCTCGCGCCTCCGCCGACAGCGCGCGATTGCTGCCGGCTGTCGTTGCGGCCAACTGGGCTTGCGCGGCGGGAACGCAGGCGGTGCCAAGCAGGAGGAGAGCGATCAGGGCATGGCGCGTCATGGGCGGTCTTTCATCTATATGATGCAAAAGTGGCGGCGGATGCCCTTGGGGGAGGGGAGGGCGTCCGCCGCCTGAAGGGCGACCGGCTGGGGAAGGAAAGCCGGTCGCTGGCCGTTGTCAGAAGTTCGCGCGGGCGCGCACGCCCCAGGTGCGCGGCGGCTGAAGGTTGGACAGGAAGATCGGATCGTAGCGCGGTGCGCCGAATGCGCCGGCACCGGTACGGATCTTTCCATTTTCGATATTCTGGACGAAGGCCTCGACCGAATATTTCTCATCCGGCGCGGTGAAGCGGATCGACGCGTCGGACCGGAAATAGGCTTTCTGCCGATCCCAATCGGTGCCGTTGGTGCCCCGGCTGGGCATATTGTCGGCCGGGTTGTTGGCATTGACGAACGGATTGGCGTCCCCGTTGAAGTAGCTCAGCCAGCTCTTCGTCTCATAATGGGTGGTGAAGCGCGGGGTGATACGCGCGCCGCTCGCCATCACGAAATCATGCTCATAGCTAAGCGTCGCGGAAAAGCGCGGCGCATGGGCCAGTTCATTGCCTTCAAGCTGGGCGATCGAGGACAGCTTGCCGCCATCGTAAAGCCGACCGTCGACGCTTGCCAGCTCCTCCAGCTTGGTCTTCTGGAGCGTGCCGGAAAATTGCAGCCGGTCATTGTCGGTCAGGTTGGCGACCATTTCCGCTTCCAGGCCATAGGCTTTGGCACCCTTGGCATTTTGCGTGATCATCTGGCTGCGTACGACATTGCCCTGATCGTCGCGGAAGGTGACAGCCTGGTTCACCTGATAGCCCTTGAAGTCGCTATAATAAGCGGCAAGGTTCAGCGTCACGCGGCGGTCCAGGAAGCGGGACTTCAAGCCCACTTCATAGTTGGTCAGCGTTTCCGGATCGGTCAGGCCGGCATTGTCCTGAATATTGCCCGACTTGAAGCCGGTGCTGATGCTGGCATAGCCCAGCACATCCTGCGCCAGGTCCGCATCGACACGGGCCAGATAGGTCAGCTTGTCCCATTTGCCCTTCACATCGTTGCTGGAGATGGAGAAGCCCGGCAGTAGCGTGGCCAGTTCCTCCGCCGTGGCACCCGGATAGGCGCCGAAAATGCCACCGGTGCAGCGGCCGCCGGGCAGCTTGTCGGCATCGGAACAGCCTTCGCCCGAATAAGTCACGTTGCGGCCGCCAATATCCTGCTTCTTGTCGGACGTGTAGCGCAGGCCGCCGGTCACGCGGATCGCGTCATTGACGTGCCATACCGCCTGACCGAATACGGCGCGGCTGTCGATCTGGCGATTGGCCTGGATGAAGCTGCCGGCCCAGCTGAAGGTGCCGTCGCGATAGCCGTTGCGCTGATCGATGTCGAAGCGGATGCGGTTCTTTTCGTGGCTGTAATAGGCACCCAAAATCCAGTCGATCGCCTGCTCGCCGGACGATTTCAGCTGGATTTCATGGCTCTGGAAATCATAGCGCGACGACAAAGTCCGGTTTTCGCCGAACGCGCCCAAGGGCAGATCATTGCCGCTGGCATCGACCTGTCCCGTCGGCGGCATCGCGCCTCCATCGGCGTCGGTCTGGGTCGATCCGCCGATCCGCGACCAGCCGGCGATGTAGCTCAATTGGATGCCGTCGGTCAGGTCGTAATTCATGCTGCTGCGCACGCCCACCGAATAGCGATCGGTGTCGGGCGCGGTGTCGCTCAGCGTCGACCAGCGCTTGGTTCCAGCACGCGGCGTCTGGAGCAGGCCGATGACCGGCGCGCCATTGTCCAGGAAGCCTTCGGCCGACAGGTTCCAGCTGAACTTGTCGCTCGGCTGCCAGAGCATCGACACGCGGCCGGATTGCTGGTCGGCAGCATAATATTTCTTGCCGCTGGTCACGAAGGCGGACTTGTTGATGCCGGTCACATTGGGCGCCGGCTGGAAATCGGCATAGCCGTCATGCCGGTCGGTGACGAAGGCGACGCGGAAGGCCAGCGTGTCGCTGACCGGGATGTTGATCGCGCCGCGCACGCCCAGCCGGTCGTAATTGCCGGCGGTGACTTCGACATTGCCTTCGAATTCGCCGAGCTTAGGCTTGGCGGAAATCAGGCTGAGCGCGCCGACCGTGGCATTGCGGCCGAACAATGTGCCCTGCGGACCGCGCAGCACTTCCACGCGCTCCATATCATACATCAGCACGGACGCGCCCTGCGAACGCGGCGAATAGATGCCGTCGACATAGATGGCGACTTCCGGGTCGGCCACTTCGGTATAGGCGCTGTCGTTGCCGATGCCGCGCAGCGTCAGCAGCACGGCCGACTGGTCGCCCTGCTGGTTGAACTGAAGCGAGGGGACGAAACGCGCAAGGTCGGTTACGTCCTTGACCTGTTGCCTGTCCAACTGCGCCTGACCGAAGGCGGATACGGCGATCGGGGTCGATTGCAGGGTCGTTTCGCGGCGGGTGGCGGTGACGATGATATCGCCGTCATATCTGTTTTCGGGCTGCTGGGCGGCCTGCGGCGCGGTGTTGTCCTGCGCGTAGGCGGGGGCCATCGCCAGCGTCATGGTCGCAAGCGCAGTGCTCGCGACGAGCGCAATGCTCTTCATCATCTCTCTCCCTGGACTCACATCATTGTGTGTGCCGCGTAATGACCAAAGCCTGACAACGATGTCAACATGGTTTTGACAACGATGTCGGATTCGCGCACACAGCATGCCCGCTGCTTCCCATTCCTGCCCATGTCCTGTAAGGATCGACCGAAAAGTCCACTCGATGGTTACCGCTACGTCAACCTTGGCCATTCCCGATGGCGATTACATCGCGACCCGTCTTTTCCGGCTGTCCATCGGCGTGTTTTTCATCGGCGGATTCCTGACGTCATCGGTCAGCCTTCTAGTGCCGCAACTCAAGTTGCTGCTGCATCTCGACTATCGAGAGGCGCTGCTGGTGCAATTGGCTTTCCATTCCAGCTATCTGCTGTTCGCATTGCCCATCACCTGGGCGATCGTCCGCAACGGTTATATGCGCGCTATCGTCACCGGGCTGGCGGTGATGACGCTGGGTTGCCTGGCACTGACCATGGCACAGACCGTCCTGTCCTTCGCCATGGTGATGGGCGCGCTGCTGCTCCTGTCGGCGGGGCAGACCTTTCTTCAGATCGCATCCAACACGGTGGTCGCGGTGATCGGCCCGGCGCGCGGCGCGGTTCGCCGCCTTACTTTGCTTCAGGGCTTCAACGCGCTCGGCACGGTAATGGGACCATTGATCAGCGCGCCGTTGTTGCTGAGCGAACTAGATGCCGACGCCGCGCGGGGCATCGATCCGACGCTGCCATTTGTCGGGACCGCCTTGGTCACCGCGGTCCTCAGCCTGGCCTATATGCGCTATCGCAACTTGCTGGTGCGGGGCGAAGCGCAGCCCTTCGCCGGGATAAGGCAGATGTTCCAGTTGATCCGCCTGCGCCGTTTGAAATGGGGAACGGCGGCGATCTTCTTCTATGTGGGGGCGGAGGTTGCGATCGGTGCGCTGCTGCCCACCGTCTTGATGCGTACCGATCGGCTAGGGGTGACGCCGGTGGCCGGCGGTCAACTGGTCAGCCTTTATTGGGGTGGTGCGATGGTTGGCCGCTTCATCGGCGCCTGGGTGATGACACGCATGGGTGAATATCGTCTGTTGCTGGCGGCGGCACTAGGGGCCGTGGCGTTGACGCTGGCGGCGATCATCCTACCTGGTGCGCTGGGTGCTGGCGCCCTGATCGCGGTCGGCCTGTGCAACGCGATCATGTATCCCACCATCTATGCCCTTGCGCTGCCTGCGGATGATCGGCAGGCGCCGGTCGCCTCCATGTGGCTGTGTATGGCGGTGGTCGGCGGCGCGATCATTCCCCTTGCCACCGGCGCTCTCGCCGACGGGATCGCGTTGCTGCCGGCGCTGCTCGTGCCCGCCGCCTGCTATGCTTTCATTGCCCGGTTCGCCGCCCTGTGCGCGCAGCCGCAGGAGCCCATATCATGAAGACCGTTACCATCAAGGATGTCGCGGCCCGTGCCGGTGTGTCCCCCAAGACCGTCTCGCGCGTCATCAACGGGGAAGATCATGTTCGCGCCGAAATTCGCGAGGCGGTGCAGCGGGTCGTGGCCGAATTGGACTATCGCCCCAATGCCTTCGCACGCAGCCTGTCCAGTTCGCGCTCCTATCTGCTCGGCCTTTTCATCGATGATCCCGTGTCGGGCTATGCCGCCGATGTGCAGCATGGCGCGCTGATCCGCTGTCGGGAGCGCAGCTATCATCTGGTGGTGGAGCCGGTCGACCTGAGCCGCCCCGGCTGGCAGGACCATGTCCGCGACAGCATCGCCAGCCTGCGGCTGGACGGCGCGATCATCGCCCCGCCGATTTGCGACGCGCCCGAACTGATCGACCTGTTCCGCCAGTCGGCCGTGCCCCATGTACTGATGGCCCCGTCCGTCGAGCCGGAGGATAGCGGCGCGGTGCGGATGGACGATCATGGTGCGGCGCGGGAAATGACCGACTATCTGATCTGCCTTGGCCATCGTCATATCGCTTTCGTGCAGGGGCCGGAAAATCACAGCGCCTCCATCCGGCGGGAGGAGGGATTTCGCGCGGCCATGGCGACGGCCGCCATAGCGGTGGACGAGCGTTTCGTGCTGCGTGGCGATTTCAGCTTTCGATCGGGACTGGAACTGGGCGAAGCGCTGTTGCGCGGGCCGGATCGGCCCAGTGCCATCTTTGCCTGCAATGACGATATGGCGCTCGGTCTGCTCATCACTGCGATCAAACGGGACATTCAGGTGCCCGACGATCTGTCGATCGCCGGCTTCGACGATGCCGCTTCTTCGCGTGCGGCTTGGCCGCAAATCACCACCATTCGCCAGCCCAAGGCGGAAATGGCCGCCGCAGCCGTCGATATTCTGGTCGATCCGTCCTTCCGCAGGACTATTCCGCACCCGGACGCACATCTGATGCTGCCCCATGCGTTGGTCGTGCGTGGCAGCACGGGGCGATGCGGGACGGACGCGGACAGGGTTTGACGCAGGTAGCGGCTATCGCTAGGCCGCCGCGATGATCGTCCTGCTGTCGCCCGCCAAAACACTCGATTTCGAACGCGAACTCCCGTCGATAGCGACGACGAGGCCGCATTTCGCTGACGAAGCGCGCAGCCTTGCCCATTCCGCCGCGAACCTGACGCAGAAGCGGCTGGCCGAACTCATGCACATCTCGCCGCGTCTGGCCAAATTGAACGCAGACCGGTTCCGCGACTTTCCCGAATTGCCGGAACGGCCCGCTCTCTATGCCTTCGCCGGTGACGTCTACACCGGCTTCGAAGTCGATACGCTGGACGAAGCCGGGGTCGCCTTCGCGCAGGATCATGTGCGGATATTGTCGGGCCTCTATGGCCTTCTGCGCCCGCTGGACGACATCCGGCCCTATCGGCTGGAAATGGGCACACGCTGGGCACCGCGTCAAAAAAAATTGACCGACTGGTGGGCTGACCGCATTGCCGATCATCTGCGCCGCGAATTGACGGAGGAAGGGTCCGCCACGATCCTGAACCTCGCCAGCCAGGAATATTACGCCGCGGTCGACGGTAAGCTGGCAGGCGTGCGCGTGATCGAGGTGGAGTTTCGCGAGCCGGGGCCGAACGGCCCGCGCTTCGTCAGTTTCAACGCGAAGCGCGCGCGGGGCATGATGGCCCGCTGGCTATGCGAGCATCATGTCACCGATGTGGAGGCCATGCGCGGTTTCGACAGCGACGGCTATCGCTTCGATGCTGAAGAGAGTGATACGGATCGCTGGCGCTTCACCCGCGCCTGACATTCTACTGGACGGATGATTGCTTCAGCTTTGCGCGGGGTTTGCCCGCGATGCGCAGCGCGATCCACCCCGCCAGCATGGGAATGGTAAGAAGGCCCACGGCGATAAGCACCAGATGCTCGCTCTGCAGGTCGAACTGCGCCAGCTTTCCGCCGGCGAAATAGCCAGGCAGCAAGAGGGCCGGCACCCAGAGCAGGGCCGACACGATATTGGCCGTCTGGAAATGGCGTTGCGGCATCTTCACCACCCCGGCGACGACCGGAACGGTGGAGCGAACCGGCCCCAGAAACCGCCCGATCAGCACGGACATGAAACCATAGCGTCGAAAGAACAGGCGCGCCCGCGCGAAGGCCAGCTTATGGCCTTTCAGCCAGCGATGGCGATAGATCGCAGGCCCGATCCGGCACCCTAGCGCGTAGGAGGTCCAGTCCCCCAGGATCGCGCCGACCACCGCACAGGCAAAGACCGGCGCAGGCTCGATGATGCCCGCCCCGATCAACCCGCCGATCGCGATCATCGTCGCGATCGCCGGCACGAACAGGCCGATCACCACCAGCGATTCGAAAAAAGCCAGCACGCCGATGATCGGACCACTCCAGCCGGCATAGCGGGTGACTGCGTCAAGGAGGAGGTCTGATGGGTCGGACATGCTCGATCAGTTCGATGAGAAAGGACGCAGGGTAGCGCCGTCCGATGAGCCTTTGGTTAACAAAGGGCAATGGAGAAAATCCATCTGCCGTAACTGGGCCACGGCTCGGATGCGCCCGAAGCGAGCATGTCGCTTCGGGCGCATCCATATCCCTCGTCACACCAGCTGGTTGGTCCGCACCAGTTCGCGATACCAGTCGGCGCTCAGCTTGGGCGCGCGCTTCTGCGTCTTGAAGTCGACATGATGGATGCCGAACAGCTTGGTATATCCGTCCTCCCACTCGAAATTGTCCATCAGGCTCCAGACGAAATAGCCCTTTACCGGCAATCCCTCACGCGTCGCGCGCTGAAGGTGCGTCAGATAGTTGCGCAGATACATGACGCGGTCGGTGTCATAGACCTTGCCGTCTTCGGCGACCTTGTCGTCGGCCGAGCAGCCATTTTCGGAGATGTAGAGGCCCTTGGGCTTCCACATGTCGTTGATCGCCCGCATGCCCCAATAAATCACCTCCGGCGTGACATAGAGCCAGGGGGAGGGCATGCGCGGCGCCTGACCCGGATGAGGCAATATCTTGTAGCCCGACGGCGCGGTCGGGTCGGCGCGGACGGTGTTGCCGGTATAGACATTGACCGACAGGAAATCGAGCGGCGCGCCGATCAGCTTCATGTCGCCATCCTTGACCTTGGGCGCATCCTTGCCCTGCGCGGTCAGATAGCTGTCGATATAGCGGCCTTCCATGATGGCGGTCAGGAACATGGCATTTTCTTCGCGCACGGCTTTCTTCACCGCCTCGATATGCTCGGGTGTCTCGATCGCGGGGACGTAGATATTGGGATTGTCCGCGATGCCGACCTGCGTGCCGCTCTTCGTCGCCGCCCGGATCGTCTGGACGCCCAGGCCGTGGGCCAGCACGCCATGGTGCCGGATCTGGTTCACTTCACCCATCGGTAGCTTCAGGCCCGGCGCCTTGCCACCGGTCATGTAGCTGAGGTCCGTGAAGCAGCGCAGTTCGTTGACCGTCATGAAATGCTGCACCCTGTCGCCCAGCTTGCCGGCGGTATAGCCCGCATAATCGGCAAAGGCATAAGCCGTGTCGCGGTTCTGCCAGCCGCCCGGCAGGGCTTGGGGCAGATCCCAATGGAACATCGTGACATGCGGGGTGATGCCCGCCGCCAGCAATCCGTCGACCAGCCGGTTATAATAGTCCAGCCCCTTGGCATTGGGCTTGCCCTTGCCATCGGGGAAGATGCGCGACCAGGCGAGGGAGAAGCGATAAGCCTTGACCCCCAGCGCCTTCAGCAGGGCGATGTCGTCATTATAGCGATGATAGCTGTCGCAGGCGACATCGCCCGTATCGCCATTGGCGACCTTGCCCGGCGTGTGGGAAAACACATCCCAATTGGTCTGGCCGCGCCCATCCTCCTTCACGCCGCCTTCGATCTGGTAGGCTGCGGTGGCGCAGCCCCAGAGGAAGTCGGCCGGGAACGACTGCGCACCCTGCGGCGCCGAAGCCGACCCAGCCTGCGCGCGCGCAGTGCTGCCGCCCGCCAGAGAAGCGCCCAGAGCAGCCGCGCCCAGACCCATGCCCAATTCGCGGCGATTGATACCCGTCATCGTCGATAGTCTCCTTACTGGCCTACGACCTGAACCAGGCCGCTCACAGCCTGGCCGGTGGGCAGTTTCGTCTTGCTCGTCAGCGTCTTTGCCTTGTCGTCCCAGACGAGGTCAGCCTTTATCCCGCCCTTGCGATAGGCGTTGGTGGTGCCGTCATCGTCATAAAGGGTGAAGCGCGCATCGGTGCCGGGATAGACGCGGATGCTTTCCAGCGCCTGCTTCTCCGCCGTGCTCTTCACCTGCACGCCCATCGGCACGATCGACCCGGCCTTCACGAACAAGGGAATGCGCTCGATTGGGGCGTCGACCTCGATCGTCTGGCCGCCCTCGAACTTCTGGTTGGTCCAATAATCATACCAGGCGGTGCCCGCGGGCAGGTAGACGGGCCGCTTCGTCTGACCCTGCACCGTCACCGGCGCGACCAGGAAGGCGGGACCGAACATATATTGGTCGCCGATGTTCGATACTTGGGGGTCGTTCGGGAAGTCCATGAACAGCCCGCGCATGAAAGGCGCGCCGGTGTCGTAGGTATGCCGCCCCAGCGCATAGATATAGGGCATCAGCGTATAGCGCAGGCGCAACCAGTCGGCCAGGATCGGTTCGGCCGCCTTGCCATATTCCCACAGCGCGCTGCCCGGCCGCTGGCCATGGATGCGCAGCGTCGGGGTGAAGACGCTATATTCGAACCAGCGAACGAACAATTCGGAATAGTCCGCATAATCGGGGCTGGCCGCCGTGGAGCCGGCCGGATCGACCAGGACCGGATTTTCCGCCTTCGGTCCCTTGGGCCATTGCCAGCCGCCAATGTCGCTGCCCCAATAGGCGATGCCCGAAGCCGTGAAGTTGAGGCCGGTCGGGATTTGCCGGTGCAGCGCTTCCCAGGTCGATTTGATGTCCGACGACCAGAACAGGCCGCCATTGCGCTGCGCACCCAGATAGGCCGCACGCGCCAGGATCATGTTGCGGAAACCGGGGCGGTCGCGCTCCGACCCTTCGGCCACGCCGGTCGTATGCACCAGCGGGAAGAGGTTATGATAACGGTCGCCCGACCCCTTGGAATAGAAATAGCCGTCCGGCACCAGATCCGGCTCCGTTTCGTCCAGCCAGAACCAGTCGAAACCCTGGCTCGCGATATTGTCGCGCAGTTTGCCCCAGAACCATTCCCGCGCTTCCGGATTGGTGCTGTCGATCAGCGCGCCTGCGCGATCGGAGCGGGAAGGCAGGCCATCAACCGGATTGCCGTCCTTGTCCTTCAGGAACCAGCCCTTGGTCGCGAGCATGTCGAAATAGCGCGATTCCCGTTCGAAGCGCGGCCATACGCTGATGATCGAGCGCATACCCAGCGATTTGAGCGTGTCGTTCATCCCCTTGGGATCGGGGAAATAGGTGCGGTCGATGTCGAGTTGCCCCATGCGGGTCCAGTAGAACCAGTCCAGCACCATCACGTCGAGCGGCAGGTTGCGCTGGCGATAGCCATTGGCGATGTCGAGCAGTTCCTGCTGGCTTTCATACCGCGCCTTGCTCTGGATCAGGCCGAAACCGGCCTTGGGCGGCAGCGGCGTTTCGCCGGTCAACTTGGCATAGCCGGCATAAAGTTCGTCGGTCGTCTTGCCGGCGATGACGAAGAACGAGACGCGCTCTCCCACCTGGCTTTGCCAATGGGTGCTGCTGTGCAGGCCGGGCTGGATCAGCGTGCGGGCCGGATTGTCCCAGACGATGCCATAGCCCTTGTTCGTGACCATGAAGGGGACGCAGACCGTCTCGCCGGCCGGCGCATCATAGCTGTGCGAACAATCGATCTGCTTGCCGCGCAGATCCATATAGCCTTCCTGATTCTGACCCAGGCCATAATAATGTTCGTCCGCCGGGGAATCGAAGCTGGCACCGACCTTGAAGGTCTGCTCGCCATTCACCGTCACGGGCGCCATTTCCCAACCGGTCATCTTCGTCAGCAGCGTGCCGCCGGCATCCTTGACCGACAGGCTGACCGGCGGCAGCGACGGCGCGAAATAGCGCTGCATCTGCGTCGGCGCGCCGGGCCATTGCTTGGCGCCGATCGTCAGGGTGAGGGCCGAAGAAGTGAAGACGTCCCCGCTCGCATCGGTGCTGTGGGTCCAGCCAGTCGCGTTGGGCTTGGCGTTAGGTCCTTCGCCCGGTGCGGCGGACGCCAGCACGGGATCGAGCGCGATCGTCACGCGCACGATATTGGGCGCATAGGGTTCCACCGCGACGCGGCTGCCATGCCGGTCCAGCAATGCCATTGGTTCCGCCAGCGCAGGTGCCGCCATCGCCAGGACGGACGCGCCCAGCGCGATCCCCGCCACTTTTGCCTTGAAACCCGTTGCGATCATCCCTGTAATCCCTTGTCTTTGCATTAGATGAGGCCGCGTCCGTCGATGCGGATGGCCGGAACGAAATGGCCGGTGCGTGGCATATCGACATGCAGGCCAGCGCCATCCTGTCGGAAGGGCAGCGGGCCGCCGCCCAGCAGCGTCACCTGGCCGATTGTGCCGTCCACGCGGCCGCGCGCCAGTGAGCGGATGGTCGTAGATCCCTGCGCCCGGCCCAGGAACAGCGCATAAAGTGCGCCCTTGTTAGTGGTGAAGCGGATGTCCTGCGCGGTGAAGGGCTTGGCCTTCTCCTCATTCTGCATCCCCGCGATCAACTGGGTCGGCCCCTCGCCATAAATACGCCAGGGCCGCGATCCGAAGATCGCCTCTCCGCCATGGGTCATCCATGCCGCCATGCCGTCCAGCACCTTCTCCGTCTCGCTGTCGATCGACCCGTCGCCCGGCTGCGGGATGGAGAGCATAAGATTGCCGTTTTTCGACACCACATCGGCCAGCCGCTGGACGACTTCCTCGGCGCTTTTGTAGCTTTTGTCGTGCAGCCGCGCTTCATTGTAGAACCAGTCGCCGATGCAGGTGTCCGTCTGCCACGGCTCGTCCCACAGATGGTCGGTAAAGCCACGCTCCACATCCTGCACCATGCCAAAGCGGGCATAGGGTTTGAGCTGCTTGCCGGTCAGCACCACGTCGATCTTGCCGTGCCATTCGATCGAGCGGTTATAATAGTCCGCCGCCGCTTCCAGCCCTACAGGTCCGAAGGGCAGTTCATGATCGTCCATATAGACCATGTCGGGCTTGTATTTCGCGACCAGATCGGTCTGGCGCAGCAGCCAGCGGGTGACATAGGCCGGGTCGTCCTGCGGCCCCGTTTCGATCCACTGGCCGTTATGGGCATCGTGCCATTTGTCCATCGCCTCGATCGTGTCGATACCATCGGGCAGCACGGCATGGCCGCCGGTATAAAGTTCCTGCGGGTCGAGGCCATCCCACCATTGGCCCTTGCCGTCCGCCTTGCGCAGGCGGAAAGCGTCGTACCGTTCGCCCTTTTTCGGGCCGATCGGGTCATAGCCATAGGCCGGCTGGTACCAGTGCCAGGCATGAGCGGCATGGTTGGACACGCCGAATTTCATGCCCGCCTTGCGCGCCGCCTTCTCCCAGATGCCGACGATATCCTTCTTCGGTCCGACGCGCAGGCTGTTCCAGGCATGGTAGCGGCTGTCGTAGCAATCCAGATTGTCGTGATGGCAGGCCAGCGCCATGAAATATTTGGCGCCCGCCTTCTGATAGCGGGCCATCAGCGCATCGGGCTCCCACTTGTCGGCGGTCCAGAGATTTTGGATGTCCTTCATCCCCGCGACCGACGGATGGCCGTAGGTCTTCAGGTGATGCTCGTACATCGGGTGGCCCTGCATATACATGAAGCGGCCATACCAGTCGCCTTGCGCCGGCACCGATTGCGGCCCCCAATGCGACCACATGCCCAGCTTCGCGTCGCGGAACCAGTCGGGGTAACGATAATTGCCGACCAGTGAGGGCCAACTGGCCTGTACCGGCCCGCGCATCGTGCCCATGGGGCTGGCGGCGCGCGCCGCGCGGGCGAGGCCGAGCGCGGCTGTGCCGGCCAGGAAGGCGCGGCGTCCCAGCATCGTCATTGGATTTCCCTCAAAGCCTTGTCGATGGCTTGCCGCGCCAGCGGGCGCATGATGGCATAGCCTTCTTTGGTCGGATGGACGCCGTCGGTGGACAGGCCCGGCTTCATTGCACCGTCTGCCTGCGCCATGGCGCTGTGATAATCGACATAGGTGAAGCCGCGGCTACGCGCATAATCGGCCAGCCACTTGTTGATCGCCGCGATCTGCGGGGCTGGCTTCATGGCCGGGCTCCAGGGGAAGGCGCCTGCGGGCGGCACGGAGGCGATCACGACCTTGATGCCATGGGCCTGCGCCAGTTCGGCCATCGTCTGGATATTGCCCAGCACCGTTTCCATCGTCGCCGCGCCGCTATTGCCGGCGATATCGTTGGTCATCGCCATGATGTGGACGACTTGCGGTTTCAGCGCGATCACGTCATTGCGGAAACGCACTAGCATCTGCGCCGTGGTCTGCCCGCTGATGCCCCGATCGACCAGCCCGTCCTGAAACATCTCCGGGTCCAGATTGATCCAGTTATCTGTAATGGAATCGCCCATGAAGACGGCGCGCACCTTTTTGCCCGCCAGCGCCTTATTGTCGGCGGCATAGCGGCACAACTGCCCGAAATCGCGGGTCAGCATGTGGAGGTTCCACATCTTCCATTCCGCTTCACCTGTAGGCTTAGGATGGACCGGGCAGGGATCGGCCACGATGCCGACCGGATCGTCGGCATGGGGATCGCCTGGTACTTTCGTTTCCGTCAAAGCGGGGGTGGCCAGCGCCAGCGCGCAGGCAAAAGTGGTGAGTTTCAGCATCCTCTTCCTCATTTTTGGCGCAAGGCTTGCGCGATCGCCCGCTCCGCGATCGGCGCCATCACCGCATAGCCATTGTCGAGCGGGTGGACGCCGTCCTGCGTATAGGCGGCTGTCATCAGGCCATTCCGGTCCACCAGCGCGGCGTGATAATCGGCAAAGCCATAGCCGCGCTCCGCACAGAAGGTGCGCAGCCAGCTATTGAGCGTGACCAGCTCTTCAGGCTTGCGCTCTTTCACGACGTCTTTAGCCGCTTCTGTGTAGTCGTTCACCGGCAGGATCGAGCCGAACACGACCTTGATATGATGGGCCTCTGCCAGATCGGCCATGGCTTCCCAATTGGCTTCGATCTGTTCGGGGCTTTCCTGTTGCAGGAAGCCTTGTACGTCGTTGATGCCCGCCAGGATCACGACGACCTTCGGCTTCAGTACGATTACATCCTGATGGAAACGCAGCAACATCTGCGCCGTCACCTGGCTGCCGATGCCGCGATTAATATAGGGTTTGCCGGGGAAGCTGGCGGCCAGGTTCCAGCGATCGGTAATGGAATCGCCCAGGAACACCACGCGCTGTTCGCCCTGCTTGGGCGCGGATAACGCGGCATTGGCGGGCGCGTAGAGATAGCGCTCGCCAAAATCCTGCATCAGGCTGGGCATCAGCTTTGCGCGGAACGGGCCGAGCCATGGCCCCCAATCCTTCTCCACCACCGTGCGCCGCTCGGGCGAACTTTGATAATCGCCGGGCGCGGCCAGCGCAGTGCCGGCGCTGAACGCCAGCATCAGGGCGATCGGCCATCTCATGCCGGAATCAACCCGTGCTTGGCGGCAAAGGTGGCGAACAGGGCGGGCCAGGCCGATGCCTGCATCGTCGCGGGCAGGCGGGTGCCGAACCCGTGGCCGCCATCCTCGAAGATGTACAGCGCGACCGGGCGTTTTGCCGCTTCCATCGCCTGGAACAGCGCGATGCTGTTGGCGGGCGGCACCAACCCGTCATCGGTCGCATGGACCAGGAAGATCGGCGGTGTCGCCGCGTCGACCCGCATCTCGACCGAGCGGTGACGCCGCGCCTGCACTGTGCCGCCCATGCCCAGCAGCATATCGCGCGATCCACCATGGGTGAAGGCTGCGTCCAGACTGACGACCGGATAGATCAGCGCGGCCAGGTTCGGGCGCGCATCCTGCGCATCGGCGGCGTCGACCGGGTCATAAACTGTCTCGCCGTGACGGGTCGCCAGCGATCCGGCCAGATGCCCGCCGGCAGAGAAGCCAAGTACGCCGATCCGGTCCTTTGCGACAGCGAGTTGGGCAGCTTTTGCGCGGATCAGCCGCATCGCTCGCTGGGCATCCTGCAATGGGACGTCCTGACGCCGCGCCCAGCCTTCGCCGGGCAGGCGGTAGAGCAGGATAAAGGCGGTAATGCCGCGCGCGTTCAGCCATTCGGCCTGGCTGGTGCCCTCATTATCATAGGACAGAAAAGCATATCCGCCACCAGGTATCACCAGCATTGCGGCACCATTGGGGCGGGCAGGGCGCCGTACGACCAGCACGGGGCGTTCGATGCCCGTCACCCAGCGATCCGGCTTGCCGCCGGGCTTGGCCTGATCGGCGATCTTGCGAACGATGCGCGCGCCAGTGTCCCCCGGCGGCGTGCCGGGCCACAGGTCGATAATCTCGTCGCTGGCGTTTGTCTGCGCGCCGGCAAGACCGGGCAGCGCCGCCAGCCCGGCGACGGCCATCAGTGCGGTACGGCGATCAAGTCCGCTCATTGTCCGTTGTCCATGTCGCGCGCGGGAAGGACCATCATCGGCGACATGGCATCGCCGATCGCGGCGGCGGCGTCGCGCACCAACTGGGTGCAGGCCTGTGTCGTCGCCCGATTGGCGGCGCCATCGACGAAGGGCATGGTCAGCGCCGCGCGCGCGACGCCGCCGACCAGGATCGGGGCGGACAGATCGGTGATGCCGGTCAGCATCGGGCTGGGCGCGAAGGCGCCACCCGCTGCCAAGGTGGCGTTCAGCCGCTCCGTCAGTTCCGCTTCATCCAGGGTTTCGCCCGTCGCCCGGATATCCGCCAGCATCGCCGCGCGCGCATCGGACGACTGGAAGGCGAGCAGGATACGGCCGGAATTGGAGCGGTGCAGCGGCCGGCGATAGCCCACGCGCACGGCAAAGCCCGACAGGCCGGGCGCCTCGATCGCGATGATGACGACCATTTCCGCGCCGGATGCGACGGCCAGGTGGCAGCTCTGGCCCGCCCGGCGCGCCAGATCCTGCATCACCGGAAGGGCGGTGGAGGCGAGGTCGCGGATCGGCGGCTGGCTCATGCCCAGCGCGAAGAGGCGGTTTGTCAGCCGATAGCCTTCTTCGGCCCGGGCGATGTAGCCATGCTCCTCCAGCACCTGCAGCATCCGGAAGATTTCGCTGACCGACCGACCTAGCGCCGTCGATATGTCAGACATGATCAGCGGCTCACTCGCACCGGCGAGAAGCTCCAATATTTCCAGCCCCTTGGTGAGGGCTGGCGCCTGATAGCGCGCCTTGCCAGTCATCTGCTCACCCCCTCCATTTTATAGATGATTCTCTGTGCAGGATCATCCCTCGCTGTCCAATACCCATTAGGCGAAATCCAAATATGAAATCAATTTTTATATTTCATAATTTAAAATGTGGGAGTAATGGGGCCTTGTCTTGGTACCGCTCCCAGCAGCGGGTCGGGACATGAAAGGGAAATATTTCGGCCGTTTGCGGCCGCGAATCACGTCAGCGCTCCGGACAGGAGCCAGGGAGAGGAAGGGTTTCATGACCAAGATGATTCACATGCCGCGTCGCGCTGCGCTGCTGGCCGGCATCTCGATCGCCAGCATCGCGCTCGGCACGGCTGCCCATGCGCAGGATAATGCCGCACCGCAGGCCGCAGCCGCCGACGAAGGCGACATCGTCGTCACCGGCGTGCGCGCCAGCCTGTCGAGTGCGCAGGCACTCAAGCGCAACAGCGACGTCATCGTCGATTCGATCGTCGCCGAAGACATCGGCAAGCTGCCCGACCGCAACGTGGCCGAAGCGCTTCAGCGCATCACCGGCATCCAGATCGAACGCAGCTATGGCGAAGGCAGCGCGGTCGCGATCCGCGGCCTCAGCCAGGTCCGCACCGAAATCAACGGCCGCGACGTGTTCACCGCCAATGGCGGTCGTACGCTAAGCCTGGAGGATGTGCCCTCCGAACTGCTCGCCGGCGTCGATGTCTACAAAAATCCGTCGGCCGACCTGATCGAAGGCGGCATCGGCGGTCTCATCAACCTGCGCACGCGCAAGCCCTTCGATTTCGACGGGTTCAAGGCATCGGCCAGCGCCAGCGTCAACTATTACGACCTGTACGGCAAGTCGAAGCCGCAGGCGAACCTGCTGCTGTCTGACCGTTGGGACACGGGCATCGGCGAAATCGGCATCTTGGTCGACCTCGCCTATCAGAAGACGGCTTTCCGCCAGGACCAGATCAGCAGCCAGCCTTTCTTCCTGCTCGACCAGTCGGTCAATGCGCAGGGTCAGCCCAATAACGCCACCGACTATGCCACCGCGCAGGGTCTGGGGCGCTTGGGCAAGCCGACCTATCTGCCCCATGGCGTCGGCATCGGCCAGTATCTGGGCGATCGTCGCCGTATCGGCGCCGACGTCGCGGTCCAGTGGAAGCCCAGCGACACGCTGCTCGTCACCGCCGAATATGTGCGGTCAGACTATAAGTTCCAATATGGCGACTACAGCTTCTTCGCCTATACCGGCAACAATCCGATCACGCCGGATTACGGTACGCCCTTCACGTTCGACGATGCCGGCAATTTCCGCAGCGGCACCTTCGCCAATGTGCCGATCGATTCCAACACCAGCCTGGAACGGCGCAAATCCGTCACCAACGACTTTTCGCTGAACCTGAAATGGAACCCGACCAGCAACCTGACCGTCACGGCCGACGGCCAGTATATTCGCGGCACCACCAGCGGTCAGCGCTCGATCGTCATCCTGCATTCGAACGCAGAACGGCTGCATCAGGTGGTGGGCAACGGCGTGCCGACGATGGAAATCCTGCCGGACAATAACCCAGCGAATGGCAATGGTTCGGTGACGGATATCGCCAATTATGCCCCGCTGGGCGGCGGCTATCTGGACCATATCGAACATTCGGTGGGCAAGGAATATGCCGGCCGTCTGGACGCCGAATATCGCTTCGATGCCGGCATCCTGCGCTCGCTGTCGGCCGGTTTGCGTTATACCGACCGGTCGGCTGTCACCGACAGCAGCACCTATGCCTATTATGGCACCAGCGCGCTGGCCAACGACCTGTACGAAGTGCGCAAGTTCCGCGGCGACCTCTATCGTGGTTTCCAGGGCGTGCCCCAGGGCGCGGTCTTCTTCGACCGCAACCTCGTGCTCGACTATGACGCCACGCGTCAGGCGCTGGCCCCCTATGTCGATCCGTCGCAGCGTGACGCGTTGCTCAATGGCGTCAGCTATGTGCCGAGCGATCGCAACACGCAGGGTGAAAAGACCTACACTGCCTATGGCGTGGCGAAGTTCGATTTTGCCGATGCGGGCTTCCCGCTGGACGGCAATATCGGCGTGCGCGTGATCAAGACGAAGGTGTCCACGGACGGCTTCAGCGTACAGACGCCGCAGATCCAGTTGCCCAGCGGTCCTGCCAATGGTCCGATCAGCTATGTGCCGATCAGTGTCAACAGCAGCTATACCAAGGCGCTGCCAAGCATCAACCTTCGCTACCACTTCACCGACCAGCTTCAGCTGCGTCTGGCCGCGTCGAAGGGGCTGACCCGCCCGGACTTCTCGCAGCTTAATCCGAACATCAACATCGTCGAGCTGAATCCCGGCAGCAACATCCGCACCTCCAGCTCTGGCAATCCTTATTTGAAGCCGCTGGAAGCCACGCAGTTCGACGCGTCGCTGGAATGGTATTTCTCGCGCACCGGTTCGCTCTATGCTGCCGGTTTCTACAAGAAGGTGGATGGCTTCATCGCCAATATCGCGACCGACGAAACCTATGATTTCGGCAATGGTCCCTTCACCGTGTCGGTCAGCCGTCCGCTCAATGGCGACAATGGCAAAATCAAGGGCGTGGAAGTCGGCGGCAACACCTTCTTCGACTTCCTGCCGGGCATCTGGTCTGGCTTCGGCGTGCAGGCCAACTTCACCTATGTCGACAGCAAGGCGCCCAGCCCCGCTGCCACAGACAATGAAGGCAATGCGCTGATCGTGCCGCTCGAAAAGCTGTCGAAGTACAGCTACAATCTGATGGGTTTCTACGACAAAGGGCCAATCTCGGCACGCGTCGCCTATAACTGGCGTAGCAAATATGTCGTGACCACGCGCGGCAATGGCAGCGGCGAACTGCCGATTTTCAACGCCGCGCGCGGGCAGGTCGATGCGTCGCTGACCTATACGGTCAACGAGAATTTCGCGCTGACCGTAGATGGCGTGAACCTGACCGATACCGAGAACAAGACCTATTACGGCATTCCCAGCCGTCCGCAGTCCTCGGTGCTGAACGATCGTCGCGTGAGCATCACCGCCCGTCTGACCTATTGATCCGACGTGCGGACGTTTCTAGCGTCCCTCCCCTGGCAGACCGGACCCGTAAAGGGCCGGTCTGCCTCTTTGGGTAGAAGAGAGGATGGTCTGATGCATAGGCAGGGTAACGGCATCGCACCGAGCAGGCCCGAACGCAGCAGCCCGATGGCCATGGTCCTGACCACGGGGCTTTTCTTCCTGTGGG
The DNA here is from genome assembly GCF_008710155.1 of Sphingobium limneticum. Lineage (GTDB taxonomy): Bacteria > Pseudomonadota > Alphaproteobacteria > Sphingomonadales > Sphingomonadaceae > Sphingobium > Sphingobium limneticum. The sequence goes on from NZ_VYPZ01000001.1 coordinate 364,290, forward strand.
GCGTGGCGAACAATCTGAACGATGTGCTGATCGCGCATTTCCGGCATGTGTTTTCGTTGTCGGATTTTCAGTCCGGACTGGTCCAGTCGGCCTTCTATCTGGGCTATTTCTGCTTCGCCATTCCGGCCGCGCTGGCCGCCGAGCGACTGGGCTACAAGGCCACGGTCATCATGGGCCTGTTGCTGTTCGGTGGCGGTGCGCTGCTGTTCCTGCCGGCGTCCGCGCAACTCAGCTACGGCTTCTTCCTTTTCGCCCTGTTCGTGATCGCCAGTGGCCTTGCTTTCCTGGAAACCGCCGCCAATCCCATGGTCGCGGTAATGGGACCGGCGGACAGTTCGGCGCAGCGGCTCAATCTGGCGCAGGCGTTCAATCCATTGGGGTCGATCACCGGCGTAGCGCTGGGCGCGACGCTGATCCTGTCCGATACGCCGGCGCAGGGCGCCGCGGGCGCAGCGGCCGTACGACTGCCTTATCTGGCCATCGCGCTGGTCGTGCTGGGCTGGGCGGCGATCTTGGCCTTCACCCGTTTTCCACGCGCCGCCACCCAGGCAGAGGGGCGCACCGGTCCGATCTTCGCGGGCTATGGCGCGCTGCTGCGGCGGCCTCGCTATCTGGCTGGCGTGGGCGCGCAATTTTTCTATGTCGGTGCGCAGGTCGGCATCTGGAGCTATCTGATCCGCTATGCCGAAGCCGTCGTTCCGGGCATCGGCGCGCAAAAGGCCGCCTGGCTGCTCACTTTGTCGCTGGCGCTCTTCATGATCGGCCGCTTCGCCGGGGCGGCTTTGCTGGCGCGCTTCGATGGCGCGCGGCTGATGGCGCTGTTCGCCGGTATCAACATCGCCTTGTCGCTTGCGGCGATCGGCGGTGGCATAGTCGGCCTCGTGGCGCTGGTCGCGACCAGCTTCTTCATGTCGATCATGTATCCGACCATCTTCGTCCTGTCCCTGCGCGACCTCGGCCCGCTGACCAAGCCGGGGGCGTCGATGATCGTCATGGCGATCATCGGCGGCGCGGTGCTGACCATGGCGATGGGACTGGTATCGGACCTGACCGGCACGATCCGCGCGGCAATGCTGGTGCCGGCGCTGTGTTTTGCGGTCGTGACTCTCTTCGCGCGCGCCAACCGACGGGAAGCGGCCGCATGACCGTTGCATCCTATCCGACGCTGGGCATGGGCACAGCGCCCATCGGCAATCTCTATCGCGTGGTGGAGGACGGCGAGGCGCAGGCGACGTTGAACGCGGCCTGGGACGCGGGCATCCGCTATTATGACACGGCGCCCCATTATGGCTTCGGCTTGGCCGAACGGCGGCTGGGCATGATGCTGGCTGCGCGCGACCCCGATGGCACGGCGATCGTTTCCACCAAGGTCGGCCGCCTGCTGGTACCGACCGATGCGCGGGGCGAGCGGCATGGCTTTGTCGATGCCGATCCCTATGCGCCGGTGTTCGACTATCGCTATGACGCGGTACTGCGCTCGTTCGAGGGCAGCCGCGCGCGGTTGGGTCGCGACCGGATCGACCTGTTGCTGGCGCATGATATCGGCCGGCTGACCCATGGCGATGATCATGGCCGCCACCTGCGCGCTTTCCTGGATAGCGGCTATCGGGCGATGCACGATCTGCGCGATGCGGGCGCGATCGGTGCGATCGGCATCGGCGTCAATGAAGTCGCGATTTGCGACGAACTGCTCGACCATGTCGAACTGGACATGATCCTGCTTGCCGGCCGCTATACGCTGTTGGATCGCAGCGCAGAGCGATTGCTGGCGCGCTGCGCCGATCTGGGTGTCCGGATCATCGTGGGCGGTCCCTATAATAGCGGCATATTGGCGCGCGACCTGAGTGGTCCGCTCCATTTCGACTATGCCGCGCCCAGCGAGGCGATCCTTGGCAAGGCGCAGCGATTGGCGCAGACCTGCGCCGAATTTGAGGTGCCGCTGCCCGCTGCCGCGCTGCAATTCCCGCTGCGCCATCCTGCCGTCGTCAGCGTCATTCCCGGTCTTGTCGGGCCGGATCAGGTCGCCGACACCATGACCCGCCTGTCGGTGCGATTGCCCGATCCGCTCTGGCCCGCGCTCGACGCTTCACTGAAAGATTCCTCCATGTTGCAGGACGATGCGCGGCTGATCCTGCTGCATCCTGACGATAATGTCCTCATCTGTGTTCGGCCGATCGAGGCGGGCGATATCCTGCCAGCCTCGGGCGGCACCATCCCGGCGCGCGAAGGCATCGCCATCGGGCATAAGGTTGCGCGCAATGCGCTGCATGCCGGGGACAAGGTGATCAAATATGGCGCACCGATCGGGTCGATGACGGCCGACGTGGCAACCGGCGACTGGGTTCACATGCACAATATGAAAAGCGACTATATCAGCAGCCATACCCGCACCGCGCTGGAGCCGGGGGCATGATCCGCGCCTGGCAAAGGCAGGATGGGCGCAAGGGCATCCGCAATGTCGTGGCGGTCGCCTATCTGGTCGAATGCGCGCATCATGTCGCGCGGCGGATCGTGGACAAGGCGGACGATCCCGACGTCCAGCTGATCGGCTTTCCTGGCTGCTATCCCAATGCCTATGCCGCCAAGGTGATGGAGGCGATCGTCACCCATCCCAATGTCGGCGGACTGGTGATCGTGTCGCTGGGTTGCGAAAGTTTCAATCGCGAGCGGTTGCTGGCGGTGGCGCGGGCCAGTGGACGCCCCGCCGAATTGCTGGTGATTCAGGAGACGGGCGGAACGGCGGCGACGATCGCGGCGGGCGTCGAAGCCGTCGGGCGCGTGCGCGCCGCCATTGCCGGCGTGCCGCGTGTCGCCATGGGCGTCGAGGAGTTGGTCGTCGGCACCATCTGCGGCGGGTCGGACGGGACCAGCGGCATCACCGCCAATCCGGCTGTGGGCCGAGCCTTCGACCGATTGGTTGCAGACGGCGCTGCCTGCATCTTTGAGGAAACCGGCGAACTGGTGGGATGCGAAACGATCATGGCCGACCGCGCCCGCACGCCCGCACTGGCGGTCGCGATCGAGCAATGCGTACAGAAAGCCGAACGCTATTACACCATCATGGGCTTTGGCAGCTTCGCGCCGGGCAATGCGGAAGGCGGCCTGACGACGCAGGAGGAAAAGTCGATGGGGGCCTATTCCAAGTCCGGCTCTTCCACCATCGACGGCATATTGAAGCCGGGCGATGTGCCACCGACCGGCGGCCTCTATCTGCTGGACGTCGTGCCCGATGGCGAGCCGCGCTTCGGCTTTCCGAACATCTCCGACAATGCCGAGATCGTGGAACTGATCGCGTGCGGCGCGCATCTGACGCTCTTCACCACCGGGCGCGGATCGGTGGTGGGGTCGGCGATTTCGCCGGTCATCAAGATCTGCGCCAATCCCGACACCGGCCGCCGTCTGGCCGCCGACATGGACGTCAATGCCGGGCGCATCCTGGAAGGGGAGGCGACGCTGGAACAGGTCGGTACGGAGATATACGACAAGGTGCTCGCCGTCGCGGCGGGTGAACGCAGCATCTCAGAATCCCTTGGCCATCAGGAGTTTATTTTGACTTACAAGGCTTTCGATCCCATCGGTCCCGACTGCTTGCCCACCAAGACCGCGATGGGGGCGCGCGCATGAGCGGGCGTCTGGAGGGCAAGGTCGCGCTGATCACCGCTGCGGCGCGGGGCATCGGTCGGGCCACGGCACAGCGTTTCGTGACAGAAGGCGCCCGCGTGATCGCGACCGACCGGGATGTCGATGCGCTCGAAGGGCTGGAGGGCTGCGAACTGCGCGCGCTTGATGCGACCGATGGTGCGGCGGTACGGGCGCTGGCGACTGAGGTCGGCCCTATCGATATCCTCGCCAACATTGCGGGCGTGGTCCATGCGGGCAACATCCTGGAATGCAGCCAGGAAGATTGGGATTTCGCCCTCTCGCTCAACATGACCGCCATGTATCACACGATCCGTGCCTTCCTGCCCGGCATGGTGGAAAAGGGCGCAGGCGCGATCGTCAACATGTCCTCCATCGCCAGTTCGGTGAAGGGCATCCCCAACCGCTTTGCCTATGGCGCGAGCAAGGCGGGCGTCATCGGCCTGACCAAGGCAGTCGCCGCCGATTTCGTGGGGCAGGGGGTCCGTTGCAACTGCATCTGCCCCGGCACGATCGACACGCCCTCGCTGCAACAGCGGTTGCATGACACCGGCGATTATGAGGCTGCACAGGCCGCCTTCATCGCGCGCCAGCCCATGGGTCGTCTGGGTCGCGCCGAGGAAATCGCGAATCTCGTCCTCTATCTTGCCAGCGACGAAGCCGCCTTCACCACCGGCGCGGTGCATGTGATCGACGGCGGCTGGATCAACTGATGCGGCATGTCCTGCTGATCGACCTGACCGACGAGGCGGAAGCCATCGCCCAATATGAGGCATGGCATGCCGCCGGTGCGCTGCCCCCGGCGATCGGCGCCAGCATCCGTGCCGCCGACATCGGCGCGATGGACATCTATCGCAGCGGCAACCGGCTCGTCATGCTGATGGAAACCGGCCCCGGTTTCGATCCGGCGGCCAAGGCTGCCGCCGATGCCGCCGACCCCGCGGTGCAGGCCTGGGAAGCGCAGATGGACAGCGTTCAGCGCCCGCTGCCCTGGGCCGCGCCCGATGCCAAATGGACGCTTGCCACCCGCATCTTCTCCCTCGACGAACAGCCCTGAAAGGCCCCATCATGACCCTTCCCCGGCTCTTGCTCGCCGCAGCCCTCCTGTCGTCCGCTACACCTGTCTTCGCGCAGGGCGACACCCCGCATATCGAGACGCGCAACGGCAAGCATGCGTTGATCGTCGATGGCGCGCCTTTCCTGATGCTGGGCGGGCAGATCAACAATAGCAGCAATTACGCCACGCCGCTGACGAAGGTCTGGCCGGTGCTGGACCGGATCGGCGCCAACACGGTCGAAGCACCGATCGCCTGGGAGCAGTTGGAGCCGAAGGAAGGGCAGTTCGACTATAGCTTCGTCCAGACCCTGCTCGACGAAGCGCGCCGGCATGACAAGCGCATCGTCCTGCTCTGGTTCGGCGCGTGGAAGAATACGGGCCTGGCCTACACCCCCGACTGGGTGAAGCTCGACAATCGCCGTTTCCCCCGCATGAAGACGAAGGACGGCAAGGATCATGGCGTCCTGTCGCCCCATGGCGCCGCGACGCTGGAGGCGGACAAGCGCGCCTTCCTCAAGCTGATGGCCTATATTCGCGACCATGACGCGCAGAACACGGTCATCATGGTTCAACCGGAAAATGAGGTCGGCAGCTACAAGAACCCACGCGATTACAGCGCCGCCGCGCAGAAGCTGTTCGACGGACCGGTTCCTGTAGCGCTGACCAAAGGGCTGAAGAAACAGGCCGGCAGCTGGGCCAGCGTCTTCGGCGATCAGGCCGACCGCACATTCAATACTTGGTACACGGCGCGCTATATCGAAGAACTGGCCAAGGCCGGCAAGGCGATCAAGCCGCTGCCCATGTATGTCAACGCTTCGCTCGGTGATCCCTTTGCCAAGCCCGATCCGATGGCCTTGTCGAGCGGTGGACCGCAGGGCGACGTGATCGATATATGGAAGGCGGCGGCGCCCTCGCTCGATCTGGCTGCGCCCGATATCTACGACCGGGCGAGCCGCAACGTTTTCAAACATCTCGACCTCTATACCCGGCCGGACAATGCGTTGATGGTGCCGGAAATCGGCAATGCGGCCGAATATGCGCGCTATTTCTGGGCAGCCTTGGGACGCGGCGCGATCGGCTTCGCGCCGTTCGGCATGGATGCCACCGGCTATTATAATTATCCGCTGGGCGCCAAGAGCTTCGACGACAAGACTTTGGACGCCTTCGCCGCCAAATATCGCGTCGTGGCATCCGCGCCCTGGGCGAAGATTGCCTTCGACCATCCGGTCTGGGGCACGGCCAAGCCGGACGATGGCGCACCCATCAGCACGACCATGGGCGACTGGACCATTACCGCCAGCTTCGGCCAGTGGCAGTTCGGCCAGCGCGAATGGTTCCCCAAGGCGGACCTGCCTGCATGGGCGACCGAACCGACCGGCGGCGTGGTGGTGGCGCAGCTATCGGCCAACGAGTTTCTGTTTGCCGGCGATCATGTCCGCGTCGCCTTCGATGCTAAAGAAGGCAGTGGGCCGGGCGGCATGGTCGTCAAGGTCGAGGAAGGCCATTTCGATAAGGGCGCCTGGGTGATGGATCGCATCTGGAATGGCGACCAGACCGATTATGGCCTGAACCTGATCGACCAGCCGGTCTGGATCAAGGTGACGATGGGCCGGTACAAGTGAAGCGCGTCACGCCTATTTTGAGGAACGCGAAGGTGAGCGGTTCACTCAAGTCGCAACGAAGCTGAATTATATGCCGTTCCCCGGCGCAGGCCGGGGTCCAGTTTCATGCTCCGAACTGGACCCCGGCCTGCGCCGGGGAACGGCAAGATGAAGGCTTGTCGGTATAAGATGAATTGCCCTTGGCCCATGCCGCCACGGGTGTAGCGTGCCGGTCATGAGCCGTCATTCCGCTCAAGCCATTCGTTTCGATGGAGCGGAGCCATACTGCGCTAAACCCGCAGCGATACCCTTGCCAGCCTATCCGACGCCGTCAGGAACAGGCTGGCGCCGTCCTTGCCGAAACAGATGTTGGCGACCGCCTTGCCGGTGCCGATCAGGCCCAGCGCATCGCCTTCCGGCGTGAAGATATGGACTCCACCCGGTCCGGTCGCGAAGACATGGCCACTTCGCGCCACCTTGATCCCATCGGGCAGGCCCGGCTGGCCTTGCGCCAGTGCCGCGCTGAAATCATGGAACAGGCGTTGCCCGGTCGGTCGTCCATCCGCACCGATGGCATAGGCGCGCACTTCCGGCTGCTTTTCGTCCGACAGCGCCAGATAGAGCGTCCGCCCGTCCGGTGCGATCGCCACGCCATTGGGACGGCGATGCGTGTCATCGATCAACGTCACCTTGCCATCGGGGGAGAGCATATAGAGGCCGTTATGCGGCAATTCGCGCAGGGCGGACTTATCCCCATCCGTAAAACCATAAGGCGGATCGGTAAAATAGATGATGCCCGACGGCGCGATGCACAGGTCGTTGGGGCTGTTGAAGCGCTTGCCATCGAACCGGTCGGCCAGGATCGTTCGCTTGCGGGTCCGAAGGTCGATATGCACGATCGCGCGTGTCCCGCTGTCCGCGGCGATCAGCGCGCCTTTCTTGTCGATGGTCAGGCCGTTCAGCCCGGCTTCGCGCACCCCCACTGGGATCACGCCCTGAAAACCGGCCGGCGAGAGGAAGGGCTTTGCGCCTTCGCCCTGCCGCCAGCGATAGACGATGTTCGCGGGCGGATCGCTGAACAGCAGATAATCGCCCTGCGGCACCCACACCGGCCCTTCGGCCCATCGGAAACCCTCGGCCAGAAATTCGACCGTTGCCGATGGTGGAAGGATGGCGTCCAGCTTGGGGCTGAGCCGCTTCACGAAGCCGGCCGGGGCAGGGGCCGCCATCGCCGCGACCGGCAGGCTAGCCAGACCCGCAAGCAATGTCCGTCGTGCGATCATGCGCCGATCCTGACGCCGCGGCCTTCGGCGGCACTGCGGTAGATCGCCTCGATGATCCGCAGGTCGGCCAGCCCTTCTTCGCCCGCGACGATTGGCGTCGCGCCGCTGATGATGCATTCGGCCATATGGTCCAGCTGTCCGGCAAACTGGGTCTTGCCTGTGGCGGGCAGAGTGCGGGGCGCCGTCACGCCATCTTTGCGGATCGTCATCATCTGTCCGGAATAGGAAGTCGCCGGTTCCATGTCGATCCAGCCCTGCGTCCCGCTGACCCGATAGCCATTGTGGGACGAGCTATAGCTGGAAACGCAATTGGCGACGATGCCGGATGGAAAGCGCAACAGGAAATTGATCTTGTCCTCCACCGTGCGGAATCGCGGATCGGATTTGTCGGTAGATTCGACCGCGCTTACCGCCACCGGCTCTTCCCCGGTCAGATAGCGCGCGGCATTCAGGCTGTAGATGCCGATGTCCATCATCGACCCGCCGCCGGACAGGGGCCGGTCGAGCCGCCACTGGTCCGGCCTGATCGGAAAACCATGATCGGCGGTGATGATCTGCGTCGGCCCGACATGCGCCGATCGGGCCAGGTCGATCGCCAGCCTGTTATAGGGTTCGAAGCGCGACCGATAGCCGATCATCAGCTTGGTGCCGGCCTTCTTGCAGGCGGCGATCATCGCCTGACATTCCGCCACGGACACCGCCATCGGCTTTTCGCACATCACATGCTTGCCGGCCTGCGCGGCGCGGATGCTATATTCGGCGTGCAGGCTGTTGGGCAGCACGACATAGACGACATCGATATCCGGATTGTCGCGAATGCGGTCGAATTGGGCATAGCTGTAGCGATGCGTTTTGGGGATGCCATAGTCCGCGCCATATTGGTCCAGCTTGGCAGGTGTGCCGCTGACCAGCGCCACCAGCCGGGCATGGTCGCATCCGGCGAAATTGGGCATGATCTGGCGCGTGGCGTAGGAACCCAGTCCGACGATCGCATAACCGATCTTGCGCGTCGGCGCCGTTGCCGCGCGGGCAGCCAGCCCGGTCAGCACCACGCCGGCGCCAAGCCCGGCCAATATTTCGCGACGGGAACCGGTCGTCATGCCATCCCTCCCAATAACGAACGGTGGTTCAATCGGCGATACGGATCAGGGCCGGACGCAGCCAGCCCAGATTGCGGGCAGCGATCGCCGCCTGGGTGCGGTTGCGGACATTGAGCTTGCGCATCAGCGCGGTCATATGGACCTTCACTGTGGCCTCCGCCATGCCCAGCTCATAGGCGATCTGCTTGTTCAGCAATCCCGAATGAACGCAGCACAGAACCTTCATCTGAGTCGGGGTCAGGCGAGGCGGTTCGGCGCCCCTATGGTCGATACGTCCAAATTCCTGCTGATCGAGACTATCGTGCAAATTCATCGCGAAGTGCATCCGTCCTCTCCCTGTTCGGTCCGCCATAGGGTGCGCCAGCTTTTTGGCCTGCTGGCTGCATCGGACTCGGTAACGCTAACAATAGTGGAATCAGTCAGACAGCTTCAAGTAAAAAATGCGATGGCTTCACGAAATATCTAGGCTGATGCTAAATATCCTCTATAATCTGTCTAACAGATTTTAAGCCGCCAGGAGCGGAATCGCTGTATTTCAGCGAAAGATGAAGGGGGAGAGGATGGCGCTATCAATCCGTCGTTCGGCGATGTTCGCCGATTTGGGTGTCTCCGCTGGTCGCAGGGGACAGGCGCGATGAGTCCGGCGGACTATCGGCTCGTCCTGGCCGCCATCGTGGGCATCGCTTTATCCATCGTCCTTATCATCCGGGGGCGTCTCCACCCCTTTGTCGGCCTGCTCTGCGGCGCCTTCACGGTCGGGTTGCTCGCGGGCCTGCCGATGGAGGAAACGGCCAAGGCGGTCGAAAAGGGCGCAGGCGCCATTTTGGGCGGGACCGGGCTTGTCGTCGCGCTGGGCCTTGGCCTAGGCGCGATGCTGCAATTGTCGGACGGTGCCGGTGGTCTGGCGCGCGCCGCACTGCGACTGTCGGGCGTACGCGGCGCGCCTTGGGCCAGCCTTTTCACCGCGATCGTCATCGGCCTGCCGCTCTTCTTCGAAACGGGCCTCGTTCTGCTGCTGCCCATTGTCGCCTCGGCGGCGGCGGCGCTGCCAGCGGGGCAGAATGGCGACACCGCCAAATTGCGCCTGATGCTACCCGCGCTGGCGGGCCTGTCGGTCGTCCATGCACTTGTGCCGCCGCACCCCGGCCCGCTATTGGCGGTCAACGCGCTGGGTGCCAATCTCGGCCTCACGCTTCTCTACGGCCTCATCATCGGCATCCCGACCGCGATCATCGCCGGCCCGTTGCTGGCGCGCTTCACGGCGCCGGGCGTCAAACTCAACCCGCCCTTGCTCGATCCGGTCAAGATCGACGTCGTGGCCCCCTCGGTCGGTCGCACGCTGACCGCCGTGCTGCTGCCCGTGGTGCTGATCGCCGCCGGCCAGGCCGTGGCCTTATTGCCGCCCGCCATCGCCGCCCATTTCCACTGGCTTTCCTGGATCAGCGATCCCGTCGTCGCCCTGCTCGTCGCGGTGCTGGTGGCGCTGCCCCTGCTGTTCGGCCGCCGCATCACCGACCGCACCATCCAGAACGCGATCTGGACCGAAGCGATGACGCCCGCTGGCGGCATCATCCTGGCGATCGGCGCGGGCGGCGCGCTCAAGCAGGTGCTGGTGACGGCCGGCCTGTCCGACATGCTGGTGCGCATTGCGCAGGGCGGCGCGATCTCGCCGATCCTGCTTGCTTGGGGCGTATCCGTCTGCATCCGCTTGGCTACCGGATCGGCCACCGTGGCGACCATCACCACCGCGGGCGTGATGCAGGGCTTGGTCGCAGCGTCGGGCGTGGAACCGGAATGGATGGTCCTTGCCATCGGCGCCGGCTCGCTCTTCTTCTCCCACGTCAACGATCCAGGCTTTTGGCTGGTCAAAAGCTATCTGGGCACCGACATGCCCGGCACCTTCCGCACCTGGTCGATCATGGAGACGGTGGTGGCGATCGTCGGGCTGCTATTGGTGCTTGTCGCCAGCAGCATCTTCTGACTAGGCAGACATTATGAGCCAGGCGCGCCTTTCCGATCATGTCTATGCGCAGATCGTCGATATCATAAAGTCGGACGATCTGGAGGTCGGCGCGCGCCTGCCGGCCGAAGCGCGGCTGGCGGAAATGTTCGGCGTATCGCGCGCGATTGTGCGGGAAGCGCTGATGCGGCTGGCGTCGGACGGGATTACGGAGGCGCGGCGCGGCGCCGGATCCTTCGTCAAGAGCCGCCCGTCCGATCGGCTGTCCATGTTCATGCCGTCCACCGAATTGCCCACGACATTGGGCAGTTATGAAGTGCGTTTCGTGCTGGAGACGGAGGCGGCGCGCCTTGCCGCGACCCGCCGCACCGTGCAGGAAATGGCCTATGTCGAAGAAGGCATGGAGATGCTGCGCGCCGCGCTCCTGTCCAGCGAACCGGCCCATGTCGAGGATATGGAACTGCATCGCCGCATCGCCGAAGCGACAGGCAATCCCGCTTTCCTGATCGCCTTCGATGCGTTGCATGGCGATGTGGACAAGATCATGCGGGCTGGCGTCGATATCAGCCGGTCCCGTCCACCCGACGTCATCGCCACGATGCTGCGCGAACATGAGCAGATCGTCGCGGCCATCCGCGCGCAAGACCCCGAAGGCGCGGCGCTCGCCATGCGTTGGCATCTATGGGAAGGGCGCCGTCGCCTGATGCCCTGATTTCGGGATTTTATGGTGCGGCTCAGCGCAGCCAGGCCATCACCCTGTCCCGCAACGCTTCCGGCGCGATATCGGTGGTCAATATCATCGTGCGCGCATCAGGTTCCGGCCGCTCCAATGTCGCAATCTGGCTGTCCAGCAGGGTCGCAGGCATATAATGGCCAGGCCGGTTACCCAGCCGCGCCAGCAATTGCTCCCGACTATTGTCCAGCAGCACGAACCGCACATGGTCGCCGATCGTGGATCGCAACCGGTCGCGATAGCTTTCCCGCAGCGCGGAGCAGGCCGCGACCGCCGCGCCATATGTCTCACTCGCTGTCGCAGTCGCGCTGCCCAACCGGTCGAGCCAGGGCCAGCGATCCTCGTCCGTCAGCGGCTGTCCCCCGCGCATCTTGGCGATCGCGTGCGGTGAATGGAAACTGTCCCCCTCCAGAAACGGGCAAGCCAAGGCGTCTGCCAGCAGCGCTCCCAGCGTCGATTTTCCGCAACCGCTGACGCCCATGACGATGACGGCCAGCGATTGCGACCGGGCAGGATTGGCTGATGAAGGCAGTGATGACGGCACGGGGGCGTCCCTTGCAGGCGAACGAGACCCGGTGGGCATCGTGGTGACAGGCTTGCCTATAAAAGGGCGGACAGGGGGCTGGAAACTACGACCTTTGTCGCAAGTGCCAAAGCCTGCCCCGCCTTCTAGCCCTGCACGCACGATAATATTTGGAGAGGCGGCTATGATCCGACGCACTATGATCGCGGCTTTGCTGGCAGCGACGACCCTGACCGCACCTGCCTGGGCCGCCGGTCCTTCCGTCTTCCCGACGGCCCCCGACGAACCCCATGCCGTCACGGTCAAGGCAAAGGGCGACGGCAAGGCGGATGACAGCGCTGCGATACAGCAGGCGTTCGATCAGGCTCGCGACAAGACCGGCCATGGCCTCGTTTTCCTGCCGTCGGGCACCTATCGCATCACCCGATCGCTGATCGTGCCGGCGGGCGTGCGCGTCTATGGCGTCGGGCCGACCCGGCCGGTCATCCTGCTGGGCGCCAACACGCCGGGTTTTCAGCAAGGCGTATCGACCATGGTCATTTTCGCGGGCGGCGACCAGTATAAGGTGGGCAAGGTACCGGTTCCGGTGCCAACCGTCGTACAGCGCGACAAAATCGTTCGCGATGCCAATTCTGGCACTTTCTATTCCTCGATGAGCAATGTCGATATCGAGATCGGCGCAGGCAATCCGGCGGCGGCCGGCGTGCGCTTCCGCATGGCGCAACATGCGTTCCTCAGCCATATGGACTTCCGCTTGGGCACGGCCTTTGCCGGCGTCTATCAGGCCGGTAACCTTATCGAAAATGTCCATTTCCAGGGCGGTCGCTATGGCATCGTCACGGAAAAGACGTCACCCGCCTGGCAGTTTACCCTGCTCGATTCCACCTTCGACGGCCAGCGTGACGCGGCGATCCGCGAGCATGAAGTCGACCTGACCCTGGTCAATGTCGCGATCCGCAACACGCCCGTCGGGATCGAAATCGATCGGGGCTATGGTGACAGCCTTTGGGGCAAGGATGTGCGCTTCGAAAATATATCGAAGGCCGGCGTCATCATTTCGAACGAGAAGAATGTCTTCACCCAGATCGGCTTCGAAAATGCCCTCGTCGAAAACAGCCCCGTCTTCGCCCGTTTCCGCGACAGCGGCAAGACGATCGCGGGCAAGGGCAAGGCCTATAAGGTCGCCAGTTTCTCCTATGGCCTCGCCATCCCGGATCTGGGTCAGACCGGCGACTATAAGATCGAAGCCGACATTCGGTCCTTGCCCGCCATGCCCGCGCCGCGCGAAGCCGCCATCCGCGACCTCCCGCCGATGGCGGAATGGACCAATATCCGTTCTTTAGGCGCGATGGGCGACGGCAAGGCCGACGATACCGCCGCGATCCAGAAGGCGATCGACAGCCACCGGATCCTCTATTTCCCGACCGGCTTCTACAAGGTGACGGACAGACTGACGCTGCGTCCGGACAGCGTACTGATCGGCCTGCATCCCGCCATAACTCAGCTCTATATTCCCGACGACAATCCCGCCCATGCCGGCCTCGGTCCTGTGGTGCCGATCCTGGAAAGCCCCAAAGGCGGCGACAATATCCTGTCGGGCCTTGGCCTCTTCACCGGCCGCATCAACCCGCGCGCATCCGCGCTGCTGTGGCGGTCGGGCGAAAAGAGCCTGGTCGAGGACGTCAAGATCATGGGCGGCGGCGGCACTCCGACCGCCGATGGGAAGATGCTGGGCGCGCTGCGGGTCAATACCGGCGATCCTCTCACTGACGGGCGACTTGACGCGCAATATCCCAGCATCTGGGTGACGGACGGGGGCGGTGGCACCTTTGCCGACGTGTGGAGCCCCAACAGCTTCGCCCAATCGGGCCTGCACATCACCAACACCAGCACGCCCGGCCATGTCTATGAAATGTCGGTCGAACATCATGCACGCAACGAAATCGTCCTCGACAATGTCCAGAATTGGGAGTTCCTGGCGCCGCAGACGGAACAGGAAGTGGATGACGGGCCGGACGCCATCTCGCTCGACATCCGCAATTCGAAAAATCTGCTGTTCGCCAACTATCATGGCTATCGCGTGACCCGCACCTATGCGCCCGAAAAGAGCGCGGTGAAGCTCACCAACTCCAGCGACATCCGGTTCCGCAACGTCCATATCAATGCCGAAAGCGGATTTGCAACGTGCGACGATGAAGGCTGTGGCACCTTCCTGCGCGCCAGCAAATATCCGTTCGACAATGCGATCGAGGATGTGAGCCGCAAGCAGGTCGTGCGCGAGCGGGAATTTGCCAGCCTGAACATCGGCGCGGCCGACCGCAAGATCCCGGCCGCCGCGCCCGGCAGCGCCAAGGTCGAGAAGCTGGAGGACGGCTTCTGGTCGATATCCGGCGCGGCGGTGGATGCGAAGGGGGCGCTCTACTTCATCGACCGCCGCTTCCAGCGCATCCATCGCTGGACCGAGGCCAAGGGGCTGGAAATCGTGCGCGACAATGCGCTCGACCCGGTCAATCTGGCGATCGACGGGTCCGGTCATCTGCTGGTCCAGTCCTCTCTGGGAGCGAAGGGCGGCGTCTATTCGCTCGATCCGGACGGGCCGAAGGATCAGATGACCCTGATCCAGCCGACTCCGATGCGCACGGGCGCCGCGGCAAAGACGCTGTTGCCGGTCAACTGGTGGAATAATGGCGAGTTCCGGGATCAACTGGATCACAAGACCTATGAATTCACCACGCTCGCCGAAATGTTCGCGCGCGATGTCGGCACCGCCAAGACGAAGGAATATCTGTCCCCCGACGGCAGCCTGTCCTTGCCCGCCTTCCGCACATGGCAGCAGGGGCCGGTCGACCATACGGGATGGCGCTGGTCGGATAGCCTGAACGCGAACGGGTTCGTCGGCGGCAAACCGGGCGAACGCCTGTTCGTCACCAACGGGTCGGAGAATGTGACCTATAGCGGCACCGTGGGAGCGGGCGGCACGCTGACCAACCTCAAGCCCTTTGCCAATCGCGGCGGCGAGAGCGTCGCGGTCGACGGCCAGGGCCGTGTTTATGTCGCCAATGGACAGGTCTTCATCTATGGTCCCGATGGCAAGGAAACGGGGCGGATCGACGTGCCTGACCGTCCTTTGCAGATCCTGTTCGGCGGGCCGGACAAGCGGACGCTCTTCATCCTGACGCATCACGCGCTCTATGCGGCAAAGCCCTGAAATCAGGGCTTGGGCAGGCATCTACGACCTATGTCGTAAGTGCAGCCGACCGGGCGCGGCGATAGGCTTTGCATAATCGCCCGCCATGGGCGGCACCGGCTCCGGGAGGGTAGCCGGATATAAAGGGGAAGGATCAATGAAAGTGACGATCGCAATCCATCGGCAATTGGCCGGCGTCAGCCTGGCGGCGGTGGCGACCATGGCCCTTGCCGGTCTGGCGCAAGCCCAGACGGCACCGGCGCCGCAAGCCCAGAGTATCGCGCCGCAGGATCAGGCCGATGCCGCCGCGCCCCGTGCCGCCGATATCATCGTCACCGGATCGCGCATCACCACCAGCGGTTTCAACGCGCCCACGCCGACGACCGTGATCGGCGAAGAGCAGATCGCCAACAATGCGCAGCCCAATATCTTCAACACCATCGCGCAGCTGCCCTCGCTCCAGGGATCGACCGGCGCGGCGACCGGCACCTTCAGCACGTCGAGCGGCCAGCAGGGCCTCAGCTCCTTCTCGCTGCGCGGCCTTCAGCCCATCCGCACCCTGACGCTGCTGGATGGCCAGCGCGTCGTCGCCGCCAACGTCACCGGCGTGCCGGACATCAGCATGTTCCCGCAACTGCTGGTCAAGCGCGTCGATGTCGTGACCGGCGGTGCTTCGGCTTCTTACGGCTCGGACGCGGTCGGCGGCGTCGTCAACTTCATCACCGACACGCGTTTCGAGGGGTTCAAGGGCAATATCCTGGGCAGCATCACCAAATATGGCGATGATGAAACCGCTCTGGTGCAGGCGGCCTATGGCAAATCCTTCATGGACGATCGCTTGCATCTCGTGCTGAGCGGCGAATATGATCATGAAGGTGGGGTGGGTGCCGGCGATTTCGGCACGGATCTGGCCGGCAGCCGCAACTGGTATCGCGCCACGACGCTGATGAACACCGGCATCACAAATAACGGCCTGCCGCAGTTCAACTATCGCGACTATGCGCAGCCCTATCAATATGCGCGTTATGGCCTCATCAACAACGGTCCGTTGCAGGGTATCGCCTTCGCCCCGGATGGCACGCCCTATAATTTCAACTATGGATCGAACGGCAGGCCGACCGGCACTGGCGCTGTCACCAACTGCTATCGCGGCAACAGCTTCTGCGAAGGCGGCGACCTGACGGGCGCGCCGGGTTCGGGCGCCTCGCTCAAGTCGAAACTGGAGCGCATCAACGGCTATGGCCGGATCGGCTTCGACTTCGCGCCGGATAATGAGGCCTATGTCACGGTCAATGTGGCGCAGGTGAAGACGAACAATCAGCCAAGCCCCGGCTATGGCCGTGCCAGCCTGACCGTCCAGTGCGCCAATCCCTATCTGCCCCAGTCCGTCCGCACCGCCTGCGCCACGGCGGGCATCACCTCCTTCGGCTTCGGGTCGAGCAACGCCTCCTTCCCCGATCCGCAAGTCTATACCGATCGCAAGCAATATCGCTTCGTCGGCGGGCTGAAGGGCAAGTTCGATCTGGGCGGCACCGACTGGAATTATGACGCCTATTATGAACATGGCATCACCATTTCCGACATCCGGGTTCGCGATATCGTGTTGCAGAACCGTTATGTCGCCGCGACCAACGCGATTACCCTGAACGGCGCGATCGTCTGTGCCGATCCGGTGGCGCGCGCCAACGGGTGCCAGCCGATCAACATCTTCGGCAATTTCGCGCCGTCCGCGTCGGCGCTCGCCTATGTCGCGCCGCATGAAAACGGCCCGTTCCAGCATACGAAGCTGACGCAGGACGTCGCCAGCCTGAACTTTTCGGGCAACCCCTTCGACCTGTGGGCAGGACCGGTATCGGTCGCCTTCGGTGGCGAATATCGCCGCGAATTCTACCGGGTGAACGCCGACCCTTACGGCGCCGGCGTATCGCCGCTCAGCCCCAACAGTCCGGCCTATCCCGCCGACCCGCTGCTCAATGCGCAGCTGGGCAGCAACTGGGCGGCCGGCAACTACAAGAACGGCCGTGGTAAATATGAAGTCTATGAAGGCTATGTCGAAGTGGATCTTCCCATTTTCGACAGCCAGTCGATCGGCCGTGCCAATCTGAACGCGGCGGGGCGTGGCACCCATTACAGCACGTCCGGGACCGTATGGACCTGGAAGGTCGGCGGCACCTGGGACACGCCGCTCAGCGGCCTGCGCCTGCGCGCAGTCACCTCGCGCGACGTGCGCGCGCCCAACCTGTCGGAATTGTTCGCAGCGCCCACGGTCACGACCCTGCCGAACTTCAACGATCCCTTCCGCAATCAGGCGGTTCAGGTTTTCCAGAATGTCGTCGGCAACACCAATTTGCGTCCGGAAGTCGCACGGAACACCGAACTGGGCGTCGTACTGGCCCGCCCGGAATGGCTGCCCGGCCTCAGCCTGTCGTTCGACTATTACAACATCAAGCTGAGCGGCGTGGTTTCCAGCCTGTCCGCCGACCAGATCGTGCGTTTCTGCTTCGAAGGCAATCAGGCCTTCTGCGGCGGTTTCCAGCTGGACGGGGCGCAGGGCACCAACTTCGTCAATGTCCAGCCGTTCAACCTGGCCTCCTGGAAGACCAGCGGTTTCGATATCGAAGCAAGCTACCAATGGCAGCAGCCGCTCGGCCTGCCGGGCAGCTTCACCGTTCGTGCGCTGGGCACCCATATCCAGAAATTCGTGGTCAGCGCCGGGATCGCCGGCGTCGATCCGGTCGATCAGGCCGGCGCGAACAATGGCGCTACGCCCGACTGGAAATGGCTGGCGGTACAAACCTATGATAGTGGCCGCCTGACCCTGACGGTGCAGGAGCGCTGGTTCAGCGATGGTACTTTCGGCAATCAATATGTCGTTTGCCAAACCTCCTGCCCGGTATCGACCGGCAATCATCCGACGATCGACCGCAACAAGATGAAGGGGGCATTCTATGTGGATGTCGGCGCCACCTTCAAGCTTAACGATCAACTGAGCATCTATGGGAAGGTCGATAATCTGTTCGACAAGGATCCCGTCGCATCGCCCCAGACCAATACCGGTCTGGATGTCAACCCGGCGCTCTACGACACGCTGGGCCGCATCTATCGCGCAGGTGTTCGTTTCAACTTCTGATTGCTCCCCGATGTCCCCCCAAAACTCGTCCCGGTCCTGCACGGCCGGGACGTTTCTTTTTCGCAGCCTGTTACGGGTCTGCCGATCGAAGGAAGCGATCGTCGCCGGCCCCCTGCACCATGCCATCGCGGACGGGCAGGGGGCGACGATCAGGTTCAGCTATGCGTGACCGCACTCCATTTCTGGTCGGACGCGGCGTTGGCGATCACGGTTTCGACGAAGGCCATGGTCCGCAACCCCGCCTCGATCGACGGGAAACCGTCGGCTGCGTCGCTGTTGCCCGTCCGGATGCGCGCGGCAAAGCTGCGATAGAGATTGGCGAACGCCTCAATATAGCCCTCGGGATGACCCGCCGGCGTGCGCAGGCGCGGCAGGGTGGATGGCGCCAGGCCCGGCCCACCGGCCCGCACCAGCTCCGCGGGGCGATCCAGCCAGCGCAGCGTCAACGTGTTCGGTTCCATCTGCGACCATTCCAGGCCGCCCTTCTCGCCATGGATACGCAGTTTCAGTCCATTTTCATCGCCCGCCGCAATCTGGCTGGCCTTGAGCGTGCCGCGTGCGCCGCCGTCCAGTCGCAGCAGCACGGCGACATCGTCGTCCAGCCGCCGACCCTCGACATGGATGGTCAGGTCCGCGCACAATTCGCGCACCCCCAGCCCCGAAACATGCTCGGCAAGGTGGAAGGCATGGGTGCCGATATCGCCCAGGCACCCACCAAGGCCCGCGCGCGCCGGATCGGTGCGCCATTCGGCCTGCTTGTTGCCGTCGCGGTCGATCGGCTGGCTCAGCCAACCCTGCGAATATTCGACCTGCACCAGCCGGATCTTGCCCAAATCGCCGCGTGCCACCCGCGCCCGCGCCTCTTCCACCAGCGGATAGCCGCTATACGTGAAGGCAAGACCGAACTGGCGGCCGGACCGCTCCGCCGCCTGCGCGATCAGCCGGGCTTCCGCCGAACTGAGCGCCATCGGCTTTTCGCAAAAGACGTGAAAGCCCGCGTCCAGCGCCGCGATGGCCATCGGCGCATGCAGATGATTGGGGGTCACGATGGAAACTGCGTCGATCCGCTGGTCGGCCGGCAGCGCGGCTTCGGCCACCAGCAGCGCATCGAGCGAATTATAGACCCGCGCCGGCTCTATGCCCAGCGCGGCGCCCGACCGCCGGTTCCGCTCGGGATCGCTGCTGAACGCCCCGGCGACCAATTGCCATTCGCCGTCCAGCGCGGCGGCGGCGCGATGGATCGCACCGATGAACGCGCCTTCGCCTCCGCCGACCATGGCCAGGCGCAAAACTCCTGTCGTCATCTCTCTCCTCCTTTGTCTCATGCAACGTTAGCGCAATCATTCTGGTCTTGATCTCACATGATTTACCGGTAAATTAATAGCAAGAATAAACAAGATGGAGAGTCGAGGATGCGCAGGGTAGCGAACCTCAATCTGACGCTGATCGCGGGCATCGCGACGGCTATCATAATAGCAGCCAGCACCGCGCAAGCCGGTGCGCAGACGCCGCCGCCGGCTTTCGGCGCTTGCCGCGCTTGCCATAATGTCCAGAAGGATGGAAAAAGCGGCATCGGCCCGAATTTGAACGGGGTAGCGGGTCGCCCGGCGGCATCCTTGCCCGGCTTTACCTATTCGGCTGCGCTCAAGGCGTCGAAGCTGCGCTGGGACGATGAGAGCCTGGACGCCTTCCTGGCCGCGCCGATGAAGAAAGTGCCCGGTACCCGCATGCCGATCGGCACGGCTGATCCTGCCAAGCGCGCGGCCATCATTACCTATCTGAAGAGCTTGAAATGACGCAGCAATATGGCATGCGCGGCCCCGCCGTCTTCCTCGCCCAGTTCATGGGTGATACGGCCCCCTTCGACACGCTGGACAATGCCGCGCGCTGGATGGCGGCGGCGGGTTACAAGGGCATACAGGTGCCCAGCAACGATCCGCGCTGCATGGATCTTGCGCTGGCAGCGGACAGCCAGGATTATTGCGACGAACTGGCCGGCCGCTGCCGCGAGGCGGGCGTCGAGATTTCCGAACTGTCGACCCATTTGCAGGGGCAGCTGGTCGCGGTCCATCCGGCCTATGACGCGGCGTTCGACAATTTCGCGCCGCCTGCCTTGCGCGGCAAGCCTGCCGAGCGGCAGGCCTGGGCGGTCGATCAGCTGAAACTGGCGGCAAAGGCCAGCCGGCGTCTGGGGCTGAAGGCGCATGCGACCTTTTCGGGCGCCTTGGCCTGGCCCTTCATCTATCCTTGGCCGCAACGTCCGGCAGGTCTGGTCGAGGAAGCCTTTGCGGAATTGGGTCGGCGCTGGCTGCCGATCCTGGATGCGTTCGAGGAAGAGGGCGTTGACCTCTGCTACGAACTGCATCCGGGCGAGGATCTGCATGACGGCCTGACCTTCGAGCGCTTCCTGGACGCGGTCGGCGGCCATAAGCGCGCCAATATTCTGTACGATCCCAGCCATTTCGTGTTGCAGGCGATGGACTATCTTCAGTTCATCGACATCTATCACGACCGCATCAAGATGTTCCATGTGAAGGATGCGGAATTCAACCCGACGGGCAAGGCCGGCGTCTATGGCGGCTATGCCGACTGGGTCGATCGCCCCGGTCGCTTCCGCTCGCTGGGTGATGGGCAGGTCGATTTTACCGGCATCTTCTCGCGCCTGACCCAATATGGCTATGATGGCTGGGCCGTGCTGGAATGGGAATGCTGTCTGAAGCATCCGGAAGATGGCGCGCGCGAAGGCGCTCCCTTCATCGAGGCGCACATGATCCGGCGGCCGGAACGGGCTTTTGACGATTTCGCCGGCGGCGGCGATCCCGCCAACAATCGCCGCTGGCTGGGACTGGACTGACAGTAGCGCACATCAAAAGCCCCGATAACAGGCATCGGACGGGGCAAAAAGGGTAGAGGAACGGGCATGACGGGCATAAACCGGCAAAGGCTATTTTGGCTGAGCGTATTGGCGCTGTTCACCGCGTCGATGAGCGCCTCTTTGCGCGCGGCGGTGGCAAGCAGCCTGAAGGCGGAATGGATCGACCCGATCGCACCGATCGCGGCGGGTGAGATGATCGGCGCAGCGCTCGGCTCGGCCTTTCTCGGCTTTTCGATCACGGTTTTCGTGGTCAGCGCGTTTCTCGACACGCTCGGCATCCGCCGCGTCCTGATCGGCTGCGGCGTCGCCTTCCTGATCGGCACGACGCTGATCGTGGGCGCGGGCGCCTTTGCCAGCGGCATGGCGGTCTATCATCTGGTGTGGCTCGGCATGCTGCTGTCCGGCATCGGCTGGGGCTTTGCCGAAGCGTCCATCAATCCGCTGACCGCGCGCCTCTATCCCGAAGACACGACCCATCGCCTCAATGTGCTGCACGCCTGGTATCCCGGTGGCCTGATCGTCGGCGGGCTGGCCGGCGTGTTTCTGGCATCCGCCCTGCCGTGGCAGGCGATTATGGGTCTTGCCTATCTGCCCGCCATCGGCGTCATCCTGATCGCCGCGACCACGACATTCCCCGAAACGCCCAAGGCCGTGGGCGACGCCGGCATGAAGGAAATGATGCTGGAAGTCGTCCGCCGCCCCAGCTTCTTCATCTGGTTCGGCGCCATGTTCCTGACCGCTTCGTCCGAACTGGCGCCGGGCCAGTGGATCGACGTCGCGCTCAGCAATCGCGTGGGCATGCGCGGCATCCTGCTGCTGGTCTATGTCAGCGCGCTGATGTTCGTCTTCCGCCATTTTGCGGGGCGGATCGCTGGCCGCCTGTCCAACCCCGGTCTGCTCTGGGTGTCCAGCCTGCTCGCCGCGATCGGCCTGTTCCTGCTGTCGCAGGCGCAATCGCCGGTTTCCGCGATCCTGGCTTCGACCGTCTGGGGCCTTGGCGTCTGCGCCATGTGGCCGACCATGCTGGCTTCGGTCGCCGAACGCTATCCGCGCGGTGATGCCTGGGCGCTGGGGCTGGTTGGATCGGCCGGCGCGCTGGCCAGCTTCTTCGTCCTGCCGCGCCTGGGCGAAATGTTCGACCAGGCGAAGGTGGAGATTGCCGGCGGTCCCGAGGCTTTCACCCGCCTGACCGGCGAAGCGCTGCGCACGGTCGAGGATGCCGCCGCATCGCAGTCCTTCGCCCGCCTGACCTTCGTGCCGTTGATCCTGCTGGTCGTCTTCGGCGGCGTCTGGCTGGCGGAACGGCGCGCCGATCGCCGGGCAGCGCGCGTGACGGAGCGCGCGGCATGAGCCTGTCGCGCCGCGCGATGATCGCGGCCGGCCTTGCGACCGCAGCAGCCCCCGCCATCGCCGCCGCCGGAAAGGGCCGTTCCAACGCCGCCCATTTCTCGCTCGCCTACGCCCCGCATGAGGGCAGCTTCGCCAGCCGGGGTGGCCTGCTCGAACAGATCGCCTACGCCGCCGATCAGGGGTTTACCGCTTGGGAAGACAATGAAGCGCGCAGCCGCCCCGTCGCACAGCAGGAAGCCATGGCAAAGGCGCTCGCGCAGCGCGGCATGACCATGGGCGTCTTCGTCGCCTCCATGCCCAAATGGGCCGATTTCCGCCCACTCTTGGGTAGCAATGACGATGCCGAGCGCGAAGCTTTCCTGGCCGATGTCCGTAGTTCGGTCGAGGTCGCCAAACGCCTGAACGCCAAACACGCGACCGTCGTCACCGGCTTCATGGATCGCAAGCTGCCGCAGGATATCCAGACTGCCCGCATCATCGACTGCATGCGCCGCGCCGGCGATATCGTTGCGCCCCATGGCCTTGCGCTGGTGATGGAGCCGCTCAACACCCGGACCAATCATCCCGGCGTCTTCATGCAGTCGATCGCGCAGGGCTATGCCGTCGCGCGCGGCGCCAACAGCCCTGGCGTCAAGATTTTGGCGGATCTCTATCATGAACAGATTCAGTCGGGAAACCTGATCCCGACGCTGGACGCCTGCTGGGAAGAGATCGGCTATATCCAGTTCGGCGACAATCCGGGCCGCAAGGAACCGGGCACGGGCGAGATCAACTATGCCAACATCGTCCGCTGGCTGCGCGGCCGCGACTATGGCGGCGTGATCGGCATGGAACATGGCAATTCGGTAGCCGGGCGCGAGGGCGAGGATCGACTGATCGCCGCCTATCGCGCCATCGACAAAGCATAAAAGAGGAGGAGGCGAGAGGATGAAACCCATTCCTATCGGCGTGGCAATGGCGGTCGGCCTGATGGCGGGCACATTGGTCCATGCGCAGGACAAACCCGGAAAGCTGGGTTTCAAGGACACACCGATCCTGCCCGGCGGCAAGTGGCATGTCCATGATCCCGATCGTCCGGCCCCCACGGTCGTCACGCCGGCCGCGCAACCGGGCGGCGCGCCGTCCGACGCGATCATCCTGTTCGACGGGAAATCGCTCGACGCCTGGCGCAGCGAGCGCAAGCCCTGGACCGTGGCGAAGGGTGTGATGACGATTCCGTCCCGCGCGGAGAGCGGCGGCGAAAACGCCCTCATTTCCAAGCAGGAATTTGGCGACGTCCAGTTCCATCTGGAATTTCGCTCGCCCAACCCGCCGACCAAAAGTTCGCAGGATCGCGGCAATAGCGGCATATGGTTCATGCAACGCTATGAGGTGCAGATTCTCGACGGCTATCAGAACCCGACCTATGCCGATGGCACGGTCGGCGCGGTCTATGCGTGGAAGCCGCCGCTGGTGAACCCGTCGCGCAAGCCGGGCGAATGGCAAAGCTACGACATCATCTTCGAGCGGCCCCGCTTTGCTGCGGACGGCAGCGTCGCACGCCCGGCCTATGTCACCGTGCTACTCAACGGTGTGATGGTGCAAAATCATCAGGCGATGCTGGGCACCACAAAATGGCGCTCGATTGCCCAATATCAGGCGCATGGCGACAAGGCGCCGATCCAGCTTCAAGATCATGACTCGCCGGTGTCGTTCCGTAACATCTGGGTCCGGCCGTTGCCGCAGGACGCCATCGCACAGGACAATAAGGGGGCAGGACAATGATGGACCGCAGACAGGCGCTGGCCGGCGTACTCGCCCTATTCGGCGCGCAGGTTTTTGCGCCGCTCGCCCGCGCCGCAGGCCTCGCGCCGGCCGGCGTGATCAGTGAGGGCGCACCCAGCATCCAGGTCTTCACGCCCGACCAGCGCGCGCTGATGACGGCGCTGAGCGAGCGCATATTGCCGACCACAGACACGCCCGGTGCCATCGCGGCAGGCGTGCCCGCCTATATCGAAAAGCTGCTGGCCGACTGGGCGCTGCCGGAAGATCGCATCCCCATCCTGTCGGGCCTTGCGGAAATCGATTCCCGCAGCCGCCAGGACTATAAGCTGCCCGCCGTCGATACCAAGCCGGAACAGCAGGATGCGCTGCTGACGCTGGCGATGAACGATGCGCTGCCAAACGGCATCGAATTTTTCGAAGCGTTCCGGCAACTGGTCATCACCGGCTATTATACGTCGGAAATCGGCATCACGCAGGAACGCGAATATCTGCCCGTACCCGGCGAATATAATGGCGCCTTCCCCTATGCTCAGGTCAACAAGGTCTATTCCGCATGATCATGAACCGTCGCTCCATGCTGCTGGGCGCAGGTGGCCTTGCCGCGCTCGCCAGCCAGAACTTCCTTGCCGGCGACGCGCAGGCCGCGCAGCTTCGCAAGGTCGGCCTGCAACTCTATACCGTGCGGGAGCTTTTCTCCGCCGATCCGGTGGCGACCTTGGAGAAGATCGCGAAGGTCGGCTATCGGGAGGTCGAATATGGCGGTGGCGGCTATGACGCCATGGACCATAAGCTGCTGCGCAAGACGATGGATCGTCTCGGCCTGACCAGCCCGTCCTTGCATATCGGCTATGACGCGCTGCTCGGCGATTTCGACGCCAGCGTCGCCATGGCCAAGACGCTGGGCGCGGACACGGTCATCCTGCCCTATATGGTGGACAAGCATCGCAACGCGGCGGCGTGGGACGCGGCGCTGGTCAATATCAACCGCTTCGGCGCGCAGTTGAAGGCGGCCGGCCTTGGCTTTGCCTATCATAATCATGATTTCGAATTTACCGTGAAGCCCGATGGCGTCAGCCTGTTCGACCGGCTATTGAAGGCCTGCGACCCCGCACTGGTGAAGATCGAACTGGATCTCTACTGGGCGATCCATGCCGGGGAGGATGCGCAGGCGCTGATCAAGCGTCTTGCCGGCCGCATCTATGCCTATCATGTGAAGGATATGCGCGCCGATCGCAGCATGACGGCGGTGGGTGCGGGCACGATCGACTTCGCCAGCCTGTTCAAGCTGAACGCGGTGGCCGGGGTGCGGCATTTCTATGTCGAAAATGACCAGTGCCCGGCGCCCTTCATCCCCGACATCACCAAAAGCTTCCAGACGCTGCGCGGTCTGCGCTTTTAAAAACTCCATCCTTGGGAGAGGATCATATGGCTTCGACGGACAGATTCGATGCGATCGTCATCGGTACGGGCATCAGCGGTGGCTGGGCCGCCAAGGAATTGACGGAAAAAGGGCTGCGCGTCCTGATGCTGGATCGCGGCCACATGGTCGAACATGGCGAAGGCTATACCTATGACGGTCGCCCCGCCTTTGACGTGCCGGCGCGCAACATCATGCCCGACGCCCTGCGGGAAAGCGACTATTTCATCGCCAAGCACGGCTATGTTCAGCCCAGCAACCAGGCTTTCTACAATAACGACCGGCTGAACCCCTATGATTATGAGGAGGGCAGCAAATTCTACTGGATTCGCCCTGGCGCCGTCGGCGGCAAGTCGCTGATCTGGGGGCGCTGGAGCTTCCGCTGGAGCGCTGCCGATTTCGAGGCGAACAAGCGCGATGGTATCGGCGGCGCCTGGCCGATCACCTATGACGACCTTGTGCCGTGGTACGACTATGTCGAAAAATATGCCGGCGTATCGGGCTCGCGCGAGAATCTGCCTTATCTGCCGGATAGCCAGTTCCAGCCGCCCATGCCCATGAATATCGCGGAAAAATGGATGAAGCAGCGGCTGGAAAGCGAATTTCCCGGCCGCAAGATGATCAACGCCCGCCTGTCCAACATGACCGAAGACAAGCCGGAACAGGGCCGCACCAAATGCCAGGTCCGCAATCAGTGCGGCAATGGCTGTTCCTTCGGCGCCTATTTCTCGACCCAGGCGGTGACGCTGCCGGCGGCGCGGGCGACCGGGCGGCTGACGCTGCGCTCCGATGCGGTCGTCACCAACCTCGAATATGATCCGGCGACCAAGAAGGTGACGGGCGTGCGCTTCGTCGACACCAAGACGGGCCAGGCCGAAACGGTGACCGCGAAGCTGGTCTTCCTCAACGCCTCGACCCTCGGCTCGGTGCAGATCCTCATGAACTCCCGCCAGCCGGACGGGACGCGCAGCCATTTCGATTCCAGCGGCACGCTGGGCCGTTATGTCATGGACCATATCTTCCGCGTCGGCGTGAAGGGCGACATTCCCGGCATGGAGGAATTTATCGAATTCGGTCGCCGTCCCGGCGGCGTCTATGTCCCGCGCTTCCGCAACAATGGTCAGGATGGCGATGTCGGCTTCAAGCGTGGCTATGGCTATCAGGGTGCCGCCTATCGCGAACCGTCCAAGCCGGTCGGCTTCGGCGCATCGATGAAGCAGGGCATGCGTCGTTACAGCGGCTGGAAATTCCAGATGGGCGCCTTCGGCGAATGCCTGCCTTACGAAGACAATCATGTCGCGCTGAACCCGGACAAGACCGACCGGTTCGGCGTCCCGCTGATGCGGTTCAACGTCACCTTCCGCGAAAATGAGCAGCGGATGATGATCGACGCCCGCGAACAGGGCGAAAAGATGCTGCGCGCCGCCGGCCTCAAAAATGTCGAAAGCAGCGTGCGGGAACATGTGCCCGGTGACGCCATCCATGAAATGGGCGGCGCACGCATGGGCGACGATCCCCGCGCGTCGGTGCTCAACAAATGGAGCCAGGCGCATGACGCGTCCAACCTGTTCGTCACCGACGGCGCCCAGATGGCGTCGATCAGCTGCGTCAATCCCTCGCTCACCTTCATGGCGTTGACAGCGCGCGCCGTGGATCATGCGGTCAAGGGGTTGAAGGCCGGCACGGTCTGAACGACATCCCGTCCCTTTCGCCACTATGACGCGATCGACAAGGCGCTATCAGGAGGGGCGAGGGGGACATGGATGTGACGGTAAGACGACGGCAAAGGGGGGTGACCATCCGCGCAGTGGCGGAACGGGCCGGTGTGTCCGCCATGACCGTTTCCAACGTCATCAACGGTGCCGGTCGCGCGGGCGCAGCGACGATCGAGGCGGTGCAGGCGGCGATCGCGGACCTCGGCTATGTCCCCAACCTTGCCGCCCGCCGCCTGGCCAAGGCGCGGGCGACGACCGTGGGCCTGATCTACGATCGGCGCACGCCCTTTCTGGACGCGGTGTTGGTCGGTTCGCTGCGGGCCACCAATGCCCATGGCTTGCAACTCATCCTGCGCGATGGTGAGGATGTCGCCCGCGACGGTGCCGAACGGATCGCGCAGGATCTGGTGCGCAGCGGGGCGGATGCGCTGCTGCTCGTCCCGCCCTTTGCCGAACAGCTGAGCGGTTCGGCCGCCCTTGCGTCGCTGGGCGTACCGCTGGCGACGATCGCGACCGGCATGGCCATGCCGGACGTGACCACCGTCCGTATCGACAATCACGCGGCGATGCTCTCCATAACGCAGCGGGTCATCGCCAACGGCCACAGGCGGATCGCCTATATCGCCGGTCCCGATCCCTATAGCGTCGTCGCCGCGCGTCTCGACGGCTTTCGCGCGGCGCTCGCCCGGCATGGCCTGTCCGAAGATGCGGCATTGATCGTCGAGCATGGCGACTTCGACTATCTGTCGGGCATCGCGGCCGCACAGTCGCTGCTGTCCAACCCGGATCGGCCCACAGCCATCATCTGTAGCAGCGACGATCTGGCCGCCGGCGTCATCGCCCATGCCCAGACTATCGGGCTGCGCCTGCCGCGCGATCTGACGGTGACGGGCTTTGACGATACCATCCTTGCCTCGCGCATCTTTCCGCCGCTGACCGTGGTGCGTCAGCCGGTCGAGGAGATGGCGTTTCGTGCGACCCAATGCCTGATCGCGGCGCTGGGCAAGGGGGCCGAGCAGACGATCATCAGCGACGAGCTTTTCGACCATGTCATTGTCGAGCGCCAATCCGTGGCGGCGGCACCCGAACATGAATCTATGAAGGAGTGAGGCAATGAAGGCCAGCAGAAGGGAATGGACAGCCATGGTGGCATTGGGTGGTGCGGGTATGGCGCTGACGCCGGCAAAGGCGGCGGGTCAGCCGCAATTGGTGCATCATGTCTTTTTCTGGCTGAAACAACCCGGATCGCAGGCGGATCGCGACCGATTGATCGCGGGGCTGCGCACATTGCGCGATATCCCCGTCATCCGCAGGCTGGAAATCGGCGTCCCCGCCAGCACCGAAAAGCGCGACGTCGTCGATTCCAGCTATGATGTGTCGGAACTCATGTTCTTCGACAATGCGCAGGATCAGAAAAGCTATCAGGATCACCCGATCCATCAGGCCTTCGTGAAATCCTGCGAAGGGCTGTGGCAGAAAGTCGTCGTCTACGACATGGCGATCGTGCCTGACTAGGGCTGGCGTCTATCGGCACACCGCCCATTTGTCGCAGCTTATGCTGTCGGCGCCGGGCAGGCTGCGCAGATAATCCTGCGTCCAGCGCCGCCCGCCTACGACAACATTGTCCAGCGTCGGCGGGTCGACGTCCACGGTCACGGACGGCTTGGCTTCTCGCCCCACGCGGATATTCACCAGCCGCAGGTCGTGGATCGGCGCGTCGGGCAGGCCGCGCACGATCAGCACCCGCTCGGTCGATCCGATCACGCAATCGCGCGCCGACACATGGGCGACCTGCGGCACATGGCCGCCGCCGTCGCCTTCTTCATAAAGCATCCAGATCTGGATGAAGGCCTTGTCCACTGCGCCGGCCTGGATACGGCGCAGATGGATATGGTCGATCAGTCCACCGCGATAGCTGTTCGATTTGATGATGAGCGCACGGGTCAGGTTCGGGCTGTCCATCCGGCAGTCATGGATGAAGACATTGCGCACGCCGCCGGTCAGCTCGCTGCCGATGGCAACGCCGGCATGGCCATCCTTCATCAGGCAATGGCGGATGACGATATTCTCACAGGGCTTGCCCAATCGCCGCCCGTCCGCATTGCGCGCCGCCTTGATGGCGATGCAATCGTCGCCCGTGTCGAACACGCACTGTTCGATCAATACGCCGTTGCAGGATTCCGGGTCGATCCCGTCATTGTTCGGCCCATGGCTGGCGCAGGTGACGCGGCGGAAGGTGACGTCGGTACATTCGACCGGATGCACCTGCCAGAAGGGCGCGGCCTCCACCCTGATACCCTCCATCAGCACCCGGCGGCAACGATAGGGCTGGAAGAAGGAGGGACGCAGCCGGCTGCCCTCGCCGAATATGCGCTCGGCCACCGGCACGCCACGTTCGGCCATGTCGAACAGGCGTGCGCGATCGGCGGCCTGTCGTTCCTTGTCCGGCGTGTCGCCATAGCGCCCCGCCCAGGGGCCTTTCCAGGGCCACCATGTCCGGTCGTCCGCCGATCCGTCGATTACGCCGTCGCCGGTCAGCGCGATATCCTCCGCCTCGAACGCATGGATGAGCGGCTGATAGCCCATCAATTCCACGCCTTCCCAACGCGTATGAACGGGTGGAAGATATCTGGCCGGATCGGGGATGAACGTCAGCCGTGCGCCCTTGGCCACATGCAGTTCCATGCGCGATTCCAGGCGTATGGGACCAGTCAACGTTACCCCACGCGGCACGATGATCCGGCCGCCACCTGCTGCGGCACAAGCGGCGATGGCGCGGGCGATGGCGCCGCTGTCGTCCGTTCGCCCGTCCGACACCGCACCGAAGGCGGCGATCGGAAAGCGACGGTGCGGGATTCGCGGCGGCTGGATGGCGTTCGCAATGGCTCTGGCCTTCGCCTCGACATCATCCAGCGACGTCGCGGCCCATCCCGGTCGCAGCGATAGGAGGGAGAGAGCACCGGCCATCGCACCGCGGCGCGACGATGCGAATGATATCGTCACCGGGTGGTAGCCAGATCGACGCTACCGGCCCTCAGGCCGTCGGCGGTGGCGGTGACGGTCAAGCGCCCTTTGCCCGCGCCCCGGACCAGCGCGACCGCCAGCCCGTCCTGCACAGCACGATCGGGCGAGGGGAAGGGGGTATGATCGACCGAGGAACCGTTGTCGGTCGCAATCAACTGTCCCGCGCCCTTGACTGTGAAATGCAGGCGGTGGCTGGCGGAGGGAACCGTGATGCCGTTCGCGTCCACCACCCGCGCGCGCACATAGACCATGTCGTCGAACGTCGACCCGACGGTCGGCGCGTTCGGCGTCAATTCGACGCGCACCGGCTTGCCCGCGGTCCGCAGGCTGTCGGACACCGCCTCGCTGCCCGGATCGCGACAGGTGGCCCGCACTTCGCCGGGCGCATAACGCACCGCCCAGCGGCGCGGCGAGGCATCCTGATGGATCGGCAAGGAGCCGAGCGAACGGCCGTTCATAAACGCCTCGACCTGCTGGCAATTGCTGTAGACCTCGATCGTCTCGTCATGCGGGCTGCGATCCTGCGGCGTCCAGTCGTCGAACAGGGCGACCTTTGGCTTGGGCGTGGCGACGGCGATCATCGTCGGCAGCACGGGCTGGTTCGGCCCGCCCGCGCCATCGGTCGACGGACCGGCCGCCGCCGGATCGGCATTGCGCACGACATGCAGCACCGGCTTGTCCGACCACCAGCTTTCACGCTCCATGCCGCTGATCTTCTGGCGGCCGGTGCGATCCAGCAGACCCGCCGGATTCTGGATATTGGGCCAGCCCGACCGGTTCGCCTCGCCCAGATAGTCGATGCCGGTCCAAAGGAACATGCCCGAAAAGGGCGCATAGTCGCGCACCGGCACCCAGTTGGTGCGATTATGGGCATTTTCGGTGCCGACGATGCTGCGCTTGGGGTTCTGCTTGCTGGCCGCGATCAGCTCATTTTCGCGATAATTCTGCCCGACGACGTCCAGCATGTCGGCCAGCCCATTGTCATAATCCTTGGTCACGTTCGGTCGGAATAGCGCCATCGTCACCGGGCGTGACGGATCTGCGGCATGGACGATGTCCAATATGCTGCGCAGCGCCGCCTTGGCCTGTACCGGATAGGCGGTGTCGTGGATTTCGTTGCCCGCGCTCCACAGGGCGATGCTGGGATGATTGCGGTCGCGCCGTACCATGTCCAACGTATCTCGCTTATGCCAGTCGCCGAAGAAGAGATGATAATCCTCCGGCGTCTTGGCGACATTCCACTGGTCGAACAGTTCGTCCATCACGATCAGCCCGAGTTCGTCGGTCAGGTCGAGAAATTCGGGGCTGGGTACATTATGGGCGGTGCGGATCGCATTGACGCCCTGCGCCTTGAGCGTCGTCAGTCGCTGGCGCCACACCGCCAGCGGTACGGCAGCCCCTACCGCGCCGCCATCATGATGCAGCGCCACGCCCTTCAGCTTGAAATTGCGGCCATTCAGCCAGAATCCGGTTGCGGGATCGAACCGGGCTTCGCGCACGCCGAAGCGCACATCCTCATTATCGAGCAGCGTGCCATCGGCGGCCAGCACCCGAATGGCGGCGTGATATTGCGCCGGATCGCTGATGTCCCAACGACGCGGGCGGGGCAGCGCGACCTCGACCGGAACGATCACCGTACGACCGGCGGCCACGCTGGCGGCCGTCGTCACGGTCCGGGCGACTTCGCGGCCATCGGGATCGGTCAAGACCAGTTCGATCTTCACCTGCGCCGCATCGCCGCTATCATTCTGCACATCTGCGGTGACGGCAATGGTCGCCTGGCTGTCGCTGATGGCCGTCGCCCGGACATAGGCGCCGCCCTGCGATATATGCACATCCCCCGTTTCGATCAGGCGGACAGGACGATAGATGCCCGATCCTGTATACCAGCGCGAAGACGGCGCAGCGGACGTGTCCGCACGCACTGCTATAACGTTGCGGCCATCCGCGCGTAGATGTCGGGTCAGGTCGTAACGCTGGCTGACATAGCCCATTGGGCGATAGCCGATATGATGGCCATTCACCCAGACGCCACTACGCTCCATGATGCCATCAAATTCGATATAATAGCGCCGCCCCGGCTTGGGCGTCAGGGTCAGCGGCTTGCGATACCAGGCTACCCCGCTCGGCAGGAAGCCATTCTCGCCAGCGGCTTTCGCATTGGGGTCGAACGGGCCGGCGATGGCCCAGTCGTGCGGCACGGTGACGGCCTGCCATGACGCATCGTCCAGCGTCGCCGTCTCTGCGCCTTCCGGATCGGCCTGGATGAAACGCCAGCCGTCGGGCAGCGGCGTCACGGCGCGCGGCGCCGCGTGGGCTGCGCCGATCGACGCCAGAACCGTCGCCAGCGTGTAGACTTTCCTCATGCCGACCCATGTGCGCACAGCCATCTCCTCTCCTGCTGACCAGCTTCACCGGCCTAGGTGCATGGCTAAAGACTATTCCACTATTTGCAATATGGTTTCAACATGCGGAGTATTTTGAGGTGGCGAGGCCAATGGAAGGCGGCGCCGGCGATTCCTTTCCTGACGGACGGGAAAGGCCGGCGCGGATCAAATCAGACGAACTGATGCTTCTGTTCGCCCAGCTTTTCGATGCCAAGGCTGACGACGTCACCGGCCTTCAGATACCAGGGCTCCGGCTTCTGCCCCAGCCCTACGCCCGGCGGCGTGCCGGTGGTGATGATGTCGCCGGGCAGCAACGTCATGAACTGGCTGACATAGGCGACGATCTGCGCGACGGTGAAGATCATCGTCTTCGTGCTGCCGTCCTGTTTGCGCGCGCCATTGACGTCCAGCCACATGGACAGCGCCTGCGGATCGCCCACTTCGTCGGCGGTGACAAGCCACGGACCCACCGGGCCGAAGGTCGGGAAACCCTTGCCCTTGTCCCATGTCGCGCCGCGCTCGATCTGCCACGCGCGCTCGGACACATCGTCCACCACGCAATAGCCCGCAACATGGTTCAGGGCGTCGGCTTCGCTCACATTATTGGCGGTGCTGCCGATGATGACGCCCAACTCGACTTCCCAGTCGGTCTTTTGCGATCCGGCCGGAATGGTGACGGGATCATTCGGGCCCTGAATGCAGCTGACCCATTTGTTGAACACGACCGGTTCGGCCGGGATCGGCAGGTTCGATTCGGCGGCATGGTCGGCATAGTTGAGGCCGATGGCGACGAACTGTCGCGTGCCGGCGACCGGCGGACCATAGCGGACCGGCCCTTCGATCAGGGGCAGGCTTGTCGGATCGATGGCGGCCAGTCGCGCCAATCCCTCCGGACCGATTGCCGCGCCGTCCAGATCGGCGACATGGGCCGACAGATCGCGTATATAACCATCGCCATCGACCAGAGCAGGGCGTTCCTGACCGGCATCCCCGATACGGCATAATTTCATGTGTGGCGTCCTTTCAGATGAATTTTCGACGAACTGGCATAAATGATTGCGCTACCATCATTCCGATGCCCTATGTAGTGGAATTGGCGCACAAGAAGCTGGGTGGAGAGAGACATGGATGAGCATCGCACCGCGCGGCCGCGCATCCTGGATTCGCATCACCATTATTGGCGGATAGGGGGACCGGGGCAAGCCTGGCCCGATGCAGGCTGGCCATTGATTCACCGCGACTTCCTGCCGACCGACCTGCGCGCGGCGACGGACGGGCTGGATCTGGTCGGCACCGTGCTGGTGCAATCGCAACCGGACGATCGCGACACCGACTGGATGCTCGCACTGGCTGCCGAGGATACTTCCATTCTGGCTGTCGTGGGCTGGGTCGCGCTGGACGATGCCGGCGCTCCCGCCCGGATCGCGCAACTGGCCCGGCATCCCAAGCTGGTCGGCCTGCGTCCGATGTTGCAGAGCATGGACGACAGCGATTGGATTTTGCGGGACGCCTGTGCCCCTGCGATCGACGCGATGCTGACCCATGGCTTGCGCTTCGACGCGCTGGTGCAGCCTCGTCATTTGCCGGCGATCGGCCGTCTGGCCCAACGCTGGCCGGACCTGCCGATCGTCATCGACCATGGCGCCAAGCCTTTCGCGGCCCAAGGACGTCTCGATCCCTGGCGTGACGACCTCGCCGCACTGGCGCGCTTTTCGAATATCTGGTGCAAGCTGTCGGGCCTGCGCACGGAGCAGGCGCCGGGACAGTCGGCCGATGCGCTGGCGCCCTATGTCGCGCATATCCTGGCGCAGTTTGGCGACCGGACGATGTGGGGCAGCGACTGGCCGGTGCTTTTGCAGATGGGCGATCGGTATAGCGATTGGGTCGACGCCACAGTGCGACTTGCCGGCCCGCTCGACGCGGACGGCCGCGCCCGTTTGTTCGAGGGCGCGGCCCGCGCCTTTTATGGCCTGCTGGCGGACTGATTGGCAAAGTGCAGGCTGTCCTACAGCGCACCATCCGGGATATGGACGATCCAGAGGACACAGCGCCAGCCTGTTAATATAATATCCTATCGTCGCATCGATATTTCAGGATTTACGGGAAATATGCGAAGTTAAGGCAGGCCTTTCCTATTGTCCGGCCCGCCGCAGGACGCAGCGGGCCTTGCCTTCATTCACTGGCGACGCTGACCCGCTCCAGTCGGGGCGAGAGCAGGTGCACGGCCGCCAGCGCCACGAAATAGGCGCTCGCCGCCACGGCGAACAGCGGCGTATAGCTGCCGATACTGTCGAGCACATAGCCGGCATATTTGGCCATCGCCATGCCGCCCATCGCGCCCACCGTGCCGCCGATGCCCACGACCGATCCCACCGCACCGCGCGGGAACAGGTCCGACGGCAATGTGTAGAGATTGGCCGAGAAAGCCTGATGCGCCGCCGTCGCTATGCCGATGATCAGCACCGCCACCCACAGATTGTCGATCGACTGGGCAAAGAAGACCGGCAGCACTGCGCAGGCGCACAGCAACATGGTCAGCTTGCGCGCGGCATTGACGCTCTTGCCCGCCTTCATCAAACGGCCGGACATCCATCCACCCGCAACGCTGCCCAGGTCCGATAGTAAATAGATGGCAACCAGCGGCGGCCCGAAGCTCAGCAGGTCGAGGCCATAACGGGTACCCAGATATCCGGGCAGCCAGAAGAGGAAGAACCACCAGATCGGGTCGATACAGAATTTCCCGATGGCATAGGCCCATGTTTCTCTGACGGTGATCAGGCGGCCCCAGCCGATCGGCTGGACCGGATCGGCCGGATCTTGGCGGATATAGGCCAGTTCCTCGGCCGAAATCTTCTTATGGGCCTCAGGCTTGCGATAGAGCGCCAGCCAGGCGATCAGCCAGAGGACGCCGAAAATCCCGGTAGCGTAGAAAGCGACCCGCCAGCCATAGGCGACGGTCAGCCAGGGCACCAGCAGCGGCGTCACGATCGCGCCGATATTGGCCCCCGCGTTGAACAGGCCGATGGCGAAGGCGCGTTCCTTTTGCGGAAACCATTCGGTCACCGCCTTGATCCCCGCCGGGAAATTCCCGGATTCGCCGACGCCCAGACCAAAGCGCGCCATTGCGAACTGGGTGACGCTATGCACCCCGCCATGCGCCATATGGGCGATGGTCCAGATGACGACGGCGATGGCATAGCCAAAGCGTGCGCCGACCAGATCGACGATCCGGCCGAAGCCCAGATAACCGACCGCATAAGCCGCCTGGAACCAGAAGACGATATTGGCATAATCCGTTTCGGACCAGGCCATTTCCGCCGACAAAGTGGGTTTCAGCACCCCGATCATCTGACGATCGACATAGTTGATCGCGGTCGCCGCGAACAACAGCGCGACCACGACCCAGCGATAACGGGTCGGCGGGCGATCCTCGATCTGTATGTCCTTCATCATCCTGCTCCTGTTGCGGCTCTTGACGTCCGCTGTTTATCGCGCTGGCTGGGCTTCTATCCGGCAGTTCAGGGTGCCAAGCGGGCCGAAATCCGTTTCCACCTGCTGCCCGGGTCTGACAGGATGGACACCGGTAACCGCGCCGGTGGAAATCCACCAGCCCTCTTCGACCGCGATGCCGCGCTGCGCCAGATTTTCCAGCAGGAATCGCACCGATCCGATCGCGCCATGGTTGAAGGCCGCGGCCGTGCCTGCGCCGATCTCCACCCCGTCGATGCGAGTAACGATCCGCTGTTGTGCATAGGCGCCATCGTGCCAGTCGGGTACGGCCGGGCCGATCAGCAAGCCGTTATTATTGCCGAAATCGGATACCGTCACTGCCGGGCCATGACCGTTGATGCCCTGAAAGGGCGAACTGGCAATCTCGATCCCGATATGCACGGCATCGACATGGTCGGCGGCTTCCTCCAGCGTGAATTGCCGCTGATCGGGGGCGGGGGCTTTACCGATCCGAAACAGAAATTCCGCCTCGACCGCGCCGAACCCTTCGGCGAAGACAAGGCCGGTCGCCAGCCCATCCACCTGCGCTACCGTCGAGGCGAAAATCGGTCCGGCGAGCCGGTCGCAGCCATAGCGAGCATCCAGCGGCGGCAATATGCGCCCGACCTTCCAGCCGGCAACCGGTTCCGTTACCCGCGCCATGGCTTGTGCCTGAATATCATAGCCCGCATCCAGCGTTTCCGGTGGGGTGCCGGGATAGTCGGTCAGGCCCGTTGCGGCCCGACGTGCGGCCAGAAAACGGTCCGCGATGGTCCCTGCTCCGTTGCTTGCGTTCATGGAACGTCCTTTTCTGTCATTTGCCTATGCGGTAATGGAAACCGGTGTCATTGGCAAGCGGACGCTTCTGGCGTCGCATCGATTGTGCGGTATAAGGCGGCATGGCAAAGCAGAAGCAGGATGAGGGGCAGGCGCCCAAGCTGACGATCAACGACATCGCCCGCATGGCCGGCGTGTCGAAAAAGACCGTCAGCCGGGTGATAAACCGTTCGCCGCTATTGAACCGGGAAACCCGCGACAGGGTGGAAACGATCATCCGCGATACCGGCTATGTCCCCAATCCGCAGGCGCGCGCGCTTGCGCTGGGGCGCAATTTCCTGATCGGCCTGGTCTACGACAATCCCAACGTCCAGATGATCCTCAGCATGCAGAAGGGGATATTGGAAGCGCTGCACGGCACGGAATTCGAACTCGTGATTCGGCCGGTCGATCGCGGATCCAATCTGGTGATGGAGGATATTCGCAGCTTCGTGACGCGCCAGCGCCTGTTCGGCGTGGTCATCCTGCCGCCCATGTCGGAAAATGACGCGCTGGCGCGCATGCTGGATGAGGAAGGGTGTCGCTATGTCCGCATGGGTTCGGCCGTGCTGGACGATCCTGAGCATATGGTGGCGTCGAACGATCGGGAGGCGGTGGCCGATGCGGTGCGCCATTTGATCGCGCAGGGGCATCGACGGATTGGTCTGATCGCCGGGCCGCACGGCTTTCGCTCCGCGCAGGAGCGGCGGGAAGGTTTTGAACTGGCGTTGAAAGAGGCCGGGATCAGCCTGCCACGCAGCCTGGTAGCGGACGGCCAATATACGTTCGAATCGGGTCTGTCCGCGTCCGAAAGCCTGCTCGACCTGTCACCTCGACCGACCGCGATCTTCGCCAGCAACGACGAGATGGCGGCCGGCGTCCTCTATGCCGCGCGCCTGCGCGGGATCGCCGTGCCGGAAGAATTGTCGATCATCGGCTTCGACGATACGCCGGTCACGACCCGCGTCTGGCCGCCATTGACCACGGTTCGCTGGCCGATCGTCGCCATGGGCCGCGCCGCCGCGCTCAAATTGATCGGCACCGCCATCGGCGAAGATGCAGAAGTCAACGAGCCGTCGATGTTCAGTTCGACATTGATCCGACGCGGATCGGTTGCACCGCCAGCGACAAGCTGATATCGCCGCTTCATGACACCGGTGTCCAATGGGGCATGGCGGAGAGGAGATTCAGATGTTCGAGAAGACCTATTATGCGACGCATCCCGATATGATGGAGTGCGTATCGAACGATGAATTGCGGGATCGTTATCTGATCGGCGGGCTGTTTCGCGATGGTGAGGTGGTGCTGAACTATACCCATGCCGAACGGTTCGTGATCGGCGGCGTGGCGGTGGTGGATGCGCCGGTGACGCTGCCGGCGCAGAGCGAGCCGGCTTCTGCGGCGGGCCATCCTTTCCTTGAGCGGCGCGAACTGGCGATCGTCAATGTCGGCGGCGTCACCGGCACGGTCACGGTCGATGGCGAAGTCTTCACGCTGGGCAACAAGGATTGCCTCTATGTGACGATGGGCGCGAAGGATGTTGAATTTGCGGGGGCTGGCGCGCGCTATTATCTCGCCTCCTGCCCGGCGCATAAGGAGTTCAAGACGCAGCTGATCTCGGTGGCGGATGCGACCACGCTGGAACGCGGCTCCCTGGAGGAATCGAACGAGCGGACGATCTATCAGATGGTCATCCCCGGCATCTGCGAGAGCGCGCAGCTGGTGATGGGCCTGACGGTGCTCAAGCCCGGTTCGGTGTGGAACACCATGCCCCCGCATATCCATGAGCGCCGCAGCGAGATCTATTTCTATTTCGAACTGGACGGGCCGAGCGACCGCGTCTTCCACTATATGGGCGAAGGCGAAGCGATGCGGCACATCGTCATGGCGAACGAGGAAGCGGTGATATCACCGCCCTGGTCTGTGCATATGGGATCGGGCACCAAGGCCTATGCCTTTATCTGGGCGATGGCGGGCGAGAACCAGGATTATACCGACATGAACGTGCTGGATATCTGCCAGCTGGCGTAATCGACCGCCTCCCTAACCCCCTTGCCGTCATTCCCGCGAAGGCGGGAATCCATCTCCCGGTCGTGCGATCTGTGGCTTGGTCAGGAGATGGATACCCGCCTTCGCGGGGATGATGCGGAGAATAGTCCATGACCCAAATCTTCGATCTTTCCGGCAAGGTGGCGATCGTCACCGGGGCCAATACCGGTATCGGCCAGGCGATCGCGCTGTCGCTGGCCGCGGCGGGCGCCAATATCGCGGCGGTGGGGCGCACCCCGGCGGAAGAGACGGTAGCGCAGGTCCGTGCGCTGGGTCGCCGGGCGGACATCATATCGGCCGATCTCAGCAGCATCGAGCCGGTGCAGCGGGTGGTGGACGAGACGATCGAGAAACTGGGCGGGCTCGACATATTGGTCAACAATGCCGGGATCATCCGCCGGGCCGACAGCGTCGACTTTACCGAAGCGGACTGGGACGCGGTGATCGACACCAACCTTAAAGTTTTGTTCTTCCTCTGTCAGGCGGCGGGTCGGCACATGATCGCGCAAGGCAGCGGCAAGATCGTCAACATCGCGTCCTTGCTGTCCTTCCAGGGTGGGATCCGGGTGCCAAGCTATACCGCGTCCAAGAGCGGGGCGGGGGGACTGACGAAGCTGCTGGCGAACGAGTGGGCGGCCAGGGGCGTGAACGTCAACGCCATCGCGCCGGGCTATATCGCGACCAACAACACCGCCGCCTTGCAGGCCGACGAGACGCGCAACCGGCAGATACAGGAGCGCATCCCGGCCGGGCGCTGGGGCGAGGCCAGCGATATCGGCGGCGCGGCGGTGTTCCTGGCGTCGCGCGCGGCGGACTATATCCATGGCCATGTGCTGGCCGTCGATGGCGGGTGGCTCGCGCGCTGATGTGAACACACGGGAGAGGAGAGAGGCATGCCCAATCGGCGGGGCTTCATCGGCGCGGGGCTGACCCTGATGGCATCGCCAGCCTTTGCGGCGGCATCCGATCCGGTCGTCACCACCAGCCATGGCCGGATAAGGGGCGTGCGGGAAGGCGGGCTGCATGTGTTTCGCGGGGTCCGTTACGGGCAGAATACCGCAGCACGCCGGTTCCGTGCACCGATCGCGCCCGCACCTTGGCGAGATGTGAGGCCGGCCGTCGCCTTCGCGCCCTCCTGCCCACAAAAAGCCATGCAGGCCGCGACCAGCGAGGATTGTCTTTTCCTCAATATCTGGACGCCGGGGACGCAGCGGCAGGCGAAACGCCCGGTGCTGCTCTATATCCATGGCGGCGCCTATTCCAACGGCAGCGTGGTCGATCCGCTGAATGACGGGCGGCATCTGGCCGGGCGCGATGTCGTGGTGGTCACGGTCAATCATCGGCTCAATGCGCTGGGCTATCTCTATCTGGCTGCGCTCGATCCGCGCTTTGCCGATAGCGGCAATGCGGGGCAGCTGGACTTGATCCTGGCGCTGCGCTGGGTGCGGGAGAATATTGCGAGCTTCGGCGGAGATCCGGCGAACATAACGGTCTTCGGCCAGTCTGGCGGCGGCGCCAAGATTGCGACGATGATGGCGATGCCCGCCGCCAAGGGGCTGTTCCACCACGCCATCACCATGAGCGGGCAGCAGGTGACGGCCAGCGGCCCGATCAACGCGGCGCGGCGGACGGCCGCCTATCTGACGAAACTGGGCGTGTCGCCGACCGATCTGACGCCGTTGCTGACCATGCCGGTCGCGCGTCTGATAGACGGGCTGGATGCTGTCGATCCGATATTGGGCGGCGGTCTATATATGGGGCCGGTGCTGGACATGCGCTGGCTGAAGCGACACCCTTTCTGGCCCGATGCCGCGCCGCAAGGCAATGCCATCCCGATGATGCTGGGCAATACACGGGACGAGACGCGCGCCTTCATCGACCCGGACGGGCCGCTGATAAGGGGGCTGGACTGGGCCAACCTGCCCGGCCGGATGGCTGGCGAACTGCGCATGGACCTGCCTCCGGAATGGATCGTCGCGCAATATCGGGCGCATCATCCCGACTGGTCTGCGGAGCGCATCTTCTACGCCGCGACCACGGCCGGGCGCAGCTGGCCGGGGCAGGTGATCGAGGCGGAGGCGAGGGCGCGGGCCGCCGCGCCGACTTG
Source organism: Sphingobium limneticum (assembly GCF_008710155.1). Lineage (GTDB taxonomy): Bacteria > Pseudomonadota > Alphaproteobacteria > Sphingomonadales > Sphingomonadaceae > Sphingobium > Sphingobium limneticum. The sequence goes on from NZ_VYPZ01000001.1 coordinate 405,496, forward strand.
GGTTTATCAGGTCGATTTCCAGTCGCCGACCCAACCCCGACGGGGTGCACCGCACACCATGGATATCGCGCTGGCCTTCGGCACGCTGGACGCACCGGGTTCCTTTACCGGGACCGGAGCGGGTGCGCGGGCCGCATCGGCGGCGATGATGGATCGCTTTTTGGCGTTCGCGCTACGGGGCGATCCCAATGGCGCGGGTCTGGCGGACTGGACGCCATATCGATTGGACCGACGATCCACGATGATCTTCGACATCGACAGCCATATGGCTGACGATCCGCGCGGCTGGGAACGGGAAATATTCGCGCAGGTACCTTATATCCAGCCGGGCAGCTGACAGGAAATCCCACGCTTAACTTCGCACATTTCCCGCAATTTTCGACATTTCATATCCTATGTCGGATATTTTATTGCCAACCATCGTGGTTGATCGCGACAGGGGCAGCCTTGGCTGCTGCGCGCCGACACCGCGCATCATGGCATTATGGGGCTGGATAGGACAGGGTGCTGGCGACACTGGCCCAGCATGCGCGCGCTAAAAAGCGGAACTTCCCCAAGCCACTTATCCTCACTCCTTCACAGGATAGGCAATAATCAACGCCAGCGGTTCGCGGCCGGTCTGTTTGATCCCCACGACGGCGCCATCGTAGAGATAGGCGGCCATGCCGGGGGTCAGATTGCGGGTCTGGCCGTCGGAACTGACGTCGCCGGTGCCCGACAGGACATAATAGACCTCGTCATGGGCGATGGGGTGCAGGCCGATGGCGGCGCCGACATGCAGGATTCGCTTGCGGAACTCCATGCGGCGCGGTTGGGGCACGGCGTCGCTGATACGATAGGCGGTGCTCATGCCGATCTTGCCATGGGGTGTGGCTTCTTCGCGCGCGACGTCCTTCTCGTCGATCACCGCCATGGGCGGCGCAGCAGAGGTAGCGGCCGCGGCGGCCAGCAATAGCGGCAGGATGGTCATTTCTTCCCTCCCGGCTCGCCCTGCCGCATCATCTTGTCGCGGTCCGACAGATGTTCGGCAATCTCCGCCTTTTGCCCCGGATAGCGACCCGATTTCGGCTCCATCGTGTCGAGATTCCAGTCGGCCTCGACAAAGGGGGCACGCGTCTGCGCCATTTTCGGATAGCCGCCGACCTGCCGTTCATCATCGATGATCTCGCCCCGCCCTTCGGCCACGAAGAAGAGGACGCGCAGATCGTCGGCGTCGCGGTCCCAGGGGCGGGCGCCGGCATGGCCAAGCACATGGGTTTCGACATCACGCGTCGGCAGAACCTGCGTCCCGGGCCACCAGATGGGCGGCGCCGGCAATTCGTTCAGCTTCGCGCGGGTTTCGCCATAGCGGCCGAACATCGGCAGCGGCTGGCCGAATTTATCGACGGCGATATTATCCTTGCCATGATAGTCGAGGTCGCCGTCGCCGCCCAGCGTCAGGAACGGCATGCCGGGAGCGGTCGACACGCCGCCGCGCAGGACATTGCCGACTGCCGATATCTTGCCGGTCTGATAGGGATGATCGCCCCATTCCAGCGCCATCAGATTATAATGGACCGCCCGCTCGCCCGGATCATAAAGGATATTGTTGACCAGTTCGACCTGGCCGCCGCCCTTCACCAGCGGGTTGCGTTCCTTGTTATGGGCATAGATGTTACGCCAGATCATGATCTGGCTGGCATTGTCGTGAATCAGCGTGCCCTTGCTATGTTCGCCCTTGGGGTGGCTGGCGTCGGCTAGGCCTTCTGCCGCGATATTGTAGGAGAAGGTGATGGCGTGGCTGGTGCCCTTGCGCCAATCGTCCGGCGTCCTGCCCTCGAAGCGCGGGCCGGATGCGGACATATTCTCGTCGATCGCCCAGGTGAAGCTGCAATGGTCGATGATGACATGATGGGCGGCCACGGTGGACAGGGCGTCGGCTTCCCAACCGCTCAGCTTGGGCTGGCCATCGACGCCGGTGCGGATGCGGATATGGCGCATCACGACATCATGAGTCGCGATGTCGATGCCGGTCTTGATGAGGGTGATGCCGGGCGACGGCGCCGTCTGGCCGGCGATGGTGACATAGGGTTCGGTGATTTTCAGCGTTTCGCGGCCTAAATCGATGATGCCAGCCACTTCGAACACGATGATGCGCGGGCCCTTTGCCTCCAGCGCGGCCTTGAAACTGCCCGGGCCGTCGGGTGCGAGGGTGGTGACGCGAATGATGCGTCCGCCCCGTCCGCCGGGGGTGGTGGCGGCCCAGCCGACTGCGCCGGGAAAGGCGAGGGCGCTGCTCTGGTTCGTGTCGGCCTGTCCGGCTTTGACGTTGGCGGTGGGCGGTGCGGCCATGGCGGGCACAATGGGGAGCAATGCGAGCGCACCCAGCAGAGCAAGAGATGGCGTGGCCGAAGGCAGGGTCATGACTTTTCTCTCCTATCCGTACATTATTGGCATCGTGACGATATGGCTGCAAGAATTTTTGACACCGGTGTCCGATTAAGGTGAATGAGCCAGCGCCAATCAGCTGTGCCCTGAGGAAAAACTCGAGGCCCGCCCCCATAATTTGCTATTATATTCAATATTATATCAGATACGTCCTGTCTGTTGCTCCGGATCATATTGACAGTCCGTCGCAGCACGCGCATCAATGACACCGGTTTCCAACCATGGTCGTGATCGCTGAAAAGGCGACGGGCGATGGGCCGGGCATGATCCCGGCAGGACCATGACGCACGACCGGCTCCATCGCCGGCGTGCGGGCATAGTGGGAAAGGGAGAGGAAAGCTGATGCGTGCAAAGCAATTCACAAGGGGCGAGCGGTCCTGGTTGGCAGGGACGTCGCTGGCCGCCATGCTGCTGGCGATGCCGGGCGCGGCGCTGGCGCAGGACGCAGGGCCGGTCGATCCGGCGCCACAGGCGGCCGTCGGCGATGAAGCGGCCGATATCGTCGTCACCGGCTTTCGCCAGTCGCTGGGCGCGGCGATCAACCTGAAGCGACAGACGGTGGGATCGGTCGATGCGATCGTGGCGGAGGATATCGCCAAATTCCCCGACCAGAATCTGGCGGAATCCTTGCAGCGTATTCCCGGCATTTCGATCCAGCGCGATGGCGGCGAAGGGCGCGCGATCACCGTCCGCGGTCTGGGCGCGCAATTTACCCGCGTGCGCGTGAACGGGCTGGAAACGGTCGCCACCTCGACCGACGGCGCCAGTTCCAACCGCGACCGCGCCTTCGACTTCAATGTCTTCGCGTCGGAGCTGTTCAGTTCGCTGGTGGTGCACAAGACGGCTGAGGCCTCTTTGGACGAAGGCTCGCTTGGCGCGGTGGTGGACCTCAACACCGGCAATCCTCTGGCGGGCAAGGACGGCTTCACCTTCGTCGGCTCGGCGACCGGTTCCTATAATGACCTGAGCAAGAAATGGGGACCGCGTCTGGCGGGCCTCATGTCCTGGAAGTCGGCTGACGGGCAATGGGGCGTGGCGCTGTCCGCCGCCTATTCCAAGCTCGACACCAAGCAGATGGGCAACAATACGGTGCGCTGGTCGCAGGCCCGGTTCGACAGCGTCAATGGCACGCGTTGTTTCTACCAAAGCGCTGCGAGCAACACGGGCGTGGCCAATGCAGGCGGCGTCTATACCAACGGCCGGGTCGCGGCCTGCGATCAGGCGGCGCTCGCCTTCCACCCGCGCATCCCACGCTATGGCGAAATTGCCCAGGAACGCGAGCGGCTGGGCGTGACCGGGTCGATCCAGTGGGCGCCGTCCGACGCGACCAAGGTATCGATCGACGGCCTCTTCTCCCGCTTCCGCGAGACGCGCGAGGAGAAATGGGGCGAAGTGCTGCTCCGATCCAACGAGCGGTCGATCGACGTGGTCAACCCGGTCTATGACGGCAAGGGCAATATGGTGTCGGCGACGCTGAACGACGCCTGGGTCCGCACCGAACATTATCTGCGCAAGTCGCAGACGAAATTCTATCAGCTGGGCGGAACCTGGGATCAGGATGTCAGCGATGCCTTCCGCTTCACTTTGCTTGGCGGTTTTTCCAAGTCGGATGCGTCGATCCCGGTCGAAACGACCTTGGTGTTCGACGATCGCGATGCGCAGGGCTACAGCTACGACTATAGCAATATGCGCCGGCCGGTGCTGAGTTTCGGCACCAGCGTCACCAACCCGGCCAATTTCCAGCTGGCCGAAATCCGCGACCGGCCATCCTCCACCGTCAACAAGTTCCGTACCGCGCAACTGCGCACCGAATGGGATGTGACAGAGGGGTTCACGGTGAAGACGGGCGCGCTCTATCGCCGCTTCTCCTTCGATACCGAAGGCTTCACCCGCGACACCGTGGTGTGTGGCAATGGCGGTGTCGACCGCGTGCTGGGCACGGTCAACTGCTCGCCCAGCAGCGCCTTCGGGCCGAGCGCCATCTACGGCCTGCCGGTGACGTCGGCGCTGGCGGAGCTGTTCACGCTGAAGGGCGCGGGCGCGCCGGCGGGCACGACGACGCAATGGCTGGTCCCCAATCTGGCGGCGGGCACCGACTATACCAAACTATATGAGCGGGCGCTGACGGTCGATGCCGGCAATACCCGCGGCGTGGTGGAAAAGACCACCGGCGGCTATATCCAGTTCGATGCCAAGGGTGAGATTTTCGGCCTGGAATATGCCGCCAATGCCGGCATCCGCTATGTGAAGACCGAGCAAAGCTCGCGCGGCCTCAACAATGGCACGATGGTCAGCGTGTCGCGATCCTATGAGGATTGGCTGCCCGCCGCCAACATCGCCTTCTTCCCGCATCGCGACGTGATCGTGCGCGCGTCGGTGGCGGACGTGGTGACGCGCCCGTCGCTCGGCAATCTGACGCCGGGCGGATCGGTCGATGGCTTCAATTATCGGGTCAGCTTCGGTAATCCGTTCCTCGATCCGTTCCGGGCCACGGCCTATGACGTGGCGGTCGAATGGTATTTCGCGCCACAGTCGGTCTTTTCCGTCGCGGCGTTCAAGAAGGATGTACAGAGCTTCCCGATCAGCCAGACCATCACCGGCACCTTCGCGTCCACTGGCCTGCCTTTGTCGGTCATCCCGCCCAGCTCGCCCGCCGCGCTCCAGCCGGAACGGACGGAAGGCTGGGCGATCAGCACCATCGTCAACGGCACGGGCGCCAGCCTGAAGGGGATCGAACTGTCGGTGCAGGCGCCCTTCACCTTCCTGCCCGGCTTCCTGTCGCATTTTGGCGGGATCGTGAATGCGACCTTCGTGGATTCCAGCGCCAACTACACCGTGTCCGGCCCGGCGATCGTGCCCGGAGGTGGCAATATCGCCTCGGTCCGCAACGCGACCCTGTTCGGCCTGTCCAAGCGCGCCTTTAACGGCACGCTCTATTATGAGGACGCCAAATTCTCTGCCCGCGTGTCGGCCAGCTATCGCAGCGGCTATATCGACCAGAATAGCGGGACGGGCAATGTGTTCGAAGGCTATAACAGCACGGTCAATGTCGATGCGTCTGTGCGCTACAAGCTGACCGAGGGACTTGAATTGTCGCTGGAAGGGATCAACCTGACCGACGATTATCGCGACCGCTACACCGATCTGGACGCCAATCGCAATTATGAGCAGCTGCATTTCGGCCGCACCATCCAACTGGGTGCGCGGTTCAAGATGTGACGGTTCATGGGTCCGGGCCGCTTCTGCACGGGCGGTCCGGACATTTCATTCAAGGAGAGAGCATGACGATCAGCCGGCGCGACGCCATGACGGGCGTATTGGCCGCAGGCAGCGCAATGGCGCTGACCCGCACCGATCGGGCGGAGTCAGCGCCTGCTGCTACGGCGCCCGCCACCGAATGGAAACGCGGACCGGACAACCAGCGTATTGCCGACCTGGGCGACGGGCGCTTCCTCAATCCGCTATTGTCGGGCGACCGGCCCGATCCCGCCATCCTGAAGGATGGCTCGGATTATTACATGACCTTCTCCAGCTTCGACAGCTATCCCGGCATCACCATCTGGCACAGCCGCGACCTCATCAACTGGCAACCGCGCAAGGCGGTTTTGAACAAGAATATCGGATCGGTCTGGGCGGTCAGTCTGGAGAAATATAAGGGCCGCTATTTCCTCTATATTCCGGTCAAGGCCGAACCCAACAGCATCTTCGTCATCCATGCCGACAGCATCGACGGGCCGTGGAGCGACCCCATCGACCTGAAGCTGCACCAGCATATCGACCCCTGCCATGCGGTGGGCGAGGATGGCAGTCGCTGGCTGTTCCTGTCGGGCGGCGACCGCATCCGCCTATCCGACGATGGCCTGTCGACCGTGGGCGAGGTCGAGCATGTCTATGACCCCTGGCGTTATCCCGACACATGGGATGTCGAGGGTTTCGCGCCGGAGGGGCCGAAGATTCACCGCCATGGCGACTGGTTCTACATGCTGACCGCCGTGGGCGGCACCGCCGGGCCGCCGACCGGCCATATGGTGATCGCGGCAAGATCCAAATCGATCCATGGCCCGTGGGAGCAGCATCCCGATAACCCGCTGGTCCACACGCAAAGCGCCGACGAACGCTGGTGGTCGCGCGGCCATGCCAGCCTGGTGGAAGCACCGGACAAAAGCTGGTGGGCGGTCTATCATGGTTATGAAAATGGCCTGTGGACGCTGGGGCGGCAGACCCTGCTCGATCCTGTGGAATGGACGCCGGACGGCTGGTTCCGCATGAAGGGCGGCGATCTGGCGCAGCCGATCGCCAAGCCGCGCGGCGGGCAGGCATTGGCGCACGGCATGGCGCTGTCGGACGATTTTCGCGACCTGAAGCTGGGCGCGAAATGGAATTTCTTTCGCCCGGCCCCGGACGAAGCGCGCCGGGCGCGGGTGGAGAAGGGCGCGCTGATCCTGACAGGGCGGGGGACCGCGCCGGTCGATTCATCGCCACTGCTGCTGATCGCGGGCGACCCGGCTTACGAGTTCCAATGCGACATCGAAATTGCGCCGGGCGGCACGGCGGGGCTGATCCTCTTTTATGACGACAAGCTCTATTGCGGGCTGGGTTTCGACGAGACGCGCTTCGTCACTCACCAATATGGCATGGAGCGCGGCCGGCCGGCCAACCCCTATGGCCGGCGGCTGACGTTGAAGGTCAGCAACCGCCACCATATCGTCTCCTATCACCTGTCGCGTGATGGTGGACGGACATGGAGCCGGTTCGACCGGGGCATGGAAGTGTCGGGATATCATCATAATGTGCGCGGCGGCTTCCTGATGCTGCGACCGGGGCTGTATGCAGCGGGACCGGGCGAGGCGAAGTTTCGCGATTTCCGGTTCCGGGCGTTGTAATATAGGGGACGTCATGCTGAACTTGTCTAGCTGCGCTGGCCCTCGGCTCAGCATCTATTGTGCCTCCCGGCACCGTCTGCCTGTTGGTTCAGCATGATGATTGGTAACGGTGGTCGCTCCTATAACGGAATGGCCGTCGTATATTTCGTCATCGACAGGGCGAAATGGGACGCTGCGCCCGCCACCGAAGGATGGCCGAGCAGGGTTTGCATCAGGAAGCGGTTATAATCCTCGACATCGGCGACGACGATCCGGATCAGATAGTCCCATTCTCCGGACATGGAGAAACATTCCACGATCTCCGGCCGCCCGTCGACGAAATGTTCGAAGGCGGCGCGGGCTTCGCGGGCGTGGCTGCGCATGCGGATGTTGCAGAGGACGTTGACGCCCCGCCCGACCTGCGCCGGATCGACCAGCCGCACGGTGCGGGTCAATATGCCCGCCGCCTCCAGCGCCTTGATCCGCCGCCAGCATGACGCGCTGGACGCGCCGACCCGCTCGGCCAGATCCTGATGGCTAAGGCTGGCATCGGCCTGGAGCGCGGACAGGATGCGCCGATCCACCTCATCTATCTGACCATCCTGTTTCATATACTGTCCATATATGATGAATATTCATCGTTTATAGCTGAGAATCCGGCAAGAATGAAACGTAATTTCCGGTTTCGCGTGGCATGATGCGTCTATGGCGCAAACAGAAATGATCGCCCCACCGGGCGCCAGAGAGGATTGGACCATCCCGCAGGACTGGGCGGCTTACACCGCGCAGGACCATGCGATGTGGGACCGTCTGTTCGCGCGCCAGACGCAGATGCTGGCCGGCCGCGCCGTACCGGAATTTCTGGAGGGGCTGGACATATTGCGGATGACCCGGCCGGGCATTCCCGACTTTGCCGAACTGTCCGACCGGCTGATGCAACGGACCGGGTGGCAGGTGGTCGCCGTGCCGGGGCTGGTGCCCGACCGGCTCTTCTTCGAACATCTGGCCAATCGCCGCTTCGTCGCCGGCCGCTTCATCCGCCAGCCCGAACAGATCGACTATCTGGAGGAGCCGGACGTCTTTCACGACGTTTTCGGCCATGTGCCCTTGCTCGCGAACCCGGTCTTCGCCGATTATATGCAGGCCTATGGCGAAGGGGGGCTACGCGCCCATGCGCTGGGGTCGATCGAGCGGCTGGCACGGCTCTATTGGTACACCGTGGAATTCGGCCTGATCCGACAGGATGATGGCCTCAAACTCTATGGCGCCGGCATCGTTTCCTCCCATGGGGAGTCCGAATTTGCGCTGGACGATCCGTCGCCCAATCGCCTCGGCTTCGACCTCAAGCGGCTGATGCGTACCCGCTATCGCATCGACGATTATCAGCAGAGCTATTTCGTGATCGACAGTTTCGAGCAACTGTTGCGGATGACGGCCGAAACCGATTTCGCACCGCTTTATGCGCAGCTTGACGGCCTGCCCGATCTCGACACCGATACCATCTTGCCGACCGACCGCGTCTTCACCCGCGGCAGTCAGGCCTATGCGAACAAGAAAAAGGAAGAGGACGCCCTATGACCACCGACACCAACCCGCTGGGCCTCAACGGCTTCGAGTTCGTCGAATTCACCTCGCCCGATCCAGAAGCGATGGCGGCGCAGTTCGAGCAACTGGGCTTCGTCGCCAGTCACCGCCACCCGCGCAAGAATATCACCCGCTATCGTCAGGGGCGCATCAACCTGATGCTCAATCGCGACGATGCCGGGCGCGTGGCGGAATTTCGCGGCGTCCATGGCCCATCGGCCAGCGCCATGGCCTTTCGCGTTACCGATCCCAAGGCCGCGCTCGCATGGGCGCTGGCCAATGGCGGCAAGGCCACGGCGGAGGATGACACGGTGATCGAGGGGATTGGCGGCGCCTATCTCTATTTCATGCCGGCCGACGGCGATCCCTATGCCGACTGGGCCGAATTTCCGGGCTGGGAGGAGAAGGCGGCCGACAACAACGTCGGCCTCGACCTGCTCGACCATCTGACCCATAATGTCCGGCGCGGCCAGATGCGGGTGTGGAGCGAATTTTATCGTACCCTCTTCGGCTTCGAGGAACAGAAATTCTTCGATATCAAGGGGAAAGCGACGGGCCTGACCAGCCAGGCGATGATCGCGCCGGACAAGGCAATCCGCATTCCGCTCAACGAAAGCCAGGACGACAAGAGCCAGATCGAGGAGTTCATCCGCGACTATCATGGCGAGGGTATCCAGCATCTGGCGCTGACCACCGACAATATCTACGACACGGTCGAGAAATTGCGGGCGCGCGGCGTCCGGCTTCAGGACACGATCGAAACCTATTATGAACTGGTCGACAAGCGCGTGCCGGGTCATGGCGAGGATCTGGCGCGCCTCAAGAAGAACCGCATCCTTATCGACGGCGATGTCGAGGAGGAAGGCATATTGCTGCAAATCTTCACTGAGAATATGTTCGGCCCGATCTTCTTCGAGATCATCCAGCGCAAGGGCAATGAGGGCTTTGGCAACGGCAATTTCCAGGCCCTGTTCGAAAGCATAGAGTTGGACCAGATCAGGCGGGGCGTCGTTAGCGTCGATGCGTGAGATAATCTGACACCGTTCGCGCTGCGCCTTTCGAAATGCTCAGGGCGAACGGAGGAGAGTGACGATGGATTATCTGACCGGGGATTATCTGACCGGCTTCGGCAATCATCATGCGAGCGAGGCGGTGGCGGGCGCGCTGCCGGTCGGGCGCAATTCGCCGCAGCGCGTGCCCTATGGCCTTTATGCCGAACAATTGTCCGCGACCGCCTTCACCGTGCCGCGCGCGGACAATCGGCGCAGTTGGCTCTACCGCATGCGGCCGAGCGCGATGCACGCGCCCTTCCTACCCTATGCCAAAGCGAGCCTGCTGCGCAGCGCGCCCGACGCTGACGCGGTCGCTTCGCCCAACCGGCTGCGCTGGAACCCGCTCGACCTGCCGGCCGACCCGGTCGATTTCATCGATGGCCTCGTCACCTATGCGGTCAATGGCGATGTTGCGGCGGGTATCGGGTGCAGCGTCCATGTCTACGCCGCCAACCGATCCATGGTCGATCGCGCCTTTTTCAGCGCGGATGGCGAATGGCTGATCGTGCCGCAGCAGGGGCGGCTGCGGATCGTCACCGAAATGGGCGTGCTGCCCGTCGCCCCGCTCCAGATCGCGCTGATCCCGCGCGGGGTGCGGTTTCGCGTCGAATTGCTGGACGATGATGCGCGCGGCTATGTCTGCGAAAATCATGGCAGCCCGTTCCGGCTGCCGGACCTTGGGCCGATCGGCTCCAATGGCCTCGCCAATGTCCGCGATTTCGAGGCGCCGGTCGCAGCCTATGAGGATGTGGAACGCCCCCATGAACTGGTGCAGAAATATCAGGGGCAACTCTGGTCGACGATGCTCGACCACAGCCCGTTCGATGTGATCGCATGGCATGGTAATGTCGTGCCCTATCGCTATGATCTGACACGGTTCAACACGATCGGCACGGTCAGTTTCGACCATCCCGATCCGTCCATCTTCACGGTGCTGACATCGCCCAGCGACAGCGCCGGCACCGCCAATATCGACTTCGTCATCTTCCCGCCGCGCTGGATGGTGGCAGAGGATACGTTTCGGCCGCCCTGGTTCCACCGCAACGTCATGAGCGAGTTCATGGGCCTCATCACCGGCCAATATGATGCCAAGGCGGGCGGTTTCGCGCCGGGCGGGGCCAGCCTGCACAATATGATGTCCGCCCATGGGCCGGATGTCGCCAGCCATGACGGGGCCGTCGCAGCGGCTTTGCAACCGCATAAGATAGAGGAGACGATGGCGTTCATGTTCGAAAGCCGATTGCCGTTCGCGCCGACAGGCTGGGCGATGAAAACGCCTTTGTTGCAAGGCGATTATGACGCATGCTGGACAGGCTTTCGCAAGGCGCAACTGCCGCCGGGGGACGCGGCATGAGCTGGTGGACGACCGACGAGACGCATGATCCCGCCCGCACCAGCTGGGTGGAAAGCGCTAACGGCCATCCCGATTTCCCGATCCAGAACCTGCCCTATGGGGTGTTTTCGTCCGCCAGCGGAGAGGCAGGCATCGGTGTCGCCATCGGCGACCGGATATTGGATCTTTTCGCCTGCGCCGCCGCCGGCCTGCTGCCCGCTCCCATCGCGCCGCTCTGCACGGCCGGGACGCTGAACGGGTTGATGGCGCTCTCCGTCGCCGACCGGCGAGCGCTGCGCCGCTTGCTCAGCGATCTTCTGTCCGACCCGGCCTATGCGGATCGCCTGACGCCGATGCTGCATGCTGCGGCGGATTGCGCCCTGCATCTGCCCGCGCATATCGGCGATTATAGCGACTTCTATGTCGGCATCCACCATGCCACCAATATCGGGCGGCAGTTCAGACCCGACAATCCACTCCTGCCCAACTATAAATATGTGCCGATCGGCTATCATGGCCGGGCGTCCTCGATCCGGCCGTCGGGCGTGGCGCTGCGCCGGCCGGTGGGGCAGCGCAAGCCGCCAGAGGCCGACGCGCCCATGGTCGGTCCGTCCGCCCGGCTGGATTATGAACTGGAGCTGGGCGTGTGGATCGGCGCCGGCAACGCTCTGGGTACCGCCATCCCGATCGCGCAGGCGGCGGACCATGTCGCGGGCTTCTGCCTGCTCAACGACTGGTCGGCGCGCGATTTTCAGGCCTGGGAATATCAGCCGCTCGGCCCCTTCCTGTCCAAAAGCTTTCAGTCGACCATTTCCCCCTGGGTGGTGACGAGCGAGGCGATGGCGCCGTTCCGCCCGGCGCAACCGCCCCGGCCGACGGACGATCCGGCGCCCTTGCCTTATCTGTCCGATGCGGACGATCAGGCGCATGGCGCGCTGGGCCTGACGCTGGAGGTGCTGATCCTGACCGAAGCGATGCGCACGCGCGGGGAGGCGCCGTTCCCGCTCAGCAGCGGTCCGGCCAGCAACATGTATTGGACGGTGCAGCAGATCGTTGCTCACCATGCGTCCAATGGCTGCAACCTCAATCCCGGCGACTTGCTGGGCAGCGGCACCATCTCCGCACCGGACCGGTCGGGCTATGGCAGTCTGATCGAATTGTCGGTCGGCGGCAAGGAACCGGTGGCGCTGCCCGGTGGCGAAAGCCGCACTTTCCTGGAGGATGGCGACGAGATCATCTTGCGCGCGCGCGCATCGGCGCAAGGCTTCGTGCCGATCGGCTTTGGCGAATGTCGGGCAATGGTGATGCCGGCGCTCTAAGCGCGGCTTCGTAGGCGGCGATCAGCCGGTCGAAATGGGCGTCCTCATTGAAGCGGGCGCGGACATCGGCATGACCCGCCACGCCCAGCCGCCGGCACAGCGCCGGATCGTCCCACAGGCGGCGCATCTGCCGGGCCAGATCGGCGGCATCCCCGGGTGCGAAATGCAGCCCGGTCACGCCTTCGCGCACCGTGTCCTGCAAGGCGCCGATGCGGGATGCGATGACCGGCACGCCATGGGCCATGGCTTCGGCGGCGACGATCGCGAAGGTTTCGAACCAGAGGTTGGGCACCACCAAAGCCCGTGCGCCGCGATAGACGGCAGCGAGCGACGCCGGCCCATCGGTGATGGTTACCGGCACCCCATGCGCCTGTAATGGCGCGGGATCGCTGCCGGCCGGCCCAGCGACATGAATCGGCAGGCCAGACAGTCGGGCAGCCTCGATCAGCACATCCAGCCCCTTTTCCGGCACGAAACGACCGGCAAAAGCGAAATAGCGGCCGACTGCGGGATCGACGGGGTCGGGCGCGGCGGGGATGGCACATTCGTTGACGCTGATCCGGTCGATCGGGATGGCCGCGTGGCGATGCAGCCAGTTGCGGCTGAAGTCGGTCAGCACGATGAAACGACTGACATGGTCATAGAGGTTTCGCCGCTGTGCCACAGCATGGCGCAACGCGAAGGCGGCGCTTTCGGGCAGGCTGTTCCGGCAATTGCGTTGGAGCGCGTGATGCGCCCCCTGATCGGTACAGCGGTTGCAGACTGCCGCGCCGTCATGATGGGTGGCGATCGGGCAAGTGATACGGAAATCATAGCAGCTATGGACCACCGGCACCCCGGCGCGCGCGCAGAGCGGGAACAGCCAGGGGGTGAGCAACGGATAGAGTTCATGGCTATGCACGATATCCGGCCGGTCCGTCTCCAGCCGCGCCGCGAACTCCCGCAGCGTGGCGACGGGGTAGAGGCCATGGGCAAAGGCCGTGATCTTTCCTGAAACGCCAGTTGAAAGGTGACGACTATCCTTCTCGAAATATCGACTTTTAACCCGCGTCTGCGCGACAGGGCGATGGTCGCGTCCCAGGCATTGTCGGCCCCGCCGCCCTGACGATGGCGGTTGAAGACATGCAGGATCTTCATACCACCTGAGCGGGCGCGAACAGGTCGGCACGATAGCGGGCGCCGATTAGCGCGACATCGCCAGCGTGCATGGCGCGATCAACATGCTGGGCTTGGCCAAGCGCACCGGCGCGAAAATCCTGTAAGCCTCCACCAGCGAAGTCTATGGCGATCCGGAGGTTCACCCCCAGCGCGAGGATTATTGGGGCCATGTGAACCCCATCGGCCCGCGCGCCTGCTATGACGAGGGGAAGCGCTGCGCCGAAACCCTCTTCTTCGACTATCATCGCGAAGGGCGGGTGCGGATCAAGGTCGCGCGCATCTTCAACACCTATGGCCCGCGCATGGACCCGGCCGACGGGCGCGTCGTGTCCAACTTCATCTGCCAGGCGCTGCTGGGCCAGCCCATCACCCTCTATGGCGATGGACAGCAGACTCGCTCCTTTTGCTATGTCGACGATCTGATCGAGGGGCTGATCCGGCTGATGGGCAGCGCGGACGCGATCACCGGCCCGATCAACATCGGCAATCCCGACGAATTCACCATGGTCGAACTGGCCGAAATGATCCTGGCGCTGACCGGATCGCGATCGTCCCTCATCATGCGGCCCTTGCCCGCCGACGATCCGCGCCAGCGCCGCCCGGACATCGGCCGCGCCCGCGATATGCTGGATTGGGAACCCACCGTGCGGCTGCGCGAAGGACTGACCCGCACCATCGCATATTTCGACGCGCTGCTGGCCGGCGCGGCCAGCCCGGTGCTGCCACTCTCCATGCCGGGCGACATCATCCTGCCGCCCGTCTATCCGGTCAACCGGCTGGGGGCGTAAGCGCCGGACAGGCGGACCGGCGCGATGCCGCCCATGCCACCGCATTTTCCAGCATGGTGACATAATGGGGATCGGCATAGGTTGCGGGGCGATGGCCGATGCCGGAATAGAAGACCCGGCCCTTGCCGACGCAACGGGTCCAGGCGATCGGATGGTCGCCCATGGCCAGCGCGCCCGGCTTGTAGCTGCCCTCGTCCAGCGTCGCGATGACGGCGCTGCCGGGGCGGGGATTGGCCGTGAAGCTGTACCATTCGTCGTTCATCACCCATTGGTCGGGCAAGCCGGCCGCGATCGGATGGCTGCGCCCCTCGACCACCACTTTGGCGTCCTGAAATTGCGGGTCCATCGGGTGTCCGGCAAATTGCGTGCCGACCAGCGTGTCGACATACCAAGGCCAGAAAGTGGACGGATCGCCCGATGATCCATGCACCGCGACATAGCCGCCACCCTGTTCGATATAGGATTTGAACGCGGCCCGCTGCGCCAGCGTCAGCACGTCGCCGCTGACATTGTTCCAGATGATGGCGTCGAACTGGCGCAGCAGGGCCGGCGTCATCACGCCACCCTTGTCGCTCACCACCACGGCCCATCCCTTGCGCTGCGCCATCACCTGAAAGGCGGCGCGGGCGGCATCGACCGAGGGACCATCGCGAAAGCCGTTGATCTTTTCGAAGATCAGCAACCGGGGCTTGCCCTTGGGCAGCGTGATGGTCGGGCGGTCGTCGTCATAACGGGCACAGCGCGCCACCTTGTCCGCTGCCGTCACCGGCAGGGCACGCAGCTTCGCGTCCAGCGCTGTCATCTTGTCGGCGGGCAGATTCTTCATCTTCGCCAGCGCCTTCAGGTTCAGGATCGCGGCGAAGGTCGGCGCTTTCGTCGAGAAGAAGCGCGGGGGCAGGGCGGTGAATATGTCCGGGGCGTCGGTTTCCAGAATAGCCTTGGCGGCAGGGCTGAGCAGCAGGTCCACGATCGGCGATTCGGTCGAAAAGGGCGCATCGCGCAGCGCGCAATCGGTGACAGGCTTGGCCGAAACCGCCGCCGGCAATAGAGCCAGCATCAGGGCCGCACCGACGGCCAAAGCATTTTTCATGTCCCTCTCCCACGCTTGTTTCGCTTGTCCTAGCCTGCCTGGCGGCGCGCGGAAAGCCGATCCGTACGCCACTTCATGACTTGCCAAAGCAGCCTCTATCGCTCAGAGTAATGATAACGCTACCAGACGCAAGCGAACAGGGAGAGCATGATGAAACCACTGTCCAACTCGGTGTCGCATTGGCGACGACTGGTATCCCTCTCCGCTATCGCCCTGGCCTCGCTCCCGGCTTCGCTGCTCGCCGCCGATAGCGTGTCCATCAGCAAGGACTGGCGCTTTACGAAGGGCGATCCGGCTGGCCTGACCACCGACTTGCGCTATGACGTCCGCCCGCCGATCGAGGATGCCGGCGACGGCAAGCTGGCCGACACACCCGCCGACGCAGCCGTGAAGGTGGACGACAGCGGCGCCAACGTGCTGAAACCTTGGATCCTGCCCAGCGCCAATCCGTTCATAAAAGACCCCGCCAAACATCATGCCCGCCCCGCCGGCAATCCCGGCGGCGACGTCCCTTATGTGCAGGCCGGTTTCGACGATAGCGGCTGGACCCATGTCGACCTGCCGCACGACTGGGCGATCGCCGGCCCCTTCATCAAGGACGGACCCTATGGCGGCATGGGCCGCCTGCCCAGTTGGGGCATCGGCTGGTATCGCAAGACGCTCGATATCCCGACGAGCGCCAAAGGCCAGTCCATCTTCCTCGATGTGGAAGGCGCCATGTCCTACGCCACCGTCTGGCTCAATGGAAAGCTGGTGGGCGGCTGGCCCTATGGCTATAACAGTTTCCGCCTCGACCTCACCCCCTATGCGGTGCCGGGCGGCAAGAACCAGCTGGCGATCCGCCTCGACAACCCCGCGGCCTCGGCGCGCTGGTATCCGGGCGGCGGCCTCTATCGCGACATCTATCTTACCACCGCCAACAAGGTCCATGTCGGCCAATGGGGCAGCATCGTCCGCACGCCTCAAGTCAGCAAGGACCACGCCACCATCGATCTCAGCCTGACGCTCGACAATGACGGCGACAAGCCTGCGCAGGTAGACGTCTCGACCGCCCTTTACGCGCTGGACGCGAAGGGCAAGCGCACCGGCCGTCCGGTGGCCAGCATCGCGCGCCAATCCGCCAGCATCGCGCCGGGCGAAAAGGCCGTGCTGAACGGCTCCGCCACCCTCGCCAATCCCCGCCTCTGGGGGCCGCCGCCGACGCAGCAACCCAATCGCTATGTCGCCGTCTCCACCGTGACGCAGGGCGGCAAGACCATCGATACCCACGAAACCCGCTTCGGCGTGCGCGATATCAAGTTCGATCCCGACAAGGGCGTGATCGTCAATGGCGAGCATATCCCGCTGCGCGGCGTCAACAATCATCATGATCTCGGTGCGCTGGGCGCCGCCTTCAACGCCCGCGCGGCCGAACGCCAGCTGGAAATATTGCGCGACATGGGCACCAACGCCGTGCGCATGAGCCACAACCCGCCCGCGCCCGAACTGCTCGAACTCACCGACCGCATGGGTTTCCTCGTCATGGACGAAGTGTTCGACAGCTGGGAAAAGAAGAAGACGCCGCACGACTTCCACCTGATCTTCCCCGACTGGCATGAGGCGGACGCCCGCGCCATGCTGCGCCGCGATCGCAACCACCCCTCCATCATCCTGTGGAGCGTCGGCAACGAAGTGGGCGAACAATATGATGGGGAAGCCGGCGCCAAGATCGGCCGCGAACTGGTCGCCATCGCGCATGAAGAAGACCCGACCCGGCCGGCCACCGGCGCGATGAACTTTGCCAAGGCGGACATGCTGTTGCCGACCACGGTGGACGTCATCAGCCTCAATTATCAGGGCGCGGGCATTCGCGGCATCGTCGGCCAATATCCCGCTTTCCGCGCCAAATTCCCGGACAAGGTCATCCTCTCCACAGAAAGCGCGTCGGCTCTTTCCAGCCGCGGCGAATATATGTTCCCGGTCGCCGGCGCCATCAGCGGACCGGTGCGGCCATGGTCGGGCGGCAATCCCGACACGCATCAGGTGTCCGCTTATGAACTCCATGCCGCCGATTTCGGCTCGTCGCCCGATCGCGTATGGGCCGCTGACGACCAGAATCCCTATGTCGCCGGTGAATTCGTCTGGACGGGTTTCGACTATCTGGGCGAACCGACGCCCTATTATACCTCGCGCAGCAGCTATTCGGGCATCGTCGATCTGGCCGGTTTCCCCAAGGATCGCTTCTGGCTCTATCAGGCGCGCTGGCGCCCGGACCTGAAATTCGCCCATATCCTGCCGCATTGGACATGGCCTGATCGCGTCGGCCAGATCACGCCGGTCCATGTCTTTTCCTCGGCGGACGAGGGCGAACTGTTCGTCAACGGCAAGTCGCAGGGCAAGATCAAGAAGCGCGATTATGAATATCGCTTCCGCTGGGACTATGTCGTCTACGAACCGGGCGAGGTGAAGGTCGTCACCTGGAAGAAGGGCCAGCCCTGGGCGACCGAGACGATCCACACCGTGGGCGAGGCGGCGAAATTGTCGCTGACCGCCGACCGCTCGGGTATCGCCAGCGACGGCCGCGACCTCAGCTTCGTGACGTTGAAGATATTGGACAAGGACGGCAATGTCGTTCCCGCCGCCAAGCAGAAGGTCGAATTTTCGATCGAAGGGCCGGGCGAAATCGTCGCCACAGACAATGGCGACCCGACCGATCTGACCGCCTTTCCATCCAAGAGCCGCGATGCCTTCAACGGACTTGCTCTGGCGATCGTGAAGAGCGACGCCAAGCGCGCGGGCAAGATCATCCTGCGCGCCCGCGCTCAGGGGCTTGGCGAAACACAGATGGAGATCGTCACCCGCTGACGGGCGGGGCGCTCGATTCTGACGGGACCAGCGAGAGGGCGGGGCTGTCCATATCGGACAGGGCCTGCCCCTCGATCAGGTCGATCAGTTGGCGTGTCGCCATTTCCGCCATCTCGCCGAAGGGACGAGCGACGGTAGTCAGCGAAGGCGTCAGCATCTCCGCCACAATGCTGCCGTCGAACCCGACCACGGACAGAGCGGCGGGCACGGCGATGCCGCGTTCGCCCGCAACCTTCAATACGCCGGCGGCCATGATATCGTTGGCGGCGAAAATGGCGGTTGGCGCGGGCGGTGCGGCCAGCAACTGGCGGGCGGCGGCAATCCCGGCGGCCAGGCTGTAGTCGCCCTCGACCTCGGCCATCGGCACCATATCGGCCTCCGCCAGCGCCTCGACAAAGCCGGCCCGGCGCTCGATCGCCGATATCATGTCCTGCGGGCCGGTAATCATCGCGATCCGGCGATGGCCTAGGTCCAACAGATGGCGCGCCACATCGCCGGCCGCCTGCCGCTCGCGCGACAGCAGCACCGCGCCATAACCCTGGATGGCGACCGCAGAAATGGCGACGGCCGGCACATGATCCCCCTGTAGCGCGGCGGGCAGTCCGACCATGTCCGACACCGGCGGCATCACCACCAGCCCGTCGACGCGCGAACGTCGTGCGAAGTCCAGCACATCTGTTGCCGCACCCGGATCGCCGACCGGCACGCTATGGCATATGACCTCATAGCCGCGCCGGGTGGCTTCCCGCCCCACGCCGCGCTGTACGCTGTCCAGCACCAGGGCGTTGCGATCATTATGCACCATGCCGATCAGCAAGGACCGCCCTTTGGCCATGGCGCGGGCGCGCAGGCTAGGACGGAAATTGAGCGTATCGATCGCGCTCTGGATACGGGTGCGCGTATCGTCATTCACCTTGGGCGAATGGTTGAGCACGCGCGACACGGTACGGATCGATACGCCCGCCAGCGCGGCGACGTCGATGATGGTCGGTTCGCCGGGGCTGGAATCCTTGGGGGGCATGGCGGCTTTCGCTGATGGGTCGGACGGCCCGCTCTATGTCAGTGCGGGCGTCCTGACAAATCAGGCCGCGCTTGCCAGCGACCGGGGCGAGGCCTCGGGCAGACGATAGGCCTTGCGCACCAGATTATAGGTCAGGTCTTGGGCCAGTTCCTGTGCCTCCCAATCGCGTAGCCGCCCTTCGGCCACCAGCCGTGCCAGAAAAGCGCAATCCACCCGCCGCGCGACATCGTGCCGCGCCGGGATCGACAGGAAGGCGCGGGTATCGTCGTTGAACCCGACCGTATTGTAGAAGCCCGCCGTCTCCGTCGTCATCTCACGGAAGCGCATCATCCCTTCCGGACTGTCATGGAACCACCAAGCCGGGCCTAGTTTCAGGCAGGGATAATGGCCCGCCAGTGGCGCCAGTTCGCGGGCATAGGTGCTCTCGTCCAGCGTGAAGAGGATGATCGACAGGTCCGCTTCATTACCGAACGCATCGAGCAGCGGCTTCAATCCTCCCACATAATCGGTGCGCCCCGGAATGTCGGCACCCTTGTCCCGGCCATAATGGTGATGCAGCCAGCTATTATGGTTGCGGCAGGCGCCGGGGTGGATCTGCATCACCAGCCCGTCGTCCAGGCTGAGCCGCGCCATTTCGGTCAGCATCTGCGCGCGGAACAGTTCGGCGTCCTGCGCCGTCCAGTCCTTGCCGACGATCCGGTCGAACAGGGCGGCAGAGTCGGCGGCGGACAGGTTCGTCGTGCGTGCGCTCTGATGCCCATGGTCGGTGGAGGTCGCACCCCTGGCGATGAAATCCTGCCGCCGCTTCGCATGCGCGCGCAGATAGCCGCGCCATGTCATCACATCCTCACCCGTCAGATCGGCGAAGGCGACCATGCTGGCATGGAAATCCTCATGCTCCGGATCCACCACCGCGTCGGGCCGATAGGCGGTGACGACTTGGCCGGTCCAGCTCGAGTTGCGGATGGCGTCATGATGGTCCAGCCGCTCATGCGCGCCTTCGGTCGTAGCGATGAGTTCGATGTTGAACCGGTCGAACAGCGCGCGCGGGCGGAAGGCAGGGGTGGCGAGCAAATCGCCGATGCGGTCGAAATAATGATCGGCCGTGTCCGCGCTCAGCACCTCTTCAAAACCGAACACTTCGGCAAAGACATGGTCCAGCCACATCCGTGAAGGCGTGCCGCGAAACAGATGCTGGCTGCTGGCGAATATGCGCCACGCCGCGCGCGGATCGGCATCGCCCGGCACGCCATGGGCAGGAACGCCCAATGCCTCCAGCTTCACGCCCTGGCTGTAGAGCATGCGATAGAGATAATGATCCGGCGCCAGCAGCAGCGCAGTCGCATTGTCCCAGGCATCGTCGGTCGCGAACCAGGCGGGATCGGTATGACCATGCGGGCTGACGATCGGGAGCTGCGCGACGCCGTCATACAGTTTGCGGGCGATGGCGCGGGTGCCCGGATCGGCCGGGAACAGACGATTGGGGTCGAGCGTCAGCGGGGGCACGTTCATCATCTCCTTTGGACTTGTGCCAACGTTGGCACAAATGCTATCACGGCGCAATGGAGACGATGCCAGACACCCTAGATCAGCCTGTTCAGACCCTGCCAGATGCCGTGCGGATCGCACCGGACGACGATGTCGCCGTGGCATTGCGCGCGCTGGCGGAGGGCGAAACCATCCATGTCGCGGGGCAGTTCGTCACGCTGGCCCAGCCGATCGGCCGGGGCCACAAGGTCGCGCTGCATGCGGTTGCTGCGGGTGATCCGGTGCGGCGCTATGGCTGGCCGATCGGCAGCGCGACGGCGGCGATTGCGCGGGGCGCCCATGTTCACAGCCACAATATCCGCACCAATTTGAAGGCGGAGGAGCCGTACAGCTTCACGCCATCGCCATCGGCTCCTGCCACCGCAGACAAACGCTGGCAGTTTCAGGGCTATCGCCGCGCCGATGGCAGCGTGGGCACCCGCAATGAAATCTGGGTGATCCCGACCGTGGGTTGCGTCGCCCGCACGGCGGAACGGATCGCGAAGCAGGCAGCGGATCGCCATGCCGGACAGGTTGATGCCGTACTGGCCTTCCCCCATCCGCTGGGCTGTTCGCAACTGGGCGACGATCTGGACGGCACCGCGCGGGTGCTGGCGGCGCTGGCGTCCAATCCCAATGCCGGCGCCGTTCTCATCATCGGTCTTGGCTGCGAGGAAAACCAGCTGTCCAAGCTGCTGGAGCGCATCCCGCCGGCGCGCCGCGACCGCATCCGCAGCGTCGGCGCACAGATCAGCGCCGACGAATATGAAGCGGCGGAAAGCGCGATCGATGAGCTGGTCGTCATCGCGTCGCAGGACCGGCGCGAACCGGTAGGCATTGAGGCGCTGCGCCTCGGCCTCAAATGCGGTGGTTCAGATGGGTTGAGTGGTATCACCGCCAACCCCTTGATCGGCCGCGCCGCCGATGTCGTCACGCAAGCGGGCGGGCAGGCGATCCTGACGGAAATACCGGAAATTTTCGGCGCGGAACGGCTGCTGATGCAGCGCGCGGCCGATGAGCCGGTGTTCGATGCGCTGGTCGCTCTGGTCAACCGCTTCAAACGCTATTTCATCGACCATGGCGAACCGATTTCGGAAAATCCCAGCCCCGGCAATGTTGCGGGCGGCATCACCACGCTGGAGGAAAAATCGCTGGGTGCCGTGCAGAAAGGCGGCCATGCGATCGTGACGGACGTCCTGGCCTATGGCGAAACGCTGCGCCGACCGGGCCTGACCCTGCTGGAGGCGCCGGGCAACGACGCGGTGTCGACCACCGCGCTGGCCGCCGCCGGCGCGACGATGACACTCTTTTCCACCGGGCGCGGCACGCCATTGGGCAGCCCCATTCCGACGCTGAAACTCGCCACCAATCACGACCTGGCACGGCGCAAGCCCGGCTGGATCGATTTCGATGCCGCTCAGGTTTTGGATGACGGCCTCGACGCCGCCACCGATGCGCTGATGGCGCGCATCTGTGCCATCGCGTCGGGCGAACCAGCCCGCAACGAAGTCAATGGCGAGCGCGACATCGCCATCTGGAAACGCGGCGTCACCCTCTGATTGCTCGGGAATTGTCCATGACTCGCTTATCGTCCGCCACATTGGCTGCCTTGCCTGCGACTGTCGCTCGCCCCGCTTATGACCGGAGCCAAGTGAAGCCCGGCGTCGTCCATTTAGGCATCGGTGCCTTCCATCGCGCGCATCAGGCGGTGATGTTCGACGATACGCTGGCGGTGGGCGATCTGCGCTGGGGCATCCGCACCGTGTCCTTGCGTTCGCCCGGCGTGCGCGACCAGATGGCGCCGCAGGACGGTCTTTATCATATATTGGTGCGAGACGGCGCTGAAGTCGCCGTGCGCACCATCGGCGCAGTGTTGGACGTGACGGTCGCGCCGGAAAGCCCCGACACGGTGGTCGATATGCTGGCCGATGCCGACACCCATATCGTGACGCTGACCGTGACGGAAAAGGGCTATAAGCTGGACCCCGCCAGCGGCGCGTTGCGCACCGACGATCCGCAACTGGCCGCCGACCTTGCCAGCCTTAACGCCCCCGTGACCGCGCCCGGCTTCCTCGTCGCCGCTTTGGCTAAACGCCGCGCGCGCGGCCTGCTGCCCTTCACCGCTATCTCCTGCGACAATCTGCCGCGCAACGGGCAAAGGCTGCGCGGCGCGGTGATCGCGCTGGCGCAATATCATGATCCAGCGCTGGCAGAGTGGATCGCGCAGGAAGGCGCCTTCCCCGAAACCATGGTCGATCGCATCGTGCCGGCCACGACCCCGGACGATATCGCTGCCTTCGCCCGCGATCATGGCGTAACGGACGAGGCGCTGGTCAAGACCGAACCCTTCACCCAATGGGTGATAGAGGATCGCTTCTGCGGCCCGCGCCCCGATTTCGGCGCCGGCGTTCAGATCACCGCCGCCGTCGCACCATGGGAGGAAGCCAAGCTGCGCCTTCTCAACGGTGCGCACAGCGCTATCGCCTATCTGGGCGGGCTGGCGTGCATCGCCCATGTCCATGAAGTGCTGGAACATCCCGCCATGCGCGCCTTTGTCGAACGGCTATGGGACGAGGCGGAAAGCACCCTGTCGCCGCCCGCCGAACTGGATGTTGCCGCCTATCGGCGTGACCTGATGACGCGCTTCGACAATGGCGCGCTGATGCATCGCACCCATCAGATCGCGATGGACGGGTCGCAGAAACTGCCCCAGCGCTTGCTCGCCACCATAGCCGATCGCCGCGCGGAGGGACAGGATGTGGATGCGCTGGCGCTGGGCGTGGCGGCCTGGATACGCTGGCAGGCGGGGATCAGCGATGCGGGCATCACACATGTGGTGGATGATCCGCTGGCCGACAGCATTGCCGCCTTGCTGGCAGAAGCCGCCGATGCCGCTGGCCGCGTAACCGCCATCTTGGCCTATGACGCGATCATGCCTGCCGCGTTGCGCGACGATGCCGTCTTCGCCGACCAACTGATCGCCCATTTGACCAGCCTCGAAGAAAAAGGCGCCATGGCCACCGTAGCAGCCATGGCGCCCATTCCGGCCTGATTGGATCAGGCGGCGTCGACCAGCACGATCTCGCTATCCTCGATCGCGGTCACGCGGATGACCTCGACATCGCTGATGGCCACGCCGTCACGGGCATTGGCGCGGACATCGTCGATCTGGATCGCGCCGGTGGCGGGGACCAGATAGGCCTTGCGATCGGCGCCGATCGGATAGTCGGCGCTTTCCCCGGCCTTGAGCGTCGCAGCCACGATCCGCGCATCGGTGCGGATGGTCAGCGCGTCATTGTCATTCTCATAACCCGACGCCAGCGTCACGAAATGCCCCGACCGTTCGCCCTTGGGGAAGGGGCGGGCGCCCCAGCTGGGCGCTTCGCCCTGACGGGTGGGGATGATCCAGATCTGGAAGATCTTCGTCGTCACATCTTCGCGATTATATTCCGAATGGCGCACGCCCGTGCCTGCGCTCATCACCTGCACGTCGCCCGCTTCGGTCCGGCCCTTGTTGCCCAGACTGTCCTCATGGGTGATCGCGCCTTCGCGGACATAGGTGATGATTTCCATGTCGCGATGCGGGTGCGGCGGAAAGCCGGTATGCGGCGCGATCGTGTCGTCGTTCCACACGCGCAGATTGCCCCAGTGCATACGGGCGGGATCATGATAGCCGGCGAAGGAAAAATGATGCTTGGCGTCGAGCCAGCCATGATTGTCACCGCCAAGGCTATCGAAGGGGCGCAGTTCGATCATCGTCTTATCTCCTGATCGGGCGGAGGTCGCCGGGATGGCGTCGCCCTATTGAAGACGTCTTTACCCCTTGCCATCTTTCCTGTTCAGATGGATAAAACTGATCCTTATGTTCGAGGAAATGGAATAGTGAATAATCCCGGCACGCCGACATTCGACCAGCTGCGCATTTTTCTGGCGATCGTGGACACAGGCAGTTTCGCCGCCGCCGGCCGCAAACTCAACCGCGCCGTGTCGGTCATCAGCTATGGCATTTCCAATCTGGAGGCGCAGCTTGGCCTGTCCCTGTTCGACCGGGAAGGGACGCGCAAACCGCAACTGACCGTCGCCGGCCGCGCCTTGCTGGCAGAGGCGCGCAGCATATCCCATGGCCTGGATGGACTGCGGGCGAAGGTGAAAGGCCTGCTCGACGGGCTGGAGGCGGAGGTCGATCTGGCGGTCGACGTCATGCTGCCGTCCGATCGACTGGGTAAGGTATTGCGCGCCTTTTCTCAGGCCTTCCCGACTGTGCAGTTGCGCCTCCATGCCGAGGCGCTGGGCGCCATTACCGCGATGGTGCTGGACCGGGCGGCCGTGATCGGCATTTCCGGGCCGCTCTCCGCCGGTGTCGAGGGAATAGAGAGCATGGCCGCCGGGCTGGTGCCGATGGTGCCGGTCGCCGCGCCGGATCATCCGCTGGGCCGCATGGATCTGATCGCGCCGGGGGCGGGGCGCAACTATACGCAGCTGGTGCTGACCGACCGATCACGCTTCACCGAGGGGCAGGATTTTTCCGTGAGCAGCCCCAAGACCTGGCGCCTCGCCGATCTGGGCGCGAAACATGCGTTGCTGCGCGAAGGCATTGGCTGGGGCAATATGCCGCTGCCAATGATCGAGGGGGATCTGGTCGCGGGCACGCTGGTGCGGCTGGCCATGCCCGACCATAGCGGCGGCACCTATCGCTTTTCGGGCATCTGGCGCCGCGATACCCCGCCGGGGCCGGCCGCCAGCTGGCTGCTCGACCAGTTCGTCGG
This sequence comes from Sphingobium limneticum, assembly GCF_008710155.1. Taxonomy (GTDB): domain Bacteria; phylum Pseudomonadota; class Alphaproteobacteria; order Sphingomonadales; family Sphingomonadaceae; genus Sphingobium; species Sphingobium limneticum. The sequence goes on from NZ_VYPZ01000001.1 coordinate 431,267, forward strand.
GCTGGGCCGGGACGACATAGAGCCGGACGGCATGAGCGACGTCTGATCCGTCACCCAGCCGCCCGGCTTTCTGTTCGTTCAAAACCTTAATGTCGGAAGGCCACCCCAACTCCGTTCGCTTCGAGCCTGTCGAGAAGCGGCTAGCAGCGCAATTGGCGTTTCTCGACCTTGGCCTGTCCTGAGCGCCTGCCTCGCAGGCAGTCGAAGGGCTCGAAACGAACGGAGGTTGTGAGGCCGTTCCTTTTAGCGCTGGATGAAGGCCAGGATATCGGCGTTCAGCACATCGGCATTCACCGTCAGCATGCCGTGCGAATAGCCTTCGTAGATTTTCAGCGTGGCGTCGGGCAGCAATTCCGCCTGCAACACGCCGGCATTCTTGTACGGCACGACTTGATCGTCATCGCCATGCAGCACCAGCGTCGGCACCGTGATCGCCTTCAGATCGTCGGTCTGGTCAGTCTCCGAAAAGGCCTTGATCCCTTCATAATGGGCCAGCGCGCTGCCGTTCAGGCCCTGCCGCACCCAATTGTCGATGACGGCGGGCTTCACATCGACGCCATCCAGATTGAAACCGTAGAAGGGACCACTGGCGACATCGCGGAAGAATTGAGCACGATTGGCGGCGAGGCCAGCGCGCAGCCCGTCGAACACATCCATCGGCAGGCCGCCGGGATAGCGTTCCGTCTTCAGCATGATCGGCGGCACCGCGCTCACCAGCACCGCCTTGGCGACGCGGCCCTGCGGAAGGCCATGGCGGGCGACATAGGCAGCCACTTCGCCGCCACCGGTCGAATGGCCGATATGGATCGCGTTCTTCAGGTCGAGATGTTCGACGACAGCCGCGGCGTCGGCGGCATAATGGTCCATGTCATGACCGAAATCGACCTGGGTCGACCGGCCATGGCCGCGGCGATCATGGGCGATGACGCGATAGCCCTTGGACAGGAAGAACAGCATCTGCGCATCCCAGTCGTCTGAAGACAGGGGCCAGCCATGGTGGAACATGATCGGCTGGGCATCCTTGCTGCCCCAATCCTTGTAGAAGATATCGACGCCGTCAGTGGTGGTGATGAACTGGCTCATGGGATGGCTCCTTGCTGGGTCTCGGCCGGATCGTCCGGGCTGAGACAATGTCTAGCGCAACTTCATCGTTCAGATCATATGTATAAAATCCACACTATCATTCGATATTATTGAAAAGCTGGCGGCGGTCCCGAGGATCGCCGCCAGCTGTCCAACTCGCTGTCTCGCTTATGCGGTCAGGTCGAACCTGTCGGCATTCATCACCTTGGTCCAGGCGGTCACGAAGTCGCGAACGAACTTCTCACCAGCGTCGGAGGATGCATAGACCTCCGCCAGGGCGCGCAATTGCGAATTGGCGCCGAAGGCAAGGTCGGTACGGGTTGCCGTCCACCGTTGCTCGTTGCTGGCCCGGTCGGTACCAACGAACGTCTCGTCGCTCTTGTCGTCCACCTGTTTCCAGGCGGTACCCATGTCGAGCAGGTTGACGAAATAGTCGTTCGTCAGCTGCCCGACCCGATCGGTCAGCACGCCATGCTGCGACCTGCCATGATTGGCGCCCAGCACGCGCAAGCCGCCCACCAGCACCGTCATTTCGGGCGCGGACAGGCCCAGCAGCTGCGCCCGATCGACCAGCAACTCTTCGGTCGGCACATTGTAGCGCGTCTGAAGATAGTTGCGGAAACCATCGGCCTTGGGCTCCAGCACGTCGAAGCCGTCGGCATCCGTCTGATCCTGCGACGCATCGGTACGGCCCGGCGTGAACGGCACCGTGACGCTATGGCCGGCCGCCTGCGCCGCCTGCTCGATGCCGACGCTGCCGCCCAGCACGATCAGATCGGCAACCGACGCGCCGCTGTCGCTGGCAATGCCGTCATACACTGCCAGTACCCGCGCCAGTTCGGCCGGTTCGTTGACGTCCCAGTCCTTTTGCGGGGCCAGACGCAGGCGACCGCCATTGGCGCCCCCGCGATGGTCCGACCCGCGATAAGTGACCGCAGACGCCCAGGCGGTCTTGACCAGATCGGCGACCGACAGGCCCGACGCGGCGATCTTCTGCTTGAGCGCGGCGACGTCCGCCTCGCCGAGCGCAGGCCCGGTCGCGGCAGGGATGGGATCCTGCCAGATCAGGTCTTCGGCGGGGACTTCGGGGCCGAGATAACGGACCTTCGGCCCCATGTCGCGATGGCACAGCTTGAACCAGGCGCGAGCGAAGGCGTCGGCGAAATAGGCGGAGTCTGCCCGGAATTTCTCCATCACCGCGCGATAGGCCGGGTCTACCTTCATCGCCATGTCGGCGGTGGTCATCATCGTGGGCACCTTGACGCCGGGCGTATGCGCCTTGGGCGCCAGCGTCTCTTCGGGATTGCCGACCGGCTGCCACTGCTTGGCGCCTGCTGGGCTGCGGACCAGCTCATATTCATGGTCCAGCAGCATGTCGAAATAGGTCATGTCCCAGGTGATCGGCGTCGGCGTCCAGGCGCCCTCGATCCCGCTGGTGATGGTGTGATCGCCCATGCCGCTTTCATGACCGCTCTGCCAGCCCAGGCCCTGCTGCGCGATATCCGCGCCTTCGGGTTCTGCGCCGACCAGCGATGCGTCGCCTGCACCGTGCGCCTTGCCGAATGTATGGCCGCCTGCCGTCAGCGCGGCCGTCTCCTCGTCATTCATGCCCATGCGGGCGAATGTTTCGCGAATGTCGCGGCCCGACTGGAGCGCGTCGGGATTGCCACCTGGCCCTTCGGGATTGACGTAGATCAGGCCCATCTGGATCGCGGCCAGCGGGCTTTCCAGCGCCATGTCTTTTTCGGGCTGGATGCGGGTTTCATTGGCCTCGTCACCGACCCAATTTTCTTCCGTGCCCCAGTAGATGTCCTTCTCCGGTTCGAACACGTCCACGCGTCCGCCGCCAAAGCCGAAGACGGGGCCACCCATCGATTCAATCGCGACATTGCCGGCCAGGATCATCAGGTCGGCCCAGCTCAGCTTCTGCCCATATTTCTGCTTGATCGGCCACAGCAGACGGCGCGCCTTGTCCAGATTGCCATTGTCCGGCCAGCTGTTGAGTGGCGCGAAACGCTGCGACCCCGAAGAGGCACCACCACGCCCGTCGCCGGTGCGATAGGTGCCGGCGCTATGCCAGGCCATGCGGATGAAGAAGGGACCATAATGGCCATAATCCGCTGGCCACCAGGGCTGGCTGTCCGTCATCAATGCGGTCAGATCCGCCTTCAGCGCATCATAGTCGATCGACTTGAACGCGGCGGCATAATCGAAATCCTTGTCCAGCGGATTGCCCGACAGGCCGTTCTGCTGGAGGATATCCAGCGACAGCTGATTGGGCCACCAGTCGCGATTGGTTCGGCCCAGCAATGTGCGCCGCGCGGCCGGATCCTTCATCGGACAACCCAGCGGGTCAGAGGTCTTGGCATCCATGGGTTATACTCCTGTCATTTCCCTGCGGCATTTTTGTAGAAGGGCAGACGGCCCGATCCAAACCGGGAATCTTGCTCTGTCTGATCGATAATATCGGTCGAAGGCGTGACGATGACGGCCACCGGTCGATGGTCGCAAGCTGCACGGATGGGCATGGCGAAGCGTCCCGTCATCACGAGGCGTTCAATGCAGAAAGGGCGAAGACGTTCCAGTTGCGAAAGGAACGCGGATATCAGTTGCGCGGCGTGAGGCCGCCCAAGGCGATATCGACCAGTTTCTCGGCAACCTCGTCCGGCTTCAATGGCCCTTCCGGATCATGCCAGCGTGCCGGCCAGTTCAAAGCCCCAGCCAGCGCGAAGGAGGCGAAGCGCACATCCACCGGCGCGATCGATCCGTCGGCAATCCCCTGCGCGATCATGCCGCGCACCGCTTCGTCAATCTCCCGCTTGCGCGCGCGGAAACGGGTGGCGCTATCCATCGACAGCACTTCCTCACTGGTGCGGATCACGCATCGGCCGAAATCGTCCATATTGATGCAGGCATAGCGCAGCAGGAAGGCGCGCAGCCGGTCATGCCCGCTGCCCGGTGCCCCGGCGGCCACATCCGCCGCCTCGCGCAGCATGGACAGGCCGCGATTGACGCATTCGACCAGCACCTGCTCCTTATTGCCCAGATAATGATAGATGGTCGGCTTGCTGATGCCCAGGCTGGCCGCGACATCATCCAGCGAAGCGGCATGATAGCCGCGTGCGTTGAACATCCGCACCGCCGCCAGCAGCACGGCCTCCCGCTTTTCCGCCCGGTCCTGTTCCCTCTCCGACTTGCTGCGAAAGGGCGAGGTGAGGGCGGGGGCAGGCGTGATGGCGACGGACTTGGGCAATAGCGGCTCCTTGGGCGCTGCGAGCATTGACAAGAAACACCGGGACAATCAATATACTCACCAGTAGATAAAATACGAGAGAGTATATGCTGACGGAGATTCAGGCCGCTATCCGCGACACCGTGCGTGATTTCGCACAGGATATGATCCGTCCGCACAGCGCTCGCTTCGAATCGGAAGGCGGCTATCCGCCCGCCTTGTTCCAAGAAATGGCCGGCCTCGGCCTGTGGGGCATGACCGCACCCGAAGCCTTTGGCGGGGCGGAGGCCGACGCCGTCTCCTACGCGCTGGCTCTGATGGAGATCGCAGCGGCGGACGGCGCGCTGTCCACCATCGTCTCGATCCAGAACAGCATCCTCGTCTCGGGCCTGCTCAAGGATGGCAGCGATGCGCAAAAGGCGCGTTTCCTGCCGGACCTGATCGGCGGACGCACGATCGGCGCCTTCGCCTTGACCGAAGCCGACGCCGGCTCCGATGCCTCGGCCGTGCGTACCCGCGCGGTGAAGGTGGACGGCGGCTGGCGCATCAGCGGTGCCAAGCAGTTCATCACGTCGGGGAAGATTGCCGGTCTGGTGATGATCGTCGCCGTCACCGATCCCGACGCCGGTAAGAAGGGCCTGTCCGTCTTCATCGTGCCGACCGACCGTCCCGGCTATGGCGTCGACAAGGTCGAGCATAAGATGGGGCAGGGCGCGTCCGACACCTGCGCGCTGCGCTTCGACGATATGTTCGTGGAGGATGATCTGCTGATCGGCCAGCCGGGGCAGGGCTACGCACTCGCGCTCGCGAACCTTGAAACCGGCCGCATCGGCATCGCCGCCCAGTGCGTCGGCATGGCGCAGGCTGCGCTGGACATCGCGGTCGCCTACGCCAAGGATCGCAAGAGCTTCGGCAAGGCGATCATCGATCATCAGGCGGTGGGCTTCCGTCTGGCCGACCTCGCCACCCGGTTGGAGGCGGCGCGCCAGCTCGTCCTGCATGCCGCCCGGACCAAGGATGCGGGCCTGCCCTGCCTGTCCGAAGCCTCCATGGCCAAGTTGTTCGCCTCCGAAGCGGCCGAGGCGATCGTGTCCGGCGCGATGCAGACGCTGGGCGGCTATGGCTATCTGGAGGAATATGGCGTGGCCAAAATCTATCGCGACGTGCGCGTGTGCCAAATTTACGAAGGCACGTCGGACATTCAGCGCATGGTGATCGCGCGCAGTCTTTAATTACGCCATTTCAGGAGAGAGATCATGCAGGACGATCCCGTCGTCATCGCCAGCTATGCCCGCACGCCGATGGGCGGATTTCAGGGCATATTGTCGTCGGTCAAGGCGACCGATCTGGGCGCCGCAGCCATCAAGGCCGCCGTCGAGCGCGCCGGCGCGTCGAGCGACGCCATCGACCGCATCTATATGGGCTGCGTTCTGCCCGCCGGCCTTGGGCAAGCCCCCGCGCGTCAGGCGGCGCTGGGCGCTGGCCTTGGCCTCAGTACGGAAGCCACCACCGTCAACAAGATGTGCGGTTCGGGCATGCAGGCCGCGATCATGGCGCATGAGGCACTTAGCTGCGGCGCGGCCGACATCGTCATTGCCGGCGGCATGGAAAGCATGACCAACGCGCCCTATGCCCTACCCAAGCATCGCGGTGGCGCGCGCATCGGCCATGACCGTATCATCGACACGATGATGATGGACGGGTTGGAGGATGCCTACGAACCAGGCAAGGCGATGGGCGTCTTCGCCGAAGAAGCGGTTCGCGACTATCAGTTCACGCGTGAGGATCAGGATGCCTACGCCATCCGCTCGCTCGAACGCGCCAATGCGGCGATCGGCAGCGGCGCCTTCGCCCGCGAAATCACGCCGGTTACGGTCAAGAGCCGGGGCGGCGACACGATCGTCGATACCGACGAGCAGCCGGGCAAGGCCAAGCCGGACAAGATACCTTCGCTGAAACCCGCCTTCGTCAAGGATGGCACCATCACCGCCGCCAATGCTTCCTCCATTTCGGACGGCGCAGCGGCACTGGTCATGACCCGCGCCAGCGTGGCGGAGAAGCTAGGCCTCAAGACGGTGGCTAGGGTCGTCGCGACCGCCGGCCATGCGCATGAGCCGTCCAAATTCACCACCGCGCCGGTGCCTGCCATGCGCAAGGTGCTGGACAAGGCCGGCTGGACGGTCGCCGATGTCGACCTGTTCGAGGTCAACGAAGCGTTCGCCGTGGTCGCCATGATCGCCGCGAAGGAACTGGGCATTCCGGACGATCGGATCAACGTCAATGGCGGCGCGACCGCGCTGGGCCATCCGATCGGCGCATCGGGCGCCCGCATATTGGCGACACTGATCGCGGCGCTGGAAACGCGCGGGCTCAAGCGCGGCGTGGCGAGCCTCTGCATCGGCGGTGGCGAAGCGACCGCCATGGCCGTCGAACTGATCTGAACGGAGAGGATTGAAATGGACATTAAAGGCGTAGCGGCGATCGTCACCGGCGGCGCATCCGGGTTGGGCAAGGCGACCGCCACAATGCTGGCGCAGCAGGGGGCGAAGGTCGCGATTTTCGACCTGAATGAGGATGCCGGACGCGCGACGGCGGAGGCGCTGGGCGGTGTCTATGTCGCTGTCAACGTCGCCGACGATGCCAGCGTCGCGGCCGGTCTGGACGCTGCGGAGGCTGCGCATGGCGTCGCCCGCATCCTCGTCAACTGCGCGGGCATTGCGCCGGCAGTCAAGACGGTGGGCAAGGAAAATGTGCCGCACCCGCTCGATACTTTTGCGAAGACGGTGACGGTCAACCTGATCGGCAGCTTCAACGTCATTTCCAAATTCTCCGCCCGGCTCGCTGCGGCGGACGAGGTGGACGGCGAACGCGGCGTCATCGTCAACACCGCCTCGGTCGCGGCCTATGACGGGCAGATCGGCCAGGCGGCCTATAGCGCGTCCAAGGGTGGCGTGGTCGGCATGACCTTGCCGATCGCCCGCGATCTGGCCCAGCACAAGATCCGCGTCATGACGATCGCGCCGGGGATCTTCCTGACGCCGATGCTGGAGGCATTTCCGCAAAATGTGCAGGACGCATTGGGCGCTCAGGTGCCGCACCCCAGCCGGCTGGGCAAGCCCGCCGAATATGCCCAATTGGTGGAAAGCATCGTCCGCAACCCGATGTTGAACGGGGACGTTATCCGGCTCGACGGCGCGATCCGCATGGCGCCCAGATAACGGAAAACCCCCGGCCCGGCGTGCAGTCCGGAACGGGGGCTGGGGAGACCGGCCTTCAAGGCCGGATCTGGAAGGCCCTCACCCTCCGTCCGCATCCAGCGGGCGGAGGGCATTTTCTGTGACCCTATTCCTCGATCATCAGCGCGCCGAAGGGCGGCAAGACGCCCGGCGTGGCCCCATTGACGGCGGCGAGCAGCTTGTTCGTCGGTGCGATCTCTTCGGGCCATGCGGCCGGTTCGCCCGACAGGTTGAACAGGCAGAGCAAAGACTGGCCATCGGCCTGACGGCGGAACAGCAGGCGCTGGTCGTCGGCCACCACTATCTCCAGACTGCCGTGGCGCAGCGCAGGGTTCGCCTTGCGCAGGGCCAGCATGGCGCGGGTGTGGTTGAGCAGGGAGGCGGCATCCCCCTCCTGCGCATCGACGGCGCGAGCGATATTCTCGTCGCCGACCGGCAGCCAGGGTTCGGCGGTGCTGAAGCCCGCTTGCGCCGCGTCGGCCGCCCAGGGCAGGGGCGTGCGCGCACCGTCGCGCGACAGGGTGAGCGGCCAGTTGGCGATCGCTTCGGGGTCTTGCAGTTTCTCAAATGGGATATCGACCTGGGTGATGCCCAGTTCCTCGCCCTGATAAAGGATCGCATTGCCCCGCAGCGCGACCAGCAGCATCGCCTTCAACCGACCGAAGGCGGCGCGATCGTCCGGCGAACACCAGCGTGACAAGGCACGCGGCGCATCATGATTTTCGAACGCCCAGCTTGGCCAGCCAAGGCCCGGCTCGTCGGGCCAACGCTCGACCGTTTCGGCGACCAGCGCAGGGGTCAGCCTGTCGGCATAGAGGAAGTTGAAGCCATAAGCGCTGTTGAGATGGCTTTCGCCCGCCGTATAGGCCTTCATCTCCGTCTCGGAGAGGTCGCCGCCGACTTCGGCCACCGTAAAGATCGCGCCATATTCGTCGCACAGGGTGCGGATGCGCTTGATGAAATCGACCACGCCGGGGTGCGACTGGCTATATTGCTTGATCTGATAGTCGAAGGAGCGGGTGCGCGGCTTCCCCGTATCGGGCGCAGGCGGATTGTCGCGCAGCAGCGGATCGTGCATCGAATGGTTGAGCGCATCGAGACGGAAGCCATCGACGCCGCGATCCAGCCAGAAACGCATCGCGTCCAGCAATGCATCCTGCACCGCCGCATTATGGACGTTGAGCTGCGGCTGGCTGCTCAAAAACTGGTGCATATAATATTGGCGGCGACGCCCGTCCCAGGTCCAGGCCGGGCCGCCGAACACCGATTGCCAGTTATTGGGCGGGGTGCCGTCGTCCCTGGGATCGACCCAGACGAACCAGTCGGCCTTGTCGCCCGTGCGGCTCGCCCGGCTTTGCGTAAACCAGTCGTGCAGATCGGACGTATGGGCAAAGACCTGATCGATCGTGACTTTCAGCCCCAAATCGTGGGCGCGCGCGACCAGCGCGTCGAAATCCGCCAGCGTGCCGAAGATCGGATCGACATCGCAATAATCGGCGATGTCATAGCCGAAATCGCGCATCGGGGAGGTGAAGAAGGGCGATATCCAGATCGCATCCGCGCCCAGCTTTGCGACATGGTCCAGCCGCTGGGTGATGCCATTGAGGTCGCCGATCCCGTCGCCATTGCTGTCCTGAAAGCTGCGCGGGTAGATTTGGTAGATCACCGCGCCCTTCCACCAGGGCTGATCGGTCGATGTCGTCGCAAGCGTCATGAAGGCGTTTCCGTTTTCAGGGTTTGGCGGCGCAGACGGCATAGCCGAAAGCAGGGAGCGAGAGGGCAAGGCTGCCCGGCGCCTGGGGAGCGGCCGGACAGCTGCCGGCCAGCGACGTGAAGCCGCCGCTGGCTGTGTCGACCGCGATATTGCTCGTAACAGGCGCTGCGGACGTATTGAAGGCGACCACAACCTCGCGGCCCGTGTCGGGATCGAAGCGGGATACGGCGAAGAGGCCGGGCTTGTCCGATCCGGCGCGCAGGAGAGTCGCGCCGCGCGACAGGGCAGGGGTATCGCGGCGGATCTGCGCCAGCCTGGCGATGGCGCGATAGAGTGGATGATCGGGATTGAAATTGTCGGTCGCCGTCGTTGCCTGCGTACCGACCAGCCGGTCCGCATTATATTCGGCGACCCTGGACGCGACCATGTCCTGCCGGGCCTGCTGGTCGTTGCCGGTGCCCGCGAACCCCTGCTCGTCACCATAATAAAGCGTCGGCACGCCCCGCAAAGTCAGCAGCATCGCATAGCCCAATATGGCGCGCGCCAGTTCCTCGTCCGCGCTCATGTCGGGCTTGGCCTGACGCAGGAAATAGGCAAAGCGGCCCGCATCATGATTGCCCAGGAAGGTCGGCAGTTGCAGCGCCGCCGCCTTGCCGCCTTCATACAACGCATCGTCATCCCCCAGCCGCGCGAGCATCTCGGTGCCGGTCTTGCCGCTGGCCGCATCGACGGCGGCGCGCATGAAGGCGAAGTCCAGCACGGCGGGGAAGCCGGCATTGCGGGTCCAGCTGGCCAGCAGCGCCGGATCATAGGCGTCGGTCGCAACCTCGCCGAAGATATGGAAATGAGGAATGCCCTTCGCCGCCGCATGGGCGCGGATGGCGGGGATGAAGGCGCGCCAGAATTCGGCATTCACATGCCGCGCGGTGTCGATGCGATAGCCGTCGATGCCGAACCGGTCGATCCAGCCCTTGTAGATGGCGATGAAGCCGGCGACCACGCGCGGGTCTTCGGTGGCAAGGTCGTCGAGGCCGACGAAATCGCCATATTGCGAACTCTCGCCCTTCCAGTCGGTGTCGCCGCGATTGTGATAATAGATGGGATCGTTGAGCCAGGCGGGAACTTTGATCTTTTCCTCCCCCTTGGGCACGACCGGCGTGTAGGCGAAGGCGGGATCGGTCAGCTTCGCCCAATTGGCGGCGCTGCCGTCGCGGTCGCCGGCAAAACCGTCATTGATCGGCTTGCCCGCTGCGCCACCCCGGCGCGACCAGGGATAGTCGGCCTTGCTGCGATAGGGCGCCGCGCTGCTCGGGCTTTCCCGATATTGGATCACATCGGCCGTATGGTTGGCGATGATGTCCATATAGACTTTCATGCCGCGCTTGTGCGCCGCATCGACCAGCGCCTTGAAATCGGCATCCGTGCCGAAATGGGGATCGACGGTGGTAAAGTCCGTCACCCAATAGCCATGATAGCCCGCGCTTTCCTGTCCCTTGGCGCCCTGCACCGGCTTGTTCTTGAATATCGGCGCCAGCCAGATCGCGGTCGCGCCCAGGCCCTGAATATAGTCCAGCTTCGCCGTCAGCCCCTTCAGATCGCCGCCATGATAGAAAGCGCGCGATGTCGGATCATAGCCGGTCTGAAGCGGTCCGCCCTTCAGGCCACCACGATCATTCTTCGGGTCGCCGTTGGCGAAGCGATCGGGCAGCACGAAATAGACGATTTCCTGTTCCGGGCCACGGGCGCGCAGATCGGACAGCGTATCCGCCTGCGCATGTCCCACGCCGATCAGGGCCGCAGCCATCCCGGCGGCCGTCACGAGGAAAGTCGTGGCCGTTCGACCCATCATGGGCATCCCTTTGCTTGAACCTTGAAAAAGGCCCGGCGACGCGCAGCCGCCGGGCCACTCTACACATCAGAAGCGGTAGTTGAAGCCCGCCATGAAGCGGCGGCCATAGCTTTGATAGTTGCGGACCTGGATCGATGCGCCGGTATCCACCGACACGAAGGGTTCGTCGGTCAGATTCTGGCCCTGCACGAACAGCGACAGGCCATCGAGCGCGCTGCCCTTCTGGAAATCATAGCCGACCTGCGCGTCGACGATGGTTTCGGCGAGCGCCCGGCGCAACTCGCGCTCGCCACCAAAGCCGACGAACTGGCCGACGAAGGCGGAACGATAGCGGGCCGAAGCACGGGCGTTGAAACCCCATTTCTCGAAGAAGAGCGTGCCGTTGGCGACCCAGCGCGAATAGTCGGGCAAGTCTTCCGATGCGGCGCCGACGCCCGGCTTGATGCTGGTCTTGGTATAACCCACGCCACCGGTCAGGCCGAAACCGTCCAGTGCCGGCATGATAATGTCGAACGGCACCGTTCCGGCGACTTCGAAACCGTACAGCTTGCCGCCCTTGCCGTTGACCGGGCGGGTCAACGTGCCATCGGGATCGGTAACGCCCGGCGGCAGAACCACGGGCAGGCCGGTATAATCGAACGCGGCCGTTTCGCGGTAGACATAGCTTTGCAATTTCTTGGCGAAGAGTTGCAGGCTGACATAGCCCTTGGTGCCGAAATATTTCTCGAAATTGAGGTCCGCCGCCCAGGCACGATAGGGGCGCAGATAGGGATTGCCGCCGGTGCCGGTGATGACGCCGCTGGCCGTGTTATAGCCATAGTCCAGGCTGACCTTCATATCCTCGAACCGGGGCCGCTGGATTTCGCGCGCGGCGGCGAGGCGGACCACGAAATCGCTGGGGAAGCGCAGCGACATATTCATGCTGGGCAGCACATCCCAATAAGTGTCGCCTCGCGTCGTTGGCACCAGCGAAGCCGCCGCCAGGTTGACGAAGCCGCGCGACTTCTGTTCCGTATTCTGCGCCAGCACGCCGAAATTGCCGCTCAGTTCGGCCGATCCGACGTCCGATTTGATATTGGCCATCAGATAGGCCGACATGACCCGCTCGGTCACGGAATAGGCCTTGGCCGGCACGTCCTTGCTGGGATTCAACGTCTTGATATAGACGCCGTCGGCCAGCAGCTTGAACGGATCATAGGACAGGATCGGGCCGACGCCGATGAAGCTCAGGTCCGTCGCCGCCAGACGATATTGTTCCGGCAACACCAGCGACGTCGCGCCATTGGCCAGATTGAGCACATATTCTTCCGGCGTCTTCGACTTGGTGCGATCGACATAGCCCAGGCCCGCGGTGATCTTTGACAGGAAGCTGCCTTCGATCTCCTTGCCGAACTCGACCTGATAGCTTTTGATCTCATCGTCGATGATGCGGTTGTTATAATAGCCTTCCTGATGGCCGAGCGGCGCGCCGCCGCCCCAGCCGAGCGGGTCGGTCAGCACCATCAGATTGGGGTTGCTATAGTCCAGCTGATGGCTGGTGAAACGCGTGCCCTTGCCGTCGCTGACGAAGTCCAGCCTGTCGGTCGCGCCATTGCCGGGGCCATAGCCGGTGCCGGCATTGGATTCGAGCGACAGCTCGTTGCGGTCGGTGCGCGAATAGCCGAAGTCGAAACTGGCCGACCAGCCATCGTCGCCGGTATATTTGGCGTTGAACCCGCCCGAAAAAATCTTCGACTTGCGTTCATAGCCATGGTTGTTGACCACGGCTTCTACGCCAGTGAAGGTGCCTTTGCTGATGAAGTCGCCGTCGGTGCCGATGCTGGCGGGCACCAATGTCGCGCCGCTCCAGTAGAGCGGAAATTCGACGCCGCGCTTGATCTGCTTTTCCTTGAAGTCGCCGTAAAAACCATCGAACGTCAGCAGCAGCGTATCGGTCGCCTGCACCTGCACCGCGCCCTGAATGCCCAGACGCTTCAATTGCGTGGATACGCCGAACGGCTTGATGCCGCCGATCACCTTGTCGCCATTGGGCCCGTCGGCATAGCCCCAGGCCTCGAACTCCTTGGACTGATAGGGTTCGTCATTATAGGCGGCCGACAGCGACACGCCGATACGGTCGCCGGCAAACTGGCCGACATAGGTGCCGGTCAGGCGATAGCCCTTGTCCTTGCTGTCGGCATTCACCTTGCCAAGGTCGGTATAGACGCCGCGCGCGCCGACCGAGAACAGTTCCTTGCCATAGTCGAGCGGGCGGATGGTGCGGATATCGACCGTGCCGGCCAGACCCTGATTGATGAGGTTGGCCTGCGGCGACTTGAACACATCGACCCGGCTGACGACTTCGGAGGGATATTGGTCGAATTCGACGTTGCGCTGTTCGCCGGTCGATGTCTGCGGCCGGCCGTTGAGCGTGGTCGAGGACAGGTCGGCGCTGGCGCCGCGGATAGCGATCGAATTGGCGCGACCGAACAGGCGCTGCGACGTCAGGCCTGGCAGGCGGGCGATGGATTCGCCGATCGATGCGTCGGGCAGCTTGCCGATATCTTCGGCCGACACCGATTCCACGATCTGCGCGGCATTCTTCTTCACATTGACGGCGCTTTGCAGCGCGGCGCGGAAACCCGTGACGACGATCGTATCGCTACCGCCTTCCTGCGGTGCCTCCTGCGCGAAGGCGGGGCTGGCCGTGGCCATGATGGCCAGAAGCGAAGCGCCCAGCAAATGGACGCGGTTATGATGTTGAGCCACTTTATCCTCTCCCCCAAAGACACCGGACAGACCCTATTCGCCGATGCTGGAATCCCTCGCCGCCGGCATGGCTGTTCAGCGCCATGTCCCTGCGGGTTCGCCTTTCATACGCTGCCCGCGATCCTCCCCGCCAGCAGGCATACGTATGCGCATATTATGCGAGGCCATGGTCTGTGACCGGATTGTCACGCTTACCCCTGTCGCGAAGGCCGCAATTGCCTTGTTTTCTCAGGCCATCTACCATGGCCGGGGCGCATCGGTCCTTCGCGCCGGGAGAGGAAAGATGGGGCGTCCGCCCGGCAACAAGCCGACCAGCTTCGACATCGCCTATCTGGCTGGCGTCTCGCAGCCCACGGTCAGCCGCGCGCTGCGCGGATCGCGATCGGTCAGCCGCGCCACCCGCGAGCGGATCGAGGCGATCGCCCGCGACCTCAACTATTCGGTGGACAAGAACGCGTCTTCACTCCGGTCGCAGCGGTCCAACACCATCGCCTTACTCTTCTTCGAAGATCCGACCCCGGACGAATCGAACATCAATCCCTTCTTCCTCGCCATGCTGGGATCGATCACCCGCCAATGCGGCGCGCGCGGGCTGGACCTGCTCATTTCCTTCCAGAAGATGGAGGATGACTGGCATGTCCGCTATCAGGACAGCCATCGCGCCGACGGGCTCATCCTACTCGGCTATGGCGACTATACGCTCTACCAACGGCGACTGACCGAACTGGTCGATCATGGCACGCATTTCGTGCGCTGGGGGTCGGTGGGGGCGGACACGATCGGCCCGACGGTCGGGTCGGACAATGTGGGGGCAGGCAGGCTCGCGGGCGATCATCTTTTGGGCCTCGGCCGCCGCCGCATCGCCTTTCTCGGCCAAGCCGACGAACATTATCCTGAATTCGCCGATCGCTATGTCGGCCTGTGCGATGCGATGGCGGCGCAGGGTATCGCGCCCGATCCGGCGCTTCAGGTTGATGCGCTGACGGCGGAAGATGCCGGCCATGCTGCCGCCCGAACGCTGATCGGGCGGAACGCGCCCTTCGACGCGATCTTCGCCGCCAGCGACCTGATCGCGATCGGCGCGATGCGCGCACTGGCGGAGGCGGGCCTCACCGTGCCGGGCGATGTCGCCATCGTCGGTTTCGATGATATTCCAGCCGCCAGCCTGACCACGCCGCCGCTCACCACCATCATGCAGGACATGAAAGGCGCGGGGCAATTGCTGGTCGATACGCTGGTCGCACAGGTGGAGGACAGGCCGCTACCACCCACCATATTGCCGGCGCGATTGGTTGTCCGGCGCAGTACCGGCGGGTAGCTAACCCACAAGCCCCTGCGCACGAATATTCATGGCAGGCCCCAATTCGTGACGCAGGCTCTCCACGGCCATCTGCACCTTGGGCAGCAGATGGCGGCGCTGGGGATAGACGGCCCAGATCGGCTCGTCCGCCGGCTGGCAATCTTCCAATATCAATTCGACCATGCCGTGCTTCAGATAGGGCAATATGTAGAAGTCGGGCAATTGGCAGATGCCCAGGCCCGAAATACAGGCCTCCATCACGGCATCGCCGCTATTGCAGCGGAACCGTCCCTTGGGGTGGTGCACCGCCGCCTTCCCGCCGACGGCGAAATGCCAGGTCGTGCTGCTCCCCGCGATACATTCATGCGCAGACAAGTCGCCGACCGTCCTCGGCGTGCCTGGGCGGGCGAGATAGGCGGGGGCCGCGCAAGTATGCAGCGTGCGGGATGCGACCCGTGTCGCGATCACGCGGGGATCCGCGACATGGCCGGTCCGGATCGCCAGATCATAGCCCTCCGCCACCAGATCGACGACGCGATTGGACAGGTCGATCGTCACGTTCAGCTTGGGATGGGGCATGGCGAAACGGCGGATGATGGGTGCCACGAACCTTTCACCCATGGCCGTCGAGCATGTCACGCGCAACTCCCCCTGCGGTTCGCCCTTTTCCCCGATCAGCGCGATCGCATCGTCCCGCTCCTGCGCGATCCGTTCGCATCGTTCGAAAAATATCTGTCCGGTGTCGGTCAGACGCACGGTTCGGGTCGTGCGATGGAATAGTTGCGCCTGGACCCGCTGCTCCAGCGCCATGATCGATCGGCTGACATGGGTGGGCGACATGCCGATGGCGCGCGCGGCGCGGGTGAAGGACCGGGCCGTCGCCACCGCGATAAATTCGTCTATCCCGTCCCAAGCCGACATATTATCCCTCAGATGACATAGTCTATTTCAAAAAATCCCTATTAACGCATAAGTGGAGCAATGATAGAGCGGCTGCATCATCGCAAAATCAAGGAAGTCGCATGAAGACCCGTGCCGCCGTCGCATTCGAAGCCAAGAAGCCGCTCGAAATCGTGGAAGTCGATCTGGAAGGCCCCAAGGCCGGCGAAGTGCTGGTCGAAATCATGGCGACCGGCATCTGCCATACGGATGCCTACACGCTGGACGGTTTCGACAGCGAAGGCATTTTCCCGTCCATCCTGGGCCATGAAGGTGCGGGCATCGTGCGGGAAGTCGGGGCGGGCGTCACCTCGGTCAAGCCGGGCGACCATGTGATCCCGCTTTACACGCCCGAGTGCCGCCAGTGCAAAAGCTGCCTCAGCGGGAAGACCAACCTGTGCACCGCGATCCGCGCGACCCAGGGCAAGGGGCTGATGCCGGACGGCACGACCCGCTTCAGCTATAAGGGGCAGCCGATCTTCCATTATATGGGCTGCTCGACCTTCTCCAACTTCACCGTCCTGCCCGAAATCGCGCTGGCCAAGATCCGCGAAGACGCGCCGTTCCAGTCGAGCTGCTATATCGGTTGCGGCGTGACGACGGGCGTGGGCGCGGTCATCAACACGGCCAAGGTGCAGGTGGGCGACAATGTCGTCATTTTCGGGCTTGGCGGCATCGGCCTCAACGTGATTCAGGGTGCGCGCCTTGCCGGCGCGAACAAGATCATCGGCGTGGACATCAATCCCGATCGCGAAGAATGGGGCCGCAAGTTCGGCATGACCGACTTCCTCAACAGCAAGGGCCTGTCGCGCGAGGACACGGTGGCAAAGATCGTGGAACTGACCGACGGCGGCGCCGACTATACGTTCGACGCCACCGGCAATACCGATGTTATGCGCACCGCGCTGGAGGCCTGCCATCGCGGTTGGGGCACGTCGATCATCATCGGCGTGGCCGAAGCGGGCAAGGAAATCGCGACCCGTCCTTTCCAGCTCGTCACCGGCCGCAACTGGCGCGGTACGGCCTTTGGCGGCGCCAAGGGCCGGACCGATGTGCCCAAGATCGTCGATATGTATATGACCGGCAAGATCGAGATCGATCCGATGATCACGCATGTCATGGGCCTGGAGGAGATCAATACCGCCTTCGACCTGATGCATGCCGGCAAGAGCATCCGCTCCGTCGTCGTCTTTTGACGCTGGAGCGAAACGGACACGCCATGGGACTCGAAACCCTCTCCACCAACCGCAGCTTCGGCGGCGTGCAGGGCGTGTACAAACACGCCTCTGCCGCCACCGGCACCGACATGACATTTTCCGTCTATGTCCCCGACCATGCACCCGGCGCCAAGCTGCCGGTGGTCTGGTATCTGTCCGGCCTGACCTGCACGCATGCCAATGTGACGGAAAAGGGTGAGTTTCGTCGCCTGTGCGCGGAACTGGGCCTCATCTTCATCGCGCCGGATACGTCGCCGCGCGGCGAGGGCGTGGCGGACGATCCCGACGGCGCCTATGATTTCGGCCTTGGCGCCGGCTTCTATGTCGACGCGACACAGGCGCCGTTCGCGCCGAACTACCAGATGTGGACCTATGTCACGCAGGAACTGCCGGCGCTGATCGCGCAGGCTTTCCCGACGGACATGGATCGCCAGTCGATCATGGGTCACAGCATGGGCGGCCATGGCGCGCTGACCATCGGCCTCACCTTCCCGGATCGCTACAAGGCCGTGTCGGCCTTTTCCCCCATCGTCGCGCCAACCCGGGTGCCTTGGGGGCAAAAGGCGCTGCCCGGCTATCTGGGCGACGACCAGACCGCATGGCGCAAGCATGACGCCGTCGCGCTGATAGAGGATGGCGCGCGCATTCCCGACCTGCTGGTCGATCAGGGCGACGCCGACAACTTCCTGACGAACCAGCTGAAACCGGAATTGCTGGAGGAAGCGTGCAAGGCGGCGGGCATCGCGCTGACGCTGCGCCTGCAACCGGGCTATGACCACAGCTATTATTTCATCTCGACCTTCATGGCGGATCATCTGCGCTGGCATGCTGATCGTCTGGGAAGTTCGTGACGGTCATATCGGAAGGCCGCCAGTCGTCATCGCTTATAAGGATGAAAGGAAACCGATGAGCATTGATCTGCTGGGCCGCTATTATGCTGCCTTCAATCGTAGCGATGCCGCCGCCATGCTCGACCTTCTGACCGACGACGTCGTGCATGAGCCGTCCCAAGGGGCCGTGCGCGAAGGCAAGCAGGTTTTCGCCGAATTTCTCGACCATATGAACCGCTGCTACAAGGAAGAGGTGATCAACCCTGTTTTCCTCGTCACGCCGGATGGGGGGCATGGCGCGGCGGAGTTCATGCTCGCGGGACGCTATCTGGAAACGGACGGCGACCTGCCGCCGGCGCGGGGGCAGGACTATCGGCTACGGGTCGGTACTTTCTTTCAGTTCCGCGACGGCCTGATCGCGCGGGTCAGCAACCATTATAATCTGGCCGACTGGCTGGCGCAGGTGCGATAGCCTAGTCAGGCGTGCCTTTTCGCGCCATTCTGGCATAGCTGTCATCCATGACCGTCAGCCTTTCCATCGTCGATGCGCGCAGGATCGCGCTGGCTGCCCAGGGGTTCGGACGCACGCGTCCGGCATCGCCGACCAAACTCCATCTGCGCAAGACTACCGATCGGCTTGGCCTGCATCAGATCGACAGCGTGAACATCCTTGCCCGCGCCCATTATATGCCCGCCTTCTCGCGGCTGGGCGCTTATGATCGCGACTGGCTGGATGCGGCGGCCTGGGGGCGGCCGCGCGATCGGCGCCTGTTCGAATATTGGGCGCATGAAGCCTCGCTGCTACCGGTCGATCTGCATCCGCTGCTGCGCTGGCGCATGGCGCGCGCGGACCGGGGGGAGGCAGGGTGGAAGGGGCTGCGGGTCTTCGCCAATGAGCGGCGAGCGGACGCCATGGCCCTGCTCGACCGCATCCGTGCGGAAGGCCCGCTCGCCGCCGCCGACTTCGAAGGCGGGCGCAGCCGCAGCGGTTGGTGGGAGTGGGGGGAAGCGAAGCAGACTCTGGAGTGGCTGTTCTGGGCCGGCCATGTCACCACCGCGACACGCCGTGGCGGGTTCGAGCGGCTTTACGATGTGCCCGAACGGGTTATACCCGCCGCCATCATCGACCTGCCCACGCCGCCGCCGCATGACGCCCGAAAATCGCTGATCGACCGATCCGCCAGAGCATTGGGCATCGCCACGACGGCGGAATTGCGCGACTATTTCCGGCTTCAGCCCGATGACACGCGCGCCGCCATCGACGAACTGCGCGACGAAGGCGTGCTAATCCCGGCCCGGATAGAAGGGGCGAGCCAGACCGCCTATCTCCATCGGGACGCGCCTGCGCCCCGCCCCGTGCGGGCTGCGGCGTTGCTGTCGCCCTTCGACCCGCTGATCTGGGAGCGGTCACGCACTTTGCGCCTGTTCGATTTCCATTATCGCATCGGCATCTACACGCCGGTCGACAAGCGCACCCATGGCTATTACGACCTGCCGTTCCTGCTGGGCGACAGCATTGTCGCCCGCGTCGATCTCAAGGCGGATCGAAAGGCCGGCATATTGCTGGTGCAATCCCATCATCTCGAAGCCGGCGCACCGCCCCACACATATGACGCATTGCAGGCGGAATTGCACTTGCTCGCCAACTGGCTCGGCCTGTCCTACCGGGGAGCGTAAAGCGCCCCTCGATAGGATCGATCTCCTCAGCGATAGCCCGCTGCGACAAGGATGGCGAGCAGGTTCATCCGCTTCACCTTCAGGGAAGGCGCCGCGCTGACGTCGATCCATTCGTCCAGCGAATGGCCGCGCCCGCCCGTCGCCGCGCGCGAAATGGTGATGCCGGGGATGCCCAGGTTCATCGGCACATTGGCGTCGGTCGAAGAGAAGCTGAGCCGCGCGCTCACGCCCTCGGTCGCATAGGCGGCGATGGTTTGCTGCACCAGCGGGCTGGCCGCGTCGGTGTTCCCCGCGGGCCGATCGCCGATCAACTGCTTATCCACGCTGATCGCGCCATCCTTGGTCGATCGCGCCGCATTTTCCGATGCCACGCCGGCATCGACCTGCGCCAATACAGCCTGCTCCAGCTTCGCCAGTTCCGCCGCGCTTTCCGATCGCATGTCCAGCTGCAGCCAGCTTTCGCGCGGGATCGCGTTGACGGAAGAACCACCACCCACAACGCTGGCGCTGAACGTGGTCTTGGGCGATTTGGGCACCGGAATCTTGTAGATATTGACGATCGCCTGGCTCATCGCCGTCATCGGATTGACGATGCCGAAGGCGCCGAAGCTGTGGCCGCCCGGTCCCTTGAACGTCAGCTTGTAGCGCTTGGACCCCACGCCACCATTGGTCAGGCCATCGACCGACCCGTCGTCGATCGAAAAGAAGCTGGCGATGCGATCCTTATATTTACCCTTCAGGAACAGATGCTTCACGCCGCGCAGGTCGCCCAGCCCTTCCTCGCCCACGTCGCCAACGAACAATATGTCCATCGGCGCCTTGATCTTCGCAGCGGCCAGAGCCTTGATCAGGCTGAGTTGGGTGGCAAGGCCCGCGACATCGTCGCCGATCCCCGGCGCATGCAGCGTGTCGCCCTCGCGCCTGACCGTGACATCGGTGCCTTCGGGAAAGACGGTGTCGAGATGCGCCGCCACGACGACCAGCTTGCCGCCCGGCTTGCCGCTGCCGCGCAGCAGGCCCAGCACATTGCCTTCCTCGTCGATTTCCACGTCGGCAAGGCCTGCGGCGTGGAACATGTCGGCATAGGCCTTCGCGCGGACCGCCTCCTTGAAGGGCGGGGCCGGGATCTGGGTCAGGGCGATGATATTCTCGACCCACTGCCCATGTTCCTGCTCCAGCGCGGCGAGCGCGGTCTTGACCGCCGGACGTGCCTTCATCGTCGCCATCAGCTTCGTGTCGGCAGGGGAGGGTGCGGCGCTGGCCGCTATCGCAGGCAGGGCGATGAGCGAACCCGCCAGCATCATGTTCAACAGCGACCGATTCATTCTCATGCCCCTTATAATGGATGACGGCGCCGACAGGGCGCCGTCATCTGTATCTTAGATCAGAAGCTGACCTTCGCGCCCACCGTCATGTAACGGCCGATGCTGTCATAATGGATCGAACCATAGGTGGTCAGCGGCGGATCGCGATCGAACAGGTTGTTCACATTGGCGAACAGCGTGAAGCGATCGGCGATGGTCGCCTGCGCGCCCAGATCGACATAGACGCGCGCGGCAATGTCGTTGTTGGCGATGTTCAGCAGGTGGTTGAACTTGCCGCCGCCGACATAGCGAACGCGGGCATCGATCGACACGTTCTGGCTGGTGTAGTTGATGCTGCCCGTCGCGCGCCAGTTCGGCGTGCCGAAGTTGACATTGTCGCCCACGTCGCCGGCCCGGTCGACCGTGCTGGTGCCGTCGTTGATGATGACCTTGGGCACATAGGTGGCCAGACCGCGGAAGCGCATCGTGCCGCCCAGGCTGTCGCTGACCTTGTTCAGCGGCAGGGTGTAGGTCGCCTCGATATCCACGCCCTTGGTCTTATATTCGGCCAGGTTGATATAGGTCGTGTAGAGGGTGGTCGGCGCACCGGCAGCATTACGTTCGATCTGGCTGCACAGCACGGTGTTGCCGTTGGCGCAGTTGGTGATGACGTCCTGCGCACCCAGCGAGGTGATCGCGTCCTTCAGCTTGATGTTGTAATAATCGACCGACAGGTTGAAGCCCGGCAGGAACGTCGGCGTAAATACCGCACCAAGAGTCAGCGTGCTGCCGATTTCCGGCTTCAGATTGGCGTTGCCGCCGCCAAAGCGGGTGATCGCATAGGTCTGGCCGCCTTCCACGACGGTGGTGAAGCTGGTCGTGCTGGTAGTGAACAGTTCGGCCAGGCTGCCCGAACGGATGTCACGCGAACGCGACACACGGATCAACAGATTGTCGAAGATGCGATCGGTCAGGCCCAGCTTCCACGACCAGATGCCGCCGCTGGTGCTGTAGCGGCTGTAACGGGCCGCGCCATTGACGTCGATCTTGCTGAAGGGCTGGTTTAGCAGCGGGATGGCGACTTCGCCGAAGCCTTCCTGCACGTTGAACCCGCCATCAAGCGGTGAGAAGTTGAAGCGGCTGAAGCCCTTGGCGGCCGAGGTTGCGTCCAGGCTGTTGGTGACCTGTTCTTCCCAGCGCGCTTCGGCGCCGAAGGCGACCGACACGGGGCCGGCCCAGGTTTCGAACAGATCGCCACGCAGGCTTGCGCCGGCGCTGTCGAGCTTGGTCGTGTAGACGACGCGCGCGGTATTGCCGAACACATAGTCGATCGCGTCCTGGCTGGCCGTACCGGTGCCCAGGATGTTGAGCGGGCGGCAAGCCGTATTGGCGTTGGTCAGCGCCGCGCGGCAGACGATGTTACCGCTGGAATCGCGCACGGCGTCCAGAGCGGCGGTCAGGTTCGCGCCGGTGATCTGGTTGTGATAGCTCTGCATGTTGCGCATTTCGCCATGGCTGTAATAAGCCGAATAGCGCCACTTGCCGTCCGCAAAGCTGCCGTCGACGCCGACTGCGCCTTCCACATTCTGGCGATAATAGTCGAAGGTGCGATAGCCATAATCTTCGAACACGCGGCCGATCGACACGCGGGTTTCGCCGGCAGCGGCCAGCTGGCTCTGGATCGCGGGGGACAGATAGGGATTGGTTGCAGAGATGCTGTACGAACCGCTTTCCGCATAGAAGGGATATTTCGCCCAGATGCGGCTATAGCTGCCGTCGGCCCAGAATGTTGCATCGCCCATTTCGAAGCTGGCGCGCGCATAGCTGTTGACGCGCTGATAGGGGTTGGTCAGCGAATATTCGTCATTGGTCGCAACGCCTTCACCGCCGACCATCGTGGCGCCGTTGACCATGCTGCCATATTGGAACGGGCGAATGGTGCCGTCCGCATTGAAGGTCTGGCCCTTCAGCTTGCCCGTGGTGATCAGGCCGCCCAGGCTGGTGTTGGCGGCATTGACGTCGCGCACCAGGATCAGCTGCGAGCTGCCGACAGGCGTGAACAGGTTGGAACTGCCGACATTCTTGCGCGAATTGCGGTCAAGGATGCCCTTGTCCTGCTGATATTCGCCGCCGATCATGAAGTGGCCGCGACCGTCGGCGAACTTGGTGCCGAACGTGCCGTCGAAGCTGTAGCGATAGCCGTCCCCGCGCGAGGAAATGCCGTTCTGCGCGCCGATGGTCAGGCCTTCCAGCTCATCGTCCAGGATGATGTTGACCACGCCGCCGATCGCGCCCGAACCCCAGGCCGCCGATGCGCCGCCGGTGACGACTTCGACTCGCTTCACCAGGCCCTGCGGCACGGTGTTGAGATCGACTGCGCCCGTGAAGCGGCGGTTGTTGAGCAGGGTCAGCGTGCGCGTGACGCCCAGACCGCGAAGATCCATCGCGGACGAGGATGAATTGGTGTTGGCGACCGTGCTGGCCGGCGACTGGGTCGCGCGGAACTGGGGCAGGTCGTTCAGCACCTGCGCGATGCTGGGCCGCGCGCCCTGACGCAGCTCGGTGTCGCCGATGATGGTGGTCGGCGTCGGCGCCTCGAAACCCTTGCGGTCGATGCGCGAACCCGTGACGACGATCGCCGGTTCGGCTTCGTCGGCGGCATCGGCCGCAGGTGCATTCGTCTGCGCCATCGCCACGCTGCCATGCGCCAGCGATAGGATCAGGCCGGCAGTGCCAGCCATCAACAGGTTGCGAAACCCGGTCTTATAGTCAGTCATATATCGTCCCTTTTCGTCTTCTTGCTTTTTTGTCCGCGACCTGAGCGGCTCTCTTTTATGCGTTTGAAATCTGGTCAGTCGGCCCGGCGGAACAGCACGTCATAGGCACGGCTCTCGCCAAAGCGCAGGGCGATGACGGCGCCATTGGCGTCGCGCTGGAACTTCACCGTGATGCGGCCGGCGTCGGGCATCGCTTCGCCCGTGAACACGTCGGCATAGGCGGGACTGAGCGTCTGGTCGGCCCAGCGCGGACCGCTATAGACCAGCCCCTCGCCCTGCTGGCGGAAGGTCAGGCAGGCATGGGTATCCACACCGCAAAACTTCCCGACATAGGGTTTGGCGTCGAAGGTCGTGACAGCCTCCACCTTGCGATAGGCGATCTTCTCGCCTTCGCGATTTTCACGCACCAGACCGTTCTTGCCGAAGGCGAAGATATCCTCGCGCTGTGCCCATCGGCCGGGGCCAACCGGGGTCAGCAGCTTGCCGTCGGCGCGCAGGCGGCCTTGCTCGTCGCTATCGAACTTGACCGGGAAGCCGTTCACGCCGTCGGCATAGACGCCCGAAGGCAGCGGCCCCTTGGGCGTGTAGGACTTGTCCTTCCACGCCGGCAGGAAGACATCCGCAACCTCGCGGCCCAGCACCGGCGTGTCGGCATTGCCGGTATTGCACAGCAGCGACACGGCCAGCTTCTGCTTGGGATAGCGCGCCATCCAGGCGCGATAGCCGCCGGTCGAACCGCTATGGCTGACTTCCTGCTGGCCATGATGGTCCAGGTTCACCAGCGCCAGCGCATAGGCGATCGGGGTGCCGTCGTTCAGCTTGGTCGGCGTCTGCATCTGCGCGGTAAAGCCAGCACCAAAAGTGCCAGCATCCAGCGCCGCCTGCCACTTCACCAGATCGCCCACGGTGGTCAGCAGGCCGCCATTGCCATAGGCGTCCTCAATCACCTGATCGTTGCGATAGACGCCGTCCTGATAGTCATAGGCGCCGGTCCGGCCGGCGACCACTTCGCCATGATCGTCGCGCCAACTGGTATGGGTCATGCCCAAGGGCTTGAAGATGCGCTCGCTGGTGAAATCGGCGAGCGACTGGCCGCTGACCCGCGCGACGACGATCGCCGCCAGATTATAATTGCTGTTGCTGTAGAGATAATGCGCGCCCGGTGCGAAGTTGAGTTCGCTCTGGCGCGACGCGATCTCCAGCACATCGTCATTGCTGGCGGTACGGCTGTTGCGCGGCCAGCCTTCAATCGCGGCGACCGATCCCCAGTCGCGCAGGCCACTGGTGTGATGCAGCATGTGGCGGATGGTAACGGGCGCGCTGTAGGTGGGCAGCTCGGGCAGATATTTGCGGATATCGTCGTCCAGTGACAGCTTGCCCTCGCGCGCCAGCATCAGGATGGCGGCGGCGGTGAACTGCTTGGAGTCCGACCCGGCCTCATAGATGCTGTCCGGGGTCGCGGGCACGCCCTTTTCCAGGTCGGCCATGCCATAAGCGCGAGTCGCGATCGCCTGTCCGTTGCGCGACACGGCGACGGCGCATCCGGGCGAATCCTTGCTGTTCCATTTGGCGAACAGGGCGTCGAGGCGCGCCAGCGCAGCGGGCTCGGCCGGTGCGGCAACCTGTGCCAGAGCGCCGCCTGACAGCGGAACGGCCATGCAGAACAATATCCCCGCGAACGCGGAGCGACCCGTCATCATAGTTCTGATTCCCCTTGGAAAATGGCGAAGCGCTTATTTGCGCGTCATTTTTTTGCGACCCGAAGGCTGTGGATTGTCATCCCGCCATTCGTCTTCCCCATTATCCTAACCGGAGTCGCTGTCATGAACCTGACACAATGGGTCGGACACGGGCCGATGCGTAATCAAAGGCAAGATCGGCGCCGACACACTTCGCATTTGCAATCCCACGCATGATGCGTATCGCAATTTAATGTCCATCGCGGGAAGGCGCCCGCGGGACGGAGGGTTTGTCAGTTCATGCGTTTGTTGCTGGTGGAAGATGATGAGCGGCTCGCCCGCGGCATGGTCGCCTCGCTGGAGGCGGCCGGATTTGCCGTCGATATTCTCACGACCGGCGAAGACGCCCTGAAGCTGGCCGACCAGGAACCCTATTGCGCCATCATACTTGATCTCGGCCTGCCCGATATGGACGGGCTGGATGTGCTCAGCCAGTTGCGCGCGCGCGGCGCTGCCACGCCGATCATCATCCTGACCGCGCGGGACATGATGGATGATCGCATCCAGGGTCTCGATCGCGGCGCCGACGACTATATGGCCAAGCCCTTCCACCCCCGCGAGCTGGAATCCCGCATCCGCGCGCTGGTGCGGCGCAGCCAGGGGCAGCTGGACCCGATGCTGCGCATCGGCACGCTGATGTTCGACCGGTCGAGCCGCACCGTCTATCTCGATGACAAGATGCTGGACCTGCGCCGCCGCGAACTGGCGGTGCTGGAAACGCTGATGGGCCGACCGGGTAAGGTCATCGCCAAGGAACGCCTGTCGGCCGAAATCTTCAATTTCGACGATGCCGTCACCCCCAATGCGCTGGAAGTCTATGTCGGCCGGCTGCGTCGCAAGCTCCAGCCGTCCGGCCCCGCGATCCGCACCGTGCGTGGGCTAGGCTATATGATAGAGGCTGCCTGATCCGCATAATCTGCTAACAGCGCGCTGATGCGGAACCTGCCCCCTTCGTTGCGCCTGCGCCTGACCGGCGCGGTCATGATGCCGCTCGCGGCCCTCGTCCTGCTATTCGGCATCATCACCGCCTGGGTGACGCATGATACGGAGGCCGACACGGTCGACCGCGTGCTTGTCGGTTCGGTCCGCACGCTCAGCCTCGTCTACAACAGCCGATCGCCGGAACGGGAAAGCCTATTGCCGCTCGCCGTCCACTTGCTCCAGCGCCGTGCGCGACCGGTCGTTCATTACAGCGTCTATCGCGGGAAGGAGTTGCTGGCGGGAGACGCCGCGCTGCCGCCCCCGCGCGATTATGGCGAAACATGGAATGGCGTGATCGACCCGCATCCGCCGGCCACCTTCGTCAACGCCTATCGGGCCAATCCTACGGTGCGCGGCTATCTCAATCCCGCCGATGCCAGGCAGGTGACGCAGGCCGCCTATCTGCGCGACGGCATATTGCACGGCAAGCCTGCCCGCATCGCCACGGAAATCCGCCGCCCTGCCGGCGAAACCGGCCTGATCGTCATTCAGATCGCCGACTATATCGACGATCGCCGCGCTTATGAGCATCAGTTCATGATCCGGGTGTTGATGGTCGGCCTTGCAGTGCTGGTCGTTACGGGCCTGCTCTTCTGGTGGGCGATCCGCTGGGGTCTGCGCCCCCTGATCGACCTCACCAGCCAGGTGGAAACGGCGCAACAGGATGCCTCGCCCGCTTTCCGTCTGGAAAGCAGCGGCAGCGATCCGACCGAAATCCGTCCCTTCGTCGATGCCTTCAACGGCCTCATGACCCGACTGGAGCGCGCGAGCAATTCGCTGCGGCAATTCACCTCCAACGCCTCGCATCAGATGCGCACGCCGCTTGCCGTCGCGCGCGTCCATCTTGATGTACTGGAACGCTACGGCCCCCATTCGCCGCAGGGACAAGCGGCGCTGACGGATATTCCGCACGCGATCGACTCCCTCGAACTGCTGCTGCGGCAGATGATCGCACTGGCCCGCAGCGAGGATCAGGGGGACATGCAGATGCGCCCCGTCGATCTCGCGGCCCTCGCCGCCACCGTGACTGCCGATCGCGCCGCGCAGGCGCCCGCCACTCTCGATATCGCCTATGACAATCGCATGGACGGTCCGGTCATGGCGCTTGGCCAGGCGGCGTTGGCGGGTGAATTGCTGGGCAATCTGCTGGACAATGCCATCCGCTATAACCGCCCCGACGGTGCGGTCGCGGTCAGCGTCTGGCTGGACGATCAGGAGGCGGTGGTCGAAATCGACGATAACGGCCCCGGCATCCCCCCCGATCAGCGCGACAAGGTGTGGGAGCGTTTCTATCGCATCACCGGCCGCACGTCGGCGCCGGGCACCGGGCTTGGCCTGCCGATCGCCCGCGCGCTGGCCGACCGGCTGGGCGCAGAGATAGAATTGCGGGATGGGCGAACGGGGCAGGGACTGTGCGTCCTCATTCGTTTCCGCCGAGCCCCGGCCTGACGGACCCGATATCGTCATGTGACAGGTTCATGTCAGCCGCCTTGGCTAAGTCTCCATGGGTCTGCCGCTTATCGGCATCGTCCAAGGGGACCGCCTTCATGTCTGCCATCTTTTCCCGCCGCGCGTTGCGCACCCTGCTCTGCGCCGGTGCCGCCGCCATTCTGTCCGCCGCCCCGACGGTCCATGCCGAGGAAGAGGAAAGCGGCGGCCAGTTGAGCACGACCACTGTTCCCAGCACGCCCATAGCTGGCGATTTCAGCTTCGCGGCAGTGGGCGACCTCATCTATCTGCGGCCGATGCTGGCGACGATCGAAAAGCAGTCGCCCGACATGCTGCGCATCCTGCGCGGCGCCGACATCACCTTCGGCAATTTCGAAACGACGGCGCTCGACCTCAAGACGTTCAAGGGATCACCCCAGGCCGAATCGGGCGGCACCTGGATGCTTGCCGATCCCGCCGTGCCGGCCGACGTGGCCAAGATGGGCATCGACATCGTCGGCCACGCCAACAACCACACCACCGACTGGGGCGTGGAGGGCATGGCCGAGACGCTGGACCTGCTCGACGCGGCGCATCTGACTCATGCGGGCACCGGCCACAACATGACCGCCGCGCGCGCGCCGGCCTATCATGACGGTCCTTCTGGCCGGGTCGGCCTGATTTCGGCCACCACCAGCTTCACCCCCATGTCGCCGGCCGCCGATCCGCTGGGCAAGGTGCCCGGCCGTGGTGGCGCCAACGCCATCCGCAGCACCGAAATCGGCCTTGTGTCTGACGCGGACCTGGCCACCATCGCTCGCCTCGCCGGCACCAAGCCCGGCACGCCGGTCAAGATGAAAGGTCGCGAATATCGCGCGACCGCCAATCCGGCCACCCCGATGAAGATCGAATATGATCTTAATGCCAGGGACGTGGCAGCCAATCTGCTGTCCATTCGCCAGGCCAAGCAGAACGGCAATTTCGTCGTGTTCTCGCTGCACAATCATGAACCCGGCAATGCCAGCCAGATCACCGCCAACTTCGCCCAGCCGCTCGCGCATCAGGCGATCGACGCCGGCGCGGACGTCTATGTCGGTCATGGCCCGCACCAGTTGCGCGGTATCGAGATCTACAAGGGCAAGCCGATCTTCTATTCGCTCGGCAACTTCGCGATGATGAACAATTCGCTCGATGACCTGCCGGCCGATATGTACGACCAGTTCGGTATCACGCCCGGCACCGTCACCGCGCCAGAACTGCTCCAGGCGCGCGGAGCAAAGGAATTTGGTGATCCCAACCTGTATGAAACGGTGATCGCGGTCAGCCAGTTTCGTGATGGCAAGCTGAGCGAAATCCGTCTCCACCCGATCGACCTCGGCGTCAATGTCACCGGTGCAGGCCGCGGCGTGCCGCATATCGCCGACGCCATCGTCGGCGCCCGCATCCTGGAACGGCTCCAGCGCCTGTCGCAACCCTATGGCACGCAAATCACCATCGAACGCGGCGTCGGCGTCATCCGGCTGAACAACGCCAAGTAACGCGCCTCCCGGCCTGAAACATCCGCCTCCGCGCCTTCCATCGGGCGGAGGCGGGAAGGGGCCGTTCGCCCATTTCCAAATCGCCTGCCATGCGCCTATCATTGGCCGATCGGAAACGACGGATAACAGGGGTGATCATGCAAAGGAAACCGAGCCTTGGGGTCTGAAGAGAGCGGCCCGCTGGCCTATTTCCTGCGCACGGATGACGACCGCTTCATGCCCACCGCCCATGTCGGCGGGGCCTGGAATGTCACCGAACAGCATGTCGCGCCGGCGATCGGCCTGCTCGTCCATGCGGTCGAGGCGGATCATGCCGCACGCCGCACCGACCTCTTGCAGGTCGCCCGCCTGTCCTACGACATATGGGGCGTCATCCCGATGGAGGCGGTCGATATAGAGGTTATCGTGCTGCGCCCCGGCCGGACCATCGAACTGGTCGAGGCGCGCCTCAGCCATGGTGGCCGGCCAGCCATCATCCTGCGCGCCTGGCTGACCCAGGCCTATGACAGCAGCGCATTGGCGGCGGCCAACTTCCCGCCATTGCCATCGCCCGAAGCCATGCCCGCCGGCGATCCGTCCGCCCGGTGGGACGGTGGCTTCATCGCAAGCGTGCAGGTACGGCACGAAGCGGAGGGGCAGGGGCGTGCCCGCTGCTGGGTCCGCTCGCCTTTCGCCCTGCTCGATGGCGAAACCGTATCGCCCATTGCGCGGATGATGGGGCTCGCCGATATCGCCAACGGCCTTGCGCCGCTGGCCTCGCCACGGGACGCGGTCTTTCCCAATCTCGATCTGACCGCTCATATCTTCCGGCAACCGGCGGGCGACTGGTTGGGCTTTGACGTATCGGTATCCGCCGGCGA
This sequence comes from Sphingobium limneticum, assembly GCF_008710155.1. Lineage (GTDB taxonomy): Bacteria > Pseudomonadota > Alphaproteobacteria > Sphingomonadales > Sphingomonadaceae > Sphingobium > Sphingobium limneticum. Next base: position 461,719 of record NZ_VYPZ01000001.1, read on the forward strand.
AAGCGGTATTGGCCTTACCCACAGCATCTTGCACGACGCGGTCGGCCCCTTCGCCACCGTGTCGCAATGTCTGACGGTACGACCCCGACCGTCAGCCTGACCGCGCCTCAGCCGATCGCGGCCACCAGCGACCGGGGCACTCGCAATAACGATCCATGCCGTGCGCCTGCCGGCATGGTCAGGCGATCGCTGACATCGTCCCACACGGCCATGTCGCGCGTCATCGCCGCGCCCCACCGCCCTTCCTTATAGACGTCATAATAGCAGACCAGCGCATCGCCGATCCGCGTCGCCATCGGCCCTTCGACCCAGGCGGGGGAAAAGGGTTTGGACAGCGGTCCGAACGGCCCGGTCGGGCTGTCCGCCTTTGCAACCTGCAAATATTTGCGCTGCGGTTCGACCGTCTCGTCCTTGACGATCAGATAAAGCGCATCGTCCGGGCCGCGCGCGAAACTGCCGTCGATTACGCTGAAACCGGGATCGTAGAGCGGCTTTGCGGCCGAGAAGCTGACGAAATCTGTCGTACTGATATGCCACAGCCGGTGATTATAGCCCGATTCCGATGCGCCCGCCGTCTCGGTGAAGCGGCCGCTCACCGTGCTGGACCAGAAAATCTCGGTGCGGCCGGTGCGCGGATCATGGATCGCCTCGGGCGCCCTGCAATTGCGCGTCCCCGGCACGTCGGCCATCACCGGGATCGCCTGCTGCGCCGACCAGTGGATCAGGTCGCGACTGGTCGCATGGCCGATCGTCACGCCTTCCCAAGCGGTGGTCCAGAGCAGATGATAGACCCGTCCATCGTGAAAGAGGAAAGGATCGCGCAGCAGCTTCTTTTCCCCCACCGTCGGTACCAACAGGCTGCGCCCGCCTACCAGCGTGCGGAAGGTGAAGCCATCCTCGCTCACCGCCAGCTTCAGCCCATCCGCCTCGCCGGCCTTCCCCGTGGTGAAATAGGCGAAGAGCAGCAGATCGTCCTTGCGCGCCGCTCGCCCGGTCGCGCAGGCGGCCAGCGTCATGGCGCCCAGCCCAAGGGTGAAGTCCCGGCGTCTCATCGATAGGCCTTCGCCATCTCGCCATAAAGTTTGAGCAGGTCGTTGGCGACATAGTCGCCGCCCTTGCCCATGGGACCGGTCGGCTCGGGCTTGGGCGCGGCCTGCGCGCTCACGAGGCCACCAGGCGCTTCGGCGCTGTTCAATCCTTGCGCAATCAGGTCCGGCTTGGCGCCTTCGCCCGCATTATGGCCATCCTGGTCGAAGATCGCCTCCTGGTGTCGCGTCGGCTCCCAGATAAACGCCCCCCAGCCATGTTTGCCCGGCAGGGCATGGACCAGATCGTTGATATAGCGCTTCCGGCTCGAATATTCCGCGACCAGCAAGCCCTTGTCGGGATAGCGTTTGACGAACTCGCTGAAGCTGGTTGCCCAGTCGCCTTGCGCCCGCTGCTGGTAGCAGGAAAAGCCGATCACGTCGAAATCGACCTTGCGCGCGATCAGCGCGTCGGTCCATTCGCGCACGATCGGCCAATGGCGGCCCAGATGATTGTGCAACTGGATCTTCACATCCGGCTCCGCTCGCCGCGCACCCGCAATGCCGGCGCGCAGCAATTGCGCGAACCCGTCGAACCCGCCCACTGCGCCGACTTTGGCATGATTGGCGTCGGTCACCGGATTGCCGGTCGACGTGGACAATTTCACCCGCCCATGGGGCCAGAGCATGCCGAAGGTCGTCTCATTGCCGATGACCGCCATATCGACCGGCGCGCCGCCCGCGCGCATCGCGACCAGCGTGTCGTGCGTATGCGCCTCGACCGCCTTGGCCAGTTGCGGCAGATCGTAACCGGCCCACGCGGCGGGCACGCCCTGATGCTCCGGGTCCGCCCATGTGTCGCTATAATGAAAGCTCAGCACCAGATAGAGGCCGGCCTCGCGAATGCGCCGACCCAGCTTGATCGTCTGCGCCAGCCCCGCCCAGGCCTTGTCCGGTTCGCGCTTCGCATAGCCCTTGGCCGGATCGACGAAAATGCGCAGCCGGATCGCATTGAAGCCGGCATCGCGCAGCAGCAGGATCGGGTCTTTCTGCACCCCATCGATGAAATAGCGCGCGCCGGCCGCCTCATCCTCTGGAATCCAGCTGATATCCGCGCCGATCAGATAGGGGCCGGGCCGTGCGCCATTCTTGGTGCCGCCAAAAGCCACCTGCGGCAGCGCCATCCCCAACGCCGCAAGGCCGCTGGCCGCCAACATAGTCCGCCGATCGGGCATGCCTCTCTCCTGTTGTTATTGTGGCGGGTTGGGCCCCCGCTCCAGCCTCGTCTTATCGCGCGAGCCACCCGCCATCGACGGCCAGCACATGGCCATGGATATAATCCGCCGCCCGCGACGCCAGGAACACGGCCGCGCCGCCGATGTCGCTGGCCTCGCCCCAGCGTCCGGCCGGGATGCGCTCCTGTATCTGCCGGTTGCGCGTCTCATCGGCCTGCAAGGCGGCGGTGTTGTTGGTTGCGATATAGCCCGGCGCGATCGCGTTGACGTTCACGCCCCTGGCCGCCCACTCGTTCGCCAGCAGCTTCGTCAGCCCCGCCGCCCCGCTTTTCGACGCGGTATAGCTTGGCACCCGGATGCCGCCCTGGAAGGACAGCAAGGAGGCGATGTTGACGATCTTGCCGCTGCCTTGCGCGATCATGTGCCGACCCGCCGCCTGACAGAGGAAGAACAAAACTTTAAGGTTGGTGTCGATCACCGCGTCCCAGTCTTCTTCGGTGAAGTCGACGCTGTCGGCCCGGCGGATGATCCCGGCATTGTTGACCAATATGTCGAGCCTGCCCAGTTTCTCGATCGTCTCGTCCACCACCCGCTGCACCGGCTCGATGCTGCTGAGATCGGCCGATATGATCTCCGCCCGGCGGCCGAGCGCATGGACCTGCGCCACCGTCTCTTCCGCCGGGGTGCGCCCCACCGCCGCGATATCGGCGCCCGCCGCGGCCAGCGACAGCGCGATCGCCTGGCCGATACCGGTATTGGCGCCGGTGACGATCGCCACCTTGCCGGAAAGATCGAAGATTTGGGTCATGGACTATTCTCCGCATCATCCCCGCGAAGGCGGGGATCCTTCTCCCGGTCGTGCCATCTGTGGCCTGGTCAGGAGATGGATACCCGCCTTCGCGGGGATGACGGCAAGGGGGTTAGGGGGGCGGTCGATTACGCCAGCTGGCAGATATCCAGCACGTTCATGTCGGTATAATCCTGGTTCTCGCCCGCCATCGCCCAGATGAAGGCATAGGCCTTGGTGCCCGATCCCATATGCACCGACCAGGGCGGGGAGATTACCGCTTCCTCGTTCGCCATGACGATGTGCCGCATCGCTTCGCCTTCGCCCATATAGTGGAAGACGCGGTCGCTCGGCCCGTCCAGCTCGAAATAGAAATAGATCTCGCTGCGACGCTCATGGATATGCGGGGGCATGGTGTTCCACACCGAACCGGGCTTGAGCACCGTCAGGCCCATCACCAGCTGCGCGCTCTCGCAGATGCCGGGGATGACCATCTGATAGATCGTCCGCTCGTTCGATTCCTCAAGGGAGCCGCGTTCCAGCGTGGTCGCATCCGCCACCGAGATCAGCTGCGTCCTGAACCCCTTATGCGCCGGGCAGGAGGCAAGATAATAGCGTGCGCCAGCCCCCGCAAATTCCACATACTTCGCGCCCATCGTCACATAGAGGCAATCCTTGTTGCCCAGCGTGAAGACTTCGCCATCGACCGTGACCGTGCCGGTGACGCCACCGACATTGACGATCGCCAGTTCGCGCCGCTCCAGAAAGGGATGGCCCGCCGCCGAGGCCGGCTCGCTGTGCGCCGGCAGCGTCACCGGCGCATCCACCACCGCCACGCCGCCGATCACGAACCGCTCCGCATGGGTATAGTTCAGCACCACCTCACCATCGCGGAACAGACCGCCGATCAGATAACGATCCCGCAATTCGTCGTTCGATACGCACTCCATCATGTCGGGATGCGTCGCATAATAGGTCTTCTCGAACATCTGAATCTCCTTGGAACTTTGCGCTTTTATAGCGGCCGCACCATCAAAAGGAAGGATTTATTCCCTGAATGTGGAATGATGTCTTAACATACGGACACATCACGGCGCTAGCCTGACATGCACCGGCGCCTCGCGATCCACGCTGATGATGCCGTCCTTTTCCGTCAGTTCGGCAATCTGCAACACACTGCGCCGCTTCCAGTCGGGGTTGGCCTTGGCCGCACCCTCGCCATCCTGATGCACGAAATACAGGATATAGGCGCGTTTCCCCGCAACGATGATATCGGGATGCTGCCCCTTGGCGCGATCGGTCGGCTGCAAGCCCGGCGTCGCCAGGATATGTCCGGGCTGCGTCGTCCAATGCGCCCCATCGTCGGACCGCATCACCAGCAGGCCCTTCCATGCATCGGAAATCAGCCAGTAACGCCCCTTCCACCGAAATGCCTTCGGCCCTTCGCCCGGCGTCTGGGTCAGCCGGTCCTTGACCGTCCAGTGGACCAGATCGTCGCTGTCGGCGGTAACGATGGCCTTGTTCTGCCGCTCGTCATTGAAGAACAGCCGATAACCCCCTGCCTTCTTTCCTTTGCCCGGCAGCGCCAGCACGCTCGCATCGATCACCCGGTCGGACCCCAGATCCAGCCGCTCGCCACAGGTCCAGCTTTTCAGGTCCGGGCTGGTCAGGTGGACGATGAAGCGCGGCGCATTCCAGTCGCGGAACACGCCCGGCACCACCGTCAGCCACATATGCCACTGTCCCGCCAGCCATTGCACCTCAGGTGCCCAGAGCGTCTCGCCGGTGCAGGCCTTGGGAATATCCGCCGTCCCGCCATAGCGCCAATGCGCGCCATTCTTCGACCGCGCGACACCGATCGCCGTGCCATGCACCCAGCGCACATCCTTGGCATCGTCCATAGGCAGGTCCGCGCGCCGATTGGTATAGAACATCACCCATTCGCCCGTCTTGCGATCCCGCACCGTGGAGGCATCGGCCGCGCCGTCATGCACCGGATCGCGAAACAAGGGCTTGGGCGCGACCGGCCCACTCGCAGCGGCCGCCAGCATCAGCAGCGCACCGATCATCGCAGCAACTTCAGGTCGATCGCATCGGCCATGACGCGGAACCCAGCATCATTGGGATGCAGCGCATCGCCCACATCATAGGGCTTGGCCATGCGCGCAGGATCGGCCAGATCGGCAATCGCCTTCGCCAGATCGACAAAGCCGTCCGCCTCGTCATTCTGGCGAATCCAGTCGTTGACTGCGACCCGCACCGCCTCGCCTTGCTCGCTCCAATAGCCCGCACCCTTATAGGGCAGGATGGTGGCCAATATGATCTTCACGCCCCGATCATGCGCCCGCGCGATCATCTGGCGATAGGCACCGACAAGCGCGTCGCGGGTCGGGATCGGCCGCTTCTGCGCAAAGGCCGAGCCGATATCGTTCACTCCCTCGAGCACCACCACATGGGTCACGCCCGGCACCGCCAGCACATCGCTGTCGAACCGCGCCAGCGCATTATTCCCATCGCCCTCGCTCAGCAGCCGGTTGGCGCTGATCCCGGCATTGGCGACCCCCACAGACGTACGCCCCGCCTTTTGCAGCCGCTCCGCCAGCAGATCGGGCCAGCGGCGATTGCTATCGGTCGTGGCGCGCACGCCATCGGTAATGGAATCGCCCAGCGTCACGATAGTCGTGCCGGCCCGGCGATTTTCCACTTCCACACCGGACAGGATGATGCGCGGCCCGATCACCGTCGCATCGGTCAAGCTGGTCGCCCCGGTCTGATCGCCCGGCGCGGTCCAGCCGGTCGCGGCGGAATAGCTGTGGACCGTTGCTTCCGGCGCGCCCTGCGGCAGATGCAGGCTAATCGTCAGCCGGGTCAGCGGCTTGACCGGCAGCGCGATCGGATCGCTCAGCAACGGCGCGCGCGCCGGCACGGTCGCGCCCTGCGCCCCGTTGAAGGTCACGACATGGTCGGACCCCGCCATGATCGCGCCATTCTCATCCGCCAGCGCGACATGCACCGCGCCCAGCAGTAGCGGTTGTGTCGACATCTCGTTGGACAGGCGCAGGCGGATACGCTGCCCGCCGCTGCTGATCCGCACCACCTGTCGCACGGTCCGATCCTGCAACTCAGGGCGCTTCTCCGGTGGCGCTTTCGACACCAGGGGCGCCGCCATCCAGCTCCGCGACCAGCCATCGGCCAGCGCCGGCGTCGTCATCAGCGCGCCCGTCAGCACCACGCCCAGCATCATGCTCCGCTTCATCATCATCCCCTTGTTCACCCCGCCGATCGGGCCACCGGATTGTTGCCCCATAGCTGGTCGTAACGCCAGCCGGACAGATCCTCGACCACCATGGCGGCCGCGGGGGAGGAGGGGGTGGTGGCCCCGCTCCGCAAATGCTCGATCTCGCACATCAATATGTCGTGGGTTGCGGGGCTGAGGCGGAAGCGCGTGGACACGATGATGCCAAAGGCCAGACAGCCAACCGTCCCCACGCCCAGCAGCAACGCCATGGTCAGGATCGCGCCATGGCTCTGCGCCTGCGCGCCCGATACGAAGCCACCCGCCTGCATGATGAAGCCCACGGCCACCACGGCGGCGGCCTGCGTCGCCTTGCGCACGAAAGTCATGACCCCGGCAAAGCTGCCCTCGCGCCGCTGGCCGGTGACGATCTCGTCCACATCCGCCATATAATTATATGTCGCCCAGGGAATGTAATTGAGCGCCCCGCGCCCCAGCCCTACCAGCACGATCGGCAGCCAGATCCACGGAGACGTCGCCGGCACGCCCAGCAGCCACAACGCCAGCAATGCGAACACGCCCACGGCGAAATCCGCCGCCGCGACCTGATAGGCTTTCGCCGGTGACGCGCGCAGCGCCAGGTTGATGGCGATGATCACCGCGGCGAACTGCACGATATACATGGTGCCCAGCAATCCCGACGCGATCGCCATCGACCCCGACATTGCGAAGATCACGAAGAAGGTGAAGGCCGCGTTGAAAATATCCTGGCTGATATAGCCGCCCAGATACATGCCCAGATGCAGCCGGAACGCTCGGATGCGCATGGTCGAGAACAGGTTGCGATAGAGCGCCTTCAACGCCTGTCCAGCGCCGCCCGCACTTTTGCGTTCCGGCGCCACGTCCAGTGCGCCCGGCATATGCCGTTCCCAGCTGAACAGATAGAGCAGCCCCGCCGTCACCATGAACAGGGCGGCGAAGATCAGGCCCATGTAGAAGAAAGTGTCGGCGCTGTCCCGGCCCAGCGCATTGATCAGCCACAGTGGCAGGAAGCCCGCCAGGATCGCCGAAGCCTGTCCGAACAATATGCGCGACCCCGCAAATTTCGCCTTGGTCCGATAGTCGGTCGACATTTCGGCCGCCAGCGTCTCGAACGGGATGATCTCCATCGCATAGACCAGCTCGAACAGCACATAGCTGACCAGATAATACCAGAATCCCTGTCCCGGCAGCCACATCAGCGCGAAGCTTGGCAACAGCGGGATGGCGGCCAATATGAAGAAGCGCCGCCGCCCCAATTTCCGGCCCAGCCAAGTCGATCCGAAATGATCGGAAATATAGCCGATCATGGGCGAGGCAAACGCGTCCAATATGCGCGCCACGGCAAAGATAGTCGCGGCCTGTCCGGCGCTAAGCCCACAAAATTGCGTGTAGAAAATCAGCACCCAGCCGGAAATGACGGCCATCGACCCGGCGCCCAGAACATCGTTGGAGCCATAGGCGAGGTAATTTTGCAGGCGGACGGGTCGGGTGGGTTCAGGCACGTTCAATCTCATCCTCGCCTTGGGTCGCGCCTGTGATTCTTATCCTTGGGCACGGGCATTAAATGCCACATAGTGGACGTCTATCACGCAATATGAAATTAATGCAAGGCGCGATCAGCCTGAACGGGCATGAACCGCACCGCCTCTATCATCACCCCGCTGTCGCTGGCCGACACCGCCAGATCATGCCCGCCGCCCGCCAATTCTCCGGCTAATGTCAGGCTCAGTCGATTGTCCAGCACCCCCATCGCCCAGTCCCGACTTCCCGTCTCGCGCGTCACGGCCAGAGCATGATCCACGCCATCGACGCGCACCGTCAACTCCAACGGATCGCCATCATGGTCGGCATAGGCAGGCAGCAGATCCACCACCATCTGCCAACGCCCGGCGGGCAGGGTGACGGCAGCCTTGGCTCGCCCGCCGATGCCCGTTGCGGCAAGCATATCGCCCTGCCGGCCCAGCCCATCCACCAGCCGCCATCCCGCCTCGACAGCAAAGTCGCGTGGCGCAACCACTGTCCAACTCGCTGTCTCATTTGCCATGCGTTCATGGCCTGGAGCCGGCGCCACGGCATCCACCGGTGGCAGGATGGGCGGGGTCAGACGATAGCTGCGCCATTGCCCGTCAGCCGGCTCCACTGCCATCATGCCCCGCCATTTGCCGCCCGCCACCGCGCGATTATAGTGCCGGGTCAGCGCGCCGATCGCGGCATCGGCTTCATGCGCCACCTGCCCCCGCCGCATCGCTTCGGCCAGGTCGACGTCGCGCAGCCGATCATGCGCTTCGGCCGCAAAGAAGCGCCGGTTCGCCGCCGCAGACGCCCGCACCGGATAAGCCACCAGTTCGAAAAAGGCGTCCCGCCGCTCAGGTGCGACCAGCGGCTCGATCCGCCCGAGCGCCTCTTCCATCGCCGCGAAACCCGCCAGTCGCTTGTCCGCTTCGTCGATCGTCAACGGGCTTTGCCGCGCTTTCTCGGCCGGCAGATGATATTGCAGATGTTCCGGCCGCCGTTCGAAATTCAACCGATGATAATCGCGCAATATGTCTGCGACCGGCCGCGCCACCGTCGCCCCGATCGTGTCCGCCGCCCATCGTTCGACCCACCGGTCGACAGGCTCGGCGCGCGTCCCTTCCACATCCCATGCCATGCGCAGGAAATAGTCGGTGCCCAGTTCCGCCGGCTTCAGATCGCCGACATTGACCACCCACATCGTCCGCGCGCCCTTGTCCCAGGCCCGGCCCATTTCCTGGCGGATCAGCGCCGGCGGCGTAGTCGACAGCCAGAGGTAGGAAAGAGGCGCGCCCAGATAGGACAAATGATAATAAACGCCCGAACCGCCTTTGCGCGCGCGCTCGGCGGCATCGGGGAAATGGCGGATATACCCGAAATTATCGTCCGGCCACATCAGCGTCACATCGTCCGGCACCTTCAGCCCCGCGCGATAGACGTCCAGCACTTCCTTGTACGGCGTGAAGACCTGCGGCGCGGCGCCTATGCCGGCCTTCCCCAGCATCGCCCGTTGATCGGCAAAGATCCGTTCCAGCGTAGCCCGCCGCTCTTCGACCGTTTTCGGCCCGACCATGCCGCTATCATGAATGCCCCGCATCCCCAGCGTCCACACGCTTTCGTAAGCCGCATCGGTCGTTACCCGTTCTTCCCAATAGCGGCGCACACCATCTGGGTTCTTCAGATAGTCGAAATCCGCCGCCGGCGCGGTCCATTCGCCCACATTGTTCCGCAACATCGGTTCGGCATGGCTCGATCCCATGACGATGGCATAGCGATCCGCCAACGCCGCATTGGCCGGATCGGCGTTGAATGGCCGCGTCACCTTGTGCATCGCCGGCCACAATATATTGGCCTTCAACCGCAACAATAGTTCGAAGACTTTCTCATAAGTCTGCGGCCCGAGTGGCTTCTCGCCCGGCGCATGCGTACCGGCCGCCCAGGGCACCAGCCCCCAATCCTCATCGTTCAAGAATATGCCGCGATATTTGACCGAAGGTGGCCCGAACCGCTGCATGCCCTTCGCCACATAGAGCGCATCTCGATGCAGCGGCGCAACGTCCGCCCACCAGTGCCAGGGCGACATGCCGATCGCGCGCGCGACTTCATAGGCGCCATAGGCCGTACCACGCCTGTCGCTCCCCACGATCACTAGCGCCTGGGCCACGCCTGGCACCGGCCGATCGACGGTTAAGATCAGGAAACTCTCCCACGCGCCTTTCAGCCTGCCGACGTCGATCCGCTTGGCTGCCACCAGCCGGTCGATGGCGGCATTACGCCCCAGCGTGCCGATCCAGACCTGCCCCGTGCCGCCTTCGTTCGCGCCGCTGATGGTGGCGATATCCCGGCGCAGGTCCGCAGCGGCGATCCACACCACCTCATGGTCCGCCGCATCGGTGACGATCCGCGCCATCCGTCCCTTGGCTGCCAGCATGAAATCGCCCGCTCGCGCCCGGTCATGCACCCACTCTTCCGCGCGTGCCGGCGTACCCAGCAAAAATGCCGCCAGCCCGATCAGGCCGACGGCATGTCCGCGCAAAAGGCGAAAGAGGTACAGTCCTTCCACAGCCGTCCCCTTGTCGCCGCCTGCCTCAGATATAGGTCCGCAAAAACTCGCCCAGCGCGCAGATGGCCAGGCTCTGGCCATAGGGCATGGAGGTGAGCGCGATATCCTTATAGAATTGCTGGCTACTGCCCATCGCGGTGCCGAAGCTGACCTGCTGCAACTCGCCGGCCGCATCGATATTGGCCAGAACGCCGCGCACCGCCTTGATCCCGACCTCCTCATAATGACGCGGCAGATAGCCTTTCCGTACGCCCTTCAGGATACCGTAAGCGAAACCGGCCGTGGCCGACGCTTCCAGATAGCTGGTCGGATCGACGATCAGCGTATGCCAAAGGCCCGTCTCGGCATCCTGCGTTTCGGCCAGCGTCTTCACCTGCGCCGTCAGCGTGTCGATCAGGAAGGTGCGGAAGAAATCGCCCTCCGGCAGATCCAGTATCTCGATGATCTCGGGAATCGCGATCGTCACCCAGCAATTGCCGCGCGCCCAAAGCGCTTCGGCATAGTTGTGGCGACCGTTGAAATCCCAGCCATGGAACCACAGCCCCGTCTTCGTATCGTAGAGATATTTGATATGGACCAGGAACTGGCGCTTTGCTTCTTCGATATAGGCGGGGCGGTTCAGCAGCAGGCCGATCTTGGCCAGCGGCAGCACCGACATCATCAGCGTGTCGTCCCACATTTCGCCCGGATTTTCGTCATTATAGACGATATGCTGGAACCCGCCTTCCTCGGTCTTGGGCAGGCCGTCGGGCGCCATCAGCCATTCGGCCCAGGTGTCCAGATAAGGGATGTAGCGCGGGTCCGGCTCATATTCGTACAGATAGGCCAGCGTGATGAACGGGGCCATCGTGTTGATATTCTTGGTCGGCGTACCTTCGGCAAAGCGATCCTCGAACCATTGTTTGATGATCTCCAGCGCCTTGTAATCGCCGGTCTGCTCGAAATAGCGCCACATGCCGAACAGGCCGACGCCATGGGTCCATTCCCAGCCGGCCCACCCCTTGGTGTCGATGATCCGTCCATCATCCAGATGGAGCAGGAATTCGCCCGTCTCGTCCTTGATGTTGACGAGATTGTCCATCAGCCGGTCGATGGATTCGACGACCTCGCTGCGTGGAACGTCATGATGGGTAGCGGCCACTTACTTGGTCTCCTTGAGGTCTGAAGGTGCGTTTGGCGCGGCAACCATCTGCACTGGCAGACCGCCTTTCACGGTATGAAGGGTGATAAGGCGTACGCTTTCCAGCGCGTCGCCCGGCTGGCCATCGGACGTGACGGCCAGCGCGATATGGTTCTTGCCCCGGTGATTGATTATGCCCTCGGGGATAGGGAAAGTGCGTTGCGGCCCGACATGAGCGATGAACTGCCCCATGTTCCAGCCATTGACGAAGATCAGCACGCGATAGCGCACCGGCGAACGCGGCTTGGACGCATCGCCGAAGCTGAGGCCAATGGTCGCATCCTGTCCCTTGGGGACGTTCAGCGCGAAATCGGTGCGATACCAGCTGGTCCCGGCCTGAACCTGCGTCGCGGGCAGGCTGACCTTGCCCCACCCCTTGTCGTCGAAACCGGGCAGGTGCCATCCCATGCGTTCGCCATGGAGGCCGCCATTATTGGCCGGCCCGCGCACCGGATCGGGCAGGTCTTCGCCGCCCTGCTTGCCCTGGATCTTCCACTCGATCGGCACGGCGAAGCTGCGCCCGCTGGGGCCGCCCTCCAGCGAGGCGGAGATCAGGCCGCGCGCTTCCTTATGGAAATCGTCGCTGTCCAGATCCCAATTATGGCCGTTGTTGCGCACCATCACCGACAGGACATGCTCGCCGCTCTGCGCGCCGGCGGGCAGGGCAAAGCGCGCCGTCCCGGTGGTGATCGGTCGAGGGAGTCCAGTCGGCGGCTCGGCCTCGCCGATAAACTGTCCATCGATCCAGGCCTGCACCAGTCCCGCGCCACCTGCCCCGTAGAAGAGCGAGAGCGCCTTGGTGTCCGGCGTCCCGCTAAACCGCCCGCGATACCAGACATCGCCGTCATGAAAGCCATAGGCGTCCATGCTCATATTGGGCTGACCGTCCGGGCGGATCGTGGTCGGTGCATAGGATCGCCGGTCGATCGCCTGCCATGCACTGTCGTCGAATGCCGGATCGGCTTCGGGCGATCCCTTGGCCATGCGCCAGTCGGTCAGCGCGGGCAGGACGATATCGGCCGGTCCGCTCAGCGGCTGCACAGCGACAAGGCTGCCTGCCGCGCCAACCGTGGTCGCCACCTTCGCGCCATTCCAGATAACCGCGCGGACGCCCTTGGGTGCCCACACCTCCAGCCCATCGGCTCCATCCGTATCGCCGGTCAGTGCAAGCACGCCGCCCTTTGCCACGGCCGAGCGCACCAGTGCCGGCCCGCGCACCAGCGCATCGCCCTGCCGCCAATAATGGGCGCCTTCCGCCTCGTCGGCGATGATCAGCGTCAGCGGAGGGCGATCGCCACCCTCGATCCGCACCACTGAGCGACCTTGATGGGTATAGCCGAGTTTCAGGTCGCCCTTCGCCGCGTCAAATGCGCTCGAAACCTGTCCCTCCACCACCGTCACCGTGGGGGCGGCGGCATAGCGCAGCACCGTCTCGCCCGGCTCGCCCGCGCGGCCATAGAGCAGCATCACGCCATCCTGCGACGATTGCAGCTCCGACGTCGAATAGACCAGCCGCTGCCCGGTCAGCGTCACCCCCGCGACCAGCCACTTAGCGTCGAAGCCATTCAACTGCATCGGCACGCTATAGCGCCCGTCGGGCAGGTCGGCGGTAAAGCTGAAACTATCGTTCGTCTGCCTGTTAGAAGGCTTGTGCGTCACCATCAGGAAGCGCGCGTCCGTCTCCCGGCTTTTATTGTGGTAGATCTGGATATTGGGTGACGAAATCTCCGGCCGCCCCGCCGGGATCATGCCCGCCAGATCGGGGACGGACGCGATCAGCCCGCCCAGCTGCTTCATCTCCATGGCCTTGTCGCGCAGCGCTCGCGGTTCGGAAATGGCCGACCCATAATCATAGCTGGTGAACACGACCGGCGCCGGCAACCAGCCCCAGCTGGTGCCGCCATAGCTCATGTAGAAGCTCTGGATGCCGATCCCGTTGGCCAGGTTGGTGCCATAAAAGACCCGCTGGAACCGCTTGCCGCGCTGGATGGCGTTGCAGTCATAGCCACCATTCGACCCCCAATAGTCGAACCAGCCGCCACCGAACTCCGCGAGAAACCCCGGCGTATCCGGCGAAGCGGACGCGCCGCCCTTCGCCCCGCCCGGACCATAAAAGCCCCAGTCGGGCGCGGCGACGTCGCGGGTCGGCTTGCCCTCCACGGTGCAGGTGCCGCCGGGATAGCCGTCGAACGCGTACATGTCGTTCGGGCCATGGACGACCTTGTCGACCTTGCTGCTCTCGGGCGTCCAATAGCCATTACGCCCTTGATCATTGTGGAACAGCGGGACGGTGATGCCATCGGCCCGCGCCTTGGCATAGAGATGATCCATATAGCGTCGCTGCGACGGGGTCGTCAGCGCCAGCTCATTTTCGATCTGATGCAGGATGACGCCATAGCGGCGCTTGGGGTCGGCGTTGATCTGGTGCTTGGCGATGATCGGATTGATGTGGCTCAGCCACTCGTCGGCGGCCTTCAGATAATCGGGGTCGTCGGTGCGGGCGCGGGCGCGCTGGTTGACCAGCCAGCCCGGAAAGCCGCCTCGCGACAATTCCGCGTTCACATAGGGACCGGCGCGGGTGATGACGTAGAGGCCTTCCTCCTCCGCCATGGTCAGCAGCCGGTCGATGTCACGGATACCGCTGAAATCATATACGCCCTGCTTCGGGCTGTGATAGCCCCAGTCGAAATAGAGCGCGACCGTATTGAACCCACTGGCCTTCATCTTCTGAAGGATGTCGCGCCACAGATCGGGGGAGGGCAGGCGAAAGGGGTGGAACTCGCCGCCCCAGATCACCATCCTCTTGCCATCGACCATCAGCGAACGGGCGTCATAGGACACACGCCCGAACGTCTTGACCGGGGCGGACAGGTTGGCGGTGGGCTTCGCCTCCTGCGCAACGGCAGGCGTGGCAAGAGCAGACCCCAGAAGCAAGGCGGCGATCAGCGAACGCATGGCTTCAGTCCATGTGAAACAGCAAGGGGAGCGGCCATTCCTTGGGCTGGTTGCCGGGCTGCACCTCCATCAGCGGGGCCATATGGTCCCACCAGCGCTGCATGATCGGATGATCGGGCAGCGTGTCGCGGCTGTTATCCTCGCGCAGCTTCAGCACTGCGAAAAGGCTCAGCGTCTCTTCATCCAGGAAGATGGAATAGTCGTGGATGCCAGATTGCGACAGCAAGTTGGACAGCTCTGGCCAGATTTCGTCATGGCGCTTGCGATACTCGTCCACCACGCCGGGCTTCAGCTGCATCTTGAAGGCGTGGATGGTCATTGCTCTCCCCTCGCTCCCGTTATCAAACCATATTGTGGAACGTTCTACCTATATTTGGTAGCATCGTCCCATATGTTCGTCAACGCCATAGCGGCGTATTCCGCACGGAAAAGCGCTGCACATCCTCCAGCGCGAAGGGCGGCCGCTGATCAGCTGCCATCGTCTCGACGGTCAGCCGGTCGATAGCCAGCCCGTCCACATGCCGGGCCCACAATGCCCAGCTGGGCAGCACGCCGAACATGCTCGGTTCCGGATAGACATCGGGCAGTTCCTGAGGCCGGCGTGCCGCGTCCGCTACCGTTCCGCCACCGCGATAGGACAGGTGCACGTCGCGCAGCGTCACGTCGCGGATCGGATGACCCGCCAGTCCTGCGATTGCAGCCGGGAAGCGATGGTCGATCCCGCGTGCATCCACATCGCGGATCGTCACGCCTTCGATCGCGCCGACACCCGTCCCTTCAGGCCCTCTCCGCCGGTCACCCAGCCGCAGGAACAACGGGGCGGTCGTGACGTCGCGCATCGTCAACCGCTGCGCCACGATCTGCTCCATGACGCCACCGTCCACCGTCTCCAGCGCCAATCCCCGACACCGGGTGAAGCGGCAATCCTCAATCCGTACGTTGCGATATCCGCCATTGCTCTCGGTGCCGAGCTTGATCCGTCCCGTCACCCGATCGCGATCCGGCGCGATTTCCTGCGTGGTCCTTTTCGTCCCATCCACCAACGATCCCATATCATAGCCCGATACGTCGCAATCGCGGATCAGGATATTCTCCGCGGCGATGGCGCGTCCCAGCGCATAGCTGCTCTTCACCACGATCCCGTCATCATTGGGTGAATTGACCCGGCAGCGTTCCACCACCACGTTACGCACGCAGTCCAGGTCGATCCCGTCCCGCTCGGTATCGATGGTCAGCCCCTCGATCCGCAGGTCGCGCGTGCCCGTGGCCAGTATCGCAAAATGCCCGCCCTTCAATATGGTGAAGCCCGATAGATGGATGTCGCGCCCATTTTTCAAGGCGATTGCCTTGTTGCCCAGTCCTTGCATCATGGCGGCATCCGGTTCCAGATGGCCGATTTCGGCAGCGGTCATGCCCTGCATCGACAGCGGGCGCTCGCCCGCCTGTTTCTTCCACCGCGCGCCTGGCCCATCGCGGGTTAGGCCCAAGCCGTGGATCAATCCCGGCCCTATGATCGCCACCTGCTCGACATCGTCGCCCCAGATCAGGCTGTTGCGCCAATGGCTATGCCCGAAATCCTGGTAAAGCTGCTCGATCCCGGCCTCGGGCAGGTCGTAGCGTCCCCCATGGCGCGCCGGATCTGCGGCCTCGATCACCGCCCCTTCGCCCAGCAGCAAGGTCACCCGACTCTTCAACCGGATCGAGAAGCAGAGATAGCGGCCACGCGGCAGAATGACGGTGCCGCCCCCGGCGCGAGACGCCGCCTCGATCGCGGCATTGATCGCCCCGCTGTCGATCGCGATGCCATCGCCCTTCGCACCATGATCGCGCACGTCGAAACGCCGGGCCGCATGCGCCGGAAAGATCGGCACAATCAGCGCGGCGGCGCCCAGTGCCAGTTCGCGGCGGCTCATCCGCATCAATTGCCCGCCGGCCGCTGGTCGCTGCGGATCAGGCTGGGGACGATCGACACCCCGTCCAACTGCGGCCGGCTCGGTATGAAGGCCGATGCAACGACATGCCCGGCCAGGGTCGGCACCTGCGCCCTGATCCGTTCCGCCACTGCCCGCGCCAGCAACCAGGCGCCTGCATTGTCATGATGCGTCTTGTCCTTGCCACCATCATTGAAGATGGTCGGCGCCACGTCCGGCCCCAGCGCTTCATAGATCGCCCGGCTGTCGGCGTTCAGGTCGATCAGCGGTACCTGCTCGTCCGCCGCAACCTTGCGCACGGCCGCCGCATAGGCCCCCAGCGTATCCTTGATCCGCGCGGCCTCGTCGAAATTGCGCCGTTCGGGCGACGTCACCAACACAGGCAGCGCGCCGCGCCGCCGCGCCTCGGCAATATAGGCGCGCAGATAGGCGGGATAGGTGGTCGCCGCGTCGGCATAGGTCTGCGGCCACTCGGCTTTCTGGTCGTTATGGCCGAACTGGATGAACAGCCAGTCGCCCGCCTTCATCCCCGCCAGCAATTTGTCGAAGCGCAGGTCGGTCAGGAAGGATTTGAGCGTAGCACCCGATTTGGCATGATTGGCGACGATCACCGCGTCGTCCAGCATCGCCGGCAGCATCTGTCCCCAACTGGCGGCCGGTTCGGCATATTGGTCGGTCACGGTCGAATCGCCCGCCAGGAAGATGGTAGGCGCATGTGCCGGCTCGATCCGCACCGACTGGACAACGGGCTTGCCCAGAAATTCCAGGGTCAGCTTCTCGTCCCACGTATATTCCAGCATATCACGCGCATCGACCCGCACTGTCCTGCCACCCGGCGCATTGGCCGGGGGCGGGGTCAGGGCAGGGGTGCGCACATTGACCAGAAAGCTGCGCTCAACCGTTTCGCCCGGACGCGTGACGACATGGTTCAGCATCATGCGCCGTGCTTCGGCCTTGACCGTGGTGTCACCCGCCTGTCGTCCGCCCAGCGTCAGCGTGACGCGATAATCGCCCTCAGGAAGCGCGGTGGAAAAAAGGAAGCCCCGTTCGTCACGGCTCGGCTCCACGCCATGACCGCCCGTTTCATAGACGCGGCGGCGATCGGGCGACTCCGGAGTCAGGTCGAACAGCTGCGCCGCCGGAAGCGGCGCGGCGGTCAGCATCAGCGCAAGGATAGCGGACATGCGATAAACCATCCGATCGGGGACAAAGGAAAGGGGGCGCCACAGCGGAGCGGCGCCCCCTCCAGGTCAACGGCCCGTGCAGAGGCGCGCTGAACTTTTAATCCCGTTAAATAGTGTGATGATCCATATATCGGGACATGCCGACGCGTCAATGCCTCCGGTGATGGAACGGCCGATAAAATGATCCACATTGTGAAATGCAAAATCACATGATGATTTTTCTTTCTTTTGTCCGACCACGGATATAGGATGACACTCGAGTTCACATAGTGGAACCATAAGATCGACCTCCGGGGAGGAGGCGGTCAGGACATTGGGGAGGATATTTATGCCTGTACGTTCCGCGTTCGCTCGTCGCAGCTCGGCCCTCGCGATCGCCTCGACCTTGCTGGTCGCCCTGCCGGCCATGGCCCAGGAGCAGCCTGTTGCCGATCAGGCCGCCGATCCGGCAACTGCCGACATCGTCGTCACCGGCTTCCGTGCCTCGCTCAACAGCGCGCTGGGCATGAAGCGCAACGAAGCGGCCGCCGTCGATTCGATCGTGGCGGAGGATATCGGCAAATTCCCCGATTCCAACCTGGCCGAGTCCATGCAGCGCGTGCCCGGCATCGCGCTCGCCCGTGGCGATGGTGGTGAAGGGCGCAACATCTCGGTCCGTGGTCTGGGCGCCGGTTTCACCCGCGTCCGCATCAACGGCATGGAAGGGACGGCGCAGACCGGCTCGTCCGATATCTATGGTGCAGGCAACAACGGCCGCAGCTTCGACTTCAACGTTTTCCCGACCGAAATCTTCTCTGCCCTGTCGGTGCGCAAAACCACCTCGGCCGATATCGAGGAAGGCTCGCTGGGCGCCACGGTGGATCTCTCCGCGCCCAAGCCGATGGACCAGAAGGAAGACTTCGTCCTCGCGGCGACTGCGCGCGGCGTTTACAATGAACTGTCGAAGAAAGTCGATCCGCGTGCCTCGCTGCTCATTTCCAAGAAGTTCGGCGACAGCGGCTTCGGCATTCTCGGCTCGGTCGCCTATCAGAAACGCCATCTTCGCGAAGTCGGCTATTCGGCGGTGGACATCCTGTCGGCCAATGCCAATGGCGGTTTCTGCTCGCCGCTGGGCGCGCCGATCAATACTGCCGGGCAAAATGCGACACAACTTGCTGCGCGCGGCGTGACTGCGGCAAATTGCAGCACGAACAATCCCCGCACCAGCACCGCCGCCGCCTATCAGGCGATTCAAGATCTGCGTCGCGACGATTTGCCAGGAACGCCGGGCAGCGGCGCCTTCCTGCCGCGCCTGCCCCGCTATCTGAACAGTCAACAGAATCAGGAACGTATTGGCGGCTCGTTGACGCTGCAATTCCAGCCGGACGATGCCACCGACATCTCGGTCGATTTCCTCTACTCGCGATTTGAAGTCACCCGTCGCGACAATTACATCGCGGCTATCTCGTTCGCCCGCAACGCCTCCAACCTCGGACAGCCGATGACCTCGGTGCGGGACATCGAATTCGACGACAATGGCTCGCTGCTCTATGGCCTGTTCAACGGCGTAGACGTCCGCTCCGAAGGGCTCGTCGATCATTTCGTCTCGACCTTCAAACAGGCAAACGTCAATTTCAAGCGCCAGTTGAACGACAGCCTGGAAGTCAGCGGTATCGTTGGCTTCAACCAGTCCGTCTGGGACGGGAAGAAGCGGCTTCAGACCTTCATGGATGCGATCGACACCAATGGTTTCTCGATCGACTTCCGCGATGGCGGCAGCACGCCCAAATTGGGCTTCGGCGTGGATGTCAGCAATCCGAACAGCTTCAACTACGCGCCGACTTTGTCGAACGGCACGGTGCTGGGTGGCTTCAGCTTCCAGGGCAAGCCGTCCAAGAACACCACCGACAACATGACCGCGGAAACCAACCTGAAATGGACGGTCAGCGATGCCTTCTCCATCCGGGCGGGCGCACAATATCGGCGCAGCAACTTCCTCTCCACCTTCCTGCGTCCCTATAATGCCGACACGGTGGTCCGTGCATTGCCGGCCGGCACTACGCTGGCGGCCATCACCACCACCATCAACGGCGTCGACAAGCTGTGGGGCAATGGCGCGCCGTCCAGTTGGGCCGCGATTGATCCCGACAAATGGGCCAGCACCTTCGGTTTCGATGACGTGCGCTATTGCGGCGTGGAATGTGGTGCAGGCCGCAGCCGCGTCGTCGAGGAAGTCTCCAGCGGCTATCTGATGGCGAACTTCGATCTGGAGGAGGCGTTGGGCTTTTCCATTCGTGGCGACGCGGGTGTCCGCTACGTCAAGACTGACATGGTAGGATCGGGCTATATCAACATTGCCAGCGCCTCTTCCCCTACCGGCCTTGCCGGTCAGTATAAGGCGGTCCGCAACAGCTATGACGACTGGTTGCCGTCGGCCAATATCGTGATCGAACCGATCGATAACCTGTTGGTCCGTTTCTCCGGTGCGAAGGTGTTGTCCCGGCCTGAACTCGGTGTGTTGACGCCCACGGTGACGATCAACCCCACCACCCGCGTTGGTAGCATCAGCAACCCTCTGCTGAGCCCCATCCGTGCCAATACGTTCGATGCTGCGATCGAATGGTATTTCCGGCCTGGCTCTCTGCTGTCCGCGGCTTTCTTTTACAAGGATATCAAAAGCTATATCCAGAATGTGAACAGCCAGATCAACTTCAACGAACTGGGTCTGCCAGATGCGCTCCTGATCGGCGGCACAGCGGTTGCCACCGATCCGTTCACCATTTCGCAGCCGTTCAACACGCCGGGCGGTAAGCTCAAGGGCATCGAAATCAATGCCCAGATTCCCTTCACCTTCTTCGATGGCTTCTTGAGCAATTTCGGCCTGCTGGCGAACTACACCCATGTTACCTCGAAGATTAACTACATCCTCGCCAGCGCAGGTGGCGTACCCACCGTGACCACCACGGCGGACCTCGTCGGCCTGTCGCCCAACACCGCGTCGGCCACGCTCTATTATGAGGATGACAAGTTCAGCATCCGGACGACCGGCAATTTCCGCGATCAGTTCATCCGCGGCATTCCGGCTTCACCCGGCAGCGATCTCCAGGGCAATGCCAAGACCTTCTACATGGACGCGTCGGCCAGCTATAATGTGACCGATCGCCTCAAGGTCATTCTGGAAGCGACCAACCTGACCGACGAGCAGAACCGTCTCTATATCGACAGCACGCGTCAGGACACTTTGTTCGAAACACGGATCGGCCGGACTTTCACCTTCGGCGTCACCTACCGGATGTGATCTGAATTCACCTTTCTCCCCCAAACTCAAGGGCGCGGCCACCATGGTAGCCGCGCCCTTATTGTGTCTGCCTGTCCTATCGGACGGGTTCCTGATAGAATGGCGTCATACCGCATCTGCTCGCACTATAATTTCCCACTGGCGTTCGAAAATGTCCGAATTGGCGGGAAATGTGCGAAGTTAAGCGCCGGACTTCCTATTCAACGCGGCCCACTATAGCCCACGGCGCCGCTGATCAGCTCGGCCGATCGCATTACCTGCTCCGCCAGGCCGGGGCGCAAGTCGTCGGTCAGATAATGGGCCGCGCTGGCGATCGAGATGGCGATGCAGATCTGCCCCTTGGCATCGCGGATCGGCACGGCGATCGACCGCACCCCATCGCCCAGTTCGCTGTCATGCAGCACTTCGCCCCGCGCCTTGTGCCCCCGCATTTCCGCGACATAGGCCTGGATTTGCGCCGGCGTCACCTTGCCGTCCTTCGCCTCGACATAGAGGCGCTCCCACGTCGCCTCCACCTCATCCAGCAGCAGCGCCTTGCCCAGGCCCGTTTCGGCGACTGGCCTGCGATCGCCCGGCGCGGTGGCGACACGCAAGCGTTGCGTCCCCGTCACCCGCTCCAAATGGCGGGACCAGTCGCCTTCACGCTTGCCCACGAACACACAGAAGCCGGTGCGTTCCGACAGCAACTCCATGAAAGGGCGGGCGACCCGCACATAGTCGATCTGCTCGGTCGCCAGCACGCCCAGCTGCAATAATTTGGGGCCAAGCGCAAAGCCGTCGCGCGTCACCGACAGATAGTTTCGCGACTTCAACGCCTGCACCAGCCGGTGCGCGGTGGTCTTGCTCATGCCCAGCTTGCGAGCGAGGTCGGCCGCACGGATCGGCCCGTCGATCACCTCGTCCATGATGTCGAGCGCGCGCATCAATGTCTGCGTACCCTTGACCGTTTCGGCCCCGTCCTTCTTGTCGTCGCCGTCCTGCATGATCTTCTGCCTATTCTGCCGCCCCATATAGCGGGACGTTCCATATAGAGGAAAGCATATCAGTTAAATTGGACCTTTTGTCAGCTTCTTTGTTGCAGAGACGATGCTGGCGTATTCGTATGCGCACTTGTCCGGCGGGGCGGGTCATGGCAGCGATGCGGGTTCGATGTATCTGACGGAACGCCCGTTCGGTGCGCGGCAGGAGGGGACGGATGGGCATGGACAAGCCGAAACAAGGCTTTGCCGGATTGTGGAATATCAGTTTCGGCTTTTTCGGCATCCAGATCGGCTTTGCGCTGCAAAATGCCAATATGAGCCGCGTTTTCCAGTCGCTCGGCTCCAGCATCGACAATCTGTCGGTCCTGTGGATCGCGGCGCCGCTGACCGGCCTGCTGGTGCAGCCGATCATCGGCCATCTGTCCGATCGTACCTGGCTCGGCCGTCTCGGCCGCCGGCGTCCCTATTTTCTGCTGGGCGCCATCCTTTCAGCGCTGGCGTTGCTGGGCATGCCGCAGAGCGACGGGCTACTGATGGCGGCGCTGCTGCTCTGGCTGCTGGACGCCAGCCTCAATATCTCGATGGAGCCGTTCCGCGCCTTTGTCGGCGACATGCTGCGCAAGGACCAGCATACGTTAGGCTACGCCGTGCAGACCGCTTTCATCGGAGCCGGCGCGGTCGTGGGATCGCTTTTCCCCTGGCTGCTCGACCATCTGGGCGTCGCCAATGTCGCGCCAGCGGGGCAGGTGCCGGACACGGTGCGCTTCAGCTTTTGGGCGGGCGGCGCGGCGTTGTTCGCGGCGGTGCTGTGGACGGTGGTTACGACGCGGGAATATTCACCGGACGACATGCGCGCCTTTGCCGATGCGGAAGAAGCGCACCCGGCAGCGCCCGATCTGTCGAGACGAGCCATCGCCCCGTGCTTCGTCTGGATCGGTGCGGGCCTGATCGTCGCGCTGCTGGTCGATTTGGCGGGCATGGAAAAAGAGGTCTATCTGCTGGGCGCCTTGCTCGCGGGCTATGGCCTGGCCAGCCTGACCGCGATCCTGCTGGCGCGAGCCGGGCGGGGTGGCAATATGCTGGCCCATATCGTCGGCGACATCGGCGGGATGCCGCCGATCATGCGCCGGCTGGCCCTGATCCAGTTCTTCAGCTGGTCGGCGCTATTCATCATGTGGATTCACACCACCCCGGTGGTCGCCCAATATATGTTCGGATCGGCCGACCCCGCCAGCGCCGCCTATCAGGCCGGCGGCAATTGGGTGGGGGTGTTGTTTTCCGTCTATAATGGCGTTGCCGCCGTCGCGGCCCTCACGCTGCTGCCCTGGATTGCGGCGCGGATCGGCAAGGCGCGGACCCATGCGCTGTGCCTGGTCGCGGGCGCGGCTGGATTTGGCAGTTTCCTTGTCCTGCGCGATCCCGACCTGCTGCTCCTGAGCGAAATAGGGATCGGCATCGCCTGGGCGTCTATCCTCGCCATGCCCTATGCGATGCTGGCCTCCAGCCTGCCGCAGGCGAAGCTGGGCGTCTATATGGGCGTATTCAACATCTTCGTCGTGGTGCCGCAGCTGCTGGTCGCCACCGCCATGGGGTCGATCATGAAGGCGTTCTTCCCCGGCGATCCGATCTGGACCATGGCCTTTGCTGCGGTAACGCTGTTGCTGGCCGCATTGGCGACCCTGCGGATCAAGGCATGAGATCGGATGAGGTCCGCTTAACTTCGCACATTTCCCGCTTATCCTGATATTTCCGATCCCAAATAGGACATCATGTTGCGTGAGGCGTTCCGGCCTCACGCCCGTCCTTATAGCGAGCGGGGGCGGTGTAGGACAGGCCGAGTCGCAGAGCGCAACCCGCTTCCAAACCCAGCCGAAGCGTCGCGCGCCACCATGGCTTCCGTTACGGAAAGCGTTGCATCGCGCTACGCATGCAATTTTTGCAACCGCGAGCATATCGTTCGCACTTGCGGAAAAATGACAGGTCGGTCACAAGAAATGTGCCTTTCAGGCATCCTCTCCTAAAAACTTTCAGGGCTGGTCTTCGGATCGGCCCTTTTTTTGTCCGCTTCTGCTGGGCTGTCATCCAGCCCCTGGGGCATGCGCCATGTGACGCCTTCGTCCAGATAAGCCTCCAGTTCGCGCCAATGCCGGTCCCAGCCTGGACCGCGCCGGGCAGGCGGCACTTCCTGTTCGACCATCAGCCGCGCGCGCCGCACCGGGTTGGACGGTCGCTGCTCCATGCGCTCTACTATATCGCGCAGATCCTGGGGCCTGTCCTTGCTCATCATATCCTCCGCGAGACGTCCCGTCCCGTACGCCGCCTTTGCCCGCGAAGCAAAGTGGGAGGCAATGGCCTATCCGTGGTGCGGTGCAACGAATATTGTGTTAATGTCATGCTTCCGTCATAAAGCCCCATGTCATTGCCATCCGGCCCAACGGCCCCGCCCATCGCCCGTATCCAGCAAAATGTGCTGGCCGTAGGGGAACGTCACCTGCTTAACTGGCTGTGCGCCCGCATGCCACGCTGGGTCACGCCCGATCTGCTGACCGGGTTCGGCATGGTCGGCGCCTTCGCCATCTTCGCCGGCTATGCCGCCAGCAACTGGGGTGTCGACTGGCTGTGGCTGGCCATTGCCGGCTATGCAATCCAGTGGTTCGGCGATTCCATGGACGGCAGCCTGGCGCGTCATCGCAAGATCGAGCGTCCGTCCTACGGCTATTTCATCGACCATAGCTGCGATGGCCTTGCGACCTTGCTGATCCTCGCTGGCATGGGCGCCAGCCCCTATATTCGCATGGACGTCGCGCTGGTGGCGCTGGCCGGCTATCTCTTGCTGTCCATTCACGCCTATCTGTCGGCGCGCGTATTGGGCGAGTTCAAACTATCCTATCTGGCCGCCGGGCCCACCGAATTACGGCTGCTGCTGATCGGATTGACCATCGCGATGATGATGCTGGGCTATGCACCGGGCCTGTTTGGTGCCGTGTCGGGTTTCGATCTGTTCGTGGGTATCGTCGGCGCGATCTTGGTATTGCTGTTCATCAAGCAGACGCTGACCACGGCCAAGCGTCTGGCATTGACCGAACGCCGCTGATCAAAGCCGTTCTGGCCGGAGTCGGGCCGATCCGTGCGGGATCGGCCGGCCTGCCGTCAGCGATGCCGATGCTCTCGCGCGCCGCAGCGTGAGATCAACTGGTTAAGGCGCACTTCGTCCTGCGCGCCCGACGCAAATAATTGGCAAAACCAATCCAGACACCGTGCCAGTAGCAGCATGGTTCCTCTCCCTTATTATCAGCGCAGCATAACAGATTCGCAGCGCCGGAAAAGAGGGAGAGAGACGCGATCGACGCTTACTGATCGGCGCCGATCACCCGATAGAGCAGCACGCGATTACTCACCAGCGCCAGGTCCGTGGCAATAGCCGACTGGCGCGCGCCATAAAGTGCGCGCTGGCTGGTAAGCGCCGTCAGGAAGGTATCGATCCCCGACCGATAGCGCTGATCCGCCAGATCATAGGCGCGCTGGCTGGCCATCACCAGCCGGCGCTGCGCCGCCTGCTGCGCGTCGATCGTACCGGCCCGCGCAAGGCCGTCTGCGACCTCCTGAAACGCGGTCTGCACCGCCTTCTCATATTGGGCGACGTACAGGTCACGCTGCGCCTTGCTATAGTCCAGATTGCCGCGATTGGGGCCGCCGAAGATGGGCAGTCTGGCGGACGGGCTGGCCGACCAGGCAAAGCCGCTGCCGGTGAAGAGCGACGACAGCGCCGAACTGGCCACCCCGATCGCCGACGTCAGGCTGATGGTCGGGAACATCGCGGCGCGTGCCGCCCCGATATCGGCATTGGCGGCCTTCAACTGATGTTCGGCCTGCAGCACGTCGGGGCGCTGGAGAAGTATGTCGGAGGTGAGGCCCGCCGGCACCTTCGCGATGCCCGCGATCACACCGTCGAGCGACTGGGGCAGCAGCGCGTCCTCTACCGGTGCGCCGACCAGCAGGTCGAGCGCGTTGCGATCCTGCGCGACCTGCGTGATATTGGCGGCGACATCCGACGCGGCCTGCTCCACTATGGTTTCGGCCTGATGCACGTCCAGCTTGCCCGCCAGCCCGGCGACGTTGAGCGACCTTGTAAGGTCCAGCGTGCGCTGCGCACTGGCCTGCGTCTCGCGCGACAGGGCCAGCAATTCCTGATCCGCCGCCAATGTCGCATAGGCGGTTGCGGTTTCGGCGATCAGGGTGATGCGCGTGGATCGCGCGCCTTCCTCGGTCGCCAGATAGGTTTCCAGCGCCGATTGCGTCAGGTTGCGCACCCGGCCGAACAGGTCGATCTCGAACGCGCTGAAGCCAAGGTCGGCGCTATAGCTGTTCTGGCGATTGTCATTCTGCCGGCTGAAGCTGGCCGCCGCATCGGCAGTGAGCGTCGGCAATTGGGCGGCGCGCTGCACCTTATATTGCGCCCGTGCCGACTGGATGTTGGCGATCGCCACGCGCAGGTCGCGATTATTGGCCAGTGCCCGTTCGATGACCGTATGCAGCCGCGTGTCGCTGACCAGTTGCGTCCAGGGCAGGCCTGCCTTGGCGCCGGCCTGAACTGGGGCATAGGCTACCCCGCTCGGCAGGTTGGCCGGCACCGGCATCGCCGGGCGCACGTAATTTGGCGCCATGTTACAGCCGGCCAGCACCAGCAGCGACGCGGCGGAGAGGAAAGCGCGCATCATGCCGGGACTCCTGCGTCGGGCGCCGGGGCAGGCGGCGTGGACTTGGTCTTGTCGCTGCCGAACAGGCGGGCGATGGTGAGGAAGAAGAGCGGCACGTAGAAGATCGCGAGCACCGTCGCGGTCGTCATGCCGCCGATCACCGCCGTGCCGATCGCGACGCGACTCTGGGCGCCGGCGCCAGTGGCGATCGCCAGCGGGATGACGCCGGCGATGAAGGCCAGCGACGTCATCAGGATCGGGCGGAAGCGCAGTCGCGCCGCCTCCAGCGCGGATGTCCACGCATCCTTGCCCTGTTTGTGGGCCAGTTCGGCAAATTCGACGATCAGGATCGCGTTCTTTGCGGCCAGCCCCATGGTGGTCAGCAGACCGACCTGGAAGAAGATATTATTCTCCAGGCCTCGCGCCCATACGGCCAATACCGCGCCGATCAGACCCAAGGGAATGACCAGCAGGACGGCGAGCGGGATCGACCAGCTTTCATAAAGGGCAGCGAGGCAGAGGAAGACCACCAGCACCGACAGGCCGTAGAGAAGGGGTGCCTGACCACCGGATAGTTGCTCCTGATAGGACAGGCCGCTCCAGGCGTAGCTGGTGCCGGCAGGCAGTTGCTTTTGCAGTTCGACGATCCGGTCCATCGCGTCGCCGGAACTGGCGCCTGCACCTGCTTGTCCCTGTATTTCGAAGGAGGACAGGCCATTGAAACGCGACATCGTGCTTGGCCCCATGGTCCAGTGCGTCGTCGCAAAGGCGGAGAAGGGCACCATTTCGCCGGTGCCGGTCGATCGCACCATCCAATTGTCGATATCGGTGGGCAACGCACGATAGGGCGCATCGGCCTGCATATAGACGCGCTTCACGCGGCCGCGATCGACGAAGTCGTTGACATAAGTGCTGCCCCAGGCGGAGCTGAGGACCGCATCGACATTGGCCTGGGTCAGGCCCAGCACGGCCAGCTTCTCATTGTCGATATCGACCTTGAGCTGCGGCGTATCCTCCAGCGAGGCGGCACGGACGCCTGCCAGCATCGGATCTTTCGATGCCGCTTCGATCAGCTGGTTGCGCAACTCCAGGAAGCGTGCGCGGCTGAGGCTGCCATTATTGAGCAGTTCGAAGGTGAAGCCGTTCGACTGGCCGAGGCCGCGAATGGCCGGCGGGGTCATGCCCAGCACCTTGGCATCGCGGATCGCCGCCAGTTGCTTGGTGGCGCGGCCGGCAATCGCCGTCGCATTGTTCGCCGCCCCCTTGCGATCGTCCCAGGGCGACAGGTTGATGAAGCCTTGCCCCACATTCTCACCCTGACCCTGGAAGCTGAAGCCGGTCATGATGAAGGCGAAGGCGACATTGTCCTTTTCGTCATTCAGGAAATAATTCTGCACCTGGTCGATGACGGCAGCGGTGCGGCTGGACTTGGCACCAGCGGGCAGGGTGACCTGCACCATGACCTGTCCCTGATCCTCGACCGGCAGGAAGCTGGACGGCAGGCGCACGAAGACCAGCACCAGCAGGCCCAATATCAGGATATAGACGCCCCAGAACAGCTTGCGCCGGCCCATCACCTGCTCGGTGCGGCGGACATAGCCGTTCGTCATCCGCTCGAACCAGCGATTGAACTTGCCGGCCCATCCCTTGTCGCGATGCTCCTCGCTCGCGGGTTTGAGGAGGGTGGCGCAGAGCGCGGGCGACAGGATCAGCGCGACGACCACCGAGAGCAGCATGGACGACACGATGGTGATGGAGAATTGGCGGTAGATGACGCCGGTCGACCCACCGAAAAAGGCCATGGGCAGCAGCACGGCGGACAGGACCAGAGCGATGCCGACCAGCGCGCTGCCGATCTCCTCCATCGACTTGATCGTCGCCTCGCGCGGGGAAAGCCCTTCCTCCTCCATGATGCGCTCGACATTTTCGACCACGACGATCGCGTCGTCGACCAGCAGGCCGATGGACAGCACCATGCCGAACAGCGTCAATGTGTTGATCGAATAGCCGAACAAAGCGAGGATGCCGAAGGTGCCGAGAAGCACCACCGGCACGGCGATGGCGGGCACCAAGGTCGCGCGCCAGCTTTGCAGGAAGACGAACATCACCACCACGACCAGCGCGACCGCTTCGAGCAGGGTCTTGATGACCTCCTCGACCGACAGCTTGATGAAGGGGGTGGTGTCGCGCGGATAGACGACCTTGTAGCCATGCGGCAGGCTGGACGAGAGTTCGGCAACCTTGGCCTTGACCAGTTCGGCGGTCTTGAGCGCGTCGGCGCCCGGCGCCAGCTGCAACGCGACGCCCGAGGCCGGATGGCCGTTCAGCCGCGCCGCCGTGCTGTAGCTTTCATTGCCCAGTTCCACCCGCGCCACATCGGACAGATGGACGATCGACCCGTCGGTCTGCGTCTTGACGATGATATTGCGGAATTGCTCCGGCGTCTGGAGGCGTGCCCGCGCCGTCACCGTGGCGTTGATCTGCTGGTTGGCGGGTGCGGGGTCGGCGCCGATCTGGCCGGCGGACACTTCGACATTCTGTGCGCGGATCGCGGTTTGGACGTCGGACGGCATCAGCTTGACGGCGGCCAGCTTATAGGGGTCCAGCCACACCCGCATCGCATATTGCGACCCGAAAATCTGGGTCGCGCCGATGCCGTCGATACGCGCGATCGGATCCTGGAAATTATTGACCAGATAGTCGGCGATGTCCGCCTGCGTCGCGCTATCCGTCTCGTCATAGAGGCCGACCAGCATCAGGAAGTCGGTCTGCTGCTTGGTGACGGACAGGCCCTGCTGCTGCACCGCATTGGGCAGGCGGCTCAATGCCTGCTGCACCCGGTTCTGCACCTGCACCTGCGCGGTGTCTGGATCGGTGCCCTTCTGGAAGGTGACGGTGATGCGCGCCTGCCCCGTCGCGGTGGACGAGGAAGAGAAATACATCAGGCCGTCAATGCCGGTCAGTTGCTGTTCCAGCACCTGCGTGACGCTGGTTTCCACGGTTTCGGCCGACGCGCCGGGATAGGTCGCGCTGATGCCGACGCCGGGTGGGGCAATATCGGGATATTGGGCGATCGGCAGCGACAGCATCGCCCCCAGGCCCGCCAGCATGATGCCGATGGCGATGACCCAGGCGAAGATCGGACGTTCGATGAAATAGCGGCTCAACAAGGGACGGCTCCTACTTCGTCGACTTGACGGCGACGGGCTTGACGACGGCGTCGGGCTGCACTTTGTCGGTGCCCTCCACGATCAGCCGGTCGCCGGCCTTGAGGCCCGCCGTGATCAGCCATTTGTCGCCGATCGCCTGTGCGGCGGTGACGGTGCGGCGTTCGACCTTATTCGCCTTGTTCACGACCAGCGCGGTGGCGTTGCCCTTGGGATCGCGGCTGATACCCTGTTGCGGGGCGAGAATCGCGCCGGGCACCACCGATTGCGGCGCGACCACGCGCACGAACATGCCGGGCATCAGCAGGCCGTCGGGATTCGGAAAGCGGGCACGCAATGTCACCGTGCCGCTGTTCACGTCCACGATCGGTTCGGCAAATTCCATCCGGCCTTCCTGCGGATAGTCGCTGCCATCGTCCAGCTTCAGCCGGATGGTCGCGCTGGCCGGCAAGGTCTTGCCCGCCGCCAGCGATCGGCGCAGCGCCAATATCTGCGAACTGGACTGGGTCACGTCGACATAGATGGGGTCGAGTTGCTGGATCGTGGTCAGCGGATCGGCCTGGCTGGTCGTCACCAACGCGCCGGGCGTGAAGAGCGTGCGGCCGATGCGTCCGCTGATCGGCGCACGCACCAGCGTGAAGTCCAGGTTGACGCTGTTCGTCTGAAGGCTGGCGCGGGCCTGCTGTACCGCGGCCTGCGCCTGCCGCGCGGTGGCGATCACATCGTCGCGATCCTGCGCGCTGACCGCTTCGGTGTCGCCCAGCGTGCGATAGCGCTGCGCCTTCGCCTGAGCCGCCACGGCGGTTGCCTGCGCGCTCGCCAGACTGGCCTGCGCCTCGTCCCGCGATGCGCGATAAAGACGCGCGTCGATCTGATAGAGCGGCTGGCCGGCGGTCACCATCGCGCCTTCGGTAAAGAAGCGCTTCTGGATCAGGCCCGCCACCTGCGGACGCACTTCCGACATCATGGTGGACACGGTGCGGCCGGGCAGTTCGCTCGACACCGTGGTGTTCTGCGCCGTCAGCGTCACGACGCCTACTTCCACCGGCCCCTTTTCCGGCGGCTTTTGCTGTCCGCATGCCGCAAGGCTGAACGCCAGAGCGATGGGAGCGACCCGAAGAATATGCAGGGTGGCGATAGGCATGGCTGAACGTTCATCCTCGTCGACGGGTCTGACTGGCCCCTGCGATGCCCACCGGCGCAACGGTGAAACCGTCCCGGACGCACAAGGGGGAGGGAGGGGATGTGCGCGATCGGGCGGCCCGCTGTACCGGATCCCGACCAAGATGGCAGGGACAGGCATCGCAAGGACTCTCTTGTGTCGGCGGGGGAGGCCGACAGCGTCCTCATCGCGGCTTTGTCCGTCACATGATAGAGCGAGTTATTTTCCAATTGCCACGATAAGTTGCCGATCCGCACTTCTGCGTATCGCTTTGTATCGGCCTGTATCAGCGGCGAAGAGGCGCAGACTTTTAAAGGATCGCGCGTTAGGACGGGGCATGGCCGATGCATCCTCCTTCCGTCCCGCCACCGTACTGGTGGTCGATGACGACGCCGATATTCGCGACCTGATCGTGGGCCAGTTGCGGCAGGAAAATTACCGGCTGCTGGCCGCCGCCAACCTTGCCGAACTGCGCCAGACGCTGCGCGACGAGGATGTCGACCTGATCGTCCTCGACCTCAACCTGCCCGATGGCGACGGCCTTTCGCTATGCCGCGAACTGCGGGCGGACGGGTCGGACGTGCAGATCATCATGGTGACGGCGCGGGGCAGTGCGATCGACCGGGTATTGGGGCTGGAATTGGGCGCGGACGACTATCTGACCAAGCCGTTCGAGCCGCGCGAATTGCTGGTCCGCATCCGCAATCTGCTGCGCCGGGCGCGAACAGGCCCGACCACACGCCCCGCCGCGACCATGCGCTACGCCCATATCGGCCCGTGGCGGGTCGATATGGTACAGCGGCGGCTGATCGCGCCGGACGACCGGCTGGTGATGCTGTCTTCTGCCGAATTTCGCTTGCTCAGCCGCTTCATCGATGAACCCAATATCGTGCTGGACCGGGAGACGCTGCTCCCCGAACGCCGCGCCACCGCCGCGTTCGACCGGTCGATCGACCTTCAGATCAGCCGGCTGCGGCACAAGCTGGCGACGCTGCCGGGTGGCGAAGACCTGATCCTGACGGTGCGTGGCGAAGGCTATGTCCTGGCCTGCACGGTGGACCATTCATGATCCGGACGGCGATCGGGCGCGCCCGCAGCTTCTTCCGATCGATGGCGGGGCAGATTTTCCTGATCCTGACGCTGGGCATGTCGGTCGCGGCGATCGTGGCTCTGCTGGTGGCGGAACAGACCCGGCATCATGATTTCGAGCGCATCCGTCGCCAGCGCGTGCTGGCCAGCGCGCTCGATGTCGCGGAGCGCTTTCGCCGTGATCCACGGCGGATCGAGACGATGATGGCCACGCATAATATCATCGGCGCCTCCCCAGCGCCGGAAGGCATCAGCCTGAACGAACAGGATGCCGACCTCGAAACCCTGCTGCAATCGCGCCTGGGACCGCAATCGCAACCCGAAGCGGGGCAGGTGCCGATCGGCCTTTGCTATCCCGATCGCTACAAGACGAAGGAGTTGCTGGCCGGGCTGGTCGACGCGCCGCGTCCGGACTGTTGGGTCATCCGCTATACCGACGGGATCGGACAAAGGCGGGCGATCGCGCTCAGCTTCCCGCGCATGGCGAAGCCGCCCAGCACCGTCTTCAATCCGCTCTATCTGATCGTCATCATCGCATCGTCGGCGGGGCTGGCCATATTGGTGGGTCGTATCGTGTCGAAACCGCTTCGCCGTCTGGAGCAGGCGGCGGAAGCATTTTCCGTGTCGCTCGATCCGGAGGAAATTCCGGAGAAGGGGCCGGAGGAAGTGCGCGCGGCGCTTTCCACCTTCAACCTGATGCAGCGCCGCGCTCGCGCAGGCTTTGCCGAACGCACGCAATTGCTGGCCGCGATCAGCCATGATCTCCAGACACCGCTTACCCGGCTGCGGTTGCGGCTGGAACTGGTGGAGAATGAGGAGTTGCGCGCGCGCCTGCTGGCCGATCATCAGGCGATGCAGACGCTGGTGCGCGAAGGGCTGGATCTGGCCAGCAGCATAGAGGCTCGAGAGGAATGGTCTTCGCTCGACATCGATTCCCTGCTGACCAGCATAGCCGAGGATGCCGAGGAACTGGGTGCGCCGGTGCGCTTCCTGACCGGATGCGGCGGCACCGTGCGGGTGAAGCCCAATGCGCTGACCCGCTGCATCGCCAATCTGGTCGATAACGCCGTCAGATATGGCGGCAGCGCGGAAATCAGTTGCGCCCGAACCGGTGGACGGCTGTTGATCCATGTGCGCGATCATGGCCCCGGCATTCCCGCCGACCAGCTCGACCAGATGTTCGAACCCTTCACGCGCGGACCCAGCAGCCAGCCGGGTGGCCGCCATGGTACCGGTATTGGCCTCACCATCAGCCGGTCGCTGGCGATGAGTTTCGAGGCGTCCGTGCGGCTGCGCAACGCCGAGGATGGCGGCCTTATCGCCACCATCGACATGAAGGGTTAGACCAGCAGACCCGCGACCAGCAGCAGGCCGGCAATCGGGACACCGGCGCGGGGGATCGCCGGGCGATAGGTCATGCCCAGCAACAGGATCCCGCCGAGCAGCGGCAGCAATCCGATCCAGGCGACCAGCGCCATGCCGCTATCCTGCCACAAACACAGGCTGAGCAGCGACAAGCCGAACAAGGTCCAGCCTGCCAGTTCCAGATGGGCGACGAAGGGCCGTTTCTGCCATGTCGTCAGTAGAAGCGGGCGATGCCGCTGCATCCGCGCCGCCAGCGCGAACAGGGATAGATAGAGCAGGCCGGCGGTCAGCATCATGCTGGCACCACCCTGCGGCGAACCGGGGTGGGCGCACTGCGGCGGCGGATATGTTTCCACACCAGCAGACCGAGCGCCACCGCCGTCGCCATCAGCATAGCGTTGCCTGTCACCAGCATGACATCGCTCGCCCAGATCGGCGCCAGAAAGGCGGCCAGCACGCAGAGCAGCGACAACAGGCCGAGCAGCAACGGCCAGCCCAGCTTCGGCGTGAGGGCAAGGCCCAGCAACAGCGCCGCGCCTGCGCTCCACAAGGCAACCGATACTTCGGCTTCGGCCCGCGCGGTCATGCCCAAAGGCAGCAGGCGATTGGCGACGAGGAAGGCCACCATGCCGATCGGGACGCCCACAAGGCCACCGACGTTCAGCCGTTCCAGCATCCGGTTGCCGATCGACAATGGCGCCCGCTCGCGCCGCTTGACGATCCATAGAACCATCCCGCTCGCAACCGCCAACGTCAGCATCGCGCCGCCCAGGAAATAGAGCCAGCGGGTCAGGAGCGGCGCGAAATGCGCCATGTGCAGGCCGTATATGGTCTGGTAGGTGCGGATGGCCGGGCGTTGCTCCGTCCAGGCCTTCAGCACTGTGCCCGTAGCGCCGTCGAAGCTGATTTCGGCAGGCAGATAGCCGATCGACGCGGTTTCGACCGGATAGACGGTCACCACCGCACCTGTGTCACCCGGATTGAAGATATAGACCCGGCCCACCGGTGCGCCGGCGAAATGGCGCTGCGCTTGCGCCAGCATCGGGCCGATAGGGGCGAGCGGCGCCTTGGTTCCGGTCGGCGCCTTCGTTACCGCGCCGGGGGTCAGGTCGCTGTAGAGCGCCATGAGATTCTCGCCATAGCCCGCCGTCATGCCCCAGGGCATGTTGAGCGACGCCAGCGTCAACAGACCGGTAAAGGTGATCATGATGTGGAAGGGCAGGGACAGGACGCCCAGCGCATTATGGCCGTCCAGCCAGGAGCGTTGCCCCTTGGCCGGGCGGAAGGTGAAGATATCCTTGAAGAAACGCTTATGCGCGATGATGCCGGTAATGATGGCCACCAGCATCAGCATCGCCGCCAGCGACGCGAGCAACCGGCCCCAGGGATAGGGCAGTTCCAGTTCGAAATGCAGGCGATAGAAAAATTCGCCACCCAGCGTGTCGCGCGCGACGGGGGCACCGCTCAGCGGATCGAGCGCGCGGCTGAAATAGGCGCCGCCGCTGTCATAGGTCGCCTCCACCACGTTCGAGCGGCCATCGGGCGCGGCCAGATACCAGCCGGCCGACCCCGTCGTATTCGCCGACAGCCAGTTGGTCGCGGCGTTGATGGCGCGGATCGGATCAGACTGCCCGCTGACTTCCGGGCGCATCCAGCGACTGATTTCCGGCCTGAACACGCTGAGCGTGCCGGCAAGGCACATGATGAAGAGGATATGGCCGAGCAGCAACCCGGTCCAGCCATGCAGCCACGCCATCGCCTGCCGCGCCCCGTCGCGGATCATGGCGCTCGTTCCGCTCATGCCGGCTGTCCTGCGATCCAGCCGACGCCGCCCAGCAGCAGCGCCGCAATCCCCACGCCGGCTAGCGCGCGCCATGGTCCGCGCGCCAGAAAGGCCCAGATGGTAACGGCGGGCGCCACCAGATAGGCGATCAGTGTCGCGATCGTCACCGCCTCCACCCGCGCCATCGGCAGGGTTCGGGCCAATGCCGCCGCCGTCAACGCCGCCACGCCATAGGCGCCGACCGTCCCGGCCAGCGTGCGCAGCGCGACATTGGCGCGATAGCGCCAGCCGCTGCGCACAGGACGGGCGGCTGCCTTGCTCAACCCGCCAGGGTCCAGAATGTGGCCGGAATGGATCGGACAGAAGCGGGCATGCAGACGATTTCCATGGGTGCTTCGGCCGGGTAGCCGAGCAGCCCGATGCAAGTCAATTGCATTAGCGAAGGAGCAGCCACCGTCTTCGCCGCATCCGCTGAGCAGCGTCGCCGTGCCGCGCGGCAAAGCTATTTCGCTCCTCCATGCGTTGGTCCCGCTTTAAACTGCGCCCCAAAGCGAAGAGGAGCGGATGGATGGACATGATCGTGCCCACGGTGGCTGGGCCGGTGCGGGGCGCCGTTCATGACGGCGTTGCCCGCTTCCTGAGTGTCCCCTATGCGGCGCCCCCGGTCGGCGATCGTCGCTTCGCCCTGCCGCAACCGGTGCCGGCGTGGAGCGGTGTGCGGGATGCGCTGGAGCCGGGCGCCACCGCGCCGCAACGCGTGCGCGCGGTACCTGGCGTCGATGTCGAGGCACTGGTGGGCAATGGCTGGAACCCGGGCGACGATTATCTGACGCTCAATATCTGGAAGCCCGCCGGCGATATGACGGGCCTGCCGGTCATGGTCTTCATCCATGGCGGCGGCTTCGTGGTCGGCAGCAAGGATGCGCCGGTGCAGGATGGCAGCGCCTTTGCGCGCGACGGCGTTCTGCTGGTGGCGATCAATTACCGGCTCGGCGTCGAAGGCTTTCTGCCCATTCCCGGCATCCCCACCAACCTTGGCCTGCGCGACCAGATTTTCGCGCTGCAATGGGTGCGTGACAATATCGCGGCCTTTGGCGGCGATCCGGCCAATGTCACCGTCTTCGGCGAATCCGCCGGGGCCATGTCGGTCGCCAATCTCGTCACCTCGCCACTGGCGAAAGGCTTGTTTCGCCGGGCCATCGTGCAAAGCGGCCATGGCGCGATGACGCGCGATATCGGTGTGGCGCAGCGGTTGGTCAAAGCGCTGGCAAAGCGGCTGCGAATCTCGCCGGACGCAGACGGCTTCCGATCGATCGCGCCCGGCGATATGCTGGATGCGATCGAGAAGGTCAGCCAGCCGACGGCGCGGGTCGACCTGCGCGACAAGGATGGGCGCGAGCCGGTGTTCGGCATCAGTCGCTTCATCCCGGTCCATGGCGACGATGTACTGCCGCATAAGGCGCTCGCCGCATTGAAGGTCGGTGTGGGGGCGGAGGTCGACCTGCTGATCGGCACCAATGCAGAGGAGATGAACCTTTATTTCATCCCTACCGGTGTTCGGGAAAAGATCGGCCGGCTGCTCGCCACCTGGTTCGTGCACAAGCATCAGCCGCATGCGCGCAAGCTGCTCAGGGCCTATGGCATGGGGGCGGCTGGCAAGAAGCCCGGCCATGCCTTTACCGATGCGATGCACGATCTCGTCTTTCGCTGGCCCGCTCGCCGCTTTGCCGAGGAGCATCGCGGGCGCACCCATATGTATGAGTTCGCATGGCGATCGCCGCTCTTCGGTGGTCTGGGCGCGGCCCATGCCATGGAACTGCCCTTCGTCTTCGGTACGCTGGCCAGCGTGACCGGGCCGGAGGGGATGTGCGGGGAGGCGCCGCCGCAGGCGCTGGCGGATAGCGTGCATCGCATATGGGTCGATTTCGCCACCGACGGCCGCCTGCCTTGGGCGCCGTTCACCCAAGACGACCGGCTGGTCTATCAACTCGCGGCGGGGGAGGCGGTGCAGGAAGCGCCCATGCCCGCCGCGCCCTACATGCCCTGAAGGACTGACCCCATGTATCTGGAACGATTGAAACTGGATGGACGACGCGCACTCGTGACCGGCGGGGCGAGCGGCATCGGCCTGGCCTGCGTCGAGGCGTTGGGTGAAATGGGCGCGGCGGTGACGATCGCAGACCTGAAGCTGGAGCAGATCGACGCGGCAATCGCGAGCCTGCGGACAAAAGGGCTGGATGCCGAAAGCGTCGTGATGGACGTGATCGACAGCGAGGCGGTAACGGGTATCGCAGACCGGATGGGCGCGATCGACATCCTCGTCAACAATGCCGGCATCGCGCGCAGCGACACGCCAGCGGAGGCGGTCGCGGATGACCATTGGCGAAACGTGCTGGACGTCAATCTGAACGGCACCTTCTGGTGCGCCCGTGCCTTTGGTCGGCACATGCTCAAGCGGGGGCGGGGCAGCATCGTCAATGTGGGGTCGATGAGCGGCTTCATCGTCAACCGGCCGCAACCGCAAAGCTATTATAATGCGTCCAAGGCAGCGGTGCATCAACTGACCAAGAGCCTGGCGGCGGAATGGGCCGACCGGGGCGTGCGGGTCAATGCGGTGGCGCCCACCTATATCCGCACGCCGCTCAACGAGTTCGCAGACAAGGAAGGGCCTATGTATCGGCGCTGGATCGATTCGACGCCGATGGGCCGGCTGGGCGAGGTGGAGGAAGTGGCGTCGGTCGTCGCCTTCCTCGCGTCCGACGCGGCCAGCCTGATGACCGGCAGCATCGTATTGGCGGATGGCGGCTATAGCTGCTGGTAACGTTGCGTACCTAGCTTTCGTCATTGCGAGCGCAGCGAAGCAATCCACATAGCGCTACGTGGATTGCTTCGCTGCGCTCGCAATGACGATGTGCAAGAAATGCCGGGCAACCAATGCGACAGCGAGTTGGACAGATAAAAGCTCGATCCGATCGGCGAAGCGATCGACCCGAACGGCATAATCGACTATCTCCCCAAACCTATCTGAAAGCTGTACCTATCAGATAGGCCCAGATAAGATCCGAAGGACATGATTCCCTCGGGCAGCGGGAGGAGAGAATGATGAAGTTGAAGGCTATGCTATTTGCCGGTGTCGCGATCGCCGCGTCCCTGCCCGCCGCAGCCCAGGCGCAGGGCGCGCCAGCCGCCACGGCAGATGGCAATTCCGATATCATCGTCACCGCGCGCAAGCGACAGGAAACGCTGCTGGACGTGCCGGTCGCGGTGACCGCGATCAGCGGCGACACCCTTGCACGGCAGAATATCAACAGTGTCCGTGAAGCCGCTGCTTTGTCGCCCGGCCTCAATATCTCCAGCGATGGTGCGGGACGCGCCTTCGTGTCGATCCGCGGCGTCGGCGTCACGCTGGTGCAGACGGTGCAGCCGGGCGTGGGCCTGTTTATCGACGGCATCTATCGGCCCAACACCGCCTATCTCAACAACCCGCTGCTCGATGTCGAGCGGATCGAGGTGCTGCGCGGGCCGCAGGGGACGCTTTATGGCAAGAATACGCTGGGCGGCGCGATCAACGTCATCACCCGCCAGCCCGGCAATGATTTCGAGGCGCGCGGCGCGGCCAGCTATGCCGGCCCGGACAATAGCTGGCTGGTGTCCGGCTCCGTGTCCGCCCCGATCGTACAGGACAAGCTGGCCATCCGCATCGGCGGCGCCCATCGCCAGCAGGACGGCTTCATCCGCAACACCACCGTGGGCGGGCACAGCAACAGCCTGAACACGGATTCGGTCAGCGGTACGCTGCGCTTCACGCCGGGCAATGAGGTGGTGGTCGCGGTCAACGGCTATTATGACTGGATCAAGGGCCACAACGTCCCCTATGCTTGGGTCAGCGGCCCGACCGATTATTCCCGCAACAATAATTTCAACACGACCGGCATCACCACCTATAAATATCGCGGCGTCAATGCCCGGATCGAGGCGCCGATCGAGGCGATCGATACCCGCGTCACGCTGCTCGCCGCTTATGATGCGCGCGACACCAATTCACCCGACAGCGACGGCGATTTCGGCCCGGCCAATGTCGTCCGTTCGAGCGGCAAGGATCAATTGCGCACAAAGACGGTGGAACTGCGGTTCGACACCACGCTGAATGAGCAACTCTCGACGTTGTTCGGCCTGTTCTACAGCCGCGAAACGTTCGACGCGGCGGGCGCCAACACCATCGTGCCCTTCGGCCTGGTGCTGCCGTCGTCCGACCATCGGGTCGGGGACACTTATGCGGCCTTCGGCACCGTCTTCTGGAAGCCAACCAGCGATTGGGAAGTCGCGCTCGGCATGCGTTACGATCATGAGAGCCGCCGGGCATTGGGCGCGCCGCGCCTGAAATCAAACGAGGTGGAACCGCGCCTGTCGATCACCCGGCACTGGAACCCCAGCCTGATGACCTACGCCTCGGTCGCGCGCGGCTATCGCGGTGGCGGCTTCAATGCGCCCACGGCCCCGGTCCGTACTTATCAAGGGGATAGCGCCTGGACTTATGAAGTGGGCACAAAATATGCGACGTCCGCCTTCAGCCTGTCGGGTGACATCTTCTTCAGCGATTACAAACATTATATCGGCCTGAACAGCGTCGCGCCGAGCAGCACCGGCGGGCTGGTGACGGTCGATCTCAATGCCGGCCATGTCCATAGCTATGGCGCGGAGCTGGAAGCGCGGGTGCGGCCGACCGACAATTGGACCATCTCCAGCGGCCTGACCTATATGCACGCCCGGCTGGTCGACTCCTCGGAATATACCGACGTCACCAACCGGACCTTGTCGAGCGACCATCTGACCTTCCAGCCCGACTGGCTCTATAATATCAGCAGCGACTATGTCGTGCCGCTGGGCGACAACAAGCTGACCTTCAACGCCAGTCTGAACGGCAAAAGCAAGCGGCTGGCCGCGACGCTGAATCAGACCACGCCGACTTTCCTGAAGGGCTATGCCGTGGTCAACGGTTCCATCACC
Organism: Sphingobium limneticum; assembly: GCF_008710155.1. GTDB lineage: Bacteria > Pseudomonadota > Alphaproteobacteria > Sphingomonadales > Sphingomonadaceae > Sphingobium > Sphingobium limneticum. Next base: position 501,895 of record NZ_VYPZ01000001.1, read on the forward strand.
TTCGCCACGGCGAAGGGCATCGAATTCGCGGTGTTCGGGAACAACCTGTTCAACAAGAAATATTTCGACTCCTATATCGAAAAGACGACGTTGCAGCTGGCCGGCCTGCCGGCATCGGACCTGGGCATTATCGGCGATCTGCGCCGCTATGGCGTCCGCGCCAGCTTCAAGTTCTGATCCGATGAGCGCCCACACGCCCCTGCTGCCGCGCAAGCCCCTGCCGGACGGTTTCCTCGATCGGGTCGGGGCCCTTGTCGGGGACCGGCTGGCCACGGGGGAGGCGATCCGCCTGCAACATGGCCAGAGCGAAGCCCATTTCGAGCCGGTGCTGCCCGATGCGGTGGTCTTCGCCGCGACGACCGAGGAAGTGGCGGCCCTCGTCAAGCTGTGCGTGGGGGCGGGGGTGCCGATCATCCCCTTCGGCGCGGGTACCTCGATCGAGGGTAACACGATCCCGGTCATGGGCGGAATCACCATCGATCTCAGCCGGATGGACGCCATTATTGAGGTCAATCAGGAGGATTTCGACTGTACCGTGCAGGCGGGCGTGCGGCGCGAACAATTGAACGAGCATCTGCGCGATCAGGGCCTGTTCTTCCCGATCGATCCGGGGGCCAACGCCACCATCGGCGGCATGGCGGCCACGCGAGCTTCAGGAACGAATGCCGTGCGTTACGGGACGATGCGCGAAGCCATTCTGAGCCTGAAGGTGGTGACGCTGGACGGCAAGATCATCCGGACGGCGCGGCGCGCGCGCAAGTCTGCGGCCGGCTATGACCTGACCCGGTTGATGATCGGCAGCGAAGGGACGCTGGGCATCATCACCGAAGTGACGTTGCGCCTGCATGCCATCCCCGAAGCGATATCTTCGGCCGTATGCAGTTTCGACAGCTTGCAGGGCGCGGTCGACACGGTGGTGCAGTCGATCCAGATCGGCGTGCCGCTGGCGCGAGTGGAGATATTGGACGATGCGCAGATGCGCGCGGTCAATCGCTGGTCGAAGCTCGACTATCCGGAGCTGACCACCCTGTTCTTCGAGTTCCACGGGTCGCAATCCTATGTGGACGAGCAGGTTCGGACAGTGGAAGAAATCGCCGCCATGAATGGCGGGGGTGAATTTCGCTGGTCGAACCTGCCCGAACAACGCTCCAAATTATGGAAGGCCCGGCACGAGGCCTATTATGCCGCCGTCAACATGCGGCCCGGCGCGATCGGATGGGCGACGGACGTGTGCGTACCGATCAGCCGGCTCGCCGAATGCATCACTCAAACGCGCGAGGATCTGGACAAGGCCAGCCTGCCCGCGACGATATTGGGCCATGTCGGCGACGGCAATTTCCACGTCATCTTCTCCATCGATCCCAACGCGCCGGAAGAGATGGTGGAGGTTGAAGCGATCAACCAGCGGCTGGTCGACCGGGCGCTGGCGATGGACGGCACCTGCACCGGCGAACATGGCATCGGCCTTGGCAAACAACATTGCCTGGTGGATGAACTGGGTGAGGCGGTCGACCTGATGCGCGTCATCAAGCGGGCCTTGGACCCGCAGAATCTGTTCAATCCGGGCAAGATTTTCACCTTCTGAGACAGGCATGTTTAGCCGGGGGGCTAAACTGCCCGGCCGCGCCGGTTCCCCTTGGCGCGGCCGGGCATCACAGGAAAAAGGATGGCCATGACCAGTCTGCCGCTCGTCGATCCGGCGCTTCGCCCCATGTCGGGCGCCCACAGTCCATCCTTCCTGCGCATCCTGCCATCCTTGCTGATCCTGGCGCTGGCGATGGCGGCCGGCTTCACCATGATGGGATCGTTCAGCATGGTGCAGGAGGGCGCGAAGGCGGAAATGGCGCTCAGCGACTTTCAACTGTCGCTGGTGCAGGGCGTTGCCGCCGCCGTGCCGCTGCTGCTCTTTTCCATACCCATCGGGTTATTGGTGGATCGCACCAACCGGCTGCGGCTGTTCATCGGCCTGGCTATGGTCTGGACGGTCGGCACCTTCCTGACCGCCACGGCCCAGAACGTCGCCATGCTCTTTCTTGCGCGCATGCTGGCGGGCATCGGCACCACCGGCGCGCTGACTGCTGCGTTGTCGCTCTGCGCCGACTTCTGTCCGCCGCATCAGCGGGGCAGGGCGCTGCTGATCGTGACCCTGGGCAAGGCATTGGGGCAGGCGGGGGCCTTCGCGCTGGCCGGTTGGCTGCTCAGCCTGTTCCTGCATCGCGCCGCCGGGGCCCTGTTCGCCGACGTCGCCCCCTGGCGCGCCACCCATTATGCGCTGGCCGCGATCAGCGCCGCGCTGGTCCTGCCGATGTTCCTGCTGCGTGAACCTGCACGGCGCGAAGTGGCGGCGGGCATCCATGCCCCCTGGCGTGTCGTGGTCGCCGAACTTTGGTCGCGTCGCGCCTTCCTCGCCCCGCTGTTCATCGGGCAGGTCAGCGTGGTGATGGCCGATGCCGCCGCCGCCATCTGGGCCTCGCCGGTCCTGTCGCGCAGCTATGGCCTCGCCCCGCCCGATTTTGCCGGATGGATGGGCAGCCTCATCTTCCTGACCGGGGTGGTCGGATCGGTCCTGGGCGGCGTCGCGGCCGATATCGGGCAGAAGAGCGGCCGAAAGGGCGGCCTGCTGATCGGGGCGGTGATTGCCGCTGGCCTCGGCATTCCCGCCGCGCTCTTTCCGATCATGCCGGGTATCCCCAGCTTTGCCGTGGCTCTGGGCGCGCTGATGCTGTGCGGCACGATTACCGGCCTCATCACGTCGGTCGCGCTAACGGTGATGTTGCCCAATGAGGTGCGCGGCCTGTGTATCGGTGCCTTCATCGCGCTGGCCGGGCTGATCGGTTTCGGCGTTGCGCCCACGCTGGTCACTGCGATCAGCGGGCTGCTGGGTGGGGAGGCGCATCTGGGTGAGGGGCTGGCGGCGGTAGGCGTGACCGTCAGCTGCATATCGCTCGGCGCCTTCTGGCTGGCCATGCGGCGATCTCCCGTCAAACCTATCTGATAGCTATTGCCGAAAGCTATCAGATAGGTCATGATGCTGGATAAGGAGAGGATGTTCATGGACCGAATCATCATATCGCCCGAAATGATCGCGCTGATTGGGCCGGGAATGGCGACGCCATCGAATGACGCCGGCCTGACCACCGCCTTCATCCTGGGCTTTGGCGCGGTGGGGCAGGCGGCATCCTTCCGACTGGTCGATCGGCCCACGCTTGACGATCTGAATGACGATCGGGGCAATCGCCTGATCCTGCTGGTATCGCCCGATGCCTGTGCGCGGGTGGCGGATGGGGCCGTGCCGATGCTGCCGGGCGTGGCTTATTATCTGCCGGCACCGCTGCGCGCCATCGCGCTCGCCATTCGCGATTGCACCCTGCATGAGGCCGCCGCCACCCCCTATCGCCTGGCCAAGAGTATCGAGTTGCTCTGCGACCTGCTGCGGATCGGACGGGAGGAGGGCTATGTCCCGATCGGTCAGGATGCGCTGCTGTCCCGCGCGGATAGCGAGCGGTTGCTGAGCGCGCGCCGCATGATCGAGGATCGCTGGGCGGAAAAACTGACGCTGGACGGCATCGCGCGCGCCTGCGGCCTCAATCGCGCCAAGCTGACGCGCGGCTTTCGCGATATGTTCGGTTGCACCGTGGCGGATGCGATCATGGCCCAGCGGCTCGACCGGGCGGGCGCCATGCTGATCGCCACCGAATTGCCGATATCGTCGGTCGGCTATCGTTGCGGCTATCTCAACAATGCCAGCTTCACCCGTGCCTTCGCCCGCCATTTCGGCGTTGCGCCGACGCAATATCGTGCCCACAGGCTGGCCGCATGATGGCGACGCGGGCGGTCCAAACAAACGGGGGCGAAGATGGCGGCTCCCTGGTCAACCGGGCCATCCAGGCCGTGCGCGACCATATTCGCGACCATGGGATGAAGGTGGGCGACACGCTGCCGGGCGAGGGCAGCTTCGCCGCCGATCTGGGCGTCAGCCGCGCGGTGATGCGGGAAGCCTTTGGCGCGCTGGCTGCATTACGCCTGATCGACGTCGGCAATGGCCGGCGCGCGCGGGTAGGGGCGATCGACGGGTCGGTGATGGGCGCCTCGCTCGACCATGCCGTGTCGACCGAACAGGTCAGCGTCGCCGATGTGTGGGATGTGCGACGCACGCTGGAACTGCGCATCGCTGCCCTTGCTGCGGAGCGCCGCACGGATGAGCAGGCGGCCCATATCCTGTCGATCGCGCAGGCGATGGCGGATGGCCAGCATGATATGGCGCAGGTGACGCGGCAGGATATCGCGCTGCACACCGCCATTGCCGAGGCCGCGTCAAACCTGCTGTTTGCGCAGATCATGCGATCTTTCGAACCGCTAATGGAAACGGCGGTGCCGCGCGCTTGGGAAACGCGACAGACCGATACGCAGCGGCAGGATATCCTGGCCTGTCACATGGATCTGGCGCAGGCGATCGCCCGGCGCGATCCCGCTGGGGCAGCAGCGGCGATCGACCGGCATTTCGATACATCCATCGGTCAGATGCTCGGCTCCTGAAACGGAGCCGAGCGCCCGTCATTCCTCCGATATGCGCAGCACCGGCTTGACCACCTGACCGCTTTCGCTGGCGGCGATCGCTTCGTTGATGGCGTCGAACGGGAAATGGCCGATCAGACGGTCGAAGGGGAAGCGGCCCGCCCGATAATGGTCCATCAATTCGGGCAGGAAAGCCTGCAAGTCGCTGTCGCCGCCCAATATGCCCATGATCCGGCGGCCGCCGCCCATCAGCGCGGCTTCGTTGAAGCTCACCATATCGGCCGGGCCGGACGCACCGACCAGCCCGGCGATACCCATCGGCGCCAGCAGCGACACCGCCTGTTCGATCAGCCGGTTGATCCCGGTCGTGTCGAAGGCATAGCCAAGCCCCGCCGGGCACAGGTCGCGGATGCGGGCGGCGACATCATCCTTGCCGTTGATCACATGGGTCGCGCCCAGTTCCTGCGCCAGCGTCAGACGCGATTCATGCACGTCGATGGCGATGATGGGGTCAGCGCCGGCAATTTTCGCTGCCATGATTGCGGCCATGCCGACCGTTCCGGCGCCCCATATTGCGATCGGCAAGCCCGCGCGCACCTTCATCGCCCGCAGCACGGCGCCGGCTCCAGTCATCAGGCCGCAGCCGATCGGCGCCAATATGTCCAGCGGCACGCCATCCATCGTGTCGGGCACGCGCACGACATTGCGTTCATGCGCGATGGCATGGGTGGCGAAGGCGGACTGGCCGAAGAAGTGGCCGTTCAGTGGCTGGCCGTCCTGAAACAGGGTGGGGCTGCCGTCGGCGCGCGTGCCCGACCAGTTATGCGGGAAGAATTCGTAGCAATAGGTCGGCGCATCGACCGCACAGCTGGGGCAATGGCCGCAACTGTTGAAGCTCATCACCACCCGGTCGCCGGGCTTTACGGCCGTCACGGCGCTGCCGACCGCCTCCACGATGCCGGCGCCTTCATGGCCCAGCACGATGGGCAACGGGACCGGCAATTGCGCATCGCGCACCGCCAGATCGGTATGGCATATGCCGCAGGCGACGATCCGGACGCGCAGTTCGTCCGGCCGCAACGCGTCAAGCTGCACGTCGGCGATGGCGAATGGCTGGCTGCTGCCGTGGCATATGGCGGCTCTGGCGGTGGTCATGCGGCATCCTCTCAATTTATAACGATCATTAGGATGATGACCGGCAAGGCCGGAATTTGTAAGGCCTTTTCGCGATCGGCGGTGTTTTCTGGTGAAAAATCGCCGGCTGGCCTTACGCGGAAGCGATCTCCATATAATCGATAATATATATTATGTTAAACGCCACCACATCTCCACAGCATTACCACTGTCCAACTCGCTGTCTCATGCCATCCTGTCAGGCGATCGCCAGTACGCTGCTCAGAATGATCCGCACCAGTTCCGCTTGACCCCGCGCACCCATCTTGGCGTAGATCTTCTTGGAATAATTGCGCGCCGTCTCGACGGTGAGGTTCAGGTTCGCGGCGGCTTCCGCGATCGGGATGCCCTGCGCGATCTCCCAGGCGAGCCGCGCCTCGCTCGGCAACAGGCCGAACAGCTCGACCAATTGCTCGCATCGGTCCGCCTGCGACGATCGGTCGCCGCTCAGGTAGACGATCGCCGCCGGCGCATTGCCCGCCGCGACGGATGCGCCCCGGAACGGCGCCACCAGCATGTCCATGCGTGGATCGCGGCTGAGGTTGACCGCGTGCGGCCGCGCATCGGCATGCTGCGCGAACCGTTTGACCAACGCAGTCAATTCCCGGTCCAGATCCGGCGATGCCGGGGTCAAGCGATCATAACGCCCGCGTCGCAGCAGGCCGTTGCGCTGAAACAACTGATCGACATGGGCCGTCATGTCCAGGATGCGGCACTGCGCATCCAGCGTCAACCAGCCGAAGTTCAAGCGACCAAAAGCTTCCGATGCCAGACTGGACCGCAGCCTTTCCCGCTCAAGCGCCACGAAACCACGCATCGCGATGCGCAGATGCGGCGCCAGAGCGGTCAGCAAGGATGTGGCGGAGGATGACAGATGCCGCCCTCCGCAGCAAAGCCATGCGTTGACGCCGCTCTCTTCTACGACCCGAACCGCCCGCAAATCTTCTATGCCGATCGGTAGAAGTTCTTCTTCACGCCAGGCGTTACGCACGGCGTCATCCGGATCGATCAGTTCGCCCAGGGCATATACCCGCCCTTCCCGCATCGGCCGTCGCGGCTTGGATGATTCAAGATTATTTTCCGTAAAAATATTACCTAGATTCAATGATGTTACTGGCCTGGCATGCAGCGCGACCAACCCGGTTTCATGAGGTGGATCAAAGGCCAGACCGGCATAGGGCGCCTGCAGACGGCCGCGCAATCGCTCCAGAAAATCATGCCATAGCGGCTGCTGAAACATCCCGTCATGCAGGCTGGCCAACAGGCTGGAATCGTCCAATCGCATGGACAGCGGCATAGGCCCTCCCATATGGGAGGTCCAATGATTGTTGCCGGGTGGCAATGGAACGCGCAAGAAGATTGCGAGGATAGATGGTGGACGCGAAAACCCTGACCCATTTGGAGCGGCTGGAAGCCGAGAGCATCCATATTCTGCGCGAAGTGGTGGCCGAAGCCGAAAAGCCGGTCATGCTCTATTCGGTGGGCAAGGACAGCGCCGTGATGCTGCATCTGGCGCGCAAAGCCTTCTACCCCTCGCCCCCGCCCTTCCCGCTGTTGCACGTCGATACGACCTGGAAATTCCAGGAAATGTACAAGCTGCGCGACCGGATGGCGCAGGAAAGCGGCATGGAATTGCTGGTCTACCAGAATCCCGAAGCGGCCGAGCGCGGCATCAACCCGTTCGACCATGGCCCGCTGCACACCGACATGTGGAAGACGGAAGGTCTGAAGCAGGCGCTCAACCTCTACGGCTTCGACGCGGCCTTCGGCGGTGCGCGCCGCGACGAGGAAAAGAGCCGGGCGAAGGAGCGTATCTTCTCCTTCCGCACCGCGTCGCATGGTTGGGATCCCAAGAACCAGCGGCCCGAACTGTGGAACCTCTACAACGCCCGCAAGAACAAGGGCGAGAGCATCCGCATCTTCCCGATCAGCAATTGGACCGAGCTGGATATCTGGCAATATATCCACCTGAACGACGTGCCGATCGTGCCGCTTTATTTCGCGGACGAACGCCCGACGGTGGAGCGCGACGGCATGTTGTTGATGGTCGATGATGATCGCTTCCCGCTGCAACCGGGCGAAGAGCCGGTGATGCGCTCCATCCGGTTCCGTACGCTGGGCTGCTATCCACTAACCGGCGCGGTCGAGAGCAGGGCCAAGACGCTGCCCGACGTGATCCAGGAAACGCTGCTGACGACCACGTCGGAGCGCCAAGGCCGCGCGATCGACAAGGATGCGGGCGGCGCCGGCATGGAGAAGAAGAAACAAGAGGGTTACTTTTGACGCACCACGTCATCCGCGAGCGGGTGACGAAGCGTCAACCCCAGCGCAGGCTGGGGTCGCGTGCTATCCGGCACAACCTTCCCAAGATCAACGCGATCCCAGCTTCCGCTGGGATGACGGGATGAACATATGACCGACCCCATCTACAAAACCGACGCCCTCATCGCGCAGGATATCGACCAATATCTCAAGGTGCATGAGCATAAGACGATGCTGCGTTTCATCACCTGCGGGTCGGTGGACGATGGCAAGTCGACACTGATCGGCCGCCTGCTATACGACAGCAAGATGATCTTCGAGGATCAACTGGCTGCATTGGAGGCGGACAGCAAGAAGGTCGGTACGCAGGGGCAGGAGATCGATTTCGCTCTTCTCGTCGACGGGCTTGCCGCCGAACGCGAACAGGGCATCACCATCGACGTCGCCTATCGCTTCTTCGCGACCGAAAAGCGGAAATTCATCGTCGCCGACACGCCGGGCCACGAACAATATACCCGCAATATGGTGACCGGCGCATCGACCGCCGACCTCGCCGTCATCCTGATCGACGCGCGCAAGGGCATCCTGACCCAGACCCGTCGGCACAGCTACCTCGCCCACCTGATCGGTATCCGCAACATCGTCTTAGCGGTGAACAAGATGGATCTGGTCGGTTATGATGAGGCGGTGTTCGACAAGATCGTGGCCGACTATGCCGCGTTCGCCCGTTCGATCGGCATCACCGCTTTCACCCCCATGCCGATCTCCGGCTTCAAGGGCGACAATATCACTGGCCCCAGCGCGAACACGCCCTGGTACAAGGGGCCGGCGCTGATCGAGCATCTGGAAACGGTCGAGGTCAACAGTGCGGCCGACGCGGACAAGCCGTTCCGCATGGCGGTGCAGTGGGTCAACCGCCCCAATCTGGATTTCCGGGGTTTTTCCGGCCAGATCGCGACGGGCAGCGTCAAGCCCGGTGACGCCATCCGCGTCCTGCCGTCGGGCAAGACCAGCACGATCACCCGCATCGTCACGCTGGACGGCGATCTGGATGAGGCCGTCGCCGGCCAGTCGGTCACGCTCTGCTTCGCCGATGAGGTCGATTGCTCGCGCGGGGACGTGATCGCCGCATCCGGCAGCCCGCCACAGGCCGCCGACCAGTTTGAGGCGACGATCGTGTGGATGGCGGACGAGGAAATGCTGCCGGGCCGCTCCTACTGGCTCAAGATCGGCACCCAGATGGTGACGGCCACGATCCAGCAGCCCAAATATCAGGTCAACGTCAATACGATGGAGCATCTGGCGGCCAAGACGCTAGAGCTGAACGCCATCGGCGTCGCCAACCTGTCGACCGACAAGCAGATCGTGTTCGAACCCTATGCGGCCAATCGGACGCTGGGCGGGTTCATCCTGATCGACAAGCTGACCAATGCGACGGTGGCGGCGGGCATGCTGCACTTCAGCCTGCGCCGCGCGCAGAATGTCCATTGGCAGGCGACCGACATCAGCCGCGATTTCCACGCCGGCCTGAAGAACCAGAAGCCCGCCGTGCTGTGGTTCACAGGTTTGTCGGGTGCGGGCAAGTCCACCATCGCCAATCTGGTGGAAAAGAAGCTGGCGCGGATGAACCGCCACACCTTCCTGCTGGATGGCGACAATGTACGCCATGGCCTGAACAAGGATCTGGGCTTTACCGACGCTGATCGGGTGGAAAATATCCGCCGCGTCGGCGAAGTGGCGAAGCTGATGACCGACGCTGGCCTGATCGTCATCACCGCCTTCATCTCGCCCTTCCGCGCCGAACGCGACATGGTGCGGTCCATGATGCAGCCGGGCGAGTTTATCGAGGTGCATATCGACACGACGCTGGCCGATGCCGAAGCGCGCGACGTCAAGGGCCTCTACAAGAAGGCGCGGTCGGGCCAGCTCAAGAATTTCACCGGCATCGACAGCCCCTATGAAGCGCCCGAAGATCCCGAAATCCGGATCGACACGGCAGTCATGACGGCGGAGGAAGCCGCCGATGCGATCGTCGCCAGGCTGATCCCATGAGCGACATGGTGTCCGACGCCACGCTGGCCGCCCATCTGGCGCAGATAGCGGGGCGCCTGCTGCTCGACGTCCGGGCCTCCGCCCTGTTCAGCCCCAAGGCGCTGGGCAAGGCGGGGGATCAGACCGCCAACCAGTTCCTCTGCCACGCCCTGCGCGAACAGAGGCCCGATGATGGGCTGCTGTCCGAGGAGGAAAAGGACAATGAAGAGCGCTTAGCCAAGAGCCGCGTATGGATCGTGGATCCGGTGGACGGCACGCGCGAATATGGCGAGGAGCGGACCGACTGGGCCGTGCATGTGGGCCTGGCCATCGACGGCATCCCCAGCATTGGCGCGGTGGCGCTGCCGGGCCTTGAGGGCGGCATCGTTCTGCGCACCGATCAGGTTCGGACCGTGCCCCCCGCGCCCGAAAAGCTCCGCATGGTCGTCAGCCGCACCCGCCCGGCCGCAGAAGCGCTGGCGGTTGCGGCGGCGATCGACGCGGAACTGGTACCGATGGGGTCTGCCGGCGCCAAGGCGATGGCGATCATCCTGGGGCAGGCGGACATCTATCTGCACAGCGGCGGGCAATATGAATGGGACAGCATGGCGCCTGTCGCGGTCGCGCGTGCGCATGGCCTGCATTGCTCGCGCATCGACGGGTCGCCGCTCGTCTATAATCGGGCGGACGTCTATCTGCCCGACCTGCTGATATGCCGGCGGGAACATGCCGACGATGTGCTGCGGCAGGTAGCGCGCTATAATCAAAGCGTTGCAAGGGCCTGAACAGGCCCCCTTCCCTGCAAGCTGTAATAAAGCCGGTCGACATTGGCCGTCCGATCGGCATGATCCCGACTCGCCCGCGCAGTCCTGCGCCAAGGAGTTGATTATGTTGCCCTCTTTATCGTTCGTCCGCCCCCTGATGCTGGCCGGCCTGCTCTCCACATCGGCCATTGCGTTGGCGGCGCCGCCCAGTTTCGATGTCGCCCGTGTCAGCGCCGACATCAAGACGCTGGCCAGCGACGCATTTGAAGGGCGCGGCCCGGCGACCCGTGCCGAGGTGAAGACGATCGACTATATTTCGGCGCAGATGAAGGCGGCGGGGCTGAAGCCGGCCGGCGCCAAGGGCAGCTGGTTCCAGGATGTGCCGCTGCGCATGTCCAACATCACCGGCACGCCGACCCTGTCGATGACGATCGGCGGCGCTTCGCAACCCTTGGCGCAAGGGAGCGAAATCGCCGTGCGCGCGGCGGAGACAGGCCAGACGGCGGTCAAGTTCGCCAACCTGCCTCTGGTCTTCGTCGGCTATGGCGTGAAGGCGCCGGAGCGCGGCTGGGATGACTTCAAGGGCGTCGACCTCAAGGGCAAGATCATGGTCGTGCTGGTCAACGACCCGGATTTCGAGGGCGGCGAAGGCGATTTCGGCGGCAAGCTGATGACCTATTATGGCCGCTGGACCTATAAATATGAAGAAGCGGCGCGACAGGGCGCAGCCGGCGTTCTGGTCGTGCACGAAAGCGAGCCGGCCTCCTATGGCTGGGCCACTGTCAAGAACAGCAATACCAACACCATGTTCGACATCGTCCGCGCCGATCCCAAGGCGGCGCATACGCAGATGGAAGGTTGGGTGCAGAAGGATCTGGCCGCCAAGCTGCTGGCCGCATCCGGCGTCGATTTCGAAGCGGCCAAGGCAGCGGCGCGCAAGAAGGATTTCAAGCCCATTCCGCTCAAAGCCACGATGAGCGCCGACTATGCGGTGAAGTCCGAAATCATCACGTCGCACAATGTCGCGGGCCTGGTTCAGGGCAGCAAATATCCTGACGAGACGGTGATCTATTCGGCGCATTGGGATCATCTGGGCATCGGTGCGCCCGATGCGAAGGGCGACACCATCTATAATGGCGCGAAGGATAATGCGTCGGGCACGGCGGCGCTGCTGGAACTGGCGCGCGCCTATGCCAAGGGGCCGAAGCCCGAGCGCACCGTCCTGTTCCTGGCGGTGACGGCCGAGGAAAAAGGGCTGCTGGGGTCCGAATATTATGCCGACAATCCGCTGCGGCCGCTGGCGAACACGGCGGGCGTCGTCAATATGGACGGGCCGTTCGGGATCGAGAAGACCAGCAATTTCAGCATTTCGGGCGCAGCCAAGCTGGACCTGCTGACCACGCTGACGCAGGAAGGCGAGAAATTGGGTCGCCATTATACGCCGGATGCGCGGCCGGAGGCGGGCAGCTTCTATCGGTCGGATCACTTCCCGATGGCCAAGCGCGGCGTACCGGCCATTTCCTTCAATCCGGGGCGCGAGCTGGTCAATGGCGGGGCCGAGCGCGGCAAGCTGTTGCAGGACGCCTATACCAAGGATCGCTATCACCAACCGGCCGACGAATATGACGCCAATTGGGATACGAGCAGCTGGGTCGGCGACCTGACCCTGCTATACAATGTCGGGCGGCGCGTGGCCGACAGCCATGACTGGCCCAACTGGTCGGCGGACAGCGAATTCCGCGCGACCCGCGATGCGACGACGGCGCAGCGGAAATAGGATGGTATAACCATAAGCTATGCCCCGGTCAGTTCGGCCCGATTGCCGATGCTGACCGGGGAGAAGAATATGGCGGCCTGCTGAGGAGCCGCCATGACCATCTCTCAATCCCTGAACGCCATCGCCACCGTATCGCTGCGCGGAACGCTGGAGGAGAAGCTGAAGGCCGCCGCTGCTGCGGGCTTTGCCGGGGTCGAGATTTTCGAGAATGACCTGATCGGGTCGGCGCTTTCGCCCAGGGACGTGCGGGCGATGCTGGACGATCTGGGGCTGGCCTGCATGCTCTATCAGCCCTTCCGCGATTTCGAAGGGTTGCCGGGCGACCTGCGCCGCCGCGCCTTCGACCGGGCGCGGGCCAAGTTCGACCTGATGGAAGAACTGGGCACCGACCGCATCCTCTTCTGCTCCAGTTGCCATCCCGCCGCGCTGGGCGAGCGGGCGCAGATCGTCGATGATTTCCGCGAGCTGGGCGGTATCGCGCAGGAACGCGGCATCATCGTGGGCTATGAGGCGCTGGCCTGGGGCCGGCATGTCAACGACCATCGCGACGCCTGGGCCATCGTGGAAGCGGTCGATCATCCGAATATCGGCATCATCCTGGACAGCTATCATTCGCTGTCGCGCCAGATACCGAGCGAGAGCATCCGGGCGATACCGGGCGACAAGATCGCTTTCGTGCAACTGGCCGACGCGCCGTTGCTGGATATGGACCTGCTCTACTGGAGCCGCCATTTCCGCAATCTGCCGGGACAGGGCGGGCTGGACGTCGCGGGCTTCGTGGCGGAGATATTGCGCACCGGATATGACGGGCCGCTGAGCCTGGAAATCTTCAACGATCGCTTTCGATCGAACGCCGCGCGGCTGGTGGCGGAGGATGGGCATCGCTCGCTCGACTATGTGCGCGATGCCGCGCAACGGCTGATCGACCAGCCCACCGCCATGCCTGCGCCACAGCCGGTGCTGGGATGCGAGTTCGTGGAGTTCACTGCCGATGGCAGCGATGCCGCGCGGCTGGGCAGCAGCTTTGCATCGCTGGGCTTTACGCTGGTGGGCGAGCATCGCCACAAGAAGGTGACGCGGTGGCGGCAGGGCGGCGTCAACCTGATCGTCAATGCTGAGCCGAAGGGCTTTGCCAGCGCCTACCGCGCGACGCAGGGCACATCCATCTGCGCCATCGGAGTGCGGGTGAAGGACAAGGCGGCTGTGCTGGCCCGCGCCGCCGCGCTGGGGATCAAGGCTTATAGTCCCGAGGGACGACCGGGGCGGATGGCGATGCCCGCGCTGCGCGGGGTCGGCGGCAGCCTCATCTACCTGATCGACGATCATGAGGTGGAAGGGCTGTGGGCTCGCGAGTTCGACGCAGTCGAAATGGATGCGGATGCCATCGGTGCCGATGTGCGCAGCATCGACCATCTGGCCGCCGTGGTCCATAATGACGAATTCCTGTCCTGGCAGCTATACTGGCGATCGCTGTTCGGGCTGGAGGCGCGGGCGGCACAGGATGTGATCGACCCGTCGGGGCTGGTCCATAGCCAGGCCTTGCAGTCGGCGGACGGGGCGTTTCGGGTCACGATCAACGCGTCCGATGCGCGGGAGACCCTGTCGTCCCGCTTCCTCGACCATGGCTTCGGCGGTGGGTATCAGCATGTCGCGCTGACCACCGACGACATTTTCGCGACGGCCAAGGGCTTGCAAGACAATGGCGCCGCGATGCTGGAGATACCGGCCAATTATCATGCCGACCTTGCCGCGCGTTTCGACCTGAACGATGCGCTGGCGGCGCGGATGGCGGATGACGGCGTCCTCTATGACGAGGATGGCGAAGGCGCCGGCTTCTGGCAGATGTATAGCCGGGCCTTCGACAAGCTGTTCTTCTTCGAATTCGTCCAGCGGGCCAAAGGCTATGGCGGCTATGGCGCGCCGAATGCCGGGGTGCGGTTGGCGGCACAGAACCGGTTCCGGCCGGATGCGATACCGGCGGCGACCTTGTAGGAATATGGGCGCTTAACTTCGCACATTTCCCGCTGATCGCGACATTTACGAACAGATGTTGGAAATAATAGGATTCACTTACTCCCATTCTCTCGAAGCGAGCGGAATAGCATTTGTAAGACGCTGTAGGACAGCGCCCTGCCCTACAGGATCACCTTGATCGTCGCGCCTGCCACCAGCGCGTCGGGATAGCGGTCGGTCGCGCCGACGCGGTGGATATATTGAAGGTTAGGGCGCAGCAGCAAGCGGCGGGTTGCCTGCCAGCCATAGAAGATTTCGCCGCTCATCTCATGGGTTTGCACCGCGACATTCTGACCCAGTGACAGCTGATCGCGCTGGCGGTCCGCAATGCGCGGATTGACGCGGGCATAGACGAGGCCGAGGCCGAAATTATCCCTGGGCCGGCTATCCCACAGGCCGCGCGCGACGAAGCCGCCGCTGATGAAGGTCGGCACCCGCGCAGTGTGGCGATCCGACAGGGTCAACGTACCGAACAGGCTGAGGCCGCGATCGCCCGGACCGAACCGGATGACCATCTGTTCGCCCATCGCCCAGGCGCTCCACCGTTCCTGCCGCATCGCGGGCGAGAGGCCGGACAGGACGTAGGAAGCGCCATTGATATCGTCGCGTACATCGGCGCGATCGGTAGTGTCGACCAGCGCGCCGATGCGCAGCAGGCCCGGTAATCCGCCTGGCTTCTGCCCGGTCTTCAACCCCAGTTCGACCGGAAAGACGAAGCTGTCGAAGCGGGGGGCGAGTTTCCACCCTGCCCCGGTCTGGGCGCGGAACGCGTTGACCTCAAAACCCGCGACGGTGACGCTGAGGTTGGGCGCAATCTCCTGCCGAACGCGCAGGCCCCAGCGGGGGATCGGGAAGCCGGAAAAGCCGCTATTGTAGAAGAGCGTGGTCGGGCGCGGGCAGAAGGCGAAATTCTGGAACTGGCAACCGCTGGGCAAGGTCGCGAAATCATCCCCCGTATGATAGAGGCCGAATTTCAACGCGGTCTTGCCGCCGTTCAATTTCTGTTCGTAGCTGAGTTCGGCCGGGCGCAGATCCTGGCCGCCACCGAACAATTCCTGCACTTCGAACAGGTTGCCGAGGCGGGTTGCGGTCAGATCCTCCCCCTTGCGATGGATGATGGTGGCGATCAGCTTGCCGCCGTCGAGGCCGAATGCCTTGCCCGTGTCGATCGAGGCGGAGGCGAGCAATTGCTGGGTATAGGCTGCGCCGCCATCCCGCCCGCCAGTGAGGCTGGCCGCGCTTTCGGAGACATAGGAGAAGGTGAGATCGACACCCTTGTCCTTCAGCCGTGAGCGCCAGCCGGGCTTGTCGGCCGGGGCGGCTGGCGGCGGCGTCTGGGGACCGGCGGATGGCCCCTGCAACTGCGCGGCCTTGGCCAGCACCACCGGGGCGGGCACGACGATGGCAGGGGGCGTGTCGGCGATCATGCGGCGGCTCCAGCGCTGGCGCGGTCGAAATCGCGGAGCATCCGCGCGGAATCGGGTTCGGTTCCCGTAAAGAGGGCGAAAGCGTGGGCGGCCTGCATCACCGCCATGCCGCCACCGGTCAGCGTCGCGCAGCCCTTTGCCTGCGCGGCGGCAAGCAAGGCGGTCTGGAGCGGGAAATAGATGATGTCCGACACCCATTGATCGGCCGTCAGCCAATCGGGATCGAAGGGCAGGCCCGGATGGCTGAGCATGCCGATGGGCGAGGTTTGGACCACGCCATCGGCGCCGCTGATGGCAGCCTGCGCCGTGGCGGCGGCCGTCACCTGCGCGGCGGGGAAGAGCGCGGCGAGACGATCGGCCAGTGCCTGCGCACGGTCCTGTGCGAGATCGAACAGGGTCAGGCGGGTGGCACCAAGGTCGAGATGGGCATAGCCCACCGCCGCCGCCGCGCCGCCTGCGCCGATCATCGCGACATCGGCGCGCTTATGCTGGCCAAGGCCGGCCAGGAAATGGGCACGGTAGCCAGACCAGTCGGTATTGTCGCCATAGGCCTGGCCATTTTCGAACAGGATGGTGTTGACCGCGCCCAGCGCCTTCGCCGCAGGGGACAGGCTGTCGAGCAACGGCATGACGTCCTGCTTGAAAGGATGGGTGACGTTGATGCCGTCAAAGCCCATCGCCGCCAGCATGGGGATGAGGCGCGGCAAGCCAGAGGCGTCATAGTCCATCACTGCGCCATCGAGGATGCGATAGACCATGGGCAGGCCAAGCGCGCGGGCTTCGCCTTCGTGCATTTGCGGGCTGCGCGATCCGGCGATGCCGCTGCCGATCAGGCCGCAGAGGATGGACGCGACCGGTCGGCCCGTATCCGATACGGGGGTCTGGAACATGGGATTTGTCCTTGGTCGAGAGGGTTCAGGCGGCCTTGGGCAGGCGGATGAGCGAGGCGCAGAGGCCGGCCAGCACCACCGGCACCGCGAAGATGCCGAAGATTACCGGCAGCGACACCTTCGCCGCGAGCAGGAAGCCGCCCAGCATCGGGCCAATCACTGCGCCGATCCGGCCGACGCCCATGGCCCAGCCGATGCCGGTGCCGCGCGCTTCGGGCGGATAGAGACTGGCGGCGAGCGGGTAGCAGCCGTTGAAGCCGCCCTGTACGAAGACGCCGATAAGGAAGGCGGTGCCCAGTGTCGCAGCGAGCGGCATGGCCACCGATCCGAAGATGGTGAGCGCGGCGGCGGCTAGCGCCATATAGACCAGGATCAGGCGGCGCAGGTCGAAGCGCATCGCGACCAGGCCGATCGAGGAGGTGCCGATGAAGACCCCGATATTGTAGATGGCGCCAGCATAGATGGCGTCCTTTGCCGGCAGGCCGGCCTCGACCGCCAGCTTGGGAATCCAGCTGATGACGAAATAAAGGGTCATGAAGCTGAAGGTGATGGCTAGCCAGAGCAGGATGGTGCTGGGCGCGCGGCCTTCGCTCAGCAGGCCGCGCACCCCGGCATTGCGGGCTTCGCGCTGTGCGAGCGGCGGCAGCGTGTCGAGTTGCGGCTGACCGATCGAGGCGAGCAGCTTGTTCGCCTTTTGCAGCGCGCCTTTCGGCTGGCGGCTGAGCAGGAAGGCGATGGATTCGGGCAACAGCAACCAGACCAGCGGGATGGCGGCGGCGCACAGGAAGGCGGCGCCCAGCAGCATCGCCTGCCAGCCATGGGTGGTGACATGGCTGGCGACGACGAAGCCGGTGATGGTCGCGCCGACCGGATAGCCCGCCTGCAGAAAGCCGACCGCGAAGGTGCGATGCTTTTCGGGCGCATATTCGGCGGTGAGCGCAGCCATGCTGGCCAACACGGTGCCGATGCCGATGCCGACCACGAAGCGGCTGGCGATCAGTTCGGGGATGGAGGTGGCGATGCCCGACGCGAACATGGCGACGGCCATCATGATGAGCGAGGCCAGGATCAGTTTGCGCCGGCCGAAGCGGTCGGCCAGCGGCGCGATCAGCAGGCCGCCGGCGGCCATGCCGGCCAGCCCCGCGCTGAACACGACGCCCAGGCTTTCGGGGCTGACCTGCCAGTCGGACGACAGCGCGGGCGCGATGTAGGAGAGGATCAGCACGTCCATGCCGTCGAGCATGTTGAGGATGAAGCAGGTTGCAACGACCAGAATCTGGCGCGCGGTCCAATTGCTGTCGGACGGCCGGGCCGAGACATTGTCTACGGTCACATAGGGCCGCACGGACACGGTGCCGCTGGCGGAATAACTGGCCATCTTGGAAACGCCTTTCATCCTCTCGGGAGCCACCGGCCCCTTCACATCAACCAACCCGGTGTCCTATCTGGTTCTATTCTGCGGGTCGGACTGCTATGTTGCGAACGATCCTTGCTTTCCATCATGTCAAACGCGCTTTGCCATGCCTTTATGTTATGGCTTCGGCCGTGGGAGGGCGAGGAGTATCGAGCGTGATATCTCCTCGAACGTCTCGCCGATGATGGCGCGCGGCGATTCCAGATTGCGGTTCATATAGACCGGCAGCACGCCGGGTTCTTCGAATTCCAGGAAGCGCACGGTTTCGGCATGGGCCTGCATCGCGGTGAAACTATCGACCAGCGCCACCCCCATGCCATTGGCGACGAAGGCGACGGCAGTTTCGGCAAAACGGATATAGGTCGCGACCTCCAGTTCCTGCCCTGCCCGCGCGAACATGTCGGCGATGATCCGGCCGTGCGGCGTATCGGGACGGAAGGATTGCAGTTGCTCGCCCGCAATATCCGCCACACTGATGCGGTCCCGGTCCGCGAGCGGGTGGCTGGAGGGGACGGCGCAGACCATGCGTCCAGCGCCGATGCGGCTGGACAGGATGTTGGGATGGTCGAGCGGAAAGGCGGTCAGCGCATAGTCGCCACGCTGGAGCGCCAGATAATCGGCCGCCTGCTCGACCGAAAGAATGTCGAACTGGATTGTGAGGCCGGGATAGTTGGCGGTGAGGCGGGCGAGCATCTGCGGCACGACCGAATGGCCGAGCGAGGGAGAGGCCCCGACGCGGAAGGTCCGGTCTTCCCCCTTTGCCAGACGCTTGATGACATGGTTGAGGTCTTCGAACCCCTTATAGACATGCTCGATCTCATCGAACAGGACACGTGCTTCATGGGTGGGGACCAGCCGGCCGCGCGTGCGGTCGAACAGGCGGAAGCGTAGCTTGTCCTCCATATGGCCGAGCATGCGGCTGAGGCCGGGCTGCGACGTGCCGAGCATCTGCGCGGCGGCGCTGACCGTCTTGGCGATCATGATGGCGCGGAAAATCTCGATCTGGCGCAGGGTGAGCATGGCGCCCCTTAGAGCATTCTGAAGTCGGCTGGAACAGCCGCGGCTCGCAGAATGCGGTCAACACACATAATCAGAGCATTATTTACGCGCCTGTTGATATGGGATCGCGAGGCCCCTGCCCCCGATCCCATATCGATTTAGAACCGATAGTCCCAGGACAAGGTGAAGTTGCGCCCCCGCCCGGCGAAATAATGGGCGTTGTCGTTGGGGCGCACGGTCTGGCTGTAATAGTCGATATAGAAGGTATCGAAGATGTTCTGCGCCGCCAGCGTGAGTGCGCCAAAGCCGGTCTGGTAGCGCAGCGACAGGTCGGTCACGTCATAGCCGTCGAACCGGTAGAGCGGGTTGTAATTGCCCGGCGTGCGTTCGAACTGGCGGGCGAGGAAGAATTGGGTCTGGATGCGCGCCGAGATCGGACCATGTGCATAGCTGGCGGCGACATTCAGACGATCGGGCGAGATGTTGGCGCCATCCAGGTCGCGATCGACCACATCGACGCCATTGTCCGACCCGTCGGTGCGGCCGATCAGATGGGCGTAGCCGGTGGAGAGGGTCAGGCCCGGCAGCGGCATCTTGACGCTCAGATTGAGTTCGAGACCCTGAATTTCCACGCGCTGGCGCTGGATTTCGAACGGCGCGCCGATCGCGGTCTGGACCAGCAGCGAACCATTTTTGCTGGTCGACCAGAAATAGGCGGCGCTGGCGTCAATCGGGCCGCGCTTCACTTCCATGCCGATTTCGCGATTGTTGGACACGATCGGCTCGATATTCACATAATCGTCGATATCCACGCCCGGCGTGCCGACCGCGCGGGCGATGCGACCGACGTCCGGCACGGTATAGCCTTCGGCATAGCTGGCATAGGCCCGGATGCCGGTCCAGGGTTCCAGGATCACGCCACCATTGACCAGCGTGTCGCTGAAGCGCGGGGTGCCGCCCGATACGGCAAAGCCGCCATAGCTGGCGAGCGTGGTGTAATCGTCGATGCCGATCTTCACATCTTCATGACGGACGCCAGCGGCGATGCGCAGCTTCTTGTCGAACAGGGCCAGGTTCGCCTGCGCGAAGGGGGCGATGCTGCGATAGTCGGTCGGTGGCACCCAGGTGCGACCGGTGGCGATCAGCCGCTGTTCGGTGAGGTCGTAAAGCGCATCGACGCCGACGATGGCGGTCAGCGCCTCGAAGCCGGGGATGGTGCGTTCATAGCTGAGCTTGCCGCCATATTTGCGGCTGCGATTTTGCGACTGATCGAACAATGTGCCGCCGGGCACGATCTGAAAGGTCGCGATCGGGGCGATTTCGCCGCCATAGGTGTCGCGCGAACGGTTGAAGAAGAGCTGCGCGATCAGATTGCCGCCGGCAAGATCGGTATCGGTCAGGGTCAGCGCCGCGCTTTCGGTCCGGCTGGTGGCCGGTACGCCGGGCG
Source organism: Sphingobium limneticum (assembly GCF_008710155.1). Taxonomy (GTDB): domain Bacteria; phylum Pseudomonadota; class Alphaproteobacteria; order Sphingomonadales; family Sphingomonadaceae; genus Sphingobium; species Sphingobium limneticum. Next base: position 522,607 of record NZ_VYPZ01000001.1, read on the forward strand.
GGGTGCCGCGCACGGATGTCGTCGGCAGATCGATGCGATAATTGCCGGTGGAAGCGATATAGTCGCCCTCCCCCTTCAACTGGAAGCGGCTCATGGTCAGGTCGATGCGCGCGGTGTCGCTGAGCGCATAGCCGAAGCGGCCGAACAGCGACCAGCTGCGGCTGTCCTGTGTTTCGCCCTGGGTCAGGTCGGTGCCGACGCGATCGCCATGGCCGTCATAGAAGGTGCCACGCTTTTCATAGGCCGCGCCGATCATCGCATCCCAGCGGCCGCCGCGCCAGGCGAGCAGACCGGCGACTTTGCCGCCGATGCCGTCGCCATGGAAGCCGGTGTCGGCATTGCCCTGCACCAGCATGCGGCCGGACAGGCCATCGCTCTTGGCAGGGGCGGCCGTCACCTGATTGACGATGCCGCCGGTGCCGCCAATGCCCTGCAAGGCATTAGAACCGTAGATCAGTTCGACCCGGTCGACGAAGAAGGGATCGATGGTGAAGCCGTCGCGCGCGCCGTCGCGCAACGGCGCGGTCTGCGGGATGCCGTTGATGGCGTAAAGCGGCGATCGACCGCGCAGCGTTTCGCCGGCGCCGGACAGCTTCTGGCGCGTGGGGGAGAAGGAAGGGGTCAGCGTGGAGACGGCGTCGACGATCGATCCGCCGATCGCCACCTGCTGATTGAGCGTTTCCTGATCGATGACGTCGATGGTCAGCGGCAACGCATTGGCCGGCAGGACCGAACGGGCGGCGGTGACGACGATATCGTCCGCTTCGGCGGCCTGGGCGAGCGGCACTCCGGGAGCGAGACCGGCGACGGACAGCATCGTCGTGTTGAACAGCATGGCGGCGCGACTCTTCATATTTCCCCCTAACGGATGCGCCGGTCCGCTAGAGAAATATCAAGGCTGTTGCAAGTCATTAGCACTGGCCGCAGCAATAGAAGCGGCAGACTGTGGCCGAAAAGGATCAGGCGACCAGTGCCTCCACCGTGGGAAGGCGCACCTGGAAGATGCTCCCCTCGCCCGGCACGCTCCGCTTGAGCGAGAGCGCGCCGCCATGTAGCGCGACCAGTTGCCGCACCAGTGCGAGGCCGATGCCAAGGCCGTCCTGCTGATCGCCATTGGGTTTCTTCACCTGGGCGAACAGGTCGAAGATGCGGGCCTGCATATCGGCAGGGATGCCGATGCCGGTATCCGCCACCTCTATCTCCGCCCAGCCATCGACCACCCGCGCGGTCAGGCGTACTTCACCGCCCGCCGGCGTATATTTGGCCGCATTGTTGAGCAGGTTCGAGGCGATCTGGACGATGCGGGCATAATCGGCGTCCAGCCAGACGGGCTGGTCGGTGATATCGAGGACGAGCCGATGCTGCGCGGCCTCGATCGCCGGCTGGCAGGCCTCCACCGCGAAGCCGAGCGCGTCCTGGAGCGAAATGCGCTGCGTCTTCAGCGAAATCTTGCCCTGATCGATGCGGGCGATGTCCAGAATATCCTCGATCAGGCGGGCGAGATGCTGGACATGGCGGTCCATGCGGCCGCGTATCTCCCTAGCGGCGTCGGTGCCTTCGCGCCGTTCCAGCAGGTGCAGGCCGGCGGCGAGCGCGGCGATGGGATTGCGCAGTTCGTGGCCAAGGATGGCGAGAAATTCATTCTTGCGTCGGTCGGCTGACTGCAAAGCGGCGGCGAGCTTCGCCATTTCGTCGCGCTGCGCCACGATCTGGCGCCGCTGATCATGCAGGTCGAAGAAGACGGCGGCTTTCGACCGCAATATGTCCGCTTCGATCGGCTTTTGGATGAAGTCCACGGCGCCCGCTTCATAGCCGCGGAAACGGCGTTGCAGGTCGGTGGTGCCGGCGGTCACGAAGATGATCGGAACATGGCGGGCGCGTTCGTTGCCGCGCATATATTCGGCCAGTTCGAAACCATCCATGCCGGGCATCTGGACGTCGAGCAGGGCCAGCGCGACGTCATGGACCAACAGCAGTTCCAGCGCCTCTTCGCCCGACCGCGCCTTGAGGCAGACAAGACCGTCGCGCTGAAGCAGCGCCTCCAGCGCGAGCAGATTTTCCGCCAGATCGTCGACCAGCAGGCAGTAGATGGGGTGCGTCTCGCTCGTCATGTCGCCGCCAGTGTCAGAAGATAGGGGATAAGATCGTCCAGGGTCATCACACGCGCGGACGGACAGGCCGTCAGCGCCGCTTCGGGCATGGTGGCGACCTGCGCATCGGCGAAATCCTGCACGATGGCGGTGCCGCCGGCGGCGCATACGGCCTTCAGCCCCGCCGCGCCGTCATGATTGGCGCCGGTCAGGACGATGGCGGCCAGCGCCGGACCATAGGCATCGGCCGCGCTTTCCAGCAGCACGTCGATGGCGGGGCGGCTGTGATTGACCGGTTCGTCCATCGATAATGACAGCGACCGGTCCGCCTCCACCAGCAGATGATAGTCGGATGGCGCGAAATAGACGGTGCTGGGCAGGATCGGCTCCTTGTCCTCCGCTTCCCGCACGGCAATTTGGCATTTCGCAGCGAACAGGGACACCAGCGCATTGCTGCGATCGGGCGGCACATGGACGACGATGAACAGGGGGATCGGATAGTCGGCCGGCAGCGCGGGCAGAATGCGCAGCAGCGCCTGCACGGCGCCCGCCGACGCGCCGATCGAAATGGCTTCGACAGGGGCCACGCTCATACGTCCTGCCTCTGGTAGATTTTCTCTTCGCGCACGAAATCGGCAAAGGCGGGGGCGTGGGCGGAAAAGCGCAGGCTTTCCTTCGAGCCAAGGCCAAGGAACCCCTTGCGCGCGAGGGAGTCGCGGAACAGGCCGAGCGCCCGGTCTTGCAACGCGCGATCGAAATAGATGAGCACGTTGCGGCAGGAAATCAGGTGCATTTCGGCAAAAACCGCATCGGTCACGAGGCTATGGTCGGAAAACACCACTTGCGAGCGCAGGCTCTTGTCGAAGACGGCGCGGCCATAATCGGCGGTATAATAGTCGGACAGCGACGATCGCGCGCCGGATTTCTGATGGTTTTCGGTGAATTTGCGGATCTGTTCCAGCGGGTAGACACCGGCCTCCGCCGCCCGCAGCGCATCGGGATTGATATCCGTCGCGTAGAACAGCGTGCGCTGGTCCAGCCCCTCCTCTCGGAAGAGGATGGAGAGCGAATAAAGCTCCTCACCATGGCTGCACCCGGCGACCCAGACCTTGAGCGAAGGATAGGTGCGCAGATGCGGGATCACCTTTTCCCGCAGCGCACGGAAATAGGAGGGGTCACGGAACATCTCGCTGACCTGCACGGTCAGATAGTTGAGCAGGCGCGGCAGCGTGGCGGGATCGTGCAGGAGGTGGTCCTGCATCGCGGAAAAGCTGGCAAATCCAAGCTGGCTGCGTGCCTGAAGCAGGCGGCGCTTTATCGAGGCGCGCGCATAATGACGGAAATCATAATGATAACGCTGATACAGCGCCTCCAGCAGCAGCTGGATCTCGATATCCTCTACCCCATTTTGCATCGGACCGTCCGGCACTAGCGCGGCATCCATACGCGCACCAGCGAGAGGAGTTTGTCCACATCGATGGGCTTTGCCATATAGTCGTTCGCCCCCGCCTCCAGACATCTTTGCTGGTCGTCGGGCATAGCCTTGGCCGTCAGCATGAGGATCGGTAACGCAGACCAGCGCGTGTCGTTCCGGATCGTGCGCGTGGCGGTGAGGCCATCCATAACCGGCATCATTACATCCATCAGAACAAGGTCGATCGTCTTGGCCGGATCGTCCGACGCGGCGGCGAGCGCATCCAGCGCTTCCTGCCCGTTGCGGGCGATCTGCACCGCCGCGCCGCGCGGTTCCAGCACGCTGGTCAGCGAATAGACGTTGCGCACGTCATCCTCCACGATGAGGATGCGGCGACCCTCCAGCGCGGCGTCGCGGTTACGCGCTTTCTGGATCATCTTGCGCTGTTCGGGTGGCAATTCCGACACGACCTGATGCAGGAAGAGGGACACCTCATCCAACAGCCGCTCGGGCGACTTCGCGCCCTTGATGATGATCGAACTGGAATAGCGGCGCAGGCGCTGCTCGTCGTCGGGCGACAGGTCATGCCCTGTATAGACGATCACCGGCGGGAAGCCATGATCGCCCTCCTCGCTCAGCGTTTCCAGCAGCTTGAAGCCGGAGGTGTCGGGCAAGGTCAGGTCCAGCACCATGCAATCGAATGTCTGCTGGCGCAGCTGTTCCAGACATTCGGCCGCGCTGCCGACGCCGATCGTTTCGACATCGTCGGTCAGCAACAGGCGGGCGACGGCGTCGCGCTGGACCGGATCATCCTCCACGATGAGGACGCGGCGCATGCGGGTCGCAAGCTTGTCCTGCAAACCCTGAAGCACTTCGGCCAACTGCTCGCGCTTGACCGGTTTCACCAGATAGCCGACCGCGCCCAGCGACAATGCCGCCTGACTATGGTCGGAAGCGGACACGACGTGGATCGGGATGTGCCGGGTCGCATCGTCATGCTTGAGGCGATCCAGCACGGTCAGGCCCGACTGGTCGGGCAGGCCGAGGTCGAGGACGACGGCGCTTGGCATATAGTCGCGCGCCAGACGCACCGCTTCTTCGGCCGTGCCGGCGATGATGCATTGGAACCCCATGTCGCGCGACAGATCGCGCACGATCGAGGCGAAGACATCGTCATCCTCGATCACCAGCAGCAGGCGGCGGCCTTCGGCAATTGCGGCGCGATCATCCTCCAGCGTCCAGTCCGATGCCGGCGTGACGCGGACAGGCGACGGGCTGGCTGTGGGCACCGGCGCAGCAGCCTCTACGAGGGCCGGCGCCGGGACTTCGCGCGACGCGACGGTCGCGGGATCGATCGCCAGCGGTACGGTGAGGGTGAAGAGACTGCCCTTGCCCGGTTCGCTTTCCAGCGTGATGGCGCCGCCCAGCAGGCGGGCAAGCTGGCGCGAGATGGAGAGGCCTAGGCCGGTGCCGCCGTAGCGACGGCTGATCGCGCCATCGGCCTGATGGAAAGCTTCGAAAATATGGCCCTGCTGTTCGGGCGACATGCCGATGCCGGTATCCCGCACCGCCAGCGCCAGACGACCGCCTTCCGCCGGGGACAGGGTCAGGCTGACCTTGCCCTGCTCGGTGAATTTGAAGGCGTTGGACAGGAGGTTCTTGAGGATCTGTTCGATCCGCATCCGGTCCGTTTCGATCGCGCGAGGGCAGTCGGGCGCTATCTCGATTTCGAAAGCCAGTTCGCGGCTTTCGGCGATCGGCTGGAACATCTGGCGAATGTCGCCGGCCAGTCGTTGCAATGGGACGGTTTCGGGCTGGACCTGAATATGGCCGGCCTCGATCTTCGACAGGTCGAGAATGTCGTTGATGAGGGTCAGAAGATCGTTGCCCGAGGACTCGATCGTGCGGGCAAATTTGACCTGATCGGCGCTCATATTGCCGTCGGGATTGTCGCCCAACAGCTTGGAGAGGATCAGCAGCGAATTGAGCGGCGTGCGCAATTCGTGCGACATGTTGGCCAGGAAGTCGGACTTGTACTGGCTGGCCTGTTCCAGCTCGCGCGCCTTGACCGTGAGGTTGGCGGCGCCGCGCTCCAGCTCGTCGCGCTGATTTTCAAGCGTCTGGGCCTGTTCCTCCAACTGGCTGTTGGTCTGTTCCAGTTCGACCTGCTGCTGTTCCAGCCGGACCTGCGATTCCTTGAGCGCGCGGCCCTGCTCCTCCAGTTCCTCGTTGGAGACGCGCAGTTCCTCGCTCTGCGCCTGCAATTCACCCGACTGACGCTGGGTTTCCTCCAGCGCGTCCTGTAACCGTGCGCGAAAGCGGGCGGATCGCAGAGCGATGCCGATCGCGGGGGCAGCCTGTTCCAGCAAGGTCAAGGTTGCGCTGTCGACCGGCTGGAAAAAGCCCAGTTCCATGACGGCGTTGACCACTTCATCCGCGGTCGCCGGCACGATGACCAGATGGCGGGGCCGGTCGCGACCCAGCGCCGAACCAATGGTGAGATAGCCATCGGGAATATCCTGAAGGACAAGCGCCCGGCCCTCTGCCGCGACCTGACCCAACAGCCCTTCCTTGACCAGAAAACCGTCGGGCAGATGCGCATCGGACGGGATGCCGATCGTGGCGGCGCGCTGGAAACGGCCGCCTTCCCCCTTGAACAAAGCGCCGCCCTGAAAGCCGAGATAGCGAGCGAAGAAAGTGAGGATCGCCTCACCCAGTTCCTCGATCGACTTTTCGCCGCGCATGGCGGCGGACAGGCCCAATTGCCCGGCCTGCAGCCATTGCTGACGGATGCGCGACCGACTGGCGATGCGCATCAGGATGAAAATGGCAAGTGTCAGGCCCGCGCCGATCAGGCTGGTGACGATACCGCTGGTGATCGCGGTCTGCGATGCGACCGTCATATCCTCCAGCCGAATAGCGCGCAGGCGCAATTCTTCCTGCGCCATATTGTTCAGTTGGGCACGGATCGCGTCCATCTCAATCTTGCCGCGATCGGTGGTCACGACCTCCAGCGCGGCAGCGATGCCCCTGCTGCGGCGCAGATCGACGGTTTCGCGCAATTCGGCCAGTTTCGCGTCGACATGACGCTTCAATACGATGACGTTGGCTTGCTGCGCGGGATTGTCCTGCGTCAGCGTGACGACGCTATCCATCCGTGCGGCCAACGCCGCGACGGCACTATTATAGGGTTCCAGATAGGCCTGGGTACCGGTCAACAGATAGCCGCGCTGCCCGGTTTCGGCATCCTGCGCGGTCGACAGAAGCTCGTCGAGCGCGATGAGGACGCTGTGCGTATGCCGCACCGCCGTATCGCTTTCCCGCAGCGTCTGGATGTTGCGATAGGCGATCGTGCCGCTCACCGCGAAAAAGCCGAGGCCGATCAATAATCCGAGAATCGACCAGACCGAGCCACGCGTCAGCGAGAGCGAACCGAAAGCTGTTTTTATCGTTGCCATGGGCCTCTCGCCTATACTGGTGTCGGGCACCCGACTAGCGATTGTTGCGCTTGCAGTGCAAGAACTGTCCTGCACGGACGATATGATCCTGATCTGCATTAATGCGATTTGTCGCGCTTGCCCGTCGAAATGGCGGGGCGTTTAAATTCCATTATCCCCATGGCGTTATAAAGCTTTGCGGATCGCCTTTTCCGACAGAAGTCGATAGAAGAGCGTGAACGGGAGTGCATATGCTGGATGGATCGCCATCGTCGGACCGGGATGTATCCAACGCGCAAAGCTTTCTGATCGAGGCGAGCGAGCGGCTGGCCGCAGCGCGGTCCATGGCGGAAGTCGTGGAAGTGCTGCGCCAGACCGCCCGGTCCGCAATTGGAGCGGAAGGGATTGCTGTCGTCCTGAAGGATGGCGACCTTTGCCATTATGTCGCCGAAGATGCGATCGGGCCGCTTTGGTCCGGCTCTCGCTTCCCCGCCACAAGTTGCGTGTCGGGGTGGGCGATGCACCATGGCCAGACGGTGGTCATCCCCGACGTCGCACTTGACGATCGCGTGCCGCAGGATGCCTATCGCCCGACTTTCGTGCGCAGCCTGATGATGGCGCCGATCGGCCGGCCGTCCCCCGTCGCAGCGCTGGGCGCCTATTGGTCCAAAGCCGGCGCGCATGATCAGGCGACGATCGATCGGCTGGAGGGGCTGGCGCGCCTGTCCGCGATCGCGGTAGAAAACGCCCGGCTGATCCACGAGATGGAGGAAAGCGGGCGGCAGCGATCGCTGATCCTGACGGCGGGGCGGATGGGCGCGTGGACCTATGACATGGCGACCGGGGAATTGGATGCCTCTGCACTGTGCCGCCGCAATTTCGGTCGCGATCCGGAACAGCCATTCAGCTATGCCGATTTGCAGGCCGCGATCCATGCCGATGATCGCGAGCGGGTGAATGCCGCCATCCGCGAGAGCCTGAACAGCGGTTGCGTTTATGACATCGAATATCGGGTGCTGACGCCCGAGGGCGAGGTCCGCTGGATAGCCGTGCAGGCGCAGCCGGCGCGGCTGGCGGATGGGGCTACCACCGGCCTTGCCGGGATTTCGATCGACATGACCGATCGCAAGCGGATGGAAGATGCACTGCGCACGTCCGCCGCGACGCTGGAACATCTGGTCGAGGAACGGACGCGCGAATTGGTGCAGACGCAGGATGCCCTGCGCCAGTCGCAGAAGCTGGAGGCGATGGGCCAGTTGACTGGCGGCGTCGCGCATGACTTCAACAATTTGCTGACCCCGATCATTGGCAGCCTGGACCTGTTGCATCGGCGGCAGGTGGGCGGTGAGCGGGAGCAGCGGCTGATCAGCGGGGCGCTGGATTCCGCCGACCGGGCACGGACCTTGGTGCAGCGCCTGCTGGCCTTTGCGCGGCGGCAGCCGTTGAAACCCGAACCCGTCGATCTGGCGGCGCTGATCCTGGGGATGGCCGAACTGGTCGGCACGACTTTGGGGCCGCAGGTGCAGGTGCGGCTGGATCTGGCGGCGGACCTGCCATCGGCGCTGGCCGACGCGCACCAGGTGGAAATGGCGTTGCTCAATCTGGCCGTGAACGCCCGCGACGCCATGCCGATCGGCGGCGAGTTCGTGATATCGGCGCAGCTTACCGAGCAACTCAAGAAGCAGGCCGATGGCGTGAAGCCGGGCCGCTATGTCGTGGTGAAAGTCGCGGACACCGGCACCGGCATGGATGCCGATACGCGGCGGCGTGCGATCGAACCCTTTTTCTCGACCAAGGGCGTGGGTCGTGGCACCGGGCTAGGCCTGTCGATGGCGCATGGACTGGCGCTGCAATTGGGCGGCGCGCTCAGGATCGAGAGCGAGCCGGGGCATGGAACGTCGGTGGCGCTGTGGTTGCCGGTCAGCGAAAAGGATGCCGTCGCCTCGTCCGACAGCGTGCCTGCGCAAGGCGCCTTCAGCGGCACGGCCCTGTTGGTGGATGACGAGGATGTGGTGCGGGCCAGTACGGCGGATATGCTGGCCGATCTGGGCTTCAAGGTGCTGGAGGCGCGATCGGGTACGGAAGCCATCGACCAGTTGCGGCTGGCGGGGCATGTCGACATCATCGTCACCGACCATATCATGCCGAATATGACCGGCGTGGAACTGGCGCAGGAAGTGGCCCTGATCAACCCGACATTGCCGGTGTTGATCGTGTCTGGCTATTCCGACGCGGTCGGCCTTGCGGCAGGACTGCCAAGGCTGGGCAAGCCGTTCCGTCAGGCCGACCTGGCCAGCGCGCTGGCAAGCCTGCGTACAAATCCGCTGTTCGCGCCACTCAGCATCGCTGCCGAACCACGCGAAAATTAACCTGCGTCCGCCTGCCTGTCCGGGTGAGCCGCGGCGACCGGCGGTTCCGCGCGGAGGCGGTCAACCGTTTCGACCAATCGGGGAAAGTCGCTTAAATCGACGCCGAAACGCTCCGCCGAATAGAGTTGCGGCACGATATGGCAATCGGCCAGCGTCAGCGCGTCGCCAAAGCAGAAGCGGCCACCATGGTGCGCCACCAGCGTTTCGAGCGCGCCGAAACCCTGAGCGATCCAATGGGCGATCCAGCCCTTCACAGCCTCCGGCGAAGCGCCAAGATCGTCGCGCAGGCGGTTGAGAACGCGGGCATTGTTGAGTGGATGGATGTCGCAGGCAACGAGCATCGCCATGCTGCGGACCACTGCCCGGTCGATCGCTCCTCTCGGCAGCAGCGGCGGATCGGGATAGCGTTCGTCCAGCCATTCCATGATCGCGCTGGATTGGGTGAGAACATGGCCCTCTGCCTCCAGCGCGGGGACCAGCCCCTGAGGATTGAGCGCCAGATAATCGGGCGCGCGCTGCGCACCCGTGCGCAGGTCGTGGCTGACCTGATCATAGCGCAGACCCTTGATATTCAGGGCGATCCGGGTGCGGTAGCTGGTCCCAGAACGCCAATAGCCGTGCAGGATCAAGGCGGGGTCGTGCGTTTCCATGGATGGAGGATAGCCGCTGGCCGGCCTGGCGCCAAGCGGAGGATCAGGTCCGCCATGCCGGGTCGATCGCATCCAGCCCGACTTCGGTCGCCGGCGGCGGGCTGGCGATCGCGCCGGGGGTTCTGCTGAAGCGGGGCGCGGGCATGGGTTGCAGGACGCCGCCGGGTCGGCCGAACATGCCACGCGCCTGCGCCTGGGGGTGCTCCGCCGCCTCGTCCGGTGAGAGGACCGGGGTGACGCAGGCGTCGCGTCCGGCAAACACCGCCACCCATTCGTCCCGCGTGCGGCCGGCGAATATGGATGTGAAGCGCGCCTTCGTCCGGGGCCAGGCGTCGCGATCATGCTGGGCCGGCAGATCCGAGGCGTCGATGCCCAATCCTGCGATCAATTCGGCATAGAAAGCGGGCTCTATCGCACCGACCGCCATGAATTGGCCGTCCGCCGTGCGATATATGTCATAGAAGGGCGCGCCGCCGTCCAGCAGATTGTCGCCACGCCGGTCGCTCCACAGGTTCATCGCGCGAAAGCCATGGATCATGGTGGACAGCAGCGCCGTCCCTTCGATCATGGCGGCATCGACCACTTGGCCCTGCCCGCTTTGGCGCACCTCCAGAAGGGCACAGACGATACCGAAGGCCATCATCATGCCGCCGCCGCCCATATCGGCAACCATGTTGAGGTTCGGCCGAGGATTTTCATCCCCTGGTCCGCAGAGCATCAGGCTGCCCGACATGGCGAAATAATTGATATCGTGGCCGGCCAGATGCGCCATCGGACCGTCCTGCCCCCAGCCGGTCATGCGCGCATAGACCAGCGCGGGATTGCGGGCGAGGCATATGTCGGGGCCAAGACCCAGCCGTTCCATGACGCCGGGCCGATAGCCCTCCAGCAGCACATCGGCCGTTTCGACCAGAGACAGGAGTTGCGCGGCACCCGCCGGCGTCTTGAGATCGAGGCCGATCATTTCCCGTCCGCGATGGAGCAGATTTTTCTCCGGGTCGACCGGTGGAACCATGGGCGGTGCGCCGGCCCGCTCCACCCGCAGGACGGTCGCGCCCATATCCGCCAGCATCATCCCGCAGAAAGGACCGGGGCCCACGCCCGCTACTTCCAGAATCTTCACCCCGACGAGCGGCCCGCGTCTGTCCATCCCCATCCCATCCTCTTCCCGTTTCGCTACCATGCTATAAGCGTGCCCGCCGGCGGATCGCAGCGTTTTTCCGTCGTCGGCGACCGCACCGTCAACACATTGTCATCCCCCGATGCGAGGAAGGCGTATTGCCATCGCAGCGAGAGTGCCATCATGACCTTCGACGACCCCAGCTTCGCCATGGACCGGATCAAGGCGGAAATTGCCGACAGTTTCGACGAGGAACTGGAAATGGAGATCGACGAGGACCGGCTGGAGACGATGCTCGCCGACATGGAGGAGCACCCCGATCGGGAGCAGTTGGAGCGGCGTACCTATTTCCGCGAGTTGTTCCGCCTGCAACATGAACTGATCCGGCTGCAGGATTGGGTGGTGCACAAGGGGCTGAAAGTCGTCGTCCTGTTCGAAGGGCGCGATTCAGCCGGCAAGGGTGGCGCGATCAAGCGTATCACCCAGCGACTGAACCCGCGCGTGTGCCGGGTGGCCGCCCTGCCCGCGCCCAACGAGCGCGAGCGGACCCAATGGTATTTCCAGCGCTATGCCGCCCATCTGCCGGCAGCGGGCGAAATCGTGCTGTTCGACCGTAGCTGGTATAACCGGGCCGGTGTGGAGCGCGTCATGGGCTTTTGTTCGGAGGAGGATGTCGAGGAATTCTTCCGATCGGTCCCGGAATTCGAGCGGATGCTGGTGCGGTCGGGCATCATCCTGGTCAAATATTGGTTTTCCATCACCGACGAAGAACAGCAGTTCCGCTTTGCCATGCGCATCCATGATCCATTGAAGCAATGGAAGCTGTCGCCGATGGACGTGGAGTCGCGCCGTCGCTGGGAGGATTATACCCGCGCCAAGGAAACGATGCTGGAGCATACGCATATTCCCGAAGCCCCCTGGTGGGTGGTCGAGGCGGTCGACAAGAAGCGTGCCCGGCTCAACTGTATCGCCCATCTGCTGGAACAGATCCCTTATGAGGATGTACCCAAGGCGCCCGTGGTGCTGCCCGACCGGGTGCGCAACGCAGACTATATTCGCCATCCGGTGTCGGACGACATGATCGTGCCGGATCGTTACTGATTGCAGAAGGCGACGGAGCGGGACGTCAACGCTCCAGCTTCGTCGCCAGCAGCACCAGGGTGGTCGTCTTTTCGATGCCGTCCAGCTGGCCGATATCGTCGATGATGTCGTTGAGTTCGGCCCCGCCCTCCGCCTCCAGCACGGCGATGATGTCATATTCGCCACTGATGGCATGGATGGCCTGAACATCGTCGATGCGCATGAGGGCGCTTTCCACGTCGCGGCGATAGCGGGGAAGCGTTTTGATCATCATATGCGCGCGCATGCGGCTGGCGGAAAATTGGGTGCCGAGGCGGATCGTGTAGCCCGCCACGATCCCCTCTTCTTCCAGCCGGGCGATACGCGAATAGAGATGGCCTCGCGATACGCCCAATTCCTTGGCTAGTTGAGCGATAGGCTGGCGTGAATCCCGTCGCAGCAGCGCCAGCAGCCGCTCATCCACCTCGTCCAGGCGTGGGCCACCATGGGGCATTTAATTGCTCATGGCTTCATCCGCGAACATCGCGATCTGGGGCGTCGTGCCCGCCGAAATGCGGCCACGATACATGCCAAGGTCGTTGATGGCGAAGGCCGGAACACCATCGACGCCCATGGCGATCAGGCCGCCATCGCCGCCGATTGCACCGACCGCGTCTATGGTCGATTGCGCGGCATCGGCCAGCGTCTGGCCATGCCAGGCGACGCGGTCACACAGCTGGCGCGCAGCGCTTTCCCGTATGAAATATTCGCCCGACCCGGTGGCCGAGACGGCGCACTGGCCATTTTTGGCGTAGGTGCCCGCTCCAATGATGGGGGAGTCGCCGACCCGGCCCCAGCGCTTGCCGGTCATGCCGCCGGTCGATGTCGCCGCCGCCAGATTGCCCTGCTGGTCCAGCGCCACCGCGCCGACGGTGCCAAACAAATGGGTGCGATCGACTGCTGCGGCTTGTTTCCTGCGCCAGGCGAGCAGTTGCTGCCAGCGTTCGTTCGTCTTGAAATAAGCGGGGTCGACCTGTTCCAACCCCTGTTCGACCGAGAAGCGGTCGGCGCCCGGCCCGGCCAGCATGACATGGCGGCTCTTGTCCATCACCGCGCGGGCCAGATCCACCGGATGGCGGGTGCGGGTAACGCCGGCGACAGCGCCCGCCTTGAGCGTTGCGCCGTCCATGATCGCGGCATCCAGTTCGTTGCGTCCTTCTGCCGTGAAGACCGCGCCACGACCGGCATTGAATAGGGGGTTATCCTCCAGCACACGCACCGCCGCTTCGACGGCATCGAGCGAAGTGCCGCCTTTATCGAGGACGGCACCACCGGCGCGGAGTGCAGAGTCCAAGCCAGCGCGATAGGCCTTTTCCTTTTCGGGCGAGAGGGTGGCGCGTTCGATCACGCCCGCCCCGCCATGGATAGCCAGCGACCAGCGGGGCGGCTGCGCCACTTTGCCGCCCTGCGCGCTGTAGATGCGCTCGAACAGGGGGCGATCGACCGTGCCCTGCGGCAGGTGCAGGACGGAGTTGGCGCCGATGCCCGTCACCTTGATGCGGGCGACGTTGAGCGGGCCTTTGGGATCGAGGCCGCGCAGGCTGCTGCCATCGACCAGCCAGGCGCCGCCATCCGGCGCGGTGGCGTAGATATGGCTGCTGCCGTCCGGTTCGACGGCCAGCGCAGCGCTTTCATCGACGCCAAGGCCGAGCATGGCGGGCTGATCGGTGGGGCGGCCCGCCTGTGCCTTCGCGACGAAGGCGAAGAGGCGGCCGAGGCGATCGCGTTCCTTGAAATGGGTGTCGGTGACGATGCCCTTGAGCAACGAGAGATGCAGGAAGTCGCCCTCGATCGTATTGGCGGGACCGAAGGGGGCGGCCAGCGCTTCGGGGCTGGTGATACTGCCATCGTCCATCGCGCCATAAAGCTTCTCGCCCAGCATGGCGAGGCCGGCGCTGGTTCCCGCGATCGGCTTGCCCGCAGCGACATGAGCGTCGAGCAATGCGGCGACGGGCGTGCCCTTCCAGAAGCGGACATAGCGGGCCTGGTCGCCGCCGGCGATGAAGATGCCGTCGGCCCGTTTCAGGCTGGCGAGGATCTTGGGATCGGTGGCGGCGGCGCGGTTGGTGAAGACGAAGGTTTCGGCGGACTGGATGCCGCCCAGTTCGCGGAAAAATTCCTCGCCGATCTGCCCCTCCTGCGAGGCGCGCAGGATGACGATATGGCCATGGCCCGCCTTGGCGAAGAACCATTGCATGGCGTCGTGATTGCGATCGCCCCCGCCCATCAGCAGCAGCCCTCCCGACACCGGATCGGGCGTGGGCGTGGTCAGTTTGCCAAGGCGATAATGGCGATAGCCCGCCTCCTTCGCCTGGGCTGTCACCATGGTGGTCGCCAGAGCGGCGAACGCGATCAAGGCCTTCAGCCTGCGCCGCATATCAATCTCCTTCACTCGATATGCGCATTTTCATGTCACATATTGTCCACAGCGCAAAACAATATGTTCCTGACGGCCATCAGTCTGATTGAAACGGAAAGCCGTTTCTGTTGTAATATGCAGAAATATGGGGACATGCGGCATTTGGGGCCGCGAACAGGGGGTTATATGCGGTTGTCGGGAACGATACGTCTGGCGCTGGGGCTGGGATGCAGCCTGCCGGCGCTGATGGGTGGCGCGATGGCACAGACGGCCGCTGAGCCAAGTGGAGAGAGCGAGATCATCGTCACCGGATCGCGCATTCCCCGCGCCGCGCAGGAAGGACCGGCGCCGGTCACGACCATTACCGCCGACACGATCCGCGCCAACGGCTATACCAGCGTACCCGACATCCTGCGCGCCGTGACGCAAAATGGAGGCGAGACGCAAAGCCAGCAAAGCTTCAGCGGCGCCAGCTTCACGCCCGGCGCGCAGCAGGTCGATCTGCGCGGGCTTGGTCCCAATCATACGCTGGTGCTGGTCAATGGCCGTCGCATCGCCGACTTCCCCCTGCCCTTCAATGGGCGCAGCAACTTCACCGACGTGTCCAACATTCCGCTGGGCCTGATCGAACAGGTCGAAGTGCTGAGTGGCAGCGCGTCGGCCATTTACGGGTCGGACGCGATCGCGGGCGTCATCAACTTCAAGCTGAAGGACAAGGTCGACGGCACGACGCTCGACTATCGCCATGGCCGCACCGAACATGGCGGCGGCGCGTCGCACCGCATCACTGCGACGACGGGCTGGTCGAACGATCGCTTCCACATCGTCGCGGGCGCGGAATATCTGCTGCAAAAGCCTCTCTGGGCCTATCAGCGCAAGATACAGGACAGTACGGCGGACAATCCCGATACCGCCGTACCGCTCGCCCGGCGCACCTTTCTGCGCTACAATCCCGACGCCGACGAATATGTCGATCCGGGCGCGGCGACCTGTGGTGCGCTTTCCTATCTGAATGGCGGGTCCACCTATTATGCCTCGCGCCCGCGCTACGGCGCCTTTGACGATGCGCTCGATGATTATGGTCCGGGCTATTTCTGCGGCAGCAACACGTCGATCGGTTACGGCACGGTTATTTCCCGACGCGAAGGCTTCAACAGTTTTGCGTCGGCCGGCTATGAATTGTCGGACGCGGCACAATTGTTCGTCGATGCGCAGTTCGGCATCAGTAAGGTGGCGTTGCTGTCCGACGTGCTGAGCTGGGGCTATCAGAATAGTTCGGGCAGCAGCGACACGACCTTCTACAATAGTTTCGATGGGCAGCTGGACGATTGGTATCGCCAGTTCACGCCGGAGGAGTCGGGCGGCTTCGGCAATGTCATGACCCGCAACCGGCAGCAGACCTTCAGCATCACGCCGGGGATCAAGGGCAGCTTCGCCGACAAATGGTCCTATGAGCTGTCCTACAACCACAGCGAATATAAGGCGAAGGTCAAATTCCCGCAAATCATCGCGGCGAAGGCGAACGCCCTGTTCCTGGGCGCGCAGCAGGGCGTGGACGAGGATAGCGGCTATCCCATCTTCAACGCCGACCCGGCCCGGCTCTACACGCCGCTGACCAAGGCGGAATATGACAGTATCGCCGTCTACAGCGTCTATAATCCCAAGAGCTGGACCGATAACGTCTCCGCCACATTGACCAGCACCGAATTGTTCAGCCTGCCGGCCGGCCCGGTCGGCTTCGCCGCAGTCGGCGAAATCGGCAAGCAGGGATACGACCTCAATCCCGATCCGCTGGCGCTGACCGACTATTATTATGGGCTGAAGGACAGCGCAGGCAAGGGCAAGCGGAGCCATTGGGCGCTGGGCGGGGAACTCCGCGTGCCAGTGACGAGCTTCCTCCAATTGTCGGGCGCGGCGCGTTTCGACCATTTCCGCTTTGCGGGCAATGGCATCGGCAAGTTCACCTATAATGGGGGCGCGGAATTGCGGCCGACCAGCACATTGTTGCTGAGGGCTGCTTACGGCACCAGCTTCCGCGCGCCCGACCTGCATTATGTCTTTACCGGGCCGGGCAACACTCATCCGTCAGCGACCGACTATTATAGCTGCCGCACCGAGGAGCCGGACGAGGATCTGGGCGATTGCAGCTATGCCGGCGAAGGCATCGTCGCCCAGCGCAACGGCAATCGCACGCTCAAGCCGGAAACGGCGAAGTCGTTGAATGCCGGCATCGTCTGGTCGCCGTCGCGCCATTTCGACGTGTCGGTCGACTATTTCCGCGTGTCGCTCTCCAACCAGGTGCAGGATCTGGATATCGACACATTGTTGCGCGACGAAGCGGATTGCCGGATCGGTACGACCATGGGTGGTGCGGCGGTCGATATCAATTCGCCCACCTGCCAGGATGCGATCACGCGCGTCCATCGCTTTACCGGCGGCGTCAACGAAGGCTATCTGGACTCCGTGTCGATCAACCCGATCAACATCGCGCATGAAAAGACCAGCGGCATCGACATCGCCGTGCATGGTAGCGTGCCGACCGGCTTTGGCGAGTTCAGCCTGTCGGTGGCGCATACCCATGTATTCGACCACAAGTTCCGCCAATATCCGGACGATGCGTCGATCAACAAGCTGGCCGCGACCAGCGGCTATTATATTCCGCGCGACAAGAGCACGGCCAGCATCACCTGGGCGGTCGAGGGGCTGAAATGGACGCTGGAAGGTGGGCGCTTGGGCAAGCTGCCCAATTATGACGAGAACGCCTATATCAAGGCGAGCTACCTGTTCAATTCGACGCTGCAATATGATTTCACCGATCATCTGCGCGGGTCGCTGTCGGTCACCAACCTGCTGGATCGCAAGCCGGTGAAGGACAGAACTTATGCCGCCTATCCCTATTATGACATCAGCTGGTTCGACAGTGTGGGTCGCAGCATGTTCATGCAGCTGACCTATAAGCTGGGTGGATCGGCGCTTTGATCTAGCGGAAGGATTTGGGGTTCATCTTCGCATGAACCCCATCTGCCGCAGTAGCCAATAGGTGACACCGGCCGCCCCGCCGGCGATAAGGGTCGCTAGCAATGTGCCATGCGGCCCTTCCGCCAGCGGCATGCCGCCGGTGTTCATGCCGAAAAGGCCCGTCACCAATGTCGCGGGCAGCATCAGCGCGGTGACGATGGAGAGGATGTAGAGATTCTGGTTGGTGCGTTGCGCCGCCTGAATATCCACTTCGTCACGGAGCAGGCGCAACTGCCCCTGTACACCCAATATGTCGGCGTCGACCGCCTGTAATCGCTGGGCCAGCTTCTCCACCGTGGGGAGCAGGATTTCAGGCAGTTCTTCATCCTCCTCCAGCCGCTGGAACACGCCACGCATGCCGGTCAGCAACCGGTGGATCTGGGCAAGACGGCGGCGGATGCGGATCAAGTCGCGCGGTTCGGGTGGGTAATGGCCATCGAGAAAGGCATCCTCGGCGCTCTGAACATCATGGCTGAGCGTACGGGCGATTTCCGCGATATTGGCGGTCATCGCGCCAACCAGCAGGTCCAGCGCCTGACCGGGGCCGTTGACCGTCGCGCCACCGCCGCGCTCCAGCCGGCTGCGGGCGATATCGGCCGATCGCAAGGGATGCAGCCGCGTCGTCAGCATCAGCGTCGGCGTCAGCGCGATGCGCAGCGCGCCAATCCGGTCGGTATCGGCGACATCGAAATCGCGTTCGAAATCATGCAGGACGCAGCCTACGCTGTCCCCGTCCACCAGCGCGCGTTGATGCGTATCGGGCGCCAGCAGCAGGTCGCGTATCTGCGGCGAAAGTTGATCGGCGGTGGCGATCCATTGTCGTGTGCCATGGTCGGCCAGGTTCAGGTGCAGCCAGCGAAACCGGCCGCCTGTCTCTGAATCGCAGCGGGCGACGGGGCTTGTGCTGCCGTCGCCCGCAAAGTCTAGTCCCCAGATCAGGCCAGGCCCCATGCCCTAGACGGGCACGGGAACCTGGAAAAGGGGATTGGGCTCGAATGTCGTATGCCGCTCCCGTCAGAAAATCTGGGAAAAGAGCATGTAGAGGCCGCCCGCCAGCGCGATCGACACCGGCAGGGTCAGCACCCAGGCCATCAGCAGGTTGCGGATGGTGCTCATTTGCAGACCCGACCGGTTGGCCGCCATCGTTCCGGCCACGCCGGACGAAAGGACATGGGTGGTCGACACCGGCAGGCCCAGATGGTCCGCACCGAAGATGGTGCCCATCGCGACCAGTTCGGCCGAAGCACCCTGCGCATAGGTGAGGTGCGACTTGCCGATCTTCTCACCCACTGTGACGACGATCCGCTTCCAGCCGACCATCGTGCCCAGCCCCAGCGCGAAAGCGACGGCAACCTTCACCCAGGTCGGGATGAAGCGAGTGCCGGCGTCGAGCGATTTTTTGTAGGTCGCCAGCGTTTCATTATTCGCGTCAGTCAGATGGGCTTCCTTGTCTTTGCCAAGTCGCTTGATCGCTTCTGACGCCATATACATGTCGTTGCGGATATTGCTGACGGCGGCGGCGGGCACCTGCGCCAGCGAGCCATATACCGCGACCTGACGATCGACATCGCGGATGACGGTAGCAAGGCCGGGAATGGTGGTGTCCGACAGCTTCTTGTCGGCGATATAGGTGGTGACGGCCTTGCGCGCGGCGACGATATCTCTGCCCCCGGCCGGGGCGGTACCCAACACATTGGCGGCGGCGACGCTGTTCTGATGGAATTCGATCGTATAGCGTTCCGGCACGGCGCGGTTGAGCGCATAGGCGGTGGGGACGGTGCCGATCAGGATCAGCATGATCAGGCCCATGCCCTTCTGTCCGTCATTGGAGCCATGTGCGAAGCTGACACCGGTGCAGGTGAAGATCAGCAGCGCGCGGATCCACAGCGGCGGCGGCACGCCATCCTTGGGTTCCTGATACAGCTCTTCCTTGCGGATCAGAACCTTCATGGCGATGAACAGCAGAGCCGCGACGCCGAAGCCGATCAGCGGCGAGACGAGCAGCGCCTGCCCGATTTCGGTGGCCTTGCTCCAATCGACGCCGGCCGTGCCGCTCTTGCCATGCATCATGGCATTGGCGACGCCGACGCCGATGATCGAGCCGATCAGCGTGTGTGAGGAGGAGGAAGGGATGCCCAGCCACCAGGTGGCGAGGTTCCACAGGATCGCCGCGATCAGCAGCGCGAACACCATGGCGAAGCCTGCGTTCGAGCCGACCTGAAGGATCAGTTCGACGGGCAGCAGCGACACGATGCCAAAGGCGACCGCGCCGGTCGACAGCAGCACGCCGAGGAAATTGAAGAAACCGGACCACACCACCGCGACATTGGCGGGCATGGCGTTAGTGTAGATCACCGTCGCTACCGCATTGGCGGTGTCATGGAAACCGTTCACGAATTCGAAGCCCAATGCGATCAGCAGGGCGATGAACAGGAGGATGAAGGGCAGATAGGTGGTCGCCTGCACCCCGGCCGAACTGGCGTCGGCATAGATGCTGTAGGCGACATAGATCAGTGCTGTCAGGATGGCGGCGCCGAAGCCGATGGTGCCGACCAGCCCCAATCCTTTATCGAGATCGGGCCTGCCGGGGCTGCCCTCCATGGCTATGGTCGCGTTCATCCGAATCGTCTCCCCCTGTTCGGGCAAAATGTGAATGAATTCTTGCTAGGCTGCGTCCGTGACAGCTTAGTTGCAGCGCATAGATGGATGGACAGGATAGTTGGAACGGAGAAAGGCCGCAGAAATCAGAAAACGATCGTGACGAGGATGGTGTCGGCATAGCTGCCGGGCGCGACATTCTGACCCGCAGGCGCCCGTCCGTAGACGGTTGTGGTCTGATCGACGCCCAACAAGGCCGCAAATGTGTTGGTGACAGACAGTGAACCGCCGGTTCCGTCACCCCAGATCTGGTTGCGCGCGTTGCTGGTGTAGAGGTTGTAATGCAGGGTCGATGCGCCGCTGGTCATCGTGCGTTGGGCGTAGGTAGGGGATGATCCCCGACTGAGCTGGATCGTGTAACTGCCAGCCAATGCCAGCACCAGACTGCAACGGACCCGCACAGTGCCCGAACTGTCATTATCCGTCACCGCGACCGGATTATAACTGCCGAAATCCACGCCGGTCGCTGACACGGTGCAGGTGCACAGGGCCAGTATGTCACAGGCGGCCTGCGCCGGCGCCGGCATGGCCAATGCCGCAAACGGCAGCATGATGATGCTGAGATAGACGCGGATGCCCATCCTGTTCCTCCTCACCGCACGCATGGCAGCGGCCCTATAGTGGGTAGCACCTGATCGGGCAGGGCGTCGAGCCTGACATGGCAGGGCCCGCCGGCCGCATCCACGGTCAGGACCATGCCGGCGTGGAGATTTTGCAAGAAAACTTCCCCTTCGTTGCCGACGAACGATTTTTCCGCACCGGACGACACGCCACTCCCCGCCTCCACCGGCTTGCCGTCGGGCATGACGACGATGATGGTCCCGGGATGCTCCTGGATCGCGACGAAGCGCGCGTTGACCGCGCCGCGATAGCGCGGCACCACCAGCAGTTGATCCTCCGGCATGCGCACGTCGATAGGTATGTCCGCCGCGGAAATGCTGAGCCGATTGACTTCATAGGGGCGCAGGTCAGGGATGATCGCCGTGCCGCGCGCGTTGGTGCGCCCGACAAGCCGGTTTTCCTGATAGACGCGCACATCCGCCTGATCGGGCACGCGCACCACTGCAAAACCGCTTTCCATCTGGCGCGTCGGGAATAGGGCGCCGTCGGCAATCAGCAGGCCACCGCGCCCCGTGACGCGCATACCGGTCTGGCCGCCCGCGTGATCGACCTGAGCGGTCATTTCCCCCACATCGCCGCGCCACTGGGCCTCTGCCTGCTGGCGCCCGTTATTGCCGGTGGAATTGGCGAGGCGATACCCCCAGCCTCCGCTGACCGGTGGTGTGCCGCGCACCTCGGCACGGGTGCCGTCCGTTCCTGCCTGAAGATAGGCGCTGCTCCGAGGGCCGAAGGGCACCGTCAGATTGAAGCCCAGGCTGGTATCGCGACCGGTTTCCGAAAAACGGCTGTGGATCGCATAGACGCTGACAAAGGCCCGGTCGCGCACCGAAAGGCTGTAATTGCCGGACAGCACTTGCGCCCGTTGGCCGTCGGCATAAGTCAGGCTGGTATAGGATAGGCCTGCGGTGCCCATTCGTCCGAAGGTTATGCCGCCTGCGGCCTGTATCTGTTCGACGATCCGTTCGGATTCCCGTTCGACGCCGATTTCTCGATAGTCGCGGCTGGCGCGCTGATAGCTGAACGCCACATTCCAGGTCGGCCCATTGCGCGCGAAGGCGGCGCGATAGAGAAAGCCCTGCCCCTTCACGCCATGAGAACTGGCGGCGGCCAAGCTGAATTCGCCGAACGGTACCATCACCATGGTGATCCCCCCGCCCGCCATCTGCGTGTCGCCGCTCGCCTCCGCCCGCCCTTCGACCGTGATCCAGTCGGTCAGACCCCGGCGATAGGTGCCCGCAACGAAGGGGTCGGCATAGCGAAAGCTGCGCAAGCCGTAATCGCGCCGTTCAGCCCCGGCTTCAGCCGACCAGGCAGAGAGACCGGCCCGCAACAGACGGCTGCTGACATAATAAGAGGATTTGACCCGCCGCTCTATGCCCAGCGGATCGCGGATCACCAGCGTCACCTCCCCCGCGCCGGTGACGAGCGGCACCTGGTTGATCGAAAATGGACCCTGATCCACGTCGGTCTGGAAACGCTGGGTGCCGTTGACCAGCAGTTCCACATTGGACGGCACGGCAGCGCTGCCCGCCAATGAGGGCGTCGGAAAGGTGAGCAGGCTGGGCTGCAGCGCGAATTCGGTACCGATGCGCACGCCGCCGAAGCGGACCTGACGCGACCAGTCGCGCGCGTCGGTCACGCTGTCGCCTATCACCAGCCGCGTCAGATTGACCGGATCGTCGCGCATATAATAGCTGTCGAGCCGCGTCGCCCGACCATAGACGGTGCCGTTGCCCAACAACATGCTGTTCGACACCACGCCCCAATCGTCGGACATGCCCGTTTCGACGAAGGCGCCGACCCGCATCTTGTCGACATAGTCGATCGACAGATTATAGTTGAAGAAGGCCGCAAAGGCACTGTCGGTCGGTTGGGGCAAGGCCTGCGCAGCCGTGACCCGGTTTGCGAGAAAGGCAGCGGGCGGCGCGATGAGTTTGAGGGATTGCTGCAATTCGTCGAACGCCACCGCCACGCCACCGACCGACGCCAGCGGCGCGAACCGCTCGCCATCCAGTAAAATCGGATCGACCGAGGGCAGACGAAGGCGCCACGTGGTCAGATCGTCGATGCGGACGAAAAAGGCGTCGCCGCGCCGCGCGACCAGATAGGTGTCGGGTTGCGGCTGGCCATTGATGCTGACGGACACGAGGAGCATGGCCAGCCCCGGATCAGATGTCTTGGGCAAGCCAGCGGGAGCGGGCTCCTCGGACCGGGCGATACCGCCGGTGCCAAGGATGCCGAGCAATAGCAGCGCCGCCCTAACGGTCCCCGTCGCCATGCGATCCCGCCTGGCTGACGAGATTGACGGACAGTCGCTGCGTATCGCTGGTGGCGTCCAGAACCAGCTTCTCGCCGGCCCCGAGCATGCCGGTGGTGTCGAGCAGGAAGTTGCGGGTCGCGCCCGGCAGGATGTAGACGGATTCCTGTCGTGTGGTCAGCGCTGACCCGTCCGCGCGCTTGATGTCGATCCGGTTGAGATGGACATGCGCGCCGCCCGTGTTGCGAACGACGACCGAAAGCTGCCGGTTGCCGGCCGCAGACACCTGCCAATCGAGCGAGGGCTGAGCGCCCGGCGCCGGCACGAAGATGGGAATGCTGACGCGCAGCAAGGTGCGCACTTCACCGGGCGCCAACGGACGCTCGGTCGGGATTTCCTCCAGGAAGATACGATAGCTTTTCTCGGTCGCGCCGGCGGTGGTGCGCAGACCGAAACGCGCGATCTGCTGCGCGCCGGCGGCGACTTCGAACAAGGGCGGGTTGGCGAGGATATCGCGCGTATCCTCGAACAGATCCTGGCCGTTTTCCTGCCGCCAGGCGACGACCCGCACCTGCATGCGAGCCAGCGCGTCGCTGCTGTTTTCAATCGTCATCGTCTGAACGGGCGTCTTCCCGTCCAGCTGGATCAGTACCGGATAGATTTTCAGCGTCGTGGCGTGGGCGGTCGCCGGCACTGCCAGCGCGATCAACGCCGCTATCGCGCCGCGCAGAAGAAGATGTCGCATGCCCGCGTTCGCCACGAACCGTCCCGTCAATAGACGACGTTGACGGTGATCGTGTCGCTATAGGAGCCGATCGGCACGTTCTGGCCGGCCGCGATGCGGCCATAGACGGTCAGCGTGGTCGCCCCCACAGGCGCCGTAGCGGCGACCGTATCGGTGCTCGGCGTGTTGCCCCAATTGGTCGTGCGACCGGTTTCCTGATAGAGCGCATAGTTCAACAGATTGGCGCCGTTCGACATTTTACGCGTCGTGACGGTCGCGCCGGATGCCGTGCCCTGCGTCAGGCCGACGGTATAGGATGTGCCCACCGTGCAGAGCACCGACAAGGTCGACGTGGCATCGTTCGGAGAAGAAGCGGTCGGATCATAATTGCCAAAAGCAAGCGGCGTGGCCGATACTACGCATGCCTTGATGACGGTGGCGGTCACGGGAAAAGTCGTAGTTGCAGTGGCGGCCATGGCATTGCTACCGGTCGCGATCGTCAGCGGAACGGCAAAGAGTGCCGCAACTAGTCGGGAACGGGTCATCATACTCTCCGAGCTCAGCATGTTTTGCTGCGGAAAGTATCGCCCCAGAGAGTTAACGGAACCTTACTTTTATTTTTAGACTTTCGTCGAATCAGCCAAAATTGATCTATACGTCAAATATAAGATCGTAATGCACAGATGATTTCTCGACCTCTAGAATTCATATTCGACGACCGTATTGCGCGATGCAGATACCTGATCATATGAAGATGTATCGGCAACAACAAGTTGCGACAAATTTTCTGATACTTTCTTGCGAATGTTCGTATGACAGATATTTTTACTGTCGCGATCCGATATCAGGCAAGGCTTGACGACTATAGCTCCAACGGTCATCGCCGATTTTGCGGGCACCTGCGCCCATGCCGCAGGCATCGGCATGGCAATCGCCGGGCACAATATCGCCAGCAAGATGCGATGAAACACCGTGAAACCCCCAATTTGCAACTCACCGATATGCGCGACCCGGTGAACGCAGCCCCGTTCGTCGACCGATCGTATCATGTCCATTCTATCGCACTGCCCTGCCCATGGAAAGTTGAATAATCGTTATCGGGTGTACATCCCCATCCCCGCAGCAGTCAGGCTGCAAGGCGCATGAGGCGCGGTTTGGACATCCTAATGGAAACTGTCCAATTCCGATCCTGCGATTGCGCTTGGCATGGACAGACGTCAGTTCTGCAGCAACTTATGCGAATTGGAAGGCCTGAAATGAAGAAGATCGGTTTCCTGTCCTTCGGCCACTGGTCCGAAGCCCCTTATTCCGCCACCCGATCGGCGAGCGATGTCTTGCTGCAGTCGATCGACCTCGCGGTCGCCGCCGAGCAGTTGGGGCTGGATGGCGCCTATTTCCGTGTGCATCATTTCGCGCGCCAACTCTCTTCCCCCTTCCCGCTGCTGGCAGCGGTCGGCGCCAGGACGAGCCGGATCGAGATCGGTACGGGCGTGATCGATATGCGCTATGAAAATCCGCTCTACATGGTCGAGGATGCAGGGGCTGCCGACCTGATCAGCGGCGGTCGTTTGCAACTGGGGATCAGTCGTGGATCGCCCGAGCAGGTGATCGAAGGCTGGCGCCATTTCGGCTACGCCCCGCGCGATGGGCAGACCGACGCCGATATGGGCCGGCACCACGCCGAAGTATTTCTGCAATTGCTCCAGGGCGAGGGATTTGCCAAGCCCAATCCCAGCCCCATGTTCCCAAATCCGCCGGGGTTGCTGCGCCTGGAACCCCATTCGCAGGGCTTGCGCGAGCGCATCTGGTGGGGATCGGCGTCCGACGCGACCGCCATTTGGGCGGCAGAAAAGGGCATGAACCTGCAAAGCTCCACATTGAAGGCGGACGAAACCGGTGAGCCTTTCCATGTCCAGCAGGCCAGGCAGATCAGGGTTTATAAGAAGGCGTGGCAGGCCGCAGGTCATGCGCACGCACCGCGCGTGTCGGTTTCCCGGTCCATATTCGCGCTGACGAACCAGGAGGATCACGACTATTTCGGACGGGGCGACAGCAGCGACCATGTCGGCATCATCGACAATATGCGCGCCGTGTTCGGACGATCCTATGCCGCCGAACCCGATGTGCTGATCGAACAGTTGAAGGCCGACGAAGCCATTGCGGAAGCCGACACGCTATTGCTGACCGTGCCAAACCAGTTGGGCGTTGCCTATAATGCCCATGTGCTGGAGTCGATATTGACCCATGTGGCGCCGGCGCTGGGGTGGCGATAATCGCCTTGCGCTTCAGGCCGCATTGGCGGGGACGGCGTCAATGGGGCTGAATTGCTTGAGCGCTATTCGGTTTCGCCCTTCCCGCTTGGCCGAATAAAGTTGGCGGTCCGCCTCCGCGATCCAGCGCCCTATGTCGGCTCCGGCCGTGCAGCGGGCGCTGGCCACGCCGATGCTGACGGTGATGAACGGGCTGATCTGCGACATTTCATGCGGGATGTTGAGCGACTGGACCTGAAGCAGGATTTCCTGGGCCACCAGTTCGGCGCTGTGCGGATCGGTGCCGGACAGGATGCAGGCGAACTCCTCCCCGCCATAGCGGGCCGAAAGATCGCCGGCCCGTTTGACCGCGCGCGTCAATGCCGCCGCGACCATCGTGATGCAACGGTCGCCCGCAGGGTGGCCATAGGTGTCGTTGAACTGTTTGAAGAAATCGATGTCCAGCATGGCAACGGACAGCCACTCGCCGGTCCGCGCCAGCCGTGATGCTTCTGCTTCCAGCGATTTTTCGAGATGGCGGCGGTTGCTCAACCCGGTCAGCGCGTCCGTCACGGCCATCGCCGCCAGTTGATCGCGCAGGCGTTTCAATTCGACATGATTGCCCACGCGCGCGCGCAGGATCGCCGGCTGAATCGGTTTGGTGACATAGTCGATCGCCCCCAGTGCCAGCCCCCGCATCTCGTCTTCGGTATCGCCCAGCCCGGTCGTGAAGATGACGGGAATGTCGGCCAGGATGGCGTCCGACTTCAGCCTTTGGCACACCTGGAAGCCATCGAGATCGGGCATCAGCACGTCCAGCAATATCAGATCCGGTTGCGCGATCCGCGCCGTGTCCAGTGCCTGTTGTCCCGACGTCGCGAAGCAGACATCATAATCGTCCTCCAGCAGGGCGTTCATGATTTCTATGTTGGAGATTTCGTCATCGACGATCAATATTCGAGCTTTGGTCATGACAGGGTTTCCGTTTGCATGGCCGGGGCGCCGCCTTCGTCGTCGATCCAGTTCAAGGCAGCATCATAATCCAGCCGCTCCAGTGCCTTATGGACCGGGTGGCTGGTTCGCACCTGATCGGACATGCCCAATGCGTCTGCAAAGGCATGGAAACTGGCGCGCGCGCGCAAGCTGCGGCAGCGTAGCAACTCCCTGAGCGCTTCCCGCGCGGCGATCGCCTCCTCCCCCTCTACCCGCGCGGGCGATTGAGGCGAGATGGTTGCCGGTGCGACCTTCAGACTGAGTGCCGCCAGGATTGCCGGGGCGATCGCCTGCTCCAGTTCGTCGATCGCGGCCTGCGCCGGCGCATCCTGGCGATCTGCCAAGAAGCGTTCGATATCGCCCGCGATCACCTGCACATCGGCTAATCCCAACGATCCGGCCACGCCCTTCAGACTATGGGCCAGGCGCCGCGCATCGGGCAATAATCCAGTGGAGATATGGACGCGCAGATCATGCGCGACATGAGCGTAGTTGTCGCCGAAGGTGACGATCAGCTTCTGCAAAAGCGCGGCCTTGCCATTCACGCGCAATAGCGCGGCCTGAATGTCGAAGGGCGGCAAGCTTTCAGGCAATGTGCCTCCGGCGGCCTTATCGGTGATCGGAGGGACCGGTTGCGACGGCGAGGTGGGCGCTTTTAGCCAGCGATCGAGCGTTGCGACCAGCGCGGCGGGATCGACCGGCTTGGCGATATGGTCGTTCATGCCCGCATCGCGACAACGCGCCTTCTCCTCCTCATAGGCATGGGCGGTCATGGCGAGGATGGGAAGGCGATCGGCCGAATGGCTTTCGCGGATGATACGGGTAGCGGTGATGCCGTCCATCTCGGGCATCTGCACGTCCATCAGGATCGCGGCATAGGGTTCGGCCCGGTGCCGCACCATGTCGCAGGCGATCCGGCCATTTTCCGCACATTCGACAGCCAGACCCGCGTCGCCCAGCAGTTCCAGGGCGATTTCCCGATTAATATCATTATCCTCGACAAGCAGGACGCAAAGGCCCTGAAATTGTGGCGACACGCGCGGGACCGCCATCGACGCCGACATATCCTGCGCCGCATTGCCCTGATCCTGCGCGAAGATGTTCGTGATCCCTTCCAGCAGCATCGCCGGAACGAGGGGTTTTGTGAGGAAGGCTGCGACATCGCCCTCATGACCATGTTGAGCCAGCGTATCGGCATCATAAGCGGTCACGATCACGGCCTTCGGGCGCCCGGCCCGATAGACCGTCCGGCCCATCGTCTCGATCGCCTGCATCCCGTCCATGCCCGGCATTTTCCAATCGAGCAGTACGAGATCATAGGGCTTGCCCATCTCGTCGGCGGCATTGACCGCCGCCAGAGCCTCGTCGCCCGAGGCGACCAGGTCGATCATCATCCCCCAGCCGGCAAATACATCCTGCAATATCTGGCGCGACGCAGGGTTGTCATCGGCAGCCAGTACATGGAGTTGACGGATATGGTGCGGAACCGGTGCCTCCAGCGCTACCGCTTCATCGGCCCGGTCCATGCGCATCGTGCATGTGAAACTGCTGCCGCCGCCCGGCACGCTGTCGACCCGGATCGTGCCGCCCATCTGCTCCACGATCTGCCGGCAGATGGCGAGGCCAAGGCCGGTGCCACCAAAGCGGCGCGTCGTCGAACTGTCCGCCTGCGAGAAGGATTGGAAGAGCGACAATTGCTGGTCGAGGGTCATGCCGATGCCCGTGTCCCGGACCACCAGTTCCAGCATGACATGACCGCCGCTCTCTTCGGCGAGGGTCAGGCCGATGGTCACCGAACCGCCTTCCGAAAATTTGACCGCGTTGCTGAGAAGGTTGAGCGCGACCTGGCCGAAGCGCAATTCGTCGCCGGACAGGCGGTCGGGCACATCGTCCGCGATGCGGGACAGCAGCGTCACCCGCTTACCCTTGGCCGCATCCGCCACGAGGAGCACCTGATTTTCCACGGCGCGGCGCAGATCGAACGGACGCGATTCCAGCGTCAGCTTACCCGCTTCATTCTTGGAAAAGTCCAGAATATCGTTGATCAACCGAAGCAGGGACTGGCCTGCCTGATTGATCTTGCCCACATAATCCTGCTGCCGGGGGTTTAGGTCGGTCCGCAAGGCGAGGTGGCAAAAGCCCAATATGGCATTCATGGGCGTACGGATTTCATGGCTCATATTGGCAAGGAAGAGCGATTTGGCCTGACTGGCCTCTTCGGCTTCGCGCGTACGCTGTTGCAACGCCTCATTCTTGGCCAATATTTCGTCGCCCATGCGCTGGTTGCGCGCAAAACTCTCGACGAGCTTGTCGCTGAGCCAGACGAGCACGGCGGTCTGAAAAGCGACGATGCCGGCGTGAAGCAGGACACGCTCCAGATTGCCTTCGCCCGGGAACACCGCATTGGGCAGCAGATAGAGCAGAAGCACATGGTGCGCCGCGGTCGCACCCGCTGCGACCAGAATGGCGCGCCTGTCGCACCAGGCGATCGTGAGCGCCAGCATGGCGAAGAAATACATGTGCATGTCCATCTGCCATGGATGGCCGCGCAACAGCAGGAGCAGGATCGCCGGCTCCCCCATCAGGGCCACGGCGGACAGATAGCGGGTCGAGGGGCCGATCCCTTCGTGCGACCATGTCATATGATAGGCGGCTGCCAGAAAGGCGCCACCGATCGCGGCCCACAGTGGCGAGTGCCCCGTCAGCATCGCCACCGCCGCGA
Organism: Sphingobium limneticum; assembly: GCF_008710155.1. Lineage (GTDB taxonomy): Bacteria > Pseudomonadota > Alphaproteobacteria > Sphingomonadales > Sphingomonadaceae > Sphingobium > Sphingobium limneticum. The sequence goes on from NZ_VYPZ01000001.1 coordinate 552,407, forward strand.
GCAGCGGGACATGCGCCCAGAAGAGCGGAAGCAGAAATTTGCCGAAATGGAAGCGCAACTGGTCCAATTGGGTCATGATACGGCCTTCCGGGGTGAGGGATCGAGACAGCCGCCGCGTGCAGGTGCCGCAATAGCAAGCCAGGCGCCCGCATGTCGCAGGGCGGCTGCAAAATCAGGCCGGTCGGAACCGGCAATGACGATGTTGGAAAAGCGACCGGCCTGGATGAGCCGCCCATCGGCATCACTTACCAGATTGACGGTGTCGGCCAAGCTCGTCCCTGGTGCCGCGAAGACGATATAGCGACCATCAGCATCGGCAGATGTCAGCGAAGCAATGGACAGGCCGATGATGCCGCCTGCAAAAAGGAAAAAGGCGGACATATAGGGTCTGATGCAAGATAATCGGGACGCATCGCGCATTTCGACAGGATCCCACCACCCATGATGATGGATGTGCGACGCGTTTCGCCTGTCAGAATATGCCCCCCATGTCATGATTTCGATATTTCACTATCGAAATTACTATTTTCTAAAAATATCGGCGATCTTGCGCGTCACTGGTCCAATATGGATAATTTCTTTTTAATGCTCGGCATGATCGGTGACGTACGCATGCATTAGCGCTCCATACGTCTCGAAAGCCGTTCATTTTCGAGCGCGACGGACGCCGCCCGGGCCAGCGCTTCGAGAAGCGCTATTTCATTGTCCGTCGGCTGCCCCGTTTCCGACCAATAGGCGCCGATCGCCGCGATAGGTTCGGCCTGACCGATCGGAACCATCAACATGGAGCGCACGAAAGTGGTGCTATAGGCGTCGATGGGGACACGCTGATCGTCGAAAATATCATCGATCACCGCCGTCCGTCGATGTTCCATCGCCCATCCCGACACACAATGGGCCGCCGGGAAATATTGTCCCTCCCATAAAGGCTCCATCGCATCTTCGGCGACATAGTGGCATTGGTCACCGTCCCGCAGGACGACCGCGATGCCATCTGCTCCCACCGCGCGTCGGGCGAAAGCGCGCAATACGCTGACGACCGCATCCAGCGATCTGGCCCCGGCCAGTGCTTCTATCGCTTCGGCCGCGCTGCTCCATCGTGCCGCCAGCGCCTTATCCTTGGAATAATCCCCGGAAAATGTGTCACCCATCAACAAGCTTCCTGTCGTTCCTGGGTATTGGCTACCATCAAATCGGCAAAGGAAGAAGCGTCCATGCCTGTCTGTGCTTTGGAGCGCTCTTCGCCTTGTCCATGATGTGAAGGCCAGCGCTGCAAAAATGCAGCGCTGGCCATGCCGCTGTCAGCCCTTGTCCGGCAAGGCCCAGGCGATCACCTGGTCACCGATCGGTGTCTTCATGAAATGATGGCCGCCGGTCATCAGCACCACATATTCGCGCCCATTTTGTTCATAGACCATCGGCGTTGCCTGTCCGCCCGCCGGCAGCGCCTGCTGCCACAGGATCTTGCCGGTCTTGAGGTCGATGGCCTTGAACAGATCATCCGTCGCCGCCGCGATGAAGATGATGCCGCCGGCCGTAACTACGGCGCCGCCATTATTGGGCGTACCGATGGTCAGCGGCAGATAGCTCGGGATACCGAAGGGACCATTTTTGCGCGCCGATCCAAAGGGGCGGTCCCACAGCGTCTTGCCGGTGGCGATGTCGATCGCGCGGATGCCACCATAGGGCGGCTGTTTGCACAACATGCCGGTAAAGGGCATCTGCCAGCCGGCATTGACGTCGATCGCATAGGGCGTTTCTGCCTGCGGGTCGCCCGCGCCTTCGGCATGGGGCCTGTCGCTGCGGCTGGCATTGCCGCCTTTTTCGGTTTTCAGCGATGCCTGAGCCATCGCCGCCTTCTGCTCGCGTGTGTACCAGCCCTTCCGGTTCGCATCGGCACGGGGCACGAGGCGGACATAATTGGGCATGTCGTTATAATTGGCAACGATGACGCCGCGCGCTGGATCGACCGCGACACTGCCCCAGTCGGTCCCGCCATTATATCCGGGATATTCGATCGAATGACGATCGCTTTCGGGCGGCGTGAAAAAGCCCTTGTAGCTCGCCCGGCGGAAGTTGATGCGACAGATCATCTGGTCGATGGGCGACATGCCCCACATGTCGGATTCGGTGAGGGGCGGTTTGCGCAGGGTCTGCCAGAGCGAGACGATTTGTGTGGGCGAGCGCTGCTCCGGCTCGACGCCGCCGCCGGGCACGCGGATCGTGCCGATCGGGGTGAGCGGACGACCGGTCGCGCGGTCCAGCACATACATGTCGCCCTGTTTGGAGGAAACGAGCAGGGCGGCCTTCCCCTTATAGTCGATCAGGGTCGGCTGGCTGCCGAAATCATAGTCCCATACGTCGTTCTTGACCGCCTGGAATTTCCAGCGCGGCTTTCCGGTCGTCACGTCCAGCGCGACGATGGAGGTGCCGAAGCTGTTTTCCACCGGCGACCGCATGCTGCTCCAATAATCGACCGTGCTGTTGCCCATGGGCAGGTAGACAAGGCCCAGCTTCTCGTCGCCGCTGGCGATCGTCCACATATTGGGGGTGCCGCGCGACCATTGTTGCCCGGCGGGCGGATAGCCATTCCAGTCCGGGTGCATCATGTCCCAGGCGAAGCGCAACTTGCCGGTAACGGCGTCGAAACCCTGGATGACGCCCGAAGGCTCCCAGCGCTGTTGTCCATCAAGCGTCTGGTGCCCCGTCACGGCTATGCCCCGAATGATAACCGGTGGCGAATTGATCGAGACGAGGCCGGGGAAGACCTTGCCCATGCCCACCTTCGCATCGACCTGACCATTGGTGCCGAAATCGCTGCACGGGCGCCCGGTTTCCGCATCGACGGCAATCAGGCGCGCGTCCAGCGTCCCTTCGATCAGGCGACGGGCGCAGAGCGTTCCAGCTGTGGCATTGGGAACCGCATAATAGCTGACCCCTCGACACGCAGCCGTATAGGGAATCCACTCATCCTTCACCTTGGGATCGAAGCGCCATTTTTCCTTGCCGTTGGTGGCATCGAGCGCGATCATCACATTCTTGGCCGAGCAAAGGTAGAGCATGTTGCCGACCTTGAGCGGCGTGGTTTCCGCGCCATATTGCGCAGCGGCCGCCGATGTACGGGGCATGTCGCCAGTGTGCGTGAGCCAGACCTGCTGCAATTGCGCGACATTAGCCGCGTTGATCTGAGTCAGCGGCGAATAGCGGCGGGCGGCACCCGTGCCGCCATAAGCGGGCCAGTCGGTGCCGGTCGCCATACCCGATGGATCGACCATGCCCAGCGCATTGGGCGCCGGCAGGGCCGCGACCACGCTTTCCCTGCTGCCGAGGAAAGTAAATAGAAGAGCAGTCGCGACGACGACCGCGCCGACGCCCAGCGTCGCGTTGCGCCACCTTCGGGGTGCCCGGGTCAAAGTGGGCATGACAAGGAGCGTGACGATCAGCAGGACAATCGGCGCGAAGATGCGCGGGACCAATGCCCAGGCCAGGTTGGTCTGAGCGTCCATGAAGGCCCAAAGCACGGTGGCGGCCACGATCGCGATATAAAGCCACGCCCCCGTCATGCGGCCGCGGGCCAGCAGATAGCCCGACCCCATCATGGCAAGGCCGGCGAGCAGATAATAGAGCGAACCGCCCAGCGTCGCCAGCCATACCCCGCCGATGGCAAGGACAAGGCCTATCAACCCGACGACTATCCCCAAGATGAGCGCGGACCAACTCCGTCTGCCTGTCATATCCACCGTCCTTGCTGCGCCGCAGGCCGCGCGTTCACGGCCTGCGGAAATGATGTTTTCCCAGCGAACGGAAGCCGCCAGACTTGTTTCTGTTCCGTTGCAAATTTGTAATGTTCCACGCAGGCGGTGTGGAACGCATCGATTGGCGCAACCCCACTCTGCTTGAGAAATTCTCATCAGCACCCGGCGCCGCCGTCGCCAAACCGACATATGACGTTATTAATGCTGACGGGATGTACAGACCGGCGGCGCACGATATCTCTCCCCATGTCACGCAGCTGGCGGACATGCTGATCGCAATCGGCCGGCGGATCGACGCACGCGGCCATGCGCCGGCGACCGGCGGGAATTATTCGGTCCGGCTGGACGATGGCAGTATCGCCATCACCATATCGGGATCGCACAAGGGCCGGTTGACACGCGACGATATCATGCGCGTCTCCGCTGCTGGTGACGCGCTCGACGGGAAGAAGCCGTCGGCAGAAACGCTGCTCCACTGCCTGATCTACGCGATAGATCCGGGCGCAGGCGCGGTTCTGCATACGCACAGCATCGCCGGAACGGTGCTGAGCCGCGCGCTGGCCGGTCTGGATCATATCGGGCTGGAAGGTTATGAACTGCTCAAAATCTTTCCCGGCATCGACACGCATGCGACGCGGGTCGAGTTGCCTCTGGTCGACAATAGCCAGGATATGCCCGCGCTGGCGGATCAGTTGCGGCCTTTGCTGACGGCCCAATCCCCCCTGCTTCCCGCTTTCTATATTCGCGGGCATGGCCTTTATACCCGGGGGCCAACCGCGGAGGCCGCCGAACATAGGGTGGAGGCATGCGAATTCCTGCTGTGTTGCGCATGGGAAGAATGTAAACTGGCGGGAGCGACGCGATGACCAGCCTGTCCCGCTATGCCGACACCGCGCCCTATCATCATCTGGGCGACAGCAGCGATCTCAATGAGATACGCAGCGCGCTGGCGTCCACGGGCGTCGTTCTGGAGCGATGGACGGCTGATGCGATACTGGCGCCGGATGCCAGCGACGCCGATATACTCTCTGCCTATGCCGGTGATATCGGCCAGCTCAAGGATATTGGCGGGTATCGCAGCTGCGACGTCATCCGGCTGACCCCGGACCATCCCGATCGCACGATGCTGCGGACCAAATTCCTGGCCGAACATGTGCATGACGATGACGAAGTCCGCTTCTTCGTCGAGGGTGCGGGCCTGTTCTACATCCGTCATGACGCTGTGGTGCATGCCTTGCTGTGCACCGCGGGCGACCTCATCATATTGCCGGCCGATACCGTTCACTGGTTCGACACAGGTGCGCAGCCGCATTTTACCGCCATCCGCCTGTTCACGACGCCCGAAGGCTGGATCGCCCGGTTCACGGGCGATCCCATCGCGCAGGCCATTCCACTTTACGAGCCGCAGCCATGATCCCCCGCGCCATCATAACCGATATAGAGGGGACGACATCCAGCCTGTCCTTCGTGCATGATGTGCTGTTCCCCTATTCGCGCGCCCGCATCGCCGACCATGTCCGCGATCATGCCGACAGGCTCGGGCCGTTATTGGCCGATGTACGCACGGAAGCAGGCGATGCTGGCCTGGATGTCGACGCCTGCATCATCCAGTTGATCGCCTGGCAGGATGCGGATCGCAAGATCGGCCCGCTCAAGACGTTGCAGGGCATGATCTGGGCAGAGGGCTTTGCCGATGGCAGTTTGCAGGGCCATGTCTATCCCGACGCCGTCGCCGGTCTGCGCCGATGGAATGCGCGCCGCATATCGCTTTACGTTTATTCTTCCGGCTCGGTAGCCGCGCAGAAGCTGCTGTTCGGCCATAGCGTGGCGGGCGATCTGACGCCGCTCTTTTCGGGGTATTTCGACACGGCGATCGGTGGAAAGAAGGACGCTGCATCCTATCGTGCCATTGCCGATGCGATCGACCTGCCGCCGGCCGATATCCTGTTCCTGTCCGATGTGGAGGCGGAACTGGCAGCTGCGCAGAGCGCCGGCCTTGCCGTGACGCTGCTGGTCCGCGACGCACCCTTGCCCGATGGCGCCTATCGAGCCGTGGGGGATTTCGACAGCATCTTGCCTGAAAGCCTGTTTGCATGACCTATCATATGCTGACGGAAGCGACCGCGGCCGGCCATCTCGGCACGATCGCCGCCATTTGCGATCGGCTTGGCGGCACGCCCGCCGATTGGGTGGTTCAGGAAGTGGGCGACGGCAATCTCAACCTCGTCTTTCTCGTCACCGGGCCGGATGGCGGCGTCGCGGTCAAGCAGGCCCTGCCCTACGTCCGCATGGTCGGGGAAAGCTGGCCCCTACCCTTGTCACGAGCCTATTATGAGCGACTGGCGCTGGCCGATCAGGCGCGATGCGCGCCACATCGCGTACCTGCGCTCGTGCATCATGACGACGCCATGGCGCTTACGGCCATGGACTATCTGGTGCCCCATCGCACGCTGCGCGGCGCGCTGGTCGAAGGATTGCGCTATCCGCGTCTGGCCGAGCATCTGGCCGAATTTCTGGCCGACACGCTATTCTTCACGTCCGATCTTGCCGTGCCTGTGGCACAGAAGAAGGCGCGGATCGCCGCCTATCTGGGCAACACAGCCATGTGCCGGATCAGCGAGGATCTGATCTTCGACGAGCCCTTTTTCGACGCCCCGATGAACTGGCATACGCCAGGTCTGGAGGATGTGGTCAGCCGCTTCCAGGCCGACACACCGCTGCGCCTTGCCGTGCAGGAGATGAAGGCGCGCTTCCTGGCTGCGCCCGAGGCCCTGCTCCATGGCGACCTGCACACCGGATCGGTGATGGTCACGCAGGATGACAGCAAGGTGATCGATCCGGAATTCGCCTTTTACGGTCCGATCGGTTTCGACGTGGGAATGATCATCGCCAATCTGTGGCTGGCGGCATTTGCGCAAGCGGGGTTGCGGCCCGATATGCCCCATGACGGCTGGCTGGTCGAACAGGCCGACGCTTTATGGCAGGATTTTGCCGAACGGTTTGCAGATCATTGGCGCAATCTCGACCTGGCAGATGAAGCCGGTGCACTTCATGCCCTGGCCCGTCAGGATGATGTCTTGCGAGAGGCGGCGATTTCCGCCCGCCTCTATGCCATCTGGCGCGATATGCTGGGCTTTGCCGGGTGCGAGATCATCCGGCGGATATTGGGCCTGGCCCATGTCGCCGATTTCGAGAGTATCGCCGACGTGAACACGCGCGCAAAATGCGAGCGGCAGGCCCTATCATTCGGCCGCGCCCTCCTTCTGGAACGCGATCGCTTTCCGGACATGGCAGCCATCCGCCCCATCATCGCTTCCGAACCGGTTCCGGCATGAAGATCGACGGACGCGACAGCCGCTCTGTCTGGATCGAGCCGGATGGTTGGAGCGTGGGCATATTCGACCAGCGGCGGCTGCCCTGGGCGATCGAACGGCTGGTTCTGCGCACTGTCGAAGATGCCGCCGTCGCGATCGCCGACATGGCGACGCGCGGCGCGCCCCTGATCGGCGCAGTGGCCGCCTATGGGCTGGCGCTCGGACTACGCGCCGATCCCGGCGATAGCGCGCTGGAGCAGGCCTATGCCCGTCTGCTGCGGACACGGCCCACCGCCGTCAACCTGCGCTGGGCGCTGGATCGGATGCGCCGGCGGGTCGCACCCGTCGCCCCAGATAAGCGGGCTGCGGCAGCCTATGCCCAAGCCGCAATCATCTGCGACGAGGATGTGGCGATGAACCACGCCATCGGTCAGGCCGGCCTGCCACTCATAGAAGCGATCGCCGCGCGAAAGGGCGGCGCGCCGGTCAACATCCTGACCCACTGCAACGCGGGCTGGCTGGCGACGGTCGCCTGGGGCACGGCAACAGCGCCGCTCTATCTGGCCCAGCAGGCCGGCATCGCCATCCATGTGTGGGTGGACGAGACGCGCCCGCGCAATCAGGGGGCGCTCACCGCGCTGGAACTGACGCAGCATGGGGTGCCGCATAGCTATATCGTCGACAATGCAGGCGGCCTGCTGATGCAGCGGGGCGAAGTGGACATGGTTATCGTGGGCACAGACCGGGTGACCGCCAATGGCGACGTCTGCAACAAGATCGGCACCTATCTGAAGGCGTTGGCCGCCCGCGCCCACGATGTCCCGTTTTTCATCGCCTTGCCGGACGGCACCTATGACCCGGCAACAGCCACCGGCGCCGACGTCGAGATCGAGGACCGCGCCGGCGACGAGGTTGCGTTCATGACCGGCGCAGATGCTGAAGGCGGTCCAGTCACCGTGGCCCTGACACGATCGGCCACCATCAATCCAGCCTTCGACATCACGCCGGCGTCGCTCGTCACCGCCTATATTACGGCAAAAGGCGTAGTGAGCGATGCCGGAGAATTGGCTGACCTGTCCGGTTGAACGAAGCAGGTCTTTCAAGGCAAAGTCTTGCGCAGCACGACCTCGTCCAGCGGCTTGCCCGTCGCAGTGAGGGCGCGATAGATCAGGCTGTCATGGCTGAGGTCGATCAGCTGATAGGCCTGCGTCCGCGCAGCCGATCTCGCCCCGCTGCTGCAAGGCGATGAGGCCGGTCGGTGTTTCCTGCGCAACCTCCTCGGCCAGGCCACTCTGTCCGGTATGCCCACATATATAGCGGACCAACGTCGTCCGAACGGCCGTCCAGTCCCGATCATCGTCGGATGGCGATATGCGACGGATCGGAAACAAGAATGGACAATCCTGAAAGAGAAAAGTCCGCGCGCCCAATGCGCGCAGGTTACGATACGAAAACGAAACGAACCGCACCTTCCTACGATTGCGCTCGTTGCAATCGCGATCGCCTGGTTCGCATTTGCGCCGAAGCGGTCCTGGTGCGAAACGGATCTCGCCTTTCAGGCATCCTCTCCTAAAAACTTTCAAGGCTGGTCGGTCCCGATCAGCCTTTCTTTTTGCTTGTGGCATATTGGCGAAGCGAACCTGACAAGCGCCCTCGCCGTCCCTATGTTCGGCGCATCACAGGCTGGACAGGCTCTCCATGGTTTTCACCGACATAGCGACGCGGACACATAATCATAATTGGCGGCTCGATCCGATCGTGCGCAGTTTGCTCGATACGGATTTCTACAAGCTGCTGATGCTCCAGATGATCCGGCATCTCTATCCGGACGTGGAAGCGACCTTTGCCCTGATCAACCGCACGACATCCGTACGGCTGGCCGATGTCATCGAAGAAAGCGAGTTGCGCGCTCAACTCGACCAGGCCCGGTCGTTACGCTTCGGGAAAAAGGAGCTGATCTGGCTGGCTGGCAACAGCTTCTACGGCAAGGCGCAGATGTTCAGCCCCGATTTCATCGACTGGCTGGCCGATTTCCGCCTGCCCGACTATGAATTGCACAAGAGCGACGGCCAATATGAGCTGCGCTTTCATGGCCCCTGGACGCACACGACGATGTGGGAAATTCCTGCTCTCACGATCGTCAACGAATTGCGCTCCCGCGCGGCGATGAAGGGCCGGGGCCGCTTCGAATTGGATGTCCTCTATGCCAGGGCCAAGGCGAAACTCTGGAGCAAGGTGGAGCGTCTGGCCCAGTTGCCCGACATCGTCATTTCGGACTTCGGCACCCGCCGTCGGCATGGGTTCCTCTGGCAGCGCTGGTGCGTAGAGGCGTTGAAGGAAGGGTTGGGCAGCCGCTTTATCGGTTCTTCCAACATCCTGCTGGCCATGGATGCGGACCTGGAAGCGATAGGTACCAATGCGCACGAATTGCCCATGGTGCTGGCAGCGCTGGCCGATGGAGACAAAGCGCTGGCCGCCGCGCCCTATCGCGTCCTGGCCGACTGGCAGGATCATTATGGCGGCAATCTGCGCATCGCCTTGCCAGACGCTTTTGGTACCGCGGCCTTTTTGAGGAACGCGCCCGATTGGCTGGCGGACTGGACCGGCTTTCGCCCGGATAGTGCGCCGCCGATCGAGGGCGGCGAACAGATCATCCGCTGGTGGCGGGAAAAGGGGCGTGATCCGCGCGATAAATTGCTGATCTTTTCCGATGGCATGGATGTGGACAGCATCGAGGCCACCTACCGCCATTTTCACGGCCGGGTGCGGATGAGTTTCGGTTGGGGCACCAACCTGACCAATGATTTTCGCAGCTGTGCACCTTTTGCGACCGACGGGCTGGATCCCATATCGCTGGTCTGCAAGGTGGTCGAGGCGAATGGGCGGCCAGCCGTCAAACTGTCCGACAATCCTGCCAAGGCCACAGGCGAGCCTGATGAGATCGCGCGATATCTGAGGGTTTTTGGCGATGCCGGGCGACGGGCGATGGATGTGCGGGTCTAGGGCGTCTTCTTCCTTCGTCCTTCCATCTTGGCTACGAGCACCGGCTCGACTAAGGGCCTGTCCTGCCTTCCCCCATGAATTGAGACTGATGATGCGCGCCTTATCCGACCTTGTCCAATTGGGCCGCCTTGTCGCTGCGACACATGGATGGCCGGCGGCCAGGACTTTCAAGGCCTATGACTGGAGCGAACAAGACCGTGCCGGGATCGCCAGTGGCGCCGCCGACATTCTCAAACTGTTCCCGGCGACGGCAGGGCAGGAACAGTCGCTCAGCGCGACCCTCGCCTTCCAGCTTCAGCGCCGCTTGGACGCGCCGGTGCATCTTGTGGCGGGCACGTTGCGCGTAGAGGGCATGGCGGTGCGGCAGGACCGATTGCCGTCCGATGGCACAAGCCCATTTGCCGCCGACGCGCCGGCATGGCGGGGCCATCTGTGGATCATGGTTGGGCCGCATGTCGTCGACGCCGCGATCTTCCGACTGGCGAATGCTGCCGACAGTAACCCCGTACTGGCGCGCCATGTCCATGGCATGTTCGGTTCCGACAAGGGGCTTTATGCCGATCATTGGCGGCAGGCGAGACGGGTCGGCCTGGATTATGATCCCCTATATGTGTTGAGCGAAGAAGATATGAGCCACCTGCTGAATGCGGCCTATCGTCTGATCAAGGATGGCGCAGCCTAGGTGCTGCCGATCCTCTACAGCTTTCGCCGCTGCCCCTATGCGATGCGAGCAAGGCTGGCGTTGGCGGCAAGCGCTACGACCGTCGAACTGCGCGAGGTCAAGCTGTCGGCCAAGCCCGATGCCATGCTCGCTTTGTCGCCCAAAGCTACCGTTCCCGTGCTTCTGATGCCCGACGGCACGGTCATCGAAGAGAGTATCGACATCATGCGTAGGACATTGGCGCGAAACGATCCGGAAGGCTGGCTCGACCGCGACGATCCGGACTTGATCGCCATCAATGACGGCCGGTTCAAACATGACCTAGATCGCTATAAATATCCGGAGCGTCATGGATCGAACAGCGATGCCCATCGTGCCAGCGGACTGACATTCCTCCTTTTGCTGGAGGAGAGGCTGGCCAATGCCCCCCATTTGTGCGGTGACAAGCGCGGTCTAGCTGATGCCGCCATCATTCCGTTCGTACGGCAATTTGCGTCGGTCGATCAACATTGGTTCGTGGCGCAGCCGCTCGACCGGGTCAGACATTGGTTGTCGACCTATCTGGCTTCGACGCTTTTCGACGCGATCATGGTCCGGCTGCCACCCTGGTCACCGTTGGATCAACCTAAAGCGGTCGATTGGCTACGCTGATCGCTCAGCCAGGTTGCGCGTAACAGACCACGACCCGCCCGAACCGGTATCGGCGCCGGGACATGCCGTCCTCACGGACGGCGCGACGCGGCCTGCTCAACGCCGCTCGCGTCGATTATGCGCTGGGCTTCAATCGGCCAGTCTTTGCCGGTCACCAGGACATTGTCCGCCGCCCGGTTGTTGAGATAATCGCTCCATTCGTCGTTGAGCTTGCCCCCATTATACCAGTTGCCCGTCGCGACATTATCCAGCGCGGTGCGCTTGGGCGCGATATGGGACTGCGTGTTGAGGTTCAGCCATACGCCCCCGATGCGATCCAGGACGTTGTTCCGCACGGTGACATAGCGCGAACCTTCATCAAGATAGTTGGCGATACCGCCAGAGCCCGCTACATCATAGACGTAGTTTTCCGCGATCAGAGCGCCCGGATCAGCCGACAGATGATAGATGGCGCCGCCATCGGGGAACCATTGCTTCACCCGCCCCACCCGATTGCCCTTTACGACCGTGTCGCGCAGGGTGGTAGGCGTGTCATAGACGATGTTGCCGGGCTGATCATAATATCCCCGCTGTTTTCGCCAATATTCGGCGCTACCGCCCGGATCATTGGCACCCCAGCCCCACCCCACATCTATGCCGTCATAAGGTGTGTCGGAAACATCGTTGTTCATGATGATCGTGCCGGACGCATAGGTCACGAGAATGGCCGATTGTTCTTTATAGTCGTGCGACACGCTCTTGATGCGATTGTTGCGGATGATGATATCGCGCAAACCCATCTCAGGACGTGAGGGGTGATGGGCATCAGGCTGGATTCCACCCGCCATGATCGCTCCCCCGGCCAGATCGACAAATTCGCTGTTCGTCACCTCGATCGCCGAACTACCCAGGCCGATGCCGCTATCGTTGGCGTCAGGGTTATTGCCGATGCCCAACGCGATCTGCCCCAGCTGAGAAAATCGATCTTCGTCAAACAGGATGCGCCGCGCCGCTGCAACCTGTACGGCGGCTGGCTGTTGGCTCCACCGATTGCGCATCCGTTCGAACGACCAGCATCCCCAACTGCAATCGCGAACGGGATCCGCGGGATAATCGACGAGGTCGCCGGAAAGATAGGCGCCGCTCTGTTGACTGGCATAGCCATCCGGGCCGGACGGGCGGCGCCAGCTCGTATGGCTGAAATGCAGCCGACGAAATTCCAGATCTCGAACCGGATCGTCATAGGTGCCCGCGATGGAGACAAGATGCTCCAAATGCGGCAGAATCACCTCGATCCGATTCATGTCTTCGCCCGGCAACGGCTTGTAATAAAGACGCCCGGCCTTGGGGTCGACGAACCAATGGCCCGGATCACGCAGAAACGCCAAGGCGTTCACCAAGAATAGTCGTGCAACGTCCGCCGACACCGGTCGCGCAAGCGTGTCATAGCCCACCAGATTGTTGCGCCAGCCAGGCTGCTGCATCACGATCCGGTCGCCGTCGATATGATCCACCATCGCGTGGCGATGGGTGAACCAGCTCATTCCTTCGATCTCCATTCTGCTTTGATCGGGCAATGTTGAGAGAAAGCGCCAGGCGGGGTCGCGGATCTCCAGGCCCCATGGATGAAAGGCGACGGCGGATCGGGGAATTTCCACCGACGCCCGCTGAACCAATCGCCCCGCAACGCTCAATTGCCGCGGATCCATTCCGACCGGCACTCGCGCCATCCAGATATTGCGCTGCTTGTCGACCTGGCTCCAGCCAGTCACCGGGGTGCCGCCGGACAGCATGGTGCGCAGACCGCTCGCACCTTCCCAGCGGACCGTATAGCCATTCTGCCCTCCGTCCCTGGCGTTGAAGCGCAGCGGCGCTGTCAGGCGATAGACGCCTTGGGCCAGTGACACGGTGACATCATGGTCGTGATTGAGAGCCCGCACCGCCTGCTGCGCGCGCGCAAGCGAGGCGAAGGGCCGGGCAGCCGACCCGTCTCCTTCATCCGACCCGCTTGGCGAAACATGCAGAATCAGCGGAACCGGCGCTGGGCGGTTGGGAATGACGATTTTGAAATGCTCGCCAGCGGGTCGATCGCGTGCGCCGATCTGTGGAATGTTCGGCATCGGTGGCAACTGCGCCAATGTCGGCAAGGACCAGCAGGCCAGGACCGCGCCTATACTTGCCCACCTTCCCCAGTTCATCCTCTGTATCCCGCTATCTTCTTGCTGCATCGTCATGGCTCGATCGTCACGATCACCCGCCGATATCGCGTGACAGGCGGTGTTCCCTTGTCGGTGACCGCCAGGATGAAATGCGCGTCGCGCCGCTCCTCGACCATCGGAGCGGTAAAATCGACCGTCACGATATTCGGCGCAATCCCGGATGTTATTGCCGATGTCCAGCCACCCACTTCGGGATAATGGAACCAGTAATAGCTCAGACTGTCCCCGTCAGGGTCGGTCGTGCCCAGCCCGCTCAGGAAGAAGCGCTGCCCGGCCTTTACCGTCAACCAGTCGGGGTGCGCCAGTTGAACCTTCGGCGGATGATTGGCGTCCTTATAGGCTGTGATCGACCAATCCATGCGCGCGGCAAAATCATTCTGAAAATCCGCCCGCCAGCGCCAGAGCGTAGCGCGAAAATCCTTTATCGTCCTTTCCCCGGGCATGACCGCGCGGCCGATCGCGTTGCGGGTCAACGGCGCCACGGCATCCGAGGCGTTGGTCCAGATCGGCCGGGTTTCCGGTTCGATCGGCACGCCGCCCGTAAAGCCATTGGGGTCGGTTGCCGCGGCGGCCGGCACATAGAGTTCGTATCGCCCGCCCCAACCGCCCCAGTTGGGATATTCAGGGTCGCTCAAACCATTAGGGATCAACGATAGATAAGCCGGCGTGTCGCCCTCCATCCCATAGGAGACATCGGGATAGGCCGCTCCCAACGGACCATGGCCTTGCTGGATATTGTCGCGCAACCAGTCGTTGGAGATGGTGCCATTTTCCGCACCGTCGATCCGACTATGGATAGCTGTCCACGTCCCCGCGCCATAGCCACCAGGGCTGACGATATAGAATAGCGTAGGAAAATTCCGGCGGATCCATGCGCCGCTGTCGTCCTGATCGGAAATCGTATAAACGCGCAGCCGGCTCACCAAGCGCGACACATCCTCGGCCGATCTGGTCGCGCGCAAGCTGTAAAGTGCCTGCGCCAGGCTGTTGGCGCCACCCCAGACCGACACCCAGAGCGGTCTTGGATCATCCTTCTCGATCGCTTGCACGATCAGGCGCGATCCCGCCGTGTCATGCCCTTCTCCAACCGCCGCCATGCCATAAGCCGGCTGTCCTTCACGCACCAGAGACTGCAAACGCGCAGCCGCAGGGAAGCCCGGTTCATGCAGGTTCAGATTGGGCTGTACCTTGCCATATTCATCTATGATCGGCCGAATGGAATCCGCATACACCGCCTGCTTCATATGCACGGAGGTCGTGGCGATCAGCCCTTCAAGGTCGATCTGGTTGGCGTAGAGCAACAGCCGCACGAAAGATTGCGTATCGTCCGGATCCGCTTCGATGTCGCTGAGGACGATCAGTCGCTGCTTGGCGGCCGATAGGGAAGAAGGGGGAGAGGATGCCGGCAACGCAGCCGGAAGGATGATAGCCGCAATTGCCGTGCACAAGGTCAATCCTCTCATGCAACTCTCTCCCCAGTTTTTATGATCAAGCCGGGCC
Source organism: Sphingobium limneticum (assembly GCF_008710155.1). Classification (GTDB taxonomy): domain Bacteria; phylum Pseudomonadota; class Alphaproteobacteria; order Sphingomonadales; family Sphingomonadaceae; genus Sphingobium; species Sphingobium limneticum. Next base: position 567,489 of record NZ_VYPZ01000001.1, read on the forward strand.
GACGCACATCGCGCCGGCCCGGCATCGTTCAGCATCAGAATTTGAAGCGGACACCCGCCCGGTACATGCGCCCGATCACGTCATAGAGGTTCGGGTTGACGAAATAAGGCGACTTGGCGGGATCGCGGTCGAGCAGGTTATCGACCTTGAAGTACGCCGTGACCTGCGGCGTGATATTGTAGGTACCGCCAATATCCACATAGAAGGCGCCAGGCATGAAATTCTGATCGATCGTCGGATGATTGTTGGTCGATGCAGGGCAGCTACCCGGCTGGCAGACCACATATTGATGACCCAGCACGCCATCGCTGAACCAGCGTTCCTGCACCATCAGCGAGAATTTGTCATTCTCATAGCTCTGGATCGCCAGGAACTTCCAGTCGGGCGTGTTGCCCAGATTGGCGCCAGCCGAGTCCACCGGGATCGTACCGATCAGGCCGGAGTCCGTCACGAACTTGCTGACATGCGTCGCCAGACCGCGCAAGGTCAGGCTGCCCGGCAGGCCCAGCGGACGCTGCCACTGATAGCTGGCTTCGATGTCGAAACCGCTGGTGTCGATCGACGCCAGGTTGAACGCCTGCACGTTGATGAAGTTCGGCCCTTGCTGATTGTTCAGATTGAACGCGCTGCACGTTTCCGGCCGGACGTTCTGGAAACACAGGTTGACGATGTCGCCGGCGCCCAGGCTGGAGATGACGTCCTTGATCTTGATCTTGTAGTAATCGAACGACGCGCTGAAGCCCGGCAACCAGGATGCACCGGAAAAGGCGATGCCGGCTGTCGTGTTGCGTGCGGTTTCAGGCCGCAAATTGGCGTTGCCGATGCTATTCTGGATCGCCAGCACGTTACGGCCGGTGAACGGATCGAAGAAGTTGGGCAGCGTCGTGGTGACGGGCGCTGCGAACAGTTCCGACAGATTGGGGGCACGCACATCCTTCGACGTCACGCCACGCAAGCGGAAACCATCGACCGGCAGGTTCCATGTGCCGCCGACCTTCCAGGCCCAGATCGTGCCCGACGTGCTGTAATCGGTCACGCGCACAGCGCCGTTGATGTTGGCCTTGCCCAGTGCATCGCTGTTGATGATCGGCAGATCGGCCTCGAAAAAGGCTTCTTTCACGCCATAGGCGCCACCGCCGCTCTTGTAGTTGCCCGCATACCAGTTGTTGCCGCCCGGCAGCAGCGTAGGATCGAACGGATAGTCGGCGGTGTTGGGCGCGAAGTTGGAGCCCATGCCATAGGCGTCGGCGCGGACCTTGTAGAATTCATGCCGGTATTCGGCACCGAACGCGATCGACAGCGGGCCGGCCCACAGTTCGAGAGGCGAACCGGAAAAATTGACGCTGACCACGTCCTGCGTCTGGCGCGTCCGCTGGAACGGGCCGTTTTCAGGCATGATATAGGACAGCGCGCCGGCCGACGGATTGCCGCCGAAAATGTTGAGCGGCTGGCAACCGTTCGCCCGCGCCGTGGCGCTGGCGCAAACGATCGAGCCATTCAACGTGGTCGCGTTGATGGCGTCGTTGAAACGATTGGTCAGCAGAATGTTCGACACGTCGATGGCGGTGAAATTAACGCCATGCTCGAAATAATTGTCATAGGACCATTCGGTACCGAGCAGGTTGAACGCACCCTTGGCGCCGATGACGCCGCGATACTGGCGACGATCCGTATCCACGCGGGTGTTGCCCAGCGCGGCATTGCTCGTGCCATAGCCGAAGCTGGTGATGCCCGCCGTCGCACATGCCGTCTTGATCGATGCCGGAACGAACGGATTGGCGCACTGGATGGTCAGGCCGGGCTTGTTCATGCCGCCGACCGGGGTGTTGTGGGTCTTCACCTGGCCGAAGTTGAAGGTGAAATAAAGTTCGTCATTGTCGGCGAAATCATAACCGAGCCGAGCATAGCTATTGACCCGCTTGATCGCCGATTGAAGCGTGCGCCCCGCATCGACATTGCCCGACAGGTCGCCGCCAAGGCAGAAGCCGGGGAAACAGTTGCGCACATTGGTGGTACCGTCGCGCGCCGGCACGCCGCCCGATCCGTAGTTGAACTGGAACGGATTGCCATTCTGATCGAATGCCGTGCCCTGGAGCGGGCCGGACGTGATCAGGCCATATTTAGTATAATTATAAGCCTGGGCATAGTCGCGCAGGACGAAACGGGGCGATCCGTCGTTGACCGCACCCCGGTCGATCAGGCTGGTCTGCTTGAACCAGTCGCGGCCCCCGGCCAGGCCGATACCGAAATCGCCGCCGCCGACGCCCTTTTCATCGGCATATTCGCCGCTGACGACCAGATGCGCGCGATCATCGAGGAAGCTGGTGCCTGCCGCCAGCTGAACCAGAAACTGTTCATTGTCGCTATACCGGCTGATGCCGCCCTGGACATTGCCCTTAAAGCCCTTGAACCGGGTGTCGGTGATGAAGTTGACGACGCCGCCGACCGCGTCCGAGCCGTAGGAGGCGGATGCGCCGCCATTCACGACGTCGACGCGCTGCACGAGCAGCTGCGGAAACAGGCTGATGTCAGGCACACCGGTCACGTTCGCGCCGACGACCCGCTGTCCATCAAGCAGGGTCAGGGTACGGATGGCGCCCACGCCTCGCAGCGAGAAGGAACTCAAACCCTGCTGGCCGCTCGACGTGCTGAACGTGTTCACCGCCGTACCGCTCGACCCCTGCAGCGACGGCAGTTGCGCGATGGTGGTGAAGATGTTGGGCTGCGCATTGGCTTCGATGGCACCCGAATCGATCGCGGTCGTGGGCGTGGGCGCCGTGTAGCCGCTTGCCTTGATGCGTGAACCTGTGACGACGATATCGCTATCATTGGCTGATTGCTGGGCGCCTTGAGGCGCTGCCACGCCTGCTCTATCCTGCGCCATGGCCGGCGCGGCGATCATGCACGTCAGCAGGGCGGCCATGCTGACGGTGGCAGGCCCCATGGCGGATTTTGCGATACGAAAATTGGAATGCGACATACTGCTCTCTCCCCTAGATTTTTCTATCCCTGTCGCGGAGTAGACCTCCGAAACTGCGCATCGCCGCCGAGCATGTCAAAGACTCGACAGAAAGTTAGTTAGCGCTAACAACGCCTATTGATATCTCCCGAGATTGTTGTCAATAGTCAGACAAGACAGAGAGGATAAGGATTTCACGCTTTGAGACGGCCGACATTATTTTACACATCAGAGCAATATGCTCATGCAGATGTGAGCCGATCGTGCCAGAATGCGCTTCGTCGCAATTTTTCTGTTAACGTTATCATGTCATGGTGATGACGATTTTCCGCATGGGAAAAATAAGATGGACCATCATCGGCCTTTTCGTCGGTGCGATGGTCATCAACTATCTTTCGCGCTCCGTGCTGGGGGTTGCAGCGCCGATCATTTTGACGGAACAATCGATAAACAGCATCGAATATGGCTGGATCACGAGCGCCTTTCAGCTCGGCGTGATGCTTCAGCCGGTCGCGGGATATTTTCTCGACAGCGTCGGGCTGCGCATCGGTTTCGGCATTTGCGTCGCCGCCTGGTCGATCATCACGATGGCCCATGGGTTCGTAAACGGGTGGTTCGGATTTGCCGCGCTGCGCGGCCTGTTGGGGCTTGCCGAAGGGTCTGCGCAACCTGCCGGGCAAAAGCTGGTGGCGGAATGGTTTCCGTCCAAGGAGCGCGGCCTTGCAGGCGGCGTGTACAATATCGGCGCATCGTTCGGCGCAGTCTTTGCCCCACCTTTGGTGGCATGGGCCGTCATGATGCACAGTTGGCGCCTGGCATTCGTGATAGCGGGCGCCATCGGTCTTGGTTGGGCATTGCTCTGGCTATTCTATTATAACAGCCCGTCGCGACACCCCCGCCTGACCGATCAGGAGCGCGACTATATTGCCAGTGGGCAAGAAGCACGGCTTGCGCCGCAAGCGACCCGCGCCTCCATCATGAGCCTTCTACGCAGGCGCGACCTTTGGGGGATCGCCCTGCCCAGGATGCTTGCCGACCCTGTATGGGGCATGTTGTCGTTCTGGATGCCGCTCTATCTCGCGCGCGTTCGCGGTTTCGATCTGACCCAGATTGCCCTTTTCGCCTGGCTGCCCTTTCTTGCCGCGGACCTTGGATGTCTTTTCGGTCCGGCCGTCGTCACCTTCCTGCAACGGCGCAATGTCGATCTGATCGACGCACGCCGCTGGACGTTTACGCTGGGCGCGGCGATGATGACGGGCATGGCCTTTGTCGGTATGGCGACGAACCCCTATGTGGCGATCGCCTTGCTTTGCCTGGGCGGGTTTGCGCATCAAACGCTGTCCGTCACCGTCATCACGATGGCCTCTGACCTGTTTCCTCGCAACGTCGTGGCCACAGCGGCAGGCTTGGCCGGCCTTGCAGGCAATCTTGGCGTGCTCGTCTTCACCCTGCTCCTGGGTCAGATGGTCGATCAGGTCGGCTATGAGCCATTCTTCATCATCCTTGGCGTCCTTGACCTGCTGGGCGCCCTTCTCCTGTGGATATTGGTGCGTAAACCCGCATGAACATCATCTCAAATCCGATCCTTCCAGGCTTCAATCCCGATCCGTCCATCCTGCGGGTCGGCGATGATTTCTACATCGCTACGTCGACCTTCGAATGGTATCCCGGCGTGCAGATTCATCATAGCCGCGATCTCAAGCACTGGCGGCTCGTCGCGCGACCACTGGCGCAAGCGACGCAATTGGACATGCGTGGCGCGCCTGATTCCTGCGGCGTCTGGGCCCCCGACCTCAGCTATGCAGATGGACGCTTCTGGCTCATATTCACGGACGTCAAACGATATGGCGTGACGACCGTCAATGGCGCCAAAGGCGCGTCCTTGCGGGACTTTCCCAACTATGTCGTGCATTGCGACCAGATCGACGGCAATTGGTCGGAGGCTGTTCACCTCAACAGCAGCGGCTTCGATCCCGCCCTGTTTCACGATGACGACGGCCGAAGCTGGATGCTGAACATGCTATGGGATCATCGGCCCGGCCGGGGCCGGTTCGCGGGCATTCAGATCCAGCAATTTGATCGCACCGCTCAGGCCCTTGTCGGCGAACCCCATCTGATTTTCAAGGGAACCGATCTGGGCTTCACCGAAGGTCCGCACATCTACAAGCGGGACGGATGGTATCATCTGCTGGTCGCCGAAGGGGGGACCGGATGGGACCATGCCGTAGTCATGGCTCGCTCACGCGATTTGCTGGGGCCATATGACGTGCATCCCGATGGCCCGGTACTGACGGCGGCGGGGCGCCGTGAAGGCCCCATTACGCGCGCCGGGCATGGCGATCTGGTCGAACTGAAGGATGGATCGCCCTGGCTCGCCTATTTATGCGGCCGCCCCGTTCCGGGGAAGGAGCGCTGCATTCTGGGGCGCGAAACGGCGATACAACCGATGCGATGGCATGACGATGGGTGGCTGCGCACCTTGGACGGCGACGCGCGCCCGGTCGAAACGCCACAAGCGCCCGACCTGCCGTCCATACCCTGGCCGCAGGACGATTGGGATGGCCGTTTCGATCGGGATTTCCTGCCCTTGGAATTTCAATGGCTGCGTACTCCCTTGCCAGAACGCCTCTTCAGTCTGTCCGAACGGCCCGGCTTCCTGCGACTGTACGGGCGGGAAACCGTAGGGAGCCATTTCGAGCAGGCGCTTGTCGCCCGGCGGCTGGAACATCGACGCTTCACAGCGACAACCTGCGTCGATTTTTCGCCGCGTTGCTTCCAGCAGGCTGCGGGGCTCATTCTCTATTATAACAGCACGAAATATTATTATCTCAATATCAGCGTGGAAGGCGAAGCACGCGAATTGCAGTTGATGATTGCATCGCCGCTTCTGGCGGAAGGCGTCACGATGGAGACGGTCGGTCGACTGCCCAACGGGCCGATCGAACTGAGAGCAGATGTCGACGGCGATGTCCTGATCTTCAGCTGGCGCGCCGAAGGTGACACCAATTGGCACATCTTGCCTCAAAGGCTGGACGCAACGATCCTGTCGGACGAAGTAACGTGCCCCGGCCTCCCCAACTTCACCGGCACCTTCGTCGGCATGGCCTGCCAGGATTTGTCCGGCATGGCGATGCCCGCCGATTTCAGCTGGTTCATCTATGAAGGCGGAGAGGGTACATGCGCTCCGGTCGACTGACGTTCCACGATCCTGTGATCGAGTATGGTTTCGCGGGGAACCCGCGAGTGGCCCTTTTCCGCTGCGATTTCGGCAATCAGCAGACTCAGTGCTTCAGCGGCCAATTCGCGCACGGGCTGATGGACCGTGGTCAGCGGGGGCCACAGCGTTTGCGCCGCCGTCGTATCGTCGAAACCCGCCACGGTCAGTTCGGCCGGCACATCCAGATGGCGCCGGTGTGCCACGGACACCACGGCAGCCGCCATATCGTCATTGCTCGCGAAGATCGCAGTGGGTCGACTGGGCATCGCCAACAGATGTTCGGCGGCCGCCAGCCCGGACACATAGGTGAAGTCGCCCTGCACCACCTGAACCTCTACCCCGCCCGTTTCACGGATCGCTGCATAGAAACCGGCCATCCGTTCAGCGCTCGCGGCCTGATCGGGGTTGCCCAATATGAATCCCAGCTGCCTATGTCCCAGATCAAGGAGAAGGCGTGTCATCTGGTAGGATGCCGCGCGATCATCGATCCGCACGCAAATCTTGCCGGGGGATTGATAGGCACCGACGGCAGCCATCGCACATCTCGCGTCGCGCAAAACCCGCAGCACATCGGGCGCTTCACCCAGCGGCGGCGCCAGCAAAGCGCCGCTCAGCCCGGATGCGACCAACTCTTCGATGGCTTCCACCGCGGGCGCGCGCCCGCCTTCCCCTTTCAACAAAATCAAACGCGCGCCGCGCGACGACGCTTCTTCGAAAACCCCGGTCAGAAACTCGCTCATGAACGCGGCGTTCGCATTGGAATAGATGATGCCGATCCGCAATTCCGTCGAGTTGACCAGATTGCGCGCCGCAACATTGGGTGTGTAGGCGAGAGCCTTGATCGCCTCCTCGACAACGGCGCGCGTCTCCGCACTCACGCCCGACCGCCCGTTGATCACGCGCGATACCGTCATCGACGATACCCCGGCACGTTTCGCAACATCCACTACGGTCGCGCCACGCCCCATTTGCTGCGATCGTGCCATAAATTCCCTCACGCTCTCGAAATGCGATCAATCGACCTAAGACATGGAAGGGCATCAGCAAAGCGGCAATTGCGGGTTTTGCGTCGGCGCCTGTCGATGCTGGGTGCCGGGCACGGCAAATGATGATCTTTGACGGTCATCGCCGCATCATCCTCGACTGACTTTCATCATAAGGACCATCTTCATGCGCCGGTCGCTCCTTCCCTTTCTTCTCGCCACCATGGCGGCGCCCGCTCTGTCGCAAGACGTGGCCGGCACCAATCCCATCATCCGTGACAAGTTCACCGCAGATCCCGCGCCCATGGTGGATGGGAACCGTCTCTATCTCTACGTCGGCCATGACGAGGCCCAGCGGGACGAGATGTTCAACATGCGCGAATGGCTCGTCTATTCGACCACCGATATGAAACATTGGACCGACCATGGGCCGATCATGAACGTGTCGGATTTCAAATGGGCCAAGAAGGACGCCTGGGCATCGCAGACCATCAAGAAGAACGGTAAATACTGGTTCTATGCCGCGGTCGAGCATGACAATAGCCATCCGGGCAAGGCGATCGCGGTCGCCGTATCCGACACGCCGACCGGCCCTTTCGTCGATGCGAAGGGATCGGCGCTCATCACCAACCAGATGACGCCGAAAGGCACGCATAGCTGGGAAGATATCGACCCCACCGTCTTCACCGACGATGACGGGGTGACTTGGATCGCCTGGGGCAATCGCCAATGCTATATCGCAAAGCTGAAGCCCAACATGATCGAGATCGATGGACCCATACGGGAAATCACGCCGCCGCATTTCGAGGAGGGCCCCTGGCTCCACAAGCGGGGCAAGCTTTACTATCTGACCTATGCCTCGCTCGACCGCGCGACCCATCGCGACGAGCGTATTTCCTATGCCACGGCGACATCACTCGATGGCCCGTGGACCTATCGCGGGGAACTCACCGGATCGGGCAAATATAGCTTCACCATTCACGCCGGCATCACCGAGTTCAAGAAGCAATGGTATATATTCCTGCATAATGCCGCGCTGGCCATCGGCGATCTGAACGGCGCGATCGGACGGCGTGCAGTGACCGTCGAGCGCCTGGAATATAATCGCGACGGCACCATGAAGCCGGTCGTGCAGACGGATGCGGGCATTTCCGCCCGCAATCCGGGAAAATAGGAAAATCCCACCACTGAACATCGCAGCCAGTTCATGGTAGCGCTATCGCGAAAATATAGCCGGCGCGGCGCAGCACGGCAGTTGAAGGAGAGATACAGCATGACCCACCCGACCTTGCGCCTGTCTGCGCTCATACCATCGATACTGTCTCTTTCGCTGTTCGCCGCGCCCGCCGATGCGGCGCCTGCGCGGTTCGATCGATTTACCTATGATGGGCAGTCGGCTGAAAAGGTCGCGGTCAAGGCCGGGGAATATCGCAATCCAATCCTGACGGGCTATTACCCCGACCCGTCGGTCACGCGTGTGGGCGACGACTATTATCTCGTCAATTCATCCTTTGCCCATTATCCGGGCCTTCCGATCTTCAAATCGAAGGATCTGGTCAACTGGACGCAGATCGGCAATGCCATAGACCGGCCCGAACAACTGAACTTCAATGGCCGTCGCATTTCGCAGGCGGTATTCGCACCCGCCATCAGTTATCACGGCGGCACCTTCTACATCGTCAACACCTGCGTCGAATGTAAGGGCAATTTCGTCATCACCGCCAAAGATCCGGCCGGTCCATGGTCTAACCCCATCTGGCTACCCTTTGAGGGGATCGATCCGTCCATCTACTGGGAAGGTGACAAGGCCTATATCGTCAACAACCGCGCACCGGACGAACCGCCCCGCTATAACGGCCACCGCGCCATCTGGATTCAGGAATATGACTGGCGCGCGGGCAAGATGGTCGGCCCAAGCACGCAACTGATCAACGGCGGGGTCGATATCAGCAAGAAACCAGTCTGGATCGAAGGGCCGCATATCTTCCGCAAGGACGGCTATTATTATCTGACCGCAGCCGAAGGCGGCACGAGCGTCAACCATTCGCAGGTCGTATTGCGATCCAAGGCGTTGCGCGGGCCCTATGTCGCTTTCGAAGGCAATCCGATCCTCACCCAGCGCGATCTCGATCCCGCGCGGCCCGACATGATCGGATCGGCAGGCCATGCCCAACTTGTCGAGACGCAAAATGGCGACTGGTGGGCGACATTCCTTGCCGTGCGCCCTTATGCCGACGACTTCTACAATATCGGGCGCGAAACTTTCCTGCTGCCGGTGGAATGGAAGAATGGCTGGCCGGTCATCCTGCCGCGCGGACAGGCGATCCCCCATGCCCTCAATCTGCCCAATCTGCCGGTACAACCCAAGCCCGCTTTGCCCACCAGCGGTGATTTCGCCTATGTCGAAGAGTTTGACGGCAACGCCTTGCCGATGGAATGGATCGGTATCCGCACGCCGCAAAAGCCCTTCTATCACCTCAAGGACGGCGCGCTTGCGCTGGAAAGCGGCGCCCCTCTCGGCGACCTGAGCGGCGTTCCAGCCTTCATTGGGCGGCGGCAACAGCATGCCAACGCCATCTTTTCCACCACGCTGCGCTACAGCCCGGCCAGGGATGGCGATCGTGCCGGTCTTGCAGCCGTACAGAGCGACCGGAGCAATCTTTTCTTCGGCCTCACCCGGATCGCCGGCAAGCGGGTCGTCGCACTCTACACTCGCGATGCGGCCGATAGCGATACGCTGATCGCCTCCGCGCCCATCACCCTCAGCGCCCCTGTGACCCTTACCATTCGCGCAACCGGCGGAACCATGGCGTTCGACTATGGCGTTGGGGACAAGGTGAAGACGTTGAAGGACGGCGTCGACGCCACGCTGCTCAGCACGAAGAAGGCTGGCGGCTTCGTCGGCACGGTCGTCGGTCCCTATCACTATACTCCGGCCAACTGAGGAGCGACGGCATGATCCGCACCGCGGCCATCGGCCTCGCCATCGCCACCGGTCTGATCGCCGCCGCCCTGCCCGCGCAGGTCTGGCGGTCCGATCAGGGCGATGGCACCTATCGCAATCCGGTGCTGTTTGCTGACTATCCCGATCCCGACATCATTCGTGTCGAAGATGATTTCTACTTCGTATCCACCACTTTCGCCAACGCACCCGGCGTTACCATCCTCCGTTCCAAGGATCTGGTGAACTGGCGTATCGCGACCCATGTGGTCGACCGGCTCGACGGCGATCCGCGCTATGATCTGAAAAATGGGGGCGACTATCGCCACGGCTTTTATGCCGCCAGCCTGCGCCGTCACAAGGGCATGTTCTACCTCGCCGTCACCCCTGTCGGGCACAAGACCCGCATCTATCGGTCCGCCAGGATCGACGGTCCCTGGACTTACAAGGAACTGGATCGCGAGGCCTTCGATCCCGCCCTCTTCATCGACGTGGACGGGACCGCCTATCTGGGCACGTCGGTCGGCACCGACGGCACGGTCACGCTGCTGACGCTCAATAACGACCTTTCCGCCGTCACCGGCGCGAAAGTCGCCTATTACAACAAGGGTGCCGAAGGATCGAAAATCATCCGCCACAATGGCTATTATTATCTTTTCAACGCCATCCCGTCCAAACTGGCGATGACCATATCGCGATCGCGCAGCCTTTGGGGGCCGTGGGAGACCAAGCCGTCGATCGACGACAGGAGCGGCGGCCATCAGGGCGCGATGGTCGATATGCCGGACGGCAGCTGGTACGGCTTCGTCATGGTGGATGCGGGCGCGATCGGCCGCATGACCAATATCAGCCCGATCTTCTGGAAGGATGACTGGCCCTGGTGGGGCACGCCGGACAAGCCCGACGTCGTGCCCGACCGGTCGCCCAAGCCGATTTCGGGCCATGCTTTCGCAGAGCCGCCTTCATCGGATGATTTTTCGTCCCGGAAACTGGGGGTGCAGTGGCAGTGGAACCATAATCCCGACGACAGCAAATGGTCATTGACGCAGCGCCCTGGTTTCCTGCGGCTTCATGCGACCCAGGCGGACGGTATCTGGACCGCACGCAACACGCTGACGCAAAAGGCGCAAGGGCCAAAGATGCGTGCCATCGCGAAAATCGATACTGCCGGTATCAAGGCAGGCGATGTCTGCGGCCTCGGCAGTTTCGGCAAATATAATGCCCAGCTTGCGATCGTCGGCGGCCAAAAGGGTGCGCAATCGCTGCGGATGCAGCTGACCGAAAGCACGAAGGATGGTCCCCGCACGGACGTCCGAGTTCCCGCCATTCCCGTTACCGGTCGCACCCTCTGGCTGCGCAGCGATATGGATTTCGATACCAAGCAGGGCCGTGTCGGATACAGCCTCGACAACCGCCTGTGGCAGGATGTCGGCGATGCCTTCCCGCTCGCTTTCGACTGGCGCACCGGCACCTTTCAGGGCCAGCAGATTGCGATATCCTGCTACAATCCTACTCCCGCCGGCGGCTATCTCGATATCGACAGTTTCACGCTCGCGCCTCTCTCCGTCGGCGCGCGGCCATGACCTTCAGCCGTCGCGAAACCATGGCCGCCATGGCGGCTGGGACGGCTGCCATGGCGGCAGCCCGACCGGCTCGCGCAGTACCCGCCCCGCACGCCGCACTCGCTTTATGGTATCACCAGCCCGCCACCGAATGGACCCAGGCGTTACCCATCGGAAACGGACGCTTGGGGGCGATGGTGTTTGGCGGCATAAGCCAGGAAAGGTTACAGCTCAACGAAAGCACGCTCTGGGCGGGGCAGCCCTATGATCCGGTAAATCCACAGGCGCTGACCATGCTGCCCAAGGTGCGCGAGCTGATCTTCGCAGGCAAGATCGCGGAGGCCGAAGCGCTCGCCAACCAGACGTTGATGGCCAGACCGTTGACCCAAATGCCCTATCAGACACTGGGCGACCTGATCCTCGATTTTCCCGGCCTGGGCGACGCCAGCGCCTATCGCCGCGATCTCGATCTCGACAAGGCAATGGCGACCACCCGGTTCGAGGCGAACGACGGTGTCACTCATGTCCGTCAGGTCATCGCTTCCCCGGCGGACCAGATCATCGCCGTCCGCCTGACTGCCGGCGGCGAGAATGGACTTGATGTCGATATTACTCTCCGATCCCCCCAGCGTGGAGTTCAGGTCGTCGCAGATGGCCCTGCCGGTCTGCTCCTCACCGGTCGCAACGGCGCTTCCAAGGGGGTAGAGGGCAATCTCCGTTTCGCCGCCCGCTTGGCGGCTGAGGTGGAAGGCGGCACCACCACCCAGGCTGACGACGGCCGCCTCAACATCCGCAACGCCAAAGCCATCACTTTGTATATCGCCATGGCGACCAGCTATCGGCGCTTCGATGATGTCGGCGGCGATCCGATAGCAGCGACCGCCGCGACGATCGCCAGGGTCAGGGGGCGCACCTTCGCGCGCATCGCCGCCGATACCGCCGCTGCGCATCAGCGCTTGTTCCGCCGCGTCGCCCTCGATCTGGGCACCACGGCGGCTGCGCAACTGCCCACCGATCAGCGCATCGCAGCCTCCCAGACCAGCGACGATCCTGCGCTTGCGGCCCTCTATTTCCATTTTGCCCGCTACCTGATGATCTGCGCGTCCCGCCCCGGCGGTCAGCCCGCCAATTTGCAGGGTCTCTGGAACGACAGTCTCAATCCACCCTGGGGTTCCAAATATACCATCAACATCAACACGCAGATGAATTATTGGCCGGCAGAGCCGACGGCACTGGGCGAATGTGTCGCGCCCCTAGTGGATATGGTGCGCGAACTGGCCATCACCGGCGAACGCACCGCCCGCACCATGTATGGCGCGCGCGGTTGGGTCGCCCATCATAATACCGACCTTTGGCGCGCCACCGCACCGATCGATGGCGCACAATTCGGCCTTTGGCCCACCGGCGGCGCATGGCTCTGTACCCATTTGTGGGACCATTATGACTATGGGCGCGACCATGCCTATCTGATGTCCATCTATCCGCTGATGGCGGGGGCGGCGCGGTTCTTCCTGGACACGCTCCAGCGCGATCCCTCGACCGGCTTCCTCGTCACCAATCCGTCGATGAGTCCCGAAAACCCGCATGGCCATGGTGGCACCCTTTGCGCGGGGCCAACGATGGACATGGCGATTTTGCGCGATCTCTTTACCCAGACGATAGAGGCTGCGACGATCTTGCAGGCCGACGTCGCCCTTGTCGGCGAAATGCGCGCCGCGCGAGACGCACTCGCGCCCTATAAAATCGGGCGCAACGGCCAGCTTCAGGAATGGCAGCAGGATTGGGACGCCGACGCGCCGGAGCAGGATCACCGACATGTGTCCCACCTCTACGGCCTGCATCCGTCGCGCCAGATTATGCCCGACGACACCCCCACACTTGCCGCTGCCGCGCGTCGCACGCTGGAGATACGGGGCGACCGCGCCACCGGGTGGGCGACAGCCTGGCGCATCAACCTGTGGGCGCGGCTGAAGGATGGCGACCATGCCCATGATATCCTGCGTTTCCTTCTCGGGCCGGAACGGACCTATCCCAACATGTTCGATGCCCACCCGCCCTTCCAGATCGACGGCAATTTCGGTGGCGCGGCGGGCATCGTGGAAATGCTGATGGGCAGCCATGGCGACGTCATCGACCTGCTCCCCGCGCTGCCCAAGGCGTGGCCGACCGGTAGCGTCACCGGCCTGCGCGCGCGGGGCCGGTGCCGCATCGACCTCCACTGGCGGGACGGCCGACTAGACCGCGCCGTTCTGCGGCCCGAACTGTCTGGAACCCGCACTATCCGCCTCGCAGATAAACGCCGCGTGTTGACGCTCAAGACCGGTATGCCGGTTTCCCTGACTCCCAAGGATTTTGCATGACCATTCGCCGTTATATTCTGCCGATGATCGCGCTGTGCGCCAGCCCCAGCCTCTGGGCGCAAACCGCGCCGGCCAACGCGCTCGATCCGCTGGCCGCCACCGGACGCTGGAGCGCCTATCAGGTCGGCAGTGCACAACTGCCGCCGATGGGCTGGAACAGTTGGAACGCCTTTTTCACTGAGATTGACGAGGAAAAACTGCTGGGTTCCGCCAAGCGGATTATCGATACCGGCCTTGCGAAGAAGGGCTATCGCTTCATCAATATCGACGACGGCTGGTGGCTGAAACGTCGTACCAACGACAACAAGCTCATCATCCGCGCGGACAAATTCCCCTCGGCCCGCAGCGTCAAGGGTGATCCCTCTTTCCGTCCCCTTACCGACAAGCTTCACGCCATGGGCTTCAAGGCGGGCATCTATTCCGACCTCGGCCGCAACAGCTGTTCCCAGGCCTATTCCGACGGACCGGCGCAACTGCCCGAAGGCACGGTGGCCGAACGTGAAGTCGGCCTGTACGGGCATAGCGATCGGGATATCCGGCTGTTTTTCGCGGACTGGGGTTTCGACGCGATAAAGGTCGACGGCTGCGGCATCCGGGCGTTCGCCGCCGATGCGGAACGCGTCCGCAACGGCCAGTTCCGCGCGCTCCCCCCGATCATCGATCAGCACAGCATCGCCCGGTCGGACATTCCCGCCGTCAAGGCGCTCTTTGCAGACATCAACCAGTCTCTCGCCAAATATAATCCCGATGGCGACTATATGCTCTCGCTCTGCATCTGGGGCAGCGCCAATGTCCGCTCCTGGGGCAAGGATGTCGGCAGCATATCACGCACCAGTGATGATATCTCTCCCGATTGGCATCGGATGCTCACCAATTATGACAGCGCCGTACGCCGCGCCCTCTATGCTCATCCTGGCAGTTGGAACGATCCGGATATGCTTTTCATCGGCAAGGGGGATTTCGATGCCGATCATCTGACCGAAGCCCGGTCGCATTTCGCATTATGGGCGATGATGAACGCACCGCTTCTGATCGGCGCGGATTTGCGGACCACGCCGCAACCGCTGCTCGATATTTTCGGCAATGCAGACCTGATCGCGCTCAACCAGGATCCCGCCGGCAATCAGGCGACCGTCGCTTTCGACAGCGATGGGTTCCAGATCCTCGTCAAGACGCTCGCGAACGGGGACAAGGCCGTGGCCTTGTTCAATCGAGGATCGTCTCCGGTCGATGCGGTACTGACCGCCGATCATCTGAAACTTCGCGCCGACTATCCCATTGCCTTGTCGAACCTTTGGACCGGCGCAAAGAGCGATTTCACCAAGGAAGTGAAGTTGCATGTCGAACCGCGCGAAACGCTGGTTTTCCGTGCAAATGGCCGCCGCATCTTGGCAGATGGCCTGTATCTATCGGAACAGCCCGGCGTCGTGAACCCGGCAGCTGACGGCGTCGTGCAGCCCGAACCTGATCCTACCATCTATCGTTCGATACCGGGCTGGCGGGGCACACGCGGGATCGGCGAGCGCCCCATGTACGCCGGATGGGGCGGCGCGATGGCCGATGCGACGCCCTATAATCAGGCGCTCGTCGTTGCGGGTCAATCCTTCGCCTCGGGTGTGGGGATCCTCGCCAACTCGCGGCTAGAAGTGCGCAACAAGGGCTTTGCCCGCTTCACCGCGTCGGTCGGCGTTGACGACAGCGCTTTGGATGGCGATCAGCCTGTGCGCTTCTTCCTCTTTGGCGACGGCAAGGCACTTGCGAGCACGCCGCCATTACGCCGAGGCATGCCTGCGCAATCGATGGAAGCGAACGTCAAGGGGATCGCCATCCTTGAACTGGTGGCCCGCGCCGATGGCGTGAAGGACAACGCCGTTCCGGTAACATGGGGCGACGCCGCGCTGCGGCGCTGAAAGGAGAGACAATATCATGCGCTACCCTATCGCCCGCCGCACTTTGCTCACGTCGGCCAGCCTGCTTTTCTCCATCTCGCCCGCTATGCTGCGCGCCGCAACGGCACGCCGCTCAGTACGGGCCGAACCGATCTCCAGCCGTCATGTGACGCTCAAGCCCTCGCCCTTCGCCGATGCGATGGCGGCCAATCGCCGCTATCTTCTTTCGCTCGACCCGGAACGGTTGCTGCACAATTTCTATCTTACCGCAGGACTAACGGCACCCGCACCGATTTACCGCGGATGGGAAAGCGAAAGCATCGCTGGCCACACGATGGGTCATTGGATGTCGGCCATGTCGCTGACCATCGCCAATGGCGGCGACCCCGAACTGGTCGCTGTTCTGGATCGAACGCTATCGGCTATGCAGCGCATCCAGGCAGCAGGAAA
This sequence comes from Sphingobium limneticum, assembly GCF_008710155.1. Taxonomy (GTDB): domain Bacteria; phylum Pseudomonadota; class Alphaproteobacteria; order Sphingomonadales; family Sphingomonadaceae; genus Sphingobium; species Sphingobium limneticum. The sequence continues at coordinate 583,850 of NZ_VYPZ01000001.1, forward strand.
AGACGGCTATCTGGGCGGCATGACGGTGTTGCGCGAGGGCCAGTCGGTACCGGCCAAGGTCGTATTCGAGGAAATTCGTCGCGGCGATATTCGCGTTACTTGGGAACTTAACGGTGCCTGGGTGCCGATTTATGCTCTGCACAAGATTTTGGCCGGCCTGATCGATGCCTATCAACTGGCAGAGCGCAAGGATGCGTTGCCGATCGCGATTGGCGTGGGCAAGTATTTTGCGACTATCGTGGAAGGGCTGGACGACGATCAGTTGCAAAAGGTCCTGTCAGTCGAGCATGGCGGCATATTGGAAAGCTATGCCGCACTTTACGCGCTGACCGGCACGCCCCGCTGGCTCGATATCGCGCGACGGTTGCGCCACCACGCCGTGGTCGATCCGCTGATGCATAGTGAAGACAGGCTCCCCGGCCTGCACGCCAATACGCAAATACCCAAGATCGTCGGACTGGCCCGCCTGTACGAAGTGGATGGCGACGTGGCAGACGCCAACGCCGCCCGTTTCTTCCACCAAAGCGTTACCGACCATCACAGCTATGTCATCGGCGGCAATTCGGAACGCGAACATTTCGGTCAGCCGGACCGGCAGGGCGAGCAACTGACCACGGCCACCTGCGAAGCGTGCAACAGCTATAATATGCTCAAGCTCACCCGTCATCTTTACGGCTGGTCGCCCAGCGCGGACTGGTTCGACCTGTATGAACGCATCCAGATCAATCATATCCTCGCTCATCAGCGCCCCGACACCGGCCAGTTCGTCTATTTCATGCCGATGGAGGCCGGGGCCAAGCGTGATTACTCCACGCCGGAAGATAGTTTCTGGTGCTGCGTGGGTTCAGGGATGGAAAGCCACGCCAAACATGCCGATTCCATTTACTGGCGCGACGGATCGACTCTGTTCGTCAATCTCTTCATCCCTTCGACGCTGGATCTGCCCGACGGTCTGACGTTGGACATGGACACGCGCTATCCACAGGACGGTCAGGTGATGCTGACGGTCACGCGCGCGCCGCGCCGCGCAATGGCGCTGGCCATCCGTCGCCCTGTCTGGGCGGACGGGGCGAGCATCATGCTGAACGACCAGCCGCTCACCACGGAGCCGCAGGACGGCTATTGGCGTGTCGCTCGCCGTTGGCGTGCGGGCGATCGCATCGCCATCGCCATGCCGATGACATTGCGATCGGAGCCGCTGCCCGGCGCGTCCGACACTTATGCCTATCTAAGCGGCCCTCTGGTCCTCGCCGCCGATCTTGCCCCGGCGGATCAGCGCTTCGATGGTCCTGCCCCCGCTCTGCTGATCCAGAATGACGCCGCTAGCGCGCTGACCGCTCTTGCCGACCGTCCGCATCATTATCGCGCGACCGACATACTGGGCCAACAGCATGACATCGTCCCATTCTATCCGCTCTACGACCGCCGCACTGCCGTCTATTTCCGCACCTTCACACCGCAAAGCTGGCGCAGCGAGCGGACGGCCTATCTCGCCGCGGAGGCCGCGCGCGTCGATCTTGCACGCCGCACCATCGATATTTTCCATATTGGCGAGATGCAGCCCGAACGGGATCATGGCTTCAGCGCCACGGGCGGCCAAAGCGCCGAATTCTATGGGAAGAAGAATCGCTCCCTGCCGGAAGGCGCGCAGGCCAGTTTCACCATCCAGCGTCGCCCCGGCCCCGCCATGCTCCAGATCACCTATTGGGGCAATGATACCGGCCGTGAAATGCGGATCGTGGTGGATGGCCGGGAAGTCGCGATCGAGCGGCGCGAACGGCGCAAACAGAATGAGTGGCTGCTCGTCGACTATCCACTCGCGCCGACGAAGGCCGCGCGGTCTACCGTCACGCTCACAGGCATTAAGGGCAAAAGCACCATTTACGGCGTCCGAAGCCTCGAGGCGGAGTGATAGTGAAGATGCGCGAAATAGCGCCTGCCACTCAGGCTCCCCGCGCATTCGTCCGGCGCCATCATGGCCCGTTGGCGCGGCAGGACAGTATCGCAATATTCATCATTAATGTTTGCGCTATCAAACGGGAAATGATGCGTAATTATGATGGTTTCCCGCCATGCTGAATTCGGCATCGCCGTCGAAAGAGGGGATTGCACCATAATCATGATAGCGCTATCTACATCGTTCATAAAATGATTGTCATATAACAGGAGGGATAGCCATGTTGATGCCATCGCGCAGACTGAGCGCCTTACCGCTCGCCATGGTCCTGCTTGCCACGGCATGCGGTCCGAACGCCCAGCCGGAAAATCAAGCCCAGCAGACCAAGGCGGACAAACGCGCCGCGTCAGAATATTTGTCCCAGCCTTTGGTGACGGACATGTATACGGCCGACCCGTCCGCCCATGTGTGGGACGGCAAAATCTATGTTTATCCCAGTCACGATATCGATGGCCCGACGCCCGAGGACGATCTGGGCGCGCATTTCGAAATGCGCGACTATCATGTGCTGTCGATTGACAAGATCGGCGGGCCGGTGACGGTCGGACCGGTGGCGCTGGACGTCAAGGACGTGCCCTGGGCCGAAAAGCAGATGTGGGCGCCCGACGCTGCGCGCAAGAACGGCACCTATTATCTCTACTTCCCGGCCAAGGACAAAGAAGGCGCGTTCCGCATCGGCGTCGCCACCTCCAAAAATCCGATGGGGCCGTTCAAGGCCCAGCCGCAGCCGATCAAGGGCAGCTATTCGATCGATCCGTCCGTTTTCACCGACGATGATGGTGCCAGCTATATGTATTTCGGCGGCATCTGGGGCGGACAACTGCAACGCAATATCGACGGCAAATATGACGCCAATGGGTCCAAGACGGACCTGGGCCAGGACGATAAGCCCGCAATTGCGCCGCGCGTGGCCAAGATGACCGGCGACATGCTGGAATTCACCGAAACGCCCCGCGCGGTCCAGATACTCGATGAGAAGGGCAAGCCCATTCTAGGTGGCGACCATGATCGTCGCTTCTTCGAAGCATCCTGGATGCATAAATATAAGGGCAAATATTATTTCAGCTATTCGACCGGCGACACCCATTATCTCGCTTATGCGATAGGAAACTCGCCTTATGGTCCCTTCACCTACAAGGGCCGCATCCTGGAACCAGTGGAAGGATGGACCACGCATCATTCGATCGTCGAATGGAACGGCCGCTGGTGGTTGTTCTACGCCGACTCCCAACTGTCAGGCCAGACCAGATTGCGTAACGTCAAGGTGACCGAACTGCGCTACAATCCGGACGGCACCATCCAGACCATGAATCCTTTCGTCGCCCAAAGCGCGAAAGATGGCGCCGCCCGTTAGGGCGCGACAGGCGCGGGGGAAGTGCCCTCCTCCGCGCCATTTCTCATACAATCCGGGCGAGGTTCCCTCCCCGCAATAAGGCGACGCCGGAAAACGGCGCGCCATTCCATGGGAGAGATTATGAAGACCGCTTTCTGCCCGCGCGTCGTCGCTGCAATGCTCGTCCTTTCAACCTCCTGCCTTGCCCATGCGCAGGCGACCGCAATAGCGCAAAGCGATGTGTGGAACGAGGCAGAGGGCAAGGCGCGCGCCATCGTCGACAAGCTGACGCTGGATGAAAAGGTCGATCAGCTGTTGAACACGGCGCCCGCCATCCCGCGCCTCGACATTCCCGCCTATAATTGGTGGACGGAATCGCTGCACGGCGCGATCGGGGCCGTACCCACCACCAATTTCCCCGAACCCATCGGCCTTGCCGCCACCTTCGACGCACCACTGATAAAATCCGTAGCCTCCGCCATCAGCACTGAAGTGCGCGCTTTGCACACATTTGGGCGTCAAACCGGCCATTTGGGCCGGATCGGCACCGGGCTCGACACATGGTCGCCCAATATCAATATTTTCCGCGATCCGCGTTGGGGCCGCGGCCAGGAAACCTATGGCGAGGATCCGTTCCTGACCGCCCATATCGGCGTCGCCTTCATTCAAGGGATGCAGGGCGACAATCCGGACCTGCCCGATGTCGTCGCCACCCCCAAACATTATGCCGTGCATTCCGGTCCCGAACCGAGCCGCCACACCGACAATATTTTCGCGACGAAGCGCGATTTGGAGGATACTTACCTTCCCGCCTTTCGCGCTGCCATCGTAGAGGGCAAAGCCGGCTCCATCATGTGCGCATATAATCGGGTGGACGGCGAACCGGCTTGCGGCAGCCCGATGCTGCTGACCGACTATCTGCGCGACGCGTGGGGCTTTAAAGGCTATGTTGTGTCGGACTGCGACGCCGTGGTCGATATCTACGATCATCACAAATATGCGCCCGACGCTGCAACCGGCGTAGCCGTTGCGCTGCGCCGCGGTGTCGATAGCGAATGCAATAATGCCACGCTGGGCGGGAAGGCCGGCCTTGGCGAGCGCTACAAGGAAGCCCTGGCCAAGGGCCATATCAGCATCGAGGATATCGATACCGCGCTCGTGCGCCTCTTTTCAGCGCGCCTGCGCAACGGCGATCTGCCCGGCCTGTCAGGTCGCAAGCAAAACAACATTCCGGTCGAAATGATCGGCATGGCCGAGCATCAGGCTCTCGCGCTCGACACAGCGGAAAAAAGCTTGGTTCTACTCAAGAATGACGGTGTCCTGCCGCTGAAACCCGGCGCAAGGATTGCGCTCATGGGGCCTTTGGCGGACGCTACCCGCGTGCTGCGTGGCAATTACAGTTCGGCCAAAAGCGCGCCACCCATCTCGGTTGCCGATGGCCTTAAACAGGCGATGCCCGGATCGGCCATCACGCTCGTTCCATTTTCACCGTCCATCACCGACGGCGACCTTGTCCCCGGCACGGCGCTGCGCACGCCCGATGGCAAGCCCGGTATCAAGGCGGAATATTATAATGCCATCGCCAAGGACCGGTTTGGCAGCAAGCCCGTGCTTACGCGCACGCAGGACAGCATCACGTCCCGCGCGGCCGAATTCAAGCAGGTGGCAACCGATCACAAGATCGTCTGGACCGGCTATCTCGTCGCGCCCGAGACCAGCATCTACAGGTTGGCGCTCACCGGGGTGAAGGGTGAAGTCTCTCTCAACGGCAAGACGATCGTCACCGCGACAGACTATTCGCGCTGGGCCGAACCGCTCAAGCTGACCGATGTGTCGATGACCAAGGGCGAACGCTACGCCATCCGGCTTCAGGGTCAGAGCGGCGTTCCCGCCGCCCCTGCCATCTTCTGGAAGCGCGTCACCGACGATCTGGATCGCGATATGATGATGGGGGCGAAGGATGCCGCCGTCATCGTCGCCGTCGTCGGCCTCACCTCCGATTTGGAGGGCGAGGAAATGCCGGTGAAGGTCGACGGCTTCGAGGGCGGTGACAAGACGACGCTCGATCTGCCAGCCGACCAGCGCGCTTTTCTGGAAAAGGCAAAGGCGTTGGGCAAGCCCCTCGTCGTCATCGCCATGAATGGCAGCGCGATCGATCTGTCTTGGGCAAAGGAAAATGCCTCAGCCATATTGGAGGCTTGGTACCCCGGCCAGTCGGGGGGCAGGGCCGTGGGCAATGTCCTGTCCGGGAAGGTCGATCCGGGCGGCCGGCTGCCACTTACCTTCTACAGGAGTGTAGGCGATCTTCCTCCGTTCAACGAATATGGCATGGGCGGCCGGACCTATCGCTATTTCAAGGGCAAGCCCGTCTATCCGTTCGGCTATGGCCTCAGCTACACACGTTTCACCTACACCCCGCCAGTCATCGAACCCATCGGCGGCGTAGTGGAAAACGGTATCACGGTCCGCACCCAGATCACCAACAGCGGACAACGCGCTGGCGACGACGTAGCTCAACTTTATATCACGCCTCCTGCGTTCGACGGGGCGCCGCGCACAGCGCTGCGCGGCTTCCAGCGTGTTTCGCTCAAGCCCGGAGAAAGTCGGGCGATCGAATTCACTTTGTCTCCCCGTGACCTGAGCTTCGTCACCATGGCGGGCGAACGGGCCCTTATTCCTGGTGACTATCGTCTCACTATCGGCAGCGGGCAGCCGAGCACAGACATCCCGGTTGAAACCGGCAGTTATCATATTTCCCGATCGGTCCCATTGCCCAAATAAGGCGATGCCGCTCCTTTCCAAGAGGATATTCGATGATCAAGACCCTGCGCCGCACTACCGCTATGCTGCTGATGTGCGCCAGCGCGCTTGCATGCAGCACTGCCTTTGCCAATACGGATGACAAGCCGACCACCGCGACGATCCATGCAGATCGGCCCGGCCCCGTCTATGACAAACGGATATTCACCCAGTTCGCCGAGCATCTGGGCACCGGCATCTATGGCGGCCTATGGGTCGGCAATGACAGGTCGATCCCCAATAGCAATGGGTTTCGCAACGATGTCATCGGCGCGCTGCGAAATCTTGCCGTGCCGATGATAAGATGGCCCGGCGGCTGTTTTGCCGACGAATATCATTGGCGGGAAGGGATCGGGCCGAAGGCAAAACGGCCCGTAAAGGTCAACACCAACTGGGGCGGCGTGACGGAGCCGAACACCGTCGGCACGCACGAGTTTTTCGAGTTGCTGCGACAGGTCGGCGCAGAGGCCTATATTTCCGGCAATGTCGGCAATGGCAGTCCGCAAGAGATGGCCGAATGGGTGGAATATATAACCGCTCCGGCCGGAACCTTGGCCGAGGAACGCGGGCGAAACGGGCAGAAGGCGCCATGGTCGCTCCCTGCCTTTGGCATTGGCAACGAACTATGGGGCTGCGGCGGCAACATGCGGGCGGAATATGGCGCCGACGTTACGAAGCGATACGCCACCTTCCTGAAGGTGCCCGCCGGCAAGACGATGACAAGGATAGCATCCGGCGCCAACGGCGCGGACTATAATTGGACAGAAGTGATGATGCGCGAGGCGGGCAAGCATCTCGATGCATTGTCGCTGCATTATTACACCATCCCTCAAGGCGGCTGGCCGCCCAGGGCCGATCCGGTCAATTTCGATGAAACGGCCTGGGCTGATACGCTTGCCGCGACGTGGAAGATGGATGAACTCATCACAGGCCACGCCAAAGTGATGGACAAATATGATCCACAAAAGCGCGTCTTTCTGGCGGTCGATGAATGGGGCACCTGGTATGCACCCGACCCCGGCACCAACCCCGGTTTCCTGCGACAGCAGAACACGTTGCGCGATGCGCTTGTAGCCTCGGTCAATCTCGATATCTTCGCCAAACATGCCGACCGGGTTCGCATGTCCGCCATCGCCCAGATGGTGAATGTGCTACAGGCGATGATATTGACCGATGGCCCCAAGATGGTGCTCACGCCCACCTATCATGTGTTCGAAATGTACAAGCCCTGGCAGGATGCGACTGTTCTGCCATTGGATCTGACCACGCCATGGTACAACAAGGACAAGTTCGTGATGCCCGCGGTCAGCGGATCGGCGGTGCGGGGCAAGGACGGCAAAGTCCATGTCGGCCTCTCCAATCTCGATCCCAATCAGTCCAATACGGTCACCATGAAGCTGGCGGGCCTGCATGTCACGACCGTTTCAGGCCGTGTCCTGACGGCTGCGACGATCAACGCGTACAATAGTTTCGATGCGGCCGAAACCGTCCACCCCGAACCCTTTAGCGGGGCACGGGTCAGCAACGACTTACTGACCGTCACGCTGCCGCCAAAATCCGTAGTGGTGCTTGATCTGCAATGACGTTCGGAAAGCAACAATCGTCAGTTGGGAGAGGAAATTATCATGAAAGAGGCAAATAAGACGTCCGCTCTGCCATTTCGACTTGGACACCTGGCGGCCATTGCTTGTGCCGTCTGGTGCAGCCCCATCTGTGCCCAGGCGCAGGAGGACAAGGATAAGATGACATCCATCGCGGTGCCGGCCCAACGGGACGCGATCGAACTTGGCACCGGTCCCCTGCCGGGAGCGAAAGCAAAGGAAAGCTGGCACCGCCAATATGGCAGCCAATTCGCCCGCAACGTTACTATCGCCACGCTGACGCCATTCCTGCCCGACCCGGCCAAAGCGTCAGGTGCCGCAATCGTGGTAGCGCCGGGTGGCGGATTTCGAACCCTGTCGATGGACAATGAAGGTTATGACGTTGCCCGCGCCCTAGCGGCCAAGGGCATTGCCGCCTTCGTCATCAAATATCGCCTGCGGCAAACACCGGCAGATATGGCGGGTTTTGAAAAGTCGATGCAGGACATGTTCTCCGGCGCCGCTCGGGCGCCTCTCCCGGCGGCCAATAACGCTGCAACAGACCTGGCGCCTCAACTCGCAGATTCCATCGCCGCTTTTCGCTTGATCCGCAGCCGTGCTACGCAATGGCATGTCGATCCCGATCGCATCGGCATGATCGGCTTTTCGGCAGGCGCGATGCTGACGATGGCGACGACCTTGGCCACGAAGGACGCCAAGCCGGCTTTCATAGGCAACATCTACGGGCCACTTGGTAGCATGACGGTGCCGCAAGACGCCCCGCCGATGTTCGCTGCGATCGCTGCGGATGATCCATTGTTCGGCAACCGCGATTTCAAGCTGATCGACGATTGGCGCGCAGCCAGGCGACCGGTCGAATTTCATCTTTATGAGCGAGGCGGTCACGGCTTCGGCATGTACCGCAAAGCGACGACGAGCACCGGATGGTTCGACGCTTTCGTCGGATGGCTCGACATGCACGGCATGCTTAAACCGGGCAATTGAGGAAGCCGTCGCACTTCGCTCAGTGAAGCAGTTTCTGTCATCGGATGCGGCCGAACCGCTTGCCGACCTGGAACCGCTGAAACCGGCAGAGGAATCTGCCGGTCCTGGACGCACCTTAAAATCGCGTTGCGGACCGGGAAACCGCAGCGCAATCCAATGATCCTATACTTATCGCGCTGGACTGCCCATCATGCGCCTCATGCAACTTATTCTAAATGGTGCGTCAATCGTCGATATTCCCTCCTTCTATGCGGAGATCAATCGGGTCTTCATGACGGGGGAGACATGGGAGTTGGGGGAAAGCCTTGACGCGCTGAACGACATGCTGTTCGGCGGCTACGGCGTCCTGTTGGGCGCCAATCATGCGACAATCCTCTGGCAGGATATGGCCTTCAGCCGCGCGTCGCTGGGCGTCGAAACGACGTTACAGTTTCTGGAAGAGCGCCTGGCAATCCGGCAGAACTTCAATGGCCAAACCATTGTGCGTCAGTTGGAGGCACTGCGCGCGGGCACCGGCAAGACCTATTTTGATATCGTGATGGAAGTTTTCGCGGACCATCCATCCATCGAGATCGTCTCCGCCTAGGGCAGCTTTGCCGTCACGGCGTCTACGGCATCGACCGCACAACGACTTCCATCCTGCCGTCATCGATATGGAGGCAATTGAAGGATGGCGGGGACGCCCGCACACGCTCGGACAGGGTGCCTGCTCCAATCAGCCTGATCGTGCGACCAGCAAGGTTCAGCGACATGTCGAACGGATCATGGACATGACCGCTCAGCACCGCATCGACGCCCGCCTTGGCCAATGCCGCAAGCGCCGCCGTGCCCCCGCGCGTCCGGGAGGACATGCGCGTGTCGCCTTCCACCAAGGGATGATGGCACGCCACCAGCGTCAAGCCCCTTCCCGAGCCCGCCCGGATCATGCCCAGCGTCCGGTTTATACTGGCATCGCTGACAACACCCTTCGACCAGTTCAAGCGCCATTGGAACCGCGCCGTCGTCCTAAGCGGCACGATCCTGACGCCGGGCAAATCAAACGGCCGCTCGACCAAGCGCTCCAAGGCTTCGTAGCGGCCATAGGGCCTCAGGAAACGCGCCAGCGGGAATAGCGGAAGGTCGTGGTTGCCGACCTCGACAGTGATGGGCTGCCCCAACGCCCGGAGCCACTGCGCCGCCGCTTCAAACTCGCTCGGGCGCGCCTGTTGCGTCAGGTCGCCCGTCACCACGATGAGGTCGGGCTGTTCCATGGCGACAATATCTGCGAACCAATGCAGCGCCTGCGGGTCTTCGGCCCCGAAATGGAGATCGCTGACATGGAAGAGCCGGATCATGCCGCCTCTGGCCTTGTGGCAAGGAAAACCTTCGCGGAGCGTCCGCAGGTGAAGCGAGTCCCCGGCTCTATCGTAATGCTCTCACCATCGAACAGCGCGAGAACGGGGCGCTTGCCGCTCGTCCTGAAGCTTTTGGCGGGCCTCTCCTTCACTGCGCGCGCCGCCACCCAGTCGCCGCGCAACCATTCCCAGCCAAGGTCGAGGATCGTGCGCCAGTCGCGCGCATCGACTGCTGTGACCGTCATGCCCGTCTCCTCGGGCGATACGAAGATGGCCTGATAGCCCCGCTGCATCCCGGCGACGCCAGTGACACGAACCGCCTGCCCGAAGGTTCGTCGCCAAGCCCGGACAGCGAAACGGAACAACCGATTATATACGCCTTTGCGCGCTGCCTCACGCACCTCGGCCCAATGCGCGGCGGGGCCTAATATCACCGCGACGAAGGCACGCGATGACCCGGCCTCGATATAGGGGCGTGCCACGCGAACGGGAGCAGCATGGGCGGCATGGACGATCTCCGCCGGTTCCCGATCCCCGTGCAAGGCCTTTGCGAGCAGGTTCATCGTGCCGCCCGGCAGGATCAATATCGCTCCCTGCCAGTTGGCGAGAGCGCAAAGGCAAGCGTTGATCGTCCCATCGCCCGCGAACAGGACCACCGTGTCGATCCTCTCGGCCGCAAGATCCGCTTCATCGGGTATATCCTCATCCGGGAAACCGCTGTGCCGGACGAGGTCCAGGCCACGTTCATGGCAGATCGCCTCGATCGCCGCACATCCGGAATCACTGGTCGAGCCAGACTGCGCGTTCGAAATCAGCCAAAGTCGGTCCATCGTCGAACGTCATGCCTCCCGTCGGATGCTGCGATCTGAACGGCTGATCGTTCAACCTTTATGACAGGACAGTTATTTCTGGCAGGATCAATGCGGTCCGCCGGTCGTTCTTCGATGGAGAGCCAAGCGCGGGGACATTATGGCCAATCTTGTAAAGACCTTGTTCAAGGCCGCTCGTCTGGCGCGCAAAGGGCGACCTATGTCCGCGGCCTTCGCAATCGGCGATGCGATCGCTCCCCCGGGCCATGCAGGGCGCAAGCCGGCCTCCATCGGAGCAAAACGCAAGACCTCGTCGTCTCGACCGCCACGCCCGGAGCCGGGAAGCTTCCTCTCGGATGAGTTTCGCTGCGCGCAAGGAAGCCTGACCTACAAATTCTACACCCCGCACGGTTCGGCCCGGCGGCGCATGCCGCTCGTCGTAATGCTGCACGGCTGTTCGCAAACGGCGGCGGATTTCGCCGCCGGCACCGGTATGAACCGGCTCGCCGACGAACTAGGCTTTCTCGTTTTATATCCGCAGCAATCAAAGAATGCGAACCTTGCCCGCTGCTGGAATTGGCACAATCCCGCGCATCAGGGGCGCAGCGGAGAGCCTGCCGTCATCGCCGCCCTTACCCGCCACGCGATCATCCTAGGCCGCGCCAATCCGGCGCGGGTCTATATCGCCGGACTATCTGCGGGAGGAGCGGCCGCCGCCATCATCGGTGCGGCCTATTCCGGCATCTTTGCCGCAGTGGGGGTCCATTCCGGCGTTTCCCATGGCGATATCCGGTCGATAAGCGCGGCAATGTCTGCGATGCGTGGCGATGCGCGGCCTCGTCTGGCCGGGAAGCCAAGGCGTCCTCTGCCTACAATTGTCTTCCATGGGGATCAGGATCGGGTCGTGCATCCGTCCAATGCAGGCGCATTCCTCCACCAACTGGAGCAGGCGCACCCCGGTCCGCTCGTTGCGCGATCCGTTACCGGCCGCTCCGATAACGGGCGGGATTTCACACGAAGGATTTACAAATCGAAGTCCGGCGACCTGCTGTTGGAAGATTGGACTGTCCATGGAAGCGGCCATGGCTGGTCGGGCGGCCAAGGGGGTTCCTATACTGACCCGGCAGGCCCAGATGCATCGCGGGCGATGATGGATTTCTTCCTGTCCGTGCCCCGGCGACCATGACCTGGTCCGACCGCTTGTCGTCCTGAGGCGGCAGGACTGACCGATCCCGACGGCCGCGAATATCCCGCGGCAAGTCATTTCGAATTCGGAACATTTTTTAAAATGAGATGTTGATCCCGTTTCGCGGATCATAGGGAGGTTATGTGAGCGAAACAGTCTGGGACACGATCGTCAGAGGGTGGCCGCACCTTCCTTCCCGTCTCGCGACGAGCGCTTCCATGGCGATCCTTTTGGTGGGACTGGTGCCCACTGTGGCGCAGGCTCGCCAGTCGCAATGGTGGTTTGTCGCGGCGGGCGCCGATCGCGTTCTGTTCGTGGATGAGAAATCCATCGAACGAGAGGGCGACATCGTCCGCCATTCCTCCAGCCAGATCTTCGCGCCAAGCAGCGAAATGCTGACCCGGCGCGCCTTCATGAAGACAGATTGCGTAAAAAAGACGCAGCAATGGATCATGGTCATGCGCTATGATGCCAATGATCAACCGTTGGATCAAAGCGCGCTTGGCTATGATGAGGTGCAGCGTGTCGAAGCAGGTAGCCTGGGGGAAGCGGAACTGAACTTTGTCTGCGCGGCCGACCGTGCCGCGACCGGCGGCTTTCCGCTCGAAATCGACGATGTCGCATTCGCCCACGCACTGATCGCCGACAATGATCCGTCGCAAACTCCGGCGGCCATCCATGCCCGGATGAAAGCCGATCCGATGACACCGGTGATCCGGTCTGCGGCCCCCTCGCCCGATAGTTTCGGCACGGAGCAGGAGCAGCGTAAGGGCCAACCCATCGTACCGCCACGCGATTATGCCATAGGCGTCGATCTGCCAGCGTCACTCGATTATGATGCCGACGAGACGGGCAGAATCTACGACATTGCCTATCAAGGCATTGAGGATGGCGAAATCCTCTTCGAATTGCGCGGCTATGCGATCAGCGACCTCGCCCGTCCGGGCAGCGGACAGATGATACGAACGCCACGCAACGCGAAAACCGAGCAGATCGGCGATCTTTCCATCACGATATTGGAGGTGACACCTGAAAAATTGCGCTATTCCATTGAACGCAAGAAGGCGGATTCCGACCCGTTTCCGATCGCCGACCAATGATCCTGGAAGCGTTGCTACTTATGATGGGATCCGCCAGTACAGGCGAAGCGACCGTCAATGAACTGGCCTCAACCTGCACCGTAACAGATGGCGATAGCTGCGAAGAAGCCGGCTTAGCCTATGCTCAAGGGGAAAAGGTGCCGCAGGATTGGGCGCGCGCAACCAGCCTTTACGGCGTGGGATGCTCGGCCCAAAATGCGCCAAGTTGCATCCGGCTGGGTCTTGCACATGACAAAGGGCAAGGTGTCGAAAAAAATGCGGCTTCTGCGTCCTTCTATTTTCAAAAAGCCTGCGACCTGGATAGTCCGACCGGATGCTCGAATATCGGCCTGTCCTACGCAATGGGCAAGGGCGTGATGAAGGATGAACGTCGTGCGGCTAGCTATTTTAGGCGCGCATGCGACGCGGGCGACAATGGCGGATGCTCCAATCTCGCCACGGCCTATGTGAAAGGCATCGGCGTGCGAAAGGATCGGAACAGGGCTGCGTCGCTCTATGAACCGGCCTGCGGAAACGGGGACGCCAATGCCTGCTTCAATCTGGGTGTCCTGCACGAAAAAGGTTGGGGCGTGACGCGAGAGATCGCGCAAGCAGCGCGCTATTACCAACAAGCCTGCGATCAGGATGAAGGCGCAGGCTGTGGCAATTTGGGCCTCTTGCATGACAAGGGTAAGGTCGGCGTACGGGACCATGTGCAGGCGGTGGGATTGTTCCGTCGGGGCTGTAGCGTTGCCCATGCCGAAAGCTGCGTCAATCTGGGCAAGGCATATTTGCGTGGCTCCGGCGTCCAAACGGACCGGGTGCAAGCCGAACAATTCATCCGCCGCGCCATTGCGATCGATCCTCATTATAGACCAGCACAACGGGCCTTGGCAAAAATGAGATGAGATAATTCCAAATTTGGTCACGCATAGTTGGGAGTAAAAGAAACGTTCGGCCCAGATGGCACCGATCCATCACAGCTGCATATCGCGGACGATCTGGAACGACCCAACAGATGGCCCGGTGCGCGAACGATGCGCGAATGACGTCGTTTCCTCTGCCAAAATTTCGGACGCCACCCGTCGGTCCCAGTGCGTTACCGGTTCGCGAATGTTGCCGATGCAGCACAGACCAAAACGCCAAAGGACCTGTCCGCAATCCCCGGACAGGCCCTTTCGCCATGCGCGGGACGCGCCTCCTGCAGGTTGTCAGGCCGCCAGTTCATCCCGCACGATCTGAGCGCCAGCACCTAGCGCGTTCAACTTCCCCCTAGCCACGCTGCGGGATAGCGGCGCCATGCCGCAGTTGGTGGAAGGGTATAGCTTGTCGGCATCCACGAACTGCAGGGCTCTGCGCAGGGTATCGGCAACCTCTTCCGGCGTTTCGATGGTGTCGCTCGCGACGTCGATGGCGCCGACCATTACTTTCTTGCCCCGAATAAGTTCGATCAGGTCCATGGGTACGCGGGAGTGATGGCATTCCAGCGAGATGATATCGATGATGGACTTCTGCAGATTGGGGAAGGTCTGCTCATACTGCCTCCATTCCGATCCCAGGCTCTTCTTCCAGTCGGTATTCGCCTTGATGCCGTATCCGTAACAGATGTGGACGGCCGTTTCGCATTTCAGCCCTTCGGCAGCCTTTTCCAGTGTGGCGATCCCCCAGTCGTTCGCCTCTTCGAAGAAGACGTTGAACGCAGGTTCGTCGAACTGAATGATGTCGACGCCCGCCGCCTCCAGTTCCCTGGCTTCCTGGTTGAGGATCGTGGCGAATTCCCAGGCGAGCTTCTCGCGGCTGCGATAATGGGCATCGTAGAGCGTATCGATCATCGTCATCGGGCCCGGCAGTGTCCATTTGATCGGCTGATCGGTCTGCGCGCGCAGATAACGCGCATCATCGACAAAGACCGGCTTGGGGCGCGCCACTGCGCCGACCACCGTCGGCACGCTCGCATCGTAACGATTGCGGATTCTAACTGTTTCGCGCTTTTCGAAATCGACTCCGCTCAGATGCTCGATAAAGGTCGTGACGAAATGCTGGCGGGTCTGTTCGCCGTCGCCGATGATGTCGATGCCCGCTTGCCGCTGATCCTCCACGGCGAGGCGCAGGGCATCCTGCTTGCCGGCGACGAGGTCTTCGCCCTCCAGCTTCCAGGGCGACCAGAGTTTCTCTGGTTCGGCAAGCCAGCCAGGCTTGGGGAGGCTGCCGGCGGTCGACGTGGGCAACAATTTTTTCATGATGGGTGGCCTTATATTCTGTCTGGTCAAAGGGCTGGCTGGGGGCGTAGCTGGCGGACCATCGGTCCAGATCGGCTTGGTAGGGCCTGATGAGTTGCTCCTGTACGAACTTGCCCTGTTCGATGGCGAGGCGACTGCGCTCCTCGCGATCATAGACAATCCGGGTGGACGAGAAGTCCTCATGATCCAGGCTGGGCCGGAAGCACAGTCCGGCAGCGGAATTGGCGTTGTAGATTTCCGGCCGATAAATTCTCTGGAAGGATTCCATCGTGCTGATCGTGCCGATGAGTTCGAGGCTGGTGTAATCGCTCGCCAGATCGCCGGTGAAATAGAAGGCCATCGGGGCTACGCTCCCTCTCGGCATGAAATAGCGCGCATTCAGGCCCATCTTGGCAAAATATGCGTCGGTGGAGGAAAACGCGCTCTGCCGATATTCGACACCCAGAACAGGATGGCGGTTGCCTGTACGATGATAGATCTTGCTGCTCGATACGCTCAGACAGATGACCGGCGGCTTCTTGAAATTGTCCGTGTATGCACGCGAGTTCAGGAAATGCCGGAACAAGTTACCATGCAGATCGCCAAAGCCGTCCGGTGCCTCGAACCCTGCTCGTCCCTTGTTGTGCTCTGCCAGCAGCACGCTGAAGTCGTAATCGCGCACGTAGGACGAGAAGTTGTTCCCGACGATGCCGTTGATGCGCGTATCGCTTTTCCGATCGACGATACTCGTCTTCAGTATCTCGATCATCGGGAAGGCATTGGTGCCACCAGCGGCGGCAATATGCATCTCGACTGAAATGATATCGAGTTCGATGCTGTAGCGATCGCCGTCGGGATTGTCCCAATCCGCAAGGTCGTTGAAGCGGTTGTCGATCATCCTGAGGGCGCCGCGAAGATTGTCCTGGCAGTGCTCGCCTCTGGCCAGATTGGCGAAGTTCGTCGTGATGCGCGTTTTTTCGGAGGGCTGATAGTTCTCGTCGAAGCGCAAGCTCCTGATGGAGAAGCTGAGATCGTCGTCCGACATGGCCGGTCGTCCTGACGGCGCGGCGGAAACCATGTGTGGAAGGGAGGAGGTGGCGCGAGTTGCGGGCATGCGAAATTTCCTTCGGTCCGGCGCATGCGCCGTCCGTCGTTGAGGTTCGGATATGGGTCTGGATTTGCGGCGCGCCGCGTCAGAGGGGGTTCACCCCGATCGCACGGCGCGCGGGCGCATTCGTCGATATGCGAAGGGGCGTAACAGGATTGCAAACATCGACCGGTCACCTGCTTTGATCGGGCGGAAGGGTCAATGGAAGAACGCGCACGGCATGAGTGGCCCGGACGGCGGTTACGCCAAGGGACACGCTTCAGGCGCGATCCACCGGAGGAACCCCCGTCCGAGGAACGTTTTGGCGCCGAAGGCAGGTCTCCTGGCTTACGGGTCATCGCGGTGGTTCCGGCCTTCCCGAGCCTTGTGCAAAGCCCAGTGACACGAAATGGAACCGCCGCTCGCCGCTTACAGTTGCGGGGGCAGCGCCGGACTCTGCCCCGAAGGGCACCACCGGCTTCCCGTCTTAGCCCCACCGTCACGCCTGAGGTGGGGAACCTCGACAGGGTCTTTCAACACCATAGAAGCATCATTGTCAAGGACGATATAAAGATATCTTTATATGATAGTTTCAGGCGATTGTCTCGATGATGACGCCACCATCGGATCGACACAATTTCGGCAAGAGATTTAATCGCTCCTCATCCCGACATTATCGATGAAAAATTCGATTGGGACGACAATTTCCATCCTGTCCGGGCGATCGTCCGGAATAGGGGGCAATGGTTGCGCACAGCGCACCGTATCGAGTGCGGCGCGGTCCAATATGCTTGAACCGGACGAATTGAGCACCCGCAGAGAAAGCAGTTGGCCTGCCCGGTTCATACGGAAAAGGACTTGAGCCACGCCTTGGCGACCTGACGCACGCGCTGCGGCAGGATAGCGGCGATGTTTTTCGAGATGGGCCAGAAGGATATCCTCCCAACTCGCTTTCCTGTCGGTCGAGGCTTGCGGTGCCGGGGGAGCCGGCAACGACTTGGGAGCGGAGGTTTCGAGAACCGCTTCCTTGGCTTGCGCGGATTCGGATGATTTCCTAGCAGGTTCTACCGGCTGCGCTTGCCGCGGGAGAAGCATCGGCGGGATTTCGACCTGCGTTTTTTCCGTGGGGGCCTGTTGGCGCTGTTCGACCTTGCGGGCGCCGTCCGGCACCTCTTTGGGAGGTTCCGCAGGCGCTTTAAGGCTTTCCAGACGAAATAGAGCAGGAACTGGCGGGGGCCTGTTAGGCGCGAGATCGTGCCGAGTGACCAGCGTTGCGCATCCTATGCAGAGGAGGATCAAGGCAATGCCGGACACACCAGACAGGCGCGTTCGCCAGTCCAGCGGCTGATCGCAATATCGCGTGGGCGATTGGCTCGTCACACATCTCGGGGACGCGGGCCATGGCTCTGGCCGTCGGTCCGTGCCATATTCTCTTTGCCGCGCGGAATGGCCGATATGTCGGCTCATTGCCCTTTTCTCGGCTCGGGCCGGCGCACGATCCAGCTCAGCCATAGCAGCAGGATGGCGGCGACACCGGCTGCCAACGGCCAATCCGGCCGGACATGCAGCCAAAAGAGAGCGAAGCCCGCGGTCATACCCATCGCCGCCGCCACTTTCGCCGCATCAAATGTGCCCCAGCATGCTACTGGCCATGCGGCTATCTGCCTGAGACTGGTTCCACCGAAAGCGGGTTTGTGTAGCCTATCGGCCAGTAGTGGAGCGATCCATGGCCTCTTCACCCGATCGGATCGAAGCGTCCACGTCATTTTGTCCGCCGGCTCCGTATCCGCTTGCCCGCACAAACAATTTTTCTGTTCAAACCTTCAAAATCTGCTGGGTAGACCATGACACGCTATGACAGTGGCCATGGTCCACCGCATCGTGAAGATTATTTGTGGCGCATTTCCCGCGCCTGTCGGCATCGCTTTCATCAATCGTGGCGAGCGAAATCCACTGCCGTTGCGGCTGTGCACTAGGCCCTCCCCTTCAATGCAGCGCGAGGACTACCACGCTATGCGGCGGCAAGGTTACCGATAGGCCATCGGGCGAAACTGTCGCGCCGCCAAACGCCACTGGGCGCACGACGTCCGGCGACCCGAAATCATTATGCGACTGGATATCGGGCGCTGTGAGAATACGTCCATCCACGCTGGCGGCTTGCACACCTTCGAGTTTAGCCGTCACGGTCGCAGATCGGTTGGGATCGGTGTTGGTCAGGGAAATATATACCTGCCCCGCCTTGCTCCGCGCCGCCGCTGCGCTGACCGCCGGGACGGTCCATTGATCCTTGTTATACCAGGGGGATTTCAGGTCCAGCGGCAGGAAGGTCGCGTCCTGAAATGGCTTATACATTTCGAACACGTGATAGGTCGGGGTCAGCACCATTTTATCATCCTTCGTCAAGATCATAGCCTGAAGGACGTTGATCATCTGGGCGATGTTGGTCATGCGCACCCGGTCGGCGTGACGGGCGAACAGGTTGATGTTGAGCGCGGCGATGATCGCGTCGCGCATGCTGTTCTGCTGATAGAGGAAACCCGGATTGGTGCCCGGTTCCACATCGGTCCAGATGCCCCATTCGTCGACCGCCAGATTGACCCGTTTTTCCGGGTCATATTTATCCATGATCGCGCCATGCTTTGCCAGCAGCTCTTCCATGACCATCGTGCTGACAAGGGTGCGGGCATAGTCGGTTTCGGTGAAATCGGTGGCAGATCCCTTCACCTTCCCGCGAGTGGGATGGGTGTAATAATGCAGGCCGACGCCGTCGATGGACTTGCCCGCGACGCGCATCATCACATCGGTCCAGTCATAGTCGCGGCTATTGGCGCCGCTCGCGATCTTTAGGATTTTGGTGCCGCGTGGCGACTTGACGAAGGTCGCATAGCGGCGGGTGACGTCGGCGGCATATTCAGCGCGCATATTGCCGCCGCAACCCCAGAGTTCGTTGCCGATGCCGACATAGGGCAGCTTCCACGGTTGCTTGCGGCCGTTCTTCGCCCGCTCGTCCGCCAGCGTGCCGGCCGGGGCGGTCATATATTCGACCCATTCGGCCATTTCCGCCGGCGTGCCGTTGCCCACATTGCCCGACACATAGGCTTCCGCCCCGATCAATTCGGCAAAGTCCATAAATTCATGGGTGCCAAAACTGTTGGGTTCGGTCACGCCGCCCCAATGGGTGTTGATCTTGGTCGGGCGCTGGTTGCGCGGGCCGATCCCTTCGCGCCAGTGATATTCGTCGGCGAAACAGCCGCCGGGCCAGCGCACCAGCGGCACGGCCAGCGCCTTGAGCGCGGCCACCACATCGTTGCGATAGCCACGCGTGTTGGGGATTTTCGACCCCGGCCCGACCCACAGGCCGCCATAGATGCCATAGCCCAGATGTTCGGCGAACTGGCTGAAGATGCGGCGGTCGATCGTCGCGCCGGGTTTGTCCGCGTGCAGCGTGGCGCTCGCCGTCAACGCGGTTGCGGCAGGAACGCTGTCCTGCGCAGCGACAGGGGATAGCGGCGACAGGAGGGTCGCCGCGAACAACGAGATGGACAGTATTATGCGCTTTTCCATATCACCCTATCCCTTTGATATTTATCTATAATATTGAATTTTCAGACTTTTCTGAGTGGTTCGACGATCGCGGCGATATCGCGTTGCCCCTCCCCCGCGCCGTCCGCATCCAGGAAGCGTTGCCGCGCCGCCTGCGCAATGGATGGGCGGATGCCCACGTCCGACAGCGCCTGCGCCGCATAGCCCAGATCCTTCGCCATCAGCGGCACGAGGAAATGGGGCGCATAGTCGCGGTCGAGCATGCGGCGGCCAACGCCCTTCACCATCGGGCTGGCAGGCGCCCCGTCGAACAGGATGGAGACGGCCTGTTCGACGTCGAGGCCATGTTTTTCGAACAGGGCGATGGCCTCGGCAAGGCTGGCGGCCTGCACGCCGCACAGGAAATTATTGGCGAGCTTCACCGTCGCCGCGCTGCCGACCGGGCCGAGATGGACCAGCGCGCTGCCCATCGCGTCGAAGGCCGGACGGGCGGTGGCGATGCTGTCCGCTTCGCCGCCGACCAGAAAGCGCAGCGTTCCCTGCGCTGCCTGATCGCGACTGCCGGTGACGGGCGCTTCCAGAAAGCCGACGCCCTGCGCGGCGGCCTGCCGCGCAAGGTCAAACACCCAGTCGCCGGTCAGGGTGCTGGATTCGATCGCGATCGCGCCGGGCGCCATCGCCGCCAGCGCGCCGTTTTCGCCGGTCCAGACGTTGCGCGACACGTCGTCGTCCGCCAGCATGGCAACGACGACGTCCGCGCCCGTCGCGGCATCAGCGGGGGTCGCGGCGATCCGTGCGCCCGCTTGCCCCAACGCCGTCGCCTTGTCCGTGCTGCGGTTCCATACCGTCACGTCGAACCCGGCCGCCAGCAACTGGCGCGCCATGCCGCCGCCCATCAGGCCAAGGCCCAGAACCGCTATTTTCCTGTTCGTCATCCGATCACCTTGAAGCGAGAGAGAGCGGCCTCGTCGATTTCGAGGCCCAGTCCGGGCAGATTGTCGTCCAGATCGATATGGCCGTCTACCGCCTGCGGTTCGCCCTTGAAGATGTACCAGAAAAGTTCGTTGCCGACTTCCACATCGACCATCGGGAAATATTCGGCGATGGGGCTGTTCAGGCTGGCCATGACGACATGGTAATTGTGCATTTGCCCGGCATGGGGGACGACGGGAATGGAATAGGCTTCGGCCAGCGACTGAATTTTCCGGGCGGCGGTGATGCCGCCGACGCGGTTGGTGTCGAACTGGAAATAGTCGAGCGATTTCGCCTCTATCATCTGGCGGAAGCCATAGCTGGTAAATTCATGCTCGCCCGCCGCGATCGGCGTGGTGCCGAACCGGCGCAGCTCATGATAGCCGTTAATGTCGTCAGGGATGATCGCTTCTTCCAGCCAGCGCAGGTTGAACGGTTCGATCAGGCGCATCATGCGTTTGGCATAGTCGAGGCTCCAGCCCATATAGGCGTCGGCCATGATGTCGATTTCGTCACCCACGGTTTCGCGCACGGTGCGGATCAGTTCGACATTGCGGGCCATGCCCGCCGCGCCGTCGATCGGCCCCCAGCCAAAACGCAGTTTCATCGCCTTATAACCCTGCGCCTTGTAGGCGGCGGCTTCCTGCGCCAGTTCGTCCAGCGGGATCGAATAGAGGCGGCTGGCATAGACCGGGATCTTCGCCTTGGTCCGGCCGCCCAGCAGGCGGAAGACGGGCTGTTTCGCGGCCTTCCCCATCAGGTCCCAGATCGCGATGTCGAGCGCGGAGATGGCGACCAGCGCCACGCCCTTGCGCCCGAAGGCCATCGTCTTGCGGTACATATGCTGCCACAGAAACTCGCTATCCCAAGGGTCCTGACCGATCAGCAGGGGGCTGAGATACTGGTCGATGAGCTGTTTGGTGACGAGAGGCGCCAGTGCGGCATTGCCGATGCCGACCAGCCCGGCGTCGGTGAAGATTTCGACGATCAGCCAGCCGTGAAAGGTGAAGGTGCCCATTGTTTCGGGCGACAGCATCGGCGACACCAGATCCATGGGATTGGTGCAGAAATGCGGCGGCAGCGGTACGGTTTCGCCTTCCCACTGAACGACGCGGGTGCGGATTTCGGTGATTTTCAAGGAACGGCCTTTCGAATGAAGGTGAGTTGTGAAATGCGGGGGATGCAAAGGCAGATCAGCCCGAAGGCGATCAGGTGCAGCGTCGCGGCCAGCGTCAGTACCGGCGTGTAGCCAAGCCCGGCGTCGAGCGCCCAGCCTGCCGCCTGCCCCATGACGATGCCGCCGAACGCGCCGCCAAGGCCGACGAGGCCAGCCAGACGGCCGAGCGCGCTCCGCGGGGCAAGGTCGGTCGGCAGGGTCATCACGAGGGTGGACCAGCTTTGCTGCCCGAAGAAGGCGAGGCTGAAGATCGTAATGACCGCTGCGACCGAAGCCGCCGACGGTGCGAGCATGACCCAAGGCATGCAGGCAGCGCTCAAACCCAGCGCAATCTTGCGCGCGGCGTCGACGGATCGGCCGGTGGAGAGCAGTCGGCTGGAAAGCCAACCGCCGCACAGGCTGCCCACGCCCGATGCGGCATAGGGTATCCAGCCGATGGTCGCGGCCTGTTTCAGGTCGAAGCCATGCGCTTCGAACAGATATTTGGGCAGCCAGAAGAGGTAGAAATACCAGGCCCCGTCGCTCATGAACTTGGCGGCGACAAGGCCGCGCACTTCGCGGCGGGACAGGAGCATGGCGATGGTCGGAGCCGGTCCTGCATCCGCTTCGCCATGGGCCTGTTCATGCGGGGGCGTGCGATAGGTCAGGAACCACCAGAGCGCCCAGAGCAGGCCGAACCCGCCGGTGATGAAGAAGACCCAGCGCCAGCTGGCCAGGTCGAACCAGTGACCATAGGCAAGGATGCCCGCGATCAGCGGCGGCGCGATGACTGCGCCCACCGCCGTCCCGGCATTGACAAGGCCCATGGCGGCGGCGCGGCGCTGCGGCGGGAACCATTCGGCAATGGCGCGGGTGGCCGCCGGAAAGCCGCCGCCCTCCCCCACGCCCAACAGGAGTCGGCTGACCACCAGCGCGGCGATGCCGCCCGCCACGCCATGGCTGGCGCAGGCGAGCGACCAGAAGATCATGATGGCCAGAAAACCACGCCGGGTGCCCACCCGATCCAGCAGCCAGCCGCCACCCAGATACATGAGGCCATAGGTGGCGAGGAATGCGGAATCGAGGAAGGCCTTGGTCTGGTTGCCGATCGGGATGTCGGCCTCAATATATTTGATCGCCCAGGGCAGGGTCTGGCGATCGAGATAGCTGATGGCGATGGCGACGGTGATCATCGCCGCGATCGCCCAGCGCCCCGCGTAAAGCCGCGCCCCTGCCGATGTCATGGCCTCCATTTTTTGCCCTTACTGACCGTCGAGGACGATCAGGGCGACGCCCTGACGCGGCAGGCGCAGGTCGATGCTGGCGCCGCCGCGCTGGCCTGTCGCTATCGACAGGGTTTCCGCGTGCATGACCGATGCGGCTTCCAGCTGCTTATATTGGTCCTGATCGGGCGATTGGGGCGAACCCATTTTTTTCCAGGCGCTAAAGGCGTTGGCATGATCGCCATCGACCCGCCACAGCTTGGCCTGTGCAGGCTTGCCCTTGATGCCGTTCAGGCTGAGCTTGATCTGGGCATCCGGCCCGGCGACGTCGTCGTCATGATAATGCCAGACGAGCAGTGCGACCTTGCCATCGGCGGTGCGGGTGGCGATGGAGCCGATATCGGCATCCCCCTGCACGCCATTCTTCATCAGCGTGTCGAGCGGCACCTGCGCAGTGTTCGTGGTCGCCAGCTTCGTTTCGCCCAATTGCGCGAACAAGCGGAAAACGTTCAGCACCGGCAGATCGACGCCGTTGGTCGATAGCTGACGATAGCCTGCGAACCAGGGCTGGTCCTCAAATTCGAAAGACCAGGACACGACACCTTCCAGATTGACCTTCCGCTTTTCGGCCAGTTCCCAGATGCGCGCGAAGCTGGCGGCGGTGTAGCTGCTATACATGGTGCCGTTGCGGTAGGCGTTGGCCGGCCCCGGACAGGCGGCGCAGCCCTCGGGGTCGCTTTCACCGATCACGACCGGCTTGCTTGCGAGCGAGGGGATCGACAGGACTTTGGTAAAGCCGCCATCGGTTTCGCGCAGATGGGTGGCGATGCCCATGCGGACATGACCGTCGACGAAGGTCGGCTTGCCCTTGGCGTGGAAGGACAGGAAATCGGTCGGCGTACCGGTCTGGCCGGTCGCATAATTTTTGCCGGAGGAAACGTGCTTCAGGAAGCCGTCCATGAAGGTGCCGCCCGGCCCGGCGACGTCCGGTCCACCGACGCGCGCGGTCGGCAACGCCTTGCGCACGGCGGCGATGGCATAATCATGCAGCTTGTAGAATTCTTCCGGACTGGCGGTCCAGTAGAAGGGCGAGTTCGGCTCGTTCCAGACCTCGAAATACCATTTTTCGACTTCGGCCCGGCCATAGCGTTCGATATTGTGGAGCGTCCATTGATGGATCAGCTCCGCCCATTTTTCATAATCCTTGGGCGGATAGGTCCAGCCGGTGGCGATCAGATTATAGGCGAAGCCGGGGCGCCAGCTATGGCGATAAGGTGTACCCGCCGTGGCATTGGCCATCGCTTCGGGGGTGAAGCCGATCTGGAGATAGGGACGGATGCCCTCCGCCAGATAGGCGTCGAGGATGCCATCGACGATAGCCCAGTTATAGACCGGCTTGCCGTCCTTGGTTTCGGTATAGGCGTTGGTGCTGCCCCATTTGAAGGCGGCGGTGCCATCCCCACTGCTCAGCAGGTTGTGAGCGCGGAAATAGACCTGGCCCTTCTTCAGTTCGCCCAGTTCCACGAGCAATTTGCGGCCGTCCTTCATCGTCGCATAATTGGGCTCGTCCGCACCGAAGAAGCGCCAGACCGGCGGCAGTTTGCCCACCGCCTTGGCTGCGTCCACGCCGATCGCGACCTGCCTTGCGTCCTGCGCTTCAGCGCCTAATGGCAGCGCCATCAGCACGGACAGTGAAGCGATCACCCTCGAAATCGTCATATGGTATCCTCTCGATAGGAACATTAGATCTTCGCCCGGAACCCGACGGCGAACGTGCGCGTGTAGAGAACGGTATCGCGCGGGTAGAGGCCTGGGTCGTTGAACGAGGTCTGGTAGAGATTCTTCAATATGTTGGTCGCGTCGGCGACGATGGTGAAGTTGGGATTGATCTCATAAGAGACGGACAGGTCAAGATTGCTGATCTGCCCATTGGTGATGAAGTTGGGATTGACGCCGGTAAAATGCAGCCCGGCATTATAGGTGTCGCGCCAGACATAGGAGGCGCGGGCGGAGAAGCCGCCCTTTTCATAAATGAACGTGCCGGTCGCGGAATATTTGGACACATTCTGGAACGGAATGTCCATATAGCCGGTGACGCCGGGCAGTGGCGAGAGCGCCTTGTTCTTTCCGTCGATATAGGTGCCGTTGGCGCTGATGCCGATGCCATCCAGCCATGTCGGCAGCTCCTTGGGGAAGAAGGTGAAGCCGCCCTCAATGCCCTGCAACTTGCCCGACCCGGAATTTTCCGGCCTGGTGATCTGATAGACGCCATTGTCCGCGCCCAGATAGTCGATGTCGAAATTGCTGGTGACGGACTGGATGAAGCCGGTGACGTCCCGGCGGAAGATCGTCGCGGTGATCGAACTGGATCGGTCGATATACCATTCGAGCGACAGGTCGTAATTGTCCGATCGCACCGGCTTCAGATCGGCGTTGCCGCTGGAGCCGCGACCGAAAGGCTGTTGCCCCGGTACAGGTGGGGTCAGGGTGAGAGCCGGATTAAGCTGGGCGAAGCTGGGCCGGGTGATCGTCTTGCTGGCGGCGAAGCGCAGGAAGAGATTGTCCTTCAGCTTGTAGCGCAGCGCCAGGCTGGGGAGGATATCCGTGCTCTTGTTCCGGATGGAAACAGGCGATGTCGCGCCGCGCAGGACAAGAAAAGCGTTGGAGGTGATGTCGGTGCGGATGACGCGTACGCCGATCTGACCATCCAGCCGGCCGATTTCGACATTGGCCTGGCCATAGCCGGCGTAATTCTTCTCTTCGATATCGAAATGCTGCGTGTCCTGAAAGGCCGGGTCGCCGGGCGCGAGGCCGAACAATTGACGCAGCGAGCCGATATTGTTCAGCAGATAATCGGTGGTCGGCGTTGCCCATTGGCGCACATATTCGCGCGTACCGCTGTAGAAGTCGCCAGGCGTTACCGTCATCAGGCCGGGTAGGCTCGCGGCCTTGATGCTGTAGCATTTGACTGCGCCGGTCGCGGCGCAATTGATTGTCTGGGTGAAGCTGTCCGATTTGGCATCGCGTTTACTGAGGCGCACGCCGGCGTCGAGCCCGGAGAAGATGAGGAAGGGCGCGCGCCAGGACAAGTCGCCGCGCCAGGCCAGTTCCTTGCCATCGCCGATCGTGCGGGTGGTGGACA
Organism: Sphingobium limneticum; assembly: GCF_008710155.1. Classification (GTDB taxonomy): domain Bacteria; phylum Pseudomonadota; class Alphaproteobacteria; order Sphingomonadales; family Sphingomonadaceae; genus Sphingobium; species Sphingobium limneticum. Next base: position 610,274 of record NZ_VYPZ01000001.1, read on the forward strand.
GGCGCGAGAGATAATAGCGCGACGGATCGGCCATGTCGTCATTGGGCAGGGTGAAATGCGGGGCGCCCGATCCATCGTTGAACACTGCGTCGGTGCGCGAGGCAATGAAATCCACGTCCAGATTATTGCCGGCATCGGTGGCTTTCGACCGGGTATAGGAAAATTCGGTGGACGCCTTCCAATCGCCGCTCGCCCAGTCGGCGCCCAGCGCGCCTTGCCAGCGATCGGCCTTATTCTGGTAAGCGCCACCGAAATTGGCGACGCGGCCATTGGCGATGCTGAGCGACTGGACCAGCTTGGTATCGTCCACGAAGACCAGCGGCGAGAGCAGAGTGCCGTTCATCGACGTGAAATTCTGATTGCTGTTGCCGCGTTCGCGATAGCCGTAGAACAGGCCGTCGGCGTGGATGGTGAGCCGATCGTCGGGCGCCCATTGCAGCGTGGCGTTGACCGCCGGACGAGTGCGCGTGCCAATCCGGTCGAAAGCGCCGATGACGTCGGTCCTGAACACCTTGGGGTCGGTCGGATTGGTGCCGCGCGGGTCCAGCGGAACGCCGGGCGTGTAAGGCGCGCGGCTATTATCGAGATTATAGCCGAAATAGCCGCCGCTATAGATGGTTTCGTCGCGGTAGCGGGTCTTGTGGTAGGAGACGCTGACCAGCGCCCCGATCTCACCGATGCCGGTCGACCAGCGGTTGCTGATCAGCGCGCTGGCATAGGGGTCGATCTTGTCCGGCTGCTCACTATAGACTTCGCGGCCCGCTAGCGCGAATTCGAAGCCCTTGAAATCGAAAGGGCGGCGGGTGCGGACGTTGATGAGGCCGGCGATGCCACCTTCCAGCTGATCGGCCGAGCGGGATTTGTAGACGTCCACCCCCGCGACGAGATCGGCCGGCACGTCCGCCAGCGAGAGCGAGCGGCCGGTGGTGCTGAAGATATTGCGCCCGTTGACCAAGGTTACCACGTCTGGAAGGCCGCGGATCAACACGGTGGCGGATTCGCCGCGGGCACGGGGCGACACCTGAATGCCGGGTACCCGCTGCAATGCCTCCACCACATTATTGTCGGGCAGCTTGCCGATATCCTCGGCCACGACAGAGTCGACCAGTTGCTGAGCGTTGCGCTTGATATTCTGCGCCGACGACAGACTGGCGCGCATGCCGGTGACGATGATGTCGCCATTGCTCACATCCTTGGCGCCTTGATCTTCGCCTGCTTGGGCAAAGGCCGATTGCGCAGCCAGCAGCGCGAACAACGAGATGGACAGCTTCATTCCGCTTTTCATTATGGCATCCCCTCCGAGTCATTTTTATTTCTCGTACTAGATGACGCGTGTTCAAAACGGATTCAAGCCATAATTTGACGGAGTAATCAGATTACATCTGGAAATGCCAATTTTCCTCATACCAATTATGGCATTTTGACAGGATCAGCCTTGACGGCTGGGACGGCAAGGCTGACGAAGGCAGCATGACGCAAGCAGACGATCACCCGCTTTCCCGCCCTTCCAGCACGACACAGCGGGCGGTGCATGACCGCATCGCCCACGATCTGGGCGTAGCGATCGTCGGCGGGCGCTATCAGCCGGGCGACATATTGCCAGGCGAAGAGCGTTATAGCGCCGAACAGGGCGTGTCGCGCACCGCCTATCGCGAGGCTGTCCGCGTCCTGTCGGCCAAGGGGCTGGTCTATAGCCGGACCAAGAGCGGCACCCGCATTACCGACAGGCTGCGGTGGAACATGCTGGATCTGGACGTACTCGCCTGGATGTTCGAGGCCGGACCGACGGCCGAATTTCTGCGCGACATCTTCGAGCTGCGTATCGTGGTGGAACCCGCTGCCGCGCAGTTCGCAGCCTTGCGCCGCGATGGGCAGGATATTTCCCGCATGGGCCATGCCCTGGAGGAAATGCGCCGTTTCGGCCTGCAAACCGCCGAAGGCCGTGCGGCGGATCAAAGTTTCCATCGCCTGATCCTGCACGCGACACGCAACGAATCGCTCATCACGCTAGCCACGTCCGTCACGGCCGTAGTCGCCTGGACCACCCGGTTCGCGCGCGACGAGCGCAAGGAATCGCGCGATCCCATGCCTGACCATGACGCCGTATTCGACGCGATCATGCGCGGCGAAGGTGAGGAAGCCCGGCTGAAGATGTTGGCGTTGATCCGCAACGCATCGACCGATGCAGGCATGTTATAAGCAGCAGCGGATTAATTTCTCATACTAGATTTAGCCATCACGCGTCGCACTTACCAATTCAGGCCGGTTCGAGGCGATGCGAAGCCAAAGGCATCCTAAAACGCCAACCGCACCAGGCCATCGAGGCGCTTGCGACGCATAATAGGGCGACGGGCATGACAAGTAGCCACAACGCCCAGATCGAGCCACCACCGACCTGACCCAGCCAGGCACCGGTGAACAGGCCGGAAAAGCCCAGACCGACCTTGGCTGTCGCCGTGAACCAACCATAGGCCCGGACGGCGGCGGCCGGATCGTCCGCCATCCCCCAACGGGGCAGTTGTTCGGAAAAACTGGACCAGGCCAGCAGGATCACGCCGCCCAGGGACAATCCCAGCAGGCCGAGGATGATTGCCGCGCTCAATCCGCCTTGGCCGATCGCTGCGGGAAGAGTGATGGCTGAAAGCGCGCTGCATATATAGGCCAGGCTGAGCGCCTTTGCCGACCCGATATGCGCGGCGATCGGCGACCACAGGCCGACGGCTGCCAGCCGGACGATCGTAAGGATCAAAAGGGCATAATCCAACAGCCAACCTTCCAGCGCGCCTGTGTGCAGCATCGCCTTTCCCATGCAGGCCAGCGCTGCGAAACCGAGCATCTGGGAGAGGCAGAACAGGCCAAGTCCGCGCATCGGCACCCTCTTGGCGCGGTCCAAGCGCCCGGCGCGGGAAACGGGTGTCGCCTGACGCGTCATGCGGATCAGCCAGGGCAGCGGCGCAAGCAACAGGCAGGCCATGAGGGCAATGGCCGGGAATATCATGCGCGCCATGTGCGGCACCATGGTTGCCGCGCCGGTCATCGGCAAAGCAGCGGCCGCCACCATGATCGCGGTCAGCGCGCTCAGGATCGAGCGCCACCGGGCAACGGACAAGTGACCATGGATATTGGCGAGCGCAGCCGCAGTGGCATTATGGGGCACGTCGATGAGCGAGAAGGTCGTTCTGAACAGGAACAGGGCAAAAATCGTCCCGGGCATGATCCCGGCCGGCAACCAGGGCAGAATGGCAAAGGAAAGGCAGCCCAGTCCAGCCGCCAGACCGCACACGCCCGGTAACATCGCGCGGATTGCCATGCGGCGATTGACGATATGCCCCCAGATGCCATCGACCATCGCATTCCAAAAGGAGGATAAGACGAACAAGGTGCCCGCCATGACCGGCGGAATGTCCAGCACCTTGATGAGGATGAACAGGGTGAAGGCGTCCGCGCCCGCCCAGAGCAGGCTCTTGCCCGCATGGGTCATGCCGAAGATGATCGGGAGCAGGCGGCGTTGGGTCACGTCCGGCCCGATAGGCGCGATGCATGACAGGCTGGCGACAATCTGACCGCGACGACCTGTCATGCTGGACTGTTCGCCACCAGGCGATATGCAATGGCGCATGACCCGTTCTCTCGATCGAAGCCCCACTCGCAGCCTTGAAGGCAATGCAGCCATTCTGGATGCCGCCCGAACCGTGATCGCCCAGCGGGGATTGTCCGGTATGAGCCTGCGCACCGTTGCCGATCAGGCAAGCATATCGGTAGGTTCGATCAGCTACCGTATCGGCGACCGCGCGGCGTTGGTCAGCGCGATCGTGGCACGGGAAATCGAACTGCTCTGCGCGGTCGCACAAAGCTGGCAGCAACGGTTCGTCGGTGTCGATCCGGTCGCGGCGCACATCCTGCCCGACCTGATCTGCGAATGGCTGGATCTGGCCGAAAGGCGGACGTCGGCGATCGTGACCTGCGAACTTGCGCTCCTCGCCAGTCGCGACCCCCAAGCGATACCGGACGTGAAGGTCTTGCTCGACCATGGCGAACAACTCTGGAGCGACCTGCTGCACGCCGCGCCAGACCCGCAAGCCCTGAGCCGCAGGGTCGCGCGCTATTGCCTGGATGAGCAGCCCTTTTCGCTGCTGCTGGCCGATAATGTCGATTATCGGCTGTTGCGCCATTCCACGGTGCGCGCCCTGTTGCGCGACGACAGCCCACCGATCCCGGACGATCGGAACAGATGGCATATGCAACTGGTCGATCGGCTGGCGGTGCCGGCTGCCGCCGCGCTCGGCAAGGCGGCCGAAACACCCGAGGGCGCAAAGGCCGTCATTGCCGAACATATCGCCGACGTGATCATCGCGCAGGGCGTGGGCGCGCTTTCGCACCGCGTCGTCGGCCAGGCCTGCGCCATGGCCGCATCCAGCGTGGCGCACCATTATCCGACCCAGCGGGACATTCTGTTCGCCGGGGTAGAGGCGATCTATCGGCGGATGCGCGCCGATATACGCGCATCCAATGCCGTGGCGCCCGGCAGCGGCGATGTGATCCGCCTGACCCATGACAGCGCGTTGACGGCGTTGTGGAACCCCGACCTCATCCCCTTTGCGATCGACATGCGGCGGCGACGCGCGGAAAATGTGCATGTCCAGATTGCGCAATGGCTGGATATCGTCCCCGGATCCGACCGCGCACGTGTGCAGGCGATGGTCATGGCGCTCATCGGCAACGGCCTGCGCATGTTGGCCATAGGAGAAGCGCCACCATCGGCACCCGAAGCCATGAAACTGTTCAGCTGAACGGTACAACCGTTTTACAATGCCTTTTTTTTGGGAATAAATAGCCGAACGATCGTCTTAAAACCGTCACCAACTCCTTCTAGGGCCGGCCCGACATTCACAGGGACGGAACAACAATCATGTCGATTCTCAAGGGAAAGCGCCGCTTTTACCTGATTTCCACGATGCTGATGGGCGCCGCTGCGCCGGTCGGCGCGGGAATCGCCTATGCACAGGAAGCTGCGGACGACACGGGCCTCACGGAAATCGTGGTGACGGCAGAGCGGCGCGCTGAAAGCAGCCAGAAGGTGCCGTTGGCGATCCAGTCGATCAGCGGCGAGACGCTGGCCAAGACCGGCTATACCTCCGTTACCGACCTTCAATATACCATGCCGGGCGTGCAATATGACCCGACGCAGGGTGCCGCCTTCCAGATCCGCGGCGTCGGCAGCACGTCGTTCGACTTTTCCAATGCCAAATCCGTCAGCGTCGTCGTCGACGATGTCGTGATGGATGGCCAGCGCGCCAACGGCCTGACCGGATTGGTCGATATCGAGCGCGTCGACGTGCTGATGGGACCACAGGGCACGTTGTTCGGCAAGAACGCCACATCGGGCGTCATCGCGGTGACGACCGGCAAGCCCAAGATCGGCGACACGTCGGCAAAGGCCAGCGCCAGCTTCGGCGAGCATGAAGAGCGTATTCTGAATGGCACGGTGAACATCCCTTTGGGGCCGATCGCGGCGTTGCGCGTGTCGGGGTTCGATCAGGCGTTCGATGGCTTCGGCCGTAACGTGACGCTGAACCGCAAGGTCGGATCGCAGCATGAATATGGCGGCCGCGCCAAGCTCTATCTGGAACCGTCGGACAGCTTCAACCTGATGCTGTCGGGCGACTATGCCTATCATTGGGACAGCAGCGTCCGTACGCCGGTATCGGGTCAGCCCGCCGCCGTCACCGCGATCCTCAAAGAACTGGGCGTCTTCCCAGGCCCGGAAAGCGCCGACACGGCCGACTCCTCCTTCGGCCAGATCACCACCGAGGAATGGGGCACCTCGCTGCGCCTGAATGCGAAGCTGGGCGATCTCGACCTGACGTCGATCACGGCCTATCGCCGGACCCGCTATGACAATGCGACGCCCGCCAGCCTGGTGCCCGTCGATCGCTACGCCTATATTCCGTTCAACAACGGCTATCTGGATACCGAGAAGGTCAGCCAGGAAGTCCACCTCGCCTCCCCCACCGGCGGGTTCGTCGAGTGGCTGGTCGGCGGTTTCTACAATGATCTGCGCGCCCGTCAGGTGCAATTGCAATGGGGTACGCTGGGTACCCCGCTTTATACCAATGGCGTGCCGGCCCGGACGCTGTTCGCGCTGACCGGCGCGATCGGGGTGAACGCCAATGCCTCGCGCTTCGATGCACAGAACGAGACGATGGCCGCCTTCGGCCAGTTGAAGTTCAACATCTCGGATCGCCTCAGCCTGACGCTGGGCGGCCGCTACACCCATGACAATAATTCGCAGGGACTGGACTTCATCACGGTCGATCCGGTGCCGATCGCGGGCTACACCCCGATCTTCGTCGGTTCGAGCGCCGCGCCCGCCATCGACTATGGCAAGGCTTCGGGCAATAACTTCTCCTACCGCATCGCCCCGCAGTTCCAGGTCACCGACAATGTGATGCTCTATGCGAGCTATTCGACCGGTTACAAACCGGCCGGCATCGCGTTTGTCGGCAACAAATATGCGCCCTATCGCGACGAAACGGTCAAGGCGTGGGAAGCGGGCATCAAGTCCGAATGGTTCGGTCGCCGCTTGCGTGTGAACCTCGATATCTTCCGGTCCGACTTCAAGGATTTCCAGGCGACGATCCTGACCAAGATCCCGGACGGCAATGGCGGCCTGCTGGACGCGACGGTGATCGGCAATGCCGGCGGCCTGCGGACGCAGGGCGTGGAAGGCAATGTCGCGGTGCAGCCGGTTCGCGGCCTGACCCTGTCGGGCGCACTCAGCTATACCGATGCCAAGTTCACCGACTATGTCTATAATGCCACGACCGACTATACCGGATCGCGCCTGACCAACTCCCCCAAATGGTCCGGCACGGCGGCGATAGACTATGAAACCGCGTTCGACTCCGGCTTCGGCGTGCGCGCCCATGCCGACTATGCCTATCGCAGCGAATATTGGACCGTCGTGGGCCAGCCCGCTTATTCCAACGTACCGAGCTATGGGCTGGTCAACACCCGCCTGACCTTTGCGCTGCCCAGCAAGAAGGTCGAGTTCGGCGTCTATGCGCGCAACCTGTTCGACACCTATTTTTCGACCGGCTGGCAGAATTACGGTGCACTTGGCCTGCTCCACTATACCTCGCCCAATGCCCGCCGCACGGTCGGCGGCTTCGTCAACGTCAGCTTCTGATCGTCGGACCGGAGACACGCATCATGAAAATGTCCATCATCGGTAGCCTGGCTGCCGCTGCGCTCCTTGCGGGCGTGGCGGTGGCGCAGGCCCCGCACCCTGTCGCCGCGTCGGCCGAAGACTCCCTGCGGATCAACCAGATCCAGGTCGTCGGCACCCATAACAGCTACGCCATGCCCGCCGACCCGCGCGTCATGACCCTGATGGCGCCTCGCCTCGCCTCGCTGATGCAGTCGATGGTCAAGACCCTGTCGCCCGACAAGGCCGCCGCGATGCAGGACGAACATCCCGGCGGCATAACCGACATGGCCAAGACGCTCGATTATGTGCAAATGCCGCTTCAGGCGCAGTTGCGCAGTGGTGTGCGTAGCGTGGAGATCGACATGCAGCCCGATCCCAAGGGCGGCGCCTATGCCGATCCGTTGCCGTATCGGCAGTTGCGCGAACAGGGCGCGACCGATCTGGCGCCCATCTATCGCGAAGAAATGGCCAAGCCGGGCATGAAGGTCTTCCATGTCGCGGACCTCGATTTTCGCAGCCAGTGCCCGACGCTCAAATCCTGCCTGACGATCCTGAAACAATGGTCGGATTCGGAACCGAACCACAGCCCGGTCTTCATCCTGCTGGAACCGAAATTGTCGGGATTGGACAAGGTCATTCCGGGCGCTGCGGTCGTGTCGCCCTTCGACAAGGCTGCCTTCGAGGAAGTGGATGACAGCATCCGCACGATATTGGGCCGGGACAAGGTCTTTACGCCTGACGATCTGCGGGACGACATGCCGACACTGGAGGCCGCGGTACTCGCCAAACGCTGGCCTACCGTCGCGCAGGCTCGCGGCAAGTTCCTGTTCCTCTATCTGGTGCCGGGCATGAATCTGCCTGCCTTCGCCCCTTATCTCGACGGACGGCCTTCATTACAGGGGCGCATGGCCTTCGTTCAGGGCAAGGCCGGCATGGCGCATACGGCCTTCATGTTGTTCGACAATGCGCGGACACGGGCCGCCGACATTCGCGCCGCCGTGCAAAAGGGCTATCTGGTCCGGACCCGCGCCGACATCGATACGGCAGATGCACGTCGGAATGACGGCACTCGCCGGGATGCGGCATTGGCCAGCGGCGCGCAGATCATTTCAACCGACTATCTGACCGCGCCTAATATATACGCCAATGGTTATCACTTGGCGCCCTTCGTCAAGGGCTGGCGATGCAATGCGCTCACCGCGCGCTGTGCAGCGCCCCAATAAAGCGACCTCTATCCGGCAACCAAAGCAAGAGCCGATACAATAGTATCGGCTCTTGCGAAGATGATGCGTCCGTTAGAACTGCACGCCCTGCGTCAAGCCGCCATCGATCAGAAGGTTCGTCCCGGTGATGAAGCTGGCTGCCGGACTGGCGACAAACAACACCGCTTGCGCAACCTCGGCCGGCGTCGCCATCCGTCCCAGCGGATTGCGTGCCAGACATTCGGCAAACAGCTCCGGTGTCTCGCGTTCGATCTCTCCCCATACACCATCGGCGAAATAGACGTTGCCCGGCGACACACTGTTGACGCGGATGCCATCAGGCGCATGACGCACCGAGAGCGTCTTGCCATAATGGATCAGGGCGGCCTTCAGAACGCCATAGGGTTCGGCGAACATGTCCACTTCGCGACCTGACACGCTGGAGATCAGGACGATCGACGCCGCGCTGGACTGCTTGAGGAACGGCAGTGCCGCACGGCGCGCCCTTGGGCGCGCATCGTAGAGGAAGGCCGGATTAAACAGGTGCTTGTTACAGGAGCAAACGGCACTTTTTCATCGGAGATGAATTATATTCATTCAGCGGCGATCTGCTCCCTCCATTGCATTGGCTGGAAGGCGGTCGGACGGAGCGCGCACTCAGCTGAGCGTCGATGCTTTTCGACGGTTTCCTAACAGTTTCGCATGCTCGACTAAGCTGCCGAAACAAACCCTGGCTACTGATCCTCTCTCTGAATTTTCATCAGGCAGGAGCATAGAATGGCGATCCAGGGCGCAAACCCATCACTCGACGACATGTTCGGGCAGGTCTGGCACGCGGCTATAATGTGCGATCCATGTAGCGCCGGTCGCCCCGGTCGAGGCCGATAGCGCAGCGGCCGACGCCATTCTCGAACGAAGGGCGCTGCCCTTTCCGGTGCTGAATGACAGTCTGAAAAAATGGGCTGCCGATCGCGCCGTAGCCGACATCCGATCACCCACATCATTGACGAACAGGATCGTAATCGATGACCGATATTCTCGCCGGGCTGCACCCATCGCGCCTGGACTATCCCCAAAGCGACATCCGCCCCGAGCGCGTCAGCTTCGGGGAATTGGCTTATGACGATCCCTATCGCTGGCTGGAAGAAGACGATGATCCCGCCGTCATCGCGTGGCAAAGCGCGCAAGACGATCTGACCCAAAATTATCTCGACGCCCTTCCCACCCTGGGCGACTTCGCCGACCGCGTGCGCACCATCGGCGAAACGGACGACGTCATCGCCCCCACCTTCGCGGGTGGACGCTGGTTCAGGCGCCATGTGCCCGAAGGCCAGGATCTGACCGTGGTAGAGGTTTGCGCCGGTCCAACCGAGCCGGGCCGCCGATTGATCGATCTCAATGCGATGCGGACCGACGAGCCGCTCAGCCTCTCGAGTCTCAGCCCATCGCCAGACGGCAGGAAGATCATCTTCACCTGGACGGCGGGCGGTCGCGAAGAACCTGCGCTCCGTGTGCTGGACATCGATACCGGCGCGATCCTGGTCGATGGCATTCCGCACAAAAAACCGATCAACTTTGCCTGGCTGCCCGACAGCGACGGCTTCATCTATGCGGCGCTCGATGCCTCCATCGCTGGTGAACCGCCCCTCCATCGCCTGTATCTCGACAACCCATCGGCCGTGACGCCGGAGGATGTGAAGCCAGGCCACCCGGTCATACGCCCGGTGCTGGCCGCAGATAAGCGGCACATCATCCTGATGGCCGACCATCTTGCCCCCTGCCCCGCCTTCATCCTGGACACGCAGGGCGAGGATGGGTGGCAACCCTTTCTGAAAGACGTTCCGGGCATCTTCCGCGGCGACATACTCGGCGATAATTTCGTCGCCATCACCGACGACGGCGCGCCGCGCGGACGGTTGGTGTCGATCCCGCTCGCCACGCCGACGCAGCGGGACAGCTGGACAGAACTCGTCCCGGCGTCCGACGATGTGCTCGCCTTTGTCGCCGTGACTGGCGGGCGCGCCGTCCTGCTCGACTGGATCGACACCTATTCCCGCCTGCGCACGATCGGCGGAGATGGCCGCATCGAAGGCGAAATTGCACTACCCGGACGCGGGATGGTCAATGCCTTCGGCCCGAACGCCGTGCTGCCCACAATGATCGACCCGATCGTCCGCGCAGCAGATGGCGAAATAGTCTTCGTCTTTTCGACCTTCGACCGGGCTGCCGCGCTCTGCACCGCCAACCTCGCCACCCGTGAAGTCACACGACTGACGGAACCGAAATATCGGCTCGACGCGCAAGTGCTGGATCTCGACTGCCGCAGCGCGGATGGCGCACGCGTCGTCTATCATGTCGTCGCCCGCGCCGACCTAGACCTGTCCACGCCGCAGCCGTCCGTGATCACCGGCTATGGCGGTTTCAACCTCGCCATGGCGCCCGGCTGGCTGGGCACCCAATGGGCGGCCTGGATCGAGGCAGGGGGCGTAGTCGTGCTTGGCCATTTTCGCGGCGGGGGCGAATTTGGCACGCCCTGGTTCGAACAGGGCCGGATGAAGCTCAAGCAGAACAGCTTCAACGACGTCCACGTCGTGCCATGCGTGTGATCGATCCGATGGTTCTCGATCATATGCTAAAGACCGTACAATAGCTGGCGAAAATTGCGAACCGGCGCTCCCGTTCGATCATCGCTTGCCGATCGATTGGAAGAGAAAATTCGCACGCTTATTTTACAAAACCAATAGACATCTAATTTTAAATTTATAAATCTCGTAAATTCTCTGCGCTAATCATGATAATATTGAACATTTATCACAATTAACAATCATTGATTTACAAGGCAATGCTTCATCATTTTCACTGATGGTGTAGCATCTTCTCGAACCCCTCATTTCCCTTCGTCATCTTGACGAGCTTCCTGAGGTGGCTGCGAACATGCCGTTCGAACCGGACATCGTCATGGATGCTCGTCGCCGGATATTCGTCTTGGCCGATCAGTTCTTTAAGGCGTCCGGCGAACGCGGCCTGTTCGTTCGTGCAATCGGCAGCCTTGAGCATGCGGCAAACCCACTCTTCGGCAGCAGCCTTGTCATAATCGTCCCGCGCCTCATAGCCGCGCCGGTCCGCCGCAGCCTGATCCAGCCGGGATACCTCGAACCGGCGTTCCAGCCATGTGCGGACTCGTTCGCCATCCCATGGTTTCAATGCGTTTGTCATTGCTGTTTTCCGTCTCGATTTTTTTATAAGGAGTCCGATTTTCGACAAGGGGCCGGTTTATTAACTTGCCAATATGACAGCGGCGATCGCATCGCTATAGCCGAACCGAAATCAAGGCAGTTAAATCGATTTATGGCCCGCAAACGTTCGAAACACGATCCCTATGATCATCTTCCGCAGGAAGACCAAGCTTCAGAAGAACCGGTGGCCTGCTGGCTATGCGGCCGCCCGACCGGCAAGACCATCGTTTGGCATCACCCCATACCCAAGAGCCGTGGCGGTCGCGATGTCGTGCCGATGCACTCCATCTGCCAGCAGACGCTGATCACCAATTTCACCAATTCCGAGTTGCAGCGCCACGGCATGGTCGTGGCTGGCCTGCTGGAAAATCCGAATATTCGCAAATTCGTCGACTGGGTCGCAAACAAGGATCCGGACTTCACGGCGACTATCGTAAAAAAGCAACGCTGATTGCGGTGATGGGGCAGCCGGCTCGGCAGCCGTATGGAAGCGAAAGGGCGCGTGATGGAAATCAGACAGGATGATCCGAAGGGAGCCCATGTCACCGAGTTGCTGACGCATCATCTGCGCGAGCTTCAAGAGGTGATGGCGCAACATGCCTTCGCGCTTGATGCATCTGGCCTGTCCGTGCCCGGCGTCACATTCTGGACCGCATGGAACAACGATGTTCTTGCAGGCTTCGGCGCGATGAAGGAGCTCGATCCCGAGCATGGTGAAGTCAAGTCAATGCGCGCGGCTCCCGCAGCGCGCGGAACGGGAGTGGGCCGAGCGATGCTCAGGCACATTATAGCCGAGGCCCGAAAGCGCGGCTATCGCTGGCTCAGCCTGGAAACGGGCACAGCGACGCTCCATGCGCCGGCTATCGCGCTTTATCGCAGCGCGGGATTCCTGTCGTGCGACGCATTTGCCGATTATCGGCCGAGCCTCCACAACCAGTTTTTCAGGCTCGACCTGTCGCTCGCTTAGGGGCCAATTTTCATTGCACTGGAGCCGATGGTGCCTTTATCGCACAACGCTCCGATTGGTTGCGGTGAGGTAAGCGTGACATGCCTTCGGCAGTTCACGGCGCAGACATGCAAAATTCTCTTCAGACGCCTCTGCTTCCATAACCACACGCACCGAGCCTCCGAGCAAAGCCGCCAGCATGAAGGCGACTGATCTTCGATCGGCAAAGTCGGTGCCGGGCGCATCGGCAAGCAGACCCTCGATCATCTGCGTCATGCATCGCGCTGCCCTGCTCATCAGCTCCGAAAGATCGAATTCGGCAGCGATGCCATAGATGGCGCGAGAGGCGACAACGTCTGCCATCTTGGCATCCAGCCAGGCCATGGCCAGCCCTTTGGCAATCGCCTCCAGATTACAGCCCATGAGGCGATCGGAAGCGTCCCGCATTGCGCTTTCGATCAGATCGAACTGGCGCTCGACCAGCGCGAACAACAGTGCCTGTTTGTGCGGATAATATTGATACATCGTGCCGACCGACACGCCCGCCCGCTCAGCCACGCGCGTGGTCGTGAGCCGCCCAACGCCATCGGCCAGCAAAACCTGAATGGTGGCGATATGTATCGCCTCGATCGTTGCGGTAGAGCGCGCCTGTTGCGGCGCTTTGCGGGGCTTGAGAAGCGATGGGGCGGGCCGGTTCATATGCGAATTCCAAAACTGAAGGATTATTCATATCTTGGCGACCTCAACGATGCCTCGCAAGGAGTTTCACCATGAGTAGCGTTCTCATCACCGGCTGTTCGACCGGCTTCGGCCGCGATACCGCGCTTCATTTCCTGGAAGGCGGCTGGAACGTCATTGCGACCATGCGCAATCCCGCTGCCAGCAGCCTGCCGATTTCGGATCGGATGCGGATATTGCCGCTCGACGTGACGGTTGCCGAAAGCGTCGCTGCGGCCGTTGCCGAGTCCGGCCCCATCGACGTCCTCGTCAACAATGCCGGCATCGGCTGGCTGAACGCTATTGAGGGCACGCCCATGGAAACGGTGCGGGGCATCTTCGAAGCCAATCTTTTCGGCACCATCGCGATGATGCAGGCAGTTCTGCCCGGCATGCGTGAGCGGCGTGCAGGGACGATCGTGAACATCAGTTCCAGTTCGACCTACAAGCCATTACCCCTGCTGTCAGTCTATCGCGCGAGCAAGGCCGCCATGACCGCACTGACGGAGTCGGCGGCGCTTGAACTTGCGCAATTCGGTATCAAGGCCCGTGTGGTCGTGCCGGGCATGGCGCCATCGACCAGCTTTGCCTCCACGGCCCAGGGGCATATCATGGAGGCTGGCGGCTTTCCCGCCCCCTATGCCGAATTTGCGAAACAGACGATGGCCATGATGCAAAGCGCCGAGGCCGGTCCGGTCACTAGCGCACAGGACGTGGCAGAGGCCATCTTCCGCGCGGCGACCGATCCGAATTGCCCCACGGTCCTGCCAGCCGGCGAAGATGCGATCGCTTGGGCGGTGGGTAGGTAACGACGGCGATCAGCGGCGGAGTTTTCCTTGTAATGCGCCGATGGTGACCTAGCCCTTCAACCGCTCCGGGTGCCCACTATATCATCGGCGTAGCGGGCATCGACCGCACCCAAATCTGGTATTGGCCATAATGTCATCGAACAATCGCTACTATCACGGCCCCGTCACCTCCCATTTCGACGGGCATCGATTTCAAAACGTGGAGGGTGAGCCGGAAACGGATCGGTCCCTGCGTGAGATATTTCGCTGGTATCGCACGGCACCCAAAACGCCATGGCCGAAACATGTGCCGGTATCCCCCATCGTGCCAGCCGCCAGGGTCGAGGGGTTGCGGATCACCATGGTCGGCCACGCCTCCGTGCTGATCCAGACCGGCGGGCTCAACATCCTGACGGATCCGGTCTGGTCCAACCGCGCCAGCCCTATCGCCTTTGCCGGTCCGCGCCGCGTGACCGCCCCGGGCATAGCGATGGACGACCTGCCGCCGATCGATGCGATCCTGTTGTCCCACAATCATTATGATCATCTCGACATCGCGACGCTTCGGGCGCTGCACGCACGGCATGATCCCAGGATCATCACGCCTCTGGGCAATGACAGCATCATTCATCGGCATATTCCAAATGCCCGTGTCGAGACGGGCGACTGGTTCGACCGCTTCGAGATAGCAGAGGGTGCACAGGCCCATATCGTTCCCGCGCTACACTGGTCCTCTCGCGGGCCGCGGGACCGACGCATGGCCTTGTGGGGTGGCTTCATGGTGCGAGCCGGTGGCAGGCTGGTCTATTTCGCCGGGGACACAGGCTATGGTACGGGCGCGATCTTTCGCGATCTGCGGGCGCGTTTCGGGCCGGTCGATCTCGCCCTTCTTCCCATCGGCGCCTATGATCCCCGCTGGTTCATGGCGGCGCAGCATACCGATCCCGAAGACGCTATCCAGATCATGGTCGACCTTGACGCACAGGCTGCCATCGGCATGCATTGGGGTACGTTCAAGCTGACGGACGAACACTGGGAAGATCCCGCTATGCGGCTTGCGGCCGGCATGAAGGCGCGCGGTATCGAAGCGGGCAAGTTCGTCGCGATGCGCCCTGCTGAGACAAAGGAGTTTGGCTAATTCGGATCGAGACTAGGCGACGTGGACAAATTCGGGATCATCAATCGTCGAGCGTGACGAGCAGACATGCCCGAAACACGCCGTCCGTTGCGTCTTGCCGGTGCCAGATTTTGACGATGTGATAATAGCGAAAATAGCCATCTATATCTCGGGCAAGGTGTTCGCCAACACGCGGCAGGAAGTCGAACTCAGCCACGAACAGCAGCTTTTCCAAATCCTCGCCCTCAAGCACTTCCACCAAAGCCATCGAATCCTCCAGGCGGACATGATTGCAATGTCAGCCGGCTTCGACAACCACTTGCGTTGAGATGATTGACGTGGAGCATATCGCTTGATTCAAGGCTGCTTTTTGGAGGCAGGCTTGTGCAGAGGCGATCTCACCGAGGGGGAATGGCGTATTCTGAAGGGCTTGCTGCCAATCGAGCCCGAGAACCGTGGCCGAGGCAGGCGTCCCGAGCAGAACCGCTTCATCATCAACGGCATCCTCTGGCGGCTTCGATGCGGTGCTCCGTGGCGTGACGTCCCGCCCAAATACGGCAGTTGGAACACGATCTATCGTCGATTCCGGCGATGGAGCGAAGCTGGGGTATGGGAGACCGTGGCGGTAACGCTGGCCGAGATCATGGCGGACAACGGCCATTACAGCATCGACAGCACCACAGTCCGCGCCCACGTCTCGGCAGCGGGCGGAAAAGGGGGACTCATCGACGCGCTCTTGGCCGCTCGCGGGGCGGGTTCACCCGTAAGCTTCACTGCCTGGCTGATGCCCTCGGACGACCGCTCGCTTTCCATCTGACAGTTGGCGAAGCGGCGGACTGCAAAGCTTATGAGGATTTGATCGACCTGCCCGAGCGTGCACCTGACGCGTTGCTCGCCGACAAGGGCTATGACGCCGACGCCATCCGCGCCGACCTTGCCGTGCGGAAAATCGAGGCCGTCATCCCCGGCAGATCAAACCGCCGCGTGAAGATCGAGCATGACCGTGCGCTTTATAAACAGCGCAATCGCATCGAGCGGATGTTCGGTCACCTCAAGATCAACCGCGCCATCGCTACCCGCTACGATCAACTGGCCAACAGCTTCCTCGGCATGGTGCACATCGCCACCGTCAGATACTGGCTCAAATTTGTCCACGCGGCCTAAGGATCAGACGATTTCTTTACTCAAGGCGACCGACTTGCTCCGACCCAGCTACGCCCTGCCCGATCTGCCTCCCCCCGGAGCGATCGAAACAGCTGCGGTTCTCAAGGCGCTAACCCGCGCTCATCGCTATCTGGCCGAACTGAAAGGCCGAGCCAGGACAATTCCCAACCAAGGAATTTTAATCGATACACTGTCACTTCAGGAAGCGAAGGCCAGCTCCGAAATCGAGAATATCGTAACCACCCAGGACGAGATATTCCAGATGAACGCCTTTCCTGAAAATCCGGGACCACCTGCGACAAAGGAATTGGCTCTCTAACGCGATGCGCTTCACCATGGTTTCAATGAACAGCGCCGACTAGGCGGACTGCTGACCATATCCTGATCGCCCAAGAGGGCAGCCTGAGCTTCCGTAGACAGGGACTTTTGTAAGCCAAATCGCGCGCGAACGGCAGGTTGAGCCGCGCGCCGCGCCGTTCAAGCATAGGGAGATATGCTGTGCCCCATCGCTCGTTCGCTCGTATGGAAATCTGCCGGAAGCTGGTGACAATGCGCAAGGCACTTGGCGATGCCTTGGGCTATCGCCACTGTGCCAACCCAATATGGGACATGCTCATGGAACTCTATATTGCCGAACGAGAGAGACGGGTCGTCTATCTCTGGTCCCTGTGCAGCTTTGCCAATGTCCCGTTCTCGACGGCTTGTCGCAAAGTCACCGAGATGGAAGAAATTGGCCTTGTCAGGCGAAACACGGCCTATCGCGATCGTCGCGGCGTAGTGGTTACGCTGACCGATAACGGCGAAGGCCTGATCGAGTCCCTGCTGGATCGCCTTGCTGAAATCTACAATGGAGAGTCGACAGCCCGTGCCGGTGTTTCCGCGCTGGTCAGGTTCGCCAATTGATCCAAGCGCTGTATCAGAACGGCTTCCAAGCGGCGCAATGCTGCCAGGGCGGCCGAGATTTTTTTGGCCTACGCTTCCTCGACTCGTCGGCCGACCCCGGTTCCGCCATCTCACGATTCCGTTCCGGCAGCACCGAGGCCGGCGTAACATGCGCGACGACGCCTGCACCTTGTTCTTCCACCCGGACAAGATATGTGCCTCGCCCATCCTTAGCGCATTCCAGCCATCAAGCGCCACGTTTTTGTCTCAATTATGATCGACTTTCAGCGATCAGGCCGGGGCGGATGCAGACCGCGATAAAGCACAGTTGCGGCACTGCGTAACAAGATAGTGCGGTGCCGGACTGCGCAATCAAAGCCGGTCGCGACAGGGCTATTTCTGCAGACTTTCGATCGGGATGAGGGTCGCTCACTCGATATTCATGATCTTGATATTGCCCGACTGGAATCAGTTCACAGTTTCGATCATCCGATGCCGGTCACTCTGGTAGCAGCGAGTGGGGAACAATTCACGCGCAGGTTGGTCTACATATGGGGACAACAGGATGACAATGATGCTGAACGCACTTGCCCGCACCCCGGAGCGCCGCCACCAGCCACGCGAGGCCGCCAACGTGCCTTGCACGGTCAATTGGTCTGGTCTTTATGAATTTGCCACGATCAAGAACATGTCGATCTACGGCGCGCAGTTGGAAGGTTTCGTGTTTCCGCGAGCAGGAACGCCCGTAACGATCGTCGTCAATCAGGTCGAACTCTGCGCGTCGATAATCTGGGCTGACGGCGAGAAGTGCGGCGTGCTGCTGGAACATGATGTCGATCCTGCCGCCTTTATCCGTGAACATTCCATCCGGCCTTTGGGGCATGACCTGCCACCCGCCTGCACGATCACGCATCTTCTACCGCGTGGTGTTTGCTGAAGGGCCGGACGAGCCTCTTCACCGTTCCTGTCTGAAAAGATACGCTGGCAAGCGACGGTTGAACGAAGCTCATCAGGGTGCAGCCCCTCGCGACGATGCTTCGTCCGCACCCTGACTGCCGCGACAAGGTGAAATCTTCGTTACGCGCCGCTACGCTTATCAAGAAGCCCACCCCCGGCAGGCCGGGGGTGGGCAGTCATGAAGACTGCAAGGGAGGGGGAGCCGCTTGCTCCCATAATACGATGCTATACGCCCCGGGTTCCCCTCAAACTGCCGTTGCATATATGCAACTCTCTCAGTTTAATGACATTTCTGTGAAACTCGACACGAACCGGCTTGTTCTGCCGTCGACCTAATCGACACTAACAGGGGTTCATATGAAGAAGTTTCTCGCCGCCGCAGCCATTCTGGCTGCCTTGCCTGCCATCGCTTCTGCGCAGGAAACCGCGCCTGATGGCACCGACGCTTTTGGCGTCGAGCCCTATGTCGGCGTGCTTGGCGGCTATCACACCTTTGACCGTGGCTCCGAATTCGGCGCCATCCCTGGCGAAACCATCATGAATGGCGCTCTGATCAGCGGCATCGCCGGTGTCAATGTTCCGCTCGGCCCGGTCTTTGTTGGTGTTGAAGGCAACGCCACCAAGGGCTTTAGCGACATCGACTGGGAATATGGCGTCAAGGGCCGCTTCGGTGCGCGTGCTGGTGAAAGCGGCCTGATCTATGCGTCGGCCGGCTATCAGTGGGTGAATGGCAAGGGCGGCTGGCCCGACCGCAAGGACTGGATGTACGGCGCCGGCGTTGAAGTAGGACCCAAGGAAATTGGTCTTGGCGGCGTCACCGGTAACAGCGGCGTTCGCCTGCGCGTGCAGGTCGACACCTATGACTGGGACAGCTTCCGCCCGATGGCTGGTGTCATCTTCCACTTCTAAAAATGTGATGTGACCAAAATGAACCCCGTCAGCGACCATCGCTGGCGGGGTTCATTATGTCTATTGATAGCCGCCTTCCTGCTCGCGCTGCTCTGCGGCATCCTTTTGCGCATCTTCCAGCGCATCGGCGTCCTGGTCTTCTTCGTCGGCATCAACGTCGACATCAACGTCCTCGTCCGTACCATCGTCGGTGCCGGGCAGATCATCCATCGATGTACCCTGCATGTCAGCCTGGTCATTCTCGCCTGGAATTTGTTCGGGGATCATGGCTCTCTCCTATCAGCTATGAACTAAGCCAACCGGTGAGGGGGGAGCATGTTCCGTCCGCACAGGATGTGCGTTTATGCAGCGACACGATCGCG
The DNA here is from genome assembly GCF_008710155.1 of Sphingobium limneticum. Taxonomy (GTDB): domain Bacteria; phylum Pseudomonadota; class Alphaproteobacteria; order Sphingomonadales; family Sphingomonadaceae; genus Sphingobium; species Sphingobium limneticum. Next base: position 629,764 of record NZ_VYPZ01000001.1, read on the forward strand.
CCCCTGATGCTTTGCCTGATAAAGCGATGCGTCCGCTCTGCGCGCTGCTGCTGCATAATCTGCTTCTCCGGCATTGAACCGGGCGAGGCCGAGGCTGATCGTCCATGGCTCGCTTGCAGGAGTCTTGGCCAGCGCTTTGCGAAGCTGATTTGCGAAGCCTCGTGCATCGAGTTCCGAACGGTTGGGCAGCAGGATAAGGAATTCGTCTCCTCCCATGCGCGCGACGTCGCCGCCCAACGGCTCGGCTAACGTCCTGGCGGCGCGGGCCAGCGCAACCAAGGCGTCGTCCCCGGCTGCATGACCCCAGTGGTCGTTGATCTGTTTGAAATGGTCGATGTCGATCGCAACGATCATTCCATCGTTATCGGACTTCCGGGATGAGAGATTCTCATAGCCTGCACGATTCCAACAGCCGGTTAGTGGGTCACGCAGCGCCATCTCACGCAGTCGGGCTTGGGCGCGCTCGATAGGGATAGCCAGAAGGCCCAAGTTAAGAAGGCCGAGCAGCAACTGGTCCGAGATCATGGGGATGAGAGCCAGCCAATCATTGCCCATAGGCCAGCCCAACTCCGCAGCGATGGAGACGAGGTAGCCGGGAATATAGCCGAGGGTCGCAATTCCAGCGATCGCGCCGCCTCGTGACGCGCAGCGCCGCCCGCTTCGGATACAAGCTGTCCCCACCACGGTCATGGATATGATTAATCCGACTGCTCTGGAGATGGGAATACATGATGATGGGATCGTGGGCCAATAGGCCTGGGCGAAAACCGGGGCCGCATAGGCAGTCATCGTAATGGCGACCAACCCTAACATCCACAAGGCGAATGGCTTGCGTCTCTCGATAAGCCTCAGGCCTGAGAGGCCAAGGATATTTGAGACGGTGAGGAGGCCATAAAGGCAACAGCCAACAGGTAGCGGCAAAAGATCTACGGCCATAAAAGCGATCAGATCCGCCGCGTACAACAACGAGCTAGCTGACCAATATAGCAGATTCTTGTCGTCCAGGCGGCCCCGCCATAGGCCCGCGAAAACGAGGCCGAATGCAGTACTTGCCAGAATGCTGGCCATTTGCAGCGTGAAGAGATCAAGGGAATGAAGCATAGCCGTCAACCGCCAGCTAATGCGCGCCTTTTGAAGATTCCTTAATGCCGGGACGAGCTGTAGACTATTTGTCGCAAAACCCAAATTTTCTGGGTGGGTAGAGCTTCTCCCTGCGGCTGATCGACGTGTCTTTGTGCCACCTCCGACTATGATAAAAGCTCTGAGGACGGACATCATATATTCGGAAGACGAAGGGCGCGATGTCGTACTTCGCTAGAGGCCTAAAATGGGTGAACCCGATGTGCGGCGCAGGATGATAACCTATATCCCGACCCGTTGTGAATGCGAGGCTTGAAATGATGCGCTGCAGGATGCGCAGGGCCAGTGAGCGCAATCGGGTGATCGAAGATATCGCTTGGGAGATGTGAAGCACATGGCGGCAATTGCCCGATGTGCTGCGTAGCGCTCATGGGAGCCGGTCACATTGGCAGAGATACATGCGTCAGTTTGCTGAAGTAACGTTCCGGCCTAATATCGCGCGACGATGCGAGATTATAATGGAACCGAACGAACAGGGCGAGGCGTTTGGCGCATGGCTATTGAAGCAAATAGGGCGGGATGACTGGATCGGTACACTCGCCAAGCAGGCCAAGGTGGACCTCCGTTTCCGCGCCGCAATGACCCCCGATAATCTTTGAAAGAAGCTCCAGGAAGCGGGCGCAAAGGGCGATAGTTTTAAGACATTGGATGATGCGGAAATGGCTTGGAAATCCCAAGCACGCGATCGGAACCATCACCCAACAAATATCGTATTAAGGCTGCGTCCCCAACGCATATTGCCCTACCTTGTGACCCCGAGGCGGGGCCTTTTTTTGATAAGGGCGACCCAATGTCGTCGCACCAAGTCGCACGCCAAGCAGTCTATTGGCGCTCTACTGAGCGCATCAATCATCCCAGGGTCGAGTGCCGATGTTGCAGTATCCTGATCGGCACCTAGCGACCTTTCATTTAGCGCTTCGCGAAAGCCCCGATGTTTCTCCAAAGAACCGTTCTAGTCGACCAGGATGCCCCACCTGCCGACTTAGATCATGTGCGGTTTTCATTTTGAAACGCCGACATTTAGCTATGTTCCGGCGTGGGTTTCAGCAAAACCGATAAAGTAGGCGCGCAGCGTGGGATCGGCTATTGACGCTACCATAGCGTTCACTTGATCTGCTAGCGAAGCTGAAGCTGCGGCTTCGCCGCCTTGCTCATATCCCATTGACCATGAACCGAAAGCCCTTCCTTCGACCGCCTTGTCGTGAAGCTTGACTAGAGCAAAATGGCGAGGATCACTTTTGATCCGTTCATATGTCCGGATCACTGCCTCGTCGGGGCCTTCAAGCACTTGTAAGAACCGTCGCCCGCCTACGACTAGCAATCCCGTAAGGTCTGCCTTGGTGTTCGCCGCACGCGACTTAGAGAGCAGCTCTTCAAGTTCTGATGCGTCCAGAATGGAGCGAGCTGTGCTGATATAGAGCAACCGTTTCATTTCGATCTCCGCATAATGGAGGCAAATCTATGGAAGGACATAAAAAAAAGGATTAACAGCCTGTTTAACTTAGGTTGAACCTCATGCCAGTTATTGGCTTGCAGCGTCCGAAAATTCGATGCAACCAGCTGGCAATCCACTGACAACGCATGGGCTAGATTGGTCACCGTGGCAAAGCACCAACAAAAACGACTGCTGATATGTATCCGAGGTAGCCAGGCGGAAAAGATCGCGGGACAATGCCAAGATTCATGATGAGTTAGACGGGCAATATACGCTCATTATTGTCTCAGGTTAACCATTTGGTCACCAGCCAGGTTTAACCTGCGGCCTTTCGGGCTCATGCACGCACATCCATCGCCTAAATTCTTAACCCGGAAATTGTTTCTGCTCAGGTGATGGCGTCGGGACGCCCCTCCTTTCGAGAGTGAAGACCATGCTACCATCGCTATATGAACGAATGCGCAAAGCTGACCGACGTCGCGATGCACGGTTCGCCACGTCCTTTAGAGCCACGCTCACTTTGGACACCGGGAGCAGGGTCGTCGTTGTTGGAGATATCTCAGCAGGCGGAGCGATGCTTGAAGCTCAAAATGATCTTTGGCCAGGCTGCAAGCTTTCACTCAAGGCGAGAAATCTGGACGTGAACGGCGAGATCCGATGGAGAAATGATCGCCTCTGTGGCGTCGCCTTTTCCAAGCCGGTCGATCCCTTCGCTGTAATCGCTGCCAATGGAGGGGATGTGAAGGGCAATATGATGGAGGAGCCGCCTCTTTCATCTGCCCAGTCCGATAGGTCGTGACCGGCTGGCAGGATTGCAAGGCCTCCAATAGGTGCCTTCATGCTGTCGACAATCGTCATCTTTTCCTAGGAGACTGCCCATGCCACAAGCTGAAGACGAAGCGTGGATGCGCAAGGCGATCGAGATTGCGCGGTCCAAAGGCTCCGATCCTTCCACGTCACCCTTGGGGTGCGTGATCGTGCTCGACGGCAAGATCATAGCTGGCGAGCGTAACCAGACTGAAGAACTTCCCGACGCGACCGCCCATGCCGAAATGATGGCGATCCGGCGAGGCTGCGAAGGCACAGGCGAAATGGAGCTGCGCGGCGCGACGCTCTATTCGACGCTTCAGCCCTGCGGCATGTGTACGATGGCCTTGATCTGGTCGAAGGTGGGCAGGGTCGTTTATGGCGCAGGGCGCGACGACGTGCATGCGATGTATTTCGAGGCCAAGCATGTCGATACGCTGGCCTTTATCGCTGACGCCTACCGCGACGATATCATGATCGAAGGGGGATGCCTGCGAGAGAAATGTGCTGCCCTCTATTACCCGCCAGATGCTGATCTGCCTCTCGAAGAACAGGCCAACCTATGACACCGATAAACTTGAATATGGCAACGGCCGAGGAGCTGGATACCATTCCGCAGCTCAAGGGGCATGGTTTCGAGATTTTCCGCTATCGAGACGATCGCGGCGCCTTCAAAGCGCTGCGGCAGCTTGAGGAAGTACCGGGAATGGCAGGCAATGCCGAAGGGCTTAAGGGCGTTCTGACGATCTAGCCGATCACTGGATGCAAAAACGCCGCCCTGTTAAGGGCGGCGTCCTGAAGCTCGAATGAGCCTTATTCCTTGGCGCCGGTGCCCGGCTCGGTCGTCTTGGGGGCCTTGCCGTCCTCGATGCGACCTTCATTGCGCAGATCACGGCCTTCCTGAGCCTTCTTCTTCGCTTCAGGGGTATCGCCGTGCTCGTTCAGCTCTTCCTTGACGAAACCGGCAGCTTCCTTGGCTTTGCCTTCGATGCTCATGATGCTCTCCTACAATTGGAATATTTGTAGAACACGTGGCTGTGAGCAGTGTTCCCGAACGCACTTATGCCAGCATGCGCACGCTTGGTTCGCGTGCCCAGACGCGGGTTGCCGCTGCCTTGATGAACGGCTTGCCAAAATCAGTGATACCCTCGTCGGCTTCGACGTATCGCTCCGGTGAGGGCCGCCTTGCGGTGATCGGCTGATATTTCGAGATGGCACCGGTGCAAGCGCCGGTGTTTGCACCGATACTAGGAACGGTGCGATGACTCAGATCACGGTAATTTCAGGCC
>NZ_VYPZ01000020.1 GCF_008710155.1 Sphingobium limneticum
AAGCATCAATCACGAAGGCGACATAGACGAAGCCTGCCCAAGTATGCACGTAGGTGAAATCGACGACCCACAGGGCGTTTGGCCGGCTGACGCGAAATGCCCGATTGACCTTGTCCAGCGGACACGGTGCCTTCGGGTTGCTGATGGTGGTGATCGTCTTCTTCCCACGATGGACGCCTGCCAGCCCCATGGCGCGCATTAATCGTTCCACCGTGCATTTCGCCACCATGATGCCTTCACGCCGCATCTGGTGCCAGACCTTGCGTGTGCCATAGAGACCGAAGCTGGCCTCATGGACCCGCTTGATCTGCTCCCTGATCTCGTCATCACGCTGCGCACGTGCTGGACGCCTGCCGGGATCGGCACGACGCGCGGCGTGTTCATGGTAGGAGGATGGGGCGATCGCCAGTTCCCGGCAGATCGGCTCGATACCCAAATCCTCGCGATGGACGTCGATGAACGCCATCATCATCTCCCGGGGCGGTCGAGCTCCGCCATCGCAAAATACGCAGATGCCTTGCGCAAAATCTCGTTGGCCCGGCGTAGTTCCTTCACTTCGCGCTCCAGCAATCTCAGGCGTTCCCGGTCATCCGCCGCCAGCGCCGCTGGCCCCGCTCGTCGGCTCGCCTCTTCGCGGCACCACCGGCGCAGCGTCTCCAGCGAGCAGCCGATCTTCGCCGCGATCGACTTCATCACTTCCCATTCCGAGCCGTACTCGGCCCGCTGCTCCACCACCATACGAACCGCCCGCTCGCGGACTTCAGGTGAAAATTTGTTGGTTGTCTTGCTCATAACGGATGCTCCTTCTCACAAGTTGGAGCCTCCTGGAAACCCGGGGCGCTTCAGCCCCTCTAGGCTGCCGCTTTAGGCTCGCGTAAAGCCTAGAGCAGATCACGCCTACTTCGCTGTCGAGTTACGTTCAGCTTCAAGTCGGTTCGCGAGCAGTCCCCGGGACCGCTCGACGTATGTGCGGCATGCGCCAAGCCTATCGTTGTATCGTCCTTCGCCCGCATTATCGGGGTGCGCGGAAATAAGGATGTCGCATGGCAGTTCACCCATAAGCTTGTAGCTCGCCGTGAAGCCTCTGACGATCGGGGCGCTTGACGGTGCGGAGTAGCGGTAGTCTCCGGCGGATACAGGGTTGAGGCTGGAAGCGAAGACGATCGCCTTGCACACTTGAACCTCGCACGACCGCCAGCTCCAGCTCATGCTGCCCATGGTATGCCCTGGCGTCGCGTGGGCGGCTATCGCGGTGTGGCCGAGCTGTATCACTTCGCCGTCCTCGACCACTCGGATCTGCGTTACGCGCGGCCAGACGCCACCATAAGCAAACTGCGGGTCGTCCTCCAGAAGCGCTCCAGCCCGCAAGCCGTCAGCCCCCCGGGCGCTCGCGATCACCGTCGCGCCGGTGTCACGGGCAAGCGCCGCTAGGCCGCCGCTATGGTCATAATGCGGCTCGGTGCTCAGTATGAATTTGATGTCTTTAGGGTCGAACCCTAAGCTGCGTACATTGTCCAATATCTCCGGGGCCGCTTGCGGCAGCGCGCCGTCAATTAGCACCAGCCCTGCACCAGTATCGATCAGCGCGACACTCAAGCCGGCGAACCCCATGAGATAACTGCCACCAAAGATTTTTTCGGGTGGCAAAGGCGCGAGCCATTTCTCCGCTCTTTTCAGCTCCATCGGTCTGGTCAGGGGGTCGTCTTCTACATGCAGTGCTGAATCGCGGGCTGCGCCCGCGACCACCGGGGCCCGCGCCTCCTGCGCATTGCACCCAGCCATGACGCTCATGCTCGCAAGCCACGCCCCGACTGTTATTGGTTTAATCATTTTCCTTCCTTTCATCCCCTGAATGCCAATCGGCCGAGCGCGCGACAAAGTATGAATTATCGACAAAGCCATGAGAATATTTGATGGGTGGGTTATGGACCGTGCCCAACTCCCACTTAACGCGCTGCGGGCCTTCGAGGCGGCTGCACGCCATCTCAACTTCACCCGCGCTGCGATCGAGCTTTGCGTCAGCCAAGGCGCGGTCAGTCATCAGGTCACGCAGTTGGAACGCCGCTTGGGCGCTCGCCTCTTCCACCGACTACCGCGTGGTCTCGCGCTCACTGACGAAGGTCATGTGCTTGTTCCTGTGCTCGCCGAGATGTTTGATCGTGTAGCCGAAACGCTCGACCAGTACGGCGAGGGCCGCTTCCGGGACCCCCTCAAGGTCGGCGTCGTTGGCACCTTCGCAACGGGTTGGTTGCTTCCGAGGCTAGACATCTTCGCCCGCGCTCATCCATCGATTGATCTGCGCATCTCGACCAACAACAACCGCGTTGACCTGGTCGCCGAAGCGCTGGATTTCGCGATCCGTTTCGGCGACGGTGCGTGGCACGGCACACATGCCGAACCGCTGCTGAGAGCATCCATGACTCCGGTCTGCGCTCCAGCCATTGCAGTGCGGCTCAAATCGCCCGTCGATCTCGTCCACGAGCGGCTGTTGCGCTCGTATCGCCCTGATGAATGGGCGTTATGGTTCGCCGCCGCCGGTGTACCCACCCCGATTCTTCGCGGCCCCATTTTCGATAGTGCAGCGCTGATGGGATCCGCCGCCGCCGCCGGTCTCGGAGTAGCGCTGGTTCCGGCGGAGATGCTCACTCGCGAGCTCGCGTCAGAATTGCTCGTCCAACCATTCCCGATCGAGGTTGATGTGGGCCGCTACTGGCTTACTCGTCTGATATCGCGTCCCGAAAATGCAGCAATGCGGCACTTTCGCGATTGGCTTGTGGCGGAGATGGGCAGTGCCTCCGTCCAATCTTCATCGTAGGTCTGCGATCCACCTATCTTCGGTCGCACCGGGCCGAGCATGGCCTTCCCGAAAGCCAACTTGCGGCTTTGGCGCAATGCGGCCAAGATCTGTCATTCAACAACCGGCCCAGTTGCGGCCGCGATCTTTGTCGGGCGGATTGTGCGCTGATTGTCAGGTATGACGATAGATCTGCCGTTGAGCCCACGTGCTGGAACGACGGCAAAGTCCCACTTGCCGCCTACCTATGTCGACCCATTGTCGCCGCTCAGGCACCAATTTCGCGTTCTCAGGTCCGGACCGTCCGGTAACCTCATCGGCCAGTCGTTGCAGTGCGGCCGTGCGGTCAACCTCCAGGAACAGCCAGTTGGGCGGGGTCCTTTCAAGGCCGGTGGCCGCGAGAGGGAACTGTCTGCATGCCTTCGTGGCTTTGGCGACAGCTGCTTTCAGCGCAGGCGCTGCGGATGCAGGGTATTGCGTCAGGTAGAGCGTGACATGTGCCAGACGGCCTTGGGTATGGAACGTGGTCATCCCCCGGGCGGCGAGATCGATGCTCGCCTTTTCCACTCCCTCAACGATGGATGGCGAGGGAAATGCAGGGTTGGTTATTTAGCAGCGCGTTTGGTCAGCCTGCAAATCCAGCGGGCGTTTCCGGGGGCGACCCTTCAGGACAGTTCAGCCCCCATCCGCATCTTTGGATGTCGAAGGTTCGTTAGACCCACTACCTGATTGGCGCTTTGTCCGCCCAGATCACTCAGAACGGACAAGGCGTTGGCTGGTCTCAATAACTGGCGCGAACCGTGAGCAGAATGTTTCGCGGCTCGCCATAGTTGTTATACGTGTTGATCGAGCCGACGCGGACATAATAGATCCTGTCGAACAGGTTGTTCGCGCTCACGAAGGCATGCAGGTGCTCGTTGAAACGGAAGCCCAACTGCGCGTTGGCGACCGCAAAGGCGCCCTGCTCGCGTACCCCTGCAACACCGGCGCCGACAACGCCACTTTGTGCGTTGAGGCCGACCGCAGCGAAAGCACCGCCCAGCACTTCAGGCTCGTAACGCACATAGGCCTTGAACTGGTGGCGCGGCGTGAAGATATCGAACACGGCGCCCTGCTGGCTGGCTGGCGCCACCGCATATTCGGTCTTCACGTTGGTATAGCCCAGCGTCAGCTCCAGCCCCGCAATCGGACTGCCGGTCGCTTCGAATTCGAGCCCCGCGATCTTCACTTCGCCTGCCGCGACGTAGAACCCGGGCGCGGTCACGTCTTCCAGCAGACGGTTCTTGTCCTTGCTGCGAAACACGGCAGCGGTGGCATTCAGCCTGCCGTCGAGGAAGCGCCCCTTGAGACCGAGTTCATACTGCTGCCCCACACGCGGATCTAGCACGGTGCCGTCCTTGCGCAGCGCCGTCTGCGGATTGAAGATGTCAGCATAGCTACCATAGAGCGTGACGTTCTCGGCAAGGCGCAGCACCGCGCCGACGCTGGGGGTGAACTGCCCGCGCTCCTTAGACGTCACGCGAAACTGGGTGACAGGCGACGGTGCGATCCCGCGGGTGCGGTTGGTATAGTCGCTGATCCGGCCACCGAGCACGATCGTCAGCGGCTCCAGCGGACGCAGGCGCAACTGCGCGTGAAAGCCCGATTGCCGCAGATCCGTCTCGCTTCCCGAGGTGAAGACACGGGCAGGTTGCGGAACGGCGTCAGCATCGAAAATCGAGAACCGCCCCGCCACCGTCTGGGATCTCGACAGAAACTCAGTCGTGCGCTTGTCGAAGCTGTAGCCGACGGTCAGATCATGCTGGCGTCCGAACAGGGTGAAGGGGCCAGTCGCATAGGCGTCCAACGCCTCCTTGCCGTTCTCACCCTCGCTGCGGCGGTTCACATAAGTGGCCGTAAGCGTCGCAGGGTCGACGCCGGTGCCAGGCTGGATGAAGGCGTCCATCCACGATCGCGGAATGTCGCGCTTCAACGCGCGCACAACGACCGACCAGTCCCCCACGCGCTGCTGCACTTCGGCGGCATATTCCACCGTCTTCTCGGTGAAGATGTTCCAGTCCGGCAGGTGCTGGAAGCTGCGCGGAAAGTTCAGGAAGCTCTGGTTGGAAAAGGCCGGCTGCCCGTTCATCGGGGTGTTAGCCTTGTTGTCTTGGTACGAAATCGAGGCGCCGATCGTCGTGCTGGGCGTCAGGTCGTAATCCAAGGCGCCATAGGCGATCATCTTGCGGGTGTGCGACTTCGCCTGGAAGAAATCGCGATCGGTCAGGCTGGCCACCGCGCGCACGCGCAGCCGCCCGGCTGCATCCACTGGGCCGCCTATGTCGAACTCGCCGCGATAGTTGTCCCACGAACTGACCGACAGGGCGCCGGAGACCGCCACCTTGTCCTGTCCGCGCTTGCGAATGAGGTTGATCGTGCCGCCTGGCGAACCCGACCCCCGAAACAGGCCTGTCGGTCCACGCTGCAATTCAAGGCGCTCGTAGATCACCAGATCAAATTCGGGCACGCCGGACGAGAACGTCGAGGGGATGCCATCATAGGCGTAGTCCAGCACGAAACCCCGCGCACGATAGTCCGGGTTGGAGCCATCGAACGGCATCACCGTGATGCCGGTCACCTGCTGCAGCGCTTCGCCGATCGTGAAGAAGTTGCGATCCTCCATCTGCTCGCGCGTCACCACGCTCACCGATTGCGGGATTTCCAGAAGGTCGGCGGGCGCCTTCCCCGCCACCGTCGCCTTCTTAGGCGCGTAACTGTCATCTTCGCGAATCGCAGTAACCGTGATCTCGCCGCGATGGGCGGATGCCCGGTCTTCGGTTTCGGCGAACGCGGGCATGGCGAACAAAGGCGCGCCCAGCAGGGCCGCCGTCAAAGGCAGTCGGATCAAATTTACCCCCTTTTTCAAAATTAGATTGTTACGGTATATCATCTCTATAAATTAACAAGAGGCTGACCATGACCTTCCCGCAGAACATCGTCCCGGCCGCCGATGGCCGCCTGCCCGTCACCCTGCTCTCGGGTTTTCTGGGCGCGGGCAAGACGACGCTGCTCAACCACATCCTCGCCTATCGCGAAGGCCTGCGCGTGGCAGTGATCGTGAACGACATGTCCGAGGTGAACATCGATGCCGATCTTGTCCGCGGTGGCGGGGCAGCGTTGTCTCGCTCCGAGGAAGCGCTGGTGGAAATGACCAGCGGCTGCATCTGCTGCACGCTGCGCGATGATCTGCTGCAGGAAGTACGCATACTGGCCGAGGCGGGCCGGTTTGACTACCTCGTGATCGAAAGCACCGGCATTTCCGAACCTCTGCCCGTCGCCAGCACCTTCTCTTTCCGTGACGAAGCCGGGCATTGCCTGGGCGATGTGGCGCGGCTCGACACGATGGTCACTGTGGTCGATGCGATCAATCTGTTGACGGATTACTCTAGCCAGGACTTCCTGGCAGATCGCGGCAAGGCGCTTGGCGATGAAGACTCGCGTAGCCTCGTGGGCCTGCTGGTGGAGCAGATCGAGTTCGCCAACGTGGTGATCGTCAACAAGGCTTCATCTGTCGAGCCGGAGCACCTCACGGTCGTGAAAAAGCTGGTCGCCAGCCTGAATGCCGATGCGACAATCATCACCTGCGACCACGGCAAGGTGCCGCTGACGCAGATCCTCACCACCGGCACTTTCGACGAGGAGAAGGCGGCGCAGCACCCGCTCTGGGCCAAGAAACTCTACGGCTATGCCAGCCACACGCCCGAGACCGAAGAATACGGCATCGAGAGCTTCGTCTACCGCGCCCGCCGTCCGTTCGATCCAGCCAAGTTCCACGCCTTCCTGACGACAGACGGCCTTGACGCAGTGGTGCGCGCCAAGGGTCACTTCTGGCTGGCGACCCGGCCCGACTGGGTGGGCGAACTCGCCGTCGCCGGATCACAGACCATTACCTCACGCATGGGGCGCTGGTGGGCGAGCATCCCCAAGCATCAGTGGCCGGAAGACAACCGCTTCGAGAGCTTCGTCGCTTCGCACTGGACGACGCCATGGGGCGATCGACGGCAGGAACTGGTATTCATCGGCATCGGAATGGACGAGACGCGCATCCGCGCCCGGCTGGATGCGTGCCTCGTGCCTGGCGATACCTTCGCACCTGCGCAATGGCTGAATATCCGCGATCCGTTCCCGGCCTGGGGCGAGCAGGCAATGGAGGCGGCACAGTGAGCATCGCGGCACTTGAACGCACCCGCGCCGCGTGGATTGCCGACGAGGCCCCCACGGTGCTTGAGTGCATCCATGACAGGCATGTCCAACTCGCCTTGTGGCAGCGCCACCGCTCGCCTGCCCTCGACTGGCTCGACAGCCTGGATTTCGACGAGATCGACGATGTGCAGAAGAACTTGGCAGTGGAAAGCTTGGCATCTTGCCTTCCCGGTGCTCTGATCGAAGCGGGCTATCCCGATGGGCCGCATACCGCATTGAGCCAGGAGATCAGTGACCTTGCCCACCGTTACGCCCAGGTCATGGAAGTCGGTTCCATCCGAATGCGGCTTGAGATCGTCGAGACCGACGCCTGCCGCAAGTTCCACATGGACAATGTCAAGGCCCGCCTGCTGATGCCGCTCACTGAGCCAGGCCCCCAGTGGATCGAGGCAGACATGCGGTTCGACCACCAGGTCAACCACCTGCGCGCGGGAGACGTCGGCTTGTTCAAGGGGCGGATCTGGGCCGAAACCCCGGCGATTCTCCATCGCTCGCCGCCAATCGCAGGAACCGGCGTCTCGCGCCTCCTCCTCGTATTCGATCTGGCCTCGCCGGCGCTTACTCCAGAAACCTGATTACGCAGATGCATAGGTTCGGTGCCGACCCTTATGAGACACTCAGAGCTCAAATCTTGATCCCTAGGTGCGGAAGGTCCGATATCTCGGCAGGTGTCGATCAACTCAGGCCATTCCCCACTGGCCAGATGGATGGGGGCATTTGAGACTATGCGGACGTTGTGTCTGTCAGCGATTATTTCGGGCAGCGGATCGAGGCGCTCGCAAAGGCTGGGAAGGCGCGCCGCCTTGGCGCCGTTTAATTAGCCCAGCTTATCGCGTCATGCATATTTGGCCGTCTAATCGCAAAGACCCTGCCACGCTAATCTCCGCTTGGAAACAGGAGGACGGCCATAGTGCTATTCAAGTCATTGCTACCTGCCTTAGCGGTAACCGCGGTAATGCTGGTATCTCCTGCACTTGGTACCGAGAGGAAGGAGAAACCTCTCGTCATTGTGGAGCAAGGAAGTCTTGCAGCCGGCGGGACGGTCCAGAAGACGCCCGGCAAATATACCAACAACGCCCCGACCTCCCAGGGCCAGAGCCTGCACGGTGATCATCTCTACGCTTTTTACCAAGTCCCCGAGAAACCGCGCCGCTTACCCATCGTAATGCTTCACGGTGCCTATCAGTCTGGGCGTAGCTGGGAAACGACACCGGATGGGCGCGAGGGCTTCCAGACCCTGTTCTTGCGCCGGCATTTCACGACCTACATCGTCGACCAGCCCCGACGTGGCCGCGCGGGCAACAGCACCGTTGCCGCCACGATCGACCCGGCGCCAAACGACCAGTTGTTATTCGATCAGTTCCGTCTTGGTGCCTGGCCCGATTTTTTCAACGGCGTGCAGTTTGATCGCGATCCCGAGGCGCTGGATCAGTTCTTCCGGTCGGTAACGCCCAACACCGGTCCTTACGATGCCAGCGTCGTTTCCTCGGCGATGACTGCGCTGTTCGAGCGCACTGGCCCTGCGATCCTGTTCACGCATTCGCAGGGCGGCGAACCCGGCTGGCTGACAGCGATCCACAGCACCAATGTCAGGGCTATTATTGCCTTCGAGCCGGGTAGTGGCTTCGTGTTTCCCATCGGTGAAGTGCCGACAGACATGCCAAGCGCTGCTGGGACGCTCAAGGCCGTCGAAGTCCCGCCGAACGACTTCGCCCGGCTTACCCGGCTTCCGATCGTCATCTATTACGGGGACAATATCCCAACGGAACCGTCGGCAGAACGCGGCAAGGACAACTGGCGCGTGCGCCTGGCAATGGCGAAGCTGTGGGTCGCCGCCATCAACCGACATGGGGGTGATGCCCAATTGGTGCATCTCCCTGAGATCGGCATCCGCGGAAACACCCACTTCATGATGTCGGACCTCAACAACGGCGCCATCGCCGATCACGTCTCTCGCTTCCTCGCCGAGAAGCACCTTGACTGAGCAGGATTTCCCGAAATGCCCGACCAATTTTCAAATCGCAGCAGGCGCGAGTTTCTTGGAACCTCGGCGCTGTTTCTCGCAACTACAATGACTGGAGTAGCGCCCATGAGCCAAGCCGCCACGCAGCCCACGGCCAAGCCGCTGAACTATCGCGATAATCCCTTCACACTGGTTTATGACGGCGCGCTCACGAAGAATGAGTCCGGCAAGGTGAATATCCATCCCTCCAGCTACAAGCTGCACGGGCTCAACATCGTCGCCAACGTCTACACGCCGGCGGGATATGACCCGGCCAAGTCCTATGCAGCGATCGTGGTCGCTCATCCCAATGGCGGGGTGAAGGAACAGACCGCCGGCCTCTATGCGCAGCATTTGGCCGATCGCGGCTTTATCGCGATCACCATGGATGCTGCCTATCAAGGCGGCAGCGGCGGCGTCCCACGCAGCGTCGACAAGCCGACCAACCGCGTCGAGGACATCCATGGCGCCGCAGATTTCATCGCGCGTTTCCCCGGCGTCGATGCCGATCGCCTTGGGCTCTACGGCATATGCGGCGGCGGCGGATACTCGCTGGCAGCGGCCAAGACGGACAAGCGTTTCAAGGCGGTCGCGACCTTGAGCATGTTCAATTCCGGACGCGTGCGCCGAAATGGGTTCCACGACACGCAGATCGCGACGATCCAGGAGCGTCTCGCGCAGGCTTCTGCTGCGCGCGCGCAGGAAGCGAAAGGCGGGGCGGTCCTATACTCCGGCGATGCGGACCTTACCGACGCCCAGATCGCTGCGCTGCCCTTTGATCTCTATCGCGACGGCTATCACTATTACTGGCGCACCAATGCGCATCCGGGCTCGACCTTCAAGTACACCACTAGCAGCCTCATGGACCTGATGCGCTGGGACGCGACCGACGAAATCGCCCTGATCGACGTTCCGCTGCTGATGATAGCCGGTAGCGAAGCCGATACCCTTTATCTGACCGAGGATGCCTTTCCGAAGGCAACTGGCACCAAAGACAAGGAATTATTCAAGATCCCAGGTGCGCGGCATATCGAGACCTATTGGGTGCCCGAATATGTCGAGATTGCTCTTGGAAAGCTGGTGCCGTTCTTTTCGCGCACATTGGGCGCCCGAAGTAGCACAAGCCTGGCCGCCGGTGTCTCGGCACAGGGTGCAGTCGAAGTTTCACGAAGCATAGGATTACCGCTATGAACATGATCATGCGCAGCCTGATTCTCCTGTCAGGCATAATGCTCGGCTCCGCTATGCCGGCTCCGGTGCAGGCCCAAACGGCCACCAAAGATGCCGCCGGCCAGCCTTCGCGCGCCCAGCAGCTGATGGGTGACATCGACCCCAAGCTGGCTCAGCTCACTGACGAAGTCCTGCTCGGTGATGTGTGGGAACGACCCGGCCTGCCCAAACGCGACCGCAGCCTCATCACCGTCGCCGCACTGATCGCGCTCAATCGCCCCGAGCAGCTGCGATCGCACATGCAGCTTGCGCGCCGCAACGGGGTCACCGAAACCGAGATCGTAGAGGCAATCACTCAACTTGCCTTCTACGCAGGTTGGCCAAACGCGATCACCGCCGTGGGCGTCGCCCGTGAAGTGTTCCACCCTAAGAGCCAGGCCGAGTGATGCGCCGCGCAACCAAGGCTGCCATGGCTATTGGCGTCGCCTGTTTGCCGTTGCCCGCTGTGGCAGTCGACGGTAAAGCTTCCACCCCAGGCGTCTCGGTGATCCGAGAAGGCTCCACCGAGAAATCGACCGGTGCGGCCGCCAATTTCTCCGGAACTGCACGAGTAGAGGGCCGCTTCCAGCGCGAAGCGCCCGCGCGTATCGGCGGCGGGACCGTCACCTTCGCTCCTGGCGCGCATACCGCATGGCACACCCATCCGCTCGGCCAGACCCTCGTTGTCACGCGTGGCCGCGGCTATGTGCAGCAGTGGGGACAACCGGCCGAACGGTTCGGCCCGGGCGACGTTGTCTGGATTGGACCCGGCATCAAGCATTGGCACGGGGCTGGCCCGGACGAAGCGATGACCCACGTCGCGCTGGCGGAGAGCAGCAAAGGGCAATCCGTGACATGGGGTGAGCTTGTCAGCGATGCGCAATACACGGCCGCAGTCCGTAATCAGCCACGATAGCGCAGGGTCTCCACGAACAGCGCGAAGGCCGGGGATGTGTGGCGGCGACTGGGGTAATAGAGGTGGTAACCGGCGAAAGGGCCGCACCAGTCTTCCATCACCCGGACCAGTTCGCCGCGTTCGATATAGGACAGCACCAGATCCTCCGGGAGATAGGTAAGGCCCAATCCGTCTAGGGCCGAGTTCAATCGGAGGCTGATATTGTTGAAGACCAGCTGCCCATCGATCCGGACGTTGACCTCATGCCCGTCTTTGTCGAGATCCCACGGGAAGATGCCGCCATAGGTTGGCAGTCGGATCCCGATGCAATTGTGCCCGGTCAGATCTTGCGGCGATCGAGGCACGGGATAGCGCGCGAAATAGTCGGGCGATCCGACAACGGCCATGCGCAGGTCAGGACCGATGCGCACCGCGATCATGTCCTTGGCCACCTGGTCGCCCAAGCGCACGCCTGCATCAAAGCCCTGGGCGACGATATCGATCAGGCCATGATCAACGACGATCTCAACGCTGACGTCCGGATTGTCGGGCAACAGCTTACGCAGAGCCGGTTGCAGGACGGAAATAGCCGCATGCTCTCCTGCGTTTATGCGGATCTTACCTGACGGCTTGTCGCGCAGTTGGCTAAGCGAGGCCAGTTCCTGCGCGATCTCCTCAAAACGTGGCGCCACCGTGTCGAACAGACGGTGACCCGCCTCGGTCGGTGAAACGCTGCGAGTCGTGCGGGTAAGCAAGCGCAGGCCCAGTCGTTCTTCCAGGCTTCGGATCGTCTGGCTGAGCGCCGACTGCGAAACACCCAGCTGAGCCGCCGCACGCGTGAAGCTGCGCTCGCGCGCGACCATCACGAAGGCGGTCAGCTCGTTATAGTTTTCGCCCGCCATTGATTAGATCACCTTATAGCGACATGCCGATTATAGCGCCTAATCGCATTTCGATGCTGGGGCTATATCCAAAGCGACAATTTCCTTGCGCTGCCTGTGCCCCATTTGCCGGACAGCCTGACCAGAGCTTCGGACACACCTCGCCATGATGCAGCGCGTTCACCCTTCCGGCGAGTCTCACAAAAGCGCCATATTGGCGATCATACTCATGAGCTATGTGATGATCGTCCTCGATATCTCGATCGTGCTTACCGGCCTTCCCAAAATCCACGAACAACTCGGCTTCAGCGAGGCCAATCTCGCCTGGGTCCAAAGCGCCTATACGCTGACGTTCGGGGGCTTCATGTTGCTGGGTGCCCGTGCCGGAGACATTCTCGGGCGTCGGCGAATGTTCGTAACAGGTCTTGCCATCTTCACGATGGCGTCGCTGGCGATCGGTGCGTCGCCGTCGGCCACATGGATGCTGTCGTGGCGTGCGATCCAGGGCTTTGGCGCTGCCGTGCTGGCGCCTTCGACCCTCGCGCTGCTGCAGACCAATTTCGCCGAAGGCCATGAGCGCACCCGCGCAGTTTCCTATTATGCGGCGGCAGCAGGCGCCTCGGCCACGGTCGGGCTGGTCCTTGGCGGTGTCCTGGCCGAATGGGTGTCCTGGCGCGCCGGTTTTTATGTCAACCTGCCGGTCGGCATCGGCCTGATCATCGCGGCCTATCGCTACATTGAGGAGACCCCCAAGCATACGGGTCTTTTCGACCTGCTCGGAGCGCTGACATCCACGCTGGGCATCGGCGGTCTGGTCTTCGGCTTCATCCGGTCGGCACAGAGCGGGTGGAGTGATCCAATCACGATCATGTCCATTGCCGGAGCTGCCGTGCTCATCGTGCTGTTCGTCATGATCGAGCGGCGTGCCGTCCAACCGATCCTGCCGCTCGACCTGTTCTCCAGCCGGGTGCGTTCGGGCGCTTATGCCGCACGGGTGCTTTATCTTGGCGCCATGGTCGGGTTCTTCTTTTTCACGACCCTCTACCTGCAGACCGTGAAGGGCTACGGCCCGGCAAAAGGTGGTCTCGCGTTCATCCCGGCAACCATCCTCCATGTGCCGCTCGCGATCGCATTTCCCCGACTGGTCAAGACGTACAGCGCCAACCGCCTGATGGTCGTGGGCATCGTCATGGGCATTGCGGGCATGGCGTGGCTCAGCTTTGCAAACGCAGGTTCGCCCTACATCACCGCAGTCGCGCTGCCGATGCTGCTGATTGGCGTGAGCCAAGGCCTGACCCTTAGCCCGCTGACGTCCGCTGGCGTCGCCGGCGTAGCCCATGCAAATGCCGGCGCTGCTTCGGGCGCCGTCAACGTCGCGCACCAAATTGGCAGTTCGGTGGGCCTCAGTATCCTGATCGCAGTTGCCGGCGTCGCAAGCGCCGGCCTTCAGGGCCAAGCCTTTGCCGTCAGGCGCATTGACACCGCGTTCGACACTGGGACGGTGATGCTGATTCTCGCCTTGCTAGTGGTGCTCACCACGATCGTCGCCGCGGACAAAGTTTCACAAAACAGACCCTGGGGTGCCACCGACGCCGCTTGAACGAAAGGCATATCCCATGTCCCAGTCCGTCCCCCACGTCACGCTCAACAACGTGATACGTTGTAGGCTTGTTCCATGAATGGGATGAATCGTCCATGCTCCTTTTCACTGGCCTATCGATAGGCTTTGCCGCTATCCGCGCCCTCACCTTGCCCGTTTCGGCCGCGAATCCGGCGGCCAGCGTATTAGGCAAATAGCGTGCCCCGTTGGCTGGGGGTGGTCGTATCGGCCTGCTGGAGCGGCCTGCCCTTCTTCACGGCAACCGACGCCATTCCGGCGATCGCGGACGGCCTCTTTCGCATGGAGGAGACGGAGGCTGGCGAGACGGATGGAGAAATGATCCGCATCAGCCACCAACCCGACGAGAGCCTGCGCGTCGATGGCGGAGATCATCCGATGCGCGCGCTGACGGTTCCGGTCGACAGCAGCCGTCTCGGCCTGTTCATCCTGCAATTGCAGAAGCTGGACCCGGCCGATGCCGACCGCGCGCCCAAGGCGAGGTACATGCTGCTACATCCCGGATCGGCATCCTGCCCTACGACGGAGCAACGGGCGCGCTCGTAAACCGGCAAGGCGGATCCGCCGCGCGCGATCCGCAATCGGCGGCCAGTTGCACCTTCCCCGACTGCGCGCTGCTCCGCCGACAGATGCTGGCCATCGCCGGCCAGCCCCAGCACGACCGGATTCTATTAATGAAGGTCAGCGACTGAACCTCCGTCCGCGCGGCCCATGTTGATCAGTTCCATGCGCTGCGGCACCGTGCCGATCTCGATCCCTTCCTCGCGAAACCGGCGCAGCAGGACGGTGAACACATTGCTTCGGGCGCCGTAAGCCGCCCGCGGGCTGGCGACATGGGCGAAGCTGTTGAAGAAGATGCGCCCGTCCGCAATCGAATCAATGAACAGGGAATAGGCCGGCTCCGCCAGCACCGCCGGTTCATCGGCATAGGTTGCCAGCACGATGTCCCGCACCTTGTCCGCATCCGTTTCGATCGGCACCGAAAACTGGATCTGCATCCGGCCTAACGGACTTGCCAGCGTTTTGTTGAGCACCGTCTTGGTGATCAGTTCGGAATTGGGCACGATCAGGGTCGAATGATCGGGCAGCTGGATCTCGGTCGATCGCACGCTAATCCGCTTCACATCGCCCTCATCCTGCCCGACCCGCACCAGATCGCCGATCTTGATCGGCCGTTCGGCGAGCAGGATTAGGCCCGACACGAAATTCTGCGTTATCGCCTGAAGGCCAAATCCGATGCCGACGGACAGGGCCGACAGCAGGATGGCAATGCGCTCTATTCCGATGCCGAGTGAAGCCAGCCCCCAGATCACCGCCAGCGCAATGCCGACATAGCGGGCGACGAGGCTCACCGAATTGCGACCGCTGCCATCCAAGTCGGTGACCGGCAGATAGCGCCGCTCCAGCCAGCGCATGAAGCCGCGCACCAGGGCCAGGCCGATCAACAGCACCAACATCCCACGCAAGATGGCTCCGGGCGAGATGGCGACGCCGCCGACCTCGAAGCCCTGCGCCAGCGCGCCGAGGCGGCTGAACAGGCTGGCGACATTTCCTGCGCCAAAAGGCGATAGCAGCAGTGAGAAGCCAAGCAGCAGCACCGCCAGCCGTAACAGGCCCGACAGCAGCACGCCGAACTGCTCGACCGCGCTCCCGCGCAGGCCAAGGCTGCGGACCAGCGCCATGCCGAAGCGGCTGGACCGGTCGAATATCGTCGTCGCCAGATCGTCGATCGCCGCCGTCAGCAGATAGACCGCCGAACCAAGTACCGTTGCCCAGCTCATCATCTGCAACAGGAAGAGGCTGAGAGTGAAATAGCCGAGCAGCAGGCAAACCGTCGCCACCGCGACCACAATCCATGCCACAAGGCTAATGAGACCGCTGACGCTCTCGTTACGATTGGCGTCATCCCCCTCCATCTTCGCCGCCCGCAGCCGCGCAACCGTGACGAGAACTGCGCTGACCAGCAGGATGTGGAGCAGGGCGAAGATCCCCTGGGTCGCTTCCTGCGCCGCCTTGCCCACGCCGGCCGACGCGTTGAACTGCGCATAGATCACGCCGAGGAAAGCCAGCACCGCCAGCAACAGGCTGTAGGGGCGCAGCTTCGTTGCGCCATTATCGCTGATCGCCGCGATCCGCCAGGACGGGCGGCTGCGCATCAGCAGCGCGCCGAGCACGGAGAAGGTGAAGCCGCTAAAGGCACAGCCGCCGACGAATGCGCCGAGCAACGGCTCCCACCGATCCGCGACCAGACCGGACCAGCGCAACCCCTGCGCGATCGACAGGGCAGCCAGCAACGGAGCGATTGTGCCGACCGCCACCCGCCACAACGCGTAGGTGGAACGCCGCACTCGCCGTCCCGGCACGCCTTCGGTCAGCATCCGCTGCCCCATATGCCGCGCAGCGACCTGTCCCGGCCCAACGATCAGCACGGCCAGCAGCAGACCCGCCAGCGCATGCCATGGCCGATGATCGCGCAGTTGCTCTGCGGCCTGCGTCCGGCCCGTCTCCAGAAAAGCGGTCACGCGCCGCATGTCGCGGGGGAAGGCATGGGCAAGCCCGGACCAGAAGCCGGGCGACAAGGGCGATGGCGAACGGGTCGATATTTTCTCGCTGAACTGCTCCGCCTCGCTCCGTTCGATCTCGTCGGCCAGTTGCTGCGCCTCGACACCGATCAGGTTGCCGCGCTTGATCGCCGAATCGATTGTGGATCGCTGCCGCGTCAGGGCCGCACGCTGCCGCTTGATGTCGGGTGCTTCGCTACTATCCGCCGCAACGGTGCCCAGACCCGTCAACTTGGCATCGAGCAGGGCCAGTTGATCCTGCAAGTCGCCGGCGGCATCCGACGCGGTCGTTTTGGCCGCCTGTATTTTTGCCAGCAACAGCTTGCGATCGCTGGCATCCATCCGTGTGTCGAGACTCTGATCGACCGAGCGCACATCCTTTTCCGCCTGTGCCAGCCGGATTGCCGCATCAGTGGCCGGGTCCGCCTGCGCATGCGCCGGGCCAGCCAGACCAAGGCTCAGGGCCAGCAGCATGACCATCATCAGGGCATGCATATGCCGTATCGAATCAATTGCCTGATCGTGTCGGAACAAAGGCCACCCATTTTATACGCGACGTTGCCGCCCTCTCTATGGCCGACAGGGGTTCAGGTCCACAGCTTGCAGACGGAAATCAGGTCAGACGCGGCGCGATGTGAAACCCGCTGGCCGTATTGCGGAAAGCGCGTGTCCCAATCTTAGCAAATGGCGAAACGTACCGACCTGTCCGCAAGGTCTGAGCCCTAGTCGCTGCTCATCGCATCAGTTAAATCCTGTTGGAACGATAACCGGCGGCCAAATCCCAATGGGGGAAGATCCCGGCCACGAGGCGACACATTTTAATTTTAGACGCTCAGATATTCATTTCTATTTTCGACAAGCAGACAGTGTGCTTTTCAATCTTCCTGACGCGAAGCGCAGCAGTCAGCGTTCGCTTGCCGCGACCAGGCTGAAGTGGCCGTAGCATTCGATCAGCATGTCCGTGAGCACGCGGATCTTGCGGGCCGGATTTTGCCCCGGAGGTCGAATGACATAGATGCCAAGGTCTGGCGGCGGATAATCCGGCATAACCGGAATGAGCGCCCCGGACGCCAGATGGCCGCTGATCAGTTCTTCTGGAACGCCCGCAAGGCCTATTCCGGCAAGAGCCGCGGCCACTAGCGCAACGGCATTGTCCGCCTTGAACCGCCCTTGTGGCTTCATCGATATGACCTTGTCGCTATCCATGGCCATCCAGGTTTCGGTCCCCTGCATGACTACCTCATGGGTCACGAACTCCTCCGGCGTTTTCGGTGCGCCATGCTTGCGGATATAGTCCGGGCTTGCGACATATTTCGCTGTTGTCGACCCGACGCGCCGCGCAAGCAGGGAGGAATCCGTCAGATGACCGACCCTGATCGCGCAGTCGAAGCCTTCCGCGATCAGATCGACAAAGCGGTCGGTATAGCTGGCCTGGACCTGCAATTGTGGATGACGCTGCGCCAACGCCGCCAGAACCGGCGCGAAATGGGTCGGGCCGAAGGACAACGGAGCGGCTATGCGCAACCGGCCGCGAAGTGCGCCGGCAGGTAAGATAGTCTCCCTGGCAATGTCGATTTCAGCGCAAACCCTGGCTGCATGATCGCGAAAGATTGCGCCCGCTTCCGTGAGGGCCGCACCTCTGGTGGTCCGGGCGAGAAGCTGAATGCCGAGATCCTGCTCCAGGCGCGCCAACCTCCGACTGACAATCGATTTGGAGACGCCGAGACGGCGTGCTGCCGACGTGACACCGCCCGCATCAGCGACTTCGACAAAAGTCCGCAATTCCTCGATGTCCACCGCAAGCGTTCCCAAAAGTGCGACACAGTGTGCCATCATCCGGCGCTACCGTATCACAAACAGGAAGGGCAATGTCCACCCGGCAGCGCAACATGCTGCGTGTCGTCCGCCAACCACCCATGACCACATGGTAGCAGAGGAACAATCATGACCTTTCGCAACGGCCTCGATTCCCTTCTTCGTCCCGAAGATTCGGTCCTCGTCCTGATCGACCACCAGCCCTATCAACTGGCCAATCTGAACAGCCATGATCCGCAAGCGGTGGTGAATAACACGACCGCGCTGGCGAAGCTGGCCAAGGCATTCAAGGTTCCGACCATCCTGACCAGCGTGATCGCCGACCGCGGCGGCCAGCTATTCAAACAGGTCACCGACGTGTTTCCCGGCCAGGAAGTAATCGACCGCACTTTCATTAACACCTGGGAGGACAAGCCAACCGTCGATGCCGTCAGGGCGACTGGCCGCAAGCAACTGATCATCGCCGGGCTGTGGACGGAAGTGTGCGTCGCGATGCCGGCTATCCAGGCGGTCGGCGAAGGCTGGGACGTGACGGTCGTGACGGACGCGTCGGGTGGCACCACGCTCGAAGCCCATGAGGTCGCCATTCAGCGCATGATCGCGGCGGGCGTGAACATGATGACCTGGATCGCTGTCGGATCCGAATGGCAGCGTGATTGGGCACGCCTCGAGACGGCTGCGCTGCTTCCCGAAATCCTTATCGACCACTGCGGCGGCAGTGGCATTGCCTATATGTGGGAACAGCAACTGCTTAACACGCCGTTTGTCGCGGCCGAGTAATATATCACACGTCATCGCCCCGGATGGCGCCGCCGCAAAGGCGGGTGCCATCCGGGGCGGCCTTACTCAGATCTGAACCTGACCACCATCCACGAAGAGTTCAACGCCGTTGACGAAGCTCGCCTCGTCGGAGGCCAGGAACAGCACGGCCTTGGCGATCTCCTCGGGCTGGCCGACCCGACCGGCCGGGATCAGACCAGCCAGATAGTCCTTCGCCCCCTGGGCCTGCTCGCCGCCGCCGAACAGGTGGTTCAGGCCTTCGGTATCGGTGACGCCGGGGCTGATCGCGTTCACCCGGATATGGCGATCCTTGAGGTCCAAGATCCAGTTGCGGGCGAAGTTGCGCACCGCCGCCTTTGTTGCCGAATAGACGCTGAAGGCGGGCGTGCCGGAGATGCTGGTGGTGGAGCTGGTGAGGATCACCGAAGCGCCGTCCTTCAAAAGCGGCAACGCCTTCTGCACGGTGAACAGAACGCCCTTCACATTGGTGTCGAACGTGCTTTGATAATGGTCTTCAGTGATCGAGCCGAGGGGGGCCATCTCTCCACCGCCAGCATTGGCAAAGATCACGTCGATCTGGGCATGCTGCTGCTGGACGGCATCATAGAGCCGGTCGATGTCGGCGAGACTGGACATGTCCCCGCGCACGCCGGTGACCCTACCTTCGATCTGCTTCAGCGCCGCGTCCAACGTCTCCTGCCGACGGCCGGTGATGAACACCGACGCGCCCTGCGCTGCAAAAGCCTTTGCCGTGGCGAGGCCGATGCCGCTCGTGCCGCCGGTCACCACCACCACCTTCTTGTCGAACTTGTCCGTCATCGTCTGTCTCCTTTGAGTTGGCGGCGAAGCGCCGCTGCCCCTTTCAAATGAGACAAGAACGATGATGCTTGTAGACGGCAAATATGGCACCTAGCGTTCCATTGGAGGAACGCTGGTGAAGATTGATCTCAACGACTATGCTTATTTCGCGGAGGTCGTGACCCATGGCGGCTTTGCGGCGGCCGGTCGTGCGCTGCGTGAGCCCAAGTCGAAACTCAGCCGACGCATCGCCGGGCTGGAAGAGCGCTTGGGCCTGCGCCTCATCGAACGGTCGAGCCGCCGCTTTCGCGTGACTGATACCGGACAGGCCTTCTATGAACGATGCCGCGCCATGCTGGCCGAGGCAGAGCAGGCCGAGGCGCTGGTCATGCAGGCACAGGCCGAACCGCATGGTCGTATCCGTGTCCGCCGTCAGCACCAATGGCACAGATTTGAGGTTGTGATCTAAGGAGGATCTGGGCTTCGTCGTAGTGACGAAGGAACGAAGATGAAGCCCAGATCCTCCAATGTAAAATCGCCCGCCAAGGCCCCAGCAGAGCGGGTAGTGAAGGACATCCGCCGACAGACCCGGCGCCACTTTTCGGCCGAGGACAAGATCCGCATCGTGCTGGATGGCCTGCGCGGGGAAGACAGCATCGCCGAGCTATGCCGCAAGGAAGGCATTGCCCAGAGCCTGTATTACACCTGGTCGAAGGAGTTCATGGAAGCTGGCAAGCGCCGCCTGGCCGGCGACACCGCCCGTGCCGCGACCACCGGAGAGGTCCAGGACCTGCGCCGCGAAACCCGGGCCCTGAAGGAATGCGTGGCCGATCTGACACTGGAAAACCGTCTGCTCAAAAAAAGCATGATCGCGGATGGGGGCAACGACGAATGAGGTATCCCGCATCCGAGAAGCTCGAGATCATCAGAACCGTCGAGCAGTCGCACCTGTCGGCCAAGCGCACGCTGGACCAACTCGGCATCCCTCGTCGGACATTCTACCGCTGGTATGATCGCTACCTCGAAGGCGGGCCGGAGGCGTTGGAAGATCGGCCATCGGCGCCGAGCCGGGTGTGGAACCGCATCCCGGCGGGCATCCACGACCAGATCATCGAGCTGGCGCTGGAACAGTCTGAGCTGAGCCCCCGGGAACTGGCCGTGCGCTTCACCGATGGGCAGCGCTACTTCGTGTCGGAATCCACGGTTTACCGCCTGTTGAAGGCCCGCGACCTGATCACCAGCCCGGCCTATGTCGTGATCAAGGCTGCCGATCAGTTCCACACGAAAACCACGCGGCCGAACGAGATGTGGCAGACCGACTTCACCTACTTCAAGATCATCGGGTGGGGCTGGATGTATCTGTCGACCGTGCTCGACGACTTCTCGCGCTACATCATCGCCTGGAAGCTGTGCACCAACATGCGAGCCGAGGACGTCACCGACACGCTGGACCTCGCCCTGGCGGCTTCTGGTTGCGACAGCGCCACGGTGCTGCACAAACCCCGGCTACTCAGCGATAATGGCCCCAGCTACATCGCGGGTGAGCTGGCGGAATACATCGAGGCCCGGAAGATGAGCCATGTCCGCGGCGCCCCGTGTCATCCCCAAACCCAGGGCAAGATCGAGCGCTGGCACCAGACCCTGAAAAACCGCATCTTGCTGGAAAACTACTTCCTGCCCGGCGACCTCGAAGCTCACATCGAGGCCTTCGTCGAGCACTACAATCACCAGCGATACCACGAGAGCCTGGCCAATGTGACGCCTGCCGACGCCTACTTCGGCAGGGCTCCGGCAATCATCAAACTGCGCGAAAGGATCAAGCGACAGACCATCGAACATCGGCGCTTGCAGCACCGCAAGTTCGCCGCCTAACATCAACCCCCTGACGAGGTCCGCACTCCGCTAATCTACGCCGCGAGTTGTGCCGAATGTTCTGACGACGGACACGCATGATCGGCGAAGGTGGCCACATCGAGGCCGCCAATCCCATATTGCGAAGAGAAAAGCCTGTTGCCGTTCAGATCGATAATGTCAGCTGAGAGAGTATCATTCCCCGCAGGCGATAGACCTACAACATAGGCGGCGTCCTCTATGATCCGTAACGAAACACGGGGACGGCCCCTCCCAGAGGGCAGAGAGATATGCTCTTCCAACAGGCCTTGCACGACCAGGCGACCAACTATCTCGGTGATGGAGCCTTTAGCCATTCCGGTCGCCTGCGCCAGTTCGACACGAGACAGGGCTCCGGCCCGTCTGATATGCTTCATGATCCGAAGCGTGCTGTCGTCAGAGCCTTTCGTGATCACGTTTGCCTTTTTAAGCGACGCGATCGAATTCAACAAATGATATCCCTTAAACTAATTTTTTCGGCGTTTGTTTTCTTCATAACAGCGGGCCTGTCGCATACCGACTCTGTGTGGACGGCTCTCCATCGACAAGTGGCATATTGAGCTTTGCAGCGTTGGTTGGTGCGGCCATGTGCCCGACCTGTTGACGCGGCGCATGGTGCCGCTGGCCGTAATGCCATTAGCGCGGCTCAGGTCCCAACCTGTGGATCGGTGCTAAAGCGCAACCCCATCAAATTTCATCCACACTACTATATTGCAACGAGAAATGTCCAAAAGCGGGGTCTCAATAAGCGCTGACTGGAAGCCCAGCGCAATCCCTCCTTCCTGAACTCCTTCAGACAGTTGAGGCGGCCAAATCTGGGTGTCAGCTTCGCCGCCGGTTCACAGTTTTTGCTATTTGCCTTACGTGGTCGAGCTGATCGGTATAGTGGTTTTTATCACTGCCAAATGATCAATATAATCTGTGACTTGCCGGAGAAATACGACAAAATTGGATCAGGCTGTCGTCTCAGACGATCCGATCCGCTGCAGCATCGCGGAGCTGATCGCGAAACCATATTAGTCCCGTGTCCGCCGACCGTGCATGATGATATTGCAGCATTTCGCGCATGACCGGCAGCTCGATGGGCGCATTCAGTATCCGAAGGGGCAATCGTGACGCCATAACCTTTGCAAGACGCTCGTGCATCAGGGCGAGCCTAGTCGTTCCCGGCAACATCCAGGCCACTTGGCTAAAGGCGGCGCAGATAATCTCTATCCGACGGCGGTCGCCATGTTCGCGCAGGTGATTTTCGATGAAGGTGCCATCGCGCGATACGCTGACGGCGACATGACCGGCGCTATAATAATAGTCTTCGGTCAGCGGCTCCTGCAACATGGGGTTGCCTGACCACCCGACGACGACATGGCGCTCCTCGAACAAAAGTTCGCGCGGATGCGGCCCTTCCAGGAAACGTTCGGGCGCGACGATGAAGTCCAGCTCGCCATCCTCAAGCCGGCCATGAATGTCGTTGCGGGGCAGCGTGATCTCTATCCGCACGCCCGGTGCGGACTTCTGCATCCGTTCGAGCATGGGACCAATCAGCACTGTGGTGACATAGTCGGATGCGACAATGCGGAAAATGCGCTGGCTGTGCGCCGGGTCGAAGGACAGCCCGCGCGCGATGATCCCACGCAGATCCGCTACCACGCCGGAAATTTCGGGCGCGAGGGAAAGCGCGGAAGCGGTGGGAATCATCTTCTTCCCATGCTGCACCAGGATTTCGTCGGAGAATGCTTCGCGCAAGCGGCGCAAAGCCGCACTCATGGCGGATTGCGTGAGGTTTAGGCGCTTGGCCGCGCGCGTTACATTTCGTTCCTCCACCAAAATGTCGAACGCGACTAGCAGGTTGAGATCAAAACGGTCCAGCCTCACAACCATCAATCCCATTGCTTGTTTTCGACATATATCATCCATTTTACTGCTTTTTCGAACTATGTCACCCACCATCCATCCCGCAAAGATCGGGCGAATAGGGAGGATGTATGATAAAAAAAATTCTTTGGAGTGCCACCATTCTGAGCAGCGCCATCGTGCCGCAGATGGTGTTTGCGCAGAACACGCAGGTATCTGACGGTGGACTGGCGGAAATCGTCGTGACCGCGCAGCGGCGCGAGGAAAGCTTGCAAAAGGCTGCCATCGCCGTGACAGCCGTGACCGGCGACGACCTGACCCGGTCGGGCATCACCGAAACGTCCAACCTCGGCAAGTTGGTGCCTGCCCTCGTAGTGCAGCCGACCGGCGGGACGACCAGTTTCTTTCTGCGCGGCGTCGGCACCAACTCGCAGAATAGCTTCTCCGAAAATGCGATCGCCTTCAATTTCAACGGCGTCTATGTCGGTCGCCCGACTGCGCCCGCCGGTGTCTTCTACGATCTAGAGCGGGTTGAGGTGGTCAAGGGACCGCAAGGTACGCTTTATGGTCGCAACGCGACCGGCGGCGCGATCAACGTCCTGCCCAAAAAGCCAGTTCTCGGCAAATTCGGCGTCGAAGGCCTAGCCGAATATGGCAACTACGACAGCAAAAAGGGCTTCCTGGCGGTCAACGTGCCGTTCGGCGAAGTCGCCGCGCTGCGCGTCGCGGGCCAAGTGGTCGATCGCGACGGCTATATTTCCGACGGCTATGACGATGACAAGGGCGAAGCAGTGCGTGCATCCTTCCTGCTCAAGCCGTCGGACATCTGGTCGATCAACATCGTGGGCGACTATTATCATCAGGGAGGCAAGGGTGGTGGCGCGGTGCTGTTGCCCAGCAAGGCTTTCGCCGTGCCCTCGGTAAATGATCGGGTCAGCATTTCCGATCCGCGCGCGCTCGCCGCCATCAACGGCTATGCTTCCACCTTGTTTGCCCCGCCTTTTTGCGCAGGCGGCTTCATCACCAGCGGCTGCATCGAAAATGCGCGTTCGGACGGCTATCTCGACAATCATTTCTACGGGCTGAGCGCGCAGGTCGATGGCGACATGGGCTTTGCCACACTGTCGGTCATCCCCGCCTGGCGCAAGTCGGAAGCGGATTTCCGCACCTACCTCCCCGGTTTCCGTGGCGAGATACAGGATAATGCAGAGCAGATGTCGCTTGAAATGCGCCTGACATCCGCCGCCGACCAGCGGCTGCGCTATGTCCTGGGCGGCTTCTTTTTCAATGAGCAGCAGGACACGCTCAACTATTTCCGTCAGGGCCGACTGTCCACCACCCGCTTCACCCCCCGCCTTAAAACGCAGAGCCTGGCCGCCTTCGGTCAGCTGACCTTTGACATTACCGACGCACTGCGCCTGATTGCGGGCGGACGCTACACACAGGAAGACAAGTCGCAACTTACAGCGTCGGCGGGCGGAGGATTGCCCGGCCCTGTCGACCCGCCACTGGGCATACCCGTGACTGGCGACCTCAGGTTCAATAAATTCACCTGGAAAGCCGGGATTGAACTCGATGCCGGCCCGGCCTCCTTGGTTTATGCGAATGTCGCTACCGGCTTCAAATCGGGCGGTTTCTACGTCGCGGCCCCACCCACCAACAGCTTCCGCCCGGAAAGCCTGACTGCCTATACGATCGGAGCCAAGAACCGCTTCTTTGGCAACAAGCTACAGCTCAATATCGAAGCCTTCTACTGGGATTATAAGGACCAGCAGGTGACATTCGTAGGTGGGGTGCAGACTGGCAATGGCCTTTTCGCGCAAGGGTCGCTCACCACCAACGCGGGCAAGTCGCGCATCTTCGGTACGGAAATCGAGGCTCGCTTCGCGCCGACCCGCGACGATCTGTTTAACGTCAACGTTCAATATCTGAACGGCAAATATAAGGGCCTGCAAACCGCCAACTTTTCCCCCACCGGCGCGCCCGTCACCACAGGCTGCAGCATTACAGGATCACGGCTCGCCAATCCCGGCATCAATAGTGCGCGCTTCTATGACATTGACTGTTCGGGCAAGCCCACGGTCAACTCCCCGCGCTGGGCGCTCAATATGGGCTATCAGCACAGCTTCCATATCGGCGGAGATATGGTGCTGGTGGCAGGTGTGCGCTCGAACATCGAAACCAGCCGCTACATGAACTCGAATTTCCGGTCGGAGGAAAAGCAGGGCAGCTTCATGATGTCCGACGCATTTCTGACGCTGGAAGGACCGCAGGACAAATGGAGCGTTACGGCCTTCATTAACAATATCGAGGATAAGGAAGTTCTGGCCCGCGCCGGCACGCGCCCGATCCTCGACTTCCCGGTCGGCACGTTGCGGCCGCCGCGTACCTACGGCGTGCGCCTGGGCTTCAACCTGTGAGCCTGATGTCAGCCCGGATCACCTGCGCGGCGTTATTCGGCGTGACCGCCCTGCTGGCTAGTGTCGCGGCGGCTGCCGACAGCCAGCCGCGTACCGCCTTCGTCACATTGGGAACGATGGGCGGTCCGGTGCCGGACGGGCATCGGTCGCAACCTGCCAACGCCATCATCCACGACCGGAAAACCTATCTGGTCGATACAGGGGACGGCACTGTGGAACAGATGGCGCGGGCGGGCCTGCCCCTATCGGGCATCCGCGCCATTTTCCTCAGCCATCTGCATGTCGATCATATCGGGGGGCTGGCGGCAATATTGGGATTGCGCAACCAGACTGAGGCGCGCGATGTGCTGACCATCTATGGTCCGCCCGGCACGCGTGAATTCGTGGCCGGCCTGGTCGCCAGCCTACAACCATCGGCCAAGGCGGGCTATGGCATCCCCGGAAAATCCTGGACGCCGCCTGGAAATACCGTGTCGGTGATCGAATTGCAGGACGGTGAAACTATCCGCGTGGACGATATGAAAGTCAGCGTCGCGCAAAATACCCATTATGATTTCACGCCGGGCAGCGTGGAGGATCGCAACTATAAATCCTTCGCACTGCGGTTCGACCTGCCCGAACGATCGATCGCCTATACGGGCGACACCGGACCCAGCCCCGCGGTCGAGCGCCTCGCGTTGGGTGCCGACCTGCTGGTCAGTGAAATGATCGACATGGACGCCACCATGGATCGCGTGGCGCGCACCAGCCCAAACATGCCCGCGGACGTCAAGGCGGTGATGATCCAGCATCTGACCAGGCATCACCTCACGCCGCAGGAAGTCGGCGCGCTGGCTGCGCGTGCGAAAGTGAAGGCACTGGCCGTCACACATATCGCCGGCGGCATGCCCGATGCCGTGCGGACCCGCGCCTATGGCGCTGCCATCACCAAGACTTTCACTGGATCAGTAACGATCGCCAACGATCTCGACCGCTTCTGATTTCTTCTCCTATCGCCCCTTTCTCATGAGGCACCGGACGGACAATGGACAACAAGACTATTCTCATTATCGGCGGGGGTATAGGTGGCCTTACATCCGCCATTGCGCTGCGCCGCAAAGGGTTCGACGTCACCGTCATCGAGCGGAACTCGGATTGGTCGGTCTATGGCGTGGGCATCATCCAGCAATCCAACGTCCTGCGCGCCATGGATCATCTGGGCCTTCTGGAGGAATATGTCGCCGCTGGTGCCGGCTTCGACACGGTCGAGGTGTTCGCCCCCGACGGCACCAAGGTCGCGCGCGTCCCCTCCCCCCGTCTGGTCGAAGGCTATCCTGCCAACCTCGGCGTCGGCCGCCCGGCCCTGCATAAGGTGCTGGGCGATCGCACGATCGCATCGGGAGCCAAAATGCGGCTGGGCGTCACGGCGACGAAGATCGACGATCAGGGCGACCAAGTGGCGGTGGCGTTTTCCGACGGCACGCAAGGCAGCTTCGATCTGGCCGTTGGTGCGGACGGCGTCTATTCGCAGACCCGCAAGATGCTGTTCCCTGATGAGCCCTTGCCCCATTATACCGGCCAGGCCGTGTGGCGTTACAACCTGCCCCGTCCCGAAGGCATGGATTCTCTTCAGGCCTATAATGGTCCGACCGGCGTCGGTCTGGTGCCGATTTCCCAAAGCCTGATGTATATGTTCGTGACTACGTCAGAACCGGACAATCCGCGATATCCGCGTGACGGTCTCGCGCGCGCCATGCGCGCTAAAATCGCCAATTGCTCCCCAGCGATCCGGGCCTTTGGAGAATATATCACCGACGACGCCGAAGTCGTCTATCGTCCGCTCGAAACGTTGATGGTGGACGGCCCCTGGCATAAAGGCCGCATCGCCTTGTTGGGCGACGCCGTACATGCCACCACGCCTCATCTGGGCCAGGGCGCGGGCATGGCGATCGAGGACAGCATCGTGCTGGCGGAGGAACTGGCCAGCCATGATGATCTGGAAAGCGCGCTGACCGCCTATCATGAGCGGCGCGTCGATCGTTGCCGTTACATCGTGGAAAAATCGCTCGAAATATGCATGGGTCAGCTCGGTAAGGGCGCTCCCGTCGACAATCATAAAGCCACCGCGGACATGTTCGCGATGGTATCCCAGCCGATCTGAAGGAGCCAGATATGAGCCGCGTTACAGAAATTCGTTATGTGGGTTACGCCATGCCCGATCTGGAGGCTGAGCGGGCTTTCTACGCCGACCAGTGGAAGCTCGTCGAGGCAGGCGAAAAGGACGGGATGGTCTATCTCGCTGCCGATGGGGGGGACGAGCATCATGTAGTGCGCCTGCGCCAGGCGGAGGAACAACGCATCGACGTGATCGCGCTGGCCGCCGACAGCCGCGCCGATGTCGACGTCTTGCATGACAAGGTCGTCGCATCGGGCTGCCGCATCATCTTCACGCCCAAGGATCTCGATACCCTAGGCGGTGGCTATGGCTTCCGCTTCTTCTCGCCTGACGGCTTGACCTTCGAAATATCGAGTGACGTCGCCCGCCGCACCGCGCGAGAACTGACCCGATGGGAAGGCGTGCCGCAGAAGATCAGCCACATCGTGCTGCATTCGCCTGATCACAAGACGATGGTCGAGTGGTTCTGCCACGTGCTGGGCTTCAAGGTCAGCGACTGGCTCGGCGATTTCATGTGCTTCCTGCGCTGCAACAGCGCGCATCATCGCATCGCCTTCCTGCCCGGGCCGCCCTGCCTCAACCATGTCGCCTATGACATGCTTACGCTCGACGACATGATGGTCGGCATCAACCGGCTGCGGCTGAAAGGCACCGACATCCGCTGGGGTCCGGGCCGTCACACGGCGGGCAACAACACTTTCAGCTATTTCACTACGCCCGCTGGCTTTGCGGTCGAATATAGTTCGGAACTGGAGGACGTGGACTTCGAGGGTCATGAAGCGCAGGTCCATGCCCCCGCGCCCGGCATCATGGATCAATGGGGCATCGGCGTCGGTGGTCCCCAGACCATGCCGCATGCAGCGCCCGACAAGGGCCTGTTCCAGGCGACGGAGGTCTGATCGATGGCTTTATTCGAATATTTCCCCAACTATATCTGGAACCTGTCAGTCGCGATCGCGATGGAG
This sequence comes from Sphingobium limneticum, assembly GCF_008710155.1. Lineage (GTDB taxonomy): Bacteria > Pseudomonadota > Alphaproteobacteria > Sphingomonadales > Sphingomonadaceae > Sphingobium > Sphingobium limneticum. The sequence goes on from NZ_VYPZ01000020.1 coordinate 28,877, forward strand.
AGCGGCGGGCGCATCGGCGAGATCGTCGATATGTGCCAGCCGATCAAGGACGCGGCCTCATCAGGCGCGGACGCGGGCACGCCCATGTTCATGGCGCAGTGGGTCGCGATGGCCGACAAGCTGATCGACCTAGCAGATGAAGATGTGGCGCAGGGCCACGCCTTCTCCGCCTCTGACAAGCTGGAGCGCGCGTCGCTCTATCTATTCAACGCCGAACGCATGCAGGGCCATGGCCATCCCGGTCGTCAGGCCACCTATGGCAAGGCGCGCGACACATTCGATCGGTCCACCGCGCTAGGCCAGATCAACCGTCGGCGCGTGGAAATTCCGCTCGTTACTGGCACGATGCCTGCGCTCTACACGAGCGCACCGGGGGAAGGCCACCATCCCGTCGTAATCTATTGTAACGGCCTCGATAGCTGCAAGGAGCTGCTCTACTGGTCGCGCCTGCCCGAAGCACTGGCACGACGCGGCATTTCAACGCTCTGCGTCGATCAGCCGGGGTCGGGCGAAGCACTCCGCCTCCAGAACCTGCCTGTCGATCCGCATAGCGAAAACTGGGCGAGCAAAGCGGTCGACTGGCTGGAGCAGCAGCAGGATGTCGATCCCAGGCGCATCGGCATGACGGGTATTTCGCTGGGCGGCCATTTCGCGCCGCGCGCGGTCGCTTATGAACCGCGCTTTGCCAGCGGTGCCGTCTGGGGCGCGAACCACAATTGGGCCGAAGTCCAGCAGAAGCGCCTGAAACGCGAGGGCGAAAACCCCGTTCCCCATTATTGGGCGCATGTCATGTGGGCCTTTGGCGCGAGCGACATGGACGACTTCCTGGCCAAGGCTGAGGGCATGAACCTCAACGGCCATATGGACGGGATCAAGGTGCCCTTCCTCGTCACCCATGGCGCAAAAGACCGGCAGATCAGCGTCGATTATGCCCATGACTGCTATGACCAGCTGGTCAACAGCCCCAACCGCGCGCTTAAACTGTTCACCGAGCGAGAAGGCGGCGTGGAGCATGTCGGCGCGGACAATATGTCCTATGGCCGCGACTATATCGCCGACTGGTTCGCCGAAACCCTGCGCGGACAAAGCGCATGATGGCTGAGCAAGAGCAGACCGGTCAAGTCATCGCTTATATCGTGCGCGAGACGATCGTCAGCGCTGCGATCAATGGCGTGATCAGCGCGTTGTTCTTCTTCGCCATCTTCGGCACGGCGTGGCGCATTGCGGCGGGGGAATGGGGCTATGCCATCGATTTCCTGCCGCAAAGCGCTGCTGTGGCACTCATGGCCTGCATGGTGCCAGGCATGATCGCACGACGCGCCCAACGGACCGGGCGTCTGGCCGGCGACAATGGTCGTCCGGTGACGGTGCAATGGCTGTTGCGGACTGCCTTCGTCTCAGTCCTGTATGCTCTGTTGCTTGGCGCGGTGATCGCGTCTTTCTGGATGTTCAGTATTGTCGCCACACTGGAATGGCCGGTCGCCCTCCTCATGAAGATCATCTACGGCGCCGTCCTTGGCGCGTGGGTCACCCGGCATGTGCTGCGACGCATGGTTCGCGGCGCACCCCTTACCTAGGAAATATGCTCATGGATTTTGCCTCCGTTCGCCGCATCGTCACCGGTCACGACGCCTCCGGTCGCGCGATCATTCAGGAAGACGCCCCGGTCCAGCGCGTACAGCGTGTCGGCGGGGACATCGGCCCAATGTTCCACGAGGTCTGGAACACGCAGGCCACGCCCGCGCCCATCGACGCTGACTCTTTCGAACCGGCCGAACAGGGCATCATCCTGGCCGCGCCGAAGAACGGTACGCGCATCCGCGTACTCGACATCCCGCCTGAGGGCGAAGGCATCCGCACCATGACGCCCGAGGAAGCCCGCGCCCATTTCGCCGAAGTCGGCGCGCATGACGCCTCCGCTCATCATGGCGAAGGATCGCGCCACGCGCTGATGCACCGGACCGAGACTATCGACTATGGCATCGTGGTCGAGGGCGAACTGGTCCTGATCATGGACGAAGGCGAAACCACCGTGCGCGCTGGCGACATCGTGATCCAGCGCGGCACTAACCATGGCTGGTCCAACCGTTCCGACCGCAATTGCCGCATCGTCTTCATCCTGATCGACGGCGCATTCGACGCTGAGCTGAAACGATGAATGTTGAGCCGGCGCGCGGAGTGATCCACGCGTCGACATTCTAAGATAGTATTGGAAGGAAACAGGCCCATGCGTTTCGCAACGTGCGCCAACGGCACCCCCGATGGGGAGTTGATACTCTTATCGCGGGACGGCGCACGCGGCCTGCCGCTCGGTGCGCGCTGGCCTAACCTGCTGCATGCGATCACCGATTGGAACGCGTTGCTGGATGACGCGGCATCCCTTTCGGCGACGCTGGAGGCCGGTGGGGGCGATAGCGTCGATCAAGCCACCCTGCTCGCTCCGCTACCGCGCACCTGGCAATGGCTGGACGGGTCGGCCTTCGCAAATCATGGCGCTCTGATGCAACGGGCGTTCAATCATCCCCCGATCGAAACCGACCTTCCCCTGATGTATCAGGGCATGAGTCATTGCTTCCTGGCCCCGCAGGAAGATGTCGCCTTCCCAACCGAAGCAGACTTCATCGATTTCGAAGGCGAATTTGCCATCGTCACCGATGACGTGCCGATGGGCTGTTCGGCGCAGGACGCCATGGGGCATATCCGCCTCATCCTCCTGATCAACGACTGGTCGCTGCGCGCTGTGGCCCCGACGGAAATGAAGACCGGTTTCGGCTGGATCCAGGCAAAGCCCGCGTGCAGCGCCGCGCCGATCGCAATCACGCCTGACGAGCTTGGGGGCAATTGGCGCAATGGCCGCGTTTGCCTGCCGCTGCGCGTGGAGATTAACGGCGCATGGTTCGGAAACCCGTCAGGCGAAGGCATGGGCTATGGATTCCATGAACTGATCGCCCACGCCGCCCGCACGCGGCATCTATGTGCAGGGACGATCATTGGCTCCGGCACGGTGTCTGACGCTGATTACGAGCAAGTGGGATCGACCTGCTTGTCCGAACGGCGCGCGATCGAGATGATCGACCAAGGCAAGTCCGTCACGCCCTTCCTCCACTTCGGCGACCATGTGCGAATGACCGCCGGAACCGGCGACAGCCCGTTCGGCGAGATTAGTCAGACCGTTACGGCGTTCAAGCCCTGATCCCTTCTGATTCACCCCACGTCGTCTCCTACAGACAGCACCCTTGCAGGTACGGCTAGGCGCCGCACCTGGTGTAGGGCCGATCGTGGCTGCATGCCTACTGGCGCGCATGCCCGAACTCAGACGCCTTTCCAGCCGACAGGTTGCAGCCCTTGCCGGTCTGGCGCCGTTCGATCGGCAAAGCGGCAACACCAGCCGGCCTGGACGCTGCCCGGACGGCAGGCCAAGCGTCAGACGTTCCCTCTACCTAGCAGCGCTCACCATCGCGCGCTCAGGCAAAGGGGACTTCGCCGCCACAACCAGACGGCTGCGCGGCGCCGGCAAACCTTTCAAGCTTGCGATCGTCGCCACCATGCGAAAGCTCCTCATCACGCTCAACGCTATGGTCAAAAACAACACCAAATATCGCAATGCATGAACACAGTTGCTCAGGAGAGCCTTGGCATAAAGCGACATGCCGACGCCATCGTGCCAGATGATCTTGCAGAGGTCGCCGCGGCGTCCCCTGAAAATGTAGAGGTCGCCCGCGTAGGGATCACGTCCGAAACTTTGCTGCACCTGCAGGGCCAGGCTGCGCATGCAGCGCCACATGTCCGTCTGCCCCGTTGCAATCCATATCCGAACGCCGGAGGGGACTGGGATCACGGCTTGACCGACCGCAGCACTGCCGACACCAGCCCAGGTGATGCGCCAGCGGGAATACGCACAATCGCCCGCTCGAACTCCACGGTGATCGCCGATCCGCTCACTGGCATCGGATCGGGCTGCACCTGCACTTCTGCAAAGCCTTGGGCTGCCTGCCCCATTTGCCGCCGCCATCTGTAGATCTGGTTCGGCCGCAGATCGGCACGGCGGGCAATCTCCGCCACGTTCGCGCCGAGCGCCGAAACCCCCTCAAGTCCCCACTCCTGCTAGATATGCGATGGAACGCCCTGCGACTCCGTTAAACCGAATTGCGTCGCTATCGCCAATCCCGCTGACCATGCCAATCGGATTGTTCATGACAATGTATCGTCCTGAAAACTGTTGTAACTGGCCGGTAGCCGACCATCCGGTTTCAAGCCTAGATGTAGCGATAGCTTCCGTTCGCGCGAGATTATTTGGCTAACCAACTATGCCGTTCACCGGAGCCGCCGGGAACGTTCTTATCTGGCTAGAAAGCTATGATAAAACCGAGCGTCGTAAATAACGTCTTTCCGCAAGATGAGTAGCGCGCGTTCCGGATTACTCATCTTCACCATCGGCCAGCATCCGCATCGCCGCCCCGTCCAAATCGTCATATTGTCCGCTGCGCAGCGCCAGAAAGAAGGCGCAAAGCGCCACCAGCCCGCACAAAAGGGCAATGGGGATAAGGAGGACGAGGCCGGTCATTTCGCGCTCCCGTTCAGACGCAGGGCATTGGCGACGACGATAAGGGAGGAAAGCGACATGGCGATCGCCGCGACCAGCGGCGTGACCTTACCCGCGATCGCCAGCGGCACCGCCAGGATATTATAGCCGATGGCGAGCGCGAAATTCTGCTTCACCACTCGCACCGTCCGGCGCGCGACGCGCAGCGTGACGGCAACGGGCGCCAGCCGGTCGCCCAGAAACACGGCATCGGCGGTCAGCTGGCTAGCATCGCTTGCCGATGCCGGCGCCATGCTGGCATGGCCCGCCGCTAGCGCCGGCCCGTCATTGAGGCCGTCGCCGACCATCAAGATCTTTTGACCCCGTCTTTTCAGCCGTTCGATCAGCGCCAGCTTGTCGGCCGGGCGCAGATGGCCGATCGCGGTCGTGCCGGTCGCGCGCGCGACATCTTCCAACGCTTCGGGCCTGTCTCCGCTGGCAATCAGGATCGCCAGGCCATCCTGCTTCAAATCACCAATCAGGTCGATCGCATCGGGCCGTAGCGCGTCGGCGAAGCTAAGCAAGGTCGCATGATTGCCACGCCGATATTCGCTGGCGAGGCCGAACAGGTTGATCAGGCTGCGCGGCCGTGTGAGCGCCACGTCATCATGCCCATAACGCCCAAATACGCCTTCTCCGGCAACCTCCCGCACATTCTCGATCGCGGCCGCCTCGCCCCCGTTCAGTGCCTGCCGCAGCGCATTACTGAGCGGATGGCGACTGGCACACGCCAGCGCGAGCAGAATCGCCTTGTCCTGCGCCGCCAGCCGATCGAGATCGCGCGGCACCGGGCGCCCCAGCGTCAGCGTGCCGGTCTTGTCGAACACCACTTCATCGACCTCGGCCAATCGCTCCAGCGCCGATCCGTCCTTTACCAGCACGCCGCGCCGCATCAGCGCGCCGCACGCCACCACCTGCGCCGCCGGCACCGCCAGCCCGAGCGCGCAGGGGCAAGTGATGAGCAGCACGGCCACCGCGATCAGCAGCGCCTGATGTACGCTTGCGCCGGCGATCATCCACCCCGCGAAGGACAGCGCCGCCAGCAGATGCACGCAGGGCGCATAGAGCCGCGCCGCCCGGTCGGCCAGCCGCACATAGCGCGACTTGCCCTGGCCCGCCTGCTCCATCAGCCGGGCGATGTCGGCAATGACCGTATCGGGGCCGGCCGCCGTCACCGCGACATGGATCGGCCCGTCAATATTCAGCGCACCGGCCTGCACCATGTCGCCGGGTCCGACAGGGACCGGCGCGCTCTCGCCGGTCAGGAAAGCGATGTCCATGCCCGACATGCCTTCGACCACGCGCCCGTCCGCCGCCAGCCGCTCGCCGGCCGCGACCAGCATTCGCATTCCCGGTCGCAGGTCGACGGCCTTCGTCCAATGGCTGTGCCCCTGCCCGTCCAGCACCAGCGCGCCGGGCGCACTTTGCTTCAGCAGCGCCGCCACGCCGGCACGCGCCCGCACCCGCATCATGCTGTCCAGGCACCGCCCAGCCAGCAGGAAGAAGAGCAGCATCACCGCCCCGTCGAACCAGGCATGATGGCCGTTGGTTAGCGTCTCATACAGGCTCATGCCGGTCGTCAGCAGCACTCCGATGCTGATCGGCACGTCCATGTTCGTGCGCCCTTGCCGCACAGCGGCGAAGGCGGATCGGAAAAAGGGCTGGCCGGCATAAGCGACCGTCGGCAGCGCGATCAGCGCGGACAGCCAATGGAACATCTGCCGCGTCGCTCCATCCGCCCCCGACCAGATGGACACGGACAGCAACATGATGTTCATCGCGGCAAAGCCGGCCACCGCCAGCGCCCGGATCAGCGCCTTGTTCTCCGCCGCCGCGACATCGACGCCCGGATCGGCCAGCATATCGGCCTCGAAACCAATCGCGGCGATCGCGGCCTTCAGCGCCGGCGGTTCCAGCGTCGGATCGTGGCGGATGGCGACGCGCTTATCGGTCATGTTGACCCGCGCGGATTCGATCCCCGGCACTTTGGCCAGGCCTTGTTCGATTTTGGCGATGCAGCCGACGCAATGCAGCGCAGGGACCGCAAACAGGCTTTCGATATTGTCGGCCGCAGGGATTTCCGCGAAAAGAAGCTGGGTCGCCATCAGAAGACCTCCTGCAACAGATGCTGTTCGCCATGGTCGATATCGGCGCGGACCTGCCAGCGCCCGGCGGGCAGGCGGACGTCGCTGACATAGCGCCCCGGCGCCGCCTCATGGAACATAAGCTGTATGTCGGGAGCGCGGCCCAGCGGATGCTCCGCCACCGCCGCGATCCGGGCGCCCGCCACCGCCACGCCCTTCGCATCGGTCAGCGTCAGCGCGACATGGCGGTCCGCATCCAGCGCCATGACGTCCTGCCAGCCGAGCCGATCCTGCATCCGTGCCTGTGCCAGATAGCGGTTGAACTTCTGGCTTTCGACATAGCTGTTATCGACCACCGTGCCGCCGAAGGACTGTACCGCGATGGTCGCCATCAGGGCATTCACGACAATCACCACCGCGAAGAAGGCGACCAATATGCCGGTCATGTGCCAGCCGGTGAAGCGACGGATCATATCTCAGGGCCTTTCGAAACGGGCGGGTTCGCTGTCGCCGCCGCCTTCGCGATCGGTGGCGCGCACGGTGAAGGTGAAGTCCTGCCGGGCGGTGCCGGCGGCGGGCGCCGCGATGAAGAGGCGCAGCTTGGCCACGCTGTCGGCCGGGACGGTGGCGGTGACGGCGGGGGCGGCCGCCTCGCGCGGCATGGCGTCGGTCCACAGCATCGCGCCGGGCAGGCCATCGACGGCAACCGTGACCGGGCGGGGCCGCGCCTCCATATTGCGGACCTTGACCATATAGGCGTTGCGGATCGCCCCGTCGGACAGGCGCACGAAGATCGGGTTGCGATCCTGCTGCGCGGCAATGTCGATCCGGGTGCGCGCGCTCAATGCGAACAGCATCGCCGCGCCGATCGACACCCACACCGCCGCATAGGCCAAAGTGCGCGGTCGCAGCAGCCTGTTCAGCACGGGCTTTGGCGCCGCGCCCTTCCTCTCCGCCTCCGCGTCCTCCTGCGTGCAATAGTCGATCAGGCCGCGCGGCCGCCCCACCTGCGCCATCACCGTGTCGCAAGCGTCGATGCACAAGGCGCAAGTGATGCAACCGACCTGTGCGCCATCGCGAATGTCAATGCCGGTCGGGCAGACCGCGACGCACTGATTGCAGTCGATACAGTCGCCGAACAGGGCGGGATTGGCCTGCGCTTTCTTCACGCTGCCGCGCGTCTCACCGCGCCAGTCCTTGTAGGTGACGACCAGCGACGTTTCGTCCAGCATGGCGGTCTGGATGCGCGGCCAAGGGCACATATAGATGCACACCTGTTCCCGCATGAAGCCGCCCAGCAGGAAAGTCGTCGCGGTCAGCACGGCCACGGTCGCATAGGCGACCGGCGCAGCGCCGCCGGTCCAGAACGCATGGCTAAGGCCGGGCGCATCTGCGAAGTAGAAGATCCAGGCGCCGCCGGTGGCGAAGGCGATCGCCAGCCAGATGCCCCATTTGGCAAGGCGGCGGGCCAGCTTCGCCGCGCTCCATGGTGCCTTCGCCAGCCGGATCTGCGCATTGCGGTCGCCATCAATCGCGCGCTCGACATGCTGATACAGGTCGGTCCACACCGTTTGCGGGCAGGCATAGCCGCACCAGGCCCGCCCCACCGCCGACGTCACCAGAAACAGCCCGATCCCCGCCATGATGAGCAGGCCGGCGACATAATAAAATTCATGCGGCCAGATTTCGATCGCGAACATATAGAAGCGCCGGTGCGCCAGATCGATCAGCACCGCCTGGTCGGGCGCATAAGGCCCGCGATCCCAGCGCAGCCATGGCGTGCCCCAGTAAATGGCCAGCGTCATCGCCATGATCGCCCATTTAAGGCGCCGATAGAAGCCGTCGACCGCCTTGGGATAGACGCCCTTGCGCTTCTCATAGAGATCGGAAGAACCGGCTGACATCAGCATGGCGGGATTCCGTTGGGTCTTAAAATCTCCGTCATCCCGGGCTTGACCCGGGATCCCACTTCTTCTTCGCGCCTGTTGAAAAAGGCAGCTGGACCCCGGGTCAAGCCCGGGGTGACGGAAGCGGAGAGATTATTGCGCGCCATTGCCCGCTTCCACTGGCGCCGCCTCGCCGCCGCCCAGGCTATGGACATAGGTGGCAAGCATGCGAATGGTCGCCTTGTCGAGCTTGTCGTCCCAGCGCGGCATCACGCCCTGACGGCTGTTCCATACCGTTTCGCGGATCGTCTCCGCGTCGCCGCCATAGAGCCAGAGGCCGTCGGTCAGGTTGGGGGCGCCCAGCACCCGCGTCCCCTTGCCATCCGCGCCGTGGCAGACCGCGCAATTGTCGGCGAAGACCTTCGCCCCCCGTTGCGATGCGGCGCTGGTCTTGTCTTGTCGGCTGATGACGCGGACATGGGCCAATACATCATTGACCTGCGCGCCGGTCAGCAACTGGTCGCGGCCGAATGCGGGCATGATCGATACGCGCGTCTCCGCATGATCGGGGTTGCGCACGCCGTCGGTGATCGTCTTTTCGATCGTGGCGAGATCGCCGCCCCACAGCCAGTCGTCGTCGTTGAGGTTGGGATAGCCCTTCGCGCCCGCCGCGCCGGAACCATGGCACTGGACGCAATGGACCTTGAAAGCGGCGCGACCACCCTCGACCGCCGCCTGCATCAGTTGCGGCCTGGCGGGCAGGTCGGTGATGGCGGTGTCCGCAATCGCTCGCCGCAACGGCGCGACTTCCGCTTCCCGCGCAGCCAGTTCCTTGTCCAGCGCCCCCCGGCTCGACCAGCCCAGCGCCCCGCGCGTATAATCGTGCAGCATCGGGATCGCCGGATACGCAATCACATAGCCGATCGCGAAGAGGATGGTCGCATAGAAGGTCCACAGCCACCAGCGCGGCAGCGGCGTGTCCAGTTCGGCGATTCCGTCCCACTCATGGCCCTTCAATTCAGTGCCGGTGGCAACGTCGATATGTTTGTCCTGTCCGTCAGCCATGATCGGCCTCCGTCTCATCACTCTGGAAGATCATCGTGGAGGCGTGGCGGCTGTGTCGGCGGCCACGCGGCAGGAAGTGACAGCCGACGAGGACAAGATAGGTCGCCCCCATGAAGACCAGCCCCCAGCTGTCGGCGAAGTGGCGCAAGGCATCGTAACTCATCGCGGCTGCTCCCCTTTCTGGTCTTCTTGGGGCTTGGCCGCGTCCACATCGACAAGCGTGCCCAGCATCTGGAGATAGGCGACCAGCGCATCCATCTCGGTCAGCCTGGCGGGATTGCCGTCGAAGTCGCGCTGCTGCGCCTTGGGATAGCGTTTGAGGAGGTCGCTGGCGTCGGCATTTGGATCGGCCTGTGCGGCCAGATCTGCGTTCGCCTTGGCCACATCATCCTTGCTGTAGGGCACACCCACCCGCCCCAGCGCGGTCAGGTCGTCGCGCATGTCGCCGGCCGTCAACTCGCGCTCGGCGAGGAAAGGATAGGTCGGCATGATGGACTCCGGCACCACGGCGCGCGGATCTTTCAAATGCTGGACATGCCATTCGTCCGAATAGCGACCACCCACTCGCGCGAGGTCCGGCCCGGTGCGTTTCGACCCCCATTGGAACGGATGGTCGTACATACTCTCCGCCGCCAGGCTGTAATGACCATAGCGCTCCGTTTCGTCGCGGAAGGGGCGGATCATCTGGCTGTGGCAATTGTAACAGCCTTCGCGGATGTAGATGTTCCGGCCCGCCAGTTCGAGCGGGGTATAGGGGCGCATCCCCTCCACCTTCTCGATCGTATTGTCGATCCAGAAAAGCGGCGCGATTTCCACGATGCCGCCAATGGCGACGACGATCAGAGAGGCGATGCCCAGCAGCGAGATATTCCGCTCCAGCCTGCCATGGTCGAAGAATTTGGAAGCCATGTTGGCGTCTCCTTATGCAGGCTGGGCAGCGATGAGAGGCTTGTCGGCGATCGGATCATAGGCCGCGTCGCGCATCGGCTTTTCCGTACGCAGGGGCGTGCCCGCGATGGTCATGCCGATGTTCCAGGCCATGATGATCGCGCCGCTCAGATACAGCAGGCCGCCCGCCGCGCGGATGAGATACATGGGCAGCATCGCGCTCACGACTTCGGAGAAGCTGTAGACGAGATAGCCGTCGGCCCCATATTCCCGCCACATCAGCCCCTGCATGATGCCCGCGACCCACATGGCGGCGGCGTAGAGGACGATCCCCAGCGTCGCGAGCCAGAAGTGCCAGTTCACCAACCGCAGCGAGTAAAGGCGTTCCCGCCTCCAAAGGCGCGGCGTCAGATAATAGAGGCAGGCAAAGGTGATGAGGCCGTTCCAGCCCAATGCGCCGCTATGCACATGGCCGATCGTCCAGTCGGTATAGTGGGACAGGCTGTTGACCGCCTTCACCGACATGACCGGCCCTTCGAAGGTGGACATGCCGTAGAAGGCCAGCGCCATCACCATCATGCGGATGATCGGATCGGTGCGGATCTTGTCCCAGGCGCCGTTCAGCGTCATCAGGCCGTTGATCATCCCGCCCCAGCTGGGCATCCACAGCATGATCGAGAAGACCATGCCCAGCGTTTGCGCCCAGTCGGGCAGCGCGGTATAATGGAGGTGGTGCGGACCTGCCCAGATATAGAGGAAGATCAGCGACCAGAAATGGATGATCGACAGGCGATAGCTGTAGACCGGCCGTTCCGCCTGCTTGGGCACGAAATAATACATCATGGCCAGGAAGCCGGCGGTCAGGAAGAAGCCCACCGCATTATGGCCGTACCACCATTGCGTCAGCGCATCCTGCACCCCGGCAAAGGCGCTGTAGCTTTTGGAGCCGAGCAGGCTGACCGGCATGGAGAGGTTATTGACGATGTGCAGCATCGCTATCGTCAGGATGAAGGCGAGGTAGAACCAGTTCGCCACATAGATATGCGGTTCGCTGCGCTTGATGACGGTGCCGCCAAAGACGATCAGATAGCAGACCCAGACGATCGTCAGCCACATGTCGACATACCATTCCGGCTCGGCATATTCCTTGCCCTCGGTCATACCGAGCAGATAGCCGGTCGCGGCCAGGACGATGAAGAGCTGATAGCCCCAGAAGACGAAGTCAGCGAGCTTGGGCGCAAAGAGCCGCGCGCGGCAGGTGCGTTGCACGACATAGAAGCTGGTCGCGATCAGCGCATTGCCGCCAAAGGCGAAGATCACCGCCGATGTGTGCAGCGGGCGTAGGCGGCCGAAGCTGGTATATTCGATGCCAAGATTGAGCGCCGGGAAGGCCAGCTGGAGCGCGATATAGAGACCCGCCAAGAAACCGGCGAGGCCCCAGAAGACGGTCGCGATCACGCCCCAGCGGATGACGTCGTCATAATATTTGCCCTGATCGGCGGGCATCTTCAACAGACCGCGCGCAAACCCCGCATAGTCGGCGCTGCGCATGGCATAGACGGCCAGCCCCAGCGCGATCGCGCTCACGATCCCCATATGGACGGCAAAGCCGCCGTCGCGCGCCGCCAGCATCGCCGCAAAGGCGATCAGCGCCAGCGCGAACCAGCCGCCCGTCCGCATCACCAATCTGTCCATCGACTTGTCCCCGCATCAGCTCATTGCGGTGCTCCATCGGACAGGCGCCGCGCTTATGCCTTGATCCTTGTCAAAAGCGGGCGGCGGGGTCTTTACGGGATAGTGCGTAGGGAGAGGAGAAGGCACCCTTCCATTCGTCATCCCCGCGAAGGCGGGGATGACAGAGAATGGCTATCTGGATTAAGCAGGTTCTAGCCCGCCTCCGTCAGCGCCTCCAGCGCGGCGCTGTCCACCAGCCGCACGCCGCGCCGGCCGACCAGATCGATCACGCCCGTGCGCTTCATCTCGGTCATCTGACGCGAGACGGTTTCGATGGTCGTGCCCAGCACGTCCGCAATCTGCTGGCGCGACAGGGGCAAGTCGATCACGCCGTCCGCATCCGCGCGCAACCGTCGCCCCATGTCGAGCAGGAAGGTCGCGACCTTCTCTCGCGCGGTCTTGCGACCCAGCAGCAGCATCCAGGCGCGGGTGCGGTCCAGGTCGTCGAGCGTTCGCTGCAAAAGGCGATGCTGCAATTCGCCATGGCGCAGGGCAAAGCCGTCGAAACTGCCGCGCGGAAACAGACACAGCCGTGCGTCGGTCAGGGCTGTCACGCTATGCGGCGTGCGTGCGCCGAAGGGGCGACCGATAAAGTCGGCAGCATAGACCACGCCCACGATCTGCTCACGCCCGTCGCCGGTGGAGGTAGCGAGTTTCAGCGTCCCGTCGATCACATTGGCGACCACGGTGCTGTCGCCCCCCTCCCACATCACCGTCTGACCGGCCTGCAATGTGACGCGCCGCCCGATCCGGCTGAGCGCGTCGCGATCGGCATCATCGAGGCCAGCGCAAATGGCATGATCGCGGACCACGCAGTTTTCGCAGGACTGCCCGCCACAGGAGCGAGCCACGGGCGGAAGGGCGCCGTTTTGCGCCATGTCAAATCGCATTTCCATGCCCGCTGCATGACGCGGCGGCAGGCCGCGACCTATCCGTAAATGTCCCTAGAGATGGGTGGGATCGGCCAGTTCGGAGTAGGAGATTGCGCGCTTAACTTCGCACATTTCCCACCTACTGCGACATTTGCGAACAAATGTTGGAAATTTTGTTGCGAGAGCTGCGGGTGTGGTTGTCGCGGTGTCTATAGCAAGGATGGGGGGCAGCAGTGCTGGATTGCTCCACCTACTGTTATCCTATCGAAGGCCGGGATTTCAGGCCGCCATGCGCTTCCCCTCCTGCGACCCCAGCCTTCGCTGGGGTGACGAATAGGGCCATCACCCGCCCGTCGCCTCCATCCCTTCACCCGCGTGAAATGCTATGCGCAGCGCTTCGGCGAGGCTTTTCACCTCCAGTTTCTGCATCAAATTGGCGCGGTGGATTTCGACCGTCCTTGGGCTGATGCCCAGATCATAAGCGATGCTCTTGTTAGGCAGCCCGTCCACAAGCCCGTTCAGCACGTCACGTTCCCGGTCGGTCAGCACGTTCAGTCGCGCCTGCGCCTCCTGAGCGCGGGCGCTGGCGCCGCGTGCCGCGATCGACTGGCGGTGGGCAGCTTCTATACAGGAAATCAATGCCGCTTTTTCGAACGGCTTTTCGATGAAGTCGCTGGCGCCCGCCTTCATCGCGGCGACCGCCATGTCGATGTCGCCATGGCCCGTCATGATGACCACCGGCAGCATCACGCCATGCGTGCGCAGCTCACTCTGCACCGCCATGCCGTCGATATCGGGCATGCGCACGTCCAGCAGCACGCATCCGGCCGGCAGGGCGGCCGCCTCCTTCAGAAATTCATGCCCCCCGTCGAACAGGCGCACGGCATAACCACTCGTCTTGAGCATGAAGGATAGCGACCGGCGGATCGCATCGTCATCATCGACGACATAAATGGGATAGGGCTCGCTCATGCGCGTCTCCGGCTCAGTCTTCGGCGATATCGAGGGTGAAGTGGAAGGCGGTGCCGCCCCAGGATGAGGGTCCGGCCCATATGCGGCCGCTATGCCCCTCTACGATGGTCTGGCTGATCGACAGGCCCACGCCCAGGCCGCGCGCCTTGGTCGTCGAAAAAGGGGTGAAGAGCGTGCGCGACATATCCGGGTCCAGCCCTGGCCCACTGTCGGCCACGATCACCTCAACCTTGCCCGGTACGTCGGTGGCGGGGGCAGCGGTTACGCGCAGGATGCGCACCGGGCTGTCCTGCATCGCCTCCACCGCATTTTTGACGAGGTTGATGACCACCTGCTGCAATTGCACCCGGTTCACGAACACGCGATCGATGGCAGGATCGACGCTGACGTCCATGTCGATGCCCCGGCTGTCGATGCCAATGAAGGCCAGAGCCGCACCCTCCGCCAGCAACCCCCGCAAGGGTTCGGACTGGCGCATGGTTTCGCCGCGCTTGATGGATTCGCGCAGCGAGCGGATGATCTCCCCCGCCCGCAGCGCCTGCCCCGCGCTCTCGTTCATCGCTTCGCGCAGCATATCGCGATCGACGGGGCCATCCCCTTCTAGCAGATCGCGCCCCGCCTCCATATAATTGGCGATCGCGGTCAGCGGCTGATTCAGTTCATGCGCCAGCGCGGCGGCCAGCGTGCCCATGGCGGTGACGCGCCCGGCATGGGCGAGTTCGGCCTGTAAATCGGCGACGCGTCGTTCGGCCTGCTGCCGTTCGGTCAGGTCGCGGATGAAGCCGGTGAACAGGCGGCGGCCTTCCGTCTCCACTTCCCCCACCGACAATTCGATGGGGAAGGTCGATCCGTCCCGCCGCCGCGCGCTGGTCAGCCGGCCAATGCCGATGATCCGCCGTTCGCCAGTGGTCAGATAATGGTCGATATAGCCGTCATGCCGCTCCCGATCGGGCGAGGGCATCAGCATGGAGATATTCTCCCCCAGCACGTCGCCTTCGGCATATTGGAACATGCGTTGCGCCGCCGGGCTGAAGGACACGATCCGCCCGCGCATGTCGATGACGATCAGCGCATCAGGCACGGTGGTCAGGATGGACCCCAGCAACGCCTGTTCCAGACTATGATCGCGCAAGCCCAATCCGTCGGTGTCGTCGTCCGCTACTGCCATCGGGGGATCATGCCGTCCTTTCAGTGCGCCAGCAAGAGCGGCACGGGCGCGGTGCGCAGCAGCGAGCGGGTGACGCCGCCGAAGATCAGCTCGCGCCAGCGGCTGTGGCCGAAGGCACCCATGACGACCCAGTCGGCGTGCAGGCTGGCCATCGCGTCGCGCAGCGCGATCTCGGTCGGGCGGTCGGTGCGGGACCAGCTGTGTAGTTGCGCCTTTATGCCATGGCGGGCGAGATATGCGGGTGCATCCGTCGCAGGGAAGGCGCTGTCGGCCTCCTCCACAGTCACCACATCCACCGCCTCAGCCAATTTGAGCAAAGGCACGGCGGCGCGTAGAGCGGCGCCGGCGTCCGCCCGCCGAGCACCAGATCCGGCACGATCGGCAGAGGATCGCGCAGGCTGCTCCGGCCGCCTTCGGGCAAGCTGGCCACGATGATGTCGGCCAGTTTCGCGGCGGACAGCAGGCCCGGCAGGCTGTCGCCCTGCATCGACTGCCAGTCCCATGCCACATCCTCCTGCGCGAAATGCGCTTCGGTACGGGTCCGGAACGCCTCGTCAATGGCGTGGAGTTCGGCCGCGACCATGGGGGCATAGCCCATGCCGTCCTGTGCGCCGGCCGCGATCATATCCGGGATCGGCGTCACCTGGACACACTGGACATGGGCCAGCCCGGCACGGGCCAGGTCGCAGGCCACCTGCAAGCGGCTATCGGCGCCATGGTCATCATGAATATGCAGCAGGATCGTCTTCATGGCGCATCTCCGTCGGTTCATGCCCCGATTATGCCTGCCCCCGCGCGATCACTATCAGGGATAGTCCTTATAGCATTTCCGGGCCTGAAAAGGGATTCAAACTGGCATGACATGGACCACGATACGCCTGGAACTAGCCCGCACTCCGGCGTTCCCCAATGGGTCGGCCGCGCGCAGCTATGTGATGCGTCTGCCGATCGCCCCGGACGGCCGGATTGACGAGCAGGAATATCGCCACCATCCCGAATATGCGACCGTGCGCCGCTTCTGGCCGAACGAGCCGGACCAGCATGGCCATCTGCTGCGCACGGCGGAGGGGTGGACGCTGTCCTATGCCCCACATGACCCGTCGTTCCGTATAGAGGCGACAATGATCCGGTCGGGTAGTCATCTCATGCTGATCGAGCCGGATGGGCAGGCCCTGCCCTTCGAGGTCAAGGCCATCGCAGCCTGAAAGCGGCGGCCCGCTCGGACCGCCGCTCCGCCCACTACAGTTTGAAGCCAATCCCCACGCCCACGACCAGCGGGTCGAGGCTGACGCGCACCTTCTGCACGCCCGCTGCCGCGGTCGACAGGCGCGCCGTGGTGTCGATGTCGATATATTTGACGTCGATATTGAGGAACATGCGCTCGTTGAGGTCGATGTCGACACCCGCCTGCGCCGCCCAACCGAAGCTGTCGGACATATGCACCTTCGTCTTGCCGACCGCACCTTCCAGACCGCTCGACGCATCCTCATTGTAGAAGAGTGTATAGTTGACGCCCGCGCCGACATAGGGGCGGACCTTGGCGTCGGGCAGGAAATGATATTGGGCCGTCAGCGTCGGCGGCAGCACCCAGGTCGAGGCCAGCTTGCCGATCGAACCGGTCGTGCCGGTCCGGCCGCTGGCCGTATGTTTGGTGGTCGCGGCGATCAACTCGAAACCGATATGGTCGCTAGCCATCCAGGTGAAATCGACTTCGGGCGTCACCGCATTGTCGACGCTTACCTTCTCGCCGGGGAAGCCGGGTAGCACCGAACCGCTCTTCTCATTGGGCGCGACCATGATGCCGCGCACGCGGATCAGCACGTCGCCCTGCTTCGCCTGTGCCGGGGTGGCGAGTGCGCCGACGATGGCGGCGGCACTCAGCAAAATGGCTTTCCTGTTCATTAGGAGTCTCCTTCCCTTCCGGTTGGTGACCGCCCTTTGCGCCCGGTCGATCAGCCCGGCATTGATCCGGCGCAAGCTGCAATTTGACGTGGCGCAATGCGTGGAAGTCGCGCCTGTGCGATCCGGCAGCCATGTGGACCTATCATCTCGATCTGCTCGCCCGCCCGGTGCCGCGCTACACCAGCTATCCCACCGCCGCCCAATTCAGCGACGCCGTGGGTGAGGCGGACCTATTGGCGCGGCTGGATGGGATGGAGGCGGACACGCCGCTCTCCCTCTATCTCCACATCCCCTATTGCCATGACATATGCTGGTATTGCGGCTGCAACACCGGTGCGGCCAATCGCACTCAGCGCCTGACCGCCTATGTCGAGGCGCTGGAACGGGAAATGGCGATGATCGCCGCCCGGCTTGGTGGGCGGGGGCGGGTGCGGCGAATCGCCTTTGGCGGAGGCAGTCCCAATTCGCTGCCGCTAGTCGATTTCATCCGGCTGTTGCAGCAGCTGACCCGCTGCTTCGATGCGGGTGATGCCCATGTATCGGTCGAGCTGGACCCGCGCCGGCTGGACAGCCAGTGGATCGCGGCGATGGCGGCAATGGGAGTGGACCGCGTCAATCTGGGCGTCCAGACCTTCACACCGGCGGTGCAGGCACGCATCGGCCGGGTCCAGCCGCATAACATGGTGGAGCGCGCGGCGGAGGGGTTCGCCCGCGCCGGGGTGTCTGTGGGGTTCGACCTGATGTATGGCCTGCCCGGACAGGGGATGGACGATCTGGTCGCGACGCTGGAGGCCAGCATCGCCATGGCGCCGGCACGGATCGCGCTGTTCGGCTATGCCCACATGCCGCGCCTGCTGCCGCGTCAGCAGCGGATCGACGCCAGCGACCTACCCAACCTCGTAAGCCGGTTCGCCATGGCGGCGCAGGGGCATGACCGGCTGGTTGCGGCGGGTTATCAGGCGATCGGCTTCGACCATTTCGCCCTGCCCGGCGATTCATTGGCGCGGGCCGCGCGCGACGGAAAGTTGAGGCGCAATTTTCAGGGCTTTACCGATGATGATGCCGATGTGCTGATCGGCATGGGGGCGAGCGCGATCAGCGCGTTTCCCGATCTACTGATCCAGAATGAGAAACGCGCGGGAGCTTGGCGCGATCGGGTTGCCGCTGGCCGGCTGACCGCCATGCGCGGGCTAATCCGCGATGATTACGACCGGCGGCGGGGCCGCATCATTGAGGCGCTGCTCTGCCGAGGCGAGGCGCATCTGGGCGCAATACCGATGCCCGACCTGTCAGATCTCGAAAAGCTGGGGTTGGTCCAGTGTAGCAAGGATGGGGTGCTGCTAACCTCCGCCGCTCGCCCCTATGCGCGCGTCATCGCGGCCCGGTTTGACCCCTATCTGGCGGCCGAGGAAGAGCGGTTCAGCCATGCGGTCTAGCGCGGCTTGGCTGGCAGTGGTCGCCTGCTTCACACTGACGGCCGGTGCGCTGCCGGCTCCGGCGACCCCGCGCGCCATCCTTTTTTGCGGCAGGCCGCCGCCCGGCTGGGTACCGCCCCGGCATCGCCAGCCCCCAACGCGACCCGTGCCGGGCGGTCCCTGCCATGTTCTGCTGTGCAACTCCGACCGCGAAAGGCGGGGCAGTGCGTAGCGATCTGCTGAACCTAAAAGAATGACCGCTTCAAAGAAATGAAAATGAGTCACTGGACGACGTTAAGTGGCGGATCCCGGCACCGGCTTGCTGCTCTGCTCAAACTAGCGATGTGGCTTCCTTTTCGCGGCGCATAACCTTGCCCAGCGCCTCCCGGTATCCATCTACGACATTGGCATAGAGATGGATTTCCTGCTGAAGACCGTTTTTCATGCCGACGCCTTGAGACTTCTCGTTCGCGTGTCGCATCGTCTCCACGATCAGCATTATCATCTACAAAGGCTCATTAGGAAGGCCCGCGTCTCATGCAGGCCAAGATTGTCGAAGAACGATCCGGTGAATGCATCTCCGTCGTTGGTCAGTCTGTGCATGTCCACGGTCAGGTGCGTGACATAAATGCTCACGTGGGCCGTGCTGTCGTTTATCCGGTCTTTGAAATCTTTGAGAAAGCCATTCAGTTTTGGCTCTTCGCCTTCGCACGGAGCATCTCCAATATAACGGCGGCTGAGATTATCTTGATATCTCGCTGCCCCAGCACCAGAAACACGTCCCGCTCCAAACGCGAAAGGATACGGGCTGCATGGCCAGGCTCAAGGGCGCTCACCCGAGCGCAATGCTAGGCCTGGGCCGCAACCTCAAAGCTGACGATTGGCGCTGCCGCCTTGGGTCCAGGATCTTCGCCCCTGGCAAGGGCGAGCTTGGCCTCCGCGCGACGTAGCCGTGCCTGTGCGAGAGTAACCTCAGGATAGCGTCCGAATGAAAGCAGCTTCTCTTCGCCGTCGAACCGATATTTCATGCGCCAAAGGCGCGAGCCTGTTGGGCGGACAAGCAGATAAAGGCCTTGGCCATCTGCCAGCTTGTAATCCTTCGAACGCTTCGTGGCGTAACGAACCTCGAGTTCCTTGAGCGGCATGGGGGGATCTCCTGCTGAACGCTGGCGATTACCCCAGAAAATACCCCCAAATGCAAATCGATGTCCTGGGATTTGCCGCGATTCGATGAGCCTGGCTGCGATCTCAGGAAACGGCGCAAATCCGCCAGAAAAGGCATAAAAAAACCGCTCCGGGATGATCCGGAACGGCTTGATACTTATCTGTTTGGTTGCGGGAGGGCGATCCAACCGTGACCGACAAACGCCAGGAAAATCTGGTTTGTCGGTATCGGTGGTTGCGGGGGCTCGCAACCACCGATACCGACATTTGCTGCAAACCTTAATCTAGCAAACCTTAATCTAGCACACCCTACGCAACGGTGTTGCAGGATTATTGTTCTATTACAATGTGTTAGATAAAATTAAAATGTAACACTCAGCGACACTCACGCCGCCACTCAATGAGTTTTTGCTATTTTATGGAATAATAATAATGGCTAAGGCGACACTCAATGAGTTTTCGACACTCATTGAGTTTTTCTGTCAATACTCAATGGGACTTGACGATATAGCCCACATCTACTAGCCAAATTTCGCTTTACGTAATGCCTACCAGCCTCCCTGCTAGCCCGCACTATTCATGAGGCCTCCGCTCCGGGTTCGTGCGAGCATGGTTTGTCGGTCGTCGGGTGATCAGAGCAAGCTCCTCCGGCGGTTTTTTTCACCGCGTCAGGATCGATGGGCTTTTCGAGGTTGAAGGACGAGGGCTCGGGCTTTGGGCGGCACTGCCGCGCTGGTTATGTGGGTGCCGGCCGGAGGCCGGTGGCAATGGTTCTGAACAGGCTGGCATCGGGACAGGCTGACGCGAAGGCGACGCGGATGCGCGTAGCGGTTTCGATGACGCGGGCGGCGACCTTGAGCAACCGCAGGCGCAGCGTTGCGAACTCGGCGGTGGCGAGCGCGGCAGCCTTCGGGATTTCCTGCTGGATGCGCCACACGAGCCAGTAGGCGGCGGTGTGCAGGATGAGGCGCATCTGGTTGGCATTGGCTGAGCGGCACGAGGTACGATCGCTGGCAAGCTGGGTCTTGTGGCGCTTGATCAGGTTCTCGGCGTTGCCGCGCGCGCAGTAGAGGGTGTCGTAGATATGCTCAGCCGAACCTTCGGCCAGCGAGGTGACGACATAGCGGATGTCCATGCCCAGCGTGCTGGCCTCGATCCGGGCGACGACGCGGCGCTGGCACTTCCAGCTCTTCGCGCCGTAGCGGGTCTCGGCATAGTTGCGCAGGACCGGATATTGGCGCTGAGCCCGCTTAACCGCGCAGGCATCGGCGGCAGCGACGATTTCGGGATCAGCACGCAGCGCGGCGTTGGTCGGCAGGCCGAACACGTAGTCGACGCCGGCCGCCTCGCAGAAGGCCATGACCTCGGGCCGGCCATAGTGCCCGTCGCCGCGGATTGTGATGTGCGTTTCGGGCCAGTGCCGGCGCAGATGGCGCACCAGGCGCCGGATGTGGCCGGCAGCTTCGGCGCCCGACGGTGTCTTGCCGGTGCGCAGCAGCATCGCCACCGGTCGGCCGGTGGCAGTGTCGTAGACATGGATCGGCAGGAAGCAGCGCTCGCCATGATGCCCGTTCCAGAAGGAGAGCTGCTGATAGCCATGAACAACGTCACAGGTGTCATCGATATCCAGCGTCACCGCCGCCGGCGCGGCGGGGTAGCTGGTGCAGTAGATGTCGATCATCGCGGCCATCATCCTGGCCAGTTCGCGTGTGGTCGGCGCATTTTCCCACCGGCTCATCGTCGGTTGGCTGGCCAGCCCCGCGCCCGATCCCGGCAGCTTGCCCAGCGCCAGACGGAAGCCCGGATCGTCGCGCAGAGCGTCGAGATCATCGGCGTCTTCATAGCCGCAGGCGATCGCGAACACCCGGGCACGCAGGATGTCATCAAGGCGATGGATCACCCGCACAGGGTCCCGCGGATCGGCAATGCAAGCCGCAAGCCGCCGGCAAAGCCCCATCGCGCGCTCGGCCTGTGCCAGCGGCAGAACACCGCCATCCGAGGTGAGCCGACCTCCGTCGAACGCGGCTGTGATCTTCTTGCGCCCGATCGCTGGAAACGAAAATCCCGGCGCGCTATCATCGCTCCCGGCGGGTGTGGCCCGTGGCATAAATTGCCTCGCTGCAGGACTGGTCTAGACACCCATTTTCCTACATCAAAGCAATCGCTTACACCACTCCCGCCAACCCTGCTGACTGAGCCCGATGAATAAGCCGGGCTAAAGATGCCGGTCGTGTCCCACGGGGTGGTGTAGGAACCGTCGATCTACGGCAGGATCGGGTTCAGGTCAGGCGGCCAGTGCTGGCAAGCTGACAATAGGATTATGGCTCACCGAGCCGAGCGTTTCCAGCGTCATGTATCGGCGCGATACGGCCCACTCATCATTTTGCTCCAGCATAAGCGCTCCGACGAGACGAACCACAGCGGCATCATTGGGGAAGATACCGATCACGTCGGACCTTCGCTTGATCTCCTTGTTGACCCTTTCCAGCGGGTTGGTGGACGCGATCTGCGCCCAATGATCTTTGGGGAAGGCCATGTAGGCGAGCACGTCCTCGCGTGATGCGTCCATCATGTCGGCCAGCTTTGGAAACTTCTCGCGCAGGGCATCGGCAACCTGCTCCCACTGCTGGTGCGCCGCCTCGGCCGTTTCCTGCGCGACGATCGTCTTGATCATGGCGATGACGGCCGGCCGCTGCTTGGGCGCGGCATGGGCCAGCGCGTTGCGCATCCAGTGCACCCGGCAGCGTTGCTGGCTCGCGGCGAACACCTTGCTGGCGGCGGCGCGCAGTCCCTTGTGATCGTCGGCTATGACCAGCTTCACCCCGCGAAGGCCCCGATCTGCCAGCGAACGCAGGAAGGCTTTCCAGAAGGGCTCCGCCTCCGAGGGACCGGTGGCGACGCCGAGCACTTCGCGGCGGCCATCGGTATTGACGCCCACGGCGATTATCGCCGCCGTCGAGACGATCCGCCCGCCTTCCCGGACTTTGAGGTAGGTGGCGTCGATCCACAGGTAGGGCCACTCGCCCTCAATCGGCCGCGCCAGAAAGGCATTCACCCGCTCGTCGATCTCGGCAACCAGACGACTGACCTGGCTCTTCGATACGCCGCTGGCGCCCATCGCCTTGACCAGATCATCGACCGAACGAGTCGAGATCCCGTGCACATAGGCCTCCTGAATTACCGCTGCCAAAGCCTTCTCGGCGGTCCGGCGCGGCTCCAGGAAACTCGGGAAGTAACTGCCCTTGCGCAGCTTCGGGATTGCCAGATCAATCCGGCCAGCGCGGGTGTCCCAACCACGCTCGCGATAGCCGTTACGGTGGTTGAGCCGGGCTGCACTACGAGCACCGGCAGGAACCCCGGTCTTCGCCTCGATCTCCATATCCATCATGCGCTCAGCGGCAAAAGCCAGCATCTCGCGCACCAAATCGCTGTCAGCCCCTTGCTCAATCAGCTCAACAAGGGCCATTCTGTCGTCGGTCATCGTCTTCTTCTCCAGGTTCGAGTTCGCATCCGAACCCTACCAGAAGATCGACGGTGGCCACCCTCTCAGGGAAACCTTCCTACACCACCCCGTGGGACACGACCAAAGATGCCCGTCTCCTTTCGCTTGTTTTGGGGCGAGTAAGGCAGCACTACGCGCGCAAATCGACAGCGGCAGATCGCACTGACGACGCGCTTGTCCGCACCATAGATTTGGCCATGAGCAAGTTTTCCGGCAATGGCGTAGGCGAAAAGAGGCTCGCCACACTCGCATTGACGAGCTTGCGTCGCAATGTCGTCTCCTGATTTCAGCGAAAACAGGGAACTGGAATGCAAAGGAGCGCTTGGCCTGTTCGTTCTGGCAGTCGGCGCGATTATGCTCCGCCGCCGTCGCCGGGCAATCGGTTGATCGGGAAGGAGCCCATCAGTGCAATTCGACCATGCATATCGATGGGGTCTGAAGGCCGCACAGGCCGGCTTGCCGCGTCACGCCAATCCCTACCGTGCCTCCCATGTTCGGGCAGCATGGGAGATTGGTTATGCAAGCCACGCAAGTGGCGGTCTCGAGCGATACCGCCACCGATAAATCCAGGAAACTTGGAGCCTGATGCCCGTAAACATCTGGGTGTAAAGAACGTCATGTGGCAAGCGGCCAAATCCCCTTCCCGCCTTCTCCATAAATCGGGGCGAGTTCCACCGTGTTGCGACCTGCGGCCTTGGCCCGATAGAGTGCCTCATCCGCGGCCTTGATCAGGAATTTCTGATCGGGATGGCCGGAATGCAGGGCAATGCCGATCGACGCGGTGACACTGAGGCCGCCCGAGCTTCCCGTTTCGAAAATATGGCCCTCCATATCTGCCCGAATGCGCTCCGCTATGTTGGCCGCAGCCTCGATGCCTGTCTCGACTAGGACGATCAGGAACTCCTCGCCCCCGTACCGGAAAACGAAGTCCGTCGCCCGGACATTCCCGACGATCACTTGTGCCACCTGCCGGAGGACTTCATCACCGACCTGATGGCCGTGCCGATCATTGATCGCCTTGAAGTGGTCGATATCGACCAGCATGACGCTGAGCGCTGTCCCGTTCTCCTTCGCGAATGTGACCTCGCGGCCAAGTATGGCAGGCAGGAAACGGCGGTTAAGGGCACGGGTCAGCGGATCGCGTCCTCCTTCCATGGTGCTTAATGTCTGGAAGAGATCAGCGACCAGGAAGGAAATTTCGTCAACTGCGGCGCGCAAATCCGCCAAGGCGGATGAGCCATCCTGACGCTTACGGGGAGCATCCAGCTCTGGCAGGAGCATCTCATCGATGCGCTCGACAAGTCGGACCACAGTGCTGAACTGCGCCGATTGCTCAAACATGAACTGTGCCCGATGCCGAAGCCAAAGTCCGAAGGCGGAATCGCCCAAGCGGAGCAACCCGCCACCAGGGCCAGCTTGCAGAAGCGCGAACAGTGTGTTCTGGCTCCACTCCGCTGCGTCTCTTTGTCGACTGCAGCGTCCTGATCCAGAGAGAAGAGCCGATAGGCTTCATCTAGTCTCGCTCTTGCCGTGGTGTCCTTTACATAGGACTGGCTGATGAGCATGACGGCCGTGTCCATTCGCGCATCAGCAAGTTGAAGCGCGCGAATGCCTACCAACGGATCGACTGCCTGACCCTGCAGCAATTCAGCGAGCCGTGTCTTGATCACCAGCGCGCCTGTCATTACGAGATGGACCGGAATCTTGATGCGAGCGTGGACTTCGCCAATGATCTTCTGGCGGGCCTGCTTTTCGGGGGAGTCGCGAATGTCCTGTCCGGAAAACAACTGCGTGAGCCACTCAATGAGGGAAGAGCTGAGCCTCTCCTGCACCACAGCGTGGTTCAGGAACTGGGCAGCCTCCTGGTCACGAAGCAGCGTATCGTAGAACAAAGCGACGAGTTCACGGCCATGTTCGGCAGCCATCTCCGCGAGAAGTTTGAGCGGCGCATGGGAGTGCCGGCTATGGGCGGGCAGCTTCGCCGACCCTTTGATCCGCTCTTCGTCCGTAAACATCAATGTGATCCCTTCCGCGCCCCTTTAAGGGCGATGCCTTACCCAGTCGACGTCCAATAGAATTGAGAGAATGCGCAGAACGTCAATCATGAGAAGGGCGCCCGGCAATTCTCGTCGTCATCGACCGAACTGCAGTATTTCGTGGCGATCGCTAGAGCACATACCCGCCATCGATCGTCAGACTGGCACCCGTCATGTAACCAGCCGCCGGGCTAATCAGATAGGAAACGAGCGACGCGACCTCCTCCGCTTTGCCGACCCGCCCAAGTGGAATGAGGTCGCGCAGGCGCGGAACCATCGCAGCCGTCAGATCGGTTTCGATCGGTCCCGGCTGGATGTTGTTGACCGTGATACGCCGGGGCGCGAGGTCGAGAGCGACGCCCTTGACCATGGTCGCGACGGCGGCCTTGGTCATGGCGTAGACGCTGCTGCCCTGCGAGCCAGTTCGAATAGCGGTGTTGCTGCCGATCGTGATCACGCGCCCGCCATCGCGCATCCGCGCGGTCGAAGCCTGGATGGCGAGGAAGACGCCGCGCACGTTGACGTCGAGCATCAGGTCGAGATCCTCGAGCGTGAACGCCTCGATTGTCGCGCGGCGAAGGACGCCGGCATTGACAACCACGACGTCGAGCATGCCCAACCGATCGACCGCATGCGCCACTGATGCGGTGATAGCATCGGCATCGGCGCTATCAGCCTGAATCGCGATGGCGCTGCGTCCCAGGCCGTTGATCGCTTGGACAACCTCAGCGGCGCGATCAGGTTGCGAGACATAGGTCAGCGCCAGATCGAAACCATCTCCGGCGAGCCGGTTTGCGATGGCGGCGCCAATGCCACGCGATCCCCCGAACACCATGGCGACCCGAGCGCTCACGGGATCAGCACCAACTTTCCGGTGGTCCTGCGGCTCTCCATATCCGCGTGGGCCTTCGCCGCATCCGCAAGGGCATATTCGCCGCCGATCCGGACCTTGAGCCTGCCGTCCGCGACCCACTGGAAGAGCTGCGCGGCATGCTTGCGAAGCAGTTCCGGGGTATGGATATGGTCGAAGAAGACGGCGTAGCCGATCTTGATGCTCCTGGGCAGGCTCATGATATCGAGTGGCCCTGGCCCACCCAGCACCGGGCCATACCAGCAGAAGGTGCCCGACCGGCGCAGGACGTCGAGTGAACCCTGAAACGTTGTCGGTCCCGATCCATCATAGACGACATGGACGCCCTCTCCATCGGTCAGGCGCAGGGCCTCTTCGGCAAATCGCCCTTCCGTATCGACAATGACGTGGTCGGCGCCCGCCTCCCGGGCGGTGGCGACCTTTTCTTCAGATGAGACCCGACCGATCACCTGGCCGCCGCGCAACTTGATGATCTGGGTCAGGAGCAGGCCAAGACCTCCTGCCGCAGCGTGAACGAAGGCGATATCACCGGGCAGGACCGGATAGAAGTCGGTCGCGAAATGGCTGGCGGTCAGCCCCTGCATCATGATCGAGGCCGCCGTTCGATCGTCGACCGCATCGGGAACCGGCACCAGCGACGTTGCCGGGATCGCGACCCGCTCAGCATAACTGCCGGGCGCATAGACCCAGGCGACACGCTGGCCGGGCTGAACAGCCTCGACGCCTTCGCCGACTGCCAGAACTCGACCGACGCCTTCGACGCCCAGGATCTTGGGATTGGGCATGTCAGTCCAGGCAATCCCCTGACGCACGCCGATATCCATGAAGTTGACCCCGGCAACCGCGATCTCGACCAGCGCCTCGCCCGGCCCGGCGACAGGCTCCGGTCGCTCGATCTGCTCCAGCACCTCGCGGCCCCCGGTCGCGGTCATCACCACTGCTCGCATGTCTTTCTCCTATCTTGAATGATCGTTCAGTAATTGGTCAAAAAAGGGGTCAGCGCAGCGCGCGCATGACCATCTCCTGCAGGGCAGCCAGGGTTGATCGGTCGGCGCCGCCACGCCCGGCGACGCGGATCCCGGCGATATTGGCGATCAGGAATTGCGCGAGAGCCTCGGGATCGAGGCTGGCTGCAACATCGCCCTCACGCTGCGCGTCGCGCATGCGCGAGGCGATGGCCATGTGCAATGTCCTGCCCAGTGCTGCATGGATATCGGCAAGGTCCGGCCGCGATGCGCCGAACTCGCAGGTCGAGCCGACGCCGAGACAGGGCGTGGCTGCTGTCTCCACGACGCGCCGCAGCATGGCCCCGATCCCGTCAATGGCGCGCGCGCCGCTGCGAAGCGCCTCGAAATGCGCCGCGCATTCGCCCATGCCGTAGCGCCGCACCGCCGCGCAATAGAGCTGCCACTTGTCGCCGAAGGCCGCGTAGAGGCTCTGCCGCCCAATGCCCATGGCGTCCACGAGCATCTGCGCCGAACTGCCCTCATATCCATGCTCGCTGAACACGGTGATCGCACCGTCCAGGGCAGCATCCGTGTCGAATTCCCGAGGTCTTGCCATAGGTCATGTATAGCGATTCGGGAACGATCGTTCAAGTATGGATACTCGGTTTCCGTGCGACACCCTCAGCGGGAAGCAGCGACCGTGGCGCCTCCCGAGACGGACGAGAGTCGGCTAGTTTCGCTGGGCTTGGGTTCGCCCGGTCGCCGCGAGGATGAACGGATAGCCCGATGACCTCGGCCGCTGCGTTACCTCTTCGAGCGAGGCGAAGCTCGGGGCGTGCGGGCTTCAGCTTCCGCAGCCTCTCCACTCTGTTCCATATTCTTGAGATCGCGCTCAATGCGGAGCCGCGAGGCGCTGCAGTTCGGTTATGAACTCGTCGCCCCGGCGGCCCGGTTGTGATGGGAGCGAGCACTGCGTGGTAAAGGTGTCTGATCGACGCCAGGCGTCGCGATCACTCACCAGCGGGACTGCCGTATTTTCAGAGGCGCTTCGCCCATCCTCTGCTGATCGTTCGATTTTTCGGCCGAACAGGCATTGTGCAAGTGCAACCCATAATATATGTTCAATTAAACATATCATGGAGTCTACATGCCGACAGAGGTCGCCATTCATCCTCTCCCGTCGCCCCGAGGCCGCAGGCAGAAGGATATGGTTGGTGGCAGACAGGAATTGCTGGCGGCTGCCATCTGCGCATTTTCGCATGACGGGTTCGAGCGCGCAGATCTGAGAGGAATCGCATCGGCCGCTGGCGTCAGTCAAAACCTCATCCGCGTGCATTTCGGAAGCAAAGCTCAACTCTGGAAAGCCTGCCTGGAAGCGATAACACAGAGCACGACCGGAATAATCGCGGAAATTTCCAAGATTGCCTCAGACGATAGCCGTTCGGTTCATGACCGACTTTGCGACGCGATTACGCGCATAATCTATTTTTATTCGGACCATCCCTATGTGAGGGATTTTGTCGTTCGGCACGCAGCGGATAGGTCTGAGCGGTCGACATTGGTTACGGAACAACTGATCCATCCTGCCTATGAAAGTTGTCGGACGCTTTACGAGGCCGGAATCGCTCAGGGCATAATCAGGGCCAGTCACCCTGCGCTCTTTTTCGCGTTGCTGAGCGCCGCTGCCAATCAACCCGCCAGCTTTCCTACTGTCCTGCGATCGCTTGCTCCCGAGATCCCTGAGGACGCCGCCCGAATTCTCATCGCAGAGACCATCGTCGAGACTTTGCTCCACGGCGAGCCATGCGCTCCGCCGCGGTGAACCTCAAAGGGGAGGTACTTAACCTTTCTGCAGGCTGCCGAGCGCCTGCGCAAAGAAACACAGCAGAGGGACTCGCCTGCTCGCAGGCGTTGCCGCTCTGCCGCCGCAGGAGATTGAGCATGTCGATCGATGAACACCAAACCGACCCCCTCGACGGCCTCGCCGAGACGCTCGATCACGCAGCGGCTGCGATGGTGGCTCAGGCAACGCATGGCCTGTCTCCCGCAACGCTTGTTCAGGCATGGTCGGACTGGGCGCTCCATCTCGCCATCTCTCCGGGCAGGCAGTTGCAACTGGCTACCAAGCTGGGTCGCAAATATATGCGACTGGCTGATTATGCAGCCCGGCGCGCCGGCGATCCCGACACCCTTCCCGCAATCGAGCCGCTGCCCCAGGACCGCCGCTTCGACGACCCTGCCTGGCGGGAACAGCCCTATGATCTTCTCGTGCAGGCATTTCTGCTGACCCAGCAATGGTGGCACGCCGCCACGACGGGCATAAAGGGCGTGGACCGTCATCATGAAGACATGGTTGCGTTCGCGGCCCGCCAAATCCTCGACATCGTCGCGCCGACGAACATTATCGCGGCGAATCCCGTGCTCCAGAAGCGGATCGTCGAAACAGGCGGGCGCTGCCTCATCGACGGCATCGAGCATCTTTTCGAGGACATGAGCCGCCTTGCACGAGGGGAATCACCGGCGGGAGTTGAGGCGTTCCCGGTTGGCGAGACTGTTGCCGCGACGCCAGGAAAGGTCGTCTATCGCAACGAACTGATCGAACTGATCCAGTATGAACCGACGAGCGGGATGGTCCATCCGGAGCCGGTGCTGATCGTGCCCGCCTGGATCATGAAATATTATATTCTCGATCTTTCGCCGGACAATTCGCTGGTCCGCTGGCTGGTGGGCCAGGGTTACACGGTCTTCGCCATCTCCTGGCACAATCCGGGCAGCGCCGACCGCAACCTCGACATGGACGCCTATCGACGGCTGGGCGCGATGGCAGCGATCGATGCCATCCACGCGATCTGCGGCGACGCGCATATCCACGCGCTGGGTTATTGTCTCGGGGGCACATTGCTGTCCATCGCCGCAGCCGCAATGGCGCGCGATGGCGACGACAGGCTGGCGAGCGTCACCCTGCTCGCGGCCCAGACCGAGTTCAGCGAACCCGGAGAACTTGGCCTTTTCATCGATGAGTCCCAGCTCAATCTGCTCGAGAACATGATGTGGAGCCGGGGCTATCTCGACAGCAGCCAGATGGGCGGTGCGTTCGAGATTCTGCGTTCGAACGATCTCGTCTGGTCGCGGATCCTCACCGAATATCTGATGGGCGAGCGTGCGCCCATGAACGATCTCATGGCGTGGAACGCCGACGGCACGCGCATGCCTTATGCCATGCACAGCCAGTATCTGCGCCGTCTGTTTCTCGATGATGATCTGGCCGAAGGCAAATACAAGGTCGACGGCCGGGCTATTTCCCTGTCGGCGCTGCGCAAACCGATGTTCATCGTAGGAACCGAACGCGACCATGTCGCGCCGTGGAAGTCGGTCCACAAGATCCACATGCTCTCCCCGGCCTCCATCCGCTTCGTGCTGACAAGCGGCGGTCACAATGCCGGCATTGTATCGGAGCCGGGCCACAGGGGGCGTCGCTACAGCGTGCTCGATCGTGTGGAAGACGGCCCCGTGCTCGACGCGGAGGAATGGCTTTCGCGCGCCGAGCCGCATGAGGGAAGCTGGTGGACCGCCTGGGGCGAATGGCTGGTCGACCATTCGAGCGAGCCCGTCCCGCCTCCCCCGATGGGATCGCCCGACAAGGGATATCCCGCGCTCTATCCGGCACCTGGCCACTATGTGAAGGAGCGTTGAGCGATGGCCGGTCCAGCGATGATCGAAAACCGCACCTTCGATGAAATCGAAGTTGGCGACACCGCATCGGTCACACGAACGCTCGAGCCGGAAGACATTCAGCTTTTCGCCCTGGTGTCTGGCGACGTCAATCCGGCTCACCTCGACGCGCAATATGCCGCGACCGACATGTTCCGCCACGTCATTGCCCACGGCATGTGGGGCGGCGGCCTCATCTCCGCCGTCCTCGGAACGCAACTACCCGGTCCTGGCACCATCTATCTGGACCAGTCGTTGCGCTTCCGCCGCCCCGTCGCACCGGGCGACACGATCACCGCCTCGGTCACCGTCGTCGAGAAGCGTGCGGAGAAGAAAATCCTGATCCTCGACTGCCGCTGCGCCAACCAGCATGGCGAGGATGTCATCACTGGCCAGGCCCAGGTGATCGCGCCCGGCGAAAAGGTGCTGCGCCCGCGCGCGGAGCTGCCGGACGTTCGCCTCAACGATCATGACAAATATCGCCGGCTGATGGAGCTTGCCGGTGGTAGCGATCCGGTCCCGACGGCGATCGTGCATCCTTGCAGCGAAGCCGCCATCACTGCGGCGCTCGATGCGGCGCAAGCCGGATTGATCGCCCCGATCCTCATCGGGCCCGATGCGAAGATCAAGGCCGCAGCCACTGCGGCCTCGCGCGCGATCGACGGTTTCCGGATCGTGCCGGTGGCGCACAGTCATGCCGCAGCGGCCAAGGCGGTGGAACTGGTGCGCACGGGCGAAGCGCAGCTCGTCATGAAGGGATCACTGCACACGGATGAACTGATGGGCGCGGTAGTCTCTTCCGCTACAGGCCTTCGCACCGAACGACGGATCAGCCATGCCTATGTCATGGACGTGCCTGGCCGGCCGACACCGCTCATCATTACCGATGCCGCTATCAACATCGCCCCCTCCCTCGAGGAAAAGGCCGACATCATCCGCAACGCCATCGATCTCGCGCATGTGATCGGCATGGAGGCGCCCAAAGTCGCGATCCTCGCTGCGGTCGAAACCGTCAACCCGGCAATGCCTTCGACGCTGGATGCGGCGGCGCTCTGCAAGATGGCGGATCGCGGGCAGATCAGCGGCGGCATTCTCGATGGACCCCTCGCCTTCGACAATGCGGTCAGCGAGGCCGCGGCCAGGGAAAAGGGTATCGTTTCCGAAGTTGCGGGCCATGCGGAAATTCTGGTCGTGCCCAACCTCGAAGCCGGGAACATGCTGGCCAAGCAGCTCACATTCCTGGGCGGCGCCGACGCGGCCGGTATCGTGCTTGGCGCGCGCGTGCCGATCATCCTGACGAGCCGTGCCGACAGCCTGCGCACGCGTCTCGCGTCCTGCGCAGTGGCGGTGCTGATGGCGCGCGCCGTGACGCCGGCAGCCCCTGGATTGCCCGGGGGCAAGAGTGCATGAAGGCGGTCGTCAGCCTCAATTCCGGCTCGTCGAGCATCAAATTCTCTCTCTTCGCCATGGAGCCGGGAGGCAGCCTCCAACTCGCGGCCGGCGGAAAGATCGAGAAAATCGGGATAGTGCCAGCGCTGAAGGCCCGAAGGACGGACGGTACGATCCTGCTCGATCGCACCTGGCCGGATGGCGCAGGCCTTACCCACGCCGACTTGCTGGCCGATCTTTTTTCCTGGGCGATGCAGCATCCACTTGAAGGCTATGAGATCGCCGCCATCGGACACCGCATCGTCCATGGCGGCACAGAATTTTCCGTCCCGCGGCGCATCGATTCTGAATTGATCGACAAGCTGGAAGCACTTTGTCCGCTGGCGCCCCTGCATCAGCCCCATAACCTGGCTGCCGTCCGGGCGATCACCAAGCTTGATCCCGACCTGCCTCAGGTCGCCTGCTTCGACACCGCTTTCCATCATGACAAGCCAGCCCTCGCCTCTCGTTTCGCAATCCCCCGTGCGCTTCACGACCAGGGCATCCGTCGCTACGGTTTTCACGGCCTTTCCTATGAATATATCGCCCGGCGCCTCGCCGCGATCGACCCGGCGCTGGCCTCGGGCAAGGTCATCGCCGCACATCTGGGCAATGGCGCGAGCCTTTGCGCCATGGCGGCGGGGCAAAGCGTCGACACGACCATGGGGTTCACCGCGCTCGACGGTTTGATGATGGGCTCCCGCTCGGGCAGTCTCGACCCCGGTGTCGTGCTGCATCTCATGACGCAGATGGGCATGGGCGCCAAGACGATAGAGGATATGCTTTACAGGCAATCGGGCCTTCTGGGCGTGTCGGGCATTTCCAGCGACATGCGCACGCTTGCCGCGAGCGACGCACCCGAAGCGAAAGAAGCGATTGATCTCTTCGCCTGGCGGGTAGCCCGTGACACCGGCGCCCTTGCCGCTTCGCTGGAGGGTGTGGACGGGATCATCTTTACTGCTGGCATCGGCGAAAATGACGCGGGCATGCGCAGTCTTATTGGTCGCCGGCTCCAATGGCTGGGCCTTGAGATCGATGATCGCGCCAATGCTGCAGGTGAGACGCTGATCAGCGCCCCCGAGAGCCGGATCAAGGCCCTCGTCATCCCCACCGACGAGGAACGCATGATCGCAATTCACACGCTCAGCCTGCTGCAGGAGACCGCCCAATGACACCGCTTGTAGATCTGACCGGCAAGCGCGGCCTCGTCATCGGGATCGCAAACGAACATAGCATCGCGGCAGGATGCGCGGAGGCATTTGCCCGGTGCGGCGCCCGGCTTGCCGCCACCTATCTCAACGAAAAGGCAAAGGACTGGGTCCAGCCTGTCGTCGACCAGCTCGGCGTCGAATGGACTGCGCCGTGCGATGTACGCATCCCCGGCGAACTCGAGGCGCTTTTCGGCCAGGTGCAAGAACGCTGGGGTGGCCTCGATTTCCTGCTGCACTCGATCGCCTTCGCGCCGAAGGAGGATCTCCACGGTCGGGTGGTCGACAGCAGTGCGCAAGGCTTCTCGACGGCGATGGACGTGTCCTGCCACAGTTTCCTTCGCATGGCGAAGCTCGCCGAACCGCTGATGGCAACGGGCGGATGCCTGCTTTGCGTGACCTTCTATGGTTCGGAGCGGGTGGTCGAACACTATAACCTGATGGGTCCCGTCAAGGCGGCCCTGGAAAGCGCAACGCGCTATGTCGCCGCGGAACTGGGCGCCAAAGCCATTCGGGCACACGCTATTTCACCAGGGCCGATTGCCACCCGCGCCGCAAGCGGAATCGACCGGTTCGACGAGTTGCTCGATCGGGCTGCCGCGCAGGTTCCCGCAGGAAAATTGGTTGACGTAAGCGACGTCGGCGCGCTGGCCGCCTTCCTCGTCAGCGATGCCGCGAAGCGGATCACCGGCACGATCATTCCGGTCGATAACGGGCAGCATCTTTTCGCGTGATCGTTCGGGCTGCCCCTCTTGCCCTCGCAGCCAGCGCCGTACTGGCGTCGCAGGCGCACGCGCAAGCTGCTCTGGAGTATGTCGTCCAGCGCGCAGGCAACCGCGATCAGAGCGGACATATCCTTGTCGATGTGCGCGTTCTCAATGCCGGGGCGGCCGCGCAGGAGGTTCGCCTTCCCGACGAGGTTGCGGCCGATCTGGTCAGCAACGGCACGTATCGAAAGGTCTGGCTGCAACGAGGCGAAAAACAGGCTGCGGTTCTGACGATCCGGGCCAATGGCTTTGCGGCGGCGCGCTACCGGATCGACTTTCAGGACGTCATGGACGGCGCGGCCTTGTCCATTCCCTCCTGGTCAACGCAGCAAATCCTCCTGACGATCGGCGTCGATCCTGAGGCCGACCGCTCTGCCCCGGTCGCCCTGACTGCCGCGCCCTCGCTCACGCCTCCGACCTCTCCGCAGATATCGCCAGACTCCGTCACACCATCGCCGACAGACCGAACCCGGGGCAATGCTTTCATCCCCAATCTCTCGGTCTACGAACCGATCTATGCGGTCTATGGCCCCGGCACCAACACCGACGCACGCATCCAGATCAGTTTCAAATATCAGCTGTTCGGAAATCGAGCGCGGATGGACCGCTCTCCCTCGCTGATCGACGGCCTCTATTTCGCCTATACCCAGCGCATGTTCTGGGACGTGGCGGCGAAATCCTCGCCCTTCCGCAATATCGATTATCAACCCGAGCTCTTCTATCTCTCGCCTGCCCTGCCCGTGTCAGATAAGGCCACGATCAGCGGCCAGATCGGCCTTCGCCATGAGTCCAATGGACGCGATGGCGCAGCCTCGCGCAGCCTCAACATGCTCTATCTGGCCCCGATGGCCGGCTTCTCGCTCGGCGAGGACCGAAGGCTGACGATCGCGCCGCGGCTGTGGCTCTATCTCGGAAACCTTTCGGACAATCCTGACATTCGCCGATATCGCGGCAATAGCGGGCTTTTCATTGAGGCCAGCGAGGATGATGGGCTGCGCGTCTCGGCTTCTACCCGTCTCAACCTGGGTAGCGGCAAGGGAGCTCTGACCGCCGAGCTCTCCTACCCGTTCCGGCGTATCCTGGGCGGAGGCCCGGACTTCTATCTCTTCGGCCAGGGCTTCACCGGCTATGGCGAAAATCTGCTCGACTATAACAAGCACGTGACGCGCCTGCGGATCGGCGTGGCGCTCGTGCGATGAACGCTCAAGGAGGTATAGCGTGAAGCTGCGGGGCCCTATCGTCATTCCCATTCTGGCCGTCGTCCTCATCGCCCTGGCTTTCGGGCTGTGGTGGATGTTTGGACGCACCGACAAGCTCCCCGATACCATCGTGCGCGGCAACGGCCGTCTCGAGATGACGCGCACCGATATTGCCGCCAAATATCCTGGCCGCCTGATGTCGCTTGACGTCCATGAAGGTGATCTCGTCGGGGCGGGGCAGGTCATCGCCCGGCAGGATGATGTAGACCTCAAAACCCAACTCGCCGGAGCGCTTGCCAAGCGCGAACAGGCAGTATCCGCCCTCATGCGCGCGCAAGGGGAGCTCGCCGCGCGGGACAGTCAGGCTCAGCTCGCCCGCATCGACTGGGTCGAGACCGGCAAGCTGCGGGAGCGTGACATGGTCTCGAACGTCGAGCTGGAGCAGCGTCGCCTGGCCTTGGGTGCTGCGCAAGGTGGCGCCCAGGCGGCGGGCGGCGGTGTCGGCGAGGCACGCTCGGCCATTGCCCAGGCCGACGCCCTGATCGCGCAAACCAGAGCCGGCCTTGCCGACCTGCGGATCATCGCACCGACGCCCGGGCGCGTCGAATATCGGATCGTCGAGCCTGGAACCATGTTGCCACCGGGCGGCAAGATCGTGTCGCTGGTCAATGCCGAGGATGCCTGGCTCACCATCTTCCTGCCCGCTTCGGTCGCCGGCAAGATCAGGATCGGCGACGAGGCACGCATTCTTCCGCAGGGTTTTGGCGACGCCATTCCCGCGCGCGTCAGCTTCGTGGCGCCCGATGCGCAGTTCACGCCAAAATTCGTCGAGACGGCCAGCGAACGCGAGAACCTGTCCTACCGGGTGAAGCTGCAGATCGCGCCTGATCTCGCCCGTGGCCTGGACGGAAGGCTGAAAGCCGGCATGACGGCGGACGGGTTCGTGCGCACCGATACGCGCCAGCCCTGGCCCGACCTCACCAAGATCGACAAATGATCCCGCCCGCTCAGATCCTCCCCGAAGAGGCGATACGGATCGAAAGCCTTTCGCATCGATATGGCGGTATCATCGCCCTGAACGAGGTTTCGCTCTCCCTGCCCAAGGGGAAGACCACCGCGCTGGTCGGGCCCGATGGCGTAGGCAAGTCGACGCTGCTCGGCCTCATATCCGGCGTGAAAAAGCTGCAAACGGGACGTCTTTCGGTTCTCGGCTTCGATCTCACCGAGCGTCGCAAGCGGGACGAGTTCCTTTCCCGCGTCGCCTATATGCCCCAGGGGCTTGGTCGCAATCTCTACCCGACGCTTTCCGTCCGCGAGAATATCGACTTCTTTGGTCGCCTCTTCGGACTGTCTGCAGTCGAGCGGGAAGCGCATATGCGGCGCTTGCTGGACGCGACGGGGCTTGCACCCTTTCCGGACCGGCCCGCCGGCAAACTTTCGGGCGGCATGAAGCAGAAGCTGGGCCTGTGTTGCTCGCTGGTGCACGATCCGAATCTGCTCATCCTCGACGAACCCACCACGGGGGTAGACCCTCTTTCACGACGGCAGTTCTGGGAACTGGTGGATGCGATGTGCGCGGAGCGGCCGGACATGACCGTGCTGGTCTCCACGGCTTACATGGAAGAGGCAGAGCGCTTTGGCCACCTCGTGGCGATGGACGATGGCAAGGTGATCGCGCAAGGGGATACGCGCGAGATCATGCGTGACGCGGGCGCGGATACGCTCGAAGCCGCCTATGTTCGCCTGCTTCCGCAAGACAAGCGGCCATCGGGCGACGCGCTGTTCGTGCCGGCCTGGCAGGACAAGGGCGAAGCGCCGGCAATCGAGGCGCATGATCTGACGCGGCGCTTTGGTGATTTCGTAGCGGTCGATCATGTGAGCTTTCGCATCGGACGCGGCGAGATATTCGGTTTTCTGGGCTCGAACGGCTGCGGCAAGACCACGACCATGAAGATGCTGACCGGCCTGCTCGATGCGACGGACGGAACGGCCAGCCTTTTCGGGCGGCCGATCGCCCCCGGAGACATGGAGACGCGCATGCGCGTGGGCTATATGTCGCAGGCCTTCTCGCTCTATGAAGAGCTTTCGGTTCGCCAGAACCTGGTCCTTCATGCGCGGCTCTATCGCGTGCCACGCCAGCAGGCAGGCGAACTGGTTTCGGCCGCGCTTGCCCAGTTCGAGCTCGAAGCCCATGCCGATGCCGTTCCCGCCGCTCTGCCGCTCGGCATACGGCAACGCCTGCAACTCGCCGCCGCCTGCCTCCATCGACCCGAGATCCTGATCCTGGACGAGCCCACGTCCGGCGTCGATCCGGCGGCGCGCGACATGTTCTGGCGCCATCTGATCCGCCTCTCGCGCGATGAAGGGGTAACGATCTTCGTCTCCACCCACTTCATGAACGAGGCGGAACGGTGCGACCGCATATCGCTGATGCATCGCGGGCGGGTTCTGACGGTCGGCGCGCCGACGGAACTCACACAGCGATATGATGCGCAGCGGCTCGAGGATGCTTTTATCGCTGTCCTCGAGAAGGATAATGACGAAGCGCCGACTGCTTCCGCCCATCTGCCGGTCGATGCTTCGGTCGCTTCGTCCACTCCTGCCGCCGGTGCGCGATCGACGGCTCCCGGCCGGCCGCGATTACCAACCGCTGCCGGCAGCTGGCCGGGCTTCGCCTGGGCCTTTGCCCGGCGCGAAGCGACCGAACTCATGCGCGATCGCATCCGGCTCGCCTTCGCGCTGATCGGCCCGATCATCCTGCTGTGCATTGCAGCCTACAGCATTTCCTTCGACGTCCAGAATATCCGCCTTGCCGTTCTCGATCATGACCGCAGTGCCGCCAGCCGTGACCTGCAACTTTATTTTGAAGGGTCACGCTATTTCCGGGTTGAGCCCGAACTTGCGAGCGACGCGGCCGCCGATCAGGCGCTGCGCGAGGCATCGACCAAGATGGTGCTGGACATACCCCCCGGCTTCGGACGCGATCTGACCGCAGGGCGGCGGCCCGCGGTCGACGTGCGGATCGACGGCGCGAGTCCTTTCCCCGCGTCGAACGCCCGCGCTTATGCCGAGGCTGTTCTCCTTCGCTACGCAATGGACCAGTTGCGGTCCGCGCAGCCCTTCGCTGTGCCTGATCTCTCGTCCACAATCGAACCGCGCTTCATCTACAATCAGGAGTTTCGCAGCATCTACGCCATGGCGCCGGGCGTCCTGATGCTCTGCATGATCCTCATTCCCGCGATGCTGACGGCCCTTGGGGTCGTGCGCGAAAAGGAAATCGGCTCGATCACCAATCTCTACGCTTCGCCGGCGAGCCTGGGCGCATTCCTGGTCGGCAAGCAGATGCCCTATGCCCTTCTTGCAATGATCAGTTTCGTGACGCTGATCCTGGTGACTGTCTTCATTTTGGGAGTACCGCTCAAGGGGTCCTTGCCGGCCCTTCTGATCGGCGGGTTCCTCTTCATTCTGTCTGTCACCGGGCTGGGGCTGATGATCTCGGCCTTTGTGCGCTCGCAGGTCGCCGCCATCTTCGCGACATCCCTCATCTGTCTTATTCCGTCGGTGAACTTCTCCGGGCTCCTTTACCCCGTTTCCACCCTGACAGGCCCGAGCCATATCATCGGGCTGACCTTCCCCTCCTCCTGGTTCCAGATCGTCAGTCTCGGCACATTCACCAAGGGTCTGGGCATGGCCAGTTTCGGCCAGGCCTATCTGGCCCTGATGGCGCTCGCATTCCTCTTCGTGGGCGGCGCACGCCTGATGCTGGGAAAGCAGGAGAAATGACGCGCTGGATTCTCAACGTTGCGCTTCTGAGCGGCAAGGAACTGCGCAGTGTCATGAAGGATGTGACGCTGATGGCGCTTATCCTCTTCGCTTTCACCGTGGCGATCCAGCTTGTTGCGAACGGGGTACGCGCAGAGGTCATGAACGCTTCGGTCGCGATCATGGACGAGGATCATTCCGAACTGTCGCGCCGGCTGCGCGATGCCATCCAGCAGCCCTATTTCAAACCACCCGAGGACATCGAGCGATCCGCGATCGGCCCTGCGATGAACAGCGGAAAATATATCTTCGTCATCGAAATCCCGCCCCGCTTCGAAGCCGATACGCTCGCGGGCCGGTCGCCTTCCGTCCAGATTCTCGTCGACGCGACCGCCATGACGCAGGCAGGTCTGGGCGCTGCCTATTTCCAGCAGATATTCGCGCAGGAAACGCTCGACTTCCTCCATGCCCGGGGCCTCCTGGAGGCGCTGCCGGTCCAGGTCGAAAGCCGGATGCATTTCAATCCCAACGCCCAGTCGGCCTGGTATACCTCGGTCATGCAGATCGTCACCAACGTGACGGTGCTCTCGATCATCCTCGTCGGCGCGGCGGTGATCCGTGAGCGTGAGCATGGCACGATCGAGCATCTGCTGGTGATGCCCGTGCGCGCCAGCGAGATCGCCTTCGCCAAGATCCTTGCCAACGGCCTCGTCATCCTGCTGGCCTCGATCGCGTCCCTCTGGTTCGTCGTTCATGGCGTTCTGGGCGTGCCGCTGACCGGATCTCTCCTGCTCTTCACTGCCGCGATGTTTCTCTACCTCTTCTCGGTCACCTCGCTCGGCATGTGGATGGCAACGCTCGCGCCATCCATGCCGCAGTTCGGGCTCTTCGCAGTGCCCGTCTACGCCATCGCTTATCTGCTCTCGGGAGCGGCAACGCCGCTCGAGAGCATGCCCTCGGCGATCCGGACGATTGCGCTATGTCTGCCGACCACCCAGTTCGTCAGCCTCTCCCAGGCGATCCTCTATCGCGGCGCGGGCGTGCGAACGATCCTGCCGGAACTCGCGATCATCTGCGGCTCGGGCGTGTTCTTCGTGGCGATGGCCGTCAGCCGCTTCCGTTCGATGCTCTCAAGGCAGGGCTAAAGGTCATGGATGACATCACCCAGGAAAATCAGAATGCATAGCCAATTGCTTCCTCCATCGCTCGCGCTGCTGCTCACCGCTTGCGCCAGCGTCCCGAACACGCCCGCGCACGCGCCACGCATCACTCCGCCCAATCGCCTGGATGCGGCGGCGGCGAACGACGCGGCAATAACCGGGACAGACCGCTGGTGGACGGCGTGGGGCGATCCCGCTCTTGATGCGCTGGTCGAGAAATCGCTCGAAGCAAACGCCGATATCCGCGCTGCAAAAGCCCATGTCGCCGCCGCGCGTGCGCTAGTCACTGTCGCGGAATCGGCGCTTTATCCTACCGTTGCCGCAAATGGCACAGCGTGGGCCAGTCAGAGCGATGCCGGGATCGATGACAAGTGGCAGGCCATGCTGCCGTCGCTGTCCGGAAACAGCGGCAGTGGATATCTGGTGGGTCTTGGAGCCACCTGGGAGGCTGACCTGTTCGGTGGACGCCATGCCGACGCCGAAATGGCGCGCGCGCTTTCCGAAAGCACCGCACGAACGGCCGATGGCGTCAGGCTCATGGTCGCCGCCGATGTCGTCGAAAATTATCAGCAGCTGCAGGGGCTGAGGCGGCGCCTCGATGTCCTCGATCGCAGCGAGGCTACGGCCAATCGCCTTGTCGATTATGCGGCCGCCCGGCAGCGGACGGGCGCCGCGACAGCGGCCGATGTCACCCGCGCCCGCAATGGACTGGAGGCGCTGCGCGCCTCCCGCCCGGCCCTCACATCCCTCGTCGATGCGCGCAAGCGGCGACTGGCCGTGCTGGCGGGCGACGTCCCCGAACAGGCGCCGGATATGGTCGCCTCCGCCACTTTTGAGACGCCAGATGCGCCCACCGGGCAACTTCCTTCCGACATTCTTGATCGCCGGCCTGATGTCGCGGCGCGATCATGGCTGGTGAACGCGCGTGCGGCGCGCCTCAAGAGCCTGAAGGCCGATCTGCTTCCGCGCTTCGCCATCCATTTTCTGGGGCAGAACGGGCATATCGAACTGGGCGGCCTGCCGGGCTATGGCGGAACCGGAGGTCTGGTCGGCCTTTCCGCATCGATGCCGCTTTTCAATGCCGGAAGGTTGCAGGCCAGTGTCAAGGCGGGCGATGCCGAACTTGAGGCTGCTCTCGCCAATTATGACCAGGCCATGCTGTCGGCGCTCGAGGAAGTTGAATCCGCTTATGGTTTTCGGGCGGGGCTGGACGAACGCCTGGCCGGGCTTATCCGTACATCCGACATGGCCCGCCGACGCG
Organism: Sphingobium limneticum; assembly: GCF_008710155.1. GTDB lineage: Bacteria > Pseudomonadota > Alphaproteobacteria > Sphingomonadales > Sphingomonadaceae > Sphingobium > Sphingobium limneticum. The sequence goes on from NZ_VYPZ01000020.1 coordinate 70,461, forward strand.
CCGACCAGCTGGCGATATTGTACGATGCCGGACGCACGCAGTTGGGCGATGTGTTGCAGGCCCGATTGGATGCGCTCTCGGACGAGGACAAGATGGAACAGACCCGCATCGCACAAGGAACGGCAACCGTTCAGCTCTATCGTGCGCTGGGGGGCGGCTGGTAAGGTTGCGCCGGGCCGCTCGGCCAGCGTCGAGGTCTGCTTTTCCGCCTTTTGAGGGCCACGCAGATCGACGAACTCAGCTGACCGATCACGACAAAATGCAGGTCGCTGAGTGACGCTGCAGGATCAACCTCATGATGTGACTGGGAAAAATGCGGCCTCGTATCAATTTTCCAGTCATCAATTAGGTGCCAGGCACAGTGGAATAAAATCTAAAGGTCAACTGTGCTATTCCTGCTTTAGAGCTATGAGAGCGCGCATGCGCCGAACAGAATAGGTGAGCCATGAAGGAGTTTCTCGAACGTGCGGCTGATCTGCCCCCACCGAGTGGCCCGATTGGTTTGTTAGTGGATTAAGCCCATCGCCGCCATATCCGGACGGAGGTGGAGCGAAGCGGAACCGGAGGCCGGATATGGCGGTGTCGCCGTTTCCGGTGCCGGCGGTCGGTAGCCCAGGCTGCTGTGAGGGCGAACGGTGTTGTAATGCCGCCGCCATGCCTCGATCAGCACCTTGGCCTCAGCGAGGCTGTAGAAGATCTCGCCGTTGAGCAGTTCGTCGCGAAGCGACCCATTGAAGCTTTCGTTATAGCCATTCTCCCATGGTGATCCCGGGGTGATATAGAGCGTCTTCACGCCGATCTGCCCCAACCATTTCTGGACGGCGGTCGCGATAAACTCGCTACCATAGCACATTGGGAAGCGGCCCCTCGAAGGGGCGCACTGCCTTGATGAAGGCAAGGGCGCGTAGCGCCCGCAGGCTTCATCAAGGCGGTCATGATCGGCCCGCAGGTCTCTAAAGTGAAGTTGTC
>NZ_VYPZ01000021.1 GCF_008710155.1 Sphingobium limneticum
GGCGCAGGCCGGGGTCCAGATTCCGCGCGCAGACCTGGACCCCGGCCTGCGCCGGGGAACATATTATCTTGAGCGCGGGACACGAAAGCCCCCCCTATTTCCGTCCCTTCTCCGCCGCCAGCCGGCTCATCAATATCGCAGCGCGCTTCGCCTGGCGCTTCATGGTGGAAAGGTCGGCCTTTTCCGCCGGGCTATGGTCGCCGCTGGACGCCAGACCCAGCCCCACCAGCCCGTCCGTATCGGCCGCCACGAAGCTGATATCGCCCGCACCGCGCTTCAACGGATCGAGCGCCGCCATTTCCGGCAGGCCAAGGTCGCGATTGATGCCGTTCAACTTGCCCAGCAGCGTCTTGTTACCCTCGGTCGGGGCCATGGACGGATAGCCCTGATCGAAAGCGATCTTCGCCGACGTGCCGTTCAAATGCTCGCGGTCTACGATTCCCTGCATCTTGCCCCGCACACGCTGCGTCTGCTCTTCGCTCAACGTGCGAAAATCCCCCTTCGCCACCGCGATCGACGGAATGATATTGGTCTTGCCCGTCACTGCGATGCGCACGCCGTCCTTGTCGATCTCCGCGCTCTGCCCGCCGCCGATCAGCCCGGCGTTGAAGGTCAGGTTCGGCTCCGGCAATTCCTTGCGGAAGGCGACCAATATCCGCGCCAGCTCATAGACCGCGCCATCCCCCGCTTCGGCGGAAAAGATGCCCGAACTATGGCCCGACTTGGCCGTCGTGGTCAGCGTCCAGTTATTGGAGGAGCGGCGGGCGATCGACCCCATATCCTTGCCGCCCTCCTGGCTCAGCCCCTCGAAGTCGAGCGCCACATCGGCCCGCTTGCCAGCAGCAACCAGATCGGCCCGCGCTATCTCCACCGGATCGCCCGAATCCTCCTCGTCCCCGGTCAGCACCACTTCGATATTGGCGCCCTTCAGCGTCCCGGCCGCCTGCATGGCCTTCAGCGCGAGGATCATCGTCACCACGCCACCCTTGTCATCCGCGACGCCCGGACCGCGCGCAAAATCTCCCTCACGGACGAATTTCTGGACCGGCGAATCCGGCTCGAACACAGTATCCAGATGCCCGATCAGCAGCATTTTCGTGCTGCCCGTCTTGCCCTTGTGCACCGCGACCAGGTGGCCCGCGCGCTTGGCCGCATCCATCGGCTTCCACGTCACGGCAAAGCCCAGCGCTTCGAATTCGGGCCGCAGCATGTCGGCCACCGCCTTCACGCCCGCCAGGTTCATCGACCCGCTATTCTGGTTGACCAGCTTTTCCAGCAAGCCGACCGACGGTTCATAGCCCGCCTCCACGGTCGCGCCGATCTTCTGCTCCGCCGGGCTGAGCGCCGCATGCGCCATCGGCGCGCCACCCAGCAGCAGCGCGCTTGCAATCAGACTCCGCACCATCACTTGGCGAGTTCCGCCTCGATCGCCGCGACCAGCGCCGCATCGTCGGGCGCGGTGGTCGGCGCAAAGCGGGCGGCCACGCGGCCATCCTTGGCGATCAGGAATTTCTCGAAATTCCACAGCACTTCCGGCTCCGGATTGGGCGTGATGCCATAGCCGGTCAGCTTCTCGCGAAACGCCGCGCCATCGCCCTGCGCATCGGGCTGCGCGCTGGTCAGCGCGGCATAGAGCGGATGCTTGTCCGGCCCGGTAACGACGATCTTCTCGAACATCGGAAATTCGACGCCGAAATTGGTGGTGCAGAAGGTCGCGATCTCGTCATTGCTGCCCGGCTCCTGCGCGCCGAAATCATTGGTGGGAAAGCCGGCGACCACCAATCCCTTGTCCTGATATTCGGCATAGAGCTTTTCCAGCCCCTCATATTGCGGGGTCAGGCCGCATTTGGACGCCACATTGACCGCCAGCACAACCTTGCCCGCATAGTCGGCCAGGCTGGCGTCCGCCCCCTTGATGGTCTTGAGCGGGATCTGCTGGATATCGGTCATGGGGCGTCTCCTTGTGGGAATCAGGTTGCGCCGGACCTTGGCATCAAATCGCCGCGCCGAACAGATGCCCCGCACCCGCCGTGATCGCCATCGCCAGCACACCCCAGAAAAGCGTCCGCACGATCGACCGCAACGGCTTCGCCCCGCCCAGCTTCGCGCCGGCATAGCCCAATATAATGAGGCAAAGCAGGCACATGCCCACGATCGCCGGGATCGCACTCTCCGCCGTCGTCAGCCCGGCCGCCACCACCGGCGGCGCAGCGCCAGCGGCGAAACTCGCGGCAGACGCCAGCGCCGCCTGCACCGGTCGCGCCGTAACAGAATCGGAAATGCCCAGTTCGTCGCGCGCATGGGCGCCCAGCGCATCGGCGGCCATCAACTGCTCGGCCACCTGCCCTGCCAGATCCGGCGTCAGCCCACGATCGACATAGATGTCGCGCAACTCCACCCATTCGGCATGGGGCTGGGTCCGCAACGCCTTTTCTTCCTTGGCAAGGTCCGCGCGTTCTGTATCGGACTGCGCGCTGACGGACACATATTCGCCCGCCGCCATCGACATGGCGCCCGCCACCAAAGCCGCCACGCCCGACAGCAGGATCGACTGCGATCCCGCCCCCGATGCGGCGATCCCGGTCATCAGGCTGGCGGTCGACACGATCCCGTCATTCGCCCCCAGCACCGCCGCGCGCAGCCAGCCGACCCGGTTGACATAATGGACCGCATGATGGGGGATCGGCGTGTTTTGCGTGTCCATGGGCTTCCCTTTACCACCAAGCTGTTGACGCCAGTTGCTCAATCCGAACGGGGGATATGAGCGAGAGTTTACCCCGCCAGCCCCTCGGCCTTCTCCGCCAGTTCCAGCCAGCGCTCCTCGGCCGCATCCTTGTCGGCGCGCGCCTTTTCGATCGCCCCGGTCAGCGCCGCGAACCTCTTTGGATCTTTCGTATAAAGCACCGGATCGGCCAGCGCTTCCTCGTCGCGCAGGATCGCCGCTTCCAGCTCCTCGATCCGCTTGGGCAGCAGGTCCAGATCGCGCTGATCCTTATAGGTCAGCTTGGCCGACACGGGCTTTGGCGGCGGAGGCGGCGCGGCTTCCTTCTTCTCGATCTTCGCGGCCTTGCGCGGGTCGCGCTTGTTGATCCAGTCGGCATAGCCGCCCACGATCACATCCACGACCCCGGTGCCATCCAGCCCCAAAGTCACCGTGACCGTACGATCCAGAAAGTCACGGTCATGGCTGACGATCAACACCGTCCCGTCATAATCCGCGATCACTTCCTGCAACAGGTCCAGCGTTTCCAGGTCCAGGTCGTTGGTCGGCTCGTCCAGCACCAGCAGGTTGGATTCGCGCGCAAATTCCCGCGCGAACAACAGCCGCGAGCGCTCCCCGCCGGACAATGTCGCGACCTTCGCCTCCGCCAGAGACGGGTCGAACAGAAAGTCCTTGAGGTACCCATGGATATGCTTGCGCACCCCGCGTACGTCTATCCAGTCGCCGCCTTCGGCCAGCACATCGCGCACCGTCTTGTCGCCCTGCATCAGGCTGCGCTGCTGGTCGATGAAGATCATGTCCAGCGTCTTGGCCAGCGTCACGCTGCCGCTATCGGGCGCCAGTTCGCCGGTCAGCAGCTTCAGCAAGGTGGACTTGCCCGCGCCATTGCCGCCCACGATGCCGATCCGGTCGCCGCGCTGCACACGGATCGACAGGTCGTCGATGATCGTGCGCTCACCGAATGTCTTGGTGACATGCTCGACCTTGATGACGCTCTTGGTCTTGCTGTCGTCGCTCGCCACCGCGATCTTGGCGGTGCCCTGCGGCCCCTGCATCGCCGCGCGCGTTTCGCGCATTTCCCACAGCTTGGCGAGCCGCCCTTGATTGCGCTTGCGCCGCGCGGTGACGCCGCGTTCCAGCCAGTGCGCCTCGATCTTCAGCTTCGCGTCCAGCTTTTCCGCCGCCCGCGCCTCTTCGGCATAGACCGCTTCCATCCACTGTTCGAACCCGCCGAAGCCGATTTCGTTGCGGCGCATCTGGCCCCGGTCCAGCCACAGGGTCTGGCGGGTCAGCCGCGTCAGGAAGGCGCGGTCATGGCTGATGACGATGAAGGCGCCGCTATAACGCGCCATCCAGTTTTCGATCCAGTCGATCGCGGCGATGTCCAGATGGTTGGTCGGCTCGTCCAGCAGCAGCAGGTCCGGCTCGCTCGCCAGCGCGCGGGCGATGGCGGCGCGGCGCCGCTCGCCCCCGCTCGCCGTCTTCGCTTCGCGGCTGAGGTCGATGCCCAGTTGATCGGCGATCGCCTCCACCTCATGCGCGGGTGGCGCGAACTCGCCTGCCAGCGCGAAATCATGCAGCGTCTTGAACGGCGTAACGTCCGGATCCTGCTCCAGCGTAATGACCCGCGCGCCCGGCTGCACCGACCGCACGCCCTCATCCGCCTCGATCTGCCCGCCCAGCAATTTCAGCAGCGTCGTCTTGCCCACGCCATTGCGGCCGATCAGCGCCAGCCGATCGCGCGCGCCGACGGCGATATTCAGGCCGCGAAACAGCCAGTGGGAGCCTTGCGAAAGGCCAAGATTTTCGAACGAGAGAATAGGAGCTGCCATGAAGGTGCAGCTAAGCGCTCCTACGCTGATGAGCAAGACCGGAACCGGAAAGCTTTCAGACGGCTTTCAACGCAGGACAGCGTCCATTCATCGCACCCCGGCCAAAACGGGTGCAAGGACTTACAGAGGAGAAACGTCCATGAAATCCGCTCTCGCCCTGATGGCGCTCGGCGCCGCCGCCCTTCCGATCGCGGCTGTCGCCCAGACCAGCGTCACCATCGCCGAGACGGCGCCGGTCGTGACATTGAACGTCACCGAAAGCGTCGAGGCCGCGCCGAACATCGCGACCGTCGGCACCGGCGTCCAGACCCGCGCCCAGACGGCGCAGGCCGCCATGCAGGACAATGCCGCCAAGACCGAAAAGCTGATCGCCGCCCTGGCCAAGGTCGGCATCGCGAAAAAGGACATCCAGACCAGCGGCATCAACCTTTCCGCCCAATATGATTACAGCAACCGCGACGGCCAGCCGGAAGGGCCGCGCTTCATCGGTTACGAAGCGTCCAACCAGCTGACCGTGAAGCTGCGCGACATCAAGAAGGTCGGCGCCTCGCTCGACGCCTTCGTCGCCGCCGGTGCCACCAACATCAACGGCCCCAGCTTCTCGATCGAAGATCCCTCTCCGTTGATCCAGCAGGCCCGCGGCACCGCGCTCAAGAGCGCCAAGACGCAGGCCGATTTCTACGCCCAGGCGGCGGGCTATCGCACCGCGCGGCTGATTTCGATCGCGGAAAGCAACAGCGGCGGCCAACCGCCCATGCCGATGATGCAGAGCGCGCGCTTCAAGGCGGATGCCGCTCCCGTCACCCCGGTCGAACCCGGCCAGGTCAGCGCGTCCGTCACGCTGACGGTGCAATATGCGCTGGAAAAGTAAGAAACGGCGCTAAACCTTAAACGTTATTCCCGCCTTCGCGGGAGTGACGGACATTTGGAAAAGGCGGCGATGTTTGTGCATCGTCGCCTTTTCTGTTCATATTCCCGCCATTCACCACCTGTTCAATGCCATTCACCTATGCCATGCCCATGAATATGAAGTGGAACAGCCTGCCCCGCTCTCTGGTCGCTGCGATCACGGCAGCCCTTGCCCTTTCGGTGGCGATTCCCGCCGCCGACGCGGGCAATCGCCGCGACGAGCAGGATGCCGCGCGCCGCGCGATGCTGGACGGGCAGGTCATGCCCTTCGCCATGATCAAGCGCCGCGTCGATGCGGCGGTCGATGGCGCCTCCTATGTCGGCAGCGAATTCAACCCCTCCTCCAACCGCTACCGCCTGAAATATGTGAAGGACGGCAAGGTCGTATGGGTTGATGCCGACGGCCGGACCGGCGATATCATCGGCATGGCGCGCTGACCCGCGCCCGCCTTTAGACTCAACGCATAATAGAAACGGACAAAAGCCCCATGCGCCTGCTGATCGTCGAGGATGAACCGAATCTGGGCCAGCAGCTCAGGAACACGCTGGAAGGCGCGGGCTATGCCGTGGACCTCGCCACAGACGGCGAAGACGGCCATTTCCTGGGTGCTACCGAAAGCTATGACGCGGTCGTGCTCGACCTTGGCCTGCCCACCATCGACGGCCTCACCGTGCTCGACCGCTGGCGCAAGGAAGGCCGCAGCTTCCCGGTCCTCGTCCTCACCGCGCGCGATAGCTGGTCGGACAAGGTCGCCGGGCTGGATGCGGGCGCCGACGATTATCTCGCCAAACCCTTCCAGAGCGAAGAACTCATCGCCCGCCTGCGCGCCCTCATCCGTCGCGCATCGGGTAATGCATCAAGCGAACTGACCGCCGGCGACGTCCGCCTCGACACCCGTTCGGGCAAGGTCACGTTGGGCGGAGACCCGGTCAAGCTCACCGCGCAGGAATATAAGCTGCTCTCCTACCTGCTCCATCACAAGGGCAAGGTGGTCAGCCGCACCGAATTGATCGAACATATTTACGATCAGGATTTCGACCGCGATTCCAACACGATCGAAGTGTTCGTGACGCGTATCCGCAAGAAACTCGGCGCCGACGTCATCACCACCATCCGCGGCCTTGGCTACAGCCTGGACGAGCCGGGGCGCTGATCGAAACGGCACCCACCTTCGTTCGCTTCGAGCGAAGTCGAGAAGCGGCAAGTATTGCGCTTCTCGTTTGTCGACACGCTCGAAACGAACGGGTGTAAGTCAGGTCCAGATGGACAACCAATCCCCTCCCCCCGTCCGCTCCACCGGCTCCATCAGCCGGCGGATGATCGGCATCGCCGCGCTGTGGATCAGCGTGTTGCTGATCGGCGGCGGCGTGGCGCTGGACCGGGTGCTGGCCGACGCGATCACCCGCAATTTCGACGACGGCATGAATTATGTGCTGACCGCGATGATCGCGGCGTCGGAAATCGGCCCGGACGGCGAAGTCCTCTTCAACCGCGAGCTGGCCGACCAGCGCTTCCTGGAACCCAGCAGCGGCCTCTATTATCAGATCAGCGCGAAGGGGCATGAAGACTGGCGCTCCCGCTCGCTGTGGGACCGCGCGCTCAAGGCACCGGCGCAGCATCACGACCGCCATCTCCACACCTATGACAGCAAGCAATTCCCCGGCGAGGATTTGCGCATCATGGAACGCACCGTCATCCTGCCCGGCTCCGACACGCGCTGGCTGTTCATGGTGGCGCAGGCGCGCGAAGGACTGGATGGGCAGATCCGGACGCTACGCACCACTTTGTTCAACAGTTTCGCGCTCCTGGCGCTCGGCCTGTTCATGCTGGCGACGCTCCAGACCATCTATGGCCTGCGCCCCCTGCGCAAGGTGCGGCTGGAAATCATCAAGATGCGCGGCGGCGAAAAAAGCCGCGTCACCGAACCCATGCCCGCCGAAGTCCTCCCCATGGTCGAGGAACTCAACGCCCTGCTCGCCCATAATGAGCGGCAGGCGGAGGAAGCGCGCACCCATGCCGGCAACCTTGCCCATGCGCTCAAGACCCCGCTGACCGTCATCATGAACGCCGCCACCGCGCAGGCGCCCGACCTTGGCGACGCGGTGATCCGCGAAGCGACGACGATGCGGCGGCAGGTCGACCATCACCTCGCTCGTGCCCGCGCCGTCGGCCGTCGCGGCGCTGCCCAGAGCCGCGCCGAGGTCTGGGCCAGCCTCACCGCCGTCGAGCGCGCCGTCCAGCGCCTCTATCCCGAAGCCCGCGTCGACATGGACGGCGACAAGGACGCTGCCGTGCGCGTCGAGCGGCAGGATCTGGACGAAATGCTCGGCAACCTCATCGAGAACGCGGCCAAATATGGCGGCGGCAGCGTCTTCGCCACGGTCGTCGCCCGCACCGGCGGCATGGTGGAAATTCAGGTCGAGGATGACGGCATGGGCATACCGGAGGCCGACCGCGTCCGAATCTTCGATCGGGGTGTGCGTCTGGACAGCGGCAAGCCCGGCACCGGCCTCGGCCTGGCCATCGTCCGCGACGTCGCCGAAATCTACGGCGGAGCGGTGGCGCTGGAGGAAAGCGAGGATCTGGGCGGCTTGCTGGTGCGGCTGAGGCTACCGGCGGCGTAAGTGCAAGCAAGCAGAAGCGGACTTTCCTTCTCCCCTTGAGGGAGAAGGATATGAAGCCTTGGCGTCGAAGCAGCCCAGGCGAAGTTGGATGGGGGGATCGGCGCAAAATTGACGTACTGCCGCGAGCTTGCGGCCCCTCACCCAGCTACGACCTCCCACTTCCCCAGGTGCATGAGCGGGCGAATGACATGATGCCGCCCGACCCCATCCATATCTGTGATGGCGAAGGTGTACGATCTACGTCCCCTTAGTCACCATTGGCATCGACCATGAAAACCGTGGGTTTGCCTCGCGACGACGGATCCCATCCTGCCGATAAGGCGGCCCGCACCCCGCGCGACGCAATCGCATCGTTGATGTGCAGACGCCCTTTGGGCAATCCTTTCATCAGGCGCTTGGGTGTCGGAAATTCCAGCACGGCTTCGCGGGGCATGTCCCTCTGACGCAGGGAGACGGTCATGCCCTTCCAACCATCGAAAGAGGATAATTGAGGCTCGCTCAGGAGTTCCCAATCATATTTGAATCCGCCGATCTCGACAGTGCCGCTGCGGCCGGGTGCTTGAAACATGTCATGCCATTAGCATGTCGGCAGCGCTACTTCACCCATAGTATCGCAGGATTTTCTCGGCGCCCTCAGTCACATTATATGGAGCGCGGCAATTTCCCCTCTGGCATAGGGGTGAGGCGAGGATTTAGCTCAATCGCCCAACCAGCCGGATATGATCTCGCCCCTATGTCCTTCGGGCGCCAGCGCAGCGCGCAAGGCTTCCAGCATTGGCGGCAGTGCCTGCGTAAAAGCGTAGGGCGGGTTGACGATGAAGAGGCCCGCGCCGTTATAGATGCCGGGTTGCTCGCTATCGTATAGCCAATGCTCCACCAGCAGCAATTTCGGGATGCCGATCCTGCGCAACTGCTGCTTCCACTTCCAATGCGTGGCCTGGTCTTTCAACGGATACCAGATCACCGTCACGCCATGCGCCCATTTGCGGTGAGCGGCGGCGAGGGTGGCGGTGATGCGCGCGCGTTCTTCCGTCTGCTCATAGGGCGGATCGACCACAACCACGCCGCGCGCGGTGCGGGGCGGCACCATAGCCAGCCATAGTTCATAGGCGTCGCGTTCATGCACGGCCGCGCCGGTGTCCCGCATCACGCCGCGCAGGGTATAAGCGTCTTCAGGATGCTTTTCGTTGAGGATCAGGACATCCTGCGGGCGCAAAAGCTGCGCCAGAAACCGTGGCGAGCCGGGGTAAAGCTGCGGTTCGTCACCCGCATTCACCGCCTGCACGGCGGCGCGATAATCGTCCAGCAAGGGGTTCGGGTCGGCAAAGGCGCGCAGCACGCCCTGCACAGCCTCCCCGGTGCGTTGCGCTTGATCGCCGCCAAGGTCGTACAGCCCGCAGCCGGCATGGGTGTCGATCAAAGTCAGCGCGCCCTCCTTGAACTGCAAGGCCCGCACCAAAGCGATCAGGAGGCTGTGTTTCACGACATCGGCGCTGTTGCCGGCATGGAAGGAATGGCGATAATTCATTGTGACTCAAAATCCAGATGATCTGCCTTTACGGGCTGCGGGGCATTCTGCAAAGTGCCGCTACGGGCCGACTGCGGAACGGCATTGCACGGGTCCATAGGAACAGATCCTCGCCTTCGCGGGGATGACCGTCCAGACCCCCGCCATGCCCACATCCGCCTTGCCATCCCACTCCGCAGCTGCGAAGCAATAGTGGCGCAAGCCCATCGACAGGACACCCCATGCGGCGGCATCTGTATCTCATCGGAGGGTTTCTCTCGATCGGCCTCGGCACGATCGGCGCTTTCCTGCCGCTGCTGCCGACCGTCCCTTTCATGATCCTCGCCGCCTTCTGCTTCGCCCGCTCCAGCCCGCGCCTTGAGGCCAAGCTGCTGGATCACAAGCATTTCGGCCCGCATATCCGCCGCTGGCGCGAACATGGCGCAATCAGCCGTCGGGGCAAGAAGGCCGCGCTTGGCGCCTTCGCCTTCAGCGTCCTATTGGCGCTGATATTCTCCCCTTGGCCCTGGTTCCTGGCCCCCATCACCGCCGCGCTGATCGGCGGCAGCTGGATATGGACTCGTCCGGAGGGCTGAGCGCCCCGCCATGGACATTCGCCCAACGCGCGGTCAGACTATGCTGGCACCACCGGGAATCACGATATGTCAGACGCTTTCGCCCATGGCACGGTCCATCAAGCGGCCGAAGACCTGCAAGCCGCGCTCCGATCGGCCCCGCACATCCTTCAGCTATGGGAAGGCCTGACCCCGCTCGGCCGCAACGAGTTCATCTGCTGGGTGGACGACGCCAAACAGGCCAAGACCCGCGCACGCCGCATCGCCCGCACCTGCGAAGAATTGCTGGAGGGCAAGAAGCGCCCTTGCTGCTGGCCCGGCTGCATCCACCGCACTGACAAGGCGCCCGGAAAGTGGCAGCAGGCCGTCCTGATCGACGGGAAGAAGAGTTAGGCCCCGGTGCTCAGTTCATCGCCTCAGTTCATCGCCAGGATCATGTTCCGCACCTGCGGATAGACCTGCTTTTCCCATTTGCTGCCCGAAAACACGCCATAATGGCCCACGCCCGGTTGCAGATGATGGCGCTTCATATGCGGCCGCAGCCCGGTGCACAGCGCATGCGCCGCAGACGTCTGGCCCACCGCGCACACATCGTCCCGTTCACCTTCGACCGTCAGCAGCGCGGTATTGTGGATCGCGCCCGGATTGACCTTGCGCCCGCGCACGGTCATCTCGCCCTTGGCCAGCAAGGTCCGCTGGAACACCATGTCCACGGTTTCCAGATAAAATTCCTTGGTCATGTCCAGGACCGCGAAATATTCCTCGTAAAAATTCTTGATCTTGTCGGCCTCGACCGTCTTGCCGTCGGCCAGCAACTGATACAATTCGCGATGCTGCGACGAATGCCGCTCCATGTTCATCGCCATGAAGGCGGACAGTTGCACGAAGCCCGGATAGACCTCCCGCCCGCGCCCGGCATAGCGGAACGGTACGACGGAAATCAGATTTTCCTCGAACCATTCGATCGGCTTTTCATTGGCCAGATCGTTCACCGAAGTCGGCGCGGCATTGGGGTCGATCGGCCCGCCCATCAGCGTCATCGACCGCGGCGTCGCCTTGTCCTTGTCTTCCGACATCAGCGCGACGGCCGCCATTGCCGGCACGCAGGGCTGGCATACCGACACCAGATGCGCGCCCTCGCCCAATTCGTGCAGGAACTGGATGATATAATCGACATAATCGTCGAAACCGAAGCGCCCGGCTTCCAACGGCACGTCGCGTGCATTCTTCCAGTCGGTGATATAGACGTCATGGTCGCGCAACAACGTCTGCACCGTGCTGCGCAACAATGTCGAAAAATGGCCGGACATCGGCGCCACCACCAATACGCGCGGCTGCTCCGCCTCCACCTCGTCCTTCACGAAATGCAGCAGGTCGCCGAACGGCAGGTCCAGCGCGACTTCTTCGCGCACCGCCACTTCGGCATTGCCGCTGGTCACCGTACGGATTTCATAGGCCGGCCGCTTGTGGGTCAGCTTGGCACCCTGGAATACGTCCATCAGCGCGAACATGCGGCGCGGCATCGCCCAATCGGCCATCGGTCCCATCTTGTCGCGCAGGCCAAGGGCCATCTGCGCGCCGAACCGCGCTGGGGCCAGCATGTCGTTCCAGGCCTGATAACCACTGTAGAGCATGCGCATGATAGCCAAAAAGCCTTATTCTGTTGCCGCGATCCGAATCGGTATTTTGTCGCAACGCTATACATGCTTTTTATGTTGCGCTGCATCATCATAAATGTGACTTTGGACTAACGTAGGAGAGTCACCATGGCGGCCGCGACACTCACTTTATCCAGCAAGAACTACTCGTCCTGGTCGCTGCGGGGCTGGCTTTTGTGCCGGCTCGCGGGACTTCGGATCGTCGAACAGACGATCGCGCTGGACGACCCGGAAAATCGCGCCGAACTGCTCCTCCTCTCCCCCTCCGTGCTGGTCCCGCGCCTGACGCATGAGGGCGCCAGCGTATGGGACACGTTGGCCATCGCCGAATATCTGCACGAACTCTATCCCAATGTCGGCATGTACCCCACCGATCGGAAGGCGCGCGCCCATTGCCGGTCGGTATCGGGCGAAATCCATTCCGGCTTCGCCAACCTCCGCTCCGCCTTGCCGATGAACCTGAAGGTCCGGCACAGCAAATTCCCGATCTTCCCCGGCGCCCGCCCGGATATCGAGCGGATCGAAACCATCTGGGCCGAATGTCTGGACAGCTATGGCGGCCCCTGGCTGTTCGGCGACGAACCGACGGTGGCCGACGCCATGTTCGCGCCGGTCGCCCAACGCTTCCTGACCTACGCCGTGCCGGTATCGCAGGCCACCGCCGCCTATTGCCAGACCATCAACAGCTGGTCGCTGATGCGCGAGTGGATCGACGATGCCCGCGCCGAACCGGATGAGATGATCGAACTCGAAACCGAGTTCTGAACGCCCTTTCCCCCATCGCGCCGGGGGGTTAGAGCGGGTCCATGATCACACGCACCCTCGCTCTGGCCCTTGGCCTCGCCGCCGTCCTTTCCTGTCCTTTGACTGCCCAGGCCCAGACCGTCGAACCGGCCCGCCTCGAACAGTCCGTGCGCACGCTCGCCTCCGACCTGTTTCAGGGTCGCGCGCCCGGCACCATCGGCGAAGAACGCACGATCGGCTATCTCGTCGCCCGCTTCGAGCAACTGGGGCTGGAACCGGGCGGCCCCGACGGTCAGTGGGTGCAGACCGTGCCCCTGCTCCACACCCGCCTCGGCCAGTCGCAAACCCTCTCGGTTGCCCAGAATGGCGCCGCCACCCCCTGGACCTTCGGCAAGCAGGTGTATCTCTCCACCCTCCAGCCCAAGGACAATGTCGCGATCGCCAACGCGCCGCTGGTCTTCGTCGGCTATGGCGTCTCCGCCCCCGAACGCGGCTGGGACGATTTCAAGGGCGCGGACCTGAAGGGCAAGGTCGCCGTCTTCCTGATCAACGACCCGGATTTCGAGGCCGCCAAGGGCGAAGACCCGTTCGGCAAGTTCGGCGGCAAGACCATGACCTATTATGGCCGCTGGACCTACAAGTTCGAGGAAGCGGCCCGTCGCGGCGCGATCGGCGCGCTGATCGTCCATGACACGCCGGGCGCGGGCTATGGCTGGAACGTCGTCGTCAGCCCCAGCGGCGAAAATTACGACCTCGTCCGCCCCGCCGACAAGCTGACCAGCCTGCAAGTCCAGGGCTGGGTCGAGGGTGACGCGGCCAAGGCGCTGTTCAACGGCGCCGGTCAGGATCTCGCCACCCTGCGCAAACAGGCCCGGTCCGCCAAGTTCAAGCCGGTGGAATTGAAGGGCGCGACCTTCTCCGCCGCCTTCCCGGTCAAACAGGAAGTGGTGCAGAGCGCCAACGTCCTCGCCCGCATCCCCGGCGCCAAGCGCCCGCAAGAAACCGTGATGTATGGCGCCCATTGGGACGCCTATGGCGAAGGCAAGCCGGACGCGCGGGGCCGCATCTACCGCGCCGGCGCCAATGACGATGCGCTCGGCCTCGCCGGCCTGTTCGAAATCGCCCGCGCGTTCAAGGCCGCACCCGCGCCCGACCGTTCGATCGTCTTCGCCGCCTGGACGGCGGAGGAACGCGGCCTGCTCGGCTCGGAACATTATGCCCAGAACCCGGTCTATCCGATCGACAAGACCGTCGCCAACCTGACCATCGACGTGCTCCAGACCGCCGGCAAGGCGAAGGACGTGATCCTGATCGGCAAGGGCCAGAACAGCCTTGAAGATGATCTGGCCAAATTCGCCACGGCGCAGGGCCGCGTCATCACGCAGGAAAGCCTGCCTGAACGCGGCCTCTTCTATCGTGCCGACCATTTCTCCATGGCCAAGCGCGGCGTGCCCGTATTGCTCATGATGGGCCTGGCCGGCGCATCCGACATGGTGGAGGGCAGCCGCGCCGCGGGCCAGGCGTGGATCGACGCCTATACCGGCAAATGCTATCATCAGGCCTGCGACGCCGTCGATGATACATGGAAGCTGGACGGCGCCGCCCAGGACGTGGACCTGATGCTCGACATCGGTCGCGACCTCGCAAACTCGACCCGCTGGCCGCAATGGAAAGCCGGATCGGAATTCAAGGCGATCCGCGACAAAAGCGCGGCGGTACGGAAGTAGAACCAAAGTTGTTCCCCGGCGCAGGCCGGGGTCCAGTTCAACGGTCGTAACTGGACCCCGGCCTGCGCCGGGGAACAGCCTGTTATATCAACCCAACCGATACAATGCGCTCCCATGCGCCGGCAGCATCACCGACACCCGCTCCGCCTGCTGCCCCAGCATCTTACCGGCCCACAAGTCCCGAACCGCCACCGGTCCGCCCACGCCCAGATCGCGCAACGTGACGCCAACCTCGCGCGGCTTGTCGCCGGTGTTGAACAGCGCGACATAACGCCCCTTCCCATCCTCCGGCACCGCCGACCAGACCCGCACGCCATCCTCGACGAAATGCGGGCAGTTGCCCTGGCTCGCCTGATTGACCGCGATCACCTCTCTATTGGTCAGCAGCGCCAATGTCGGCGCATCCAGATGGCGCAAATCGCCCCCCATGATCAGCGGCGACCGCGCGATCGCCCATAATGTCATCAGCGTCTTCTGCTCGTCCGGGGTAAAGCGCGTATCGCGCTCGCCCAGCGCCAGCCGCCCCAGCGGCAGCATGTCCGCATCCGGCCAGGACCCCGGCCCGCGATAGGGCGTCCAATTCTCCAGCCGGGTGAACTGCGCCTCCAACATCTCCCATTCATCCCAGAAGTCATCGGAAATCCGCCACATCTGCGCATATTTGCGTACATGATCGCCCCGGATCACCGGCGTCTCCCCCGGCGACAGGCTCAGGATGATCGGCCGGCCCGTCGCGACGATCGCCTTGTGTGCCGCCTCGATCTCCGGCGCATGGGCGTCATAGGGCCGGCTCATATCGTCCATCTTGACGAAATCGACGCCCCAGTCGGCATAGAGGCGGAAGATGCTGTCATAATAGGCCTGCGCGCTCGGCCGCGTCATGTCGACTCCATACATGTCGGGGTTCCAGGAACAGATGCTGCTCTTGTCCGCCACATCGGCCGCGCGATAGTTGGTGCCCAGGATCGGCAGGTTCGCCTCCACCGCCGCGCGCGGAATGCCGCGCATGACATGGATGCCGAATTGCATGCCCAGCGCATGCACCTCTTTGGCCAATTGCGTGAACCCCTTGCCCCCGGCACTGGACGGAAAGCGATTGGGCGCCGGGATCATCCGGCCATAGCCATCCATCGCCGGCTTGGGCTTGGCATTATAGGTGTAGCTGGACGCGTCCGGTTCATACCATTGAATATCGACGGTAAAGATATCATAGCCGAACGGCAGCAGCTTCTCCGCCATGATCTTCGCGGTTTCGCGCGCTTGGCGCTCGGTAATGGTGGTGGCAAAGCTGTTCCAGCTATTCCACCCCATCGGCGGTCGCGGCGCCAATATCGCCCCACCCCGCTCCACCGGTGCTGCCCCCGCACGGACTGCTCCCGCAGCCGCAAGCCCTGCCATACCACCCGCGATCATATCGCGGCGGCTGGCTTTCCAGTTCATCCTCATCATTTGTAGGAGTTAATAGACCTGCAAATGAAAAAGCAACCTCCGTCATCCCAGCGAAGGCTGGGATCTCACTTTTCTTAAAATCCAGGAAATCAGAGGAGAGATGAAAGACGAAAAAAGCTAGACCTCGATCCCCGCCAGCCATTCGCCGATCATCGCCCGCCCCGCCGCAACCGCAATCGGCCCATGCAGCCCATGATCCTCCCGCAAAGCGATCCCGCATTGCTGCGCCATATCCAGATCCGCCCAGAAATGCGTCAACCAATCCTCGAAACGCGGATCTTCGCCCATTTCCGCATGAAATTGCAGCGCCAGCACATTGCTCCCACGCCGAAACGCCTGATGCGCATATTTGGACGTCGACGCCAGCAGTTCCACATTGTCCGGCAAATCGAACGTATCGCTATGCCAATGCAGGATCGGCACGCCGTCGATATGCCGCAACGGGGACGCCGCCCCCGCGTCGTTCACGCTGACCGGCGCGAAGCCCAGTTCTATATGCCCACCCGGATAGACCCGCGCGCCGAGCGCCGCCGCGATCATCTGACTGCCCAGGCACACGCCCAAAGTCGGCCGATCCGCCGCCAGCCGATCGGCCAGTTTCGCGATCTGCACCGGAATCCACGGATGCAATTCCTGCTCATAAACGCCCATCGGGCCACCCATCATGATCAGCAGGTCGGGATCGCACAGATCCACCTGCCCGAAATCGGGGCTGGCCACATCGATGCGATCGATATGATAACCGGCAGCCTCTATCGGCTGGAGATAGCCCGCAGCGCCTTCGCGCGGGACATGACGGACGATCAACGCTCTTTTCATTGCTGAGTCGGACGCTAGACAATCCCGCGCGCCGCCGCCACCCCAGCCTTTCTTGGCGCGGTAAAATCAGCGCTATTGGCCAATGCCCGCGTCCATGATTTAACCACGGACCATGAACGCCTTCCGCATCGCCCGCACCGCCATCGCCGCCAGCCTCCTCGCCGGCACCGCCCTTCTCGCCCAAGGCCCTGCCCAAACGTCCGTGAGCGACGATCCGGTCGAGGCCGTCGATCCTTTCATCGGCACCTCGGGCGAAGGCCACACCTTCCCAGGCGCGGTCGCCCCCTTCGGCATGGTCCAGCTTTCGCCCGACACCCATGTCGGCCCCGCGCGCCAGACCTACAACTGGGCCGCCGGCTACCGCCACGAAGACCCGACGATCCTCGGCTTCTCCCACACTCATTTCTCTGGCGCTGGCCATAGCGACCTGGGCGATTTCCTCGTCACGCCTGTCAGCGGCGACAGCGTCCCGCTGGAGGCCGGCGACGACAAGACGCCCGGCTATCGCTCCCGCAAGGCTGACGAGGTCGCCTCGCCCGGCTATTATGCCGTTACCCTGACCGATCCCGGCGTTCGCGCGGAATTGACGGCCGGCACGCGCGTCGGCGTCCACCGCTACAGCTTCCCGGCGGGCAAGGCCGCGCATCTGGTGCTGGACCTGCGCTCGATCATCTACGACTATCCCGGCAAGATCCTCTGGTCGTCGGTCCGCATCCGCCCCGATGGCACCATCACCGGCTCCCGCGAAATACGCGGCTGGGCCACCCCGCGCCGCATCTTCTTTGCGATGCGTTTCTCTGCGCCGCTGACCGGCCATCAATTCGTCAGCACGGAAAAGGACATCCTCTACAAGGGGTTCAAGGGACCGGGCCGTGGCCCCGAAACGCTCGACGCCCTCGCCGGTCGCGCGCTGGTGGCGCAACTCGACTTCGGCCAACTCGCCAAGCCGCTGGAGGTGAAAGTCGCCTTGTCCGGCGTGGATGAGGACGGCGCCATCGCCAACCTCACCAGCGAAGCCGGCGACTTCGACACGATCCGCGCCAGCACCCGTACCACCTGGAACGAAGCCCTGGGCGCTGTAAAGATCGCCGCGCCTGCTCCGATGCGCCGCAACGTCTACACCGCTCTCTATCACAGCCTGATGGCCCCTAGCATTTGGAGCGACGCCGACGGCCGCTGGCGCGGACCGGACGATCAGGTCCATGCCGGTGAAGGCTTCACCATGCACTCCACTTTCTCGCTCTGGGACACGTTCCGGGCCGAACATCCGCTGCTCACGCTGGTCCAGCCGGAAGCGAAGAATGCCGATTTCGTGAACGCGCTGGTCGCGGGGCAGAAGACCAGCCCCTTCGGCATCCTCCCCGTCTGGCAGTTCGGCGGCAAGGAAACCTGGACCATGATCGGCTATCATGCCGTGCCCGTAATCGCCGACGCCTGCCTGAAAGGGATCAAGGGCATCGACTGCGCCGCCGCGCTCAAAGCCATGGTCGCCAGCGCCGACTATGCCCCTTATGGCGGCCTGGGCGACTATATGAAGCTGGGCTATGTCCCCATCGATCGCGAACCCGAAGCCGCGTCCAAGACGGTCGAATATGCCTATGACGACTGGACCATCGCCCGCCTCGCCCGCCAGCTTGGCGACAGCGCCACGGCTCAACGCTTCGAAAAGCGCGCCGGGAACTGGCGCAACAGCTTCGACGCGAAAACCGGTTTCCTGCGCGCGCGCAAGGCGGACGGCAGCTTCCGCACCCCCTTCGACCCCACCGCCATCAACTATGGGTCCGACTATACGGAGGGCAATGCCTGGCAATATAGCTGGTTCATGCCCCATGATCAGGCCGGCCTGTTCCGCCTGCTGGGCGGCGACGCAAAGACCGTCGCGAAGCTCGACGCCATGTTCGACTATGACAATAGCAAGATCGATTACAGCCATGCCGAGGATATATCGGGTCTGATCGGCCAATATATCCATGGCAACGAACCCAGCCACCATGTCGCCTATCTCTACAATTATGCCGGCCAGCCCTGGCGCACGCAGGAACGGCTGAAACAGATCGTCGAGAGCCAATATAAGCCCGCGCCCGACGGCCTCGCCGGCAATGACGATCTGGGCCAGATGTCGGCCTGGCTGGTCTTCACCGCCTTGGGCTTCTATCCCGTCGCACCGGGCAGCAACGAATATGTGATCGGCCGCCCCTTCGTGGATCGCGCGGACATGGCGCTGCCGAACGGCCAGCATTTCACCGTGACGACGGATGGCCTGTCGGACGCCAACCGCTATATCGGCACGGTCACGTTGAACGGCAAACCGCTGGATCGTGCCTATATCACGGACGCCGAAATCCGTGCCGGCGGCACGCTCCACTTCACCATGCAGGCGACCCCGAACAAGGCCTGGGCCACCGGCAAGAAGGCCCGACCCTATTCGATGACCGACTATGGCCGATAAGGATCAGCCGGCGCCGGCATTACGAAAATCCAGCAACGCCTCAGCCAGATAGCCGCGCAGCACGGCGCGGTCGATCCGCAACCGGTTGCTTTCGCCGCCCGCCAGACAGGAGGACAATGCCGGCATCGCACGCTGAAAAGCCGCGCGTTCCTCCTCGCTGCCGGCCTTGTACCGGATCAGGCTGTCCACCGCAGGCGCGTTGCGCGCGACGATGCAGCCGGCATAGGCATGATAGGCATCCTCCCCTTCCGCCACGGCCGGCGTCGGCGCGGCAGGATTGGCCGGCTCGACCAGCGGGGCGGTGAAACGGTGCAGATAGAGCTGCTCGGCCAGCGCGCCACGCATCGCATGGCCCTTCATCCGCAGCTTGCCCTGGTGCAGACATCCCTTACGGCTATTGGCCATCGCGATGAAGCTGGCCGTCTCCTCAGGCGATCCCGGCTGCGTCTTGAGCGCCTGTGCGGCCTTCTCCGGCGCCCCGCGCACGACGCATTGCGCAAATTCGGTCATCGCATTTTCGGCCGTGCCACGCCCATAGGCGCCAAAGTCCTTGTCCGAAGAGGGAGCGCTGCCCTGCCCCTGCGCAGCGGTCGCCGACAGCAGCAAAATCACCATGGCTATGTTCATGACCATCACCTCAACCTGCCAGAAAATAGAGATTTTCAGACAATCATGACGATTTTATGATCGCGCCGCGCCCATAGAAAAAGGGCTCCTCCCAACCGGAAGAAGCCCTCTCCTCTTAACTCAGCGCCTCAGCCGATCAAGCGGCCAGCTTGCGCAGCACATATTGCAAAATGCCGCCGTTCAGGAAATATTCCAGCTCGTTGACGGTATCGATGCGGCACAGCGCGGTGAAGGTGAAGGTCGAACCATCGGCCCGCTTCACGACCACATCCACATCCTGACGCGGCTTCAGGTCGGCGACGCCCTGAATGGTGAACGTCTCGTCCCCCGTCAGACCCAGCGTATCGCGCGTGTCGCCATCCTTGAACTGGAGCGGCAACACGCCCATGCCGACCAGGTTCGACCGATGGATGCGCTCGAAGCTTTCCACGATCACCGAGCGCACGCCCAGCAAATTGGTGCCCTTCGCCGCCCAGTCGCGCGACGATCCGGTGCCATATTCCTTGCCGCCGATCACGACCAGCGGCGTCCCGTCGGCCTTATGCTTCATCGCCGCGTCATAGATCGGCATGACCTCGCCGTCATAACTGGTCATGCCGCCCTCGACGCCATCCAGCATCAGATTCTTGATGCGGATATTGGCGAAGGTGCCGCGCATCATCACCTCATGATGCCCGCGCCGCGACCCGTAGCTGTTGAAGTCGGCCTGGCTCACCTGATGCTCGCTCAGCCATTTGCCGGCCGGCGACGACGCCTTGATCGACCCTGCCGGCGAAATATGGTCGGTGGTGATGGAATCGCCGAAGATCGCCAGCGGCTTGGCCTCGACAATGTCCGTGACCGGCGCCGGAGTCATGCTCAGCCCCTCGAAATAGGGCGGATTGGCGACATAGGTCGATCCCGCGCGCCACTGATAGGTGTCCGATCCGGTAACGTCGATCGCCTGCCAATGCGCGTCGCCCTTATAGACATTGGCATAGCGCGCCTGGAACATCGGCCGGTCCACCGCGCCCGCGATGGTGGTCGCAATCTCGTCGTTGGTCGGCCAGATGTCCTTGAGATACACGTCGTTACCCGCCGTGCTGACGCCGATCGGCGTGGTCAGGAAATCCTCGATCACCGTGCCCTTGAGCGCATAGGCGACCACCAGCGGCGGCGACGCGAGGAAGTTGGCGCGCACGTCCGGCGACACGCGCCCTTCGAAATTGCGGTTGCCCGAAATCACGGCGGCGGCCACCAGCCCATTTTCATTGATCGCAGCGCTGATCGCGGGCGCCAGCGGCCCCGAATTGCCGATGCAGGTGGTGCAGCCATAGCCCACCAGATTGAAACCGATGGCGTCCAGATGCGACTGCAACCCCGCCTTTTCCAGATAATCGGTCACGACCTGGCTACCCGGCGCCAGCGACGTCTTCACCCATGGCTTGGGCTTCAGGCCCAGCTCGTTCGCCTTCTTGGCGACCAGCCCAGCCGCGATCAGCACGCTGGGGTTCGACGTATTGGTGCAGCTGGTGATCGCCGCGATGGTGACGTCGCCGTCGCCAATGTCGAAATCCTTGCCTTCCACCGGCACGCGGGTCTGTGCCTTCTTGTAGGTATTGACCATGTCGGCATTGAACACGTCATCGACGTCGGGCAGCGCGACCCGATCCTGCGGACGCTTCGGCCCGGCCAGGCTGGGCACGACGGTGGACAGGTCCAGTTCCAACGTGTCGGTGAACACCGGTTCGATCGACGGGTCGATCCAGAACCCCTGCTCCTTGGCATAGGCTTCGACCAGCGCGATCGTCTCGTCCGGGCGACCGGTCAGACGCATATAGTCCAGCGTCTTGTCATCGATGCCGAAGAAGCCGCAGGTCGCGCCATATTCCGGCGCCATATTGGCCAAAGTCGCCCGGTCCGCGAGGCTCAGCGTCGCCAGACCCGGCCCGAAATATTCGACGAACCGCCCCACCACGCCACGCGCGCGCAGCATCTGGGTGCAGGTCAGCACCAGGTCGGTGGCGGTCACGCCTTCCTTCAGCGTACCGGTGAATTTGAAGCCCACGACTTCGGGGATCAGCATGGATACAGGCTGGCCCAGCATCGCGGCCTCCGCCTCGATCCCGCCCACGCCCCAACCCAGCACGCCCAGGCCATTGACCATCGTGGTGTGGCTGTCGGTGCCGACGCAGGTGTCGGGATAGGCGACGGTGGCGCCGCTTTCATCGACCGAAGACCACACGCCCTGCGCGATATTCTCCAGATTGACCTGATGGCAGATGCCCGTGCCCGGCGGCACGGCGTAGAAATTGGCGAGGGACTTGCTGCCCCATTTCAGGAAGTCGTAGCGCTCCATATTGCGCTGATATTCGATCTCCATATTCTGCTCGAACGCCTTGGGCGTGCCGAACTCGTCGACCATGACGCTATGGTCGATGACGAGGTGGACGGGCACCTGCGGATTGATCTTGCTGGCGTCGGCGCCCAGCGCGTTCATCGCGTCGCGCATCGCGGCCAGATCGACCACGCAGGGCACCCCGGTAAAATCCTGCAACAGCACGCGCGCGGGGCGATACTGGATTTCCCGCTCAGCCTTGCCCCGGTCATTCTGCCAGTCGACGATCGCCTGGATATCCTCGGCGGTCACGGTCACGCCATCTTCGAAACGGAGCAGATTTTCCAGCAGCACCTTCATCGAAAAAGGCAGGCGGGATACGTCGCCCAGCTTCTGCGCGGCCTTCTTCAACGAATAATAGGCAATGTCCTTGCCGCCGACATTCAACGTGTCGCGCGTGCCCAGAGTGTCCTGTCCGATGACGGTCATAAGATGTGCGTCTCCTCGCATGGCCTCGGCCAAAGGAGGGCGCGTTTCCACCAGAGGCTCGCCGAATGGCAAGGTGGCAAGGATACACCCCAACCCATGGTCGAAGCAGATATGTCCCGATGCTGCGCTGCCATAACATTTGATCGTTTCAAATCAAATGGCGACGCAGTCTGTGGTGCTTATGTAGGGATACGTTTCACCCCTTTAAACGTTGCATCGGCAGAAAAGGGGAGACAGTCATGGACACAGGTTTTTCGCCCGTCGAAACCGGCGTAATTGCTATCAATCCGCAATATTATCTTGGCCGCAAAACCCCCTGCCCCGACTGCGGCGGCAGCCAGTGGATCGTGGGCCGCGTGGTGGCCGAATGCGCCCATTGCGACACGCCCTTACCCCTTGCTGCATCGCAACATCGTGCGTGGTTGACGCCGTCTCTGGCGCCGCTTCCACTTACGTCCAGTCTCTGATCCGAACTGCCTTCACGCCGATAAGCGCATATCAGATGGAGCGTTCCCCGGCGTAAGCCGGGGCCCAGTTCCACGCTCTAAACTGGACCCCGGCCTAACGCCGGGGAACGGAGAGCTATGAATCCACATCACCGCTTATTGGCATAAACGAAAAGGCCGCAGCCATACTTCCCCGATCAGGCGGAAAGCATGGCGGCGGCCTTGTCGCAAAAGGGCCTTAGCCCTCCCTAGATCAATGCCAGATCAATGCGCGGCGGGCGGCGCAAACTTCGTCAGGTCGATACCCGTCACCGCGCTGCGATACTCGTCCATATTCGGCGTGCGGCCCAATATGGTGGACAGCACCACCAGCGGGGTCGAAGCGAGCAGCGACTCCCCCTTCTTGTTGGCCGTATCTTCCACGACGCGGCCCTGGAACAGGCGGGTCGAGGTGGCGAGGACGGTGTCGCCCTTCGCAGCCTTTTCCTGATTGCCCATGCACAGGTTGCAGCCCGGACGCTCCAGATAGAGCATATTCTCATATTCGGTGCGCGCGGCGTTCTTCGGGTGAAGATCGTCGAACTCGAACCCGGCATATTTCTTCAGGACGTCCCAATCGCCTTCGGCCTTCAGCTCGTCGACAATATTATAGGTCGGCGGCGCGACGACCAGAGGTGCCTTGAACTCGACCTTGCCTTCCTTGGCTTCGATATTCTTCAACATCTGGGCCAGGATCTTCATGTCGCCCTTATGCACCATGCACGATCCGATGAAGCCCAGATCGACCTTCTTCGTGCCGCCATAATAGGACACGGGGCGGATCGTGTCGTGGGTGTAGCGCTTCGACACGTCGGCATTGTTGACGTCCGGATCGGCGATCATCGGTTCGTCGATCAGGTCCAGGTCGACCACGACTTCGGCGAAATATTTCGCATTGTCGTCGGGCGTCAGCGCAGGCTTCTCACCCGAACGGATTTCCGCGATGCGCTTGTCCGCCAGGGCGATCAGGCCCTTCAAGGTACCGGCGGCATTTTCCATGCCCTTGTCGATCATGATCTGGATACGCGACTTGGCGATTTCCAGCGATTCGATCAGCGTTTCATTCTCGGAAATGCAGATCGACGCCTTGGCCTTCATTTCGGCCGTCCAGTCGGTGAAGGTGAAGGCCTGATCGGCCAGCAGCGTGCCGATATGCACTTCGATGATGCGGCCCTGGAACACGTTTTCGCCGCCGAACTGGGCCAGCATCTGTGCCTGGGTCGCGTGCACCACGTCGCGGAAGTCCATATAGGGCTGCATCTTGCCCTTGAAGGTGACCTTCACCGACTGCGGGATCGGCATGGTCGCTTCACCGGTGGCCAGCGCCAGCGCGACCGTGCCGGAATCCGCACCGAACGCCACGCCCTTCGACATGCGCGTGTGGCTGTCGCCGCCGATGATGATCGCCCAATCGTCCACGGTGATGTCGTTCAGCACCTTGTGGATGACGTCGGTCATCGCATGATAGACGCCCTTGGGATCGCGCGCGGTGATCAGGCCGAAATTGTTCATGAAGGACATCAGCTTGGGGATGTTGGCCTGCGCCTTCTTGTCCCACACCGACGCGGTGTGGCAGCCCGACTGATAGGCGCCGTCGACCAGCGGCGAAATGACGGTGGCCGCCATCGCTTCCAGTTCCTGCGCGGTCATCAGACCGGTCGTGTCCTGCGACCCCACGATGTTCACCGTGACGCGCACGTCCGACCCGGCATGCAGCACCTTGCCCGGCGCGACGCCCACGGCATTGCGGTTGAAGATCTTCTCCACCGCAGTCAGGCCCTGGCCCTCGACGGTGATTTCCTTGTTCGGCGCGAACACGGCCGGCGCTTCGACGCCCAGCGTTTCGGCGGCGAAGGTCTGTAGCTTCTTGCCGAACACGATGGCGTAGCTGCTGCCCGCCTTCATGAATTCCATCTTCTGCGGGGTGAAGGCGGCGGCGACGTCGACCAGTTCGTTACCGGCCTCGTCGGTCAGCTTGCGGTTCTTGACGTCGATCTTGAGCACCGTCCCGGTCGCGACCGAGAAGGCCTCTTCCAGCACCGGATTGCCGTCATTGTTCAAAATGGCCTTGCCGTCCGGGCCGGTCATCTTGACCCAGTTTTTCAGGTTCAGGCCGATGCCGCCGGTCACGTCCACCGTGGTCGCGAAGATCGGCGAAATGCCGTTGGTGCCCGCGACGACCGGGGCATAGTTGACGAAGGGCACATAGGGGCTGGACTGCTTGCCAGCCCACAGCGCTACATTGTTGACGCCCGACATACGCGAGCTGCCCACGCCCATCGTGCCCTTTTCGGCGATCAGCATCACGCGCTTGTCGGGATGCTGTTCCTTCAGCGCCACGATCTGCTGCTGCGCTTCGGGCGTGATCATGCACAGGCCGTGCAGTTCGCGGTCGGAGCGCGAATGCGCCTGATTGCCCGGCGACAGAAGATCGGTCGAAATATCGCCTTCACCGGCGATGAAGGTCACAACCTTGATTTCGTCTTCGACTTCGGGAAGCTTGGTGAAGAACTCCGCCTTGGCGTAGCTTTCCAGCACATCCTTGGCGACCGCATTGCCCGCCGCGAACGCATCGCGCAGGCGGAACATGTCGGCGTCGTACAGGAACACCTGTGTCTTGAGCACGTCGCCGGCTTGGCTGGCGATCGCTGCGTCATCGCCCAGCGTCAGGTCGAGCAGCACCTCGATCGAGGGACCACCCTTCATGTGGCTGAGCAGTTCCAGCGCGAAGGCCGGCGTGATTTCCGCCACGGCCACGTCGCCCAGGATGATCTTCTTGAGGAAAGCCGCCTTCACGCCCGCAGCGCTCGTGGTGCCGGGCAGCGTGTTGTAGATGAAGAATTTCAGTGCGTCGGCGCGATGTTCGCTGCCCGCGTCCTGGATGATGGCGATGATTTCGCCGACCAGAGCGCCGTCGTCGATCGGCTTGGGCGCGAGTCCCTGAGTCTTACGGCTTTCGATTTCGGCCAGATAATCCAGGTAAATGCTCATCTCGTTCCCAACGTCATATAAAGTGCACGGAGTCGACGCGCAGCGCCACTTGCCGACTTATATGCCCGGTCCGGGAGCTGACGCCGCCCCGGTACGCCAAGAGACGCGAATTGGCAAGCCGCCGCAGCGCAGCAAAATGTTGCTGCCAAGTGCGACAACTGGCCGAAAACTGCGGCTTTTGCCATTAGTCTGAGTAAAGAATGGACTTTAGTAGGACGGTTAACTCCGCGCCTTCTCCGCCGCGATCCACCCGTCGATCTGGCTTTCCAGCACAGTGAGCGGCACCGCGCCCTGCGCCAGCACCGCATCATGGAAGCGACGCAAGTCGAATTTCGGTCCCAATGCCGCCTCCGCCTTCGCCCGCAGCGCCCGGATCTTGATTTCGCCCAGCTTGTAGCCCAGCGCCTGCCCTGGCCAGCTGATATAGCGATTGACCTCGGCATCGATATTCGCGTCGGACAGCGCGCTGTTGCTCTTCATGAAGGCGACCGCCTTGGCCTTGTCCCATCCCTTGGCATGGATGCCGGTATCGACCACCAACCGACAGGCGCGCCACATTTCGTAGGACAGGCGCCCCATCATCTTCTCGGGCGTGTCGTACAGGCCCATTTCTTCGCCCAAATATTCGGTATAGAGCGCCCACCCCTCCACATAGGCGGTAAAACCCGCCAGATATTTGCGGAATGGCGGCAACGGCAATTCCTGTTGCAGCGCGATCTGGTTGTGGTGGCCCGGCACCGCCTCATGCGCGGTCAGCGCCGGTACTTCCCAGAAAGGGCGCTGGTCCAGCTTCGACGTATTGACCCAATAGGTGCCGGATATGCCGCTCTCCGGCGCGCCCGGCCCATAATAGGCCGTCGTCGTGCCTTCCGCCTCGGCCGCCGGGATCGGCTTCAACCCATAGGGCAATCGCGGCAACGTGCCGAAATAGCGCGGCAGCAGTCCGTCGATCGTCTTGGCCTGCCGCGCCGATACGCGCAGCAATTCCTCGGGCGTCTTGGCATAATAGGACGGATCGGTGCGCAGATGCTGGATATAGGCCGCGCGGCTGGGGTATCCGGCCTTGGCCGCAATCTCGTCCATCCGCTTGCCGATGCGCGCGACTTCATCCAGCCCGATCTGATGGATCTCTTCCGGCGTCAGGTCGGTCGTCGTATGCGCCTTCACACGGGCCGCATACCAGGCCGCCCCGCCCGGCAGGGCCGACGCGCTATCGCTCTTGCGGCAATGGGGCAGATAGTCGGTCACGAACAAATCATGCCATTTGCGATATTCCGGCGTCAGCACATCACGGATGATGGTAACGGCCCGCGCCTGCATCGCACTCCAGTCCGCGTCGCCGATGTCGCGCGGCTTGGCCCGCGCGAACGGCTCGTAGAAGCGCGTCTCCTCCGGCTTGCCATCCACGATGCCGCTGATCGTCCCGGCATAATTTTGCAGCACCGAACAGGGCTGGACATAGCCGCCCTTGATCGCCTGCCGCGTGATGGCCAGCGCATCGCCATTCATCTTGGGATAGAGCGCCAACCGCTTCAGATAGCTGTCATAATCGGCGCGATTGTAGAAAGGCAGGCCGTCCGCCATGCCGGAAAAGCCCTGATGCCAGCCATAATAGGTCGTAAACAGCATCAACCGCTCGGCCGGATGCTTGTCCCCATCGATATCGTCGCGCAGCATCCACAGAAGCACGTCACGGTTCACCCGGTCGGCCGCATCCAGCTGTTGCGCGGGCACGGCATCCAGCCGGCTGACGAAGCCTTGCTCCGCCTTGATCTGCGCATCGCGCGCACCCAGCGACATATCGGAAATGCGATCGTCATACGCGCGCACGCCCCGCGCCGTCGCCTCGACAGGATGGGTCGACAGATACCAGGCCCAATGATCGTCGATGATCCTGGTCAATTGGTCGTGGGGCGCCGTCTGCGCTGGCATCTGGGCATGGGCCAGAACCGGCACGGAAATAGCGATGAGGAAAGAAAGAATCTTGCGCATGGACGCAATGGATCGCGCGTCCCACCGCTTTTGGCAAGAGGCGTCAGGCCGCAGCCACGCCCTCCGCTTCGACTATGCCATCACCGGCATAATAGCCCTGCACCCGCACCCGTTTCTCGACATGATCCACGGGCACGCGCAGCAGGACGAGGCGGTAACTCCCGCCCAGATCACGCTGGAGCAGAAAGCCGGCCTCATCGCGCAGCAATCTGCCTGTCTCATCCACTCCAGCGCCAATCTCTATCATAGGCGTCAGTCTATAGCATCCTTGATGCCCTTGCCAGCCAGCACGCCCAGCACCAGGAACAGCACGAACACGGCAATGGCGATGAAGAACAGGATCTTGGCGATACCGACGAAGGTGCCCGCCGCGCCGCCAAAGCCGAGCAGTGCCAGTACCGCGGCAATGACGAGGGAGATGATCGCAAGCTTGATCATGGAAATATCCTTCCTTGGGAGGTGATGGTCCGTTCAACCGACGATAACGCCACTTGTTCCACCTGCGGCACAAAGATGGATAACGGGAAATTAAGGTCGATTATCAGGCGCTTGATTGAACAATCGCCGCTGCCGATCGGTTGTTGCCTGATCGAAAAGGAGACCAAGATGTCGAGCAATCATGCCATCAGCAAACTGGACGACCTGATCACCACCTTGATCGACAGCGTGAAGGGCTATGAACATAGCGCCGACAAGGTGACGTCGACCGAATATCAGATCCTCTTCCGCGATCTGGCCGGCGAACGGACCAAGGCGGTCGATCTGCTCCAGGCGCGCAGCCGTGCGCTGGGCGGCAAGCCCAATGAGTTCGGTTCCACCGCCGGCACCGTGCATCGCCGGCTGGAGGATATTTTCGTGGCGCTGGGCGGCGGAGACAAGGCCGTGATCCACGCGATCGACCGGGGTGAAGATTATCTGCGCGAGGAATTTGAGCGCGTGCTCAAGGATGAGGCGATCGACGCGGAAACCCAGGCCGCCGTCCGCCACGCCCATGAATCGGTGGCGCATGGCCATATGGTCGTGACCGGCCTCAAGGACCAATTGGCCACCGCGTGATCGCGAACCGATTGTCTTTAAAAGCAACGTCATCCTGAACTTGTTTCAGCATGACGATTTGCGGAAGACCCTGCCATGGGAGCCCAACCGAACGGCGGTTCCGCCCGGTCGCCTTAGACCCACCCCTCCAAAACCTGATTGGGCGGGCGATGCCCGTCCACCCAGGTGCGGATATTGGCAATGACCCGCGCGCCCGTCGCGTCGCGTCCCTCGAACGTCGCCGACCCCATATGCGGTGACAGCGCGACGTTGGGCAGCGCCAGCAACCGCTGATCGATGGCCGGCTCATGGGTGTAGACGTCGAAACCGGCGCCCGCGATGCGCCCTTCGTCCAGCGCCGCGATCAGCGCCTGCTCGTCGGTAATCTCCGCGCGCGACGTGTTGATCAGATAGGCGTGCTGCTGCATCAGCCCGACCCGCCGCGCATCGATCAGCCCGCGACTATCGGCATTGAGCGGACAATGGATCGACACGATGTCGCTCCCGGCCAGCAACGCGTCCAGATCGCCATGCCATTCCGCTTCCAATTCCTGCTCCACCTCGAACGGCAGGCGATGGCGGTTGTGATAGGCGATCGACAGACCGAAGGCGCGAGCCCGGCGGGCGACGGCCCGGCCGATCCGCCCCATGCCGATAATGCCCAATTTCTTCCCGCCGATGCGATGACCCAACATGCCGGACGGGCTCCAGCCGCGCCACTCGCCCGTCCGCACCAGCTTCTCCCCCTCCGCCAGCCGGCGGGGGACGGACAGGATCAGCGCCATCGTCATGTCCGCCGTATCCTCGGTCAGCACGCCGGGCGTATTGGTGACGATGATGCCCTTCTTCCGCGCCGCCGTCAGGTCGATATGATCGACCCCGCTGCCGAAACTGGCGATCAGTTGCAACCGCTCCGGCGCGCCCTCGATCAGGGCGGCGTCGATGGGATCGCTGATGCACGGGACCAGCACGTCGCACTGCGCCATGGCATGGGCCAGGTCGGCGTGGCTCATCGCAACGTCGCCGACATTGAAACTGGCGTCGAACAATTGGGCCATGCGCGCCTCCACATTGGGCGGCAGGCGGCGCGTGACGATGACGCGCGGCTTAGCGGGGCGCTGTTTTTTGGCCATGACTAGGCCGCTATTCCTGCCCACGCGCCCGGTCAAGCGGATATGGCGCAACCGGCAAGATCAGCGCTTGTCGCGGCGGCCCGGCAGGGAGTAAGGGAAAGCCATGGGTGACATCGGCAATGGGTCTGGAATGAAGCGTCTGCTGCTGGGCGCGGGCATGGCTGCGGCGCTGGCCATGGGCGGCGCTGCGCTGGCCGGGCCGGCCAAGAAGGTGCCCTATTGGGCGTCCCTCTCGCATGACGAGGCGCGGATGCGCGTCGGGCCAAGCCTGGATTATCCCTCCAACTGGATCTATCGTCGCCGCGACCTGCCGGTGAAGGTGGTGCAGGTGCTGGGCCTGTGGCGCAAGGTGGAGGATGCCGACGGCGCGCAGGGCTGGATGCACGTCCGCCTGCTCAGCGACACGCCGACCGCGATCGTCCGCTCCGAAGAAGCCCCCTTGCGCGAATCCGCCAGCGACGGCGCGCGCGCGCTGTTCCGCGCCCAACGCGGCGTCGTGGGCCGGCTCAGCGATTGTTCGGGCAGCTGGTGCGCCTTCGATGCGAAGGGGCAGCGCGGCTATGTGAAGACCAGCGATATCTGGGGCGCGACCGACAAATAGGATCGCGCCCTGTAGGATATTTTCTTACGCAAATAGGACATGATATTACGCGTCGGCCCGACGCGCTCACGCGATAGGACTGTCCAACTCGCTGTCTCAATGCGGCGTAGCGCCCAGTTCCACCCCGGTCTTGTCATGCACGGCAAAACGGTCGATCAGGTCGGCGCTGGCCCGGTTATAGCCGACCACCTCGACCTGCCGTCCATCCCCGCGCAACCGCGCAACCACCTTGTCGAGCGCCCCTACGCCTGAAATATCCCAGAAATGCGCGCTGCTCACGTCGATCAGGATAGGGCCAGCGCCATCCTCCGGCCGGAAGGCGCGGGTGAAGCGATCGACCGATGCGAAGAATATCTGGCCGGTGACGCGATAGACCGTCCGCCCGTCCGCCTCGCTCCGTTCGACCGCGAACATGCGCTGCACCTTGCCGGCAAAGAAAATGCCCGACAGCAGCACGCCGACCAGCACGCCCAGCGACAGGTCGCGCGTGGCAAGCACGACGGCCACCGTCACCAGCATCACCACCGAAGACGTCGGAGGATGACGGCGCAGGTTCGGGATCGAATTCCAGCTGAACGTGCCGATCGACACCATCACCATCACCGACACCAAGGCCGGCATGGGCAACAGCCCCACCCACGGCCCCAGTACGGTGAGCAGGAACAGCAGGAAACCGCCCGCCACGAAGGTCGAAAAGCGCCCGCGCCCGCCCGACGTCACATTGATGACCGACTGGCCGATCATCGCGCATCCACCCATGCCGCCAAACAGCGCGGCGACGATATTCGCTCCGCCCTGCCCCATCGCCTCACGCTTCTTGTCGCTGTCCGTATCGGTCATGTCGTCGACGATCTGCGCCGTCAGCATGGATTCGAGCAGCCCGACGGCCGCCATCGTCACCGAATAGGGCAGGATGATCCGCAGCGTGTCCAGCGTCAGCGGCACATGCGGCAGGGCAAAGCTGGGCAGCCCTTCCGGCAGCTTGCCCATGTCGCCGACGCTATGCACCGGCAGGCCCAGCCACAGGCCGGCCACGCTCAGCACCACGATCGCCACCAGCGGCGAAGGCACCGCCTTCGTCACACGCGGGAACAGGTAGATGATCGCCAGCCCCGCCGCGACCATCGCATAAGTGTGCCAGCTGACATGGGTCAGTTGCGGCAGTTGCGCCATGAAGATCAGGATGGCGAGCGCATTGACGAAGCCGGTAATGACCGATCGGGACACGAACTGCATCAGCAGGTCCAGCCGCAGCAGCCCGGCCGCGATCTGGATCAGGCCCATCATGATGGTCGCTGCGAACAGATACTCCACGCCATGCTGCTTCACCAGCGGCCCGACCAGCACGGCGACGGCGGCGGTCGCGGCGGAAATCATCCCCGGCCGCCCGCCGATCAGCGCGATCGTCATGGCGATCGCGACGGAGGCATAGAGGCCGACGCGCGGATCGACGCCGGCGATGATGGAAAAGCCGATGGCTTCGGGAATAAGCGCCAGCGCGACGACGATCCCGGCCAGCGCATCGCGCCGGGCGGAGGTAAAGTCGACAAACCACTGCCGACGGTAGCGGGTCAGGAGATCGGTCATAGAAAATCCACAACAAGGCACATGACGCCGCAACGAAGGCGGCGCATCGGGTTGGATCATGTGGGATGTTGTCCGGCGGATCGGCGGCCGGAATAGCCACCCGGAATTTCACCGGGTCCATGCGAATATCCCGCCCTTAGCGGAAGATACAGCCAAGGATCAAGATACCCCTCTCCCCAGAGGGGGAGAGGGCTGCGCAGACTTGGTAGCTTGCTGCCTAGTCGAAGCTGGGTGAGGGGGAAGCGACGTTACACTGATGCAGCCCCCCTCTCCTCTCACCACTCATACGCTTTGGGCATCGCCCCTTCGCTTGGGCTGGCATAGCGGTCGCGCAGCTTGGTCTGTCGGTTTTCCAGCGGTTGCTGCACGCCGTCGATCCACACCGAAACCGGCGCCGACGTCATTTCCAGCGGATCGCCGTCCCATATCACCACATCGCCCGCCTTGCCGGCCTTCAGCGACCCGAACCGGTCGCCCAGCCCCATCGCCTCGGCCGGGGCCGATGTGATAGTGCGCAGCGCTTGCCCCCAGCTAAGCCCCGTCGCGCCCGGCACCTTCGTGAGCGCCACCATATTGCCAGCCTGCTGCGTCGCCGCGCGCAGTTGCAGGGCATCGTCGCCCGTCAGCAGCCCCATCGAAACACTGACGCCCGCCTTCACCATCCGCCCGACGTTGCTCTGGGTCGCGGCCAGCTTCTCGAAGCTCGACGGCAGGTCTTCCAGCCCGGCCGTAATGACCGGCACCTTGGCCGCCACGATCTGCGGCGCGACCATCCAGCCTTCGGTCGCCCCTGCCAGGATCAGTTTCAACGCCGGGAAATCCTGCCGCAGCGACAGTACGGTCAGGATATCCCGTGCGCTTTCGACATGCACCATCAGCGGCATCGCACCGGTGACGACCGGTACCAGCGCCTCGGCATCGACCCGGTTCAGCAGCGCATCGCGCGACCGGCCATCATAGCTGGCTGGCGCCTTCGCAAATGCCTGCGCTTCCCGCAACATCATGCGGAATGTCAGAACTGTCGCCGCGCGACTGCCGCCGGCATCATCCTTCCCCTCCTCACCCATCTCCACATATTGGAAGGCACGGGCCTTGGTAATGGGCGTCATGTCCGCGCCCAGGTCGATCACCGCGCCCTGCCCGGCGAAGATCCCATTACCAGCCGCAGGCACCACCACCGCGCGGGTCACGCCGGCGGTGCGGCTGATCGCAATCGGATTGGCGAGCGGATTGATCGCGGGCGCGACGTCGATCGCGGCGGAGAATGGCGATCGGGCCGCGCGGGTATCATTGGTTTCCTTCACCCCCGGCACTTCGGCCAGACCCACGCGGGAAAAGCCCGACACGATACCGGGCGTCACCCATTTACCGCCTGCATCGATCGTCTTCGTTCCCGCCGGCACGGCCACGCCAGCACCCGCCGCAACCACCTTGCCAGCGGTGATGACCACCGTGCCGTTGCGAATCGGCTCCGACCCGTCCCCGATCGCCAGCGTGGCGCCGGTGATGGCGACGGACTGGGCCAGCGCGGAGGTGGAAATGGCTATGGCCAACATTGCAAGAACCGTTCGCGTCATGCTCATTTCACGTCTCCCGCGCCGATCTGGCCTAGTTCGAAATCACTCACCGGCCGCAGCTTGGGATTGCCGCTGTCATACATCAGCGCCCCGTCGATCCACACCTTCTCCGGCCGCGTATAGGTGCTGAACGGATTGCCGTTCCACAGCACGACGTCGGCCATCTTGCCGACCTTCAGGCTGCCGGTCTGGTCGGCAATGCCCATCGCCTTGGCAGGGTTGATCGCCAGCCAGGTCCAGGCGACCTCATCGGAGATATTAATCCCCATGCGCCGCCCCGCGCCCAATGCCTTGGCCGCTTCCTGATTCAGGCGCTGGATGCCGTCCTGATCGTCGCTATGCACGATCGCGCAGGCGCCAGCCTGCTGCACCAGCGGGACATTTTCCTTGATCCCGTCATAGGCTTCCATCTTGAAGCCGTACCAATCGCCCCACATGGCCGAACATATGCCGTTTTCACGCAGCAGGTCGGCGATCTTGTAGCTTTCGACCGCATGGTGGAAGGCGGTGATCTTATAGCCGAACTCCTTCGACATATCGATCACATTGGCCATCTCGTCCGCGCGATAGCAATGATTGTGGACCAGGATCTTGCCTTCCAGCACATCGGCCAGCGTCTCCATGCCCAGGTCACGGGTCTGGTCCTTCCCGGCGGCGCGCTTCTTCTGATACTCCCGCGCCTTGATCCAGGTCTGGCGATCAACCGCCATATTGCCCATGCGGGTGCTGGGTTCGCGTCCCTTGGCGCCATAGACGCGCTTGGGATTTTCGCCACAAGCCATCTTCAACCCATAGGGTGCGCCGGGGAATTTCATTCCCTGCTGGGTGCGGGCGGGGACATTCTTCACCGTCACGCTGCGCCCGCCGAACAGATTGCCCGATCCGGGCAGAATCTGGAGCGTCGTCACGCCGCCATTGGCCAGCGCCCGGCCGAAGCCGGGATCTTGCGGCCAGATACTATGTTCGGCCCACACATGGGGCGTCACCGGCGACGTCATTTCATTGCCATCCGACAGCGCATCGACGCCAGGGGAAGCATAGACGCCCAGATGGCTGTGAATGTCGATCACGCCCGGCGTCACATATTTGCCGGTCCCGTCGAACACCGCGATATCGGCCGGGATCGGCGTATCCGGCCCGCCGATCGCGACGATCCGGCCTTCGTTCAGGAAGACCACGCCCCCGTCGATGCGCCCACCTTCCCCGTCGAAGATGGTCGCATTGCGGATCACCGTCGGCCGCCCCGGATAGGGCTTGTAGGTGGAGGGATAAGGATTGTCCGGCTCGGCCGACGATCCCTGCGCAGCGGGCGGCACCTCCTTCTCCTTCTTTGCCGCGACCGGGCCGGCGGTCCCCGCCAGCAACGCCGCGATCAGCAGCATCTTGCCGCTCATGTTCATGCCTTTTCCTCCGAACCGATCAGATCGAGATGCATCAGCCGCTTCACATAGGGGGAGACGAGCAGCACCAGCCCCCCCACCACGATCGCGAACCAGCCGATGCGGGTATAGACGTCCAGCACCTGCGTGACGTTACCCGCCTCGCCGCTCCCCGTCGCGCGGGCGATCAGGCCCGCGATGAAATTACCCGCCGCCATGGCCAGGAACCAGGTGCCCATGACCAGCCCGACCATCGACGACACCGACAGGCGCGTCATGGCGGACAGCCCCACCGGCGAGAAGCAGAGTTCGGCCATGGTGTGGAGCAGATAGATCAGGAAGACGAAGATGACCGGCGTGAGATTCTCGCCCGCCATTGCCGCGCCCGCGACCAGCACGAGGAAGCCCGCGCCGCACAGCACCAGCCCGATACCGAATTTGGCGGGAGAGGACGGCTCCAGACGCCGCTTGTCGAGGAAGGTCCACAGCACCGCAAAGAGCGGCGCGAGCAGGATGATGAAAACCGAATTGACCGACTGGAACAGGGATGCAGGCACTTCCCACCCCAGCATGCTGCGGTCGACATTGCGGTCGGTAAAGATGTTGAGCGACGATCCGGTCTGCTCGAACAGGCCCCAGAAGAGCGGATTGAGCGCGATCAGGAAGAGCGCGGCGAACATGCGATCGCGATCGACCTTGCCCAACGTACCGACCGTCCGCCACACGATATAGACGACGGTCAGCGCCGAAAAACCGAGCAGCGCATAGCCCAGCAATTCGGCGTAGCGAATGACCAACCAGATCGCCGCCACGCCCAGCGCCGCGGCCAGATAGATGGTCCATTCCTGGCTCAGCCCGGTGGCCGTGCGCGCGCGCAACTGTTGCGGCGCGGGCGGCTCACCCTTGCCCAGCAGCCAGGGTTTCAGCCACACGAACATGACCAGCCCCGCCAGCATGCCGACGCCAGCCGCGCCGAAACCCCAGCTCCAGCCCCATAGTTCGCCCAGCAGACCGCAGACGACCGGCCCCAGCATCCCGCCCATGTTGATCCCCATGTAGAAGATGGAGAAGGCGGGATCGCGGCGATGATCGTCGCGGGCGTAAAGCTCGCCCACCAGCACGGAAATATTGGCCTTCAGGAAACCGGTGCCCACGATGATGGACGCCAGCGCAAGGTAGAAGCCATTGAGGAACAGCGGATCCTGTCCGCCCGGTCCCTCGGTAATGGCGATCAGGAAATGGCCGATGGCGATGAACACGCCGCCGACCAGCACCGCCTTGCGCGGCCCCAGAAACCGGTCGGCCAGATAACCGCCGATGACCGGCGTGATATAGACCAGCGAGGTATAGGCGCCATAGAGGAGATACGCCTTATCCTCGCCGAAGAGGAAATGTTTGGTGAGGTAGAAGATCAGGATGGCGCGCATCCCGTAATAGGAGAAACGCTCCCACATTTCCGCGAAGAAGAGCAGATACAGCCCGCGCGGATGGCCGAGCCAGGTTTTCCCTGCCTCGGCAGAAATCATGTCCGAAGTCGCCATTCGGCACCCTTTGCTTATTCTTGTGTCCGGCCCGCCATGCTGGGGGCCGCTTATGGGCGCGAACCTAGAGCGGATCGGTCCGCCCTGTCAAAAGGGCGCCTGAACCCTTGCGCCGAAGCGTTGGGCACGCCATCTGTCGGCACGATGTTCAACGACCTCTCCTCCCCGCTCGCCCTGCTCCAGACCCGCCGTTCCGGCAAACCGCGCGACCTGATCGCGCCCGGCCCGGACGACGCGCAACTGCGCCAGATATTGGAGGTGGCGCTGCGTACCCCCGATCATGGCAAGCTGGCGCCATGGCGTTTCGTCATCGTGCCGCAGGGCAAGCGCGCCGCCTTGGCCGACCTGCTGGAAACCGCCTACCGCGCGGAAAAGCCGGACGCCGGACGGCTGGAAATCGAAGCGATGCACCAGTTCGCCCATCAGGCACCCACACTGGTGGTGGCCCTGTCCACCCCGGTCGCGGGCAGCAAGATTCCGGTCTGGGAACAGGAATTGTCGGCGGGCGCCGCGATCATGAACCTGCTCCACGCCACCCATGCGCTGGGCTTTGCCGGCGGTTGGCTGACCGGCTGGCCCAGCTTCAACGACGATGTGCGTGACGCCTTTGGCAAGGACGGCGAAAAGATTGTCGGCTTCGTGTTCATCGGCACGTCCGGCAAACCGCAGGAAGAACGGCCCCGGCCAGAATATGACGCGATCGTATCGACCTGGGACAGATAATTATAACCGCAAAGCATTGCCGAACAACCTCTGCGGATTGACCCGCATGGCTGTATTATGGCACTGATGCACTATGGCCGACGAATCCAAACCCGTCTATCTCCGCCTGCGTGAGATTATCGCCGCCTCCATCCTGGATGGGGAATTTACCGATGGCGACCTGTTGCCATCGGTGCGAGCTTTTGCTGCGGCGCAGGGCGCCAATCCGCTGACCGTGGCGAAGGCTTATCAGAGTTTCCAGGATGACGGGCTGGTCGTGGTGAAGCGCGGCGTCGGCATGTTCGTCTCGGACGGCGCGACCCGCCGCCTGCGCGAAGCCGAACGCGAACGCTTCCTCGACAGTGTCTGGCCGCCCGTCGCAGAGCAGATCCGGCGGCTTGGCCTGCGGATCGACGATCTGGATCTGGCGAAAGCATAAACCGCCACATCCGTTCGCCCTGAGCTTGTCGAAGGGCGCTTGCCCTTACAGCGCCGCCAGCGCGTCCAGTGCATCCTGACGACCGGTAGCCGCCGCACGGCCCAGCGCCAGCTTCGCCTCCCCCTTGCGCCCCGCTGCGGCATAGGCCTGCCCCAGATGCAGTTGCAATGCAGGCGCTCCGGGCGCAAGCGCCACCGCCTTTTCCAGCAGGTCGACCGCCGCCGGCCCCTTCTCGCCGCTGCGCAGCAACACCCAACCGAACATGTCCGCCGTTACCGGATTGCCGGGCATCAACCGATAGCCATGCGCCGCATAGGCGCGCGCGGCGTTCCGATCGCCATCCTCCATCGCGGCGCGAGCGAGGTCCGCCATCAGCACCGCGTCATTGTCCCCAATCTGTGCCCGCACCGCCTGCAACATCCGTCGCGCGCCGCGCCAGTCCTGCGCCTGCATTGCCATGTCGGCGCCCACACGCTGAACCTCCACGTCATTGGGATTCTGACTCAGGGACAATTGCACCACTTGGCGCGCGCGCGGCGCATTGCCCGCACGAGTCCATGCGGCGGCCAGCCGCAGCGCAGCATCGCGATCGAACCGGATGTTGCCGGCTGCTTCATAAGCACGCGCCGCCTCCTGCGGCTGGTTCGCCGCGCCCAACGTATCGCCCAATATCAGCCAGGCATCGGGCGCACCGGGATTGGCACGGCTGAGCAATCGCGCCCGGGCCAGAGCATCACCATTGCGCCCGGTGCTGAGCAGCGCCCGGATATAGGGAATATTGTCGCGCGCGGTCGTGCTGCTGGCCGGCCCCGCACCGGATGCCAGCCCAGGGTCCGCCGCACTGGCGAATGAATCGCTCGACGCCCGCACCGGCCAGGCGGCCCGCGCCAGCATATCATCCGCCATCGCCCGGTTGCCCAGCGCCTCCTGCACCCGCGCGGCAAGCGTCAGCACATAGGGATCGGCATCCCGCTGCGCCACGATCGGCGCCAGCGTCGTCGCGGCGGATGCAAAATCGTCATTATCATATAATGCCCGCGCCAAAAGCGTACGCGCCGTGCGATTATCCGGCTGGGCGGCGACCAGTGGCGCCAGCGCCTCGGTCGCCAGCACCGGATTGCCATCCTGCAATTGCAATATGCCGCGCAGCAGGCGCGTCGCCGGCTCATCGTCCAGCCGGCCTTTGGTTCGCTCCAGCAGCTTGCGGGCCAGATCGCCCTGCCCGACCCGCGCCGCCATCACCGCCTGCATCATCCAGGCGCGCGGATTGGACGGGTCGAGTGCCAGAAGGCGGCGGGTCAGGCCCAGCATATGGCTCGCCTGCCCGGCATCCGCCAGGGTCGCGGCATATTGCTCCAGCGTCGGCACCGAATCCGGATTGGCGGCCAGTGCCCGCTCGAACCAGGGGAGCGAAGCAGCCAGGCCATATTGCGCGCGGGTCAGTTCGCCGCGCAAAGTCAGCGCCCTCGCATCGCCGGGCGCCAGCGCAACCGCGCGGTCGGCGGCCATGATCGCACCGGCCTGATCCCCCGCCACCATCTGCAACCGGCCTAGCTCGACCCAATTGGCAGGATCACCGGGCGCGTTAGCCAACGCATGTTGCAACGCCGCGCGCGCTGCCGGCAGGTCGCCCTGCCCCAGCATAGCCTGCGCGATCACGCGGGCCGCGACCACGCCCGCTTCCGGAGGCAAATCAGACGCGCGCGCCTCCTTCAGAGCGCCATCCATGTCCCCCTGCAACAGGAGCGCCTGCGCCATGATGGCGCGCGTCGCCGCCGGCGGCGACCCCAATGTTCGCGCACGTTCGACGGCCGCCTGCGCGCCCGCCCCATCGCCCAGATCGACCAGCGCCTGTGCTTGCGCCACATGGGCGGCCGTCGATCTGGGATCGCGCTTGATGGCGTTCATCAACTCGACCCGCGCCGTGCGCGCGTCACCCTTGTCGAGTGCGGCCAGACCGCGCGTCAGCGCCGCACTGCCATCGCGTTCATGCGCCCGCCATTGCAATATGCCAGTAGCACCTAGCGCCAGCAGCGCCACCCCGACAATCAGGATCAGACGGGACCGTCGCATCGGCGTCAGCCCTGCATCTGATATTGTTTGAGCAAATCATACAGCGTCGGCCGGCTGATCCCCAGCATCTTGGCCGCGCCGGAAATATTGCCATCGGTCCGCGCGATCGCACGACGGATCGCACGACGATCTGCCATTTCGCGCGCCGCCTTCAAATTCACGAGGTCGCCGCCCTCCGCCCGCTCATCGTCCAGGTCCAGATCGGCAGCGGTGATGAGTTTCCCGTCGGCCATGATGACCGCGCGCTTCATCCGGTTTTCCAGTTCGCGCACATTGCCCGGCCAGCCCCAGCCATCGAGCGCCGCCAGCGCATCGGGCGCCAGCCCCTTGACCTGCGGGTTCATGTCACGGGCGAAGCGCGTCAGGAAATGGCGGGCCAGCAACGCCGGATCGCCCGGCCGATCCTTGAGCGCCGGAATCCGCACCACGATTTCAGCAAGGCGGTAATAAAGATCCTCGCGGAAGGCACCGCCTTCGATCATCTGTTCCAGATTCTGGTGGGTCGCGCACACGATCCGCGTATCGACGGCGATGGGCTGACGCCCACCGATCCGTTCGATCACCCGTTCCTGCAGGAAGCGCAACAGCTTGACCTGCAAGGCCAGCGGAATGTCCCCCACCTCGTCCAGAAACAGCGTGCCGCCCTGCGCCTGTTCGATCTTGCCCGGCGTGGTCTTGATCGCGCCGGTGAAGGCGCCTTTCTCATGACCGAACAGTTCGGATTCCAGCAGCGTCTCGGGAATCGCGGCGCAGTTGATCGCCACGAACGCGCCACCACGACGTGGGCTGGCGTCATGCAGGCCCTGCGCCAGCAATTCCTTGCCCGTCCCGCTCGCGCCCAGCAGCAGAACGGACACCTGCGCACCGGCCACCCGCTCGATCGTGCGGGCGACCTTCATCATTTCGGGCGCACCCGAAATGATGCGCCCCAGCACCCGGCTGTCCTCCGGCGCGGTTTCGGCCAGCCGCGCATTTTCCCGCTCCAGCGCATGAACATGGAAGGCGCGACGGACGATCAGCCCCAGTTCGTCGATATCGACCGGCTTCTGGTAGAAGTCATAAGCCCCACCGGAAATCGCATCCAGCGCACTTTCCCGCGCGCCATGGCCGGACGCCACGATGATCTTCGTATCCGGCTTGATCTTCAGCATCTCCGCCAGCGTGGCAAAGCCCTCGCTGGTGCCATCGGGATCTGGCGGAAGGCCAAGGTCCAGCGTCACCACGTCGGGCGTTTCCGCGCGCAAAATCTCGATCGCTTCCTGCCGGTCGCCGGCAATGAACAGCTGATAATCCTCATAGGCCCAGCGCAACTGGCGCTGAAGGCCCGGATCATCCTCCACGATCAGCAATTTGGGGCGGGTGTCGCTCATCAGGCGGCCTTTTCTTGTGTATCGCTATGGGGCGCCAATGGCAGGCGCAATGTGAAACGGCTGCCCGCACCGGGCTTGCTCTCCACCTCGATCCGCCCACCCATGGCCTGCGCCAGGGTCCGCGCCTCGAACGCGCCCAGGCCAAAGCCTGCCGCCTTGCTGGAGGAAAAGGGCTTGAACAGGTCGCGGCGGATATATTCCGCGCTCATGCCCTTGCCCCGGTCGATGATGGCGACCACCGCCTCGCCCGCTTCGGCGGACAGGCGCAGGTCGACCGGGCTGTCGGCTGTGCTGGCGTCGATGGCATTTTGCAGCAGATGGATGACGATCTGTTCGACCCGCACCGGATCGGCCAGGGCCAGCGGCGCGTCGCCACTGACATGCACGGGATGCTGCCGCGCACGCGTACGGGCGACCTGCTGCAACAGGTCGATCAGCGCGACGGGGCGCGGCTCTTCCGCCTTGCCTTTGTTATGCTGGGACAGGCGGGCGAGCATGTCGTTCATCTTGCCCACCGATTCCTTGAGCGTCAGCACCATGTCGGCGCGAAATTCGGGATTGTCGGCATGGCGCTCTGCATTGCGGGACAGCAGCGACAATTGGCTCACCAGATTCTTCACGTCATGGATGATGAAGGCGAAGCGGCGGTTGAATTCCTCGAACCGTTGCGCGTCGTCCAGCGCCTGCTGGCCCTGCGCCTCACTGATATGCGTCGCGGCCTGTCGCCCGGCGGCACGCAACATGTCGAAATCCTCCCAGTCCAGCCGCCGGTCGATCGGCGGCGGGGCCAGCAGCAGCGCACCGATCATCCGACCATAATGGATCAGCGGCACCAGCGCCCAGAAGCGCCGCTCCTGCGTCATCCACTCGGGCAGGTCGAGTGCGCCCTCTCCGCTCTTGCGCCGACCCAGATCGACGATCCAACCGGTCTGCTCCAATTGCGCCACGATGCCGGGCGAGACCGTTCCGACATCGGACAGGTCGCCGGCCCAGTTCCATTGCGTCTCGAACGCCAACCCACCCTGCTCATCGCGCAACAGCAGCAGCGCGCCGGGCGAATCGGTGATGTCGGCCATCGCCTTCGCGACGCGCTGGCCGAGCGGCGCGGCATCCTCGCCCGGACGGCCTATCGTGTCGCCAAAACGCATCCATTCGGTGCGATAATCATAGCGATGCTGGAAGAAATGCTTGGCGACCTGCACCTTCCACAGCGCCCGGACCTGCGGCGAAGGCAGCAGCACCAGCGCGGTGACGGCGGTGAAGAAGACCGCTGCAATCTCCACCACGCGTGCATAGGGACCGGCGATCATCTCGATCAGGACGGCCGCAGCGGTCAGTACCGCGACATAGAGGGCCACCGCGACGATGGAGAGCGACTGAAAGGTAATGGCCCGCGACAATTGCAACCGCCCCGCCATCCCCTTGCGCATGCCCACCGCAATCACCGGCGCGATCAGCCCCATCAGCAACCCGCGCAGCGCGTAAAGCTCATTCACCCTATGCGGCGCGAACCAGCAGATCGCGTAAAGATTGAGGTCATAGGTCCACATCGCCGCCAGCGATCCCAGCAGCAGCGACACGCCGCCCCGCTCCCGCGAAGGCCAGGCGGTGTAAAGATGATGGACCAGCAACAGGCTGCCGATCGCCGTCATCATGCGCAGGATCAGCGAGCAGGTGACGAGCGCGTGATGCAGGTCGCTCGCGGGCGACAATTGCCGCCAGAGAAGGTCGGTAACGGTCTGCATCAGCAACAGGCCGGCCACCGCCAGATAGACGGCGCTGACCGCCATCGTCGGCCCTGCGCGGCCCACCGGCCCACGCCGCAGCATGACATACATGGCCAGCACCCAGGCGGCATTGCGGATGCTTTCGCCGACGCCCGACAGCGGCTTCGACACGCCACCGAAGGACACGTAGAGCGCCCAGCACGACGTCAGCAACAGGGCCGCAGCGAGCAGCCGCGGCTCTGGCGCCTCGTCTCGGCGACGGAGCAGAAAGATGCCCAGCGCCGCGAACAGCACCGCCGCCAGCGCATGGCCCCAGTCGCCGACAAATTGAAGGAGCGCACCCATGGTCGCTAACGCCTCAGCGCGCGCCGTCGGGCCAGAGCACGACCCGCAAGGTCTGGATCAGGATCAGCAGGTCCAGAAAGGGCGTGTAGTTCTTCGCATAATAGAGATCATATTCCAGCTTGTGCCGGGCATCCTCGATCGACGCGCCATAGGGATAGTTGATCTGCGCCCAGCCGGTGATGCCGGGCTTCACCATATGGCGTTCGGCATAATAGCGTAGATGCTGTTCCAGATCCTCGACGAACTGGCGCCGTTCGGGGCGCGGGCCGACGAAGCTCATCTCGCCCTTCAGCACCGTCCAGGTCTGCGGCAATTCGTCGATCCGCAGCTTACGCAGCCAGTAGCCGAGGCGCGTGATGCGCGGATCGTCCTTTTCCGCCCAGACCGCCTGCCCACCGACCTCCGCGTCCAGCCGCATCGTGCGCAGCTTCACGATCCAGAATTCCTGACCGAACAGGCCGACGCGCTGCTGGCGGTAGAAAGCCGGTCCCTTGGTATCGAGTTTCACCAATATGGCAGCAAGCAGGATGATCGGGCCGGTCAGCGCCAGCAGGATGGA
The DNA here is from genome assembly GCF_008710155.1 of Sphingobium limneticum. Classification (GTDB taxonomy): domain Bacteria; phylum Pseudomonadota; class Alphaproteobacteria; order Sphingomonadales; family Sphingomonadaceae; genus Sphingobium; species Sphingobium limneticum. The sequence goes on from NZ_VYPZ01000021.1 coordinate 43,986, forward strand.
ACTGGCGATCACGTCGAACAGGCGTTTGGCGATGCTGGACAGGCGGCGGCCGGCGGAAAACCCGTCGGAAAAGATCAGCCAGCTGGGATTAACGCTGGCCAGGTCGACACGGCCCGTCTCACGCTCCAGAAAGCTGGACAGGTCGTTCACATGAACGCCCGTGGTCTTGATCCGCAACAGGTCGCTCATCGGAATGGCGTTGCGCCGCTCTTCCAGCGCCAGCACGACTTCGCTGGCGTTCAGCCGGACGACGAAGTCGGACAGGTTGAACACCGCATCGCGGTTGATCGCTTCGGGAATGACTTGCGGCCCGTCATTCATGGCGATGAAGCCCACCACCAGAAAGCCCGCGCCGCGCTTCTGCTCCAGATCCTTGATCCGGTTCGCCCGATTACCCGCGCCCAGTACCACCAGCCGCCGCTTGAACGCCTCCCCGCCCAGCATCGACCCAAGCAGCAGCCGCACAGTGACCAGCAGGGCAATGGCCAGCCCCATGGCGTAGAGCGAATTGGACCGCCACAGCGTCATGCCGGGCAGCAGGAAGTAGAGAACCGACAGGAAAATCACGCCCAGCGATACGGCCACCAGCAGGCGGGCAAAGGCGAATCGGATGGATTGCAGCGCTTCGGTGCCATAGACGCCGACCGCGATCATGCCGGTCTGGATCGCGACGGCGAAACTGATCAGCGGCCCCATACGGGTCATCACATGATCGACATCCATGCCGATCTGGCGCGCCCGCAATATCCAGCCCCCTTCGGCCGCGCAAAGCAGCAACGCGAAATCGAGCAGTCCCAGCAGCAGCACCGCATGCGGCACATAATGTTTGAACAGCCTTATCATCGTCACGCATATCCTGCTGGCCGCCATGGTGGCGCACCTTCGGGGGAACCGGATTTTCCTTACAGCAGCTGTAAGATAATCCGACAGTGGATACACACTGCCCGACAATGGCAAAGAAATGCTGAATCCTGGGGCAACTGTTTGCAGGAACCCGCCGCTGAGTGCTGGCGCGCCGTCGGGTACCGCACGATCACCAGATGGATGACGCGTCTATAAAAGAACGAAAATCAGATCCGCTTCAATGCTCGTTGCGCAGCGTGTCGGCGGCGTTCTGCGCCGCATCGCCCACGATCCGGGCCGCGTCGTCCACCGATCCGGCCGCATGCGTCAGCTTGTCAGCCTGCGCATCGCCGCGTCGCTCGTTGGTCATATAAAAAAAACCGATCGCCAGCACCAGCGCAACGGCGATCAGCGCGAAAACCACGCCACTGCCATGCGAGCGCCGGACGACGGAAATATGCGGTGATGGCGGGACTCGTTCGTCGTCCCGGCCAGAGGGCATGTCACCCATAGAGTCTCTCCTTGATCTCCGCATAACGGACAAGGGAAGCCGAACGTTCCGATCAGTCATCCTCATGGATAGTGTCGACGCTGCGGCCACGGCTCAGGCGATCGACATCGTCCATGATCTCGTCCAGCACCGCCGTGTCGGTGGTCTGCTGGGTACGACGGGACGGCAAGTCGCCGCTCTCCAATATCTGCTCCAGCGCAGCGCGACCGCGCGCCACGCGACTCTTGATCGTCCCGACGGCGACGCCGCAAATCTCGGCCGCTTCCTCATAGGCAAAGCCGCCTGCACCGACCAGGATAAGCGCTTCGCGCTGGGGCTGGGGCAGTTGCAGCAGCGCGCGCTGCATATCGCTCAATTCGACATGCTTGTCCTGTCCCGCCGGCGCGGCGAGGATGCGATCCGCCGTCAGATCGTCCCAATCGCCCCGGAAGCGCGACCGGCGCATCTGCGACAGATAATGGTTGCGCAGGATGATGAAGGTCCATGCCCGCATGTTCGTGCCGGCCTGGAAGCGATTGCGCGCCGCCCATGCCTTCAGCAGGGTTTCCTGCACCAGATCGTCCGCCACGTCCCGATTGCCGGACAGCGATCGGCCGAAGGCGCGCAGATGAGGGATTACGGCCGCGAGTTCGCGCTTGAAGTCCGAATCGGACAGCGTCGCGCGCTCTTCGATGCCGCTGATTTCGCTCTCGGCGACTGCACCAACGTCCTCATTCATGGGAACAACCCTCGTATCGGATTCTACATCCGCCGCATGAACCGACGTCGTCAAAGCCATAAGTGCATCCGTACCCTAAACCGATCACTGCCAAGAACCAACTTTCCGTTGCATCGCCTATCGCCAGATCACCAGCAGCATGGCGAGTACCGCCAGCGCCAGCGAGATGGCGAGTACGTAGCGCACCACATGGGGCGTGGCGCCTGCGCGCGCGTCATCGGTTGAGATATGTCTTTCCTGTCCGGTCATGACACGTCTCCCGATCGTTACGCATCATTAACGCAGCGCTCCGATCGGGGTTCCGTGACTTTCTGACCTCCCGCGCTTCAGGCGGGCGCGGTGGCCTCGTCGAAGAACAGCGCCTGCGAAATGGCGGCCTTCACCGTCGCGCGCTGGAACGGCTTGGTGATCAGGAAGGTGGGTTCCGGGCGTTCGCCGGTCAGCAATCGTTCCGGGAAGGCGGTGATGAAGATGACCGGCACCGAAAATTCGGCGAGAATGTCCTTCACCGCGTCGATGCCGCTGCTATCGTCCGCCAGCTGGATATCTGCCAGCACCAGGCCCGGCCGGTCGGCCAGCGCCTCACGCACCGCATCTTCGCGAGTGACAGCAATGGCGGTGACGTCATGGCCCAGATCGCGGACGATCGTTTCGATATCCATCGCGATGATGGGTTCGTCCTCGATGATCAGCACCTTCGCGCGGGTCTGCGCTTCGATCTCGCCCAATGCTTCCTCGACCAGCGCTTCCACATCGGCGCTGTCCAGGTCGATCAGATAGGATACGTCATCGACGGTGAAGCCTTCCAGAGCCGTCAGCAGCAGAGCCTGGCGCGGCAGCGGCGTCAATCGGGCGAGCCGCGCCTGGGCGATCGCCTCACGACCGTTGCCGCCCGAATTAGGCAGATCTTCGAGGTGCGAGGACGACCAGATCGCCTGGAACGTCTTGTACAGGCCAAGGCGCGGGTCGACATCGCTGGGAAATTCCTCCGGCGCCGCGACGATCGCTTCCAGTGCGGCACGGACATAGGCGTCGCCATGGTTCTGGCTACCGGTCAGCGCCCGGGCATAGCGCCGCAGGAACGGAAGATGGGGGTGCAGTTGCTGTCCAAGCGACATCGTCAAGTCTTCTCCCTGCCCGTTTGGGCATCATTGTCCCGAAGCATGGGAACGCCGCGAAGGATGGAATGTCCATGTCATTATGACAACCCCCCGTCGCCCCCATCGCCGCGCAGAGCTGTGCAGCGTAAAAAATGCTTCGGAGGACGGAACCATCGACAGACGGATTTGTTTCGCATCCACATGGTTTTTTCAACGATATCGTGATTTTCCTATGGATTGCACGGTTGTGCGAATTGACGTCATGACGCAAACCCGCGAAACGGGCGCGCCGGCATGGCGGAAATTGCTGCAGAGGGGCTGATTTTGGTTTCTTCAACGACGGAGCGGGGCGTGGCCGATGACGACAGAAATGACGTCCCACCTCCGGAAACAAAGGTGAAGGGCTCCGCCGCCCAACCCAAGCGCCGGTCCGGCGCTGGCAAGGAAGATGGCAATGTCTCTCATGCGTTGCGCACTGTTTACCAGCGCGCCGTGGAGGAAGATATTCCCTCCGAAATGCTGGATCTACTGAGTAAGCTGGACTGAGACGTTTATGATGGGGGGCAGCCTTCCTCCGGCAGCCCGCTCGATGATCGAGTCATTGCTGCATTTTTTCCGATCGACCGGGGTCAAGATGTTCCTCATCTTGACTCTTGCCCTGTTGCCGCTCGGGCTGATCGCGCTGGTTGCCTCCTTGCAGGCGATCCGTACCGCCGACCTGGAAAAGGAAGCCTTGCTTCGCGTCGCGGTGACGCAGAGCGCGCGCAAGCTGACCGCCGATTTACAGTCTGACCGCACCGCCCTGGAACTCACCGTCAATGCGATCGCCAATGGCGCCGCTGACAAGGGCATGTGCCGGCGGCTGGCTTTTTTCCTGACGTCCCATGATGCCGAGGGCGGTCATTTCTACATTTACGACCGGGCCGGGCACATACTTTGCCAATCGTCTCAGTCGGAACCTGCTGGCATCACCCCTGCCAATCGCTTCGATCGGCCGATCGCCCAATTGCTGCCGACCCATCTGGTCAGCCGCGTACGCAGCGGCAATGGACGGTTGGTCGCCCTGTCCTATTATTCGCGCGCCCATCTGGAGAGCGTGGCCGATCCGGCCACCGCATTGCAGAACCGACAGCTTACCCTGCGCCAGGGTAATCGCCAACTGGTCGTCAGCCGGCCGGGCGGCGGCGTCAGCGGCCATAGCAACAGCCTGTCCGCGCGGCTCGATCCACCCGACATTCTGCTCACCATGACCGTGCGCGAGCCGCCCGCCACGCTGGCGCGGATGTTGTCGCTCTTCCTGCCGCTGGTCATGTGGTTCGCCGCCGCCGCCATCGGCTGGTTCGTGGTCAACCGCCTGCTGATCCGTCCGCTGGTGCTGTTGCGCCGCGTGGTCGCCGCCTATCAGCCTGGCGAAGTGCTGGAACCGTTGCAGCGCATTCGCACGCCGGCGTTGGAGATCATGGCGCTGGGCGAGACGTTCCACGAGATCAGCAAGGACGTCGCCACGCATGAGGCGGAGATGGCGGAAGGGCTGGAAACGCAGCGCAAGCTGACCCGCGAAGTCCACCATCGGGTCAAGAACAACCTCCAGATCATTGCCAGCCTCATCAACCTCCACGCCCGGTCTGCGCATAATATCGAAGCGTCGGACGCCTATGCCTCGATCCAGCGCCGCGTCGATGCGCTGTCGGTCGTCCATCGCAACCATTTTGCGGAGCTGGAAGAAAATCGCGGCGTCGGCGTGCGCCCGCTCATCAGCGAATTGTCGGCGAGCCTGCGCGGCACCGCGCCCGCCTTGGCGCGTCGGTTCGCGATCCAGATCGACAGCGACAATCTGCACATCAGCCAGGACGTGGCCGTACCGATCGCCTTCCTGCTGACCGAACTGGTCGAACTGGCGATGATGCTCGCCCCGCAGGCGACGATGCGCATTTCCGTGCAACTGGAGCCGGACCGTGATGATCGCGCCCGGCTGACGGTGCGATCGACGGGGCTTTGCAGTTCGGACGACATGGCCAGCCATCTGGATGAGCGTTATGGCCGGGTACTGACCGGCCTGTCGCGCCAGTTGCGGACCCCGTTGGAATATGATGGTGAGGCGGGCAGCTATAGCATCGTCATCACCGTCATCCCCTAGAGCATTTTGAAGTCAGCTGGCACAGCTGACGGCTCGCAAAATGCGGACAACAAAAAACTTCTAGAGCCTAGAGCATGGTCCGATTCAATCTAGTCGGATCATGCTCCAAAACCGGATCAGACCTTCCGATAATCGCGACGGAAATCGGCGGTGAAGCTGGCCAAGGTGCCGGCGGCGATATTGTCGCGCAGGCCCTGCATCAGTTCCTGGTAGAAATGGATATTATGCTGGGTCATCAGCATCGCGCCCAGCATTTCCCCTGCCTTAACCAGATGATGCAGATAGGCGCGGCTCCACGTCGCACAGACCGGACAACCGCAACGCGGATCGAGCGGCCCCTGATCCTCATTGAACTTCGCATTGCGAATGTTGAGCGGCCCAGCCCAGGTAAAGGCCTGCCCGTTACGACCCGACCGGGTGGGCAGCACGCAATCGAACATGTCGATGCCGCGCTCCACCGCGCCGACGATATCGTCCGGCTTGCCCACGCCCATCAGGTAACGGGGCTTGTCCTGCGGCAGCATGTCGGGCGCGAAATCCAGCGTGGCGAACATCGCCTCCTGCCCCTCGCCCACCGCCAGGCCACCCACGGCATAACCGTCGAACCCGACCTCGATCAGCTTTTCGGCGGAAATGCGGCGCAGCCCCTCATCCAGCGACCCCTGCTGGATACCGAACAGCGCGGCGCGTGCCGCATGATCCCCGCCCGCATCGAAGCCGTCGCGTGATCGCTTGGCCCAACGCATCGACCGCTCCATCGACCGGGCGGCCTCGTCATGGGTGCAGCCATTTTTGGTACATTCGTCGAAAGCCATGACGATATCGCTATCGAGCAACCGTTGGATCTCCATCGACCGCTCGGGCGTCAGCATATGCTTGGACCCGTCGATATGGCTGGAGAAGGCGACCCCTTCCTCGCTCATCTTGGTCAGCGCACTCAGGCTCATCACCTGATAGCCGCCGCTGTCGGTCAGGATAGGCCGGTCCCAGCCCATGAAGCCGTGCAGGCCACCCAGCCGCGCCATGCGTTCGGCACCGGGGCGCAGCATCAGATGATAGGTGTTGCCCAGGATGATGTCCGCGCCGGTTGCGCGCACTTCGGCCGGGCGCATCGCCTTGACGGTGGCGGCGGTGCCTACAGGCATGAAGGCGGGCGTGCGGATTTCACCGCGGCGCATCTGGATCGCGCCGGTGCGGGCCTTGCCATCGGTGGCGTGGATCGAGAAGGAAAAACGGGCTTTGGTCATCGCCGCGCTCTAATGGCGAACCGGCGTCTGTTCAAGAAGCAGGCCTCAACCCGCTTTTCGCACGCCCTCGAACAGAGCCATCGCATCTATGTGAAAACCCTCTATCCGGCGATAGGGGCCGATGAAGCGCAAACAATCGGCAGACAGCCGCAAAGGCCAGGGATCACCCTGCTCGTCATGCAGGGCCAGCGTGACGCTGGGGCTATGTGGACGCGGCTCGTTCATGGGCGACGGCATAATTAACAAAGGTTAACAAAGGCCTGAGCCTAAAATTTTACAGTCGAGCAACAACGGCCTTTGTGGCATCTGCGCCACATCCGATCCGGTTCTGGGGCTTTTGGGGCGACCTCCTTGCAACAGTGCAAGGCAAAAATGGTTAACGGTCTGTCAATCATGTTCGGGTTGATTGCATGCTGCCTGCGAGCCTGATCTGTTCATTCAGAATAGGAAAATGGGGTCGCACATGATTGATTCAGGACGTTTTAGTTCGACAGGACGAGAATTGGACACGGCATCGCAAGAGCCCTTTTCATCGGCTGAAGACGTAGCGTTCGACGCTACGGAAACAGTCGCTTCCGAACTGACTCGCCAGTCGATGATGTTCGATCTGGGCCAGATCGACGTGCAATGGGATGCGCCGCTGGAAACCCTGTGGGCATTCATGGCGCCGCAGGAGCGGCCGAATTTCTCGATGGCGATGCTGCGCGATGTGCGCAGCTGGTATGTGGAGAGCAAGCGACTGTTCGATGCGGGCCAATTGCCGATCAAATATCTGGTTGCCGGCTCCCGCTTTCCTGGCGTTTTCAATCTGGGCGGCGATCTGGAACTGTTCGCCGGCTGCATCGAACGCGGCGACCTGCCCGGCTTGATCGATTATGGCCATGCCTGCATCGACGTGGTCAATCGCACTTGGCGCAATGGCGACATGCCGGTCGTGTCCATCGCTTTGGCGCAGGGCGATGCGCTGGGCGGCGGGTTCGAAGCGCTGCTTTGCTTCGACATCGTGGTCGCTGAACGCAGTGCCCGATTCGGCCTGCCGGAAATGCTGTTCGGCCTGTTCCCCGGCATGGGCGCCTATTCGATCCTGGCCCGCAAGCTGGGCCGCCTGATGGCCGAACGCATGATCCTGTCGGGCAAGGTCTACACCGCAGAGGAAATGTATGATCTGGGCATCGTCCATCGCCTGGTAGAGGATGGTGAGGGCGAAGCGGCGGTACGCGATTATATCAGCAGCACGCGCGCCCATCATTCAGGCCATGTCGGCGTGTTCCAGGCCGGACGACGGGTCGATCCGCTCGATTATGAAGAACTCAAGGACATCGTCGAAAATTGGGCGGCGTCGGCGGTGAAGATCGACCTGAAGGATATGCGGATGATGCGCCGGCTGGCCTCCGCACAGACACGCCTGACGCGCTGAACCCGCCTGACGCAGCGGCGCTTCAGGCGAGGCGCCGCTGACGCATCAGCCCGACCATGTCCGGCCCGTCCGAACGCATCTGCGCCATCAATTCCAGCAGCGCATCGGCAGGCATCGGCCGAGCCAGCACAAAGCCCTGAACATTGGTGAAGCCCACTTCGCGGGCGTAGCGCAACTGCTCTTCCGTCTCGATCCCTTCCGCGACCGTTTCCACGTCGAGCGAGCGCGCGAGATAGGCGACGGATTGGGCGATGGCGCGATCGCGCGGATTTTCGCCAACCCCGCGCATGAAGCTCTGGTCGACCTTGATCGTGTCAAACGCATGCGAGCGCAGCGATCCCAGCGAGGAATAGCCCGTACCGAAATCGTCGAGCGCCAGTCGCAGGCCGATCCGACGCATTTCCGCCAGGATCAGATGGGTATGCCCATCATCTTCCAGGAAGGTCGATTCGGTCACTTCCAGTTCCAGCCGCCGTGCTCGCATTCCAGCCTTGAGCAACGCGGCCATCACCGAGCGCGAAAGCCCGTCGCTCTTGATGAGCGCGGGCGAGATGTTGACGGCGACGCGGATATCATCATCCCATTCCATCGCATCCAGACAGGCCCGTTCCAGCGCCCAGGTCGTGATCGGCTCGATCATCGAACTGCTTTCCGCGATGGGGATGAATTCACCCGGTGATATCGGTCCCAATCGGGGATGGTCCCAGCGCATCAGCGCTTCGCAGATGACGATGCGGCCCGTCTCGCTGTTGAAGATCGGCTGATAATGAAGCCGCAGGTCGCCATTGGCGAGCGCGGCGCGCAGCCCGACTTCCAGTTCGTAGATACGGTTCTGCCGTTCCTTCATCGACCAGTCGAAGCGGCTATGCCGATTACGCCCGCCATGCTTGGCCTGATAGAGGGCCAGATCGGCATGCTGGAGCAGTTCGTCGCTGTCGCGGCCGTCGGCCGGTGCCACCGCGATGCCCATCGAAGCCGTTACGGTGAGCGAGTAACCGCCCGTTTCGAACTCGCTCGAAAATTCCTGCATCACGTCCGACGCCACGGATTCGGCGACGACGCGGTCGGCATAGGGACAGATGATGATGAATTCGTCGCCACCAAAGCGCGACACATGTCCGCGACCGGCCAGCGCATGGGTCACCCGCTCGGCCACCTGACACAAGAGCTGGTCGCCCACGATATGGCCGAGCGAGTCGTTGATTTCCTTGAAGCGATCCAGATCCATCCACAGGATCGCCATCGCCTCCTGATCGGAACTCCGCTGTTCGAACAGGTCGCGCAGCCGCATTTGCATGGCCATGCGGTTTTCGACACCGGTCAGGCTGTCATAGCGCGCCAACCGTTCGAACTTCTGCGCCAGCAGCGCTTTTTCATTTTTCGCCAGCAGCGCCTGCAAAACGATATTGTGGGTCGTCTTAGTGATTTCCGCCATGGCAAAGATCATCAGGAAGCACAGTACGCCCAGGACGATATAGCCAAGTCCGCCGGCCAGGATCAGGCCCAGCGATGTGGGCATCAGCGAAAAGCAGGTCTGCCCCACCGCGACATGGACCCGCCCCGCATTGCGCCCGGAAATGCCGCCGGCATAGGAAGCGACCATGCCGACGCTCAGCACATGCAGGCTGGCGGCATCCGTCATCGTCAGCGTCGCAAAGGAATGCAGGCCGAGCAGCGCGGCATAGACCCAGGCGCCCAGCTCATAGGCCGCGCCCCAGATCGGACTGGCCAGATCATCCTTGTGCGCCAATTGCCGCTGGAAATAGACGGCAGAAATGGATCGGCTGATCCCGACGACCAGGATCAGCACCGAAATAACGGTTATGGGCGTCAGTCGCGCCGAATAGGCGACGACCAGCCCCAGCGATCCACCGGAAATCGCGCCGCTGAGCAAAGAGGCCGGCGACGCATATAGCGCCTTGACGAGATTGTCCTTCACCTCAGCGCTTTGCTGGGTTGCTGGCGCGAAGCGCATGCGCAACTGATCGCGCAAAAAGTGAAGTGGCCGGGACACGTGCTGTACCTTATCGGAGATCAGCATTGCCATTTGGTAAACGATCTATTGGCAATTCGACCGCCGATCGCCCGGACACCTACGGAATCCAACATGCTGCGTCGTGTCGCGGTGACAATATTGTCGCAATCAAAATGCCATGATAGGCCGCCCTCCTCTTCCCCATCGCAATGCCGAGGAGCCGCATCATCCACCCGCTCGGCCACCCGATCTGGCATAGCCTGGCCCATGGCTGGTCCGCACTGGCGCAGGGCGACGATCATGCCCGCCGACTCGATTCCCTGCATGGCCCGTTCGGCGCAGCGGTGGACGGCAGCGACACCAGTCGCCGGGCGCTCGCCGCGCTGGTCCCGCCGGATGACGAATTATGGCTACTCGGCCAAGATGCGATCACGCCACCGCCCGGCGTCCATGTCGCCCGCACCGCCACATTGGCGCAAATGGTCGCGCCATCCGTTACGCCCGCTACCGCGCCCCCGCCCGCCTGGGTGCCGCTGGACGAAAGCGATGCAGCGGACATGCTGGACCTCGCGCTGCTGACGAAACCCGGCCCGTTCCGATCGCATACCCACAGGCTGGGGCGCTTCATCGGCGTGCGGGACGAAGGCCGACTGGTCGCCATGGCCGGCGAGCGGATGCGCCTGCCCGGCTTTACCGAAGTCAGCGGCGTGTGCACCCACCCCGACTGGCGCGGCCGAGGGCTGGCCGGCGCGCTGATGCGGGTGGTGGCGCAGGCGATGCTGGACAGGGGTGAGACGCCCTTCCTCCACGCCTATGCCGCGCATGACAAGACGATCGCTTTGTATCGCTCGTTGGGGTTCGAAGTGCGGGCGGAATTGCCGATGATGGTCGTTACCCGCACAAGTCAGTAGATGTCCTCGCCCTCCAGTCCCGCCAGCCTGATCAGTGCCATGCCGATATCCTTGACGGGGCCATTGCGCGGCGAATGTCGCTCAGCGAAATGATGCCCGCCTGCGTCACTGCGCTCGATCAGCCAGCTTGCGCCGTCCGCGCCAGGCGGACCGCAAAAGGGTTTGGCGGGCATCAGTGATTTGGCATCAGCAGCCACCAGCAAATCGGCGACCTCTTCCTGCGCCACCCTGCGGCTTTTGCGATCCTGCACCTGACCATAGTCATAGCCGCCCAGCCCGGAAAAGCGGATCATATCGACCTGCCCCTTGCCACGACGCGGCACGGTCAGCCGAATGATGATGGGGGCATGAAAGCTGCGCAGCCATGTAAAACGCAGGATCGTGGCGCCATCGGTGCGTGGGATCAGGAGCGATGGCTCCTGCGCGCTGGCCAGCAGAATCGCGTCCGCAGTCAGTCCATTTTCATTGACCAACGGTATGATTTGGAAACCGCAATCATGCGTCGCGGTCTGCGGCGCAAAATAGCGGCGTAACGGCAGTGGCTCGGACGCGGCCGCCGGCGTTGCCGACAGCAGCAGAGCGATCGTCAGCGATAGCATATATCCTCCAGCTAGACGCGCAGCATGTCAGCCCAGTTCGCTGTAGGAAAGAAAAAAGCCGGTGGATCGCTCCACCGGCTTTTTCTGTCAGGCTTGCACCTGGTGACATGCGACCCCAGCCTGAGCCGGGGTCGAACTTCCTATCAGAAGTCCATGCCGCCCATGCCGCCCATGCCGCCGCCGGGCATGCCCATCGGCGCCTTGTCGTCGGCGGGCAGTTCCGAAACGGCCGCTTCGGTGGTGATCAGCAGACCAGCAACCGAGGCAGCGTTCTGGAGCGCGGTGCGCACGACCTTGGTCGGGTCGATGACGCCGGCGGCGACCAGGTTTTCGTACACGTCGGTCGAAGCGTTGAAGCCGAACGAGGTGTCGTCCTGATCCAGCAGCTTGCCCGAAACGACGGCGCCGTCATGACCGGCGTTGCTGGCGATCTGGCGAACCAGAGCGGTCAGCGACTTGCGGACGATGTCGATGCCGCGGGTCTGGTCGTCATTGACGCCCGTCAGACCGGTCAGCGCCTTGGTTGCGTACAGCAGAGCCGTACCGCCACCGGGGACGATGCCTTCTTCGACGGCTGCGCGCGTGGCGTGCAGGGCGTCGTCGACGCGGTCCTTGCGTTCCTTGACTTCCACTTCGGTCGCGCCGCCGACCTTGATGACGGCCACGCCGCCAGCAAGCTTCGCCAGACGTTCCTGAAGCTTTTCACGGTCATAGTCGCTGGTCGTGTTTTCGATCTGCGAACGGATCTGCTCCGTGCGGCCCTTGATCGAATCGCTGTCGCCAGCGCCGTCGACGATGACAGTGTTGTCCTTGTCGATGGTGACGCGCTTGGCGGTGCCGAGCATGCCGAGCGTGACGGACTCAAGCTTGATGCCCAGGTCTTCCGAAATCACTTCGCCCTTGGTCAGGACAGCGATATCTTCCAGCATCGCCTTGCGACGATCGCCGAAGCCAGGCGCCTTGACAGCCGCGACCTTCAGGCCACCGCGCAGCTTGTTGACGACCAGGGTCGCCAGCGCTTCGCCTTCAATGTCTTCCGCGATGATAAGCAGCGGACGGCCCGACTGAACGACGGCTTCCAGGATGGGAAGGATCGACTGAAGGTTCGACAGCTTCTTTTCGTGGATCAGGATGTACGGATCAGCCAGCTCTACAGCCATCTTTTCCGGGTTGGTGATGAAGTAGGGCGACAGGTAGCCGCGGTCGAACTGCATGCCTTCCACGACGTCCAGTTCGAAGTCGAGACCCTTGGCCTCTTCCACGGTGATGACGCCTTCCTTGCCGACCTTTTCCATGGCTTCGGCGATCTTCTCGCCGACTTCACGGTCACCGTTGGCGGAGATGATGCCGACCTGGGCGACTTCGGCCGAACCCGAAACCGGCTTCGAACGCGACTTGATGTCTTCGACGACCTTGATGACGGCGAGGTCGATGCCGCGCTTCAGGTCCATCGGGTTCATGCCGGCGGCAACCGACTTCATGCCTTCGCGCACGATGGCCTGGGCCAGCACGGTCGCGGTGGTGGTGCCGTCACCGGCGATGTCGTTGGTCTTCGAAGCCACTTCGCGCACCATCTGGGCGCCCATGTTTTCGAACTTGTCCTTCAGTTCGATTTCCTTGGCGACCGAAACACCGTCCTTGGTGATGCGGGGCGCGCCGAAGCTCTTGTCGATGACGACGTTGCGGCCCTTCGGGCCCAAGGTCACCTTGACCGCGTCGGCCAGGATGTCGACGCCGCGCAGGATGCGCTCACGAGCGTCACGCGAAAACTTTACGTCCTTCGCTGCCATGATCTTTTACCTTCGTTTGAGAATTGCAAAATTTGCGAAGTTCACACCGTCACTGGGCGCGAATTTCCGCCGAAATCGGGAATGGATATCCGGTTCGCAGCTTTACGCCACGATGCCGCTGCCGTTTTTAGGCAACGATACCCAGGATGTCCGATTCCTTCATGATGAGCAGGTCTTCACCGTCGACCTTGACTTCGGTGCCCGACCACTTGCCGAACAGCACGCGATCGCCGGCCTTGACGTCCAGCGGGGTCACTTTGCCGTCTTCGGCCTTGCTGCCCGAACCGACGGAGACGATTTCGCCTTCTTGCGGCTTTTCCTTGGCGGTGTCGGGGATGATGATGCCACCGGCGGTCTTCGCTTCCGCTTCGATGCGGCGGACGAGAACGCGGTCATGCAATGGGCGGAATGCCATGTTGAGTGCCTTTCCCTGGCGTGATTTGGGATGGGGCGCAGCGGATGGGCCATTGGAGTCGCGCTCCAAACCACCCTGTCCGCCTGTCCTTCTCCCGATGAACCTGTCTTTGTTAGCACTCACTGAGCAGGAGTGCTAGCGGCATGCATATGGAAAAACTATTCCACCGGTCAAGGGCGAGGGAGCGGAAAAATTTCCTGCCCGTTCCGACCCGGTGCCAGCACTTCGCCGCAGATAGGCGCGGCACCCGCCATCGTCATCCGCCGCGCGACGGATTGCGCGGATATTGCGGCTATTCCTTATATATATCGCTTCGGGAATCTTTGATGACAGGCGCATCGCTCGCGCGTGTCGCCGGTTGAGGGGGACACAAGCATAAGGAGAGGATGATGCCCTACGCCACGATCCTGGCCGCCGTCGATGTCAACAATCCGGACCTGGCCCATGCCGCCATTGCCGGCGCGGCTGAAATTGCCGGCACCACCGGTACCGTCCACATCCTCTATGTCCGCTATTATCTGCCCACCCGCTATTCGGAGCTGCTGGCGATCGATTTCGACGAGCGGGAAGAAGAGGAAGCGATGGCCGCCATGCAGGCATGGGCGGATGAAGCGGGACTGGACCCGGCCCGCACGCAGATCTTCACCCGGCGCGGCCGCGTGCGCGACGAAGTGCTGATCGAGGCGGAACGGCGCGGCGCCGACCTGATCGTCATCGGGTCGCATCAACCCTCGCTCTCGTCCAAGCTGCTGGGGTCCAATGCGTCGGCCATCGTCCACCAATCGGCGATCAGCGTGCTGACAGTCCGAACGGTTTCGAAATAATCATGGATAGTTGAGCGGGGCTTGGTTGCGGGCGACGGGGCCGCTTCCTACCTGCGGGCCACATCCTCTTATCGGAGCCAGCCCGCATGACCGACACCTATACCCCGCCCAAAGTCTGGACCTGGGACAAGGAGGCTGGCGGCCCCTTCGCCAGCATCAACCGGCCGATCGCCGGCCCGACCCATGACAAGGAACTGCCGGTCGGCGATCACCCGCTTCAGCTTTATTCGCTCGCCACGCCCAATGGGCAGAAGGTGACGATCCTGCTGGAGGAATTGCTGGAGGCGGGCGTGTCCGCCGCCGACTATGACGCCTGGCTGATCAAGATCGGCGATGGCGACCAGTTCGGCAGCGATTTCGTCGACATCAATCCCAACAGCAAGATTCCCGCCCTGCTGGACCGCAGCGTATCGCCGCCGCAGCGCGTGTTCGAATCCGGCTCCATCCTGCTCTATCTGGCGGAGAAGTTCGGCAAATTCCTGCCGACCGATCCGGCCGGCCGTACGGAGACGCTGAACTGGCTGTTCTGGCAAATGGGCGCCGGCCCGCTGCTGGGCGGCGGCTTCGGCCATTTCTTCGCCTATGCGCCGGAGAAATACGAATATCCGATCAACCGCTACACCATGGAAGTGAAGCGGCAGCTGGACCTGCTGGACAAGCGCCTTGCGGACAATGAATATGTTGGCGGCGCGGAATACGGCATCGCCGATATCGCCATCTGGCCCTGGTATGGCGGGCTGGTGCTGGGGCGGGCCTATGGCGCGGCGGAGTTTCTGGACGCGGGCAGCTACACCAACCTGCTACGCTGGGCCAAACAGATCGACGCCCGCCCCGCCGTGAAGCGCGGCCGCATGGTCAACAAGGCGAACGGGCCGCTGGAAGAGCAGCTGCACGAACGCCACGCCGCAAGCGACTTCGACACGAAGACGCAGGACAAGCTGGAAGGCGCGGCTTAAAATCTGAATTCCCCCTCCCGCTTGCGGGAGGGGGCTAGGGGGTGGGCAGGACGTCGCGATTGCCCACCCCGCTGCGACTAACCCGCTGCGCGCGCAAGTCTCGCTGCCCCTCCCGCAAGCGGGAGGGGAATTGGAAGAGCCTCAATACCCGACCGTGAACCGCGCCTTGCTATGCTTGGGCGTCTCGATCTCGTCGACCAGCGCAATGGCATAGTCGGCGTAGGAAATGCTGCTATTGCCATCGGCATCGGCCAGCAGTTCGTCCTTGCCGAGGCGGAAGCTGCCCTTGCGATCGCCGACGAAGAAATAAGCGGACGGCGAGAGGAAGGTCCAATCGATGTCGTCCACGCCGCGCAGATAGGTCAGGAAATCCGCGCCCTTGCCCGCTTCGGCCTTGTACGCTTCGGGAAATTCCGGGGTGGTGATCAGGGCGACGCCCGGCGCGACCTCCAGGCTGCCGGCGCCGCCGACCACCAGATAGCGGGGCACGCCGGAATCGCGCACGACGCCGACCAGCGAGGTGGGATCGGTGTCGGAGAACATGACCGCGCTGACCACCACATCATGGCCCTTGATCGCTTCGACCAGCGCGTCGGTGTGCTGCACATCGCCGGCAACCGCCGTGACGCCGTCAACCTTGACCGCATTTTCGGGATGGCGGGAAATGGCCGTCACCTGATGCCCGCGCCGCGCGAGTTCCGCACTGATTTCCGTGCCGGCGCGGCCGGTGCCGCCGATGATCGCTACCTTCATGCTTCCAATCTCCATAGGATGGTTACTGATGGAAACCAGATAGCGATTGCGATATCATGGTCGCAAGAAGGCACTTCGCCATCACCTGGTTACGCGCAGGAAACCACCCCCATGCTTTCCACCCTGGACTTGCCCCCGCCCCGCATCGGCGATGCCTATAATCCCGACTGTCCGACCCGCCATGTGCTGGATCGGATCGGCGACAAATGGGCGGTGCTGGTGATGCTGACACTGAAGGACGGGCCGGTGCGCTTCAACGACCTGCGGCGGCGGATCGGTGCGATTTCGCAAAAGATGCTGTCGCAGACGTTGAAGAGCCTGGAGCGCGACGGTCTGGTCAGCCGCGCCGCCTTCCCCACCGTGCCGGTGACGGTCGAATATCGGCTGACGCCGCTGGCCGGCGGGCTGATCGGCATATTGGACCAGATCACCCATTGGGCCGAAAGCCATGTCGGCGACATCATGGCCGCGCGCCGCGCCCATGACGGAACGGACGCGCTGGCCGCCTGAAATCCCCGCTTGCCCCTGTCCCGGCATCATCGCATGATGCGTGCACGGGGTAAGGCAATCTCCCGTTCAGGCGTTCCCCGCCCAAGCATTGCGGCTGTATCGGGCCTTTGGCGCGCCTTGGCGTATCCGGCCCAAGGGGGACGTGCGTGTCGCAACCGGATTTATCGACATTATTCCGAGTCTTCGGGCGGATCGGCTTGATCAGTTTCGGCGGGCCGGCGGGTCAGATCGCGCTGATGCACCGCGAACTGGTGGAGGAACGGCAATGGGTTGAGGAAGGCGCCTTCCTGCGCGCGCTCAATGTCTGTCACCTGCTGCCGGGGCCGGAGGCGCAGCAGCTGGCGACCTGGATCGGGTGGCGGATGCACGGCACGATCGGCGGGCTTGTGTGCGGCCTGTTGTTCGTGCTGCCCGGCGCGGCGATCATGCTGGGCCTGTCGATGCTCTACGCCTTTGCCGCGGACCTGAAGCCCGTGGCGGCGCTGTTTCTGGGGATCAAGGCGGCGGTGCTGGCCATCGTGGTGCAGGCGCTGATCCGCATCGCCCGGCGCGCGCTGGACAGCGGGTTCAAACGCGCGCTGGCCTTCGCCGCTTTCCTCGGCCTCTTCCTGTTCAACCTGCCCTTCCCGCTGGTGGTGCTGGGATCGGGCGCGATCGGCTTCCTGCTGGCACGGGTACGGCCGGACTGGCTGCATGCCCATGGCAAGGCGGCGAGCGACACGCCGGTCGGGCCATTGCCCTGGGCGCAGACGCTGCGGTCGATCGCGATATGGATCGCGATATGGGCCGCGCCGATGCTGGCGATCCTGCTGGCGCTCGGCCCCGATCATGTGCTGTGGAGGATCGGCCTGTTTTTCTCGCAACTGGCGGTGGTGACGTTTGGCGGCGCCTATGCGGTGCTGGCCTATATGGCGCAGGAGGCGGTGCAGTCGATGCATTGGCTTTCGGCCGGCGAGATGACCGATGGGCTGGGGCTGGCCGAAACGACGCCGGGACCGCTGATATTGGTGACGCAGTTCGTCGGCTTTCTGGGCGCATTCCGGGCGCCGGCGCCGTTCACGCCGCTGGTCGCGGGATTGCTGGGCGGGTTGCTCACGACCTGGGTGACGTTCGCGCCTTGCTTCCTGTGGATCTTCAGCGTCGCGCCGTGGATGGAGCGGCTGGAGCGCGCGCCGCGCCTGCAAGGGGCGCTGGCCGCGCTGACCGCCGCGATCGTGGGCGTGATCGGCAACCTGACCGTCTGGTTCGCGCTGCATGTGCTGTTCATGCGCGGGGAACGGGTGGCCGCCGGGCCGGTCAGGCTGTGGTGGCCGGACTGGACCAGCCTGGACTGGCGGATCGCCGCCATCGCACTGGGCGCGGCGCTGCTCATCTTCGTGGCGAAGCGCGGGGTGATGACGGTGCTGGCGATCTGCGCCGTGGCGGGGCTGGCAGTGAGCGGGATGTAGGCACTGTTCCCCGGCGCAGGCCGGGGAACGTCATGATGTTACCCCGCCGCCTGCACGATCTCCGCCCATGCCTCTTCGCTGATGACCTCAATCCCCAGCGCGGCGGCCTGCTTCAGCTTACTGCCCGCGCCGGGGCCGGCCACGACCAGATCCGTCTTGGCGCTGACGGAGCCGGCAGCCTTAGCGCCCAGGCGCTCCGCCTGCGCCTTCGCCTCGTCGCGGCTCATCGTCTCCAGCTTGCCGGTGAAGACGACGATCTTGCCGGTCACGGCGCTGGCAGTGGTTTCGACCACATAATCGGGCGGCGACACCTCGTGCAGCAGATCCTCCCACGCTTCCACATTATGCGGTTCGTGGAAGAAGTCGGCCAGCGCGTGGCCGACCGCGCTCCCGACATTTTCGACGCCGATATGTTCGGCGATCGCCTTGTCGCGCTTGGCCTGCGTCTCCGCCGGATCGGCGGCGGCGCGCAGGGCGATAATCTCTTCGCCGATCGCGCGGATCGCCGGCAGCCTGGTGTAGCGCTTGAGCAGATCCCGCGCCGTCACCGCGCCGACATGGCGGATGCCAAGGCCGAAGAGCAGCTTTGCAGCGTCCGGCGCCCGCTTCGCCTCGATTGCGGCGAGCAGATTGTCGACCGACTTTTCCTTCCACCCTTCGCGGCCGATCAGGTCGGGTCGATGCTTTTTCAGGCGGAAAATGTCGGCCGGCTCGGCGATCCAGCCCAGGTCGATAAATTCCTGAATGGACTTTTCCCCCAGCCCCTCGATATCCAGCGCGGCGCGGCTCACGAAATGGCGCAGCCGCTCGAACCGCTGGGCCGGGCAAATGAGGCCCCCGGTGCAGCGAAAATCGACTTCCTCTTCCTCGCGCACCGCTTCGGACTGGCAGACGGGGCAATGAGTCGGGAACGGGAAGGGTTCGCGCGCTTCCTCACGGGTCAGATTTTCGACCACTTGCGGGATGACGTCGCCCGCGCGCTGCACGACGATGCGGTCGCCGGGACGCACGCCCAGCCGCGCAATCTCGTCGGCATTATGCAGCGTCACGTTGGAGACGACCACGCCGCCCACGGTCACGGGTGTCAGGCGGCCCACCGGGGTCAGCTTGCCGGTGCGGCCGACCTGAATGTCGATCGCCTCCAGCGTGGTCTGCGCCCGTTCGGCAGGGAATTTATGCGCAATGGCCCAGCGCGGCGCCTTCGCCACGAAGCCCAGCCGCTGCTGCCAATCGAGCCGGTCGACCTTGTAAACCACCCCGTCAATGTCGAAGGGCAGTTCGGCGCGCGCCGCCTCTATCCCGCGATAATGGGCAATCAGCGCGTCGAGACTGTCGACGCAGGCCAGCATGTCCGACACCGGCAGGCCCCAGCTGGCGATCGCCTGCATCACGCCCAGCTGCGTGTCGGCGGGCACTTCGCTGTGCGCACCCCAGCCATGGGCCAGGAAGCGTAGCGGGCGGGCGGCGGTGACGATGGCGTCCTTCTGGCGCAGCGATCCGGCGGCGGCGTTGCGCGGGTTGGCGAACTGACGCGCCTTTTCGGGGTCGTCGGCTTCGGCAAGCAGGCGCTGATTGAGCGCTACGAAATCGCCCTTGGCCATATAGACCTCCCCGCGCACCTCGAACAGGTCGGGGATGTTCGGGCCGGTCAATTGCTGGGGAATGTCGGGAATCGTGCGGACATTGGCGGTGACGTCCTCTCCCGTCGTCCCGTCCCCGCGCGTCGCGGCCAGCACCAGCGCGCCCTTTTCATAGCGCAGCGAGCAGGACAGGCCGTCAATCTTCGGCTCGGCGGTCAATGCCAGCGGCGCGTCGTCGGGCAGAGCCAGGAAACGGCGGACGCGGGCCAGAAATTCGCCGATATCCTCGTTCGAAAAACCATTGTCCAGGCTCATCATGCGGACGGCATGGGGCACTTTCTTCAGCGCCGATGTGGCGGCGGCACCCACCTGCGCATTGGGCGAATCGGCGCGGATCAGGTGCGGAAAGGTCGCCTCCAGCGCATTATTCTCGCGGATCAGCGCGTCATAGTCGGCGTCGCTAATCTCCGGCGCGTCCTGATCATGGTAGAGGCGGTTATGTTTCGCCACCTCCTTGGCAAGGCGCATCAGGCGGTTGGCAGCTTGGGCTTCGGAGAGGGTCGCAGGGTCGGTCATGGGGATGCCTTACCCGCTGTCGTGCTGCGGCGAAAGCGGGAGTAGTTTACGCGGAGCCGCGAAGACGCGGAGAGTTTCAAGAGGCGGTTTAGAGCGTGGTGGCATGCGAGCTCCACCCCGTCATCGCGAGCGTAGCGTGGCGATCCACGTAGCTCTCCATGGATCGTCACGCTACGCTCGCGATGACGAATATAAATAAGTTCATCCCCTTCTCAAAATCTACGCGCCACCGCGTCTCCGCGCGAACATATTGAACTCACACCCCCGCCACCGGCACCGTTTCGAAATGCTGCGGGAAGCCGGCGATGATCGGCCGCGCCTTCGCAATAGCCGAGCGCACGGCAGGCAGCTTGAGCGAAGCGGCATGGCTTTCGCGGCTGTCCCAGATTTCGGTAATCCAGATCGCGTCCGGATTGGCCGTGTCCAGCGCCACCACATAGGACAGGCAACCGGGCATCCCGCCAGTCGCCGCCGTCAGGATCGCGACCAGCGCGTCGCGCTGGCCGGGCGCGCTGAGCATCTGGCCGATCAGGCCGTAGCGGGGCTTGGCCTCCTGCGCGGCGGCCGGAATGGCGCTGGCGGCGATCGCGGCGGCGGTCAGGCCGAGCATGTCTCTACGGTTATGGGTCATAGACCTATCATTCCCGTTCGGTTCGAGCTTGTCGAGAACCCTGCGCGATGGTTCTCGACAAGCTCGAACCGAACGGAGGGTGGTGTCACGCTTCCAGCAGTCGCTCCGCCTGCGCCCGCGCTTCCGCCGTGATTTCCGCACCCGACAACATGCGCGCGATTTCCTCGCGCCGTTCGGCTTCGCTCAGGGCATGGACGCCCGTACGCGTCACCGTCCCGTCGCTCGACTTGGCGATCAGCATATGGCTCGCGCCGCGCGCGGCAACCTGCGGGCTGTGGGTGACGACCAATATCTGGTTGCTCTGCGCCAGCCGCGACAGCCGCTCGCCGATCGCATCGGCCACCGCGCCGCCCACGCCCCGGTCGATTTCGTCGAAGATCAGCGTGTCCGCCCCGCCCCGCTCCGCCAGCGCGACCTTGAGCGCCAGGATGAAGCGCGACAATTCACCGCCCGACGCGATCTTCGCCAGCGGCGCGAAGGGCGCGCCGGGGTTGGTCGAAATCTCGAACTCGACCCGGTCCATGCCCTGCGCGCTCCACTGGCCTTCATCCAGTTGCGCGACGACGGTACGGAACCGTGCGGCGTCCAGCTTGAGCGGCGCCAGTTCGCCAGCAACCGCAGCGTCGAGGCGCCCGGCGGCCAGCTGCCGCTCGGCCGACAACGCCTGCGCCGCCGCGCGATAGGCGTCGGCCTTGCCCGCCACATCCTTTTCCAGCGCTGCGATATGCTCTTCCCCGCCCTCGATCGCGGCCAGCTTGGCCGCCATCTCGTCGCGCAGGGCAGCCAGATCGTCGGGCTGCACCTGATGCTTGCGGGCCAGGCCGCGCAGGTCGAACAGGCGGGTTTCGATCGAATCGAGCCGGGCGGGATCGAAACTCAGCGCCTCGGCGGCTTCGGCCAGACGATCCTCCGCCTCGCCCGCTTCGACGACCGCGCGATCCAGCGCCTCTAGCACGGCGTTGAGCAGTGGTTCCTCACCTGCGATGCGATCGAGTCGGCGCGCGGCCTGACGCAACTGGGCCAGGCCCCCGTCGGAGCCGGTCAGGCAATCGCTGACCGCGCTCAGGTCGTCGGTCAGCCGTGCGCCCTTCTGCATGGCCGCCCGCTCTTCCGCGAGGGTCGCTTCCTCGCCCGGTTCGGGCGCGAATTTGCGCAATTCCTCGACCGCATGGGTCAGATAGTCGCGGTCGCGCGCGGCATTGTCCACCGTCTCGCGGGCGGCGGCCAGCGCATTGGCAGCGGTGCGCCATCCAGCATGGGCGGTGGCGACTGCGCCTGCATCGCACCGGCCATAGCTGTCGAGCAGTGCCCGATGGCCACGCGGGTTGAGCAGGCCGCGATCGTCATGCTGGCCGTGGATCTCGACCAGCGATCCGCCAATGTCGCGCAGAAGCGCGGCCGAACAGGGCTGATCGTTGATGAAGGCGCGGCTGCCGCCATCGGCCTTTACCAGCCGGCGGATCAGCAGCGGCTCGCCCGGCTCCATATCGATGCCATTGTCGGCGAGCAGCAGGGCGACGCGGGTGGAGGCAGCGGGCGGTTCGAAGGCCGCGACGACGCTCGCCTGCGCTTCGCCGTTGCGGACCAGCCCGCTATCGGCCCGCGCACCCAGCGCCAGGCCCAGCGAGTCGAGCAGGATCGATTTGCCCGCGCCGGTTTCACCCGTCAGCACGGACAGGCCGGCGCCGAACTCCAGGTCCAGCGCTTCGATCAGCACGACATTGCGGATGGCGAGCGAGGTTAGCATGACATCCGCCTATAACCGCCACTGAACAAATTAGGAACAAACAAGTTGGCCAAGACCGTTCCCCGGCGAAGGCCGGGGTCCAGTTGCCATGACGCCTGGACCCCGGCCTTCGCCGGGGAACAGATCAAGCCATGCCAGTGCTGAATTAAGCCTTGCCGCCATGTTGCTGCATCAGCTT
>NZ_VYPZ01000022.1 GCF_008710155.1 Sphingobium limneticum
TACAGCCAGGCCAAACTGAGTGCCGTTGCCCGGCAACTCAACGAACGACCCAGGAAAACGCTCGAGTACCAAACGCCTGCAGAGCGCTTCCAAGCTTGTGTTGCCACCACCCGTTGAACCCACCACCCTTTTTCGTCATTCCCGCGAAGGCGGGAACCCATCTCCTGATCTTGCGTCAAGTACAACGCTAAGGAGATGGATCCCCGCCTTCGCGGGGATGACGGTGGGGAACTGGCACGGCCGCCATCCACCCAAAACAGTCATTGGCCAAGCAGGCCCTTTCCCCCAAATTACCCCGCATCCCCGATCCAGAACAGCGCTTCGACCGGCTTGCCGATCACCTGCGCAATCCTGATCGCCAGCAGGGCGGACGGCGAAAAGACCAGATTTTCGATCGTGTTGATGGTCTTGCGCGACACACCCACGCGCTGCGCCAGTTCCGCCTGCGTCAGGCCAAGCCGGTCGCGCTCTTCCCGCAGTCCGTTCAGCAGCCGCTCGGTCATGAATGGATGGACACCCGTTCCGACACGCCAAAGCTGATCAGTGCGGAGCTGATGCCGACCGTCATGATGATCTGGATCGCGTCGCGCGGGCCATAATCCTTCAGGAAAGACAGCGCATAGCAGACCATCGCCGTCGCCAGCATGTTCCAGAATCCGATCATCAACGATCGCCGCCGGTTCACGTCGCTGCCTTCGTCATTCAGCATGCCGCGCAGGCGCGGATCGCGGAACAAGCCGCTGGCCCACAACAGGAACAGCGCCATCACAAGGCCTGTGATGCCCCAACTGACCGGCCCCGCCCCGCCATCGTCCATCCTTTGCGACTGGGTCACGATCAATATCGTCCCCATCATGATGGCCGCGGTCGATCTTCGCCGGACCAGACGTTCCGCCCGATCCGCAACCATAGTCGTCATTTTCACCTCCACGTAACCCATAGGTTACATGTAACTTCAAGGTTACACGACGTCAACACCGGTGCGCCTGTCCTACTTCCCGCTGTCCCGCTATGATCCCTGCGACGCTTTCCAGGCACCCTACGCCCGGCGCGGCGTCGCTCGCAACAATATGTCCAACATAGGACATTCTATGTCTTGATCGGCGGGAATTGTGCGAAGTTAAGGCAGGCAAATCCTATTTTGGCGCGTCACCCCGGTCGCCCTTGACCCCGCCCGCGCGACCGGCAAAAGCGGCGGCCAGACACGCCCAAACCAGATCAAAGGATCGCCCATATCATGTCCGTCGCCTATCTGAACGGTGCCTTCTTGGCCCTCGAAGATGTCCGCATCTCCCCCCTCGATCGCGGCTTCCTGTTCGCCGACGGCATTTATGAAGTCGCCGCCGTGATCGACGGCGGGCTGGTCGACAGCGCCAGCCATCTGGCCCGGCTGGAACGCTCGACCGCCGCCATCGGCATCCCCCTGCCCTTGTCGCTCGATGCGATCGAAGCCGCGCAGAAGGAACTGGTCGTCCGCAGTGGCCTGACCGAGGGCCTCGTCTATCTTCAGATCACGCGCGGCGTGGACGCCAGCCGCGACTTCATCGCAGCGCCGGGCCTGCAACCGACCCTGTTCATGTTCATGCAGGACAAGGTCGTGGTCGATCTGCCCGGCGTGAAGACCGGCATATCCGCGGCGACCATGCCCGACCTGCGCTGGGCACGGCGCGACATCAAGAGCGTCGGCCTGCTCGCCCAGGCCATGGCCAAGCAGACGGCCAAGGATGCCGGCGCACAGGAAGCCTGGATGATCGAGGATGGCTTCGTCACCGAAGGCGCTTCCTCCACCGCCTTCATCGTCACGGATGAGGGGATCGTCACCCGCCCCTACAGCCAGACGGTGCTGGCGGGTTGTACCGGCGCGGCGCTGACCGCGCTGGCGGAAGAAAGCGGCCTGGCCGTCATTCGCCGCCCCTTCACGCTCGAAGAGGCCCTGGCTGCGAAGGAGGCCTTCATCACCAGCGCCTCCACCCTCTGCCTGCCGGTGGTGCGGATCGACGGCCAGCCGATCGGCAACGGCACGCCCGGCCCGGTCGCCACCCGGCTGCGTAGCCTCTATGTCGATTTCGCCCGCGCGACGTCGGTTCGATAGGCCGGAAACGATAATTGACTCCATAATGGAGGAAGCTTCATCCCTTGTTGAGGGATAGGAAACTTCCTTCATTCTGGCGTCGCTCTGGCGGGAAGCTGGACGGACAGCCCACGCGGATCGGGCCTGTAACCCGCCAGAATGCCGCCTTTTCGGCCAATATCTCCGTTATGGCTGATTTCGTGGCTGAAACGATCCGTTCTTGCTTTATTCTACGGAACGAACATAGAACGGGAGTCGGACCATGATGGAAGATTTTTCCTACGCCCAACCCCAAAGGGGACAGCTCCAACCGGGTGCCATACCCCCCCTTGCCGCGCGCGACGATCGTGCCAGCCTGCTGGTGGTGGCGGACCGGATGGAGGCCGCCGATCTGGAACCTGTGGCCGGTGCAGCGGGCTTCCGCCTACTCGGCGTCACGCCATTGGCCGACGCCCCGATCCGGCTCGATCTTCAGGCGCAATGCGACACGATCCTGTTCTTCTGCCCTACGATGACGCCGCTGCTGGAACGGCTGTTGGTTCAGGTCGAAACCCAGGCGATCCAGAATGGCATGGCCGTGATCATGGTCGCAGGATGGGAGACGGTGGAACTGGCCTTCGCCTGCCAACGCAGTCCGCATAGCCAATTGCTGTGCGATCCCGACCGCACCGAACTGGCCGCCGCTCTGGTCGCGGCCGGCGAACATCGCCCCGCCGCCGGTCAGGTGCATGAGGCTGATCGCGAAGGCGCCCGGCTCCAGCGACTGAGCGAGGAGGTCGGCCGCCTGGCCCGCACGCTCGACGCGCTGACGGAACGGACGGGCATGGCCATGCCCAGCTTCGACCTTGGTCCGCGCATTTCCGACCGGCCGAGCGACTATATCGGCATGCCCGCCCTGGCCACAATCGGCACCGCGATCGGCGCGCCCACCAGCGCCGCGACAGCGATGGGGGACAAGGCAGCACCGGCCATCACCGCCACGCAGGTGCGCGACCTGCTGCGCGCCCGGCGTATACGTTCCGACTTCCTGCCCGGCGACCTGTTCGCCGATCCCGCCTGGGACATGATGCTGGACCTGCTGGCCGCGCGGCTGGAACATGAGCGGGTGTCGGTATCGAGCCTCTGCATCGCGGCGGCCGTTCCACCGACCACGGCGTTGCGCTGGATTCGCACCCTGACCGACAAGGGGCTGGTGGAGCGTCAGGCCGATCCGCATGACGGTCGCCGCGTCTTCATCGCTCTGGCGCAGGAGGCTACGGATGCGCTGACCCACTGGTTCGGCGCCAGCCGCCGCCTGCTCGCCACCTGATTGCATCCTCACGCTTGACGGCCCGACTTTTTCGCTTAGATAGGCGCTCTCCCGAGAGGGGGCGATTAGCTCAGTTGGTAGAGCGTCTCGTTTACACCGAGAATGTCGGCGGTTCGAGCCCGTCATCGCCCACCAGTTTCGCCGATAAAGAAGCCATCCGGGGGATGGCTTCCGGCGAAACTCACGCAGCGAAGCGAAGCGCATCTTCGGCGGACCTTCGACATCCAATCCGCATCCGTAACGTTCATCGCGCAGCAAGCCTGCGTATAGCAATGTTACTGCATGCCATTTGCAGCCTTCTTCAACGGGACGATCCTGCCCCTCATGCTGATGCTGTCGCCGCTTGCGGTGATGGCGGCGGCACCTTTCACGGGTTGGCACACCATCGTCAAGATGACCAAAATGCAGGGCCACAAGCCTTGCACCAGCCATCAACCGCCATTGATGTAATGCCGCATATTGCAGCACACCGGCACCGCTGCTAACCGCTTCGTCATGATCCAGCCGCCCGAAACCATCCGAGTCTCCAAGTCCCGCGTGTCCTGCGACGGTAGCGGAGACATTCCCGCCGCCCTCGGCCATCCGCGCGTCTTTCTGGAAATCGACGAGCATGGCTATGTCGATTGCGGCTATTGCGACCGTCGCTTCGTGTTGATCGGCGGCGTGGCCGATCATGGCGACGTCGTGACCAAGCCCGACATCGCATCGGGCGCCAGCCTTTAAGCTTTTCTATTGGGCTTCCGCCGTGCCGCCCCTATATCGGGCGGCATGACCGACCTCGCTCCCCTCTTCACTGACGCCCGTGGCCTTCTCTATCGTCCGGGCCTGCTCGATCCCGATGGCGCGCGCCATCTGACCGCACAGGCGCTGGGCGCCTGCGACGATGGCGAACTCTATCTGCAATATCGGGCGAGCGAGAGCTTCGGATTTGACGATGGGCGCCTGAAGACCGCCGATTATTCGACCGATGCCGGCTTTGGGCTGCGTGGCGTGTCCGGTGAAATGACCGGTTTCGCCCATGCCAACGACATCAGCGAAGCGGCGATCGCGAAGGCAGCGCAAACGCTGAGCCTGCTCGATCCGGCCAAGGGCCAGCCTGCCCCACCGCCGCCGCACACCAACCGCCATCTCTATACCGACGCCAATCCGCTGGAGATCGTCCCCTTCGCCGAGAAGGTGAAGCTGTGCGCCGAGATCGACGCGGCGGCCCGCGCCCGCGACCCGCGCGTCGCGCAGGTGTCGGTCAGCCTGGCTGGCAGCTGGTCGGTGGTGGAAATCGTTCGCGCCGACGGTTTTACCGCGACCGACATCCGCCCGCTCGTGCGCCTGAACGTCTCCGTCATTCTGGAGGAAAATGGCCGCCGCGAAACCGGCGTGTTCGGCATCGGCGGCCGCTATCTTTATGACGAGGTGATGGCCCCCGCGATCTGGAACCGCGCCATCGACGAGGCGCTGGCCCAGGCGCAGGTCAATCTGCGCTCGATCGCCGCCCCCGCC
Organism: Sphingobium limneticum; assembly: GCF_008710155.1. Classification (GTDB taxonomy): domain Bacteria; phylum Pseudomonadota; class Alphaproteobacteria; order Sphingomonadales; family Sphingomonadaceae; genus Sphingobium; species Sphingobium limneticum. The sequence continues at coordinate 4,878 of NZ_VYPZ01000022.1, forward strand.
GGCGAAATGACCGTGCTGCTCGGCCCCGGCTGGCCCGGCGTGCTGGTGCATGAAGCCATCGGCCATGGCCTGGAAGGTGATTTCAACCGCAAGGGCACCAGCGCCTTTTCGGGCCGCATCGGCCAGCGCGTCGCCGCGCCCGGCGTCACCGTCGTGGACGATGGCAGCATCATGAGCCGGCGCGGCTCGCTCTCCATCGATGACGAAGGCACGCCGACGCAGGAAAATATCCTGATCGAGGATGGCATCCTCAAAGGCTATATGCAGGACCGACTGAACGCCCGGCTGATGGGCGTCGCCCCCACCGGCAACGGCCGCCGCGAAAGCTACGCCCACGCCCCCATGCCGCGCATGACCAATACCTTCATCAAGGGCGGCCAGGACGATCCGGAGGAACTGCTGAGCCGCATGAAATCCGGCATCTTCGCCAAGAGCTTTGGCGGCGGGCAGGTCGACATCGTGTCGGGCAAGTTCGTCTTCTCCTGCACCGAGGCCTATAAGGTCGAGAATGGCAAGATCGGCGATCCGATCAAGGGCGCGACCCTGATCGGCGATGGTCCGACCGCGCTGACCAAGGTGATCGGCATCGGCAACGACTGGGCGCTGGACGAAGGCATCGGCATGTGTGGCAAGGGCGGACAGAGCGTACCGGCGGGCGTGGGCCAGCCGACATTGCTGCTGGAAGGCCTGACGATCGGCGGCACGGCGACCTGAGCCTGCGACGGCATGAATGGCGGAACGGCATCGGGCATCCGTTGTTGATGGGGTATGAACATGCTGACCGATAGCCATGATGCGGTGACGGACGACTGGGCCGCCGCCCTGCTCGATTTCTGGTTCAACCAGGTGGGCGAGCAGGGATGGTTCGGCCATGATCCCGACCTCGATCGGCTTTGCACGACGCGCTTTCGGGCTTTGTGGCAGGAAAAGCAGGCACTGCCCGCCGAAAGCTTTCTCGATCGTGCGGACGATGCGCTGGCGGCGATCCTGCTGTTCGACCAGCTGCCCCGCAATATGTTTCGCGACACGGCGCAAGCGTTCGCCACCGATCCCCTTGCGCGCGATGTGGCCCGTGGCGCGATCGCGCTGGGCTATGACATCCAGATCGGCGGCGCCGGGCGCTTGTTCTTCTACATGCCGTTCCAGCATAGCGAAGCGATCGAGGATCAGGATTTGTCCTTGACGCTGTTCGAAGGCGCCGGCGACGAGCGGTCGCTGGATTTCGCGCGCAAACATCATGAAACCATCGCGCGTTTCGGACATTTTCCCCATCGCAACACGGTAATGGGCCGCCCCACCACGCCGGAAGAAGCGGCAGCGGTGGAAGAAGGCGCGCGCTGGTAGGCAAAAGCTGCCCATTTTTTAGGCAGCAAAGTCGCGCTGCACAATTTTTTGGCGCTCTCTCTGGCCGTCCTGCCTCCTAACCCCGCATTAACGCGCCTTTAGCGTTTTGGCACGCCTCTTGCTGAGTATGTCCCCGCACACCAGTAACAGGGGGCGACATGAAACTTGTCATGGCTATCATCAAGCCGTTCAAGCTTGACGATGTCCGCGAGGCACTCTCCTCGCTCGGCATCGCAGGAATGACGGTGAGCGAAGTGAAGGGCTTCGGCCGCCAGAAGGGGCAGACCGAAATCTACCGCGGCGCCGAATATTCGACGAATATGGTCCCGAAGATCAAGATCGAGGTGGTCTGCGACGACGACCTCGCGCCCCGCGTCGTGGAAGCGACCCAGGCGGCCGCCAATTCGGGCGCTATCGGCGATGGCAAGATCTTCGTCCTCGATGTCGGTCAGGCCGTGCGCATCCGCACCGGCGAGACCGGCGAAACCGCGCTGTAAGAAGGGGGGAATGATGACCTTTTCCAAGAAAATCGGCAGCGTGGCGGGGGCGACCGCGCTTTCGCTCTTCGCTGCCCTGCCCGCCTGGGCGCAGGACGCTGCGGCGCCCGCCGCCACGGTCGACAAGGGCGACGTCGCCTGGATGATGACCTCCACCATTTTGGTGCTGGCGATGATCCTGCCGGGCCTGGCCCTGTTCTACGGCGGCCTGGTCCGCAGCAAGAACATGCTGTCGGTCATGACGCAGATCGGTGCGGCTGCGTGTCTCGCGATGCTCATCTGGGTCATGTACGGTTATTCGATGGCCTTTGGCCCCGACTATACCAGCGGCCTTTCCAACTTCGTTTCGACCTTCGACAAGGCGTTCCTGAAGGGCGTCACGCCCGCTTCGCAGGCTGCGACCTTCACCGCAGGCGTCGAAATCCCCGAATATGTGTTCATCAGCTTCCAGATGACCTTTGCCGCGATCACCGTGGCGCTGGTGCTGGGCTCGGTGGTCGAACGCATCAAATTCTCGGCCGTCATGGTGTTCGCCGCCGTGTGGCTGACCATCACCTATTTCCCGATCGCTCACATGGTCTGGGCCGCGTCTGGCTATTTCTTCAAGGCTGGCGCACTCGACTTCGCTGGCGGCACCGTGGTGCACATCAACGCGGGCGTGTCCGCTCTGGTGGCCTGCCTCATCCTGGGCAAGCGTATCGGCTATCCCAAGGAACCGATGGCGCCGCACAGCCTGACGCTGACGGGCGTCGGCACCGGCCTGCTGTGGGTCGGCTGGTTCGGCTTCAACGCCGGTTCGGCGCTGGAAGCCAATGGCTCGGCCGCACTCGCCATGATCAACACCTTCGTCGCCACGGCTTCGGGTGGTCTGTTCTGGATGCTGGCCGAAAAGCTGAACGGTCATAAGGGTTCGGCCCTGGGCTTCTGCTCGGGCATCATCGCCGGCCTCGTCGCCGTGACGCCTGCCGCCGGCAACTCCGGCCCGTTCGGCGCGATCATCCTGGGCGCTGTCGCCTCGATCGTCTGCTTCTACGCCGTTACGGTCCTCAAGCCCAAGCTCGGCTATGACGACTCGCTGGACGCCTTCGGCATCCACGGCATCGGCGGCATGATCGGCGCGATCGGTACCGCCATCGTCTACTCGCCCGCCTTCGGTGGCCCCGGCGCGGAAGACTATGCAATCGGCGCCAAGCTGCTGGTCCAGATCGAAGCGGTCATCGTGACCATCATCTGGGCATCGATCGGCACCGCCATCGCCATCTTCATCGCCAAGGCCGTCACCGGTCTGCGGGTCAGCCAGGAGGTCGAATATGAAGGCCTCGACCTCGGCGAACATGGCGAGCGCGCCTACAACCAGTAAGTTTTCACTGCATTGGCCGGGCGGCATGGTCCGCCGCCCCGCCTTCCGATGTTCCTCCTGCGAACATGCCTTGGGTCGGTACGAAAGTGCCGACCCTTTTTTTTACAACGCGCCGGTGCGAAAGCATCAGCCCTTGTTTCCGTGCAGCAGTGAAGGCGGCCGTGCTTTGGAAGGTCAGCCCGAGCGGGTCCAAAGCGTCGCGGGACGAGGCGTAGTCGCCGGCCAGCGACGCGCCCTGCCGACGGTCTGAACGGCTGCCCGTGCCACCCAGCCCAGTTTCTCACGCTTGAGCGTGACGACGCGATGGTCCCAGGCATGTTCGCCCTGGCGTGCGACCTGGCGTGCGATGTCGCCATAGATGCCGGCCGCTGCCAGCACCGCCCAGGCCGCACGGGGCGGCAAGGCCCCCGTGCCGTGGCGGGCGCTCGCCTCATAATCGGCGGCCATGTCGGCCATGCGCCGGGCGAGTATGGCAAGGCGCGGACGGACCCAGGGCTTCATATGCTCGCCCGGCGGGATGTCCATTTCCGCCAGCCACTCCTGCGGCAGGTAGCAGCGATCCGCCGCCTCATCCTCGCTGATGTCGCGGGCGATATTGGCGAGCTGAAAGGCAAGGCCGAGGTCGCAGGCGCGGTCGAGCGTCGCCTGATCGTCCGGATCGACGCCCATCAACACCGCCATCATGCAGCCGACCGCGCCGGCGACATGATAGCAATAGCGCAGCATGTCGGCCTCGCTGCGCGGCCGCCAGTCGCGGGCGTCGAGCGCAAAGCCCTCGATCAGGTCATGGGCGTAGACGGCGGGGATGGCGCATTCGCGCATCACCACGCCAAAGCCGTCAAAGGCCGGGTCGCCGGTCGGCTCGCCGCGCATCGCCTTGTCGGTCAGTACGCGCATCATGGAAAGGCGGGCCTGCGCATCCGATACGCTGGTCATCGCGCCGCCATGATCCTGTCCATCGGCGATATCGTCGCACTTGCGGCACCAGGCATAAAGCAGCCAGGCCCGCTCGCGCGTCACGCGGTCGAACAGCTTCGAAGCCATCGCGAAGGATTTGGAACCGCGCGCGATGCTGTCGCGGGCGTGGGTAACGAGGGCGGCGCGGTCGGGGATAGTAGAGGACATGGGCCAGACATGCCCTGCTCCGCACGGAAAGTCACCCAAGCTCCGTTCGTTTCGAGCGCGTCGAGAAACGGATAGCGCTGCGCCAGCGTTTCTCGACCTAGTTTATCCTGAGCGCCTGCCTTGGCAGGCAGTCGAAGGGCTCGGAACGAACGGATGATATGTTTACAGCCGTGCCGCCTTCATCGCGAAGATCGTCTCATGCGGCTGATAGGCGGCCATGGCGTCGACCAGCCCTTCGATACTGTCGTCATGGATCAGGATGCCGGCATGCTGGGCGCGGATGAAACCGGCCTCCACCATCTGCCGGTTGAAGCCGATCAGCTGGTCGTAGAAACCCGCGACGTTGAGCAGGCCTACCGGCTTGCTGTGATAACCCAGCTGCGCCCAGCTGATCGCTTCCCACAATTCATCCATCGTGCCCACACCGCCCGGCAGCGTGACGAAACCGTCAGACAGGTCGGTGAAAAGCTGCTTGCGCTGATGCATGGTCTGGACGACGTGCAATTCGGTGCAGCCGCGATGCGCGACTTCCGCGCCGACCAGCGCTTCGGGGATCACGCCGATCACCTCGCCGCCCGCCTCCAGCGCCGCATCCGCCACCGCGCCCATCAGGCCGAGCCGCCCGCCGCCATAGACGACACCGATGCCGCGCTCCGCCAGCGTGCGGCCGACATGGCGCGCCGCGTCGATATAGGTAAGGTCGGCCGGCGTCGCCGATCCGCAATATACTGCCAGTCTCTTCATTTCGTCCGTCCGTGGGGCCATGCCCCTTATCCTAAATCGTCCAACATCAGCGCCGCGGTCGCCTTGGCGCTGCCCACCACGCCGGGGATGCCAGCGCCGGGATGGGTGCCGGCCCCTACCAGATAGAGGTTGGGAATGACATCGTCGCGATTATGCGCACGGAACCAGGCGCTCTGGGTCAGCAGCGGCTCCAGGCTGAAGGCGCTGCCCATATGTGCGTTGAGATCGCGACTGAAATCTGTCGGCGCATAATGGAAACGGGTGACGATCCGCGAACGAATGTCGGGGATCAGCCGATGCTGGATTTCGTCCAGGATTCGTTCGGCATAGGCATGGCCGAACTGGTCCCAGTCGATCGGCAGCTTGCCCATATGCGGTACGGGAGCGAGCGCATAGAAGGTCGAATAGCCCTCCGGCGCCATCGACGGATCGGTGACGGTCGGATGGTGCAGATAGAGCGAGAAGTCCTGCGGCAGCACGCCATGATCATAAATGTCGGTCAGCAAGCCTTCATAGCGCGGCCCGAAAAGGATCATGTGATGCGGGATGCCGGGCCAATTGCCCTTGATACCGAAATGCAGCACGAACAGGCTGGGCGACCAGCGTTTTTGTGCCAGCTTCTCGCCCTGCTTCTGGCCGCGCGGGTGGTGGCCGAGCAGGTCGCGATAGCTGTGCATCAAGTCGGCATTGGTGGCGATCGCATCCGCCTCCCCCCGCCAGCCAGAGGCGGTATGCACCGCCGTTGCCTTGTCCCCATAGGTTTCGATTCGCGTGACGGCGTCGCCCAGGCGCAAGGTGCCGCCAAGCCGCTCGAAATGGGTCGCCATCCCTTGAACGAGGCGGTTTGTGCCGCCTTTGGCGAACCAGACGCCGCCATCCTTTTCCAGCTTGTGGATAAGGGCGTAGATGGCGCTGGTGTTCATCGGATTCCCGCCGACGAGCAATGTGTGGAAAGACAGCGCCTCGCGCAGCTTCTCATTCTTCACATGGCTGGCGACGACAGAATAGACCGACCGCCAGGCCTGATATTTGGCGAGGCTGGGCGCCGCCTTGATCATGGAGGCGAAGTCGAGGAAGGCGACCGCACCGAGCTTGCGATAGCCCTCCTCATACACGCCGGCGGCATAGTCGCAGAAGCGTTCGTAGCCGGCGATGTCGTTCGGATCGAGCTTGGCGATTTCGGCGCGCAGGGCGGCTTCGTCGTTCGAATAATCGAAATTGGTGCCGTCGCGCCAGTTGAGCCGGTAGAAGGGCGACACCGGCATCAAGCTGACGTCCTGCGCCATGTCATGGCCCGACAGGCGCCACAGTTCGGCCAGGCAATCCGGATCGGTGATGACGGTCGGGCCGGCGTCGAAGGTGAAGCCGTCCTTTTCCCACATATAGGCGCGGCCGCCAGGGCGATCGCGCGCCTCGACCAGGGTGGTTTCGATGCCGGCCGATTGCAGCCGGATGGCAAGCGCCAGGCCGCCAAAGCCCGCGCCAATGACGATCGCGCGTCTGGGATTTGGCCTGTTCATCAGGCGGGCGGGTTCCACAATGTTCGCATGGCGTCCCTTATGGGCACGGGCGGCCGTCCGCACAAGATGCGGATGCGATCGGCGATGGTCGAACGACCGGCATAGAAGCGCTGAATCAACGCAGGGCGCAGACGGTAGAAACGCGCGAAGATGCGCCAGCGCTGGTCTGGGCGTGCCGCGCCGAACAGCATCTTGCCGAGCAGACGATAATAGCCGCCGCGCCGCCAATGCGCCCTGGCATAGGCGCGGGTCGCGGCAGGGAGGCTATCCAGTGGCTTATCCGCCAGCCAGCGCGCGAATCGCACGGCGTCGGGCAGGGAATAGCCGGTCATCGGCTGGAACAGGCCGGCGCGCACCCCGGCGCGGGCGACAGGATCATCCTTGGGCCAGTAGCGGTCGAAGTCGCCGCCATGGACGACGGGCAACACGCCCTGTTCGCGATGGATGACCTCGCCCTGCCAGCCTTTCGCCTGCGCATAGGCGGCGATGCGGGCGTCGATCGTGGCGGTGTCGAGCTGGGGCATATCGCTATAATAAGTGTCTTCGATGAAGATCGTCCGGTCATCCCAGGGGAGCAGATAGACGAAGCGGTAGCCGTCATGCTGATCCACCGTCGCATCCATGATGACCGGGCGATCGATGCCATGCGGCGCGTCGAGGCGGAGGGCATGGCCGACGAACTTCTGCCAGCCGCAGCGGAGCGTGGACAGATCGCCCGCACCCCGAGCGTCGATCACGGCCTGCGTCCTGATCTTGCGGCCGTCGGCCAGTCCGACATGGCCGGGAGCGATCGCCGTAACCGTGGCGTGGATAAGCAATCGTTCGCCCAGCACACGTTCAAGTGCGACAGCGAGTTGGACAGTATTCACGCTATTATAGGGCGTGGCCAGATCCCGACTATAGCCCGGAAAATCAACATGATGCCCCTGCGGCCAGCGATGCGCGACCAGCGGATCGATCAGCCAGCGATCGGCGGGGGCGACGTCGCCGTCGAAGAAGGACCAGACATGGTTCCCGCCGGGGCGCTCCCCCTGTTCGACCAGCAACAGCCGAACCTCCGGGCGCAAGGCAGCAAAGGCAAGCGCGACCAGGCCGCCGGAAAGGCCGCCGCCGATGATCGCCAGGTCGCAGTCGAGTGTGTCCGTCATGCCCCCTGTTAAGCGAAGTCGGGGCTAGGCGTCTTCGGAAATATAGTATAGGGGGGTATCCTATGCACATTATCGCGGATCGAGACAAATTGCTGGCGCGGGTACGCCGGATCGCTGGCCAGGTCGCCGCGGTCGAGCGACAGCTGACCGGCGACGCGGGCTGTTCGGAAACATTGCAACTGGTCGCGTCGGTGCGCGGCGCGGTCGGCAGCCTGATGGAAGAGCTGATCGAACAGCATATGCGCGAACATGTTGCCCGGCCGGGCCTGTCGGACGAGGCGCGGACGGCCGCGACCGAGGAAATGCTGGCGTTGATCCGCCGCTACGGGAAATGACGATGCACGATCATGACGACCATTCGCACGGGTACGGACATAGCCACAATCATGGCGACCATAGCCATGATACGCCGACCACCGCCCGCCCCGCATCCGATGAGGGCGAGGACAGCCATTATTTCGACCATATCTACCTGTCCGCCGGGCATGATCAGAATGCCAAGCGGACCGTGTGGGTCGTATGGCTGACCGCAGCGACCATGGTGGTGGAAATCGCCTTCGGCTGGATCACCGGGTCGATGGCGCTGCTGGCGGACGGCTTTCATATGGCGACCCATGCCGGCGCGCTGGCCGTCGCGGCGGCGGCCTATGGCTATGCCAGGCGCCATGCGCGCAATCCGCGCTACACGTTCGGGACAGGCAAGGTCGGCGATCTGGCCGGCTTCGCCTCCGCCCTGCTGCTGCTGGGTACGGCGCTGTTCATCGCCATCGAATCGGGCATGCGCTTTTTTCAGCCGATCCACGTCGCCTTTGGCGAGGCGACCTTGGTGGCGGTGATCGGCCTCATCATCAATATCATCAGCGCCTTTCTGCTGGGGCATGACCATAGCCATGATCATGGGCATGGCGGCCATGATCATGACCACGGGCACGATCATGCGCCTGACCAGAAGCAGGGCCATAGCGACAATAATCTGCGCGCCGCCTATGTGCATGTGCTGACCGATGCGCTGACATCGGTGCTGGCGATCGGCGCACTGCTGGCCGGGCGTTATCTGGGCTGGTGGTGGATGGACCCGGCGGTCGGCCTGCTGGGCGCGGTCGTCATCGCCCGTTGGGCTTGGGGCCTGATGAAGGATACCGCCGCGATCCTGCTCGATACTGCCGAGCCGGCGCTGATGGCGCGAGTGCGCGGACTGGTGGAGGCGGAGGGCGCGACCATCCGCGACCTGCATGTCTGGCGCATCGGGCCGCATGCCCATGCCGCGATCATCAGCCTGGCCCCCGGCGCGGACGGCGCCAGGGTGCGGGCGCGGGTGCGGGCGCTGCCCCGCATGGAGCATGTCACGGTGGAATGCGGTTGAAGATTAGGGGCGTTCGTCCCAACGGACCAGCGTGACCATGCCATCGGGTGCGACGGCCAGTTCGCCAAAGGCGCCGGTGCGCAATTTGAGCGCGCCCAATGGCAGGCCAGCGGCGATCAGGGCGAAACGCGCCGCGCCGTTGCTGGTGACGAGCAGGTCGACCCCCGCCCCGCCCTCCGCAAAGAAGGCCCGCCAGGCGGCGAGGCGTCGGTCGGCATCGACGATCCAGCCATCCGGCGCGATGCCGCGCTCGTCCCAGTCGACCAGCGCTTGCGCGCCGATGCGAGCCAGCACCTCGCTTTCCGGCCTCCCCTCATCCGGGCCATGGTCGATTTCTCCCAGCCAGTCGAGACTGCCGTCGCGCGCATGACCGGTGGCCGCCGCAATGCGATCGGCCGTTTCGCGGGCGCGTTGCAACGGGCTGGAGAACAGACGGTCGATCGGCAGTTTCTGCTGGGCGAACCAGTCCCCCAGCCGGTCGGCCTGAGCGCGGCCGCTTTCCACCAGCGGGATGTCGGTGCGCGCGCCAACGCGGCACGCTTCCGCGCTGCTGGCGAATGTGTTGCCATGACGAATGATGAAGAGGCGGCGCATGACGGAATGCTCAGAGCGGCGTGGGGTCGCCATGGAGCGCGATCAGCGCCTCGACCCGGCTGATATCCGCCTCCGTATCGATGCCGCTGCTGTCGAAGCGCGGCGGATCGACGGCGACGGTCATGACCGGAATGCCGAGTTCGAGCAGGCGCAATTGCTCCAGCCCCTCCAGATTTTCCAGCGCGGTCGGCGGACAGGCCTCGAACCGTTGCAGCGCACCGAGCGCATAGCCATAGAGGCCCACATGCCGCCACACCGGCGAGCGAGGCGTGGTTTCGCGCAGCTTTTCCTCGCCGCGGATGGCGGGGATGATATTTTTGGAAAACCAGAGGGCCTGGCCGTCCGGCGCGCGGGCGCAAGTGGTGCCGCTGAACGGCGAGCGCGTCTTATGGTCGCGCAACGCATCGAGCGCGGGCCAGTCGAGTGCAATCACCGGCGTGGCGACCGACGCGCCCGCCTGCAATGCGGCGATCACGGCCCCCAGCGCGCCTTTCGGCTGGAAGGGCGAATCGCCCTGAAGGTTGATGACGAAGTCCGGCGTCACCGGCTGGACCAGCGCTGCGGCAAGGGCGCGACCCGAGCCGGTGGCGATGGCGCTATCGGTCATCACCGCATCGCAGCCGACGGCGCGGGCATGATCGGCGATGGCATCGTCATCGGTGGCGACGGTCAGGGCCACGTCGGCGCGATCGCCGATCGCCGATCGTGCCATGGCGATGGTACGGTGAAGCAGCGTCCGCCCCGCGATCAGGCGGAGCGGCTTGCGCGGCAGGCGGGACGATCCGGCCCGCGCGGGAATGACGACAAGAAGGCTCAGGCAACCCCGGCGTGCAGCAAGTCGTGCATGTGCACGGCGCCGACCAGGCGGCCATTGTCGCAGACGAAGAGCAGCATGATGTTGCGCTCATGCATCAGATGCAGTGCCTCCGAAACCAGTTCGTCCGGCCCCACGGCGAGCGGCGTCATGGTCATGAAGCGTCCGACCGCATCGGTCAGATTTTGTTTGCCGGTGACGGTGCGGCGCAGATCGCCGTCGGTAAAGGCACCGATCAGGCGGCCATTGCGATCGACGACGGCGGTGCCGCCCAAGCGCGCGCGGGTCATTTCGATGGTGGCGTCCAGCAGCGAGGCATCCTCAGCCACGACCGGCACATCGTCGCCCTTTGCCATCAGTTCGCGCACCTTGAGCAGTTGCGCGCCAAGCTTGCCATTGGGATGGAATTTATAGAAATCGTCCGCCGAAAAACCGCGCATTTCCATCAGCGAAATGGCGAGCGCATCGCCCAGCGCCATCTGCACCGTGGTCGAGGTGGTGGGCGCCAGCGCGTTGGGGCAGGCTTCCTCCACTTCCGGCATCAGCAGCAACATGTCGGCAGCGGTAGCAACCGTGCTTTGCGCCTGCGCCGTGATGGCGACGAGCGGGATGGCGAAGCGCTTGCAATAATGGATGATCGGACCGAGTTCGGTCGATTCGCCGGAATGGGACAACATCAGCACGACGTCGTCCGGCGTGATCATGCCAAGGTCGCCATGCCCCGCATCGGCGGGATGCAGGAAGATGGCAGGCGTACCGGTAGAGGTGAGCGTTGCCGTCATCTTGCGCGAGACGATCCCGCTCTTGCCGATGCCGGTGACGATCACGCGGCCGCGCACCTTCATGATAACGCCGATGACTCGCAGAAATGTGGCAGCGAAATCGCGCTCGGCGAATTTGGCCTCCATCGCGTTCAGCCCGGAGGCTGCGATCGCCAGACTGCGACAGGCAGTCTCCACGATGCGGTTGCCCGAACCGAACGGGACTATTTTCGAAGCTGGTGTCGACACGCGTTTGCCCTTTTTTCCGTTTCAACCGACCGGAAGACCCCGTCGGATCCACGGCGACGGACCATCGTATTCGATGTGCCGTCTTTCCTCGTTCCGCGACCCCTACGCCAGTTCCCCAACTGGCACAGGATGTTGGCTTACGCCGTTTCAGGCACTTATGGCAATATATTTTGCAGGTGCGAAAGAAAATTCGCCAACACTTCACCGAGCAACGACAGACGGGCGCAAGATGAAGTGCGCGATCGAAGCGACAAACCGCGGAACCTTTATGCACGCTGCGGGTGTGGCCTTCATGGCGTCATCATGTCGCATGATAATCGCGATACCATTGCACGAATCGCGGAACACCCGAGTCGATCCCCGTGGTCGGCGCAAAACCGATATCCTGCGACAGGGCGCTGATGTCCGCATAGGTGGCATGAACATCGCCCGGCTGCATCGGCTGGAAGTCTATTTCCGCCTTCCGGCCCAGAGCATCTTCCAGAACGGCAATGAGATGCATCAGCTCTTCGGACTGATTATTGCCGATATTGTAGAGCCGATGCGGCGCGCGGCTGCCGCCGGCCTTGATGGCGCCATCATCGGCAGGAGGATGATCGAGGCAGGCGATGACGCCGCTGACGATATCGTCGATATAGGTGAAGTCGCGCTGCATCCGGCCATGGTTGAACACCGGGATCGGCTCGCCCGCCAATATCTTCTGGGTGAAGATCCACATCGCCATGTCCGGGCGCCCCCAGGGACCATAGACGGTGAAGAAGCGCAGCCCCGTCATGGGGATGCGGAAAAGATGGGCGTAAGTTTCGCTCATCAGTTCGTCGGCGCGCTTGGTCGCGGCATAGAGGGAGACGGGATGATCGGCGCGATCCTCCACCCGGAAGGGCAGCGTATCATTGCCGCCATAGACGGATGACGAGGACGCATAGACCAGATGGCGCACCCGCCGCTCGCGCGCCAGTTCCAGCATGTTCACATGACCGGCCAGGTTGGAACGAACATAGGCATGGGGGTTGATGAGCGAGTAGCGCACCCCCGCCTGCGCACCCAGATGCACGATCGCTTCTATCACCTGATCGGCGAGCGCGGCCTGCAGGGCGTGGAGATCGGCGAAGTCCAGTTCGTGGAAGGTGAAGAGCCGACCATGCGCCGCCTGCAACTGGGCGATGCGATCGCGTTTGAGCGATACGGCGTAATAGTCGTTCATATTGTCGATGCCGACCACGGCGTGGCCCTGCGCCATGAGGCGGTCGGCGACATGCATGCCGATGAATCCGGCGGCTCCGGTAACTAGGATCGTCATGCATCTTCCTCTCGGCATGGGCCAAGTCATGGGTGGGGCGCATGGCCCCGGCCCCGTCTCGACCCATCCCTCTCGACCAATCTGCGTCGGCTTGTAAACCCCCTTCCACCGGCCGCATGATATGACCGATATGCGAGCGACAGGCTTTCCGGCATCTTTACCGCGCCCTAATCTTTGTCGCCTATGGCAGGGCCATGGACATGGCTTCCCATCCCACGCTGCCGACGACCGGTTCCGGCGCCGATCAGGGCCAGCGCGCGCATTGGCTCTCCCTCGCGCTGGAGGCGGCAGAGGCCAACGGTTTTTACGCGCCCGACATGCTGGGCGCGGCGATCGACCATCTGGCCGCCGGGCAGGATGTGCGCCTGATCGAAGCGTATGACGGCGACCGCCTCATCGGGCTGCTGCCGGTAGTGCGCAAAACCCGCCATGGGCGGCTGCCGATCGGCTGCGTCGGCAACTGGATGCACGACCATTGCTTTTTCGGTGCGCCCATCATCCGGCAGGGTGACGAGATCGCGGCGTGGCGCGGATTCCTGGCGCAGTTGGACGCTGCGCCCTGGGCCGGTGGCTTCCTGCATCTGGAAGGACTGGACGCGGCCGGCGCCAATGCCGCCGCGCTGGAGGCGCTGTGCGTCGAGCAGCGGCGCGGGCGCGTGGAAATCCATCGGTACGACCGGGCGATGCTGCGGTCCGAATTGAGCGCGGACGCCTATTGGGAGGCCCATGTCCGGTCCAAGAAGCGCAAGGAATTGCGGCGCCTGCAAAAAAGGCTGGCGGAACTGGGCGCGGTCGAGACGCGGCTGCTGAGCGCGCGGGACGATCTGGCATTGTGGTGCGACGACTTCCTGGCGCTGGAAGCATCGGGATGGAAGGGACAGGAAGGCACGGCATTGGGGTGCAAGCCAGCCGATGCCGCCTTCTTCCGGGCGGCCTGCGTTGCCGCTTTCGACGCCGGGCGGCTGCATATGCTGCGTATCGACCTGGACGGGCGAGCGATCGCGATGCTGGTCAATTTCCGCCATGGCGAGGGCGCCTTCTCCTTCAAGATCGCCTTTGACGAGGCGCTGGGGCGTTTTTCGCCCGGTGTGCTGATCGAGATCGCCAATCTTCATGCGGTGCAGGACGATCCGACGATCGGCTGGATGGACAGTTGTGCCGCCGCCGACCATCCGATGATCGACAGCCTGTGGGCCGAACGGCGGACCATCGTACAATATCGTATCGCGCTGCATGGCAGCGGCATGGCACGGATGCAGCGCAGCGCCGCCTTCGCCATCGCCAATGGCGTCGAGGCGCTCGCCCGAAGACTGAAAGGACAGGCATGACCGCCCACAGCCCGATCGCGCCGGCCGCCGGCGCCACCTTCCCCGACGCGGCGCGCACGGCCTTTGCCGCTGCCTATCCCGACCAGTCGACGAAGCTGAACCATGGGCTGGTCGGCCATGGCCTGCTGACGCTGGACGCGCTGGCGACGCTGGCCGAACGTATGCCCGCGACGTCGGTGGAATATAATCTGGGCAAGCTGCCGCTGGGCGTGACCGCCGAAGATACGCCGTCCAACGGGCTGACGCTGGGCGAAACGATCCGCACGATCGAGACGAACGGCAGTTGGGCGGTGCTCAAAAATGTCGAGCGCGACCCGGCCTATGCCGCGTTGCTGGACGATGCGCTGGCGGAACTGGAACCGATCGTGGCGGGCAAGACCGGGCCGATGCTGCACCGGGAGGCCTTCATCTTCCTGTCTTCTCCCGGCAGCGTGACGCCGTTCCACATGGACCCGGAGCATAATATCCTGCTCCAGATCATGGGCGTGAAGACGATGACCGTCTTCCCCGCGCGCGACGAGCATCTGGTCCCGGCGCAGAAGAGCGAGGATTTCCACGGGGGCGGGCATCGCAACCTGATCTGGCAGGATGGGTTCAAGGCGCGTGGCAAGGCGGTGCGGCTGGAGCCGGGCGACGCCATCCATGTGCCGGTGAAGGCGCCCCATTTCGTGGAAAATGGCCCTACCGTGTCGGTCAGCCTGTCGGTGACATGGCGGTCGGAACGCAGCGTGGCCGAGGGCGAACTGCACAGCTTCAACGCGCTGCTGCGCAAGCGTCGCCTGCCGGTGGGCAAGGTCAGCGCCCAGCCCGAGACGCAGGGCATTCGCCGGCTGGTCTATCGCATCATGCGGAAGCTGGGCGCCTGAGCAGACGGCGCAGCAGCGCTTCGGCTTCGAGGCGCGGACTGAACCGCTCCAGCACCCACCATTCCAGCACTTCCTCGCATGTGGCGAGGCTCTGCTTGTAGCGATCCTTGCCGGCGAGCAGCGAATAGCGGCTCAGGTCACGGGCAGCATAATGGCCCACTGCCGCGGCATGGCAAAGCAGGCCCGGCTTGTCCTTGGCCGTGCGGGGCGGGGCGAAGGCGGACTGATAGTTCATCGCCGCGCCGCGATGGATGAAATTGACGAGCAGGCCGACCACGCCGCCGGCGTCGGTAAAGCGCAACAATTCCACCGCACCCAAAGGCAGGCCGCGCGCGGCGATGGTGGCGACGAAGCTGCGGAAACCGGCATCGTCCCAGGCATTATCGGCATGACGCCCACCATTGAGCGCCGCCATCTCCTCCAGCCAGGGACCGACATCGTCCAGCCCGCCGACGCTGACATCGGGAAGCGGGCCGCCATGATCCTTCATCGCGCGCCTGATCTGGCTGCGGGTATTGCTGCTGAGCAGCGAGAGATAGTCGCCGTCGGCGGCGCGCACGGCGTCGAGATCCACCTGATAGACGGGCGACTGATCGACGCGAGTGCGGCGGCGGGCCGGCAGGGCGAGGAGCGGCGAATCCGGCGCGATGCCGCTGAATTGCAAGGCGCGCCAATCGCGGCGGCGGGCGAAGGCGGCGAGGGCAGCGGCGGTCGCTTCCCCCTCCCGCCCCTTTTCCATCAACAAGCCATTATATTCGACATAGGGACGGTCGGCCTGTGGATCGCCGGACTGGTTGAGGCTGAGCGTAGCGACCCGTCCAAGCGGGCGCGGCTGCATGGCATGGCCCACCAGCGCCAGCGCCACGTCCGCACCCTCTGCGTCGGTGATGGCGAGCAGGTCGGGCCGGACGCCATAGCTGTCGAGCCAGGCCGAAACCCATGTCCATCCCAGGAAAAAGCTGCCGTCCGACCGCGCCTCCAGCGCCCGCCAGCGTTGCGCCAGGGTCACCCGATCGGGCTGCGAGAAGGTGGCGGACAAGGTCATCGCGCCTCTTGTGGCAGAGCGCGGTGGCGGGTCAAGCCATCAGGCAGACAAGCGCCTTGCAGGATCGACCGTGCCGTCCGGGCGCACCCCGGCGCGCGCCAGATCGCGGCCCATGCGGCCGGTGAGGAAGCGATACCACATGACGAAATCGGCGCGCAGCGACCAGAGCGGATAGCGGAAGGTCGCGGGTCGATTGCGCTCGATCAGGCCATGGCCGGCCCAGGCGAAGCCATAGCCCGCCAGCGGCACCGCCGCCGCCATCCACCAACCGCCGGCAAAGGGCAGGCTGGCGAGCAGTCCCACGACCAGGCTGGTGCCCGCATAATGGAGCGCGCGGGTGCCCGGCCGGGCATGTTCCTGCAAATAATAGGGCCAAAAATCGCGAAAACGGGTGATGCGGGTCATGCTTGCCTCTCTGGCATCCTCTCCGACGCCAGCCTAACGACCGCCTTGATCCTTGTTAAGAGTTATGCGCCAGGCCGTGCGCCCGGTCGGGAGCGTAGAGGAAATAATCATAGGCGGCGCGCGACGCCTCCGCGATGATCCGGTCGCGCGACACATGGCCCTTGCTGTCCTTCATAACGAAGGCGACGACGGCAAAGCGGCGGCCATCGGGCAGGCGGACGATGCCGACATCATTGCCGGTGCCGTTGAGCGAGCCGGTCTTGTGCGCGACCGCCGTGCCGGGTGGCAGCATGCCGACGATCCGCGCCTTGCCGGTTTCGCAATGGGCCATGATGGTGAAGAGCCGCTGAGTGCTGGCCGCCGACAAGGCCCGGCCCGATTCATAGGCGGTGATGAGGTCCAGCATCGCCGTAGGCGTAGCCGTGTCCTGCGGCTCCATGGCGAAGGCCAGGTTGGGCAGGTCACGGATGTCGCGCGTGACCAGCAGCGGATTGGCCCGGCGCGCGGCGTCGGCATTCTGGCGGAAGCTGCCCGACTGCGGATGGATGCCCATGGCGCGATAGAGAAGATGCGCGGTGTCGCTGTCGACGCGCAGGCCGGTGACGCCCAGCTTCGTCACGAAGGCTGTGATCGCCTGCGGCCCGCCGGCGCGCGCCACCAGCACATCGGTCGCATTATTGTCGCTCTTTTGCAGCATCAATTCCAGCAGCCGATCGACCGAAAGGGTCGCGCCGGGGCGGTTGAACATCCAGGCGATGCCGCCTTCGCTCGCCAGCGCGGGATCGAGCGCCAGCTGATCGTCCAGCTGCACTTCGCCGGCGTCCACCAGCGCGAAGATGCGGCCGGCCACCGCGACCTTGTAGGCGCTGGCCATCGGGAAGAGCGTGTCGCCGTTCAGCGCCTGCGTCTCGCCCGTCTGAAGATCGCGCACCGCAACGCCGACAGTGCCGTCGGACAGAGTGGAGAAGCGGGTGAATTCGGCGAGCAGCTTGGCCTCCGCCGTCTGCTGGACCAGCGACTTGGGCGGCGGACCGAAAGCGTCGGCACTGGGCAGAGGCGCGAAGAACAGGCCAAGGGCGGCCAGCAGGCTGATCGAACGGTGAAGCGGCATGATTATCCTGTTACGGATCGCCGCGCGCGAGGCAAGAGCCTTTACCGCGATCAGGGCCAGCGAATGCGCCCGGTTGACAGGGCTTTGCGCCGCGCGCCATCTGGCGGGCATGAGCGATACCATCAAGCTGGACGAAAGCTGGCGCGCGCCGCTGGCCGAACAATTTGCCGCCCCGCATATGCAGGGCCTCAAAAGCTTTCTTCAAGCCGAAAAGGCGGCGGGGAAACGCATCTTCCCCAAGGGCAACGAATATTTTCGTGCGCTGGACCTGACACCGCTGGACCAGGTCAAGGTGGTGATATTGGGGCAAGACCCCTATCATGGTGAAGGACAGGCGCATGGCCTTTGCTTTTCGGTGCAGCCGGGCGTCCGCACGCCGCCGTCCTTGGTCAACATCTACAAGGAGATGGAGACAGACCTGGGCATCCCGCGCGCACGCCACGGCTTTCTGGAACATTGGGCGAAGCAGGGCGTGCTGCTGCTGAACAGCGTGCTGACGGTCGAGATGAGCCGCGCCGCATCGCATCAGGGCAAGGGCTGGGAATTGTTCACCGACGCGATCGTCCGCCTCGTCGCACAGAAAGAGGAACCGGTCGTCTTCCTTTTGTGGGGCGCCTACGCCCAGCGCAAGGCCAGCTTCGTCGACCAGAGCCGCCATCTGGTGATCAAGTCCGCCCACCCCTCTCCTCTGTCCGCACATAATGGCTTTCTGGGATCGCGGCCTTTTTCCAAGGCTAATGCCTTCTTGGAAGCCAATGGGCGCGGCGCGATCGACTGGGCGCTGCCGGAACTGGACGGCGTGCAGCCGGGCCTGTCCTTATAGGCCCTGAGCGCCCCTAGCTGAACGGCGGATAACAGGCCGGTTCAGGATCGTAACATGGTGCGCATGACATACCCCGAATCACAGTTAGAGATTACAGGTTCGAGGAGAAACACCATGTTCATTCGTAAAGCCATCATGGCCACCGCCCTGGCCGCTGCCACCATGACCGCCGTCGTGCCGTCGGCATCCTTTGCGCGCGATCATGACCGTCGCGGTTATCATCGCGATTATCGCGGCGATCATTATCGTGGCGATCGCTATGCCGACCGCCGCGACGACCGCCGCTATCGCTGCCGCAAGTCGGGCGGGACGACCGGCCTGCTGGTCGGTGGTGTAGCCGGCGCCCTGCTGGGCCGGGCCGTCGATACGCGGGGCGACCGCGCGCCGGGTACGATCATCGGCGCTGGCGCTGGCGCGCTGGCCGGCCGCGCAATCGACCGCAACGGCAGCTGCTAAGCGCCTTTGACGTCGGCCGGTACAGCTGAGGGCGCGAACAATGGAGCATGGCCCGATTCAAATCGGATCATGCTCCAGGAGCGAAACGAATAAAGGCGCGGAGGATATCCTCCGCGCCTTTTTCTTATCCTTGAGAAGGTCGAGGCCCGGTCCCGCTTGCGCGGGCCGAGCCTCTTTCCCTCTCCAAACTTGTCGCGCGATCAGCCGTCGTAATCGCCGCCGATATTCTGGTTGCGCGGCGGCGCAGCGGCGGTGAGGCGCAGAGCCTCCGCCGACTGGGCGATCGAGCCGATCTCATCGGGCGTATCGTCATCGTCGATCTGCACCTTCTGCAGCGACGCGACGACCGAATCATGCAGATCGTCGGGCAATACGGTTTCTTCGGCGATTTCGCGCAGGGCGACGACCGGATTCTTGTCACGGTCGCGGTCGAGCGTCAGCTCTGCACCACCGGAAATTTCGCGCGCACGCTGGGCGGCGAGAAGGACGAGGTCAAAACGGTTGGTAACCTTGTCGACGCAATCTTCGACTGTAACGCGGGCCAAACAGGGCCTCCTGCAAACAAGGAATGGAAAAATCCTGAACCGGTCGCCTAGCAGCCCCCCTCCCCAGAGTCAATGAAAAGGCCATAAAGCCATGGCGGCGCAGGGTTAAAATGGGCATGAAGGCAAATATGGCAACGATCGAGCCCGCCCCCGCCTGCGTCGATGCGGACGATATCCGCCTCTCCTTGCAGGACAATCATCTGCGCCTGATCGCGGACGGAGCCGTGTTGCGCGACACGCTGATCGCCCTGATCGACGGGGCGCACCGCAGCCTGAAACTCTATTATTATATCTTTGCCGGCGACGGCAGCGGGACGTTGGTGCGCGATGCGCTGATCGCGGCGCGCGGACGCGGCGTGGCGGTGACGCTGATGGTCGACGGTTTCGGATCATCGCATACGCCCGACAGCTTCTTTGCGCCGCTGATCGAGGCGGGCGCGCATTTTGCGCGATTCGGGACCGGCCGCACCACCCGCTACCTGATCCGCAACCATCAGAAGATGGCGATCGCCGACGACCGGCGGTTGATGATCGGCGGCTTCAATGTCGAGGATGGCTATTTCGGCATCCCGGCGGAGGATTGCTGGCGCGATGTCGGCCTGCTGATCGAAGGCGATCAGGTGGAGGCGATGACGCGATGGTATGGCCAGCTCTGGCGCTGGACGGCGACGCGCAAACATCGTTTTCGCACGCTGCGGCACATGGTGCGGCAATGGCACCCCTCGCTGCATCATCATCCGGCAGACCCGTTCCGCTGGCTGATCGGCGGGCCGACCCGGCGCCTCAGCCCCTGGGCGCAGGTGGTGAAACATGATCTGGAACAGGCGGGCCGGGTCGACATGATCGCCGCCTATTTCTCGCCGGGGCGGGGCATGCTGAAACGCATCGCGCGCGCGGCGCAGCGTAAGGGCGCAAGCCTGATCCTGCCGGCCAAATCGGACAATGGCGCCACCGTGGCCGCCGCCCGATTGCTCTACGGGCCGCTGCTGAAGCGCGGCGTGGAGATTTACGAATATCAGCCCTGCAAGCTGCACATGAAGCTGATCGTCATCGATGATGCCGTCCATGTAGGGTCGGCGAATTTCGACATGCGCAGCCTGTTCATCAATCTGGAGGTGATGCTGCGGATCGAGGATGCCGGCTTTGCCGCGCAGGTGCGCGACTTCATCGGGCAGGAGGCCGGGGCGAGCCGGCGCATCGATTTGGAAGCCTATCGATCGGGGCGCAGTGGCCTTACGCTGCTGAAACAGTGGATCAGCTATCTGCTGGTGGGGGTATTGGATTATACGGTGACGCGGCGGCTGAATTTCCGCGATCCGGACGCGGATTGAAGGAGCAGGCCGCGCCCGCCCCTTCCATCGCCAAATTTAGCGGCCATTGTCGGTCAGGACACGCACTTCGCCGACCGGATAGCCTTTTTCGGCCATTTCCTTGGCATAATCGCCGCGCGCATCGGCCAGTTCGGCGCGATATTCCTCCCAGGCGTCGCGATTATCCTCCGCATCGGAAGAACCGCGCAGATCCTTGGTCAATTCCTTGCGCGCTTCGGCCAGGTCGGTCTGATAATTGAACCAATAGTCATTTTCGACCCCGGCGATCGGGGCCTGATAGACAAGCTGGGTTTCCACCTGCGCCAGTTGCTCTTCATAGCTGACCGGCCCTTCCTGCGCGACGGCAGCGGCAGGGACCATGGCCAGCAGGGCGGCGGCGGCGAGAATTTTCGAACGAGTCATGGGTTCTTCTCCTCTTTCGATCTGAACCATGACCAGCACAACGCACCACCAGCGGTACTTTACGCCTGAACGGATGTGCAGAATGGATGAAGCGAGAGGCGAAGACGATGGAGCGTAACGCAAAGATCGCCCCTTTATCGCGATTTTCCGCCTGATATCAGCGCAATATGGTCAGCGGACGACCAGATAGAAGGCGGCCGGCACCGCGCCGCCATTTTCGATGACGATGTCAT
This sequence comes from Sphingobium limneticum, assembly GCF_008710155.1. Taxonomy (GTDB): domain Bacteria; phylum Pseudomonadota; class Alphaproteobacteria; order Sphingomonadales; family Sphingomonadaceae; genus Sphingobium; species Sphingobium limneticum. Next base: position 26,242 of record NZ_VYPZ01000022.1, read on the forward strand.
AACGGTCGGTGAAAAGCGGCAGCCAGATACAGTCGGCCTGCGCGCCCCCGATCGGCTTGGCGCAGAGCGTGTTACCGTCCGCCCCCTGCACCCGCATCGACAGATTGGCGGCCCCACGCGCCGGTGCGACCGAAATCTGCGCCCGCTGCCCCGCAAGGAAAAGCTGGCGCACGGTCATGCTGCTCCCCGCGCCGAGCGAGCCGTGGCGATAGGCCGGTCCCAGCGCACGACCACGAAAGCCCAGCCCCGAATCCGTGACCCCATGATCATGGGCCTCCTGCGTCCATTGGGTGGCCAGATCGGCTTGCCCATCGGCCGGCTTCGCGCCAAGCGCCGCCAATATCTGCGCGGTGTCGAGCAATGCGCCATGGTTGCCCATGCCCTCGGCCGCGTCACCCTCCAACAGCGTGCGCAACACCGGATCGGACGGCAACAGGTCCGCGGCCGGCGCAGCGGGGCCGGCCATCATCAGCAATCCGGGTAGCAGCAGCTTAATCATCGCGAACCTCCGGCTGGAGCACGAAGCGCGCACCGGGCGCGGCGTCCTCCACATGCAGCGACAATTCATGCCGCTCCGCGATCGCCCTGGCGAGCGCGAGGCCCAGGCCATGCCCACCGCCCCGCGCGCCGTCAAGGCGGACATAGCGTTCGAATATCCGTTCCCGGTCGGCCGCAGGGATGCCCGGCCCATTATCCTGCACCACGATGCGCGGCCCCGGCGCCAGTTCCAGGACGACCGACCCGCCGCTCGGCACATATTTGAAGGCATTGTCGAGCAGATTGGACATGAGGCGCGTCATCTGCATCGGGTCGGCGCGACTGCGCACGCATGGCGCGATCCGCGCATGGAAACCGATACCCAGATCCTCCGCACTGGCGCCATAAAGGTCGGCCAGGCTTTCGGCGATGTCGCTCAGATCCACTTCGGCAAGGCCCCGCGGATCGCCGCGCATCGCCTGCGTACCTGCAATGTCGAGCAACGAATCGAGCAGGCGCACGACGCCGCGAATTTCCCCGCGCGACTGGTCGAGCGTCCGCAGCAGGGCAATATCCTGCGTGCTTTCCATCGCCTTGAGGATGCGGGTGTCGAGATGCATCAGCGGCGTTCGGATTTCATGCGCGGTCTGGTCCGACACGGCGCGCTGCGCCTCCACCAGCCGTTCGACCTGATCGAGCATGTCGTTGGTGTTGGCGGCCAGTTCCGCCAGTTCGTCATTGGTCCCGGCGCCCGGCGCGCGAGCGGCGATGCGTCCGGCGCGCACGGCGGCGAAGGTGGCATTGACCACCTCAACCCGAGCGCGCAGGCGGCGGGCGGCAAAATGGCCCGCCACCAGGCTGAGCAACGCGATGCCCGCCCCGGCCACGGCAAAGGCGGTGGCAAGGCGACCAAGCAGCGCCTGCCCCCGATAGCTGCTGCGCCCCACCAGCAGGCGGGCGCCGGTCCCCAATTGGGTGGCACGGGCGAACATGCGGTCGCCGTCCGGCAGGGTGATATAGCGCGCCTCCGACACTTCGGACGCGATGACCGGCCAGCGATCGAGATTGCCGGCCAGGCGGCGGCCAGCCGGATCGGTCAACAGATACCAGCTGCGTTCGCCATCTTCCCGGTTCATGGCTAGGCGATCGGCGATACGTTCCCGCAATTCGGCCACGTCGCTGCTGAGATAGATATCGGCGAGGCCGGCCAGATCGGTATCGACTTCGCGGGCCAGCATCCCTCGTCCGTCGTCATCGACGATCTTCTGCACCACCAGGAACAGTGCCAGCGTGGAGAGCAGGCTGACCAGCAGCGCCGAAAGCGTGACCCGCCCGAAAACCGAGCGGAACAGATCGGGTCTAGGCAAGGCCCGGTCCCGTCGCCGCGATCAACCGATATCCGGTGCCCCAGACGGTTTCCAGCACCGGGCCGTCGAACCCGTCCTCCAGCTTGCGGCGCAGGCGACCGACATTGACGTCGACCACGTTGGTCTGGGGATCGAAGCTGAGTTTCCACACCTGACGCAGCAGCATTTCGCGCGTCACAACTTCGCCGGCATGTTCCATCAGATAACGGAACAGTTCGAATTCCTTGGGCGAGAGCGGCAGATGCTTGCCCTGGCGAAAGGCGGTGCGCGCCTTCACATGGCATTCCAGGTCGCCGAACAGCAGCACCGGTTCATGGCTGCGTCGACTGGCCCGGCGCCACAGCGCGCGGACGCGGGCGACCAGTTCGTCCGGCTCGAACGGCTTGGCGAGATAGTCGTCCACGCCGCTTTCCAGCCCTTCGACCCGATGTTCGCTGCGGCCCAGCGCGGACAGCATCAGCACGGGGGCGCCGACGCCCGCGACGCGCAGGCGGGTGACGATGTCGATACCGGACAAATGGGGCAACATACGGTCGAGGATGATGACGTCGTGGCTGCCACCGCCGGCGCGATTGAGGCCGGTGGCGCCGTCGACCGCCTGTTCCACCACCATGCCGGCGCTGCTCAATATGGTGGCGATGTTGGCGCGTGCCGCCTCGTCATCTTCCACCAGCAATACAGAAATTGCGTCCGCCTGCGCCATCATGGTCCCCCCGCTCGCAGATAACGCGAAAGGCCGCCAGTGACAAAGCCTGTTAAAGCATGTCGCCGGCGGCCTTTCAAAAACCGTCCAATTCCGGGGCTATATCAACCGTGCAGAGCGCCTCGGAACATGATGACCGAGATGATGATCAGATAGACGCCGAAGATCTTCTTCAGCGGGCCGGCCGGCAGGCTGTGCGCGGCGGCAACGCCCAGCGGTGCGGTCAGCATCGACATGGAGGCGATGGCGAGCGTGGCGGGCACGTTGATGTAGCCGAGCGATCCCCAAGGCAGGCCGCCTTCCTTGAAACCGATGATGGCAAAGCCGATCGTGGTCGGAATGGCGATCAGCGTGCCGATGCCCGACGCCGTCGCAATGGCGCGGTGGATGGTGCGACCGCACAGCGTCATCACCATGATCGCGATCACGCCGCCGCCGATACCGAGCAGCGAGGAGAAGGTGCCAAGGCCGCCGGCGATGCCCATGCGTACGATGCCCGATGGCATGGTGTCGCTGACCACCTTGCCGCTGACGCTGGGCAGGAGGAAGTTGAGGGACATGAGGCCGACGCCGGTGGCGAAGATCATCTTGAGCGTATTGCCGTCGACATGGCCGGCGAGCATCACGCCCACACCGCAACCCAGCACGATCCAGGGCGCCCAGGTCTTGAGCACTTCGAACTCCACCGCGCCGCGCTTGGCATGGGCCAGCAGCGATCGGATGGAGGTGACGATGATGGTCGCGGCGGACGTGCCGATGGCGACATGGGCGATGGCATCATGCGTGCCGCCCAGCAGCGGCAGCACAACCAGCAGCGCAGGCACCACGACGAAGCCGCCGCCGATGCCGAAAATGCCGGCGGCAAAACCCGCCACCAGCCCGGCGGCCAGCATCGAAACGAGCGGAATGAGCCAGATCATGACGTCGCCCTGCATCACCGCGTCCCCTTCTGCCCAGTGCGGCCAGCGCGCATGTTGCTGCGTTCGCCTTTGCGGATCAAGGCGGCGAAAGTAGGGAAATCGACCATGATGTTAGACCATGCCTCTCTTCGGCGAAATCAAGCTGCATGGGGGGCATGTCGTCATGTCCCCCTGCCCCGCTCAACGAACGACGGGCGGTAACCCGCAAGCCCCTCTTCCAAAGTATGACGCATGGGAGAAACAAAATCGCGACGGCGACCTATGAGAAAAACGGCGTCGCACCGAACATGAGCATGATGCCGATCATGATATGGCGGATGACATGGGTCAGTTCAGCGCCTCTTCCGCCGGGGTATAGGGCAGGTTCAGATCGTCGGCCACGGCCCGGTAGGTGACCTTGCCGTCCCAGATATTGAGGCCCGCGCGCAGATGGGGATCATGGCGCAGCGCCGCCTTCCAGCCCTGCTCTGCGATCCGCAGCGCATGGGGCAAGGTCACATTGTTGAGTGCATAGGTGCTGGTCCGCGCGACGGCGCCCGGCATGTTGGCGACGCAATAATGGACGATGCCATCGACGATATAGGTCGGGTCCGCATGGGTGGTGGCATGGCTGGTTTCGAAACAGCCTCCCTGGTCGATCGCGACGTCGACCAGCACGGCGCCCTTCTTCATCGTCTGAAGCATGGCCGCACTGACCAGTTTGGGCGCGGCCGCACCGGGGATCAGCACCGCGCCGACGACCAGATCCGCGTCGGCCACACATTCGGCCAGATTGGCGCGATTGGAGAAACGGGTCTTGGCCCGTGCCTCGAAATACATGCCGAGCTTTTCGAGCACTTCGGGACTGCGGTCGAGAATGGTGACGTCGGCGCCCAGGCCCACTGCCATCTGCGCCGCATTGAAGCCGACCACGCCGCCGCCGATCACCACCACCTTGGCCGGCAGTACGCCCGGCACGCCGCCCAGCAGCACGCCACGCCCGCCATGCGCCTTTTCCAGCGCGGTCGCGCCCGCCTGGATCGCCATGCGGCCAGCGACCTGGCTCATCGGTTTCAGCAGCGGTAGACCGCCATGGCCGTCGGTCACCGTTTCATAAGCGATGCAGGTGGCGCCCGATGCGATCAGGTCGCGCGTCTGTTCCGGGTCCGGCGCCAGATGAAGATAGGTGTAGAGGATCTGACCGGGGCGGAGCATCGCGCGCTCCTGCGACTGCGGCTCCTTCACCTTCACGATCATTTCGGCCGTCGCAAAGATGGCGGCGGCGGTCGCGATAATTTCCGCACCGGCGCGTTCATAGAGCGCGTCGCTGGCGCCGATCCCTTCACCCGCGCCGCTTTCCACCAGCACATGATGGCCATGTGCGGTCAGTTCATGCACGCTTTCGGGTGTCAGGCCGACCCGATATTCGTGATTCTTGATCTCCTTGACGGTGCCTACGATCATTCAGCCTCTCCAATTCGCGGCGCGTGGTCGACCCGCGCCATCATCGCCCGATGATAGCGCAGGCCGGACCGCGAATGTTCCCGATGTTGCCGGTCAGGCTATATTATGCGCGTCGCAGGACAGGTTCCGCCCAAAGGCCGAAGGCGATGCCGATCGTGCCCCACAGAACCGCCTGACTGGCGATCGATGCGACCCGGAAATTCCAGAGCAGGGTCGCCGGGAAATCGGCCGGCACTTCATTGATGACCGGCAGCAGATATTGGCCGACGCCCACCACCAGTGCGAAAGCGCCAACGGCCAGCAAGGTCGCGTCGATCGGCCGCAGCGAGCGCAGCAGCGCGGTGCGGACATGGGCGGCGATCACCGCCGCGGCGATCGACAGGCCGATCATCATGAAATAGGCGGCGGTGCGGATGCCCACCGTTTCATGCTGGCCCACGGCCGGCGGTGTCTGAGGATATTTGATCCCCGGCACGATGACGATCAGCAGGAAGGCAAGCCCGGCCAGCAGCAACGCGAAGCTGCGTGGCCCGATCCGACCGAACCGGCCATAGCCATAGGCGAAGACCAGCGAGAAGATGCCGCCGACCGCCGCGCCATAGAGGGCCAGCGCCGTGAACAGCCCGGCGCCCTTCTGCGTGTCGCGGCTGACCAGTTCCGGCTCTTCGACTGCGGCCGGCGCATGGTGCGCGGCATGCGACGCCTCATAGCCGATGGCGAGGTCGATCTGCGGTTCGGCAATCACGCGCGCGACCAGCGTGGCGAGCAGCGCCGCCAGGATGCCGGCCAGCATCCCGCGCCACAATAATGTCCGGGTCACGGCCGGGCGTCAGTGACAGGGAAAGCCAAGGAGATGGCGGCCGTCATGCACATATTCATGCACATACATGCCGTCGAACAGCGCAAAGGCACCCTGTTCGGTGCTGACGAAATAGAGGAAGATGAGCGCGATCAGCGTACCCAGCACGGCCCAGGGCGCGATATCCGCAACCGGGATGGTGGCATCGCCGCGAACGGGGATGAACGGATCGTCGAACAGAGCGGCGGTGTTCGCCATGGCCTGATACTCCTGCACGGGATTGCGCGTCCCCGGAAAATAATGTCGCGGTTCGGAAGGAAGGTCTGGCTCTCGACGTCGGCTATGGACGGCGATAACAGTGGCGCGACCGCGCCGGAATTGCACCGGCTTCTTCTTTCTGAACGACCCGTGCTTTAGGCTGAGCGTGGGGACGCCGTCAATCACCTGCTGGAGGCCATGCTGACGACATCGTTGCTGCTGCTTTGCGCCGGGCCGACGCGCGCCAGCCGACAGGGCGGCTTTCCTGCCATTGATGAGGCGCTGGACGATGGCGGCCGGCGCGATGCCGCTGCGCTGGTCCTGCCGGTTCGCTTCCGGTACGCGGTACAATCGAGCCCCACCCCGTCCGCGATCGAAACGGCGCAGGCCATGGGCGTCACGCCCCTGCCCCAGCCGGCATTGCGCGACATCGATCACGGCCGATGGGCCGGGCACGACTTTGCGACGATCGCGACAGAGGAACCCGAAGCGCTGGCACAATGGCTGGCCGATCCGGCGCAGGGCGGCCCGGATGGCGAAAGCCTGCACGCCTGTCAGTTGCGGATCGGTGCCTGGCTCGATGCCCTCACCGCGACTGGTGCGCCCATCTGCGCCCTGACCCATCCGATGCCGATCCGTGCCGCAATCGCCCATGCGCTCGCCATGCCGCTGCGCGCCAGCCTGTCCATCGACATCGCGCCGCTGTCGCGCACCACCCTGTCCTTCAACGGTCGCTGGCGGCTCCAGTCGCTGGAGCCGGGCTGAAAAGAGTTGCGGACCTTCATTGCCGCCTCTATCCGCATGTCCGCCCATGCGTCTTGCGACATATGGGTGAATAGATCGCGCCGGTGCCTCGCAAGAGGCTTAAAATGGGAACGCGGTGCGGGCGGCGATACGCGGCCCTAATCCGAGGCTGTCCCTGCAACTGTAAGTGGCGAGCGCGATACACAGATGCGACGGGGCAAGGCGCCCCGTGCCGCAGCCACTGGGCCGGACGCTGCAACATGCGAGGCCTGGGAAGGTCGTGTATCAAGCGATGACCCATGAGCCAGGAGACCTGCCGGCGTCTGGTCGCTCTTGCTTTGGTCCAGGGGATGGCCGGGGCACGGTCCAACCCGTCTGAGCGACGAACGAAGCGGCAGGGGCCGCACGATGCGCAAAGCCGGCTGCCCCGATATGGGTGCCCGGCCGATCCTGTGCATCGACCGTTCGCGAACGGTTAAGTCCCTGCGTTTTTTAGACGCGCGATAAGGGATAAGATCATGAGCAAAGTGCCGACCACCGTCATCACCGGATTTCTGGGCGCGGGCAAGACCACGCTGATCCGCCATCTGCTGCAAAATGCCAAGGGGCGCCGGCTGGCGCTGATCATCAACGAATTTGGCGATGTCGGCGTCGATGGCGAACTGGTGAAGGGCTGCAATGACGAGGCCTGCCCGGAAGACGATATCGTTGAACTGGCCAATGGCTGCATCTGCTGCACCGTGGCCGACGATTTCCTGCCGACCATGCAAAAGCTGCTCGATCGGCCCAATCCGCCCGAGCATATCATCATCGAAACCAGCGGCCTGGCCCTGCCCAAGCCGCTGGTGAAGGCATTCCAATGGCCCGACATCCGCACCCGCGCCACGGTGGACGGGGTGATCGCGTTGATCGATGCCGACGCGGTGGCGGCCGGCCGCTTCGCTGCGGACGAAGTGGCGCTGGCGGCGGCGCGCGCGTCCGACCCCAATCTGGACCATGACAGCCCGCTGGAGGAATTGTTCGAGGAACAGCTGATCTGCGCCGACATGGTGGTGCTGAACAAGACCGACCTGGTCGATGCCGCCACGCTGGCGACGGTCGAGGCGCAGGTGAAGGCGGAAACCCGCCCCGGCGTGGCGATCATCCACAGCGCGCAGGGCGCGGTCGATCCAGCCGCATTGTTGGGCCTGAGCGCGGCGGCCGAAGATGATCTGGACGCCCGCCCGTCGCATATCGACGGGATGGAGGAGCATGATCATGATGATTTCGACAGCTTCATCCTGTCGGGCGGCGATGTCGCCGATGTCGATGCGTTGGTCGCGGGGCTGAACGCCACGATCGCCGCCCATGACATTTTGCGCGTCAAGGGCATGGTGTCGGTGGCCGGCAAGCCGTCGCGGCTGGTGGTGCAGGCAGTCGGCCCGCGCATCCAGCATTATTTCGACCGCGCCTGGAAGGCGGACGAAGCCCGTCGCACCCAGCTGGTCGTGATCGGCCAGAAGGGGCTGGATCGCGCCGCAATCGAGGATGCGCTCAAGCCGGTCATCGGCTGATGCACCTTCTGTCCGCCACGCCCGGCACGATATCCAATGGCGAGGAGGCGATCGACCTCGACCAGTCGCCGGGCGATATCGTGATCCTGACGGTGGCGGACAGCGAACTGGCCTGTTTCGCCAAGGCGGCGGCGCGCCTGACAGATGAAGATCCGATGTGCGGGGCGCCCAGCGTGCGCCTCGCCAATCTGCTCCAGCTGCGCCATCCCTATTCGGTCGACCTCTATGTCGAAAAGGTGATCGCTCAGGCGAAATTCGTGTGCGTCATCCTGCTCGGCGGCAAAAGCTACTGGCCCTATGGCATAGACGAGATCGCGCAGGTGGCACGGGAGCGAGGCATCGCCTTCGCCGCGATCGCCGACGGGCGGGAGGATGACCCCGCGCTCGACCGGGCTTCGACCGTGCCGGCAGCATTGATCGACCGGCTGCGCGACTATCTACGGCAGGGCGGGATGGCCAATGCGCTAAGCTTCCTGCGCACGGCGGCGCGCACGATACGACACGATGCCGGCACGCCCGACGATCCGGTGCCGGTCGCCGACGCAGGCCTCTATCTCTCCGGCGTCGATCGCCCTGCCCTGTCCGACATGCGCGCGCGCTGGAGGCAAGGCGCGCCCGTCGCCTGTCTGATCTTCTACCGCGCGCTGATGGTGGCCGGCACGCTGGACGCGGTGGATGCGATGATCGCGGCGCTGGAGGCGCGCGGTTTCAACGTCGCGCCGGTCCATGTCCGGGCCTTGCGCGAGCCTTTCGCGATGGACTGGCTGAAAGGCGTACTGGCCGACATCCGGCCAGACGTGATCCTCAACGCCACGAGCTTTGCCGCCTCCACCTCATCCGAACCGCGCACCGCCAGCATATTGGAACGGGCCGACTGCCCCATCCTCCAGCTGGCATTCGCCGGCGTCGAACAGGGCGAATGGCAGGATGCCGCCCGTGGCCTTGGCCCGCGCGACCTGGCCATGAATGTCGTGCTGCCCGAAGTGGACGGTCGCATCTTCACCCGCGCCGTTGCGTTCAAGGCGGCCGAGCGGTTCGACGCGCTGACCCAATGCGGCATCATCGTCCCGCGCGTGGCGCCCGATCGCGTCGCCTTCGTCGCCGATCTTGCCGCCCATTGGGCACGGCTGCGCCGTACGCCAGCAAGCGAACGACGCGTGGCGCTGGTGCTGGCCAATTATCCCAATCGCGACGGGCGGATCGGCAATGGCGTGGGCCTCGACACGCCGGCCAGCGCCGCCGCGATCCTCGCCGGGCTGGCGGCAGCGGGCTATGATATCGGCAATGCGCCGAGGACCGGCGCCGGACTGATGACCCTGCTGACCGGCGGCGTCACCAACGACCTGTCTTCATTGGATCGTCCCGGCGAGGTTGCCCTGCCGCTCGCCGATTATCGCATCGCCTTCGCCGCCATTCCGGCGCAAGCGCGCGCCGCCATGGTAGAGCGCTGGGGGGAGCCGGAGGCCGATCCCTTCGTGCGCGACGGCGCCTTTCGTCTGGCCGTGCATCGCTTTGGGGGTGTCGCACTCGCTGTTCAGCCCGCGCGCGGCTATAATATCGACCCCAAGGCCAGCTATCACGACCCCGCGCTGCCGCCGCCGCACGCCTATCTGGCTTTCCATATCTGGCTGGAGGCGCATTTCGGCGCACAGGCGGTCGTCCATGTCGGCAAGCATGGCAATCTGGAATGGCTGCCGGGCAAGGCGGTGTCCCTGTCCGAAAATTGCTTCCCGGAAATCTGCGCCGGGCCGCTGCCGCAACTTTACCCCTTCATCGTCAACGATCCGGGCGAAGGGACGCAGGCGAAGCGGCGCATCGGCGCGGTGATCGTGGATCATCTGACCCCGCCGCTGACCCGCGCCGAAACCTATGGGCCGCTCAAACAACTCGAAGCGCTGGTCGACGAATATTATCTGGCAGCCGGCATGGACCCGCGCCGGCTGGACCGGCTGCGACGCGACATCATCGACCTCGCGCAGAGCCAGGGGCTGGACAAAGATGCCGGCGCGCAGGGCGATGACGATGATGCGCTGTCGGCGATCGACAATTATCTGTGCGAACTGAAGGAATTGCAGATCCGTGATGGGCTGCATGTCTTCGGCGTTTCACCCGAAGGCCGGTTGCGCCGCGACCTGCTGATCGCGCTGGCGCGGACGCCGCGTGGGTACGACCATGAAGGGCAGGCCTCGCTGCTAAGAGCGATGGCGCAGGATCTGGACCTCGATTTCGACCCGCTGGATTGCCGGATGGGCGACCGCTGGAGCGGCGCGCGGCCGGAGGCGCTGGCAAGCATGTCCGACGAACCCTGGCGCACCCATGGCGATACGGTGGAACGGCTGGAATGGCTGGCGGCGCTATTGGTGGACAGCATCCATCGCCCTGCGTGGGGCAAAGCGACGGCAAAGGTGCTGGACGCCATTGCCAGCGATCTCGCCCCCCGTGTCGATGCCTGTGGACAGCGTGAAATGCAGGCGCTGCTCTGCGGCCTCGACGGGCGTTTCGTCATGCCTGGGCCGTCCGGCGCGCCGACGCGGGGGCGGCCCGATGTGCTGCCGACCGGCCGCAACTTCTTTTCGGTCGATACCCGCGCCGTGCCCACGGCCGTCGCCTGGGAATTGGGGAAGAAGTCGGCGCAGCTATTGGTCGAGGATTATTTCCAGCGGGAGGGCGATTATCCGCGCGCCATGGCCCTGTCCGCCTGGGGCACCGCCAATATGCGCACCGGCGGCGACGATATCGCGCAGGCGCTGGCGCTGATGGGGGTGCGTCCGCGCTGGGACTGGACATCCGGCCGGGTCGTCGGGTTCGAGATGATCACTTTGGCGGAACTCGGCCGACCGCGCGTGGACGTGACCTTGCGCGTGTCGGGCTTCTTCCGCGATGCCTTTCCCGAACAGATGGACCTGATCGACAGCGCCGCCCGCGCGGTCATGGCACTGGACGAGCCGGAGGAGGATAATCCCGCCGCCGCCCGCCACCGGCGCGAGACTGAAGCCCTGATCGGCGAAGGGCAGGACGACGCAACCGCCGCCCGGCGCGCAGGCGCGCGCGTCTTCGGGTCGAAGCCGGGGGCCTATGGCGCGGGGCTTCAGGCGATGATCGACGAGAAATTGTGGCACAGCCGCGCCGACCTGGCCGACGTCTATCTCGACTGGGGCAGCTATGCCTATGGCGCGGGGGTGGAGGGCGACGCCGAACGGAGCCTGTTCGCCACGCGCCTGAGCGAAGCCGATGCCGTCGTCCAGAATCAGGATAATCGCGAGCATGACCTGCTGGACAGCGACGATTATTATCAGTTCGAAGGCGGCATCGCCGCCGCCGTCGAGCATCTGAAGGGCGCAAAGCCCATCAGCTACCATAACGACCATAGCCGCCCCGAACGCCCGGTCATCCGCACGCTGGAGGATGAGATCGGCCGGATCGTGCGCGGGCGCGTGACCAATCCCAAATGGATCGCGGGCGTCATGCGCCATGGCTATAAGGGCGCGTTCGAAATTGCCGCGTCGGTCGATTATCTCTTCGCCTTTGCCGCCACGACCCATGCCGTGCGCGACCATCATTTCGACGCCGTCCATGCCGCCTTCATCGAGGATGAGGCGGTGCGCGCCTTCATGGCCGATGCCAACCCCGCCGCCCTGCGCGAAACCGCCGCGCGCCTGAGCGAGGCGCTGGAGCGCGGCCTGTGGAAACCCAAATCCAACAGTGCGGGCCTGTTGCTCGCCAGCCTTTTGATTTAACGCGTTTTCTTAACCAGCAGATGAAGCCATCTGCTTGGAAAACGCTCTAGCAGGAGCATGACGATGGTGGAACGCACCGAGGAACAGCATAAGGCCAAGATGCAGAAGAAGCAGGCCGCGCATGACAAGATCATCGCCGGCAAGACGGTGGAGAAAGGGCTGCTGGTCGTCCACACCGGCAAGGGCAAGGGCAAGACCACGGCTGCGCTCGGCATGGTGGTGCGCGCGATCGGCCATGGCAAGAAAGTGGGCATCGTCCAGTTCGTGAAGGGCGCGATGACCACGGGTGAGAAGGTCGTGTTCGACGCCTTTCCCGATCAGGTGGAATTCAAGGCAATGGGCGAAGGCTTTACATGGAACACGCAGGATCGCACCCGCGACATCGCCTTGGCGCGCGAGGCGTGGGAAGAGGTCAAGCGCATGATCGCCGACCCGGCCTATGCCATGGTGCTGGCCGACGAGCTCAATATCGTGCTGCGTTACGACTATCTGCCGCTGGACGAGGTGATCGCGGTGCTGGCCGCGCGGCCGGACATGAAGCATGTCATCGTCACCGGCCGCAACGCGCCCGAAGCGCTGATCGAACAGGCCGATCTGGCCACCGAAATGACGCTGCTCAAGCACCCGTTCCGCGAGCAGGGCGTCAAGGCGCAGCCCGGCATCGAATTTTAGGGCCGACCGACATTCAGTTCTGACGGCCTGCAAATGGCGCTTTTCCGTGCTTCCGGTGCTCACGGACATTTAGTCCGCTGCGCTCCGGGTCACGTAAAAACACCATTTTCGACTCGTCATCTCCTGAATGTCGATCGCCCCTAGGAGGCGACTGCCGCCGCCAATGCGCGGGCGGCCTTCACATAGGCCGGGCCGCCGCACACGGTCCAGGCCTGCGGAATGCCGATCCGCTTGATGTTCTGGAGCGCGGGATGGTGCATCATCTCCGTGCCCTGATCGGTGACCCGGTCGGTCGCGCTATCGACGATCAGATAGTCCGGCCGCGCCGCGACAACTTCTTCCAGCCGCATCTGCGACAGGGATGGCCTGCCCAATGTGCCGGCCAGATTGATAAGGCCGACCCGCTGCATCAGATCGTCGATCAACGTGCCCGTGCCCGTCAGATAGCCGCGACGCTGATAATAGGCCGCGATCCGGCCGGGTGGCACCTTGCCGATATGGCGCAGGTCTGCGTCCATCTGTGCGATGAGCGCCTCGCCCCGCGCGGGATGGCCTACCGCCTTCGCCACATCACGGATGGAGGCAAGGATCGCGTCGTAACTATCAGCGCCTTTGAGATCCAGCGCCGGATAATGGCGCGCCTTCAGCACCGCGATCGCCGAATTGCGCCGCACCGGCATGCCGATCATCAGGTCGGGATCGGCGGCCAGCACGGCTTCGGCCGATCCATTCAGGACCGGCAGGCCGCGTACCTGCGCGGCGACGGCGGACATATGCGGATCGGCCGCATTATGCGTCAGCCCGGCAATCTGGTCGCGATCGGCCAGCGCCACCACCAGCTGATCCGCGCACAGGTTGAGCGACACGATCCGGCGAGGCACCGATGGCGCCTTGCGCATGGGCGCGGCGGACAGCGCCCATCCCGTCACGCCTGCCGCCACGGCCAGGATCAGGCCGCCCAGCAACCGGGAAGACGGGACATGCTTCATGGCAACAGCCCATAGCGCCCCGTTTCGGCGACGCAACCATGATGGCATGGGTCGCGCTATCGCCCCACTGGTCCCAGCGCGATCTGGGCGGCCTCACGCCTCGCGCCGCCCTCCACCATCTCCACCGGGGGGCCGCGCCGCACACCTACTGGCAAGGGCACGGCCGGCGCCGGGGTCCAGCTCTTGTTGGCGGGCGGCATGACCTGTCCCACGATCGGCACGGCGCCGCTCGGATCGGCGGGCGCTTGCGCCGCCGCCATGGCCGGCACTGCCGGCATTGCCCCGTCGCGATGGGCCAGAGAAAAGCGCGCGATCCGGCCGATCATCGGCTCGGCGCCGCCAGCTGCGGTCTGAAAGGCCGGCGGCGTGCCCCACCAGCCGGTCCAGCGGAAGAAGAGGTGCGTGCCCACCTTCGCCGTCTTGTCCAGGCTGGCACTCCAATAGGGTACGACCCAATCGGTATGATAATGGGTGGCAAGGCCCACCGGCCGGAACACCGCCCCGGCCAGCGCCGCCTTGGCGATGCTTTGCGCGCGCATCCAGGCTGCGGGCGATGGCGTCCGCGCCAGTGCGCCGTCGCAGGTAAAGGTGAACTGGCAGCCGGTCCGCCGTTCCTGCCCCTGAAATACGACGCCGCACACCGATTTGGGAAAAGCGGGATGACGCACGCGGTTGAGCACGACCTGTGCCACCGCCTGTTCGCCGACGGCATCGTCGCCCGCCTCATAGATTTGCGCGGAGGCAAGGCAATCGGTGGCGCGCGCCAAGTCCGCCGTACCGCCGGCAAAACGGAAAGGACTGGCCGCCGGATTGGAGCGCTGCGAAAAGGGAATGGCTGCATTGAGCGCCCGCGCCTTGTCCGTGCCGAGGGCGTAGATTGTCGATGGTTCGACCTTAGGCACGGGTGGCGCCTTGTCGATCCGCGCGGGCGTGGCGCGGGCGCTCACCGGCGCCTGTTCCGGAACGGCGGTGGGCGCCTGCCGCCACAGCGTCGGCATCGCCAAAACCGCGATCAGGATCAGCGCCGACAGGCTGCCAAGGGCGATCCGGTGCGCGGCGGAGGTCATGCGTCAGCTACAGTTGCGCAGACCGCTTGGGGGTCGGCGCGGGGCAAGGGGCACGAAGGAGATGGGCTGGATCGGGGCATCGCCATGCGACGCGGACTCACCCACTTCGAACAGATGCTGGAGGAAGGAGATCATCGCCTCCCGCCCCTTCTCGCTCAGCACCACACGCATCCGGCGATGATCGCGCGGGTCGAAGCGGCGGACGACGAGTTCCGCCTCCTCCAGGCTTTCGATCCGGCGCATCGTGCCTGTCGCGCTCTCACCGGATATGGCCATGATGTCCTTCACGCACAGGAAGCGTCCTTCTTCCGCGACGGCGAACAGTTCCAGCATGATGTCCCAGGCGGAATCGCGGAACACATGTTTGGGGAAATGTTCGGAACAGTTGATCCGCGCCTGCTGCGTCTGGCGCGCGAGGGCGAGCAGCGAGGTGCCGGACAGGTCCGGGTTCGATGATCCCTCTCTTCGTTCGCGCGAGGCCATGCCATCTTCCTTGCATCGGTTTCTCGTGGAGCAGGCCCAAGGCTGCGCCTTCCACCTTAACGAATTATAAACAGCGTAATTTTCTTGCGGTCATGCGACCGAAACCATCTCTATTGCGGACATATTTTCCTGCTCCGCATCCGCCTTTAACTGGGCGACCAGTGCGTGCAGGCCGCTGCCATGCGATCCCTTGATGAGGATGATGTCGCCATCCCGCGCCGTTTCCCGGAGGCAGGCGCGCAGTTGGCCGATATCGCTGGCATGGAGGCCACGGCAATGGGATGGCAGGTCGGCCCAGATCGGCGCATAGAGCGCTCCTACGGCATGAACCTGATCTATGCCCTGTTGCCGGATCAGCGGTGCCAGCGCACCATGATAGGCGACTGCGTCCGGCCCCAGTTCCAGCATCTCGCCCAATATCGCGATCCGCCGGCCGCCGGTCCGTGTGCCGAGCAGTTCCAGCGCCGCCGCCATGGAGGCGGGATTGGCATTAAAGGCCTCATCGATCAGCGTGATCGCGCGGCCGTCTATGGTCAGGGCCACCTCCTCGCCGCGACCGGCGAGCGGGCGGAAATCGGCCAGCGCCGCCAGCCCCTGCCCGGCATCAAGGGATAGCGCGGACAGGGTCGCCAGCACCGCCAGGCTGTTGAGCGCCATATGGTGTCCCGGTGCCTGCAAGCGATAATCCAGCATGCCTGTGGGCGTCATGACCGTCACCCTTCCATCCTGATGGTCCATCAGGCGGAAGTCGGCCTCTGGCGCTTCGCCATAGCTGATGACGCGCAGTTCGTGCGCCAGCGCCAGCGCGCGCACCTGCGGCAGTTCCGCCATGTCCGCGTTGAGGATCGCGACGCCACCGGGCGGCATACCTGCGAAGATGGCGCTCTTGCGCTGCGCGACGGTGGCTAGGTCGTGGTGAAATTCCAGATGCGCCGGCGCGATATTGGTGAAGACCGCGATGTCGGGCCGGGTCAGTTGCGCATTCTGGCGCATCCGTCCGATCGCCAGCTCCATCACGATATGCGGCGTATCCCACGGAATGGAGGCGAGATTCCAGGCGATGCCATGCGGCAGATTGGCGTTCAGCCGCGTTTCGCCAACATCGCCCCAAGGCCGCAGCGCCTGCGCCAGCATCGCGACCATGGTGGTCTTGCCGGCGCTGCCGGTCACGCCGATCAGCTTGCCGGTCATCGCCGCGCGGGCATGGCGGCCCAGCGCCAATATCGCCTCGTCATTATTGGGTACCGCCAGCACCGGCACGTCCGTAGTGGCCAGCCGGTCGGGCGCGCTGGTGATGATCGCCGATGCCTGTGGCCGGAGCCGGTCGATCAGGCGTGGGGGGATGCCCCGCTCCCCCGCCGTACCGCGCATCACAACCACCTCGCCGTCGCGCAGACTGGGGGGGAAGATGCACAGGCCTTCCGCGCGCCAGTCGGCCGGCGGCGGCACGACCCAGCGCCCGCCGGTAGCCTGCATCACGTTGCGCGCGGTCCAGCCGCTTTCGACCGGCAGCGCCGCCGCCTCCGCCTGTGTCTCCAGCAGGTTCCGGCGATAGGCGATAAGGCCCGACAGATAATGTTCGACATCGTCGATCCGCACGCGAAAGGCGTGGTGGCGGATGAAGAAGCTGCCGACGATCCGCTGCGGATTGGCGAAGAACATCGCCAGTTCAGGCCAGAAATGGCCGTTGAGGAGATAATGGGCGCGGGCATGGAGCGCGCGATGGAATTTGCCGAGGTCGATCGTGTCGAGCAGGTGGCGATGATCGGGGTCGGCGGAGAGGCGCGCGATCATATGCTGCGCCGCCATCATCAGTTCCAGCAGCGTCGGGAAAGTGGTGATGCGATTTTCCACGAAATCCAGATGATCGCGAACATTGTCCAGGCCGAAGCGGAACCAGGCCTCATCCGCGCGATATCGGGTCAGTTCATTGACGCAGTAGCTGAGCCAATGGTCGTGCGCCGCCGCATGGCCCGCCGCGATGAAATGGGTGAAGGCGCGCGTCACCGCTTCGATCCAGCGCGGATCGCCGGTCAGGCCATAGAGCCGCATCAGCCCGAACGCAGCCTCCCCATCATAATAGATGATGCGGAAGTCCTGCTTCACCGTCAGCGTCGGATAGTCCAGCACATGGACGAAGCGCCCGCTGTCCGCATCCTGCATATGGAGCATGCCGGCCGCCAGCCGGTCAAGCAGCGGGCGATAGCGGTCGGTCGCCATCAACTCGCTATATTTGACCAGCGCCAACAGGCAGACGGCATTGCCGCCCAGCTTGATCTCATTGCCGGGGTCGATCAGGAAAGCTGCCGGCGTGCCATCCGGCAAGGTCGCCGGGCGGATCAGCTCCTGCTCCAGATAGGCCAGCGCCCGCTTGATCGCGGCGAGCAGATCCGGGGACCGCGTCACCTCCCAGCTTTCCAGCATGGCATAGGTGCTGCTGGCATGGCGCAGGCTGTTATAGGCGGCGATCGGCCGGTCGAAACAGGGATGCCAGCCATAATGGAACCGGCCATCCGCCTGCACTTGCGAAGCGAGATAAGCGCTGCCGTCATCGATCAGGCGCAGCAGCAGGTCGGGATCCAGCCGCTCCACCGTCCGCCGCCCGGCGTTGCGGCCCTGCTCCCGCATCATGTGGATGACACCATCCGTGCCCACGAACAGACCGGCAGTCGAAAACAGCCAGATGGGCACGTCATCGCGGAAGTCGATCGCTCTAATGCCATGACGCAGCCGGGCGTAGCGCAGGAAATTGCCTTCATTGACGGTGGCTGTAGGATGCCCGTTGCCGCCATAGAGCATGGCATTGGCGTTGATTTCCGTTTCCAGAAATGCCTGTTCCAACCCCGCATCCAGCGCGATGCCGAGGCGGAAATAATTGCGTTTGGTCGCATCCAGCCGCTGGCGCAGGCTTTGCCAGTCGGCCTGTTCGACCGCACGGACCCAATCGACGCGCAGCCAGTCCAGCCGATCCGCCGCCGCCCGCAGCAGCGGCAGCGCCTTGTTCCAGCAACCTGCCGCATCCGGTGCGATGACGGTGATGGTCTGCGCCCGCGCCGCGCCATCGGTGAAGGACAGGAACAGCACCACCGTCCCCGCGCCGTCGATCGGTGACGGCGCCACCTGCCGCAATCGCTCGCCGATCGCAGCCAGTCTCTCCTCCAGCGACCCGGTCATCGTTCGCGCAACCCTTCGCGCGCGCGATTCAGGGGCTTGAGCAGATATTGCATCACCGTCTTGCTGCCGGTGTGGATATCCACCGTGGCGATCATGCCCGGCACGATCGGAAAGCGTTTGCCCGCCTTGTTGACCACGGCAACCGACTTGGTCCGCACGAAGACGCGATAATAATAGATTTCCGGGTTCACCTCATCCTTGATCGTGTCCGGCGATATGCTCGACACCGTCCCTTCCAGCCCCCCATAAATGGCATAATCATAGGCGGTGATCTTGACCGTCGCCCGCTGGTTGGGGTGGATGAAGGCGATGTCGCGCGGCGAAATGCGCGCTTCGATCAGCAACTGGTCGTCCAGCGGCACGATCTGCATGATCTCGCCATTGGGTGACACCACGCCGCCGATGGTGGACACGTCGATGCTCTTCACCACGCCGCGTACCGGCGACCGCAGCGTCAGACGCTTCAGCGTATCGGACCGGCCGCGCACCACCGGCGCCAGTGCCTCCACCTCCTCGCTGACCTTGGCCAGATCCTGCTGCGCCTCGACCAGATATTGCGAGCGCAGGTCCGATTTCTTGAGCGCCAGTTCGGCCTGTTGCCGCTTCAGTCGCAGCACCTCGACATTGCTGGCCGCACCGACGGCGATCAGGGATTCGCCGATCTTCACTTCCTTGCTGATCAGCGCGAGCGATTCGTCGATCAGCCGGTCGGAACTCATTAGGCTTTCCCGCCGGTCGCGATAGAGGCGCGTTTCTGCCGCCTTCAGCTCCGGATAGGGATCGAGTTCCCGTGAAAAGGCGATGGGCGTGCCACCCACCTCCGCCCGCAGGCGCGCGGCGCTCGCAAGGGCGGCGCGATATTTGGCGGCGCTTTCGTCCACCGTCGATCCCGCCTGGGTGGGGTCGAGCTGCGCCAATATCTGGCCAGGCTTCACGATATCGTCCTGCTTGACCATCAGCTTGGCTAATATGCCGCCCTCCAGCGACTGGATGATCTGTTCCCGGCTGGTCGGTACTACCCGCCCACTCCCGCTGGCGACCTCGTCCAGCTTGGCGAACCAGGCCCAGGTGAAGGCGACGACGAACAGGGCCGTGACCAGCCATAGCAGGCGCTTGGCGCCGGTGATGCGGCCGCGCCCTTCATCGTCGAACTGCCATTCGTCATCGATGACCGCGACGCCGCTCATGCCACCCTCGCCCGGTTGGCCTGCATGGTGCGGATCGCCGCATCCTTGGGCTGGTCCAGCAATATGCCGCCATTGTCGATCACGATCACCCGATCGACCAGATCCAGCACCCGCATCCGGTGCGTCGCGATCACCAGCGTCCGCCCCTGCGCCCATGTCTTGAGGCCGTCGATGAAGTGGCGTTCGGACACCTCGTCCATCGCCGCGGTCGGCTCGTCCAGCAGCGCGACGGTCGGATGGCGCAGCAGCAGGCGCGCCAGCAAAAGCGACTGGATCTGCCCACCCGACAGGCCGTTGCCGCCTTCCAATATGATATGTTCCAATCCGCTGCGCAGGCGTCGGACGAACTGGATCGCACCGGTCATCGCCAGCATGGACAGGATTTCCTCATTGGAGACATCCGGCGCGCCCAGCGTCAGATTTTCACGGATCGTGCCATGGAACAGCCGACTGTTCTGCGACAGGAAGCTGACGTCGCGGCGCAAGTCGTTAGGGTCAATATGGTGCAGCGCCAGATTGTCGATCAGCACTTCGCCCGACACCGGCTGCATCATGCCCGACAGCGCCTGCAACAGGGTGGATTTGCCCGCGCCGTTGCGACCCAGCAGCGCGATCTTCTCGCCCGCCTTGATCTCCAGCTCGGGGATGGTGAGCGCGGGCGGGCTATTGGGATCGGCATAGCTGAACACGCCGCCATGGATGGTGATCGCGCCTGCGATCGCATTCACCGAAATGCGATGTTCGGCATCGGGGCGATCGACCGGCAGGCCCATGATCTGGTTCAGGCTGCCGATCGCTACGCGCGACTGCTGGAAACGGCTGAGCAGCGATGTGACCTGCGACATCGGCGCCATCATCCGCGACCCCAATATGGAGGAGGCGACCAGGGCGCCGGTCGTGATGTCGCCTGCAATCACCATCGGCGCGCCGACGCACACGATCCCGGCATAGACGCCATTCTGCACATTCTGCGTCCAGACGGTCAGGCTGTTGGTCAGGCCGCGCAGCTTCAGCTGCTGCTCCCCGGCCTCCGCATTGTAGCGGTTCCATAGTTGCTGGAAGCGCTCCTCCGCCTGTAAAGCCTTGATATCCTCGATCCCCTGAACCGCCTCCACCAGCATGGCATTGCGCAGCGAGGCTTCGCGCATCGACGCGGTCGCATAGGCGCGCAGTTTGCGCTGGGCGAGCAGGCCCGGCACCAGCAGCAGCACGAGCGCGGCAAGTGGCACCAGCACCAGCGGCCCGCCGATGAACCAGAGAATGACCAGGAAGATCAGGAAGAAGGGCAGATCCGCCATCGCCGCCACGGTGGTGGATGTCAGCAGCTCGCGCACCTGATCCAGGTCGCGCAGCTGGGCGATAAAGGTGCCGGTGGAGGTCGGCCGCGCCCGGTTGCGCACGCGCAGCGCATGGCCGAACACCTTGTCCGACATGCGCAGGTCCGCGCGCTTGCCCAGCACATCGACGATGTTCATCCGCAACCGCCGCAGCAGGAAATCGAAGCCGATCGCCAGCGCCACGCCCAGCACCAATATGTAGAGCGTCGGGTAGGATTCCGCCGGGACCACCCGGTCATAGACCTGCATCGAGAAGATCACGCCGGACAGGCCCAGCACGTTGGCGATGCAGGACGCCACCATCACATGGACATAGGAGCGGCTGTCCTGATGGATGATCCGCCGCAGCCAGTTTTCGTCCTGCTGGTGGATATAGGGATCGACGCGGGCATCGGGTGCCGACCGTACCGGTCGGGCGATGACCAGCAGGGTCGCGCCGCGCGCCACGTCCGCGATCGCCATATGGGCGCGCAGCCCGCCTTCGCCCGCCAGCGACAGGGTCGCCTCCCCATCCTCGGCTATGGCCGTGACCAGCGCCAGCGCGCCGTCGCTCATCCGCACGATCATCGGCAAGCGCCAGCCGGACAGCTTGTCGCGCGCGTCGGGCGTGCGGAAACGGATCGACAGGCCCAATGCACGCGCCATGCCGCGCACCTTGGCCTGTTCTCCATCCATCCCGGCCCACAGGCCCGCCAGCTTGGCCCCCTGTTCGCTGTTGGGCAGGCCATAATGGCGCGCCACCTGTTGCAACAGGTCCAGCCAGGCGTCGATGGAGGGGGCAGCGGGGGCCGGACCGCTGGTCGCGCCTGCGCTGACGACCGGCTTGATCGGCGGCATCATGTTCATAGCGTCACCCCGCGCACCACTGTTCCCGTGAGGTGGAAGGCCGCGCGGGTCCGGCCCGAATTATACAGGCAATCCATCTGCAACCGCCGCAGGTCGTGGGCGGTATTGGCCGCCTCGAACCGGACCTGCTGAAATTCCTGCTCGGCATTGAGCAGGTCGACCAGCGTGCGCGTACCCATTTCCAGATATTGCATGCGATACAGCTTTCCGGTTTCGTCCATATTGCCTTCCCGCGATGCCAGGGTTGTGAGCAGCGCGCCCAGACTGTCGATCTGCTGCTGCGCCTCGGACAGGCGCTGGGCGGTTTCGTTGCGCGCCCGGTCCGTGGCGGCGTCGGCCGCCTCCAGCGCGAAGGACGCCCCGCGCACCCGCGCCTTGGTAATGCCGCCGCCGAACACATTGCTGCTGACGTTGAGGCCCAGCGAATAGGCGCTGCGCCGGCTGGACAGCGGATCGGACACGTCGATCGTGCCGGTGCCGCCGATGGAGATGGTGGGCAGTTGCTCCGCCTTGCGACGCTTGAGGTCCGCGACCGCCTGATCCTTCTGGGCTTCGGCGACCATGACAGCGGGCACATCGTCCCAGTCGGGCGGCGACTGGCGGCAGGCCGCCATCAGCCAGCCGGGTACTTCTTCATCGACCTTGGTCGGCGGCGCGGTTCGCCCCAGCAGATAGGCCAGGTTGCTGGACCAGCGGCGGCGTGATGCCTCGATCTGCGACAGGGTGGCGATCGCGGCCTCCACGCGGGCCTGCGCCTGCAAGCCGTCGGATCGGGTCGCCGCGCCTTTGGTCACGCGGCTGTCGACCAGATCGCTGATCGCGCGAACGCGCTCCAGCTGTTCCAGGCCGATCCGATGCAGCGCTTCGCCGCGTTGCATCTCGATCATCGCATAGCCGGTGTCGCGGATCAGCCCGTCGACCGCCAGCAGCATTTCCGCTTCGCCGACCCGCGTGCCGGCGCGCGCCGAAGCCACGGCGCTCGACACCTTGCCGAAATCGAAGAGCATCTGGGACGCGTTGATTTGTGGCCGGGGGCGCCAGTCGGCGGTCAGGCGGCTGTCATAGCCGGTGGCGACGCCGGCGCTGATCTGCGGCGAATAGCCGGCGCGGGCGACATCCACCTCCGTCGCGCGGGCGTTGAGTTCGCCCGCCGCCTGGGTCAGCACCGGGTGCCAGGCGATCGCCTCCCGGGCGGCTTCTTCCAACGTCACCGGATCGGCGGGGTTCACCGCCGGTCCGGTCTGTGCGTATGCGGCCGAAATCATCAGGCCGCCGGCGAGCAATAGATAGGCTCTGCCGTTATGGAACCATGTTCCCATGCCGGTCATATCCTCATCCAGTTATGACCAGCATGGATGCCATTGGTTACGGACATACTAACATGGCAGCATTAATATTATATCGCTATCGTAACATGTTGTGATTTTACCTATGCTTGAGACATACATCAGAATGTATGACCATTATTTATGCTGTGCTTTTCGATATCATCCGATGTGGAAAGATAAGCTAGTGGATCCTGCAGCACATCCACAGGGGTCAGATCGACGCTTTCTGTGGTCGGCGTCGTTGTCATGTCGATCGGGTCCACCCTCTCCGGCGATGCTGCGCGGTCGAGATAGGCCGACAACACATCCTCCAGCACGCCCTGGCCTTCGAACATCTGATAGGCCAGCTCGCCCAGCACTTCGTCGGAAACCGGCGTATCGGTCGGGTCCGCATCCGGTGTGACAGGCTGATCCGCGCTTGGCGCATCGACCGGGTCTGCGGCGGATGCCGCAACGACCAGATCGGTGCCCGAAACGGTCGGATCGTCCGTGCCGGAAACCGTTGCCTCCTCGGAGAAGGAGGATATCCGGGCTTCGGGCGCCGAGGCGATCGCCTGATCCGTCGTGGTATCCGACGTCAGGCTTGCCGTCTGGTAACTGTCGTCGCTGACCGCCGCCGCTTCATCCATGCGCAGGCTCGCCTGCTCGAACGACATGAAGGCCGACGTCGCACCGGACCCGACATTGATCGTCACGTCCAGCGTAGCCGTGGCCGTGACGCCATTGGGCTGGACGATCTGGTAGGTGAAGCTGTCCACCAGATTGACCGTCGAATGCGGGATCGTCGTGCCGGGCGTGTAGTTGTAATGGCCCGTCTCGTTGACGGTCAGCGTCCCATAAGTTCCCTGGATGGTCACAGCCGTCTCGCCAACCTCGACGAAACCGCTACCCGTGCCGACCTTTACTACCGGGAATGCCGTGCCGGTCACGTCGTTGGCCAGCAATTCGCCCTGCGTGCCGGTCACGCCCGATACCGTATATTGGTCCAAATGGGTGATGGACTGACCGATATAGACGGTCGATCCGTAGCCCGTGCCCAATATGTTCGTGCTGGACACCGTGTAGGTATAGGTGCCCGACGGCAGATCGTCGAACGTATGGGTGATGCCCGATCCTAGCGGCAGCCCTGCCACGGCGGTCGCCGTGTAGGTGCCCACGGTCGCGCCTGCCGCATTCTTCACCGTAATGGTGTAGCTGGGCAGGACTGTCAGCGAACCACCGCGGATGACCGTGATCGTCACGTCGGACTGGCTGTTCGCACCCACGGTAAAGCTCTTCGAGCTCGATCCCGTGACGGGTACCAGCACTGCGCCAGCCGTGTTGAAGCTGAAATCCGACGCGGTTGCGACCGTCTGCACGACATTTTGATACTGGACCGCTGCGGTCGCCGTATCGTGATTGGCGACGGGGGCGGCCGTGATGTCGTCGCTGCCGATCCGGATCGACAGGTTCGCCGTTTCCGTTTCACCATCGCTCCGATCGATCAGCGTATATTGGAACACGTCCGTCTTGCCGATCGACGCGGCGGTCGGCGACGGGGTGTAGCTGTAGCTGCCGTCCAGATTGATGACCAACCGGCCGAAGGCACCGTTCACCACCGTGCCGTTCGCGTTCACGGCCGTCGTCACCCCGTTGACGGTGACGCTCTGGATCACCGTCTGCGGACTGATGATGTCGATATGACCGTCCGGACTTGGATCGGTAATGACATTGCCCTGAATCTGCTGGGGCACGATCCCGCCAATGTCGGTGAAGTCCGAATCGGTCCCTGCGACATTGAGCGATCCCAGCAAACCGACACCCAACGTCCCGTCAAAGGTGACGAAGGCGCGATATTGGCCCGGCCCCAGCGTTTCGGTGCTGACCAGATTGCCGTTCAGCAGGCCCAGTTGCAGTAGCGACGCGCCGTTGCCGCCGCCCACCGCGACCCAGGCCGATCCGTTCCAGCGCTGCACCGCGACGGAATAGCCGCTGAGCACGCCGATGCTGAGCGTCGCGTCATAAGTGAAGACGGCGTTGAGACTATGGCCGTCCGCCACGGTGAAGCCGACGCTGGGCGTCGCCAATACCTGCGCATTGACATTGAGCAGGCCGAGCGACACCAGCGCCAGATAATTGGCCGTACCATGGTTGACCGCCGTCGATACCGGCAGCAGGTCGATCAGGGCCACCGTGCTATTGTCGAACGCGGCGATGTCGAACGGCGCGCCGACGGCGCCCGGAAGCGACTGATTGCCGGCGACATCGGTCTGCGTAACGGTCAGATTCTGGCCGCCCACCTGCGGGCTGGACAGAGTGACCGAGAAGCGGCCATCCGATCCCACCTGCCCGGTGCCGATCACGGTTCCCGTTCCGTCGCGAACCCTGACCGTCGCCCCGGCTTCACCGATGCCGGTCAGCGTCGTACCGGCCGTGTTGACCGCCAGATTGGCGGGCGCATTGGGCGCGGTGATGTCCGGCGCGATCGCGCTGGTCGATATGGACGGATTCCCGGCGCCATCGGTCTGAACGACGCCGATGGTTTCGCCATTGGCCTGCGCCTGGGTCAGCGTCACCGAATAGCTGCCATTGGCGGCGACCAGAGCCGTGCCGATCACGACACCTGCCGCATTGGTCACGGTGACGGTCGCACCCGCTTCACCCGTACCCGTCACCACCGTACCCGTCGCCGAAACGGCGGCGGTGGGGGCGGCAGGCGGGGTATGGTCGGGCGCGGTGACGGCAGCGTTGGGCGATCCGTTGCCCGCCCCGTCCGTCTGGCTCACGCTCAACCGCTCGCCATTCAACTGCGCCGGGCTGAGCGCCGCGGTGTAGCTGCCATTGGCCGCCACCGTCGCGGTGCCCAGGATCGTGCCATCGGCCGCCCGGACGGTGATCGTCGCGCCGGCTTCACCCGTGCCGGTCACAGACCCGCCATTGGCGGAAACCGCCGCAGTGGGTGCCACCGGCGCCGTCGTATCGGGCGCGGTGATCGGCACGACGGGCGACACATTGCCTGCCGGATCGCTCTGCACCAAGGTCAGTTTTTCGCCGTTGGTCTGGGGCGTATTGAGCGTGGCGCTATAGGTTCCATTGGCGGCCACCACCGCCGTACCCAGCAATGTGCCACTCGCATTGGTGATGCGGATGGTTGCGCCAGCCTCACCGGTGCCGTTCACCACCGCGCCATTGCCGGTGATGGTGCCCGTCGGGGCCGCCGGCGGGGTGCTGTCCGGCGCCAGCGTCGTCGCGCGGGGCGACACATTGCCAGCGGCATCCGACTGGGTGATGCCCAGCGTCTGGCCGTTCGTCTGCGGCGTCGTCAACGTGACGCTGTAGCTGCCGTTGCCGGCCACCGTCGCGGTGCCGATGACGGCCCCGGCCGGATTGGTGATGCTGATCGTCGCGCCAGCCTCACCCGTGCCGTTGACCACCGCACCATCGGCCGTGACCGTCCCGGTCGGCGCCGCCGGCGGCGTGCTGTCCGGTGCGATCGTCGGCACGCGCGGGGACACATTGCCGGCCGCATCCGCCTGGGTGATGCCCAGCGTCTGGCCGTTCGTCTGCGGCGTCGTCAAAGTGACGCTATAGCTGCCATTGCCGGCCACCGTCGCGGTGCCGATGATGGCGCCAGCCGGGCTGGTGATCGTGATGGTCGCACCAGCCTCCCCGCTACCGTTCACCGTGGTGCCATCGGCCGTGACGGCACCGGTCGGCGCTGCGGGCGCCGTGATGTCGGGCGCGATCGTCGGCACCCGGACCGACACGTTGCCGGCACCGTCCGCCTGGGTCACGCCCAGCGTCTCGCCATTCAATTGCGGCGTGGTCAGCGTCGCGCTGTAACTGCCGTTGGCAGCGACGGTCGCGGTACCGATGACCGTCCCGGCCGGGTTGGTGATGCGGATCGTCGCGCCAGCCTCCCCGGTACCGGTGACGGTCGTGCCATCGGATGTCACCGTACCGGTCGGCGCGGTCGGCGCGGTCGTGTCGGGCGCGGTGATCGGCACGGTCGGGGACGCATTGCCCGCCCCGTCCCTTTGTATCAGCGTCAACGCTTCGCCGTTGGTCTGCGGCGTCGTCAGGGTCACGCTGTAGCTGCCATTGCCGGCCACCGTCGCGGTGCCCAGCACCGTGCCGGCCGCATTGGTCACGCTGATCGTCGCGCCAGCCTCACCGCTGCCGCTCACCACTGCGCCGTCGCCATTAATCGTGCCGGTCGGCGCGACCGGGGCGGTGATATCGGGCGCGATCGTCGGCACCCGGACCGACACATTGCCGGCGCCATCCGTCTGAGTCACGCCCAGCGTCTCGCCATTCACCTGCGCCGTGGTCAGCGTGGCGCTATAGCTGCCGTTGGCACCGACCGTTGCGGTCCCGATGACGGTCCCACCCGGGTTGGTGATGCGTATGGTCGCCCCCGCTTCACCCGTCCCCGTCACGGTCGTGCCGTCGGATGTCACCGTACCGGTCGGCGCGGTGGGCGCTGTGGTATCGGGCGCGGTGATCGGCACGGTCGGGGACGCATTGCCCGCCCCGTCCCTTTGTATCAGCGTCAGCGCTTCTCCATTGGTCTGCGGCGTCGTCAGGGTCACGCTGTAGCTGCCATTGCCGGCCACCGTCGCGGTGCCCAGCACCGTGCCGGCCGCATTGGTCACGCTGATCGTCGCGCCAGCCTCGCCGCTGCCGCTCACCACCGCGCCGTCGCCGCTGATCGTGCCGGTCGGCGCGACCGGCGCCGTGACGTCGGGCGCGATCGTCGGCACCCGGACCGACACATTGCCGGCGGCATCCGCCTGCGTAATGCCCAGCGTCTCGCCATTCAGCTGCGGCGTCGCAAGCGTGGCGGCATAGCTGCCATTGGCGGCCACCGTCGCCGTGCCGATGACGGTCCCGGCCGCATTGGTGATGCTGATCGTGGCGCCGGCTTCACCGGTACCGGTCACGAGCGTGCCATCGGTCGAAACCGTGCCGGTCGGCGCATTGGGTGCCGTAATGTCCGGCGCGGTGATCGGCACCTGCGGCGACACATTGCCTGCGCCGTCCGTCTGCACCAATGTCAGCGCCTGACCATTGGCCTGCGGTTCGGTCAACGTGACGCTATAATTGCCGTCGGTCGCCACGGTCGCCGTGCCCAGCACGGTCCCGGCCGCATTGGTGATGCTGATGATCGCACCCGCCTCACCCGTACCCGTAACTTCCGTACCATCGGGCGCGATCGTGCCCGTCGGCGCGGCCGGCGCGGTAACGTCCGGCGCAATGGCATCGGCTTGCGCCGAGGCATTGCCCGCCGCATCGGTCTGAACGATACCCAGCGTCTCGCCATTCAACTGCGGCGTGGGAAGGATGACGATATAGGCGCCATTGGCCCCCACCGTCGTCGTGCCCAGCAGCGTGCCATCGGCATCGGTGATGCGGATCGTCGCCCCGGCCTCGCCAGTACCGGTCACGGCCGAACCATCGGATGTGACGGTGCCGGTCGGTGCATCGGGCGCCGTAATGTCGGGCGCGGCGATGTCGACGGTGATCGACGCATTGCCGGCCGCATCGGTCTGAACCAACGTCAACGGCTCGCCATTGGTGAGCGCCGGGTTCAACGGCACACTGAAATTGCCGTCATTATCGACCGTGACGCTACCCAGCGACACGCCATTGGCATCCGTGACGGTGATCGTCGCCCCCGCCTCGCCGGTGCCGGTCACCGCACTCCCGTCAAGCTCGACCGTGCCAGTCGGCGCAGCGGGCGCTTCCAGATCGGGCGTCGCGATCGCGGTCGGGCCGGACTCATTGCCTGCCGCGTCGGTCTGCGTGACGTTCAGGGGCGATCCGTCGGTCTGCGGCGTGGTCAATGCTGCCGCATAATGACCCTGGCCATCGACGGTCGCGGTGCCGATCACTGTGCCGTCGGCATCACGCACCGTTATGGTCGCGCCCTTCTCGCCCGATCCGGTCACGACGGCACCGGTCGCATCGATCTGCGCGGTCGGCGCAAGAGGTGGGGTGATATCGGGCGCGGTCAGGATCACAGGGACGGAGCTGTTTCCATCCGTATCGGTCTGTACCACGACCAGCTTCTCGCCATTGGCCTGCGGCGTGCCCAGGGTGATGCTGTAATTGCCATCCCCATCGACGATCGTCGATCCCAATGCCAGCCCGCCAGGCCCGGTCACGGTCACCGTCGCGCCGATCTCGCCAGTGCCGGACACCGTATCGCCGGTGGGGGAGATGGTCGCCGTCACAGGATCGGGCGCGTCGGGTCCATTCAGATTGGGGGCGGTCACCGGCAGTTCGTCCGACACATTGCCTGCCGCGTCGCTCTGCACCACGGTCAGCGGCTCGCCATGTACTTGTGGCGACGTAAGCAGCGCGCTCCAGAAGCCGGAGCCATCCACTATCGCCGTGCCGATCTCCCGACCGGTTGGATCGGTGACGATGATCGTGGCACCGATTTCACCCGTACCGCTCATCGACGCGCCATCGCCGGCAATATTGGCAGTTGGCGGTTCTGGTGCGGTAAGGTCGGGCGCCGTCACATTGGCCGGGTCGGATATGTTGCCGGAGCCATCCGCCTGGGTGACGCGCAGCGGCTCGCTATCCAGTTGCGGCGGGGTCAGCACGACACTGTAATTGCCCTGTGCATTGACGATGCCGGTGCCCAGCAGGGTGCCACCTGCCGTCCGCACCTCGACTGCCGATCCGGCGACACCCGTGCCGGTCACGATCCGGCCGGTATCGTCGATAGCCGCGGTCGGCGCAGGCGGCGGCGTCGTATCGTCCGCCGTAACCGTCACACCGGTCGATACATTGCCGGCCACATCGCTTTGCGTGATGCTAAAAACCTCGCCATCGACCCGTGCCGGGCTGAGCGGTAAGAGATAATTGCCGTCATCGTCCACGACCGTCGTGCCGACGATCGCACCCGATGCGTCGCGAACGGTGATGGTCGCGCCAACCTCGCCCGTGCCGCTGATCGACGATCCGTCCGCCGCTATGGTCGCGACTGGCGCGGCCGGCGGGGTGAGGTCGGGCGCCGTGATGCCGGTCGGGTTGGATATGTTGCCCGAAGGATCGACCTGCGTGACGGCAAGGGATTCGCCATCCACCTGCGGCGCGTTGAGCGTCACGGTGTAATTGCCCTGTGCATCGACCACGCCGCTGCCCAGCAGCGTACCATCGGCCGCGCGCACTTCGATCGTCGATCCAGCCACACCCGAACCGGTCACTACCGATCCCGTTACCACCGTGCCGGTGCCGTCGATCGTGGCACTGGGCGCAGGCGGCGGCGTCGTATCGTCCGCCGTAACCGTCACACCGGTCGACACGTTGCCGGCCACATCGCTTTGGGTAATGCTCAACACCTCGCCATCGACCCGTGCCGGGCTGAGCGGGAAGAGATAATTGCCGTCATCGTCCACGACCGTCGTGCCGACGATCGCGCCCGATGCGTCGCGAACGGTGATGGTCGCGCCAACCTCGCCCGTGCCGCTGATCGACGATCCGTCCGCCGCTATGGTCGCGACTGGCGCGGCCGGCGGCGTGAGGTCGGGCGCCGTGATGCCGGTCGGGTTGGATATGTTGCCCGAAGGATCGACCTGCGTGACGGCAAGGGATTCGCCATCCACCTGCGGCGCGTTGAGCGTCACGGTATAATTGCCCTGCGCATCGACCACGCCGCTGCCCAGCAACGTACCATCGGCCGCGCGCACTTCGATCGTCGATCCAGCCACGCCCGAACCGGTCACTACCGATCCCGTCACCACCGTGCCGGTGCCGTCGATCGTGGCGCTGGGCGCAGGCGGCGGCGTCGTATCGTCCGCCGTAACCGTCACACCGGTCGACACATTGCCGGCCACGTCGCTCTGGGTGATGCTCAGCACCTCGCCATCGACCCGTGCCGGGCTGAGCGGGAAGAGATAATTGCCGTCATCGTCGACAACCGTCGTGCCGATGATCGCACCCGATGCGTCCCGAACGGTGATGGTCGCGCCAACTTCGCCCGTGCCGCTGATCGACGATCCGTCTGCCGCTATGGTCGCGACTGGCGCAGCCGGCGGCGTGAGATCGGGCGCCGTGATGCCGGTCGGGTTGGATATGTTGCCCGAAGGATCGACCTGCGTGACGGCAAGGGCTTCGCCATCCACCTGCGGCGCGTTGAGCGTCACGGTATAATTGCCCTGCGCATCGACCACGCCGCTGCCCAGCAGCGTACCATCGGCCGCGCGCACTTCGATCGTCGATCCAGCCACGCCCGAACCGGTCACTACCGATCCCGTCACCACCGTGCCGGTGCCGTCGATCGTGGCGCTGGGCGCAGGCGGCGGCGTCGTATCGTCCGCCGTGACCGTCACACCGGTCGATACGTTGCCGGCCACATCGCTTTGCGTGATGCTCAGCACCTCGCCATCGACCCGTGCCGGGCTGAGCGGGAAGAGATAATTGCCGTCATCGTCCACCACCGTCGTGCCGACGATCGCACCCGATGCGTCGCGAACGGTGATGGTCGCGCCAACCTCGCCCGTGCCGCTGATCGACGATCCGTCCGCCGCTATGGTCGCGACCGGTGCGGCCGGCGGGGTGAGGTCGGGCGCCGTGATGCCGGTCGGGTTGGATATGTTGCCAGCCGGGTCCGCCTGCGTCACGTTCAATGGCTCGCTGTCCACCTGCGGCGTGGTCAGCGTGACGGTGTAATTGCCCTGCGCGTCCACCACGCCATTGCCCAGCAACGTGCCATCGGCCGCGCGCACCTCGACCGTCGATCCGGCCACACCCATACCGGTTACCACCGTGCCGGTGCCGTCGATGGTCGCGACGGGCGCCGGTGGCGCCGTCAGGTCGGGCGCGGTGACCGGAATGACGGCCGATTCATTACCCGCCGCATCGCTTTGCGTGACATCGAGCACTTCGCCATCGACCCGCGCCGGATCGAGATCGACACTATAATTGCCATCATCGCCCACTCTCGTCGTGCCGATGATCGCACCCGACGCGTCGCGAACGATGATGGTCGCGCCGACCTCGCCCGTGCCGCTGATCGACGACCCGTCGGTTGCGATGGTCGCGCTCGGTGCTGCCGGCGCCGTCAGGTCAGGCGCGCTGATGGCCGTCGGATCGGACACATTGCCAGCCGCATCGATCTGCGTGACCGACAGCGGTTCGCCTTCGACCAGAGGCGGTGACAAGGTCACGCTATAGCTGCCATCGGGCCGCACAATGTCGCTGCCGAGCAACGTGCCCAGCGCATCGCGCACCTCAACGATCGCGCCCGGCTCTCCGGACCCGCTCACCGTCGCACCATTGCCCGAGATGCTGGCCCCCGGTGCAGCGGGTGCATCCAGATCGGGCGCAACTATGGCGGTGGGCGTCGATTCATTGCCGGCCGCATCGGCCTGCGTCACGGTCAGCGCTTCGCCATTGGTCTGGGGTATGTCCAGCGTGGCGGCGTAGGTGCCGTTGCCCTGCACCACAGCCGTACCGACCAACAGGCGGGCAGCATTATAAATGCGGATGGTGGCGCCCGGTTCGCCCGTACCGGTAACGGACAGCCCGTCGTTGCCGATGACAGCGATCGGCGCCTGGGGCGCGGTGCCGTCGGCGGCGGTCACGAATACGGGATCCGACACATTGCCAGCCCCATCTGTCTGGCTGACGGTCAGGCGCTCGCCATTATTCTGCGGCGGGCTGAGTGCGATCGTAAAGCTACCATCCCCGCCGACATGACCGGTGCCCAGCACCGTTCCAGCCGAGTCATAGACGTTGATAATGGCGCCAGGCTCACCGGTGCCTGTCAGGCTCGTCGCGGTTTCCAGCGCAACCGAAGGCGCATCAGGCGCCGTCAGGTCGGGCGCGATCGCCACAGCGGGCGGTGAAACATTCCCGGCCGCGTCAACCTGCGTAACCGTCACCGTCTCGCCATTTTCGAGGGGCGTATCGAGGTCGATGGCATAGTTGCCGTCCGCATCGGCAACCCCGCTGCCGATCAAAACGCCCGCCGCATTGCGGATCTGCACCGTGGCATTGGTTTCTGCGGTGCCAGAACACACCGTCCCCGTCGCATTCAGCCGAGCAGTGGGCGGCGCCGGCGCATCAGTGTCAGCGTCAGCGTCGGCATCCGCATCAGCATCCGCATCTGCATCAGCATCAGCATCAGCATCAGCATCAGCATCAGCATCAGCATCAGCATCAGCATCAGCATCAGCATCAGCATCAGCATCAGCATCAGCATCAGCATCAGCATCAGCATCAGCATCAGCATCAGCATCAG
>NZ_VYPZ01000023.1 GCF_008710155.1 Sphingobium limneticum
AGCGCATCCTGAGGATCAACGGCCTGAACGCGATCACTGACGACGTGGTGGAAGCTGCACGCAGCACCCTCGTGATCGGTGTCACTTAGCGCTGACAGAACGGTGCCAATCAGCGCTGATATCTACAGCCTATTCGGGCCTCGCCCAGGCGTTCCGCTATGCCGGGGCGGGGTCGCTGCTGGTATCGCACTGGCCGGTGCGGGACGATGCCAGCGCCTTCGTCACGCTGGAGACGGTCAAGGGCGCCAATCGCGGCCTGCCCCGCGCGGTGGCGCTGCAACGGGCGATGCTCAAGCTGATCGGGTCGAAACATCCCAATGCGGTGCAGCCCTATATCTGGGCGCCCTTCATCCTGATGGGCCGGTGATAAGGAATAGTCCTTGTAGGTTTCCGTAAGCGGAAGGCGGATAGGTCGGGGCGACCTGGACGCAAAGGACTTTCCCATGATCGCGCTTGAAACCCGCTATGGCTTTCGCATCGACATTCGCGTCGCCGGCCATGCCGACGAACCGGCGCTGGACGATATCATAGCCGCCGCCACGCTGGCCGCCGACCGGGAGGGCGGCACCGGGGAGGTCGCCATCTCCATCCTGCCCGATCACAAGGGCAAGGGGATCGGCTGGACCCTGCTGGACCATGTCGCGCGGGAGGCACGCGGATGGGGCATCGGCCGGCTCCAGTCGATCGAGAGCCGGGACAATCGTGCCGCCATCGCCCTGGAACGGGAAATGGGGTTCAGCGCCCGCGCCGTGGAGGGCGACCCGGCGCTGGTGCTGCTGGAACGGGTGGTTTAGAGAATGATCCGATCAGATTGAATCGGATCATTCTCTAAAAGTCTTTTGTTTCCGCATTTTGCGAGCCGTCAGCTGTGCCAGCTGACTTCAAAATGCTCTAGCCCGCTTCCAGCGCGGCGCCGGCTTCCATCCAGACTTCTTCGGCGGCGGCCAGCTTCTTTTCGACGTCGGCGCGCTTTACCATCAGCTGGCTGTTGGTCATTTTCGCCTCTGCGCCGGTCGCGGTCTTGGGGTCAGACAAGGCGGCGTCGATCCGGCCGCGCTCGGTGGCCAGCGCCGTCATCTCGCGCTCCGCCTTGTTGACCGCGTTCTTCAACACCTTCTGCTTTTCACGCCATTCGGCGGCGGCTTTCTTGTCCGCCTTCTTGTCCACCTTGGGCGCGTCGCCGCTGCTGCTGTTGCCGTCCGTCTTGCGCAGGATGATGTCGGTATAATCGTCAAGGCTGCCGTCGAACGGCTGGGCGGTGCCATTGTCGACCAGCACCAGACGATCGGCGACCAGTTCGATCATGTGCCGGTCATGCGACACGATCACCACCGCGCCGCTATAATCGTTGAGCGCCTGCACCAGCGCTTCGCGGCTGTCGACGTCCAGATGGTTGGTCGGTTCGTCGAGGATCAGCAGATGCGGCGCATCGCGGGTGATAAGGGCGAGGGCCAGACGGGCGCGCTCGCCACCCGACATGGAGCCGACCTTCTGCACCGCGCGCTCGCCGGAGAAGCCGAAACGGCCGAGTTGCGCACGGACCGCACCGGGGGTCGCGCCCTTCATCACGCGGGTCATATGTTCCAGCGGCGTGTCCGTGACGTCCAGTTCCTCCACCTGATATTGGGTGAAATAACCGACATTCATCTTGGCCGAGCTTTGCATCATGCCTTCCATCGGCGTGAGTTGCGCGGCGATCAGGCGGGCCAGCGTCGTCTTACCATTGCCGTTGCGGCCCAGCAGCGCCAGCCGGTCGTCCGGGTCGATGCGCAGGTTGATGCGCCGCAGGATCGGCGTTTCGGTGTAGCCGACCGAGGCCATGTCCATGGTGATGAGCGGCGGGCGCAGTTCGGCGGGGCTTGGAAAGCCGAAATGCAGCGTCGGATCTTCGATCGCGGCGGCGATGGGCTGCATCCGCGCCAGCGCCTTGGCACGAGACTGGGCCTGCTTTGCAGTGGACGCACGGGCGCTGTTGCGGGCGACATAATCCTGCAACTTCTCGCGCTCCGCCGCCTGCTTGGCGCGGGCGGATTCGAGCTGGGCCAGCCGTTCGGCGCGCTGCCGTTCGAAAGCGTCGTAGCCGCCGGGATAGAGGGTGACCTTCCCCCCTTCCAGATGGAGGATATAGTCCACGACATTGTTGAGCAGGTCGCGTTCATGGCTGATGACGACCACGGTGCCGCGATAGGCTTTCAGGAAATTCTCCAGCCAGAGCGTGGCTTCGAGATCGAGATGGTTCGAGGGTTCGTCGAGCAGCAGCAGGTCGGGGTTGGAGAAGAGAAGCGAAGCGAGCGCCACGCGCATTTTCCAGCCGCCCGAATAGCTGTCGAGCGGACGCCCCTGCATTTCTTCGTCGAAGCCGAGGCCCACGAGGATGCGGGCGGCGCGGGCCGGCGCGGTATAGGCGTCGATCGTCGTCAGCCGCTCATAGATATGGCCCAGGCGATCGGGGTCTTCGGTATGCTCCGCCTCCGCCATCAGTTCGGCGCGTTCCTTGTCGGCCTCCAGCACGGTGTCGAACGGGGTGGCGGTGCCCGAGGGGGCTTCCTGCGCGATATAGCCCAGCCGCGTGTCGCGGGGCATGTCGCACGACCCCTCATCCGGGTCGAGCTGGCCGATCATCACCTTCATCAGCGTGGACTTGCCCGCGCCGTTGCGGCCGATGAGGCCGACACGGCTGCGCGGCGGCAGCGCGGCGGCAGCGCGATCGAGAATGGTGCGGCCGCCCAGGCGCACGGTGATGGAATTCAGGTTCAGCATGGGCGCGCCCTTAGCATGACGTCGCGGAGGCGCAAAGGCGCGGGGACGCGTTTTGCAACAGGGTCAGCGGTTGCAAAGTTCACACCGTCGTGGCGAACGCAAAAGCGTGGGCACAAACCGGTGGTGCGGATTTCGCAATAGGAAAATTTTTGCAAAGTCAGGCCCGTGCCGGTGCGAAGGCGGCGCGGGGTGGATGAAGCCGACGGTGGGAAAGAGCCGGCGAGAGGATGGCATGAAATGGAGGGTGTAGGACAGGGGGATGAGATGACGCAAGAAATCGACAGCGCCTCAAATCACCCCCACACCATTGCCGTCGCAGCGTCGTAAAAGGCAACCGAGAGAGGGTTTGTGACATGCCGTTGTGCGGCGAGTTCATTAGCGCGATTCATGATACGTTGGTTATCTTCGGTCAACGGGTCGCCATAAATACCGACGTATAATTTTTTGAATTTACCGCGCGCCATCCGAATAAGGATGTGATCATCGTTAGTTGCAAGTGAATGCCCGAACACAAAGAAGCAATGTGTGCCAGTTTTCACGTTAGCCGTGAATTGCTTAAATCCCTGATATAAATAAGCATTATGGCGTATCTTTGCTTTTTTCTGCGCGCTGGTCCCCTCGGCAACGAATAACGGATAAGCATTAGCGTCAATCGCAGAACGCGCCTGCTCGACTAGAGGCACACCTTTACGTATCCAAGTATATTTTTTTAACTCCGATCCAGAATCGAATAGGTGAAGTGCGCCATGAAGAAAATGCACTCTCGCATCGTGAGCGCCAATTTCTCCCTGCCATACAACATATTCGGCATCAGGATCTTCCTCATCATTTCCAAAACCATCGTTAGTAGCCAAATTAATCTGGTCACCAACGGGATCGTCGCCGTGCATCAAGGTCCAGTACAACAATAAATCATAGTTTAATGTAAATACTTGCCCGCCGGCTGCAAGAAAGTGTGCCAGGAACGCTCGGCAGGCCCAAAATTTGTCGTCTTCAATTTCAGGCGGCACTGCCGGATGATTTCCAGCAATAGTTTGGATAAGGATTTCCTTCAATGCTGCGGCATGATCCTGCATTTTAGCAATAGCGTCTACACCGTCAGGCACATAGGCAGGCAATATCGTTGCAGCATTTTCTAATGCCCGAATAGCCGTTTCAAAATCTTGCGTATTGAGTAACCCGAAGACCGTTTCCGCTTCCGGACATGAACTGAAGTCAGCCCGGCTAAAAAGAGAACCGTAGTGGAAGATGTCAGCACGGCAAGCGATGCTGAACCCATTGCCGAGCAGTAAATGACGCTTGTTGAACTGAGCCGAATCTGCGATCGCCTGATCGAATGTAATAACTGGCATACACCCGCCTTAATTTTCCATCTGACAAACCAGCGAAAGACAAGGCAGCGAACCCAACTTGCCCGCGCAGAATAAGATTCTCAACGGAAGTCTCGGCCTCCACGCCAAATATAGGCATATCTACATTGGCCATATCAACACTTAATTTAGAGCTTATACCTGCCGCCCCCTCACCCGTTCCCAAACACCTTCGTCCCCACAACCCCCACCACGATCATCGCCATGAAGCCTGCCTGGACCATGTTCACGCGGTCACCGAAGAAGATCATGCCGCCGATGATGACGCCCACGGCGCCCAGGCCCGTCCAGACCGCATAGGCGGTGCCGGCAGGGATGCCTTTCATCGCCAGCGCGAGCAGGCCCATGTTGAGGAAGCTCAAAGCGATCGGCACGGCGGAGGCTTGCCAGCTGCCAATGGTGGCGGCCCATTTCAGGCTAAGCGCCCAGCAGATTTCAGTGAATACGGCAATGCCGAGGATGAGCCACGCCATGGGGCGCTTCCCTTTCATACAGGGCGGGCTCGGAAAGGCGGCGCGGTGGCCGGAAACCCGAAAGAGGCGGCGCGCCGAAGGACCGTTTTTTGTGAGGAAGGAGGGTGGTGGACACACTTGGGCTCGAACCAAGGACCCGCTGATTAAGAGTCAGCTGCTCTACCAACTGAGCTATGTGTCCACACTGGCCTACCTCCGCCCCTTTCGAAAAAGGGGGTGACTGCATCGGCCCGATGCAGTGGTGGACAGGGCTGGATTCGAACCAGCGTACGGGAAACCCGGGCAGATTTACAGTCTGCTGCCTTTAACCACTCGGCCACCTGTCCAGTGCCCTACGCTGCGGAAAATTGCGTTCCCGCTGCGTTGGAGGCGGCCTAATGGCGAATGGAGACTTGCCTGTCAATGGCCTGATGTGAAAAGAGCGAAATCATGAAAAAGCCCAATCGCTCCACCAAGCCCAAGAGCGCCTTTCCGCGCTTCTATGGTCGTCACGCCGTTATCGCGGCCCTCGCCAACCCTGACCGCATCGTGCGCAAGATATGGGGGACGCGCGAGGCGCTCGGCGCCCTCGACCTGCCGCCGGTGCTGCCGATCGTCTATTCCGACGTTTCCGACATGGGCCGCATGGTCCCGTCCGACGCGCCGCATCAGGGCATCGTCGCCGAAGTCGAGCCGCTGGACGATGTGTGGCTGGGCGATGTTCTGGAACAGGGGCGGGATGACAAGCGGCCGATCCTGGTGCTGGATCAGGTGACGGACCCGCATAATGTGGGCGCCATCCTGCGCTCCGCCGCAGCGTTCGACGCGCTGTGCATCGTGACGCAGGACCGGCATGCGCCGCCCGAATCGGGGGTGCTGGCGCGTGCGGCGTCGGGCGCGCTGGAAAATGTGCCCTGGGTGCGGGTGGTGAACCTGGCCCGCGCGCTGGAGGAAATTGCCGAGGCCGGCTACTGGCGCATCGGCCTGGACGGCGAGGCCGAGACGACGATCGGCGAGGCGATCGGCGAATCGCGCGTCGCCCTGGTGCTGGGGGCCGAGGGCGAAGGGCTGCGCCACAACACGATCGCCCATTGCGATATCATCGCCAAGCTGCCGATCAGCCCGCGCATGGAGAGCCTGAACGTCTCCAACGCGGCGGCGATCGCGCTGTACGCCGCGACGGTGGGCTGACGGGGCGTTGATTAGGGGGAGAGTGGCCATGGACCGCCTGTATCGCACTTTGGGCGCGCTGGCGGGGCTGCTGGCGCTCTCCGCCTGTCTGGTGACGCCGGGCCGGTTCGAATCGAGCCTGGATATCCGCGCCGACCGCAGTTTCAGCTTCGCCTATAAGGGCGAGATATTGGCGTCGGACATGGGCAAGGAGGCGCTGACGGGCGCCGCCGCCTCATCCGGGGACGACGCGCCGGAGGGTGAGGCGGAGAACAGCCCCACGCTGATGCAGATCGCAGCGAAAGAGGAAGATTTCAGCGACGCGGTCGATGACGCCAAGGGCGACGACGCGCAGATGCAGGGAATCGCGACGGCGCTGGCCAAGGAGAAGGGATTTCGGTCGGCCCGCTACATGGGCAATCACAAGTTCGAAATCGACTATGCGATCACGGGCAGGCTGGACCACGCCTTCCTGTTTCCGTTCAACATCGACGCGCAGATCGTCCTGCCCTTCGTCGCGGTGGAGATGCGCGGGGACGACCGGGTGCGCGTGAAGGCGCCGGGCTTTGCCAACGGGTTCGACAAGAGCCAGGGGCCGGCCGGTATGGGCGGCGCAGGCGATGAGGCCGCGAAGGCGCTGAACGGCAGCTTCACGCTGACGACGGATGCGGAGATCGTCAGCCAGAATCAGGAAGACGGCGCGCAAAGCACGCCGCAGGGCAAGCGAATCGTCTGGACGATCACGCAGCTGACCAGCGATGCGCCGGCCGCGACGTTGCGGGTGAGGCAGTAACCCGACCTCACCCGAACGGGATCAGTCTTCCGGTGCGATGGTGACGCGCAGGCCGTCCAGTGCGTCGTTCAGCATCACCTGACAGGACAGGCGGCTGGTGTCGTTGCGATGGTCGCTGCTGTCGAGCAGGTCGTTCTCGTCCTCGCTCATTGCCGGAATCGCGTCGGCAAAAGCCGGATCGACATAG
Organism: Sphingobium limneticum; assembly: GCF_008710155.1. GTDB lineage: Bacteria > Pseudomonadota > Alphaproteobacteria > Sphingomonadales > Sphingomonadaceae > Sphingobium > Sphingobium limneticum. The sequence continues at coordinate 6,733 of NZ_VYPZ01000023.1, forward strand.
ATATGACAGGTCGCGCAGGAGCAGCATCCGCCGCACAGCGCCAGCAATTCGTCAAAGCCATTGTCGCGGATGACTTCCATCACCGACAGGCCATTGTCGCCATCGACAGCTTGTTCTTCACCCGAACGGTTGACCACGATCAGTTTCGGCATCTACCCTATCCCCTAGAATTTTCTCCGCTCTGACCGACAGGGACCGGGAAATCAAGGGTCGAGCTATCGCAACATGGTGAACAGTGTAGATCAGTTGCGCGACAGTCTGGATGCGATCGCCGCGCTGGAGCCGGGCTTCGTCGCCGCCATCGCACGGGTCGGCTATCCCGCGCCACGCGTGCGGGAGCCGGGCTATGAGACGCTGTTGCGCACGATCGTGGGCCAGCAGGTCAGCGTCGCGTCGGCCGCCGCCGTGTGGCGCAAGCTGGAGGCGGAACTGGGCGAGGGCTGCACGCCGCAAGCGTTGCTGGCGCGGGATTTCGATGCTTTGCGCGCTTGCGGGCTGTCGCGGCAGAAACAGGGCTATGCCCGCAGCCTGGCCGAACTGGTCGTGTCGGGCGCACTCGACCTCCACGCCCTGCCCGCCGATGACGAGGAGGCGATCGCGCAGCTTGTCCAGATCAAGGGCATCGGCCGCTGGTCGGCGGAAATCTATTTGTTGTTCGCGGAAGGGCGGCCCGATATCTGGCCGGCCGGCGATCTGGCCGTGCAGATCGAGATCGGTCGGATATTGGGCATGGCCACACGGCCAAGCGAAAAACTGACCCGTGACGTCGCCGAAGCCTGGCGCCCGCATCGTGGTGCCGCCGCGATCATGGCCTGGCACCATTATAACACCGAGGTACTCTGAAACATGCCCCTGCCCCACGCCCGCTATATCGTTCTGAGCCATGAAGGCGTCTGGAAGATCAATCTGGACAATAAATATTACGGCCCCTTCCCTACCCAGGCACTGGCGGTGGAAAGCGCCACCGGTACGGCGCAAAAGGCGAGCGAGGCGGGCTATCCCGCGTCCGTGCTGCTGATGCAGGGAACACAGTTCGAGACGCTGTGGACCAGCGTCGTCGAGGATGAGCCCAGCGCGCCCTAGAGTCATTTTAGCGCTCGACAGGGAACCGAACGGCCTTGTCGGTATTTACTTGATCCAGATTTAACGGGTCGTGGAATGCGCAAGAAGGTATTGATCGTCGAAGACGAGATTTTCGTCGCACTGGAAATCGAGCAGATCGTCGAGGATGCCGGATTCGCGGTCGGGGCAATCGCCGCCGATCGCGAGAGCGCGCTGGCAAGCGCGGACGATTGCGACATCGCGCTGGTCGACCTCAACCTGCGCGACGGACCCACCGGACCGCAGATCGGCATGGAACTGGCCGCGCGGCACGGCATCCGCGTCATCTACGTCACCGCCAATCCGGCGCAGATCGGCGACGCGTCGGTCGCGGCGCTGGGCGTCATCACCAAGCCGTTCCGTGCACAGAGCATTACCGCCACCTTGCAACTTGCGGCGTCCGAGCAGCCCGACCTGACCGACGCAGAAATTGCCGGCTTTACGCCTTTCCGGCCGCGCGGCTCATGGACCGGGATGGAATCCAGAGGCTGAGCCGCAGCCCGTCGGGCGCCCAGTTCCGCTCCATCCGCCCGCCCAATTGCCGTTCGACGCTGAGCGTCATCAGCCGGGTGCCAAAGCCCACCGCGCCGCCGGGCACGACCGGCGGGCCGCCCTCTTCCTGCCAATCGATGCGGACGTCATCGCCGTCCATCGCCACATGCAGGCGCGCCACGCCCTGCGCGACGGAGAGCGCGCCATATTTGGCGGCATTGGTCGCCAGTTCATGGAACAGCAGCGCCAGCGGCGTCGCCGACCGGTCGTCGATCGGAACATTGTCACCCGACAGGATGATGCGCGCCACGCTCTCGCTGCGATAGGGCGCGAAAATCTGATCCAGCACGCCCCGGAGCAGCCCTTCCCCATCGCCGATCTGCGGCGCGGATTCGACGCTATGCGGGCGGACGAAATCATGGGCGCGGCCGAGCGCCAATATGCGGTCGCGCAGGTCGTCCGCGACGTCGGCGATCGCCGGATGCTGGCGCGCCGACAGACCGATGAGGCCGGCGATCACGGAGAAGATATTCTTGATCCGATGCGACAGTTCGTGCGCGATCATCTCCCGCTCGTCGATCATCATCTTCTGTTCGTGAATGTCGGTGCAGGTGCCGATCCAGCGGATGATGACGCCATCGGCATCGCGGATCGGCAGGGCGCGGCCCAGCGTCCAGCGATAATCGCCGCCATGATGGCGCAGCCGATATTCGATTTCATAAGGCTCGCCGGTCGCCAGGCTGTTGCGCCAGCGTCCCCAGGCCCGGTCCTGATCGTCGGGATGGAACATGCCGCTCCAGCCGGCGCCATCGGTGGTTCCGGGCGGGACGCCGGTATAGTCGTACCAGCGGGCATTATAATAATCATGATAGCCGTCCGGCAGCGTCGACCAGACCATTTGCGGCATGGTGTCGGCGAGTGAGCGGAACATCCGATCGCTTTCGGCGACGGCGGCCGCGTCCATCCGCTGGCGCACGATCATGTCGCGGTCGCGGCGGCGCCCCTCCAGTTCCACCATCACCTGCCGGGCGAGCAGCGTCAGTCCCTGCCGCTGCAATGGGGTCAGCCCGTCCCGCGGCACCGTGTCGATGACGCACAGCGCACCCAGCGGCTCACCATCGGCGCCGACGAGCGGCGCGCCGGCATAGAAGCGGATATGCGGCGGACCAGTGACGAGGGCGTTGTCGGCGAAACGGGGATCGCGAGTCGCATCCGCCACGGTGAAGATATCGTCGCCCAGCATCGCCAATGCGCAGAAGGAGACGTCGCGCGGCGTTTCCTCCGCATCCAGGCCGACGCGCGCCAGGAAGCGCTGGCGCACATCCTCTACGATGCTGACCAGCGCGATCGGCGCGTCGCACAGCGCCGACGCAAAGCCGGTTATCTCGTCCAGAGTGCGGAAGCCGCCGGCATCCAGATCGTAAAGCGCCAGCAGTGCCGCGCGATCCGTCGCCAAGCCGCGCCCATCAGCCATTATGGGCTTCAGCCATCGCTGACGCGTTCGATATCGGCGCCGACGGCGGAGAGTTTCTCCTCCAGCCGTTCATAGCCGCGATCGAGATGATAGACGCGCTGGACCTGCGTTTCCCCTTCGGCGGCGAGGCCGGCGAGGATGAGGCTCATGGAGGCACGCAAATCGGTCGCCATCACCGGCGCGCCGACCAGCTTGTCGACGCCGCGTACCACGGCGGTGCGACCGTTGACGGCGATGTCCGCGCCCATGCGCGCCAGTTCGGGCACATGCATGTAGCGATTTTCGAAAATGGTTTCGGTCAGCACCGATGCGCCGTCCGCCTTCGTCAGCATCGCCATGAACTGCGCCTGCATGTCGGTCGGGAAGGCCGGGAACGGCGCGGTCGACAGGGTCAGGGGCTTGAGCTTGCCGTCCGACGAAATGCGGATGCCGTCCTTGTGCGGATCGACCTGAACCCCCGCGTCGCGCAGGGCGGCGAGGATGGCGTGCATGTCGTCGGCATTGGCGCCGATCAGATCGACCGACCCGCCGGTGATGGCGGCGGCGCAGGCATAGCTGCCCGCTTCGATCCGGTCTGGCATGACGCTGTAGGTCGCGCCGTGCAGACGCTCACGCCCATGGATGATCAGCTTGTCGGTGCCGATGCCTTCAATGTCCGCGCCCATGGCGACGAGCAGATTGCACAGGTCGACGATTTCCGGTTCGCGCGCCGCATTTTCCAGTATGCAGGTGCCCTTGGCGAGCGAGGCAGCCATGACCGCATTTTCGGTGGCGCCGACCGACACGACCGGGAAGGTGTAGATGCCGCCGGGCAGGCCGCCGTCCGGCACGCTGGCACGGACATAGCCGGCCGTCGTTTCGAGCGTGGCGCCGAAGGCTTCCAGCGCCTTCAAATGCAAGTCGATCGGGCGGTTGCCGATGGCGCAGCCGCCCGGCAGCGACACGCGCGCTTCGCCGACGCGGGCGAGCAATGGCCCCAGCACCAAGATGGACGCGCGCATTTTCCGCACGATGTCATAGGGCGCCTCGGTCGAGGTGACGCGACCCGCGCGCATCGTCAGGACGCGGCCGAAATCCTCCGGCCGAGCGCCTTCGATCATGGTCGATACGCCCAACTGGTTCAGCAAATGGCCGAAGCTGTCGACGTCGGCCAGACGCGGCAGATTGCGCAGCGTCACCGGCTCGTCCGTCAGCAACGCGCAGGGCAGCAGCGTCAGGGCGGCGTTCTTCGCGCCGGAGATGGGAAGGCGGCCATTGAGCGTGTTGCCGCCGCGAATGTGAATGCGGTCCATTGGGCAGGGTTAATAACGTCTAATGCGGCCCGCGCAAGGCGGCTGCGGCGTCATTTGACGGCATCGGGCGGGCGGTTGACGGCAATGTGAAACATTATTGCAAAGCAAAGCCGGACCTTGATCGAGTTTAGTGCGCGTTCTGAAAATGCAGCCAAAAGGCGAAAGGGGCGTTTTGCCATCGTAACGACAACAGGAAAAAGGTGTTTTTGGTGGCAACGAGTTGTTTCGCAGCGAGACTGGCAAAACAGGTGCCGCTGTCCGACGCGGAAAAAAAGGCATTGGCCCGGCTCGAGGAAAATCCCCGCAAGGTGAAGCGCGGCGCGATGATCCAGCGCGTGAATGAGACGGTGACGGAATTGTTCGTCCTGCGCGAAGGTCGCGTGATGAGTTTCGTGATCCTGCCCGACGGCAGCCGCCAGATCCTGCGCGTCTACTTCCCCGGCGACTTCATCGGATCGGCCAGCACCATCTATAGCAAGGCGCCCGAATCGCTGGTCGCCCTATCCGATGCGATCGTCTGTCCGTTCGACAAGCATGCGCTGCGCCGGCTTCTGGAAGATTATCCGCGCGTCGCCGCTTTGCTGTTCCTGCTGTCCAATGCGGAGCGGGTGGCGATGACCGACCGGCTGGCGTCGCTGGGCCGTACGTCGGCCAAGGCGCGCGTCGCGTCCTTCCTGCTAGACATGTTCGACCGGCTGCGCGTGACCGACGACAGCATCACCGACAGTTTCGACCTGAAGCTGACGCAGGAGGAAATCGGCGATTCGATCGGCCTGACGTCGGTGCATGTGAACCGCATGATCCGCCAGATGGAGCAGGAAGGGCTGATCAGCCGCACCAACGGGCGCATCATCCTCAACGACATGGCGCGGTTGGAAGAGATCGGCCATTATACCAACCGGCACAAGGATATGGATCTGGACTGGCTGCCGGTCGGCTGACGCCCGGCGCGCAGCATATCAGGCCAGCAGTTCGACATCCCAATAGAGCCAGTCGTGCCAGCTTTCATGCAGATAGCCGGGCGGGAAGGCGCGGCCATGTTCCTGCAATTGCCAGCTGGTCGGGCGGATCGGTTGCACATGCAGGGTCATGCCGGCCTGCCGGGGAGTGCGCCCGCCTTTTTTGAGGTTGCAGGGCGAACAGGCGGTGGCGACATTTTCCCAGGTGGTGCGCCCGCCCGCGCGGCGCGGCACAACATGGTCGAAGGTCAGGTCCGCGCTGGTGCCACAATATTGGCAGGCGAACTTGTCGCGCAGGAACAGGTTGAAGCGGGTGAAGGCGGGATGTTCGGACGGGCGCACATATTGTTTGAGCGCGATGACCGACGGAATCTTCATTTCCATGCTGGGGCTGTGCACCTGCCGCTCATAGCTGGCGATGATGTCCACCCGGTCCAGAAACACCGCCTTGATCGCCGTCTGCCATGGCCAGAGGCTGAGCGGATAATAGCTAAGCGGCGTGAAATCCGCATTGAGAACAAGCGCCGGACAATTTTCCGGATGCCGTATGAGGTCGGGATGGTACATAAAAACCTTCTTCCCCCTGGTCCCCGCCGCTGATCGTCCAGCAAGGTGACAAGGGCATGACAGCATTAACGAATATCCCCCGTCAAGAGCCTGTATGACTCATCTTACCGCACCACTGCATATGGTGACCCGCTTCGCCCCCAGCCCCACGGGATTGCTCCATGTCGGCCATGGCTGGTCCGCGCTGATGGCGATGGACCTGGCGCGCGCGTCGGGCGGCGCCTTTCGCCTGCGGATCGAGGATATAGACGGCACGCGGAGTCGGCCCGAGCATGTCGCGGGGATCATGGCCGACCTGACATGGCTGGGCGTGGATTGGGACGGCGAGGTGGTGTTCCAGTCGCGGCGGCTGGACCAATATGACGCCGCGCTGGCCCGGTTGCGGGCGGACGGATTGCTTTACCCCTGTTTCTGTACGCGAGCGGACATACAGGCCAGCCTGACCGCGCCGCATGGACCGGAGGGGCCGGTCTATCCGGGGACGTGCCGGGGGTTGAGCGAGGCCGAACGGACCCGGCGCATCGCGGCGGGCGAGGCGCATGCCTGGCGGATCGACATGGGCCGGGCGGGGGCGCGGGTTGGCACATTGGAATGGCGCGCGCTTTCTTTCCCGTCATTCGAGCCAAGGCGGGATGACGATGATTTGGGTGGCATGCTTCAAATCGCCGCCGCCCCCCTCCCCCATGGCGACGTCGTGCTGGCGCGCAAGGATGCGCCGGCCAGCTATCATTTGTCCTGCACGCTGGACGATGCCGCCATGGGCGTGACCCATGTGCTGCGCGGCGACGATCTCTATGGCGCGACTCATATCCACCGGTTGATCCAGGCGCTGCTCGACCTGCCAAGCCCCGCCTATATCCATCATCCGCTGCTATTGGGCGCGGACGGCAAGCGGCTGGCCAAGCGCGACGGCGCGATCGCGCTGGCCGATCTGCGGCGCGATGGCATGGACCCGGCGGCGTTGGCGGCGGACCTGCGGGCGGGGCGCTTTCCCATTGGCATCAGCCTCGCAAGCGCCTAGCATCTGCCCCCATGAACACCATCCTCGTCATCGCCCTGATCCTTGCCATGGCCGCGACGCTGTTCGCGCTGATCCGGGGCATCATCGCCTTTCTTCAGACGACCAAGGAAGAGCTGAACCTGCCCGAAGGCACGGTGCGCCCGTCCAGCCTGAAGCAGAACAAGATGATGCTGAACCGCATCCTGTTTCAGGCGGCCGCGATCATCATCGTCGCCATCCTGTTGCTGTCCAAGGGTCATTAAGCGTTGTAAAGTCGGCTGGAACGGTCGACGGTTCACAAAACGCGACACCAAAACACTCTGAAAAACGAGCCGCGCTCCCATGGTCAAGCTGAACAAGATCTACACCCGCACCGGCGACAAGGGGACGACCGGCCTGGTCGACGGATCGCGCCTGCCCAAATATGCGCCGCGCATGCAGGCGGTGGGCGATGTGGATGAAGCGAACAGCGCGATCGGCCTGGCCATCGTCGCCATGGGCGCGGGCGAGGAAGCGGACTGGCTGACGGTCATTCAGAACGACCTGTTCGACCTGGGCGCCGATCTGGCGACGCCCATTCCCGACGGACCGGACGAACCCTGGGCGCTACGCATCGTGGCGAGCCAGGTGACGCGGCTGGAACAAGAGATCGACGCGATGAACGCGGACCTTGCGCCGCTCGACAGCTTCGTCCTGCCGGGCGGATCGGCGGCCGCCGCGGCCGTCCACCTCGCCCGTGCCATCACCCGCCGGGCCGAACGCAGCGCGACCGCCGCCGCGGCAGAGATGGCGCTGAACGATCAGGCGCTCGCCTACCTCAATCGCCTGTCCGACCTGCTGTTCGTGATGGCCCGCCGCTTGAACGACAATGGCGCGGCCGATGTGAAATGGGTGCCCGGCGCGTCGCGATGATCGGCCGGCAATCTTCGGGAAACACGGACTGACTCTCGGCGGGCACGGCCTGCCCTATGTCAGACAATTAACCCTGTTTCTTCAGAAGACGTTTAGGGGCAGCCGGAGAATGGGCAACCGTTGATAATAGACGGGGATCGCCATGCACTTTTATCTGGCCACTTCCTTCATTTTTCCGCGTTCGCTTCGGCTGCGCCTATTTACGCTCTGCTTCCTGGCCACCCATTTGCCGCTGCTGGCCTATCTGGGCTGGGGCTTTGCCAGTGGCCGGATCGCTCTGGCCGAATTCGTCCTGCTGACCATGGCCACGGTGATCGGCACCGGCATCGCCCTGCTGGGCATCGGCGCGCTGCTCAACCCCATTCATGCGCTGGCCGATACGCTCCACCGGGGCGAAGGCGACGCCCCAGCCCTGCCAGAGGTCGGCGACGTCATCCACACCCTCTATGCCGGGGTGCAGCGGGTCGCGAGCGCCACGCGCGACCAGATGGACCATCTGCATCAGGCCGCGCATGAAGACCCGCTGACCGGCATCGCCAACCGGCGCGGTTTCCTTAGCCATATGGAGGCCCTGCCCGAAGACCGGCGCAGGGGTTGCGTCGCGATCATCGACATCGACTATTTCAAACGGGTCAACGACCTGCTGGGGCATGAGGAGGGCGACCGGGTATTGGCCAGTTTCGCCACTCGTCTGTCCGCGCTGGTCCGCCGCGTCGACATGGTATCGCGCTGGGGCGGCGAGGAATTCGCCATCTTCTTCCAGGATTGTATCGAGGATGAGGCGAGCTGGTCGCTGGCCCGCATCGCCAGCCGGATGCGCAGCGAACCGATCGGCGAAGTCAACGACCGGCCGATCAGCTTTTCCGCCGGCATATGCCGCTGGACCGGCGGCGATCTGGACGAAGCGCTGCGCCGCGCCGACGATGCGCTGTACGAAGCCAAGCAATCCGGCCGCGACCGGGTCTGCCGCGCCGTGCCGATCCTGCAAGAAGTGTGACCTTTAGGGCAGCGGTCGGAACCGCGTGCCGCCTTCATGCGCTTGTCTTTCCGAGAACGGCCAACCGTATCGGAAAGGGCAGGCATGGCGAGAAGCTGGACAGAGGCCCATCAGGACGACCTGGAGGAGCGGTATCGCGCGGTGCGCGCGCTGACGCAGGCGCTTACCGCCCCACTGTCCGATGCCGATGCCACGGTCCAGTCCATGGCCGACGCCTCTCCTGCCAAATGGCATCTGGCGCATAGCAGCTGGTTTTTCGAAACATTCGTGCTGCGCGACCATGTGCCTGGCTATCGGCCGTTCGACCCGCGCTACGCCTTCCTGTTCAACAGCTATTATGAGGCGGAGGGTGCGCGCCATGCCCGGCCGCTGCGGGGCATGCTGACCCGCCCTTCCCTGACCGAGATCTATGCCTATCGCGCCCATGTCGATGCGGCGCTGACCGATGCGCTGGGCATGTTACCGCAGGCGGCACGCGCTTTGGTGACGCTGGGCTTGCAGCATGAGCAGCAGCATCAGGAATTGTTGCTGACCGACCTGCTCCACCTCTTTTCGCTTAACCCGCTGGAGCCGGCCTTGTTCGAAGCGCCCAGCGCCGCGCCGGTCGCCCTGCCCGGCCCGCTCCACTGGATCGAGGGGCGCGAGGGGCTGGTGGAAATCGGCGAGGATGGGCGGAGCGCCTTCACCTTCGATTGCGAAGGGCCACGGCACAAGGTCGTGCTGCATCCTCACGCGCTGGCGCATCGACCCATTACCAACGGCGAATGGATCGCCTTCATCGAGGATGGCGGGTACCGCACGGCGGCGCATTGGCTGTCGGATGGCTGGGCCTGGATACAGGCGGAGGGCATCGACGCGCCGCTTTATTGGAAACAGGGTGAGAATGGCTGGACCCGCTTCGGCCTGGACGGGCGGCAGCCGGTCAATCCGGCCGCACCCGTCACCCATATCAGCCTGTATGAAGCCGATGCCTATGCCAGTTGGGCCGGGGCGCGCCTGCCAACCGAGGCGGAATGGGAAAGCGCGGCGCAAAATGTCGCGGCCGTCAGCGGCAATCAGCTCGACGGCCCGGCCTGCCCCCGTCCCCGCCCGGCCGATGCGGGCACCAGCCTGACCCAGATGTTCGGCGATGTGTGGGAATGGACCGGCAGCGCCTATCGCCCCCATCCCGGTTTCCGCGCGGCCCCCGGCGCGGTGGGCGAATATAATGGCAAGTTCATGTCCGGCCAGTTCGTGCTGAAGGGCAGCAGCTGCGCCACGCCGCGCGGCCATGCGCGGGCGAGCTACCGCAATTTCTTCTATCCCCACCAACGCTGGCAGTTCACCGGACTGCGACTGGCCAAGGATCTTTGACATGCTGCTGACCGATCAGGCGCCGACCTTCGCCTCTGCCATCGACCCTGAATTTCGCCACGACATCATGCACGGCCTGTCCCGCAGTCCCAAGGCGACGCCGCCCATCTGGTTCTACGACCGGCGCGGGTCCGAATTGTTCGAGGCGATCACCGACCTGCCCGAATATTATCCAACCCGCACCGAAACCGCATTGCTGGCGCGGCATGGGGCGGACTTCGCCGCCGCGATCGGCACCGGCCGGGCGGTGGTGGAGTTTGGCGCGGGCAGTTCGCGCAAGACGCCGCATCTGCTGCGCGCCATAGCCCCGGCCGCCTATGTGCCGATCGACATCAGCGGCGATTTTCTGCACGCGAGCAGCGCCGCCTTGGCGCAGGCCTTTCCCGACCTGCCGGTGCTGCCCGTCGTGGGCGATTTCAATCGGCCGCTGGACCTGCCGGCGGCCATCGAGGGGATGCCGCGCCTTGGCTTCTTCCCCGGCTCCACCATCGGCAATATGGAACCGGATGCGGCGGTCGACCTGCTGCGCGCGATGCGTCGCCTGCTGGGCGATGATGCCAAGCTGTTGATCGGGATGGACCGGATCAAGGATCGCGATCGGCTGGTCGCTGCCTATGACGATGCGCAGGGCGTGACGGCCGCCTTCAACCTCAACCTGATCGAGCGGATCAACCGGGAGCTGGAGGGCGACCTGCCGGTGGAGGAGTTCGCCCATCGCGCGATCTGGAATGACGAGAAGGCGCGGATCGAAATGCATCTGGAGGCGCGGCGGCCGCTCCATTTCCATGTCGCGGGCCAATGTTTCCATATGGACGCCGGCGAGACGATCCATACCGAAAGCAGCCATAAATATGGCGCGCGCGACGAACGACTGCTGCTGCGCGCGGGCGGATGGGAACCGGCGACGGAGTGGATGGACGATGAAGGGCTGTTCGCGCTGGTGCTGGCGGAGGCGGGATAGCGGGCCGGGAAGGGGTTAAAGGCGGACGCGTTATCTCCCTCTCCCGTTTTTCACGGGAGAGGCTACGGAGACTTGGCAGCTGGCTGCCTAGTCGATGTCGGTGAGGGTCTTTCTTGTTACTGGACAAGCACTACCTTCCAGCAAGAAGAAAGACCCTCACCCAACCCTCTCCCGTGAAGACGGGAGAGGGCTTAAAAAAGCTTCCCGTCTTTCCTACGCCGTCGCGAGCAGCAGATCGCGCAGGTCGGTGAGGCTGGGCAGGACTTGCGCGCAGGCGAGGACCAGTTCCTCTGTCGGGGGGAGGAGGTCGGGGACCATCACCGTCGCCATGGCCGCCGCCACCGCCGATCGAACGCCGGCATAGCTGTCTTCCACCGCGACAATATGGGCCGGATCGACCCCAAGCCTTTGCGCCGCGAGCAGATAGGGTTCGGGATGCGGTTTGGGATGCTCCACGTCGCTGCGGGTGACGATGACGTCGAAATAATCGAGCAGACCGCTCTTCTCCAGCCGCTGCTGCGCATAGGGCGCGGCGGTGGAGGTGGCGAGCGCCATGGGGATGCCGGCCTGCTTCAGATGATCGAGCAGCAGCAGCGCGCCGGGACGTAGCGCTATGCCGGCATCGACTGCCGCTTCGAACAGCGCGTCGCTTTCGGCATAGAAGCGAGCGAGTGGAAAGTCCGGTCCCAGATGCTGGCTAAGCATCCGCTCATTTTCATCGCGATGGATGCCGACCATCGAGAGCAGCAAGGCATCCGACATCGGCCAGCCGATCGCCTCGCCCGTCTCGGCAAAGGCGCGGCGGTGCGCCGCCTCCGTATCGATCAGCGTGCCGTCCATGTCGAAGATCACCGCACGGACCGGGTCCGGCAGGTTGGACGGGCTGAGCGACGGGGCGGATTGGCGAAGCGGCTGGGTCATGACATCGATATGGCCGCGTTGCGTCTCAATTCCATTGCAAAATCGGGTGAGGCGATTGCGAATATTGCCCGAAGCGGGGATTATAGCATGACGGGATGCGCTCACGCATGTGAAGCGCTCCCCGGCGCAGGCCGGGGAACGCTTCACACCAATGCTGGCGTTATTACTCCGTCACCTGCGCGGACCATGTCCTGATCCAGTGCCAGGCGCCGCGACATTCGCCCATGCTGGTCGCTTCGATCAGGCGGAAACGGGTGCCGTCCCAGACATAGGCTTCGCTGCCGCCGCAATCGCCCAGGCCCCGCCCCTTGGCGAAGCTGTCCAGCCGCAGCTTGTCCTGCGTCCAGCCGGCATTGACCAGCATCGGCCGGGCTTCTTCCTCGCTCCAGCCCGGCTTCATGTCGAACCCGGCAAGGCGGAAGGCACGGCGGCCGGCCTCTCCGGTCGCGATGACGGGAATGGAGGTGAAATTATAGGCGCCGCTGCCGCAGGGGACGAGGATCAGCGTTTCGGTGCGGGAGAGCCGATAGAGCTGCGGCGGTTCCGCGCCCTTCATCTCATCGGCGCAGCGCGTGAATTTGCCGATCGCGGTCAGTTCCTCGCGCCACAAGGCGGCGGGTGTTCCCGCACCGGGCAACGGGGCGCGGCGGATGGTCGGTGCGGCAGGCGCGGCGCGCACAGCGATCGGCCCCATGGCCCCGGTCGCGACCAGCGCGGTGCTGGTCCCGGCCCGGCCCTGCCGCGCATCCATATGGCGCAAGGCCGCGCCCGTTCCGGCGAGCGACGGCTTGCCCAGCGATCGGCTGCCCGCCTTGATCTCCAGCACGCTGCCGCGCGCCATGGCGATGGCCAGCGCCGACGCCTGCGGCCCGCGCAACGTGGCGTCGCCCTCGCGGCTCATGGCGCTGGCGATGCGGCGGCCGTCGACATGGAAACTGAATTCGCCGCCGCCCTTGGCATCGCGGCTGACCCAGACTTCGGCGGCGGCATCCGGGCCGGCTTCCCGGACCACGCCGACCATGATCGGGCTGTCGGGCCATTCGCCGCCTTCGGGCAACAAGGACACGGCTTCGCATCGGTTGCGATTGTCGCAACCGATGGTCCAGTCCTTGTAGGTTTCGAGTGCGCCGGGCTTGGGCGCCTGCGCGGCCCCTGTGCCTGTCGAGCCGAGTACCGCCAGCGCGGTTAGGAAAAAATGCTTTGCCCCCATGGGTTAACCATAACCGATTTGCATCGGCAGGGACAGGCCCAACGTTACGGCATCGTCTCGATCGCGATCAGAGGCTGAGCATCAGTCCGGCCAGCGCCGCGCTCATCAGATTGGCGAGGCTGCCGGCGACCAGCGCCTTCAGCCCCAGCTTGGCGATCATCGGCCGCTGATTGGGGGCGAGGTTGCCCGTCACCGCCATCTGGATCGCGATCGAACTGAAATTGGCAAAGCCGCACAGCGCGAAGGTGATGATGGCGATGGTCGCGGGCGACAGCACACCCTGCACCTGGCCCAGGTTGATATAGGCGACGAATTCGTTGAGCACGACCTTCGTCCCGAACAGGCCGCCGGCCACCTGCGCTTCCTGCCAGGGGATGTTGAGCAGATACATGACCGGCGAGAAGACATAGCCGAGCAGCATCTGGAAGCTGAGATCGGGATAGCCGAACCAGGCGCCGATGCCGCCCAATATGCCATTGGCCAGCGCCACCAGCGCGACGAAGGCCAGCACCATGGCGCCGACCGCGACAGCGAGTTTGACACCTGTTTGCGCGCCCTGAGCCGCCGCCATGATGAGGTTGGCGGGCTTTTCTTCGTCATGGGTGGCGACCGGCATGGGTTCGCCCGGCGTCGTTTCCGCGTTCAGCGCCTGCGACACCGCCGCGCTGCGGCGCGTTTCGGGCAGGTGGATGTCATCCTCCAGCGGCAATTCCGGCTCGCATTCCGGTACGTCGGGCATCATGATCTTGGCCATCAGCAGGCCGCCCGGCGCCGCCATGAAGCTGGCCGCGAGCAGATAGTCGATCTTGATCCCCATGGAGGCATAGGCGGCCAGAATGGTGCCCGCGACGCCGGCCATGCCGCTGGTCATCACCGTGAACAGCTGCGGCGGGGTGAGGCCGGCCAGATAGGGGCGGATGACGAGCGGGCTTTCGCTTTGTCCCACGAAGATATTGGCGGCAGCGCACAGGCTTTCCACCTTCGACACGCCCGTCACCTTTTCGATCGCGCCGCCGACCCAGCGGACGATGAACTGCATGATCCCCAGATAATAGAGGATCGACACCAGGCTGGCGAAGAAGATGATGACCGGCAACGCCGCGATGGCGAAGCTGGCGCCGCCGATTTCCGGCTTGGCCAGCGGGCCGAAGATGAAGTCGGTGCCCGCCTGCGCATAGCTGAGAAGATTGGCGACGCCGTGCGACATGCCGCCGATGATCGCGCGGCCGGCCGGGACATAGAGCACCAAAATGGCGATCCCCGCCTGCAACAGGAAAGCCGCGCCGACCACGCGCGGGCGAATGGCGCGGCGATCCGAAGAGAGGGCGAAAGCGATGGCGAGAATCAATATGATGCCGGCGAGGCCGATAAGAAGATGCATGAAGCGCTTTCGCGGGAAATGACAAACCGTGCGACTATATGGCCCCGGACGCCCGGAGGCCAGTCCCGTTTGCCCGACAGGTCAGCCTAATCCGTCCGACTGCTACAAAGCCGCTACATTGGGCAATCGGCCGGAGACATGGCGCGCCTAGGGACGATCCTGAGGGTCTTTAAACAAGACAAGAGGGATTAGGGTAGATGGCTGATACGAACGACACGCACGACCATGGATTGATGCACGACCTGGAACGGATGCGCGATCTGGCGCGGGAAAAGATCGGGCGGCGGCGGACCTTGCGCCTGCTCTTTTCGGCGAGCGGCGCCGCGCTGGTCGGCGCTTGCGGCGGCGGATCGGGATCGTCGAGCGATTCGACCGCTACACCGACGCCCACGCCAACACCGACGCCAACCCCTACACCCACGCCGACGCCCACCCCTACCTCAACGGGCAGCTGCGTCGCCGATCCGGAGGAAACCAACGGCCCCTATCCGGCCGACGGGTCCAACAGCCGCAGCGGCACCGTGGTCAATGTGCTGGACGATAGCGGAATCGTGCGCAGCGACATCCGCTCCAGCTTCGGATCGTCCATCACCACGGCGAGCGGGCTATACACCACGCTGACGATCACGCTGGTCAACACCAACGGCAGCTGCGCCGCGCTGGCGGGCTATGCCATCTATATCTGGCATTGCGACATCAACGGCAAATATTCGCTCTACGACTATCCGGCGGAAAATTTCCTGCGCGGCGTGGGCGTGACCGACGCGAACGGACAGGTGACCTTCACCACCATTTTCCCCGGCTGCTATGACGGGCGCTACCCGCATATCCATTTCGAGGTCTATCCCAGCCTGGCGCGGGCGACGACCTACGCCAACCGCGTCCTCTGCTCGCAATTTGCGATGCCGGCCGCCGCCTGCACCACCGTTTATGCCACCAGCGCCTATAGCAGCAGCAAGAGCAATTTCGCCGGCGAGAGCATCAGCAGCGACAATGTGTTCGGTGACAATACGACCGCGCAACAGACGGCGATGACCATCACCATGACCGGCGACACCACCAACGGATACACCGGCACGGTGACGGTCGGCGTCGCCATCTGACCATAAAGGGGTTTGCGGATGACTTTGCAGGGGGCGCCTTGTGCCGATATGCTGGCCGTCATGGATGGTTCACGCATATTGGTGGTCGACGATGATGCGGATATCCGCACGCTCCTGTCGGATTTTCTGGAACAGCATGGCTTTGCGGTGACGGCGGTGCCCGATGGCGCGCGCATGGACGAAGCGCTGGCCGCGCAGGATTTCGACATCGCGGTGCTGGACGTGATGATGCCGGGCGAAGATGGCCTGTCGATCCTGCGCCGCCTGTCGGCACGGGGCGGCCTGCCGGTCATCATGCTGTCGGCAATCGGCAGCGACATCGACCGGATCGTGGGGCTGGAAATGGGGGCGGAGGATTATTTGCCCAAGCCATGCAACCCGCGCGAACTGCTCGCCCGCGTCCGCACCGTGCTGCGCCGTCACCGGCGCCAGGTGGCGCAAACGCCCGAAGCCCATGGCAAGCGCCTGCGCTTTGCCGGCTGGCAGGTCGATATGGGCGCGCGCCTGCTGACCGATCCGGAAAATGTCGTCGTCACGCTGACCGATGGCGAGTTTCGCCTGCTGCGTGCCTTCATCGAACATCCGCGCCGGGTGCTGAGCCGCGACCAGCTGCTCGACTATTCGGCCGGCAGCGAAAGCGATAGCTATGACCGGGCGATCGATGTGCAGGTCAGCCGCCTGCGCCGCAAGCTGGAGCGCGGCGCGCGCGCGGAGGGGACGGATGAACTGGTCCGCACCATCCGTAACGAAGGCTATATGTTCACGGCCGAGGTTCGCCCGGTTTGACGCCGCCCAACCCGTCCATCCTGACGCGCATCGTCGCACTGGTCGCCGCGACGTTGCTGCTGGCGTTGGGCGCGATGATGCTGGTCGCCTTTCGCGGCCCGCCGCCCCATGCCCGGCCGATGATGCTGGGCGAAGCCGCCGCGCTGATGCAGGGCGGCCCCGTCCCCACCGGCAGCTGGACGGTGACGCGCTACCGATCCGACCCGCCGCCGCTGATGGAGCCGGGCCAAATGGAGGATCGGGGCATGGCGGCGCAAATCGCCGGCCTGCTCGGCGCGCGACCGTCGGACGTCCGTGTGCTGCGCGAACAGCCGCCGATGCGAATGGCCGATCCCGACCGGAAACTCTGGCCTCAACCAGGCCCCGATCGAATGATGCTGCATGGATCGGTCCTGCTGGCGCGCCATATAGGCGATGGCTGGCAGGTGGTGCAGGCCCGTCAGGGCGCCAATCTGCGCTGGTACGCCATCACCTTGTCGCTGATGGCGGGGATCTTCATTCTGCTGCTGTTGCCGGCCTATTGGGTCGCGCGGCGCATCACTCAGCCGATCCGCCGGCTGGCCGAGGGCGCGGCGACGGAACGGCCGGAACGGGCCGATCCGCTGCCGCTGACCGGCCCGCCGGAGGTGCGCGCGGTGGGCGCCGCCTATAATCATATGCGCGCACGCATCGCCGACTATCTCAATGAGCGGACGGCGATGCTGGTGGCGATCGCGCACGACCTGCGCACGCCGATGACTCGCCTCTCCTTCCGGCTGGAGGCGCTGCCCGACGGTCCCCGCGCCAAGGCGCAGGCGGATGTGGAGGAAATGCGGGCGATGGTTACCGACCTGCTCGACTTCATGCGCGGTCAGGGCGATGCCGCCGCCCATGTGCGCATCGACCTGAGCGCCATCGTGGAGACGCTGGCGGACGATCTGGCCGATATGGGGCAGGATGTGACGGTGACGCGCAGCGCCCGCGCGGTGATACGCGGCGATGCGATCGCGCTGCGCCGCTGTGTGGCCAATCTGGTGGAAAATGCGGTCCGCTATGGCGGATCGGCGCGGATCGCGCTGGCGATCGTGGGCGGTCGCGTGACCGTGGCGGTCGAGGATGACGGGCCGGGTGTGCCGCCGGATGCGATCGAACGGCTGTGCGAGCCATTTTATCGCGGGGAAGCATCGCGTAATCGGGAAACCGGCGGGGTCGGGCTGGGCCTGGCGATCGCCCGGCGCATCGCCGACGATCATGGCGGGCGACTGGACTTCGCCAACCGGACCGAGGGCGGACTGCGCGCAAGCGTAACCCTGCCGCTGGAACGGCAGGGTTAAAGCGCCCCGCTCACTCCTCGAACGCGAGCGAGAACCAGGAGGCCATGGCGTCCATCGCCAGCGGCGAAAGGCGGATGGCGCGGCGGCGGCGGCTGTTGGGGGAGGTGCGATGTTCGTCCAGCAGGCCGCGCCGTTCCATCGTGCCGACCTGTCCCACCACGACGCTCAAGGACAGGCGCAGCGTCTCGCTCAATTGCTCCAGCGTCAGCGCCACGCCTTCCAGTTCCGCCTGATAGAGGGCCAGCAATATGTCCCAAGCCGGATCGGCAAAGAGATTCTGCCCAAACAGCATCGCCCGCACGCGGCGGGCCTCCAGATAGCGGGCGAGAGCGGGAAGCTGATCATTGCCCTCCCCGTCCAATATGGCGGGTTCTTCCTTGCGGGCGTGGAAATTGGTCAGGCAGCGTTGCAGCGCGATTACCAGGTCCACCGCTTCCTGGCTCGGCAGGTGGCGGTCAGGCGGGATATGCGCGGTCATGCATCGCTTTCCGGTCGAGTTCGATACCGATGATCGTGAAGAGCATCAAGGGAATGACCCACACGGTGCTGAGGCCGGCATAAATGCGGTCAGAAAAGTCCGGCAGCAGCAAGGTCACAACGTGGGTCAACACGGTCATCAACTGGCAGGCCGCGGCCCAGATGGGCCAATAGCGCTGGCTGTTCAGCATCAGCCAGAGGAGCGCGATGAAAGTGCCCAGATCGACTACCATCAGCCATAGTTGAGGCGCGTGCCATGTGCCGACGATTTGTGCGGGTATGGTGAGTAGCGCCGCCGTAACCGAGATCAGCACGAGTAGCCGCCCGTCACGCCCACCAAAGCAAATGGCGAAAGCGCAAGTCATGAGGGTCAATAGCCAGAAGAAAGCCGCCAGCATCTGTATTTCCGATTGAGAGGGGGGGCAAAGGTCATACAGATGCCGACGGCTTCCACCCGGATCAAGCGACCAGGGTCAGGTGGCGCGCTGTCTCGCGCTGTTCGAGTTCTAGGCCTATAGGACAGCCGAACGCTGTCACTTCATGCTGGCTATGTTCGAGGCAGCGGGTAAGAAGAGCAGTCGCGCGGATCATGTCGCCGCGGCCTTCGATGATCTTCGTGGCGCTTTCGTGAATCTGCTTGAGGATGCGCTGGCTTTCGCTGGCGGTCAGGCCCGATCCCTGCGACGCGGCAAGGAAAGCCGTGGTCAGTTGCGCGGCATCGACCAGCGCGCTGTCGAAGGCCGCGAATGCCTGGCGGGTCTGATCGGCGACGGCCTGGGTCTTGATGGGATCGAGGTTGAGCACAAGTCTTCTCCTTCGCACCCACCCTAGCCCGGTGGTGCGTCGTTCGGCGTAGCGATTTCCGGATGGATCAGCCCAGGACCGTGAAGGCCCCGGCAATGAGCAGCAGCAGCGTGACGACACCAACCCCGGTCAGAACCGCGGCCCGGATCATCGCCAATATGCGGCCATCTTTACTCAGTTCATTGGTCGATCCCCCGAGCGGCGGGCCGAAGGCGAGGATGCGGCGCAGGAGCGTCTTATGCTCCGTCTGCCCATCCGGCCTGTCCGGCTGAGCAAGGGATGACGCAGGTTCGGGATCGGGCGCAAGCGGCTCCGGTTGATATATCAAAGGCTGATATGTGTCACTTTGGGGCGACCGTTCCATCCCCGAAACGAACAGGCGTGCGGCTTCCTTGCGCGATGGCACGCCGAATTTGCGCAAACTGGTGCGGACGCGCTGATCGACCGTATGCTCCGACACGTCGAGCTGGCGCGCGATCTCTTTGGAATTGAAGCCCTGGGCCACCAGCCGCAGGCACTGCTTTTCCCCCTCGCTCAAGGCCGGAAGGGTTTCCGCCACGTCTTCATTCCTCCTGCGGGCGCCTCCGGTCTGCGACATCGACCGGCATTGAAGGCCCCACGCCTTCTCTAGCTTGCGAACCACCCGTTATGATTCGGTTCACGCTGCGCATGAATTCGCACGATATGGGCGAAAGGCGCAATGCAGATGGCCGGCGCGCTTGTCCACCGCGCCGGCCATGGGAGGATGTTATTTTGCGGGCGTGCCCCGCAATGGCTGTGACAGTTTAGCTGAACACGTCCGCGACGTCGGCCGCCGTCTGCTTGGGATCGGGTCCGAAGCGATTGTCGCCGCGCGTCCCGTCGAGGCACATGAAGACGAACACGATCAGCCCGCCGACATAGGGCACGAAGTTCAGCAGCACGAACCAGCCGCTCTTGTCCTGATCATGGAAGCGGCGGACCTGCACCGCCAGCGAAGGAATGATAAGCGCCAGCACCAGCAGGATGAGCAGCCAGAAGAAGGGACCGGACGGCGCCCCCTCACCGAAACCGCCCGTCGCGACGGCCAGCAGCGATATGACGATCGCGAGCAGGATATAGCCCAGCGCGAACATCCAATATTCCTTGCGCCGCGATCGGCCCGAAAAGTCGGCATAGCGCTTCAGCGGCAAGAGCATATATTCCATCGACATTCCCCTGAATGGTGAGGGGATGCAGGATAGGAAGGCTTATTGCGTCTGTCTTGCAAAAAGCGCTGTCAGGATTTCAGCTGCCCTTCTTGCCGTCCTGCTTCGCCTTGTGCGCGGCGAGCAGCGCGTCGATTTCGACGATGCGCAGGCGCTGGGACGTGTCCTTGGCCAGGCCCTTGAGACGACATTCGGCCCACAGAGCCTTGCGCTCGCTATTGAGCGCCTTGGAATAGAGATCGGCCATCCAGATGGCTCCTTTTTCAAAAACAAAGGGCCGACGCCTCGCGACGCCGGCCCTTGTATAACCTGTCAGCTCTGAAAAATCAGGCGGCCCTTCCGTTGAGGCCAATCTGATAAATCAGGCGGCCTTCGAACGGCTCATGCGCTTGCGCTCGTTCGGGTCGAGGTAGCGCTTGCGCAGACGGATGGTCTTGGGCGTCACTTCGACCATTTCATCGTCGTCGATGTAAGCGATCGCCTGTTCCAGCGTCGCCTTCTTCGGCGGAGTCAGGCGGACGGCGTCGTCCTTGCCGCTGGCGCGGAAGTTGGTCAGCGCCTTCGACTTCATCGGGTTGACTTCAAGATCTTCCGGCTTGGCATTTTCGCCGACGATCATGCCTTCGTACAGCGCTTCGCCCACGCCCACGAACAGGATGCCGCGCTCTTCCAGCGGACCCAGCGCATAGGCATTGGCTTCGCCGGCACCGTTGGAGATCAGCACGCCGTTCTTGCGGCCTTCGATCTTGCCCTTGTGGGGGCCGTACTTCTCGAACAGGCGGTTCATGATGCCCGTGCCGCGCGTGTCGGACAGGAATTCGCCATGATAGCCGATCAGGCCGCGCGACGGCGCGGAGAAGGTGATGCGCGTCTTGCCACCGCCCGAAGGACGCATGTCGGTCATTTCCGCCTTGCGCACGTTCATCTTGTCGACGACCGTACCGGAGAATTCATCGTCCACGTCGATGACGACGGTTTCATAAGGCTCGGTCTTGCCGCCATTTTCGTCTTCGCCGAACAGCACGCGCGGACGCGAGATGCCGAGTTCAAAGCCTTCGCGGCGCATGGTTTCGATCAGAACGCCCAGCTGCAGTTCGCCACGGCCGGCGACTTCGAAGCTGTCCTTGTCTTCCGATTCGGTCACCTTGATGGCGACGTTCGATTCGGCTTCGCGGGCCAGACGATCGCGGATCATGCGGCTCGTCACCTTGCTGCCTTCGCGGCCGGCCATCGGCGAATCGTTCACGGCAAAGCGCATCGACAGGGTCGGCGGATCGATCGGCTGGGCCTGGATCGGTTCGCTGACGGCGGTGTCGCAGATGGTGTTGGCCACGGTCGCGACGGCCAGACCAGCGAGCGAGATGATGTCGCCAGCCTTGGCTTCATCGACGGGCACACGGTCCAGACCCTGGAACGACATGATCTTCGACGCGCGGCCGGTTTCGATGATGTTGCCGTCCATGTCCAGCGCGTGGATCGGCTGGTTGACCTTGACCGTGCCCGACTGGACGCGGCCGGTCAGGATACGACCCAGGAAGTTGTCGCGGTCGAGCAGCGTGACGAGGAAGCTGAACGGCGCGTCCTGATCCAGCGACGGCGCGGGCACATGGTCCACGATCTTCTGGAACAGCGGCTCCAGCGTGCCTTCGCGGCGCTGCGGATCTTCGCTGGCATAGCCGTTGCGGCCCGACGCGTAGAGGACCGGGAAGTCGAGCTGTTCGTCATTGGCTTCCAGCGTCACGAACAGGTCGAACACTTCGTCCAGCACTTCCTGGATGCGTTCGTCGGGACGGTCGACCTTGTTGACGACGACGATGGGCTTCAGGCCGAGCGCCAGCGCCTTGCCGGTCACGAACTTGGTCTGCGGCATCGCGCCTTCCGACGAATCGACCAGCAGGATGACGCCGTCGACCATGGAGAGGATGCGCTCGACTTCACCGCCGAAGTCGGCGTGGCCGGGCGTATCGACGATGTTGATGCGGGTGCCGTTCCATTCGACCGAAGTGGGCTTCGCCAAAATGGTGATGCCGCGCTCTTTTTCCAGATCGTTGGAGTCCATCGCGCGTTCTTCGATGCGCTGGTTGTCGCGGAACGTGCCGGACTGGCGGAAAAGCTGGTCGACGAGGGTGGTCTTGCCATGGTCGACGTGCGCGATGATCGCGATATTACGCAGGGACATATTGTGCCTTCGGGATTCGGGTTCTCCCGGCCGGCACCACGCCTGTCCAGGACTATCGGGCGCGCCCCTACAGGAAATGATGCGATGCGGCAAGGGTCGGGTGGCGGATCGCCCTGCCCGATCCGTCAATCCCTATGCCTTATAAGGAGACGCCCATGTCCGACAGCCCGCTCATCAGCCGCCGCACCCTGATGCAGGCCGCAGCGATCGCCGCCCCACTGGCGTTGACGCCCGACATGCTGAGCGCGGCCGGCAAGCCCGCCCTGCGCGAGGCGATGATCCTCGACCCCGCCATCCGCTATTTCAACGCAGCCAATATCGCGCCGACCTTCCGCAGCGTGGCGGCCGTGCATGCAAACGAAACCCGCGCATTTCAGATGGACCCGTCGGTCGAACGGCGTGCGCTTTATCCCAAGGCCGCCGACGCTCTGCGCGCGCGGCTGGCGAAGCGATTGAACGTGACTGGGCAGGAAATCGCGCTGGTCCGCAATTCGAGCGAGGCGAACACGGTCGCGGTGCGCGGACTGGCGCTGAAAGCGGGCGACCGGATCATCCTGACCGACCATAATCATCCATCGACCTGGGACAGCTGGAAGCTGCGGGCGGAGCGGGAGGGGCTGGACCTGCATGTCGTGCCGGTGCCCGTCGAGGCGAAGACACCGCAGGCATTGCTGGACGGCATCGCCGCTGCGATCACCCCGAAGACCAAGGCGATCTTCCTGTCGCATATGAGCAATATCAGCGGCATCGTCTACCCGGTGGCGGACATCGCGAAACTGGCGAAGGCGAAGAATATCTGGCTGCATGCCGATGGCGCGCAGACCTTCGGCTGGATGCAGCTGGACCTCGCGGCGCTGGGCGTGGACAGCTATTCGGGGAGCACGCATAAATGGCTGATGGGGCCGCTGGAGGGCGGGATGCTCTATGTGAAGCGCGAGCGGCAGGCGGAATTGCAGCCGATCATGATGAGCCATGGCTATTGGCTGACCGACGAGGCGAACCTGGACACCGCCCAGAAATACGAGATTTTGGGTCAACGCGACGATCCCCGCCTGATGGCCTTTGCCGCGACGCTGGACGTGCTGGACGGCGTGGGCCAGGCGGCGATCGAACAGGCGGCGCGGCAGCGGGCGGCCTCGATGCGGCAGGCGCTGTCCGCCGTGCCGGGGGCCAAGCCCTTCGGCAGCGGGGTGGACGCCATTACCGGCCCGGTCATCACCGTCGCCTTCCCCGGCCGCGATGTGGCGGCACTGCGCGCGAAACTATGGCAGGCGAAAATCGCCACTGCCGCGTCGAAAATAGGCGGTGGCGCCGCGATCCGCTTTTCGCCGCATGTCTATAATAGCGATGACGATGTGGCAGCGGTGATCGAGGGGCTGCGGGCGGGTTGAACCGCCTTCTCCCTTGGGGGGAGAAGGATATGAAGCCTTATCGCGTAGCGATTAGGCGGAGTTGGATGAGGGGGATTGGCGCGATGTCGCCTTATTCCGGCGACGCTGCATCCCCCTCACCCAGCTCCGCCTAGGCAGCAAGCTGCCAAGTCTGCGCAGCCCTCTCCCCCAAGAGGGAGAGGGATCAAAGTCCCCTTGCTTTACACCAGTCAAATTGCCCCTTGCCCCACGGGCCGACCTTTCTATGGTGCCGCCCGTCGCTGATAATATAGCATATCCTTGCAAGGAGCCTTCTCTCGATGCGGTCTGCCGCCACCTTCGCTTTCGCCTCCCTCCTCGTCCTCGCCACCCCGGCCCTCGCGCAGAAGGATGCGCCCGACGCTGCGAAACAGCATGCCGACAAGGTCGCCGAACAGGTCGCCGCCAACTGGGCCAGCGCCCCGATCGAGGAAGTCACCCAGAGCAGCAAGGGCACGGCCCGCGTCGATGGCAAGGCCATCCCCTATACCCAGACCGCCGGCACGCTCACCATCCGCGATGAAAAGGGCAAGCCGGTCGCGAGCATGTTCTACACCGCCTATACGGCGGCCGGTAAGAACCGCCCCGTCACCTTCCTTTACAATGGCGGCCCCGGCTCGTCGTCATTGTGGCTGCGCATGGGCAGCTTCGCGCCCGAACATGTGCGCACCGGCAACCCCGAAGCGGTCAAGCCCGCGCCCTTCGACGTCGGCCCGAACAATGACAGCCTGATCGGCAGCACCGACATGGTGTTTTTGGACACGATAGGTTCGGGCTATTCGCGCATCCTGGGCGATGCCAAGCCGTCCGACTTCTACAGCGTCGATGGCGATGTAGACGCCTTTGCCAAGGCGATCATCCGTTACACGACCAAGAATGGCCGCTGGGCGTCGCCCAAATATATTTTCGGCGAAAGCTATGGCACGACCCGGTCGGGGGCGCTCGCCTATCAGTTGGAGGATCGGGGGCTGACGCTGAACGGCGTGGTGCTGCTGTCGTCGATCATGAATTACGGCATCCGCCAGTCCGGTTTCGACGCGATCCATGTCGGCTATCTGCCGAGCTATGCCGCGAGCGCCTGGTATCATAATCGCGTCCCCGGCGGCCGCCCGGAAAGCCTGGAAGCGTTCGTCGAGGAAGCCCGCATCTTCGCCAACGGTCCCTACGCCACGGCATTGCTCAAGGGGTCCGACATCAGCGCGCAGGAAAGCGACGCGATCGCCCAGCAGCTGAGCCGCTTCACCGGCCTGTCGGTCGATTATCTGAAGCGCGCGAATCTACGCGTCAGCCTGTCCCGCTTCCGCAAGGAATTGCTGCGCGACGGGCATGAGACGATCGGCCGTTTCGACAGCCGCTACAAGGGGATCGACGCCGATGCCGCCGGCGAGGAACCGGAATATGATCCGTCCAGCACCGGCATCACCGGCCTATATGTCGGCAGCTTCCTGGATCAGGTGACGAACAGGATCGGCTACAAGACCGACCTTGACTATCGGCTGAGCGCGCGCGAGGGCGGCGACTTCAAATGGGACTGGAGCCATTCGCCCCCGGAAGGCGGCAAGCAGAATGTCGCGGACGTGACCGCCGACCTTTCCGCCGCGATGCGCACCAACCCGCATATGCGCGTGCTGTCGCTCAATGGCTGGTACGACATGGCGACGCCCTTCTTCTCGACCGAGCGCGATTTGAAGCACATGATGCTGGAGCCGCAGCTGCGCCAGAACCTCCAGTTCAAATATTATCCGGCGGGCCACATGGTCTATCTGAACCCGGAAGCGCTGCACCAGATGCGGCTGGATATGGAGCGTTACTACGCCGAGGGTGCGCGCTGAAAACCGTTGGCGGGCGGCGGTTGAACCGTCGCCCACCACGCATACACATCATGCGGTTATCGTCTTTTTAAAACGCTGCGCATAGACGATGGCTCCTTTAGCGTAGGGGGCGCATCATCATGCTGATCTATGTTCTGATAATAGTGGCCATAGATACGGCATGGCGCGCCGCGTTGATTGCCTTCGCAACGATCGTAATAGGCCGCTTCGCCTTCGCGAACGATCTTCCTTTACGGCGACTCAATAAGTCGATGCTTGTCTGCATTGGCGCCTGGACACTCTATTTCCTCTATTCCTACATCCGGCACACCACGAGACGTAGCGTGTCGGTGAGCACCGAAGCGATCATATACGGACTATTCATAGGTTATCTTATCGCATTATTTCCATTTGCAATCGCTTGGGGCGTTCGGCGCCTATTGCTCAGAACAAGCCAGACAGCAGACGCCTAATAGCGCAATTTCGGATACCAGTCCGCCGGTCGCCCTTCCGGCGTCAGGTCCAGGATCGACCAGAGCGCAGCGATATCCGGCGCATCGCGCGGGTCTTGCCCCGGATCGGCCATCTCGCCCGTCATCTCGCTCATCCAGAAGAGGCGGATGCCGTCGTCGTCCTTGCGGAACACGACCAGCGCGGGATATTCGCCGTCCGGCGTCAGCAGGCCCAAGTCATTGGCATAATCGTCGCCGATCGTCTGGATGAAGTCGGTATCGCGCCAGCCCCGCTCCTGCGCGAAGGCGAATTGCCGCTCGACCGGGCTGCGACCGAAAATCTTGTAAGCGACGCGCTGCTTGATATCGGCGGCATTGCCATCGACCGATCCGATCCAGTTGGTGCACATCGGGCAGGGCCGCTCGCGTTCCGGGCCGTACATCCAGAAATAGGCGACCAGTACGCCCTTGTCGCCGAACAGGTCGGACAGGCCGACTTCGAACCCCTGCTCATCCTTGAAGCGATAGTCTTTTTCGATCGACGGGCCGGGCGGCAGCGCCTGGCGCTGTGCGACAAGGCGGGTGGCATGGCGGCGAAATTCGATTTCTTCGGCCAGCAACGCCGTGCGGGCGTCGCGATAGGCGGCATTTTCGCCGGGGAAGCGCGGCTTGCGGTGGGTAATGAGGTCGGCGACGGGTTTCAGGCTGGCCATGGCAGGTTCCTCTCCAGTCAAGATTGCCAAGCAATCGCCGGAAGCCCTATATCGTTCCCCGGACCAAGGCTTGCGCCCCAGTGTATTATTACCATATTACACGGCAAGCCGCTCATGGCGACTGGAGACGATATGGCCACCACTGCGCCCACGACGACTGCGACTGCTGATGCGTTGAACCTGACCCCGCCCGATCCGGTACCCGTAGTCGCGCCGGAAAAGGCGTCCGGCCTGGTCCCGATCGAGGATGAGAAGAAGTCGAAGCTGGACGAGAAGGTCGACGCCTTCGTCGCGGACCTCGTCGCGCAGGATGCCAATTCGCCCGAATTCGGCGCGCGCGTCGATCAGCTGACCAATATGGGGCGCAAGGAAATCGCCGAGGCTGCCGGGCACTCCAACCGCTTCCTCGATCGCCCGGTGCGGGCGATGGACAGCGATACCAAGGTCGGCGCGGACCTGGCCGAACTGCGCCGCACGGTCGAGGATCTGGACCCCGGCAAGCGCGGCAATCTGCTGGCGCCCAAGAAGCTGTTCGGGATCATCCCGTTCGGCAACAAGATGCGCGACTATTTCGACGGCTATAAGAGCGCGCAGGACCATATCAATTCGATCCTGGGGTCGCTGGCCAGCGGCAAGGATGTGCTGATCAAGGATAATGCCGCGATCGACGTGGAACGCCAGAATATGTGGCAGACCATGGGCCGTCTGGAGCAGATGATCCATATCAGCAAGACGATGGACGCGCGGCTGGAATCCAAGGCGCTGGAACTGGATTCGTCCGATCCGGCCAAGGCGAAGGCGATCCGCGAAAGCGCGCTCTTCTATATCCGCCAGCGCACGCAGGATCTGCTGACGCAAATGGCGGTGACGGTGCAGGGCTATCTGGCGCTGGATCTGGTGAAGAAGAATAATGTCGAACTGGTGAAGGGCGTGGACCGCGCCAGCACCACCACCGTGGCAGCGCTGCGCACGGCGGTGACGGTGGCGCAGGCGCTGGCCGGGCAGCGGCTGGTGCTGGAGCAGATCAGCGCGCTCAACACCACGACCGCGAACATGATCGACCGGACCGGCGAATTGCTCAAGAGCCAGACCGCGCAGATTCACGAGCAGGCAGCGTCCAGCACGATCCCGATCGAAACGCTCCAGCGCGCCTTCCAGAATATCTACGACACGATGGATAATATCGACGCCTTCAAGCTGAAGGCGCTGGAGAATATGAAGACGACGGTGAACACGCTGTCGGGCGAAGTGGAAAAGTCCAAGGGCTATATCGCCCGCGCGGAAGGTCAGGCGCAGGCCGCCAAGGAAGTGCGCGCCGACAATCCGTTGTTGAGCGCGATCGAGGGGTGAACAAAATGCTTCCCCTCACCCCGTTCGGTTCGAGCTTGTCGAGAACCCATGCGCATCGGTTCTCGACAGGCTCGAACCGAACGGCGGGGACGCAAGCATGAGCCGGTCCGACCGCATATTGGCCGATGCGGACGCCGTGCTCCGCCGCCATAGCGATCGCGGGCAAAGCCTGTCTACGCGCGCGCGGGCGCGGCGCAACGCCGGCCTGATCCGCAAGGTCAAATATGCCTTCTGGGCGGTATTGGCGATAGTGCTGGGCAGCGCGGTGGCGGGCTTCGTCCTGCCGCTGGGCACCACCGGCGTCATGATCGTGATGGGCGTGATGATCGCCGCGCTGCTGCTGATCGCGCTCGCGCCGACGGAAAGCCAGGTGAAGACGGAAGCTCTGGCGCAGACGGAACTGGCCGCCCTGCCGCTCAAGACCGAAATCTGGCTGGAAAACCAGCGCAAGGCCCTGCCCGCCCCGGCGGTCACGCTGGTCGACAGTATCGGCGTGAAGCTGGAGATATTGGCGCCGCAGCTCGAGCGCCTGAGCGAGCAGGAACCGGCCGCGCAGGAGGTGCGCCGGCTGCTGGCCGATCATCTGCCCGAACTGGTGACCGGCTATCAGTCGATCCCCGCCCCGTTGCGGCGCGAGGAGCGCAATGGCCGTGTGCCCGAGAAGCAGCTGGTCGAAGGCCTGTCGGTCATCGACGCCGAAATCGGCCGGATGAGCGAAAGCCTGGCCAGCGGCGACCTCGACAAATTGGCCACACAGAACCGGTTTCTTGAACTCAAATATCAGGAAGCCAAGGAACTCGGGGCTTAGCGCCGTCTTGTTCCTATCATGATCCATCTGACGCTCATCATCGTCGATTTCCTGACGGGCCTGCTGGCGGCCGGCGCATGGGCGCTCGCCTCGGCCGGCGGCGCGATCGCGGCAGTGGTGGGCGGCGGTTTCCTCAGCCTGTCGCTGTTTCGACGCTGGCGTCGGCGATAGGGTGGAATATTACGGCATTTCTATGCCTTGGCGCTGTTCCTGTTCTTCAAATCCCTCCACCACAACCGATAGATAGAGCGCCTCTTCGATCGGGAAGGCGCATTCATCATGATCTGTTGGCATCATCGCCTCGTCGCGCGGATAGGGCTGCGACTGATCGGCCTTGCCCTCATCGCCAGCTTGCGACCACAGGGCGCTGCCCTGCGCGCACTTGTCCAGCAGTCGGCCGCCATCACGCCAGCCCAAATATTGCTGGCGGCCGCCTGCGTCGTCAGCGCCAGTGCGGGCGCGATGCTGTTTTTCTGGGGGCCGAACCTGTGGCAACCGGTCGTCATCGCGCGACAATGGCATAGCCATGCAGCGGAGGAAGGGTGGCAGGATATCCGGGGGGGGGGGGAATCGTCCCGGACGGCTGATGACGCGTGCAGTTCGCCAGCGGGCCGTCCGGGATCGCAACATCGCATGACTTTGGAGAGGGCATGACAACGTTGTCCTGGCGCTCTAGCCGATTCGCCCAACCGGCGCAACCGGATTTGCATCGCATAAAGGAAGGGCGCGGCTGCCGAATGACAGCCGCGCCCCGAAGGCCCGATGATGGGAAGGCTCAGCCCGCGTAGAGGTTGGTCGGCAGACCGCGTACGCCGCTTTCCACCTCGAAAAAGCCGCCGTCATATTCGGTCGGATCGTCGAGGCCCACGGTCGCCGAACTGACGAACATGCGGTCGAGGTCGGGGCCGGCGAAGGTGATGTTCGTCACCTGCCGCGCCGGCATGGCGATGGCGCGGTCCAGCTTGCCTCCGGGGGTGAAGCGGCTGATCCGGCTGCCGCCCCAATGGGCGACCCAGATATGGCCATCCGCATCCACGGTCATGCCGTCGGGATAGCCATCCTCCTGGCCGAACTGGATGAATGGCTCGCGCTCGGCTGCGCCACCTTCGGTGCGGCGGAAGCGGTACATCTGCTTTCTGGCGGTATCGCTATGATAGAGCCACTGGCCGTCCGGCGAGAAACAGGGGCCGTTGGGCACGCGATAATCGCTGTCCACGACGGTCCAGCTGCGGTCGGGCGCCAGGCGATAGAGCGCGCCGCGATCATGCTCTTCGCCCATGTCCATCGTGCCGCACCAGATGGCCCCCTGCGCATCCGCCTTGCCATCGTTCATCCGGTTGCCCGGAAAATGCGGCTCCGGATCGCCGAAGGGAGTGATGGTCAGCGGATCGAGGCTGATCTCGGCAAAGCCGCTCTGGAAGCCACCGATGAAGCCGCCCGCTTCACGCTCCGCCACCCAGCCCAGCGGCTCGGGCATGGCGAAGCGTTCGACCGTGCCGCTCTCCAGAGACAGCCGGTTGAGCGCCGGGGCGAGGATATCGACCCAATAGACCGCGTTGCCGCGCGCCGACCAGAGCGTCCCCTCCCCCAGCGTGTCGGCGACGCCTCGGTCGATCAGCCGCCATTCCGGCATCAGCGGGCCACCGACAGGCGATAGACCATTTCATGATGATAGGGCTTGCCGGGATCGACGCGGGCCGAAATAAAGTTCGGCTTGTTGGGCGAGTCCGGGAATTTCTGCGGCTCCAGCGCGATGCCGTCGCCCATGCGATAGACATGGCTAGCCTTGCCGATGAAGGTGCCGTCCAGGAAATTGCCGGTGTAGAATTGCACGCCCGGTTCGGTGGTCAACACTTCGACTACGCGACCCGACACTGGATCTTCCAGCCGGGCGGCCAGTTCGGGGGTCTTGGTCAGCCCCTTGTCCAGCGCCCAATTATGGTCGTAACCACGGCCGGCGATGATCTGCGCATCGCGACCATCGCGCAACCCGTCCGCCACGCGGCGGGGCTTGCGGAAATCGAATACGCCGCCTTCTACCGGCTTCAACTCGCCGGTGGGGATGAGGTTCGCGTCGACCGGCGTATAGGCCTTGGCGGGAATCGTCAGCATATGGCCCATCGCGCCATCGGGCGACCCTTCGCCCTGGAGGTTGAAGATGGCATGGTTGGTCATGTTGACGATGGTCGGCTTGTCCGTCTTCGCGTCGAAGGCGATGCCAAGGTTGCCGCTTTCGTCCAGCGTATAGGTGACGGTCACGTCCAGCTTGCCGGGATAGCCCGAATCGCCGTCCGGGCTGGTCAGGCCCAGCACCAGGCTGACCTTGGGACCGCTCTTCAAGGACACGACTTTCCACACCTGCTTGTCGAAGCCCTTGCCGCCGCCGTGCAGCGTGTTGACCTTGTCATTGAGCGGCAGCTGATAGGGTTTGCCGTCCAGGCTGAATTTGCCGCCGGCGATGCGGTTGGCATAGCGGCCCACGGTCACGCCGAAGAAATTGGGATGATCGACATAGTCCTTGAGGTCGTCATAGCCGAGCAGCACGTCGGCGCTCTTGCCATCCTTGCCCGGACCGGACAGCGACTGGAGCGTCGCGCCATAGGTCAGGATCTTCGCCGAAACGCCCGCGCCATTTTTCAGCGTGATCGTTTCGACGGCAGCGCCATTGGCCGTTCCTGCGGGTGCGCGGCTGGCTTCGGCGGCGAGCGCTGAGCCGCTTGCGAGGCCAAGGACCAGAGCGTATGACAGCGCTGTTTTCAAATCGACGACCTTTCGCATGGACTTCCTCCCGATGACACTGCGCCCATTGACGGGCGGTTGAGGGAGATATACTCCGACAAAATAAGCGGGCGCAACCCTTGATCGGGCGGCCTGCTACTGGAACTGCACTGGAGAAGGATGAATGGCAGGACCGATCTCGTCTGGCGCTGCGCCTGTCGCAACGCATAACCCCGGCACACGCTACGGCCCTGCCCTCGCGCTACTTGCCAGCCTCTTCTTCATGTGGGGCTTCATCACCGTCATCAACAACACGCTGCTGCCGCATCTGCGCAGCGTGTTCGAACTGAGCTATACCCAGACGACCCTGATCGAATCGGTCTGGTTCATCGCCTATTTCGTCGCCTCCATCCCGTCGGCCAAGCTGATCGAACGGGTCGGCTACCAAAAGTCGATGGTCACCGGCCTGCTCGTCATGGCGGCCGGCGCGCTGGGCATGACGGTCGCGGCGTCGATCCCGTCTTATGGCGTGACGCTCGTCATGCTGTTCGTGATCGCCAGCGGCATCACCCTGCTTCAGGTTGCGGCCAATCCCTATGTCGCGGTCGTCGGCAAGCCCGAAACCGCCTCCTCGCGCCTCAACCTCGTTCAGGCGATGAATTCGGCCGGCACGATGCTGGCCCCGATGTTCGGCGCCTATCTGATCCTGGGCCGGTCGAAGGGCGGCACGGCGCAGGGCGAAGTCGTCCTGACGCAGGCCGAACGGCTTGCCGACGCTCAGTCGGTGGTCCTGCCCTATATTCTGGTCGCGATCGTTCTGGCCGTGTTGGCCGTGGTGATCGCGCGCTTCCCGCTGCCTGCCATGGGCAACGCGACGCAGCGCCACAACAAGGAAGAGCGGAAGAAATATTCGCTCTGGAACCACCGCAACCTGGTGTTCGGCATCCCCGCGATCTTCATCTACCTGATCGCGGAAATCGGCGTCGCCAACCTGTTCATCAACTTCGTCAGCCAGCCCGACATCGCCAATCTGACGCATGAGCAGGCCGGCAATTATCTGTCGCTGCTGTGGGGCGGCATGATGGTCGGCCGGTTCGCGGGTTCGGCGATCATGCAGAAGTTCGACGCGGGCCATGTCCTCGCCGCCTTCTCGATCGGCGCCTTCGTCGTGATGCTGGTCACCGTGTTCACCACCGGCCCCGTCGCCATGTGGTCGCTGATCCTGGTCGGCCTGTTCCATTCGATCATGTTCCCCACCATCTTCACGCTGGGCATCAAGGGCCTTGGCCCGCTGACCGAAGAAGGATCGGGCCTGCTGATCATGGCGATCGCCGGTGGCGCGCTGGTCGTGGTGCAGGGCTATCTGGCTGACCATTATGGTTTGCAGACCAGCTTCCTGCTGACCGCCGCCTGCGAACTTTATGTTCTCTTCTACGCGCTGTGGGGGTCGAAGACGACCAACGCCTTGCCGGAGCAGCAGATCGCCGAATAACGTCGAAAGTCATATTTCGGACAGGAAAAAGGCCGGAGCGGACATGCCGCTCCGGCCTTTTTCCTTTTCGGGGATCGTGCATCGGCCTATCCGGCATGGCTTCGCATATGAGGAACCCGCCATGGCCGACATCCTGCTTTTCTCCTACGGTACGCTGCGGCAGATCGAAGTGCAGATGGCGTTGTTCGGCCGCCCGGTAGAGGGTGAACCCGACGCCCTGCCCGGCTTTCGCCAGCATATGATCGAGATCAGCGACCCGGACGTGATCGCCAAAAGCGGCACGCGCTGGCACCCGATGGTCGAACCGAGCGACGATCCGGCCGACGCGGTCGAAGGCCTGCTGTTCCGCCTGACGCCACAGGATATCGCCAGCGCGGACGCCTATGAGGTGGATTATGTCCGCCGCGCCGTGACGTTACGCTCCGGCCTCACAGCCTTCATCTATGGCGACGCGAACGACAGGGGCGGCGCATGATCGTCCGCCCGCGCCCCGGCCTGATGGATGTCGCATTTGCGCTGCGCGGCTCCGTCCTGCCCCGCATCAAGGGGCGGCTGGCGCTGATCACCGTGCTCAGCGTCGCGGCCGTCATGACGGCGCGGCTGCATCCAGGCATCTTCTCGCAAATCAGCGCCATCCCCTTCACGCTGATGGGCATCGCCCTGTCGGTGTTCATGAGCTTTCGCAACAATGCCTGCTATGATCGCTGGTGGGAGGGGCGCAAGCTCTGGGGCTCGCTCATTATCGCCTGCCGTTCCCTGGCGCGGCGCACGACGATATTGGAAATGGCGGATAGGCGCCTTGTGCTCACTGGATTGTGCGGCTTCACCGCCGGCCTTGCGGCACGGTTGCGCGGGGCGGACGAACGCGCGGCCATCGCCCGACATGCCGGGGAGGGACCATGGCTGGGCGCCGTCAATCCGGCCGACGCGCTGCTCCAGCATTTGGGCCGACACTGCCTGCTGCTGATGCAGGACGGTCGGATCGGGGCCATCCATCACAGCCTGCTGGAGGAGCAATTGCACCTGCTGGCGCAGGTTCAGGCCGGTTGCGAGCGCATCCAACTGACGCCCCTCCCCTTCAGCTATTCGTTGCTGCTGCATCGCACGGCGACGATATTCTGCCTGACGCTGCCTTTCGCGCTGGCCGGCGCGCTGGGCTGGTGGACGTTGCTGCCCGCCGTTCTGGTCAGCTATACCTTCTTCGGCCTCGACGCGCTGGGCGACCAGTTGGAAGATCCGTTCGGGCTGGAACCCAACGACCTGCCCATCGACGCCATGACGCGCACGGTGGAACGGGAAATGCTGAGCGCGCTGGGCGAAACCATATTGCCTCCGCCGATCGAGGCGAAGGCCAATATCCTGACCTGACTCCTATCCCCCCATGGCGCTGGCCGTATCCTCCAGCGCCAGGTCGACCAGCACGCCCATCGCTTCGGCTGCCGCGACCGGATCGCCCGCCGCGATCGCATCATAGACGCGCACATGGTCGGGGATCGGGTTGCGCGGCAGGGCGCGGGCACGCTGCTTATATTGCGTCGTCCAATTGACCGCCGCGCCGATGCTGGCGGTCAGCACCAGCAGCGCGTCGTTGCGGGTCGCGTTCAATATCGCATTGTGGAAATCGCGGTCCGCCGCGCGCCCCGCCTCGGTCGCCAGCGTATGGCGGCGCATCGCGGCCAGCGCATCCTTCATGATCCGCAGATCATCCTTGTCGCGCCGCTGCGCCGCCAGCCGGGCGGCGGCAGGCTCCACGATGGCGCGCAGTTCGAACAGGTCGCGCACGAATTGAATGTCCGGCTCCCCGGCAAAGGCCCAGGCCAGCACTTCTGGGTCGAGCAGGTTCCAGCGATTGCGCGGCAACACCCGCGTCCCTGCCTTGGGCCGGCTTTCGACCAGCCCCTTGGCGGTCAGCACCTGGATCGCCTCGCGATAGGCGCTGCGGGACACTTCCAGTTCCTCGGCGAAGGCCACTTCGCCCGACAACGTGTCGCCGGGCGCATATTGGCCGGACAAGATCGCCATGCCCAATTTATGCGCGATCGCACCGTGCAGCCGACGCCCCGGTCCCCGGACCGCCTTGGCCGCGCCACTATTGTCCGTCTCATCCCTGTGCAAAGACGGATTTTCCTTCACCATTTCCGCTCCTCTTACCTCTCCCCAATGAGGCACAACCTTCGGTACAATACAAGCATTGCCATTACCATCATCCTGTCATATGTCGGAGTAATTAACGGATTCATCGCCGCTGCCCTCGTCATCATCGCGATGGCGGGCCCGCGGCGAAAAGTCTTGCACGTTGGATTGAGCGCCATGTTTGAGGCGCGCGGGAGGAGAGTTTTCATGACATTGCGCCTGTTGCAGCACCGTTCGGACAATGGCGATCGGTCGGTCATCGCCGCTCAGGGCGACGCTGCCTGGTTCGTGCCCGGCTTCACCACCATCCGCGCCCTGGCGCTGCATGCGATCGCGCAGACAATCAGCCTCTCCGCCGCCGTCGATGCCGCCGGCAAGGGCGATGCCGTCGATATCGCCGCCGAATTCGAAGCCAATCGCCTGCTCGCCCCCATCGATCATGAAGATGGCGCCCATGTCCAGCTGACCGGCACCGGCCTCACGCATCTGGGCTCCGCCGAAGGGCGCGACAAGATGCACCGCGAAGCCGCCGCTGTCGAAAAGCAGACGGACTCGATGCGCATGTTCCTGGAAGGTCTGGAAGGCGGCAAGCCCGCCGCGGGCGAAGTCGGCCAGCAGCCCGAATGGTTCTACAAGGGCGACGGTTCGCAGCTGGTCGGTCCGACCGACGCGCTGACCATGCCCGCCTTCGCCAAGGATGGCGGCGAGGAGCCGGAACTGGCCGGCATCTACCTGATCGGTGAAGACGGCACCCCCTATCGCCTCGGCCTCGCGCTCGCCAACGAGTTTAGCGACCATGTGACCGAGCGTCATAACTATCTGTGGCTTGCCCACTCCAAGCTGCGTCAGGCCGCGCTTGGCCCGGAACTGCTGGTCGGCACCCCGCCCGAGCATATCGAAGGCGCAAGCCGCATCATCCGCGACGGCGAAATCCTCTGGGAAAAGCCGTTCCTGTCGGGCGAAGGCAATATGTCGCACAGCTTCGCGAACCTGGAACATCATCATTTCAAATATGATCTGTTCCGTCGCGCCGGCGACGTGCATGTCCATTTCTTCGGCACCGCCACCCTGTCGTTCAGCGACGGCATCGTGCCGCAGGAAGGCGATGTGTTCGAAATCATCGCCGCGCCCTTCACCCTGCCGGTGCGCAACCCGCTGAAGCGCGCTGCCCCCGTTCAGGTCGCCGTCAAGCAACTCTGAACCCATCGACATGGACCCGATCCGTATCGCGATCGTGGGCATAGGCAAGATCGCGCGCGATCAGCATGTGCCCGCGATCCTGGGCAATAGCGCCTTCAGCCTGGCCGCCACCGTCAGCCCGCATGATGCGGGCCTGGATGGCGTGCCGCATCATGCCAGCCTGGACGACCTGCTCGCCCAGGGGCCGGCCGTGGACGCCATCGCGCTCTGCACCCCGCCGCAGGTCCGTTACGATCTGGCGACGCAGGCGCTCAAGAAGGGCATCCACCTCTTTCTGGAAAAGCCGCCCGGCGCGACTTTGGCCGAGGTGGAAGCTCTCAAGTCGCAGGCCGACAAGGTCGGCGTCAGCCTGTTCGCCGCCTGGCACAGTCGCTTCGCCGCCGGGGTCGCCCCGGCGCGCGCATGGCTGGCCGAACGCCGCATCGAAAAAGTGTCGATCGTCTGGCGGGAGGATGTCCGCGTCTGGCATCCGGGTCAGGCATGGATCTGGCAGCCCGGCGGCCTTGGCGTGTTCGATCCGGGCATCAATGCGCTCTCGATCGTCACGCATATCCTGCCGCGTCCCTTCTTCCTGAAGGATGCGACACTGGTGCTGCCGGAAAACCGCGCCGCGCCGATCGCCGCCGACCTCGCCTTTCGCGACACCGCTGGCGCGCCGATCCACATGGATCTCGACTGGCGGCAGACCGGCCCGCAAAGCTGGGACATCATCGTCGACACCGATGCGGGGACGCTCAAACTCAGCCATGGCGGCGCGGTGCTGACCCTGCCCAGCGGCACGGACCATGGCGAAGATGTCGAATATGCCGGCCTCTACGCCCGTTTCGCCACGCTGATCCGGGGCGGCCGGTCGGATGTCGACACCAGCCCGTTGCGGCTGGTCGCCGATGCCTTCCTGCGCGGTACCCGCGAAACGACCGAAGCATTTCACGACTAATTCCAACAGGGAGAGGAATATGATGAAATCTCTGCGCCGCACGACCGCTGCGCTGTTGCTGTGCGCCAGCGCGCTGGCGACCACCACCGCCGTCGCCGACACCAATGGCAAGCCCACCACCGCGACCATCCACGCCGACAAGCCCGGCGCGGTCTATGACAAGGCGATCTTCACCCAGTTCGCCGAACATCTGGGCACCGGCATCTATGGCGGCCTCTATGTCGGCAACGACAAGTCGATCCCCAACACCAACGGCTTCCGCAACGACGTGATTTCGGCGCTGAAGAATCTGTCGGTGCCGATCATCCGCTGGCCCGGTGGCTGCTTCGCCGACGAATATCATTGGCGTGAAGGCATCGGCGCGAAGAACAAGCGCCCGGTCAAGATCAACACCCATTGGGGCGGCGTGACCGAGCCGAACACGGTCGGCACCCATGAGTTTTTCGAGCTGATCCGTCAGGTCGGCGCGCAGGCCTATATCGCGGGCAATGTCGGCAACGGCACGCCGCAGGAAATGGCGGAGTGGGTCGAATATATGACCTCGCCCGCCGGCAGCCTGGCCGACGAACGCGCCAAGAACGGCCATAAGGAGCCGTGGGCGGTGCCCTATTTCGGCGTCGGTAATGAACTCTGGGGCTGCGGCGGCAATATGCGCGCCGAATTCGCCGCAGACGAAACCCGCCGCTACGCCACCTTCGTCAAGGCGCCCGCCAATACCAAGATCCTGAAGATCGCGGCCGGCGCCAATGTCGACGATTATAACTGGACCGAAACGATGATGCGGGTCGCGGGCGACAAGCTCGACGGCGTATCGCTTCATTATTATGTCCACCCCGCCGGTGGCTGGCCGCCGCGCGCGCCCGCCGTCAATTTCGACGAAAATGGCTGGGCCGATGCGCTGAACGGCGCGCGCAAGATGGACGAGCTGATCACCAAGCACAGCGCGATCATGGACAAATATGATCCCGCCAAGCGCGTCTTCCTGGCGGTGGACGAATGGGGCAGCTGGTATGCGCAGGACGAAGGCACCCATCCGGGCTTCCTGCGTCAGCAGAACACGCTGCGCGATGCGCTGATCGCGTCGATCCATCTCGACATCTTCGCGCG
This sequence comes from Sphingobium limneticum, assembly GCF_008710155.1. GTDB lineage: Bacteria > Pseudomonadota > Alphaproteobacteria > Sphingomonadales > Sphingomonadaceae > Sphingobium > Sphingobium limneticum. Next base: position 45,332 of record NZ_VYPZ01000023.1, read on the forward strand.
TCATGCCGACCGCGTCCGCATGACCGCGATCGCGCAGATGGTGAACGTGCTTCAGGCGATGATCCTGACCGAAGGCAAGAAGATGGTGCTGACGCCCACCTATCATGTCTTCGAAATGTACAAGCCCTGGCAGGATGCGACCGTGCTGCCGATCGACATCCAGACCCCCTGGTATGCCAAGGATCAGTACACCATGCCCGCCGTCAGCGGATCGGCCGTGAAGGGCAAGGATGGCAAGGTGCATGTCGGCCTGTCGAATCTCGACCCGAACCAGCCCAACACCGTCACGGTGAAGCTGGATGGCCTCAATGCCGCGACCGTCACCGGCCGCGTGCTGACCGCCGGTGCGATCAATGCGCACAATACGTTCGACGCGCCCGAAACCGTCAAGCCTGTCGCCTTCACCGGCGCGCAGGTCAGCGGCGGCACGTTGACCGTCACGCTGCCCGCCAAGTCGGTGGTGGTGCTGGAACTGAACTAAGCTGTTTGGAGCGGGCGGTGGGTGGAATTGCCGCCCGCTCCATCCCCCTGCCGTCATGCCCCTGCCAGCGGGCGGGTGCATGACGCTGACGATAAGGAGAGGCCCGGATGACCCGGCAGATCATGTTCACGCTGGCGGGCCTCGCCCTGTTCGCAACCAATGCCCCGGCCATCGCGCAGCAGGCGGCGGCCCCGGCCGCAGCGACGCTCAACAGCCGCCTGACCGGCGACCTCGTCCCCACCCATGACCCGGTCATCGCGCGCGAAGGCGACACCTATCATGTGTTCAGCACCGGCCATGGCAAGCGGCTGATCGAAACGCGCACGTCGAAGGATCTGGTGACCTGGACCGCCGGCGACCCGATCTTCACCGCCCTGCCCGCTTGGGCCAAGGACGCCATTCCCGGCAGCGACGGCATGTGGGCGCCCGACATTGCTCACGTCAACGGCCGCTACCGCCTCTATTATTCGGTATCGACCTTCGGCTCCAACCGGTCCGCCATTGGCCTCGCCACCAGCCCAACGCTGGACCCCAAGGCGAAAAACTACGCCTGGCGCGACGAAGGCCTGGTCGTCATGTCCACCAAGGACGATGATTATAACGCCATCGACCCCAATTTCATCATCGACCGCGAAGGGCGCCACTGGCTGAGCCTCGGCAGTTTCTGGACCGGCATCAAGCTGTTCGAACTGGACCCCAAGACCGGCAAGCCCAAGGATGCGAAGAAGCCCGTCTCCATCGCGCGCCGCCCCGCCCCCGCCGGCGGCCCGGCTCCGGTCGAGGCGCCCTTCATCGTCGATCATGGCGGCTATTATTGGCTGATGGTCAGCTATGATTATTGCTGCAAGGGCGCGAACAGCACCTATTATACCGTCATGGGCCGTTCCAAAGACATTACCGGCCCCTATCTGGGCAAGGATGGCAGCCCGTTGATGGAGGGTGGCGGCACCATCTTCCTGCGCGCCGACCTTCAGGAACAGCAGCGTTTCCGTGGCCCCGGCCATGCCGGCTGGCTCCACGACGTTGATAGTAAGACCGGGGACGGCAAAGACTATGTCGTCTACCACGCCTATGACAAACAGGCGAACGGCGCCCCCACCTTACGCATCGCCCCGGTGCGCTGGGGGGCTGACGGCTGGCCCCAGGCCGAATATTGAACGCTTTTAGTCCGACTAACCTATTCGGAGAGATTCTGATGTCGATCACCCTGTCCCGCCGTGGCTTTATCGGCAGCGCTGCTGCGCTGTCCGCCACGCCCGCCATCGTCCAGGCCGCGTCCACCCCGGCGGATGCGCCGGTCCCCGTCAATCCATTGGTCAAGCAGCGCGCCGACGGCCAGGTCTTCCGCCACGACGACGGCTATTATTACCTCACCGGCTCCGTCCCCGAATATGATCGCCTGGTCCTGCGCCGGTCCAAGACGATCGCGGGCCTGGCCACCGCCAAGGAAGTGGTGCTGTGGCGGCATGAAAAGAGCGGCCCGCGTTCGGGCTATATCTGGGCGCCCGAACTGCATCAGATCGACGGCAAATGGTATATGTATTTCGCCGCCGGCCCGGCGGGCGGCGGTGACGACGTGTTCCGCATCCGCACCTTCGCCATCGTTTGCGACGGTCCCGATCCGATCACCGGCAATTGGAGCGTGCTGGGCGAATTGCAGACGCCCTGGGACAGTTTCAACCTCGATTCGACCAGCTTCGTGCACAAGGGCGTGCGCTATTTCGCCTGGGCGCAGCGCGAACCGGGGATCGAAACGAACAGCAACCTCTATATCGCGAAGCTCGAATCGCCGCTGAAGCTGGGCGAGAAGGTCACGCGCTTGACGGTGCCGACGCTCGACTGGGAAGTGCGCGGCTACAAGGTCGCCGAAGCCCCCGCCGTCCTGCACCGCAACGGCCGCCTGTTCATGACCTATTCGGCCAGCGCCACCGATGCGCGCTATTGCCTGGGCCTGCTGACGGCGGACGAAAATGCCGACCTGCTCGACGCGAACAGCTGGACCAAGTCACCCCAGCCGGTCTTCGTCTCCAACAGCGCCACCAGCGTCTATGGCCCCGGCCACAACAGCTTCACCGTCGATGAAAAAGGCCGCGACATCCTCGTCTATCATGGCCGCGACTATGAGGCGATCCAGGGCGACCCGCTGCTCAATCCGGACCGCCACACCCGCGTCCAGCGCCTCTATTACACCGCTGACGGCACCCCCGATTTCGGCGTCCCGGTGGGCAATGGCCCACTGCCCGAACGCTTCGTGTCCTCCACCGATCCCACGCGTTTGATGGCGCATGACGGCACGGCGCTGATCGCGGGCAACCCGTCGCTGGCGCAGACCCAGTTCCGCCAGACGCCCGGCCGCGCCGGCGCGCGCAGCGTCATGCTGTCCCCCATCCTGATGCCTGACCATTATCTGGTCGCCGGCGCGGACGGATCCTTGGCCCTGCAACCCGACAGCAAGAGCGCGGACTTCAATCTGCGCAGCCAGTTCGTCCGCTTCGACGAGAAGACGCTGCATGCGGCGCGCTTCGTATCGATCGCCACGCCGGGCAAGGCAATCGGCATTGCGGCAGATCAGCTGACGCTGGTGCCGAGCCGCGACCCCAGCGCCTGGTGGCATCTCGACTGACATCATAAGTCTGACTATTCAAAGCCTAACGGGCGCCTCGCCAAGAGCGAGGCGCCCGTTTTTCGTCGACGACATGGCGTGAATAGACCGTAAAATGGGGCGTTCCACGCCTGCGACAATAATATCACATCGCTGAAATTTCACTGCAATGAACCGTAATTTTCCGCTTGCGATTCATTTGTCGGAGCAATAATTAGTCCGAGTAATTCATGCATGGCGTAGATGCGCCAGCTTATGGGGAGGATATCCAAATGGCATTCAAGCCGGTCGCACTCGCTTCCGCTTCCATGTTCGCACTGATGCTGTCGGGCGCCGCCCACGCACAGGACGCGGCCACCGTCGCACCGCAGGATGAAGCCGCCGACATCGTCGTCACCGGTGTCCGCGCCTCGATCGTCGGCGCACTCAACGTCCGCAAGCAATCGACCCAGATCGTCGATTCGATCGTGTCCGAAGACGTCGGCAAACTGCCCGACAACAATGTCATCGAAGCGCTCCAGCGCGTGACGGGTGTCCAGGTCACCAATCGCACCGGCGGCGAAGCGGCCGGCATCTCGATCCGCGGCCTGACCGACGCACTGACGACTCTCAACGGCCGCAACATCTTCACGGCCGCTGGTCAGGCTTTCTCGCTTCAGGATATTTCGGCGAACCTCGTCAACCGCGTCGACGTGTTCAAGACCCGTTCGGCCGACCAGATCGAAACCGGCCTTGCGGGCCAGGTCGATGTCCAAACCCGCCGCCCGTTCGATTTTGACGGCTTTGCCATTTCCGGCCTAGCACGCGGTATCTACAATGAGCAGGCCGACACCTATAATCCCAACGTCGCGCTGCTGGTCAGCGATCGCTGGGAAACCGGCATTGGCGACATCGGCATCCTGGTGAACGGCAGCTATACCCGCACCAAATATCGCGATCAGACCGTGACGGCTGGCGCGCTGGTGCCTTTCGCCAACATGACGCCTGCTGCCGGAACCGGCCTGACGCCGTTCCAGCGCATCTTCCCCGTGGGCCGCGATCCGGTTACCGGCGCATTCGGGCGTGTTCCGGGCTTGGGCGCATGGGAGCCTGGCCTCGACAAGGGCCTGTCGACCGCGCCCGGTTCCTCGATGTTGGTGAATGGCGTCAACACGCCTTACGTCCTGTCGCGCGACGCGGTGTTCAGCTCCGACCTATATGGCAAGCGCGAACGCCCGTCCTTCAACGTCGCCCTGCAATGGGCGCCGAACGCCAGCTCAGTTTACACCGCCGAAGTCTTCTACGCGGGCTACCGGGGCGAAACCTTCAACAGCTTGCAATTCAGCTTCGTCGACTTCTGGGACAATCCGCAGTCGCCGACGCTGTATGAGGGCACCAATATCGTCAAATCGCGTGTCGCCAATAACGTCTATGGCTTCAACAGCGGTGACTATAACAAATCGAAGACCGACAGCTTCGTCTATGCCCTGAACGGCAAGTGGGATCTGGGCGATCGCGGCAAGATCATCGGCGATATCGCCTATCAGACTAGCACGGTGAAATCGTCGTTCCTCGCCATGCGTACGGAGCGTACAAGCACGCAGAACTCGATCAACGTCGATTTCAACGCGGGCGGCGGCATTCCCTCCTTCCACTTCAACGATGACAGCGTGCTGACCAACCCTGCGCTCTGGAACGTCGCGCAATTCTACGACAATGCCAATCGCGACAAGGGCAGCGCCATCACCGGTACGCTCGATGGCTATTATACTTGGGATGAAGGCTTCATCCGCCAAATCAAGGCCGGTATCCGTATCGACCAGCGCAAGGCGTCGACGTCCGTACGGACGCAGGATGCAGGCGCGCCGCGGGTGCGCACCACTCTTGCAGGCCTGGGCGCGGATGCCGCTTTCACCAACAAGGATTTCTATCAGGGCGGCGCCGACGTGCCGACCAGCTGGACTCTGCCCAGCGGCTATTGGCTGCACGACAATGCCGATGCGGTCCGTGGCCTCTATGGCCTGAAAACATCGGACCAGCTCTCGCTGCAGCGCGTGTTCAACATCGATGAAAGCACCATCGCCGCCTATCTCCAGGCCGATGGTGAAGTATCGATCTTCGGTCGCCCGTTGAAACTTCAGGGCGGCGTGCGATATGTCACTGTCGACACCGATTATAACTTTTTCGACCGCTACAACAACGGTGCGCAGACCAGCGTGTCGCGTGGGTCCGACAAGTTCCTGCCCAGTTTCACCGCGCGATACGAGATTTTCGACAATCTGCGCGTCCGCTTCAACTATGGCGAAACGCTGCGTCGTCCCAACTTCACCGACATCAACCCCAACTATAATCTGGTCGGCGATCTGACCAACCTTGGTTATGGCAGCGGTTCGGCGGGCACGGCTAACCTCGACCCGACCCATTCGAAGAATATCGACGTCGCCCTGGAATGGTATTTCGAACGCAACAGCGCGATCACCGCGACCGCCTTCCGTCGCAAGATCAGCGGGCTGGTCGTTCCCTTGACGGTTCAGGAATTTATCCCGAACAACGGCATCGTTGCTGGTGCGACCAACAATTTCGCCATCACCCGCCCGGTCAACGCGTCGGACGGCGTGCTCAAGGGCATCGAACTGGGTCTGACCTACTTCCCGTCCTACTTGCCCAGCGTCCTGAACGGCCTTGGCTTCGTGGGCAGCGTCACGATCCTCGATTCCAAGCAGAATATTCCGCAGTCGGATTCGGCGGGCAACATCACCGGCCAGTCGACCTCGTCCTTCTTCGGCGTGTCGGACCTCAGCTACAACGCCACGCTGGCCTATGATAACGGCCCGATCGGCGCCCGCCTGTCCTACATCTGGCGCAAGGAGTTCCTGGCAAACAACGAAGCGCGTCTGTTCGCCAACCCGATCGGCGTGTGGCGCAATCCGGAAAAGAGCCTGGATCTCCAGCTCACCTGGAACGTCAACGACCGTCTGGGCGTGACCTTCGACGCGGTGAACCTCACCAAGTCCAAGCAGCAGACCTATTACAAGTTTGAAGATGTCGGTGGGCCGGAGCAGTTCAACCTCGGCACCACCATGTTGTCGCGCACTTTTGCGCTGGGTGTTCGTTATACCTTCAAGTGAGTGCCCATGGGGCACGGCGTCTCCTCGCCGTGCCCCATAACATGGCGGCCGTATCGGGATGCTCTCCAGTCCCGCTACGGCCGCCATATTTGTTTGTGATACAAAGGAGGACGACCGATGCGCGCGATGAAGATGATCCTGCTGGCGGGGGCCGCCTTGATGGGCATCGGCGCGGCGTCGGCGCCCCCCTCCAAGATGGACACGACCGCCATCGCCGCCCAGCGCTTCGGCAACGACGCACCCTGGTATCGGGACCGTATCCCCTTCTTCGAATCCGCCGACCCCAAGATCGACGCGGTCTATTATTATCGCTGGGCGCTCTATCGCGGCCATCAGCGGGATCTGGGCGACGAAGGCTATATCACCACCGAATTTTTCGACGACGTCGATTGGCAGCGCCATCCCTATGCCAGCCTGAACGACGCCAGCGGCTTTCACATCGGCGAGGGACGCTGGCTGAACGACCGGCGCTTCGCCGACGATTATATCCATTTCATGTATCGCAGCGGCGGCAACGACCGGCACTTTACCGACCATATGGCCGACAGCGTCTGGGGCCGCTTCCTGGTCGATGGCGACCGGGCGGACGCGATCGCGCATCTGCCGGTGATGAACCATATCTATCGCCTGTGGGACGATAAATATGACTTCGCCAAGGGGCTGTATTTCGTGGAGCCGCTGCTGGACGCCACCGAATATACCGTCTCCTCCATCGACGCATCGGGCGGCAAGGACGGGTTCCGGGGCGGTGAGGCTTTCCGCCCCTCGGTCAACAGCTATATGTTCGCCAATGCCCGCGCGCTGTCGAAAATGGCGGCGATGGCCGGCAACAAAGCCATGGCTGCCGACTATGCCGCCCGCGCCGATGCGCTGCAAAAGCGCGTCCTGACAGATCTGTGGAGCGACAAGCTCGGCCACTTCATCGACCGCCACCAGTCGAAGACCGACTTCGTGAAATATTGGGAGCCGATCCGTAACCGCGAACTGGTCGGCTATCTGCCCTGGATGTTCGACCTGGTGCCCGACGACGCCAAATATGCGGCGGCCTGGGCGCATCTGCTCGACCCGGCCTCCCTCGCCGGCAAGGCAGGCATGCGCACGGTCGAAGCCAGTTACGAATATTATATGCGCCAATATCGCTATCTGGGCAGCGCCCCGGAATGCCAGTGGAACGGCCCGATCTGGCCATATCAGACGACGCAGGTGCTGCACGGCATGGCCAACCTGCTCGACCATCAGACGCAGACCGGTCCGGTCACGCGCAGCGCCTATATGCGCCTGCTGCGCCAATATGCCGCGCTCCACTATCAGGGAAATCACCTCGACATCGAGGAGGATTATCACCCCGAAACCGGCAAGCCGATCGTGGGCCTGGACCGCAGCCATCATTATTTCCATTCCGGCTTCAACGATCTGATCCTGACCGGGCTGGTTGGCATCCGCCCGCGCGCCAACGATATGCTGGAGGTGAACCCGCTATTGCCGAATGCCGGCGATCCACAGGCGCTCGCCTGGTTCCGGGTGCAGGACGTCCCCTATCATGGCCATAAGGTCGCGGTGACATGGGATGCGGACGGCAGCCATTACAAGCGCGGCAAGGGCCTCTTCATCGAAGTGGATGGCCAGCCTGTCGCCCACCGCGAAACGCTGGGCCGGATCGAGGTGCCGGTGGCCCGCGCGCCCACGCCCGCCATCCAGCGTCCGATCAACCGGGCAGTGCAACTGGTACGCGGGCAGTTCCCGATGGGGTCAGCCTCCAGCAACGCCGACGTCGAAAATGTCCATGATGCGATCGACGGCCGGGTCTGGTTCTTCCCGGAACTGCCCAATGGCTGGTCCTCGGCGCCCTCGCCCGCCGATCAATGGTATGCGATCGACCTGGGCAAGCCCACTGACATCTCCCGCGCCGAACTCGCCTTCTTCGCTGATGGCAAAAGCTTTGCCGTGCCGCAAAGCTACCGGCTTCAGGCGTGGGTGGACGGGGACTGGCGCGACATCGCCGTGCCCAAGGGCAGCCCGGTTGCCAACGGCGTCACCGACGTCCGCTGGCCCCGGCTTCAGGCGAGCAAGGTCCGTCTGCTCTTTACGCAAGCTAAAGGCAAAGCGATCCGCCTCGCCGAATTCAAGCTGTTCGCGGACTGATCTGCTACTCAGCCCACATCACTGGTGCGGGCGGCGTTCAGGAAGGGCTGGACCCGTAGCCGCGGGAAAACCTGCTCGATCGGCTTGCTGTCGGGCAGGATATAGACATAGCCGCCCTTGCGCCCGAACAGCGGGCTGACCTTGGCATAAAAAACCTTGGGCACGTTGATGCAGCCGAAGGTGATGCGATTATCCTCGATACCGGGGGACAGCATCCGCTCCTTGCGCTTTTCCTTGGGATTGCCCGGCGGGATGGTGTGCAGCGCGACGGAGGTCGCATAATCGACCCACAGCACCCGCTGCTTGCCCGCCGCGACGCCGAATTTCGCCAGAAAGCGCCCGGCCGGCGTGGTCTTTTCCGCAGGGCCGATTTCGGCCAGGCTCTTGGCACCGATCCCCGGCGTCGCATCATCGCCCGGCGCGATGCCGATCAGCACCGGCGCATGATCCAGCATCTTGCCCTTGGCGTCGAACAGATAGGCGGCAGCCCCCTGCTTATCGATGACGATATAGGGCAGCGCGTGATTGTCCTTTGCCGAAGCCACCCAATCGACCACGCGGGTCGCGCCGTCCGATAATATGGGCGGCGGCGCCTCCACTTTCGCGACGGGGGCAGCCGGCTTCTTTCTGGTCGCCGCCTTCTTCTTTGCGGCGGCGGATTTGGGGGCTGGCTTCTTGACGGCGGCCTCGGCCGGGACGGCGGTGACGAGCGCAAATCCCGCCAGCGCCATGAAAGCACGGATCATCTTCTTGTCTACACTCACGAAAAGGGGCCGGCGTCCTAGGGGGAAGACGCCGGCCGGGAAGGTCATGATCTTATGGCACGGACGAACGCCGACGGGGGTCGGTCGCAAGGGGAATTGCACGTCCGCTTTATGATCGCATCGTCATGGGCGGACGGGTGTGCCCCGCCGTCCATGCGATGCTTGGGGCCGCCCCGCAGGGTCAGTTACGTGCGCGCTTGCGCTGGGCGGCCTGAAGCTGCTGCTCCACACCATCGACACGGCCGTTCAGCTGGTCGAGGCGCTGGCTGTTCTGCTGCGCCTGGCCGGACGCCGACTGCGCCTCCGCCAAAGCCTGCTGAGCGGTGCCATCGGTGGTCTGCAATTTCGCATCGAGCGCATCGACGCGCTGATTGACGGTCGCGACCTGTTCACGGACGAACCCCTTGGTGGCACAGCCACCCAGACCCAGCGAACCGATCAAAACCACAGCCAGCGGGGCCATTTTCGTCATAGACGGCGACATGTTTTTCTCCTTATTGGTAACACAGCCGCAACAGTCGAAGCTCAGCGCGTCAAAACCGACAACGATATTCTGACCGGCCGTGCGTCCTGCCAGCCGAATGGAGCGATCCTGAAACGCACGCTATTCCGCCAAAAACGGACATGAATTGCGGATTAACCCGGATGGAAATACACCCTTCCGCTGATCCCGCATCGGCAACGGACTGTCGAGCCGGTGCCGGCAACGCGGGATGGAATGCCGCGATTCGCCGGTCATGGAATGGGGCAGATTTGACCGGCCGATGACAGGTTCGAATTTTGCCCCGCCCACCCCTCTTGCGGCCCATATCGCCATTTTTCCCCTTGCCCCGGCGGCGATCCCATGCACAAAGCTTGCCAACTGCCGTGCGCGTACCAATTTCCCGCGTGCCTGAACGAACGGCTGCAAGGACAAGACGCATGAACGACGTGGTGACCCCGGACCGGACGGCGCAACGCCCGCAAATCCCGCATGAGGTGGGGGAAGGCCTGTCGGTCATCTCGATCGCCAAAAGCTATGACAAGCGCGTCGTGCTGTCGGACGTGTCGCTGACCGTGGGTAAGGGCGAGGTGGTAGGCCTGCTCGGTCCCAATGGCGCAGGCAAGACGACCTGCTTCTATTCGGTGATGGGCCTCGTGCGCCCCGACCATGGCCGCATCGTGCTGGACGGGCAGGATATCACCAACCTGCCCATGTATCGCCGCGCGATTCTGGGCCTGGGCTATCTGCCGCAGGAAACCTCCATCTTTCGCGGGATGACCGTGGCGCAGAATATCGGCGCGGTGCTGGAGCAGGCGGAGCCGGACAAGGCCGCCCGTGCCGCTCGCCTGGAACAATTGCTGTCCGAATTCGGCCTCACGCGCCTGCGCGATTCCGCCGCCATGGCCCTTTCGGGTGGTGAACGCCGCCGCTGCGAAATCGCGCGCGCACTGGCCGCCAATCCGTCGATCGTGCTGCTGGACGAACCCTTTGCCGGTATCGACCCGCTGTCGATCGCCGACATTCGCGATCTGGTGAAGGATTTGAAGACGCGCGGCATCGGCGTGCTGATCACCGACCATAATGTCCGCGAGACGCTGGAAATCGTCGATCGCGCCTGTATCATCTATGGCGGGCAGGTGCTCTTTGCCGGCAATCCGACCGAACTGGTCGCCAATGCCGACGTCCGCCGCCTCTATCTGGGCGAGAATTTCCAGCTTTGATATGATGACCGCGCGCGCCCTTCTCTATGATCGGAGCGGCGCATAATGGCGCTCGGCCCACGCCTGGACATTCGCCAGAGCCAGTCTCTGGTGATGACGCCCCAGCTCCAGCAGGCGATCAAGCTGCTGGCGCTGTCCAATCTGGAGATCGAGGCGTTCGTCGCGGGCGAACTGGAAAAGAATCCGCTGCTCGAATCGGGCGGCAGGGATGACGGTCCCCCTGCCCCCGACGGCATCGACCAGATGGTCGAGGCGCCCACTCTGTCCGCCGAAACCGGTGGCGCTGACGATCTGATCGCGCAGGGGCTGGGCGCGGCCGACAGCCCGCTCGACGTCGATCATGGCGCGGATAGTTTCATCGACGATGGCCCCGGCGATCGGATGGCCGACGGCATGGCGGAGGCTCATGGCGCCAGCGGCGGCGGCACGGATGCACTGTCCGGCAGTTATGCCGAGGACGCGCCCGACTTCGATAGTTTCGCCGCGCCCGACATCGGCCTTCAGGAACATCTGATGGGGCAGGCCCGTGCCACGCTTTCCGGCATGGATCTGCTCATCGCCACCCAGTTGATCGGCCAGATCAGCGAAGCGGGCTATCTGGAGGCGAACCTGCTCCAGACGGCGCATGGCCTTGGCATCCCCCTCTTCGACATCGAACGGGTGCTGGGCGTCATCCACACATTCGACCCCACCGGCGTCGGCGCGCGCAGCCTGTCCGAATGCCTCGCGCTGCAAGCCAGGGAAGCCGACCGCTACGACCCCTGTATGGCGCGGCTGCTCGCCAATCTTGACCTGCTGGCCAAGGGCGCCCTGCCCCAGCTGCGCCGTATCTGCGGCGTGGATGAGGAGGATATGGCCGACATGATCGCGGAACTGCGCGGCTATGACCCCAAGCCCGGCCTGCAATTTTCGCAGACAAGCGCCGCACCGGTGACGCCCGACCTGTTCGTGCGGCCCACGCGGGAGGGCTGGGCGATCGAGGTGAACAGCGCCACCCTGCCCCGCGTCCTCATCAACCGCAGCTATTATGTCGAACTGGCCAGCGGCCCGCAGGACAAGACGGCCAAGGCCTGGCTCGCCGATTGCCTCGCCAGCGCCAACTGGCTGGTGAAGGCGCTGGACCAGCGGCAAAAGACGATCATCAAGGTGGCGAGCGAGATCGTCCGCACCCAGGAAGCCTTCTTCCAGCAGGGCGTCGCCCATCTGAAGCCGCTGACGCTCAAAGCCGTGGCCGACACGATCGGCATGCACGAAAGCACCGTCAGCCGCGTGACCTCCAACAAATATCTCTCCTGCCCGCGCGGCCTCTTCGAACTCAAATATTTCTTCACCAGCGGCGTGGCGTCATCGGGCGGCGATGGCGGGTCCGTCTCGGCCGAAGCGGTGAAAAGCCATATCAAGGCGCTGATCGGCGCCGAAGACCCGCAGGCGATCCTGTCCGACGACACGCTGGTCGACCTGCTGCGCGCCAAGGGTATGGACATAGCCCGCCGCACCGTCGCCAAATATCGCGAGGCATTGGGGATCGGGTCGTCGGTGCAAAGGCGGCGACAGAAGGCATTGAAGGGCAAGGCGGCGTAAGGACGTCTTGGGCTGGTTGCGACCATTTTTAGTCAGTTAGGAAAGGCTATTTCGTCGCCGATTGCGGACCCCGCATAGCTGTGCAAGATAGTCGGATGAGTTGGTTGAAAAATGACGATAACCCACAGACTCTCGAAGCTGCCTATTGGTCTGTCCAGCCTACGTGGGTGAAGCTCTACACGATCTGTATTGGGCTGCCCGCTTGGATATTTCTGATGGTCGGCATCTTCGCAGCCGATTTTGGTGATGCTGCCATGAATGTCGCAACAGTGCTTTTTGCTGCGGCAGCGGTGATACAGATGTTTTTCGTTTTTCGAGGTTATTGGCGAATGGACATTTAAGTCAGCTTTTCGCCGATAGTTTCCAAAAACCCGACCGTCCGCAATCCACCCACCGTGGGTGCTACCGGTCTGCGAATCGCATCGCTCTTCCGATGAACGGCCTGTCCGGTTTTGGTTCGGGTAGTTGCCCGGCAACAGGCGACCAATTTTTGCCATCTATGTGCGAAGAAGCGCTGCCCAGTTGCAGACATGGATGAAGCGAGCGATCACTCTCCACTATCATGAAGCATTATCGATCACCGTCCCTTCGATAACGTTCTTTGTGGTTCGGGTAAGACGACATTGGCCAGCAACCACTGATGCACCATCGTGACTCTTATCTAGTTTCGCCTCGACGCTCTGATATTCGCCAATCGAAATTCCACATCGTGCGGCGATTTCCTCATCAATCGTAGGATTGTTCAAGCATGCGCTGAGCAGGAATGTCAGGCCAATGCTAAAGATCAAGAAACTTTTCATTGCCCGACGATGCATCACTGATCGGGTTCAATCAATGTCAGCTTAAGCGTTGAGCAAATTCTAAACCGGACGTTCCGCAAACCACGGTGGGTTCAACGGGTGGCGGCAACACTTTAATCTTTTGAGTAAGATGGAGTGTCACGATGAAGCAGCGTCGTCGGATATATTACACGGCCAGCCAGCGAGCGGAGATATGGGATCGTTGGCAGC
>NZ_VYPZ01000024.1 GCF_008710155.1 Sphingobium limneticum
CGCATGTTGGTTCCTTCGACTTGTTGAGGTCGAGGGAACCGTAATTATCTGGAGTGAAATCATGGAAAACCGAAGGAAACCTGCGCCTCCTGCCGCCACGCTCGACATAAACTGCGACTGCAAAGAAGCGATGATCGATTACCTCAGGACGGCCTTTCCGGTCCGCATGATGCAGATCATCAAGGGGAGCGACGATGCGGAACGCTCCGAACTGATGGTCGACGAGGCTGGCAACCCGGTCTTCTGCCAGGCGGCGCTCGCCATGCGTGACGAGATGATCGAGGCGCTTTGTGCCCTGCCGCCAATTGGCTCGGCGCTCGATGAAATCATCCGGCATTTCGGCACCGACGCCGTGGCGGAAGTGACCGGACGAACCCGGCGGCTCATTGTCGACGCAAATGGCCGCCAGCGTGTCGAAAGCCGGGGCGGTCGAAGCAACATCGTTGAGGCTGAAGCCTTCATGTCCGGGGCCAAGCAGATACTGGTATTCTCCGACGCCGGCGGCACGGGCCGGAGCTACCATGCCGACCGCAACTGCAAATCAGCCGGGCGTCGGCGGATACATTTCCTGCTGGAGCCTGGATGGCGCGCGGCAAACGCCATTCAGGGTCTTGGTCGCTCCAACCGCACCAATCAGGCCAGTGCGCCCGTCTTCAGGCCAGTGACCACGGATTGCCGGGGCGAGCGTCGCTTCATCAGCACCATTGCGCGGCGGCTCGACAGCCTGGGGGCGCTGACCCGTGGACAGCGACAGACAGGCGGACAGAATATGTTCGACCCCTCGGACAATCTCGAAAGCGATTATGCCCGCGATGCGCTCATCCAGTGGTACCATCTTCTCTACCGTGGCAAGCTCACAAGCACTACCCTTGCCGCCTTCATCGACATGACGGGCCTGCGTCTCCTGGACAAGGAAAGCGGCGGTCTGCTCGATGATCTCCCGCCTATCCAGCGATGGCTCAATCGCCTGCTGGCTCTGCGGATAAAGACCCAGAATGCGATCTTCGAAGAATATATGGCCCTGATCCAGGCGCGCATCGATGCGGCCCGGGAGGCCGGGACGCTCGATGTCGGCGTCGAAACCATGCAGGCAGAGCGCATGGCTCTCCTCGACGAGCAGGTCCTGCGGCGTGATCCTGTGACGGGCGCCGAGACTCGGCTCAGCCGCATTGAACTGCATTTTCGCAAGCGTGCCCTCAGCCTCGCCCAGCTGGAACTTGACTATGGCGGTGTCGAAGTCATTCGGCTGCGCAACGGCCGGTCGGGGCGCGTTGCACTCCAGGTGCCAAGCTGGAGCAGCATGGACAATGACGGCAACCCGATCACCATGTGGCAGCTCGTTCGGCCAACAGGCCGCGACCGCATCCGCGATACCGTCCTTCAGGAGAGCCTCTGGTCTCCTGTAGAAAAGGAGGAGTTCGAACGCCTCTGGGACATAGAGGTTGAAGAAACCCGATCGAAGCTCGACGTTGAAACGATCAGTATGGCAACCGGCCTCCTGCTTCCGGTCTGGGACCGCCTTCCTGATGACGATATGCGGGTCTGGCGGGTTACTGACGCGGAAGGCAACTCGCTGCTCGGACGCATCATTTCGCCCTACGGACTAGAGAAACTCGCCCGTGCGTTCGGTGTAGACACGTCCACTGTGCTGAGCCCAGCGGAGATGATCTCTGGCGCCAGAGGGCGGCAAGGGGTTCCGATCGTCGGCATGGATACTGCACGACTGATGCAGGTCCATGTGAACGATGCGCGACGGCTCGAAATTCGCGATTTCCCTGCCGCACGACGGGATTGGCTGAAGTCGATCGGCTGTTTCACTGAGATCATCAATTACAAGACGAGGCTGTTTGTGCCCACTGACCGTGCCGAGGCCATCCTCGACCAGATCATGCGCACGGGGGAGCAATGGAGACGGCTTGCCGGCGCGAAGGCCGCCTGAGGGCGCGATGACCAGTCAGGCGAGCAGAAGGAAAGGGGGGGTGGGGAAGGGCGGCGGCGAAGCGCGGCTGGAAGCTGCGCGGGATCGCCAACTCTCCTACCTCCGGAGGCTTCCATGAACGCACTATCTCCTGCCCCGCGCCAGCAGGCGCAGCCCTATCGCGTCGATATATCCCGCGGGACCAATATTTCTCGCGTCTCGTCCGAATGGTTTAATCGCCCCCAGGATGAGCGTTACCTCTCGCTGGACGATCTCTATGCCAGTGTGCGCTCGCGCGCCGAGCGGGCGACGACGCGGATCATCGAGAGCCGGACGGTACGTGTCGAAGCCCGTAGCGACGAGCCCGAGCGACTTTCGCTCGTTGTTCCCGGTGACAGCGCGCCAGTTGCGCCTACCAACTGGTCGTTCGGGCAGCTGTGCAGTCTGGTGGGCGCCCCGGCCTCCTATCTGCGGCAACTTCCGGGCGCGCTCGCCGGCATCAACCTCCAGCATGGCCTCATCCGCCATCCGGCCGAGCATGTGAAACTGCTTCAGACGCACGAGGGTCGCGCTGAGCTGCGGGCGGTCACTGGACCGGACTATGGTCGCATCTGGGATCATGAGCTGGTCGCCGCAGTGATGAAAATCGCGGGCAATGGCACGGGCGACACAAGGTGGAAGGTGCCGGGCGTGCTCGATTGGGGTTCGATGACCTACAACCCCTGTGTCGATGTGACGAGCGACACGACCACCCTTTATGCTTCGGACAGGGATGTGTTCCTATTCCTGGTCGACGATCTCAACCCGATCGAGGCCGGCCGATTGCCCAATGGCGAGCCGGATCTCTATTTTCGCGGATTTTATTGCTGGAACTCAGAGGTCGGCTCCAAGTCACTGGGGATAGCCACTTTCTACCTCCGTGCGGTCTGTCAGAACCGCAATTTGTGGGGCGTCGAAAACTTCCAGGAAGTGAATATTCGGCACTCCAAGTTCGCGGCGAACCGCTTCGCCCATGAGGCGGCGCCAGCGCTCGCGCACTTCGCCGAGAGTTCGCCTCGCTCGTTTATCGACGGGATATCGGCGGCGCGCTCAGCCATCGTCGCGCGCAAGGACGGGGACCGGGAAAGCTTCCTGCGCAAGGAAGGCTTTTCCAAGGCCGAGACTGCCAAGGTGATTGCGACGGTCCTGGCTGAAGAGGGGCATCCTCCGGCTTCGGTTTATGATTTCGTTCAGGGTATCACCGCCCTCGCACGCAGCCGCCCGCATCAGGACGGACGCCTGGAACTCGAAGGCAAGGCCCGCAAGCTGCTCGAACGCGCGCGCTGAGCGAGCCTGCACCATCCGACCAAAATTCAAGGAGATTTGTCATGGCTCACATGACCACCACGACGCGCGCCTATCGGATTGATGTCGACTTTTTCAGTGGGGGCGACCTCTTCGACTCCGGCACCATTTCTTTTCATATCGAGGACGGAGCGGACGTCTGGACCGCTGCTTATCTCGCAGCTGAGGCCTCGACCTATTTCGACCTGCGGATCCCGGATCTCGCCTACAGCTTCAGTTTCGTTCCGAGCTTTCCCGACGAACCCGATCCGACATCGCCCACCGGCGGCCTCAAACCTGTCTGCAGGGACTGCGGTTGCGACATGCTCGCGTGCGACGCCAGCGCAAGATGGGACGTCCAGCGGCAGGCCTGGGCGATCTCCGGCGTCTACGACTGCACGTTCTGCGACCTTTGCAACGCGGAGAGCGATGATCTGGCTCGATGGGTACCGGCGGGTGATCTCACACCCTTCGATCGCTTCACCGCCGCCTTGGCCGACGCGCTGTCCTATCCGGAATTAGCCTTCGATAGTATGTTCCACCTGTTCTGCGTCGATCACGCGCTCACCCACACTGTCGAGGACGCTCGCGCCGAATGGATCGAAGCTGTGGCACGGCGATCATCGGCGAATCGCGTGGGCCGCCTTCCCAGTGGAGGAGATGATCATGCCTAGTTTGATACCAGATGCGGCATATGTACATCGCTTCAACGCGCATCTTGCTGAACTCAACTGGCCTGCGCTCGTCGCGTTGACTCGTCTCGATGCTCACTCCTGCATGCTGGAGCTGACGCCGAAGAGGAGAATTTCCTCGACCTCATTCCCGGAGACGCATCTCCGGACATGGCCGCAATTGCGTTCGGACTATACGCCCACGGTTATAGTCTGGGTGTCCGCGGCGGCGAAGAAGCTGCCTTTGCAAGGCTGCGGCATATCATCGGTGCAGGTGAGAACTTCTGCAAGAGCTCGATGCCCGAGGTGCCAGGGATGGCGACATTGGTGGAGACCATGTAGAACGCTCGGGCATAAAGACGAGGTGACTGCTAGCGGCCGAAAAAACTCACAATTTCGAAATTGACTCGGTCAGGCTGCTCGAGATGAAGCCAGTGCGTCGCGCCGTCGATTGCGATGAAGTGGCCGTCGGCGCAGAGATCGAGTCCGGCCTCCATGACATGCCGTTCAAGGAAGCAGTCCTCGCTTCCCCAAACGATCAGGCTTGGAACACGGATGCGCGGGGTTTCGCTTTTCTTTCGGTGACGCAAAGCCCGATAGTAGTTCAGCATGGCTGCCAACGAGCCGCGTCGCCAAGCCTCGGCATAGTGATCGAGAGCCCCGGGCTCGAACGTGTCGCTATGCGCACTTCCCTGCATGATCGCGCGCAGAGCCGCGAAGTCGAGCGCCCCCAGCATCGCCTCCGGAACCCTGGGGATCTGAAATGCAGCGACATACGAGCTGCGCAGCGCTTGCGTGGGATGTTTCAGCATCTGCCTGCGCCAGACATCGGCGTGTGGCCCATCCATCATCACGGCATGAGCGAGACGCTCAGAATGATATACCGCCACCCACCAAGTGATGAGCGCTCCCAAATCATGCCCGACGATTTCGAAGCGTTCCGCGCCGTAGCCGTTAGCCAAGGTGAGGACATCGGCGACGAGGAGATCAAGCCGGTAATGCTCGACGCCATCTGGCGCGTCGCTCGAATTATAGCCCCGCAGGTCCGGGACGATCACATGGTAGCCAGCGTCGGCGAGCGGCGAGATCTGGTTGCGCCAAGCCCACCAGAATTCCGGAAAACCGTGGAGCAGAACCACGAGCGGCGCGCCGTCCTGTCCGGCTTCGACAACGTGCAGGTCAACGCCATCACCAGTTCGGCGAGATTCCCGCCAGCCGGGTTTGAGCAGTGAGGAGGGCGCCATCCCGAGTCAACCGCGGGCGGATGCCGCCGTTCCTGCCATTCACATGGATCAGTCAGTTTTATGGAAGACCTGACGTGCTCGCCTTGACTATCGGGACGGTCGGGCGTTGGCGTTCAGATGAACATGACTTTCCCATTCTCCGAGCATTGCCTCGCGCTCGTGCTGAGCGGCGGTAATGCACTCGGCGCCTTCCAAGCCGGCGCATGGTGCGCGCTCAAAGATCATGGCCTGCCGCCGGACTGGGTCGCTGGTGCGTCGGTTGGCGCGGTCAATGGCGCGATCATCGCCGGCAATCAGCCGGACAGGACCAAAGCCGCGCTCGAGATGTTGTGGCGTCCCGCCAGCGTCAGCTCTTCCTTCGACCTACAGCCGCTGGAAGAACCTCGGCACATGCAATCGGCCGTTGCATCGCTTACCTTCCGGCAGCCAAGATTGTTCAGCCCGCGTGCGCTGTATGGACTGTGGCTCAACCCCTCCAGCGATCCCGAGCCATCGAGCCTCTACGACGCGCTTCCGCTCGAGGCGACGCTCCGCCAGCTCGTCGATTTCGATCGTATCAACCTGGGCGACACGCGTTTTTTCGCGACGGCGGTCGACATTGAGACCGGTGAGGATGTGGTGTTCGACAGCGCGGCCACTGCGATAACGCCCGAGCATATCCGAGCCAGTGCCGCGTTGCTCCCGGTTTATCCGCCGGTCGAGATCGGCGGACGGCTGCTTGGTGACGCCGGAATTTCCATCAACCTGCCGCTGGACTCGGTGATGGCGCAGCCGCAGGACAAGCCGCTGCTGTGCATTGCCATCGACCTCCTGCCGTTGCTTGCCCAGCGCCCGAAAACCCTCGGCGAGATATTCACCCGCGCGCAGGACCTCATGTTTGCGACACAGTGCCGCAGGGCGATCGCGGCATGGCAAGCGCTTTTCGCGCAGCGCTCAAAGCAAGGGGACAGCGCCTCGGTCACCCTCTTGTACCTTGCATATGCCGATCAGAGCGACGAGGTCAGCCTCAAGACATTTGACTTCTCGCCTGAGTCGGCAGCGCGACTCTGGCAAGCCGGTTTCGACACGTTGACCGGGCATCGCGCCAGGTCTCAACGCTAGGCTTTCCGCTCGGACGGCCCGGCCTGAACGTGCTCGCGTCCATCGACCAGAACCGGCTCGCTCCTGTGAACAGGTCGATGGCTCCAATCGCCGGCTAGCCGGGCCGGGCTGTGAATGATCAACATCAGGTTGAGGTGAGAGCCGGCACGAACAGCGCCTCTCAGCAAAGATCCCGTCAGACCGGAAACTCTTACGATCGACTAAACCGAAGTAATGAGTCTATGAGACTACACGATTTCATCGTATGAAGCCGCCTGTTGAGAAACGCTAACCGTGGCGACGGCTGCCCTGGCACGGCATTCGCCACCGTGTTGTCGCGCGACGACGGAGCCAATCGCAGGGTAGAAAGGTAATGACCCACGATACGGCAAATACCTCGGCGATCGAGCGCGTCGCCCGCGTGGTCGCCGCATGGATGCCAACATCGATGCCAGCAACGATTAGGCCTTTTTGTAGCGTCATGATTCTGAGAGTGATCCGCAACAGGAGCGAAAGCCAAAATCGCAGGTTATTGCGGAAGGCAGGCAAACTCTGCCGACCGATTACAGCGAAGGAAAAACCATGACCAAGAAAGCGCAAGATGCGATCGCCTTGCTCAAGGCGGATCACCGTACTGTTGAGGAGCTGTTCGAGAAATTCGAGAGCGCCAAAGCTCCGACCAAGCAGGCGACGCTTGCGAAGCAGATTTGCACCGAGCTGATCATTCACACAATCATCGAGGAAGAAATCTTCTATCCGGCTCTCAAAGGCAAGATCGAAGACGACATGTATGACGAAGCGCATGTCGAGCATGATGGCGCCAAGCTGCTGATCAGTCAGATCATGGCCGGACAGCCTGGCGAGGACTTCTGGGATGCCAAGGTGACGGTTTTGTCCGAAGAAATCAAACATCACGTCCATGAAGAGGAGATGCCCAAAGAGGGCATGTTTGCGCAGGCGCGCGCGGCTGACGTGGATCTGGATGCACTCGGCGCTCAGATGGCTGAGCGCAAGGCCGAACTACAAGCCCAGTTCGAAGCCGATGGTCTGCCCACACCGACCACTCGGACTCTCGGTCCCGTCGAGGTCGAGCTTGGAGCTCCCGTCGCCTGATACGTCGCGATCAGGATGCACGCCCTTGAACGGAGAAAACTATGTCCATCATCGACAAGGCCATAGCGGCCATCACACCGCCCGAAAGTGAAGAAGCGCGTGCCAAGGCCCGAGCGAAAGCTGAGAAAGCCGCCCAGCCAGGCGACTGGCTATCGCAAATTTTGACCCACCATCGGGAGATCGAGACACAGTTTGCGGCGGTCAAAGCGGCAAATGATCCGGCGTCCCGACGTGCCGAGCAGAAAAAACTTGGACTATTGCTGACCGCCCACTCCATTGCGGAAGAAGCGGCTGTATACCCGGCTCTCGCTGCTGATCATCAGGTTGGCCATGCTGAATTGGCGTATCAGGAACAGTCGGCCGCCAAAATGGAAATGGGCCTGCTGGAGCGTGTCGATCCCATGAGCCAGGATTATATGGACAAGCTTGAGCACATTGAAGGCGCAGTTGCCCACCACGTCTATTCCGAGGAAGGCACCTGGTTCACCAAACTGGCAGAGTCGGCTTCTTCCGAAGAGTTGGCGCTCGTCACGGCGCGCTACAGCGAGGAATATGCACGATATATGGACACCCGACCCTGAAGCGATCCAGGTGAAGCCTGCGGCTATCTACGATGGGTGCGTTGCGGTGCAACGCACCCATACTGCGAATGACAGGCACGTCAGGGAAGAGTAAACCCAAGTTGGACGCATAAGCCTTCGGGGCGAAAATCGAACTCGGCCCCGCAACCCTCGCCACGAAGCGCGCGAGAAATCATTCGGGAGCCAAAACCTTTTCGGTCTGGTGAAGAAACCTCGGGCCCGCCTGTCTCGACCCATCGAAGTTTCAGAAAATCGACATTGTCGCCATTTTGACGCTCCCAAGCAATCGTCACCGTGCCGGTGAGATTGGAAAGAGCACCATATTTGACTGCATTCGTCGCTAATTCATGAAGGACCATGGCAAGCTGTAGCGCACGCTCGCCAGAGATTTGTACCTCCGGACCCTTGATCTCGAAGCGTCTGGCAGCTTGGGCCTCAAAAGGCGCAATGGCACGCTGAACGATATGCATGACATCGACTACATCCCAATCCCGCTGCGTAAGCAGATCATGAGCTTCAGACAGCGCAAAAAGACGGGCGTCGAAAGTATCGATTTCCGCGCGAGGGGCTTGGCGAAATGTTTGCATGGCCATCGCCTGGATCGTTGCAAGTGTATTTTTGACCCGGTGCTTCAGTTCATGAAGAAGCAGTTCCTTGGATTCTTCCGCACGCTTTCTTTGCTCGATTTCCTGCTGCGCCGCCTTATGCAGGCGCGCATTGTCCATCGCGACCGCAGTTTGAGCAGCGATAGCTGAAACGAGATTTTCCGCCTCAGCCGTGAATTTGCCCGGCTCGTCATGGGCAAAAAACAGGCCGCCGAGCACTTCGCCCGACACTGACGTCACAGGCACCGCGAGATAGCTGACCACGGGCAGGTGCCCCGCCGGCATGCCGTAGTGCGGGGCGCTGTGCCCGTAGCGCGGATCTTTGCGGATATCGTCAGACCGGATTACGCCTTCGCCTGCAAAAGTCGGTTCGAAAACCGCCGTATTTCGAGGCATTCCAAAATTGAAAGCCTCTCGTGCAGCGCCGGAAAGCGTATAAAGCTGGTAGGATTCCCCGGCGGCATCCGTGACATTATAGAAGAACGCGCCGAATTTAGCGCCGCTCAGTTCGGTGCCAATGTCGGTGACCGACTGCACGATCCGCTCAAGATCAAGATCGCGCGAGATTTCGCTGGCGACGCGGTAGAGAGTCTGGAGACGTTCGGATTGTTGCCTGAGCAACGTCTCGGTCTGTTTACGCGCAGTTATGTCGCGCGCAATTTTGGAAGCGCCGATTACCTGACCGTCAGCCGCTTTGATCGGAGACGCGGTAAGGGAAATATGGATTAGTGACCCGTCCTTGCGCTGCCGCAATGTTTCGAAATGCTCGACCCGTTCCCCCTTTTTGAGGCGCGCGATGATCTCGTCTTCTTCAGACCTGCGATCCTCCGGGATCAGGGTCAGGATCGACGCACCTACAATCTCGCTGGAAGAATAGCCGAAAATCCGCTCGGCGCCGGCATTCCAGTCCGTGATGATGCCATCGAGCGTCTTGCCGATGATGGCGTCATCGGAAGATTCAATGATGGCTGCCAGACGCTCGGCAGCGCTCAGCGCGCCTCGTTGATAAGTACCCTTTTCCCCATCCATATCCGTAACGACTTCCAAAGCCATCACCGCTGTCCTTTTTCCCTGCCCAGGTCAGCGACAGCAGTGAGCAAACGGTCCATTGCATAGGGCTTGTCAAAAACCAGGTCAAAGAGATCGGTACGCGACCGCGCTATGCCACCCTGCGCGCCGCTGACCAAGATGATGGGGATGCCTTGCAGGGCAGTGTCCGCCTTCATCGCTTCGGCCAGTTCAAGACCGGTCATCAACGGCATCATGAAATCGGTGATGACCAGATCGGGCTCCAGGCTACGAACCAGCGTCAACGCACCGGCACCGTGCGGGGCATCGTGCACCTCGTAGCCGGCCTCTTCCAAACAGACCACAAGCAAGTCGGCGATCAGGAACTCGTCCTCTGCCACGACTATTTTCATGGAGAACTCCACCGTGGGGGTTGGACCGTGACAGCCTTCACGCTTCAAGAGGCTTGGCTAACCCGGTCGAAATCCCGGTGGCCTGTTCAAACTGGCCTCGGATAGCGAGCCCGTGTCCGTCGATGTAGACCTCCTGTGGAGCGGCCTGAAATGACTGGTCACGGATCTTCAGCACGGACAGAACGCGCCTATACTCGGACCGGATTTCGACTTGGCGCATCATTATGAGGTTATCGAGCAGACTGGAAATCTCCGGTCCTGGCGCTGCAACCCCGGACGCGAAGAGGTCACGCAATTCCCACGTGCCAACAGCGGTAACGCCCATGGCCCGCAATTCGTTCGTTAGAGCCGCAAAGAATTCCACAAGGCGGGGTGGATGAACGGCTGCGCGCTCGAATCCGCCGAGAGAATCAATGAACAGCCGCTTCACGCCCCGCGCCGAAACGGCGTCGAGGAGGCGATGGGCCATCTTGTCGATCAGATTTTCGGTCAGCGGCTGCCACAAGATATCGACCTCTTTTCTTTCGACACTTCCCTTGAGGTCGAGGCCTAGCGCGTTCGCCTTGAGCAACAGACGTTCGGGAGATTCGTAGAAGCCGAAATGCAGGCCGGGTTCCTCTCGCGAGGAGGCCGAAAGGAAATTCAGCCCAAAAGACGTCTTACCGCACCCTGAAGGTCCGATGAGCAACGTGATCGACCCTTGCGGAAGTCCGCCACCGGTAATTTCGTCGAAGCCCTCAATCCCCGAGCGTAAGGGCTTCGGGTCAGGATTGTCGGTCGCGGACGGGGTGTGAAACGCGGCCTCGATCCGCGGGAACACGGAAATACCGTTATTGCCTATTTCGTACTGATGATACCCCCCTAGAGCAGAACTGCCCCGCGATTTGCGGGCACGCAGGCGCCGTACGGTCCGGACGCCGACAAGCTCGTCATGCAGTTCGAGCACGCCATCCACCATTGTGTGTTCAGGGCTATCGTCATGGATCCCGGCGCTGGTCAGGAACAGGACGGTGCAACCAACAAACGCCGCTTGGCTCTGCACTTCTGCCACGAACGTCTTCACGTCGAGGTCCGTCTCCGCGCGGTCACGGGCATTAAGCAGGCCATCAAAGACGATCAGCGAGGCGTTTTGGCGCTTGGTCTCCTTGCGCAACAAATCGACAACGGCGCCAAGCCCTTCTTTGGCGAGGGTCTGGAAAACGCTGACATAGACGATGTTGCTACCGAGCCGATCCTTTTCGAAGAAGCTCAATGTCGACAGCGATTGGAATAGCCGATCATGCGTTTCGGCAAGGAGCGTGACATACAGTACCTTCTTGCCGGCGGCAGCCGTCGCGAAGGCGATCTGATTGCCAAGGATTGTCTTGCCGGCGCCCGGCTGACCTTGCACGATATAGGAGGCCCCCTCGACGAAACCGCCGCCAAAAACGGTATCTAGGCCAGGGATCCCGGTTGAAAAGCGGGGAAGGGTCTGCGTCACGAATTAACCTCATCAGCGCGTCATGGCCAAGAGGCCCGGTCGTGCTGATAGCACCACGCAAAGCCACCGTCAGGATGGCGCAGGACTTTTTTGACTTTATGTTGTGAGCGCCCATTTCCTGAACCGAATTTGTTTCAGCTCAAGCTAGGCCGTGGCTGCATGCCTTTATCGTGTGGAACATGACCGTTTGCGCACCAACGTAATTCGCACTTGCACAATATGTTCGCACATGCAGTATACCTCTGCCTTTCAGGCATCCTCTCCAAACTTCAAGGCCGGCCCCGCTGGCCTTTTTTTCTTGTCTGAACCGAGCCCGAGGTGAGGAGGGCACTCTTACAAATCGGGCAACAGTTGGTCGGCCCGTCCCCAGTGCGCGAGGTTCTTTGACGACGCGCGCTTCAGCATTTCGGCTCCGTCTCCGATGTGCCAGTGCGAAGGCTTGTCGAGATCATGCAGTTCGTCCCATGTCAGAGGAACGGCGATCGGCGCAAACTCACGACTGCGGGCGCTATAGGGCATGACAGCCGTCGCGCCGCGCTGGTTGCGCAGGTAGTCTATGAAAATGCGGCCGGTCCGCCGGGATTTTGACAAAGCGGCGGTGTAGCGATCCGGCTGCGCTTGCTCCACGGCTTGCGCGAACCGATGGGCAAAATCCTTCACCACCCGCCATTCGGCTGACGGGGTGAGCGGGGCGATCACGTGAACCCCTTTTCCGCCCGTCACCATCGGGAACGTCGTAAGTCCCATCTCACCCAGCAAGTCCCGCATGTTGAAGGCAGCCGAGACCACTTCCTTGAAGCCAAGGCCCTCATCGGGGTCGAGATCGAAAACCAGCCTGTCGGCTTTTTCGACGTCCTCGATCCGCGCGCCCCAGCCATGGAACTCGATCGTACCCATCTGCACACAGGTCAGCAGACCTGCCGGCGCGTCGATAAAGAGATAGGCCTCTTCATGCCCGTCCTTTTCGCGAATGCCGATGTGCTTGACGTCATCGCCGAAGCTGCCCGCATCATGCTTCTGAAAGAAACACTTCTTCGCGCGGCCTTGCGGGCAACGCACGAGACTGATGGGCCTGCTCCCCGCCCAGGGCAGCATGATCGGTGCGACCACTTCGTAATAGTCTGCCAGCTGACCCTTGGTGAGCTTGCCCTCCGGAAAGATCACCCGGTCTCGGTTGCTCACCTTCACCGTGCTCGCGGGCGCCGCCGTTGCAACCGCCACCGGGGCCTCCTTCTCGATCACGACCGCTTCGGGTTTCTTGTCCTCTCGAAGCCCAAGGTAGCTGGGATGGCGCAGCAGCCCCTCATCGGTAAACTCTAGGTAGGCAATCTCGGCAACCAGTTTCGCTTCGATCCAGTGGGCACCGCGCACAGCAGACCGCGGAGCCTGAACCGTCGGCTCCTTGCGCGCGAGAGGTGCCATGATTTCTAGAAGACGCTCTATCTCATCGCCGGTAAATCCCGTGCCGACCTTGCCGGCGTAGCGCAGCTTTCCATCCTCGTTTACGCCCAAAAGAAGCGAGCGGAACCCTCGCTGCTTGTCGGAAGGCGTCCAGCCTACAATCACGAACTCCTGCCGACGGATGCACTTGGTCTTGACCCAGCTACCGCTCCGCGAGCCGCTATATCGAGCGTCGACGCGTTTCGATATGACCCCTTCCAGCCCCGCCTCGCAAAAGCTGGTCAGCAGCTTTTCACCGTTGCCGACGATATGATCTGAATAGCGCAGCCGACCCTTGTGGCCCTCAAGAATGCTCGCCAGCTTCTCCTTACGCTCGATCAGCGGCAAGCTGGTGAGATCCTCGCCGTTCAATTCCAGCAGGTCGAACGCGAAATAGTCGATGGTCCCAGGGTTATCCTTCAGAGCGGCTTGCAACGCCTGAAAACTGGTCCGGCCATCAGGCAGCGTCACCACCGCCTCACCGTCGATCAGCGCGCTTCCAACGTCAAGCTGTGCAGCCTCTGTGATAATATCTGCGAACCGATCCGACCAGTCCAGACCCGACCGGGTATAGGCCCGTCCTTCCCCGCCACCGACGGCGATGAGCGTTCGATAGCCGTCATATTTCAACTCATGCAGCCAGCGATCGCCAGGTGGCACGTGATCGACGAGAGCCGCAAGCTGGACAGGCTGGAATGGCGGGAGTTTGCCCTTGTTCTTGCCCTTTCGGGCTGCAGCGGTCGATGATTTCGGCGTCGTAGCCGGAGCTTTAGCCTTGCCGCCCTGTCTCCGGATCGGCTCGCCTGCGGCGATTTCTTCCATGGTGCGTCCGCTGTCGACGCTCGTGAGATGGATGCCAATGAGGTCGTCCGAGCCACCGGCAAACTCGTCCTCGACCTTACGCAGGATCCAGTTTTCGCCCTTCTCCTTTCCTCGCGGCTTGAGGCGAAACATGATCCACTCGCCCTTCATGCGGCGGCCATGCAGCGTAAAATGCAGATGACCTTCGGCCAGGGTTTTGGTGGGATCCTTGCCCGGGACTGGATCCCAGGTGCCGTTGTCCCAAAGCATCACGGTGCCGCCGCCATACTCCCCCTTGGGAATGGTCCCCTCGAACCGGGCATAGTCGAGCGGGTGGTCTTCGGTGCGGACAGCCAATCGCTTGTCGTCGGGGTTGGCGCTTGGCCCTCGGGTCACTGCCCAGCTGACCAGCGTGCCGTCCAGCTCGAGGCGGAAGTCATAATGCAGGCGGGTCGCGGCATGCTTCTGCACAACGAAGCCATTACCTGAGGTCGGCTCGGAGGCACCAGAAGGCTCCGCAGTACGCGTAAAATCCCGCTTTTCACGATATCTCGCGAGCCGCTCTTCTGCAGAGGTTGCCTTCGCCATCGTCGCCCGTGCCATATCCGCTCCGATCAAGAAGCTTCTAAATCTCGAGAGGGCACCGCGTTCCCTTTCATTAAGGGAAAGAAGCGCCGTCAGCCGGTATCCATGTCGGGGCTCCGTTGTTCGTAACTGTTGTCACCCCGTGCCTCGTTCGGGCCGTTTATTCTCCAGTCTGCGCGTTCGGCGCTGCCACCGGCTTTGATTCCGGAGATTCTCGCTGGCGCAGGAATATGGAAAGGACCACCAGCACCGCAGTCGAGAGAAATTCGCTCTGCCAGTTCTGGAACGATTCAAACCAAAGCTGCGCATCGCCAAGATATGCAAGCACGGTCTTAGGTGTTTCCCCATGCTCCAGGGCCTCTTGCGCTGAGGCATGCGCGCTGTTGATCCAGTGAAGCGTGAATGACGCAACAAACAGCAGGATCAAAGCCAAGCCCAGGGAGCGAGCGTATATCGCGCGCCAAAGCGGACCTTTGCGCAGGATCGACGGTGCGCCGTGTTCCTGGGCTTTCCGGTCCAGATCATTATCGCGAGGGGGAGCATCCGGGTCCTTCGATTCCGCCGATCGGCGCTGTATCAGGAAAGCCGTAAGCACGACATAGGCTGCCATCTGCAGGAACTCGCTCTCCCAATTCTCGAACACCGAAGAAAGGAATTGCGGACTTGCCGCATAGGCGAAGAGCGTCAGGCCAGGCTGGGCATGGCGCCGGGCATCCTCCAGCTCGACATACCAGCCCGCGATATATTGCCCGGCAATGCAAACGGCAAAAAGCGCCAGAAGGGCGATCGTAAGTCCGTTATCTTTAAGCAGCCGCATGCCGATGCCTC
Source organism: Sphingobium limneticum (assembly GCF_008710155.1). Taxonomy (GTDB): domain Bacteria; phylum Pseudomonadota; class Alphaproteobacteria; order Sphingomonadales; family Sphingomonadaceae; genus Sphingobium; species Sphingobium limneticum. The sequence goes on from NZ_VYPZ01000024.1 coordinate 15,091, forward strand.
TCGCCGATTTGCTTTGAATGGAAACGCGCGAGAAACAATTGGGTTCGAAAGAACCTCCGCTACTGCGTCAGGTCAGCAAGCCATTCGCCGAGGGATTTCTGCGACGTAGCAGCCGTTTCGGCTCCCATGCTCTGGGCTATGATCTCCAGGGCCCATCGGCCCCGTTCATCGCTCTCGGCAGCCACGGCATCTTGAGGCACCCACAGGTCGTATTCACGCATATGGGCATCACCTGCGGTGAACAGGACGCAGATGTCGGTCGCGATTCCACTCAGCACCAGCTTGCTGACGCCTAGCTGTGGTAGCAGCAGGCAGGTTGGTCGCGTAGAAACCGGAAAATTGCGGCTTGATGATGAAGAAGTCGCCGTGTCCCGGCTTCAACATTTCCGTGACCGGATTATCCTTTTCGAGCGCGCGTGCTACCAGCTCATAAGGTTCTGAAAGCCATTCGCCAAAATTATCGTTGACGTATACGACTGGCCAACTGTGCGCGCGAAACTCCTGACGTAGCCGAGCTATTCGCCGTGCCGCTTCGAGAGCCCCGGGCTCCAGGGCCTCGGCCCCCTCAAAATCAAAGCAATTGACCATATCCAGGATCAACAAGGCCGGACGGTCACCAGCTTTGGGCGAAGTGGCTGCGGCCTGCTTGTCTTGGGAACCCATAGAAACCTGCCATGAAATCGGGGTCGGCCTTGGCCGACCCCATTAGGCTCATTCCTTAGTGAGCTTTGCCGCCTCAGCGTCCAGCGTCGCGCGGTCATTGCCAAATCGGTCGATGAGATCCTGGGCCTGCTCGGCAGTTAGACCATGCTTTCGGGCGAAATAGTCGACCTCATAGTCCTCGCCGCCGGCGACAGTGCGGCGGTCGGAGCCTCCGCGCTGAGATTTATCATCTGCCATGTTGCGCTTCCTTTTCACAGCTACCTGTTTTTGCAACCCGTGCCAGGGCCACGAGTTCCAGCAAGGTTGTCTTGAACAGGGGACCGGCATGCCGCATCGCCGTCTGCGCACCCAATGAAAGAGCCGCTTGACTGTCTTGTTATCGGCGCAGGACCCGCAGGGCTAACGGCCGCCATTTATCTCGCGCGTTTTCATTTTTCGATCGCGATCGTCGATGCGGGGCATAGCAGAGCGGCCATGATCCCGCGGACGCACAATCATGCGGGATACCCAGGCGGGATAGCTGGCACCGAACTTCTTGGGTTGATGCGGGATCAGGCTGCAGAATTTGGGGCGGTTGTAGCCGAAGGTTTGATCGAGAGACTGGAGAGGACCGAAGGGGGTTTTGTCGCTCGTGCACAGGGCCGTGAATGGTCTGCGCGCACTGTCCTGCTCTGCACTGGCGTAGTCAACAATCGCCCCCAGATCGCACCGGACATCCACGATGTAGCGGTACGCCGCGGACTGCTTCGCTATTGCCCGATATGTGACGGGTACGAGGTCACCGATAAGCGGGTTGGTGTTTTGGGCACCCGTACCCACGGCTTCAAGGAAGCAATTTTCCTGCGGATGTATACGCGCGATGTGACGCTGATCGCTACCGATGGGGAGCACGACCTCTCAGATGACGAGAAGCATCGGCTCGCTATGGCAGGTGTAGTACTGATCGATGGCCCCTGCGCACCGCTGCGGACCGAAGATGATAAGATTGTTGTACCGACGCCGCGCGGCGAGCTTGAATTCGATAGCGTCTACCCAGCGCTGGGCTCGGTTATCCGGTCCGAGCTGGCGACGGCGATCGGCGCGGAAGGCACCGGCGATGGGTGTCTCATCGTGGACGATCATCAGCGTACCTCCATTCCTGGCCTTTACGCGGCGGGAGATGTTGCCAAAGGTCTCGATCAGATCAGCCATGCAATGGGCGAGGCCGGGGTCGCCGCCGTCACTATCCGCAATGATATCGCCGAGCGGGGCATCTTATTTCGCTAGCCCGCCCCCGACAGCGGGCCGCCGCCGCTTACGAATTGCCGGCCTGGGCGGTCGCACCGGCGCTGATGTCTCTGCAATCAGGATTCCAGAACGTTCCTGACCTTGGTGGCGAGCTGTTCGATGGTGAAAGGCTTGCCGATCAATTCCACACCCGGATCGATCACGCCATTATGCACAACCGCGTTGCGGGTGTAGCCCGAAGTGTAAAGAACCTTGAGTTCGGGTCGCCGGCGTTGGGCTTCGTCTGCCAATTTACGGCCGTTGATGTCCGGCATGACAATGTCTGTGAAGAGCAGCGTGATTTCCGGATGCGCGTCGATGAGCTGTAGCGCCGCCACAGCGCCATCAGCTTCGAGCACGTGATAACCAAGTTCGGTCAACGCATCGACGCTGAATTGGCGCACCGCCGCTTCGTCCTCGACTACGAGGATGACCTCCTGTTCCTCGCCCAATGGAAGGTCAGTGGGTGAAAGCGGTTCGGCCTCGAGCTCGTCGCCTATGAAGCGCGGGAGGTAGATTTTGACGGTCGTCCCCTGACCCAGTTCCGAATAGATTTTGACGTGGCCACCCGACTGCTTGACGAACCCATAGACCTGACTGAGCCCGAGCCCTGTGCCCTTACCGACCTCTTTGGTCGTGAAGAAGGGATCAAAGGCTTTGGCAATAATCTCCGGCGGCATACCGCAGCCGGTATCGGAAATGGCGATCAGGATATAATGCCCGGGCGGAACACCAAGATGCGCTGCCGAATAGCGTTCGTCGAAGTGCGCATTCTGCGTCTCGATCGTCAGTCGCCCCCCTTCGGGCATCGCATCGCGCGCGTTCACGGCGAGATTGAGAACGACATTTTCAAGCTGATTGCGGTCGGCATGCGTGCGCCACAGTCCAGCAGCAAGGACGGTTTCCAAGCGCACATCTGCTCCCAAAGAATGGGTGAGTAGTTCAGACATACCAGGGAGAAGCTTGTTGGCATCCAACACCTCGGGATTGAGCGGCTGCTGGCGTGAGAAAGCCAAGAGCCGCTGGGTTAGAGTGGCGGCGCGTCCTGCACCTTCCAGTGCTGCGTCGACATATCGCTTCGCGCGCGCGTCGTCGTCGCCAAGGCGGCGGCAAAGGAGATCGAGTGACCCAACGATGACGGCAAGCATATTGTTGAAGTCGTGCGCGATTCCGCCAGTCAATTGGCCGACCGCCTCCATCTTCTGGGATTGCCGCAGAGCTTCCTCGACCTGCTCGCGCTCGGCAATCGCTTGCGCTACGCGCCGTTCCAGATGCTCGTTCAGCTCCAGAACCCGCACTTCCGCCCGTTTGCGCTCGGTGACGTCTATAGCGGTGCCGATGACGCGCAGACACTGACCATCCTCGCTGAAAATGCCTCTGCCCTTGGCTGCTACCCAACGTTCGTACCCATCTTCCTTGCCGATGGTGCGGTACTCAACATCGTAAACCGCGCGTTGGCTTGGATCAGCGGATCGGGCATAGGCCTTCACCGTCGTATCTAGATCATCAGGGTGCAAACCTGCGTAATAATCCGCCATGGACACCGGCGCATCGGCTGAAATCCCGAACATGGCTTTGACGATGGGCGGCCAGATGAGAATGTCATGCACGACATCCACGTCCCAGAAACCCACCTCAGCAGCCTGCGTGGCGAGCCGCAGCCGCTCCTCATTCAACATCAGTTCGGCGCGGGTGCGCTGCTGCTCCGTCAGATCGAGCATGGCACCGATCATCCGGACCGCTTTGCCTTCCGGATCGCGGATGATGTGTCCACGGTCGAGAATAGCGGCATAGCTGCCGTCGAAGCGGCGGAAACGATACTCGTCCGACCAACTTTCGGCCTCACCATCGATGGCAACATGAATGCTGTGATGGACACGATCGCGGTCGTCGGGATGAATATGCTCGATCCACCACTCTCCCGTTGGCTCGATATCGGCGAGCCTATGGCCGTGTGTCGCTTCCAGAGCCTGGTTCCATGTGACGTGATTGGTGGCGAAATCCCAGTCCCAGATGGCATCGTTCGTCGCCCGGCTCACGAGGCGATAACGCTCCCGTATGGCTCTCAATGCCTTCTCAACGCGAGCACGCTGTTCGACCTCGAGGCGTAATTCCTCAGCCCGTGAAGCTTGGGCCTGAAGGGCTTTACGAAGTTCCAGTTGGGCCATGACCTGCCGCGCCAAAACCTCAAGCACGTGGCGTTGGTAGGATGTGATACCATCAGGGCGCGGCGCACGGTCCAGCACGCAGATCGTGCCGATCGGCAACCCCATTTTGTCCCGCAGGATTGCGCCCGCATAAAAGCGCAGGCCGCCCTCCGCCGTCACCAAGGGGTTGCACGCGAAGCGAGGATCCTCAAGCGTGTCAGGCACGACGAGAAAATCATTCTGCAAAATGGCGTGGGCGCAGATCGATACATCGAGAGGCAGTTCGCGCACGCCTACGCCGACTTCGGCCTTGAACCACTGGCGATCACTCGCGACCAAATTGACGACGGCAATCGGCGCTGTAAAGGTTTCAGCCGCGAGCCTGACGATATCATCAAAGTCGGCTTCTTGCGGGGTATCCAGGATTCCGTAGCTTTCGAGTGAAGCTACGCGTTCAGTTTCAGACCAACCTTCATCCATTGATTTGCCTGGGATTTCCGTCGAATGTAGGGTCATGCCGGGTGACTATCATCCCCGCACGAGGATCGCACTGAAAACCTTCAGGGCTACCTTCAGCCGCATCGTGGAAGCAGTCGCGCAGCTCTATTGCGGGCGCCTTGACCGATGGCCGTTCAAGCGATTGCTTTCGGGTCGATCAGGAGAACGTCGAGACGAACGATTATGGGCCGCTAACCGACGGCGGGTTATGCACCGAAATCTGTCATGCAGTTGGGCCGTAAGGAATGGTCGCTTTGTCCCGAAACTGTGGTTCTGCGAGGAAGCCGTCTTTTAATCCCAACGCGAGGAAAGCTTTCCTGCGGAACCTCCAGGAACATCAGCCGTTGAGCTGATCCTTCACCGCCTTGGCGGGCGTGAAGGTGAGCTTCTTCGACGCGGCAATCTGAATGGTCGCGCCAGTCGAAGGATTGCGACCTTCGCGCGCCGGGCTGTCCTTGACCTTGAACTTGCCGAAGCCGTTCAGCGAGACTTCCTCGCCCTTGGCAGCGGCTCCGGTGATCTGCGCGAAGACGGCATCGACGTACTTGCGGGCATCCGCCTTGGTCAGGCCATGTTCGCCGGCAAGGGCTTCGGCCAGATCGCTATTGTTCATGTCGCATCCTTATAGATTGAGAGGCGTTTGCTTTAGTGGCTCCGATCCCGGGTTTGAAGCCGTTAGTTGGGAGCATGGTGCATTTGCCCATTGACCACCGCGCGGCGTATGTTCCTCCTGGAGAAGAAACCTGTGCGCAGGTCAATGCTGATCCGCACCTTCAAGTTTCTCGCCGTCTGGGCCACGGCCGGTCATCATATACCATTGTTCCATAGTTGAGGGCGCGCCGATCAGGCGCTCATATCGTATCGGTCGAGACTTCGAGGCACCTGACCAGCGTATCTCGAACCTCTGCAAGCTCGTCGGGCAATTCGCGTTTTGGGGGATGATCCACAGTGATGCCTCCAGATTGGAGGATATCGGGCGCACTGTGCCTGCGCACCTGCAATCGCCGCCAGATCGGCGGCAATTTTCTGGCCAGTCAATCAGAATGGCGAGGGGCGTGCGGAATCTGTCTGGCTCTTTGAGGCGACGGCCGGGCTGGCGGTCGGGGCGAGGAGGGCTCCTCCGGGAACGGCGGTCGGGCTGGACGAACGCGCCGCGTGTGAGAGGGGAGAAGGATCTTGGAGAGTGTCGCTTTCGGATGGTCGAGAGCGGCTTTTCCAAGGAGTTGAGGTTATGAATATCGGTGAAATCAAGCCCGTGAACGGTCGTCTTATCGGACATATCGCGACCCGTTCGATCGACTTGCCGCGCCTGGGGCTCCGGCCTGTCGAAAGCACCAATGAGCGCGCGCCGGTCTTCGAGATCGTCGCGCTTAATGTCGGGCAGCGCTGGGTACAGATCGGTGCGCTGTGGGAGGCGACCGCCAACAAAACCGGCGAATGCTTCCTCCAGGGATCGCTCGACGATCCTAGCCTGGCCGAACCGCTGCCGATCGCTCTCTTCGGCAGCGACGCTGAAGGCTATCGGGTCGCATGGCGCCGTCGGGATGCGCTGAGTGGCTTTGGCGGCGGCCAGCGTTCGGAACGTCCGGCGATGGGCGGCGAAGCCATGGGCGGGTTCGGTGCGAGCACCGCCGGCATGGATGGCAGCTACATGGGCGGAAGTGATTTCGACGACGAAGTGCCTCACTGAGGTCTTTGTGCGTCATGGGTCGGGGGAGCACAGCCTCCTCCGGCCTTTCTTTTTGTCTGCCGATTTTGGAAAGGATGCGCATCATGGCTACTGCCCTGCGCCACAGCATCGATCGATTTGCTGACTTGCCCACCCTCTACGCACAAATGGTCGCGACGCCGGAGTATCAGGCGGCCTTTGGCGACCCAATGCCGCTTACAATCGCCGAGCCCGGAGACGCGCCCGCGGAGCATGAGATGCCGGAGCCAATCGCGGCCCAGGCCGAATGCGGCGGGATCATCGCTGCGATCTTCGACCTCTTCACCGGTACTCGTCTGGAGCCATTGGCACCCGATATCGCATGGGGTTTCGTCAACAGCTTCCACTTTCTCGCCGGGAAACTCGAAAAGCGCGAGGACAGCTATGCAAGGGAATTGGGGGAACTGGCGCGAGACCCTGAAGGTAGCGAGATCTATGCCCGCTCGCTCGAAGAAAAGCAGCTTCAGTGTCAGTCGGTCGCCGAGCAGCGGCAGGCCATTGAATGCATGCGCGACTATGCCGCGGAAATGTACCGGGCGCAGTCAGGCTGGCCTTGGTCGCCGGCTAAAGGCACGCGAGCCTCTTCTGCATCAAGCGCCAGCCAGATCGCTGCGGTCGACTTCCTACGTGCCCGACAGCTGGAACAGCGAGAACGGCACCTGCCACAGGGGCCGATCGTGGTTGTCACCGGTCCTGCCGACTGGCACGACTGGCAGGCGATATGGTCGCGTCTCGACGCCATCCACGCGCGGGTTTCCCATATGACTTTGGTTACGACCGGGCAGCGTCGCGGCGTGGACCAGATTGCTGCGGCCTGGGCTGCTCGCACCGGCGTTGAAGTGCCCGTCGTGCGCTATGGCCTATATGGAACCGGGCGGAAGACCGCCTTTACCCGCAATCGCAAGATCCTTGATTTGAAGCCGGTCGAGGCAGTGCTCTGCGAGGGTTCAGGCGTCCAGGCCAATCTCTACCAGCTGCTCCGCCAGGCCAATGTTCCGATCCACGCGTTGCGCAAGGCAGACCAGGCCGCTGACGCCGTGAGGTTCCCAACGCGCGCTTCCCGCGGGGGCCAATGAGGGAGGATAGCATGGCGATACCTGACTATCTTAGCGCTAACTTCCAGACGCTTCTTCGGGCTGCGGAAGATGGAAATCTCGCCCTTATGGAATGCCAGGACGCAGCATCAGGGGAACCGCGTTACGTGATCTGCGCAGTCGGGCGGGAGGAGGGGGCCTATCTCATGACCCCGTTCGGCCATCTCGCGGAAGGCAACCCTTACGACGCCTACCGGCCGCCGATCTGACGGGGGACGACGACGTCCAGATCGACCTCGGGACCGCAGCCATTTGGACGAGCGGTCCGTTTTTTTGTCGATGCAGGTGCCTGGGCACTGTCAGATGGGCGCTTGGGCACATGTCGCGCGAGGATCATAGCGCCCCAGGGGGCGTCGAGCCCCCTGGGGCGCTGCCACACTTCTTCTCTCAAGTCTTTTAATCGTGGCACGGGGACAGCGCCGGCCTCAAGGACGACGGGGCCCCACCATTTTTTTCGGCAGGCGGGCGGCAGTCCGTTCATGCCTACCGGGGCGCATGCCGAAAAAAATCGTGACCCCCATCGCCGCTTCGCGGTCGGGGCTGCGCCCCGATCCTTGACCCCGTCACTCGGAGCCCGTGCAGGGGGAAGACCTCTTTCAATCAAAGGAGGTTCTCATGACCAAGGCATTCCGTTCCGTCCGCAGCTTCACCGAGATTGCAGCCTTCATTGCCGACGAAAGCGCGGTCACGTCCGACAGCTTTGTTGAAGCATTCGAGACGGACCTAGATGGCGTCCGGGTCAGCAGGGACGACGATGGACGCACCGAGCAAATGCCTGACGCAACGCAAGTCCAACTCGCGGTCGAGCTGATAGTCACGACGCTCTTCGATGTTCTGCGGGACAGCAGGCTGGACAAAGTGGCAGGACGCATCGCATGGGGCATCGTCCACAGTTTCCACCGAGTGAGCGATCAGGCGGCGGGTCAAGCCGACGGCGCAGCAAGGCAAATGCGCGACCTTCTCCGGCAGGCTGATGGCAGCGAAATCCATTCCATAGAGCTGGAGCGCGCGCACGAGGAACTGGCGTTTCTCGACGAGGCTGCGGACGCACTGGCCTGTATGCGGGACCATGCCGCGGCGGTGTATCATAACGAAACCGGCAAACCCTGGTCTGCGCCAAGGGCGACGCTGGTGTCTTCCAAGCGGACTGCGAGCGTCATCAACGGGTCAGACTATCTGGCCGCGCGCCGCCAGCGCCGTATCGGACAGCATCATCCTGAAGGTCCGCTGGTCGTGTTCTCGGGCGGTAGCCAGTGGGCGGACTCCGAGCCGATCTGGAAGGCGCTGTCGAGGGCCAAGGCGACCCGGCCCCAGATGGTGCTGCTCACCACCGCGCAGAATAGCGGCGGCGACGCGATTGCCGAGGCATGGGCGGCAAAGACCAAGACGCCGGTGGTGAAGCTGGGCATCGACAAGGCACGGTGGGGCAACCGCGCCGGGTTCGTGCGCAACGACCAGATTGCGCGGCTGCGACCCGTCGAGGCGATCGTCGCGGAAGGAAGCGGCGTTCAGGCTCAACTGGTAAGGGTGATGCGTTCCATCGGTGTCGCGCCGGTGCTGCTCTCGCTTTATGGAGGCCCTGCGCACTGGGCTTCCTGAAGTCACGAAGGATGCGGGAGCAGTCGGGGTCATGCCCGATAGCTCCCGCTTTTTTTGTCTGTCGCTCTATGTCGTTGCCCTCAAGGACAGGCGCTGCGCGCCCGTCCCGTCGGGCAACGATGCCGCGCTCTCAAGGAACGCGGGCCTTCTGCGCGCGGCTTCGCCGTGCTCGTCGCAGGGACGCCCTACGGGCGCTTTTCCGGTTGAGATTTTGCCGTCGGTGCAATGCCCTTCAGCGCAGTAATAGAGGCTGGTCCACCCAGCCGGATCGCGTGCTGGACGAGCTCGCGAAAGTCTTTTTCGCTTAGCTTCTCGACCGCCATATCGCTCAGGATGGAGGCATATTTGCCGCGCAGAGCGCGGCGGGCATCAAGGATCTCTTCCGCAATTTTCGTCTGGCGCGCTTCGAGGTCGGCAAGCCGGTCGCGGTCATTCAACTTTGGCATTGATCATCCTTTCAAGTCGGATGGTCTGCCCGCCAATTCCATTATCGAGGATCATGGCCATGAACGCAACTCGTTGCGACAATCGGGGAATCGGCCGGCGTGCCGCCGGGGAGAGAGACCCCTTCGGGGAAGCCCCGCGCCTTCCGGCACGAGGCTGGCGCAGCGGCGGGGCGCTGCGATAGGGGTACTCACGCCCGGGGCGTTTTGTAATGCACCGTACGCACGGGTGCTGCGGGCGCGAATCGCTAGGTTTTCTGCGGGTTTCGGCCAGGTGCCAGCCGGTGCCGATGTCGCTTTCTTCATAGGGAGCTGGCACCAAATGGTCACCATATGAAGGCAATTCAGGGCTAAGTGACTGATAAGCTTTGGCACCATGTCGGTGCCGCGTTTGCTCATCGTAAGGCGTTGAGATCGCCTGAAAATCGGCGTATAACGCCCGGGCTTCACCCCATCTGGACAGGCAACGAACAGGAGTTCGGCGCTTGCCCAGGATCAATATCAGATTGAAGGACGCTCTCCACGGGCGTCTCGTCGCCGGCGCCCGATCGGCGCGGCTCAGCCTCCCCGAATATGTCCGCGACATCCTTGATCGCTTCGAAGGCATTGATGCCGGCGGTTATCATGGTCGCTTCGATGAGGTGCAGGCGACCCTCATTCAGGTGTTCGCCATTTTGGCCGCATCGGTCGGAACGCGGCGCCCCGACATCCTCCAGAAGGGCATGGACGATGCCCGCGCCCTGCTCCTCGAAAGGGGCCTGCTCGCGCCCGAGGATGGTGCGCTATGAGCATCTTTCGCAACGACACTTTGGGCTCCTGGACCCGGGGTGGCCAGGCCATCGTCCACAATGTGAGGATGACCACCCAGGTCTTCTTCCAGACTTCGATTGCCGGTCTCGCGATCTGGGTCGGTGGCATCATATGGTATGTGCTCGAAAAATCCAGCGACTATCAGCGCTTCGTCGCGATGAAGATCGCCGAAGCTACGCTGAAAAGCGACGTGCCGGGTGGTGCGCCGATCCTGTTCAGGACCCCGGCTGGGCGCCAATACTGGACGAACTCGGACGCGCTGCTGGCCTCTCCTATCGCGAAGAAGACCATGCAGGCGATGGAGCAGCATCTGATCTATGGCGCCGCGCTATCAGGTGCCTTCGCAGCGCTTATGCTTCTGTGGGCCTGGTTTTATTTCACGCGAACGGGGAAGGGACTTGGTTCCAATCAGTTCATCCGCGGCGCCCGGTTCGGGACGGCCCGGCAGCTCCGCCGCCTGCTGTGGCGATCGAAGCGGGGAAGCTTCGCCATCGGCGGCGTGCCGGTCCCTGAAGAGTTTGAGCCTGAGCACATCTTGATCTGCGGGGCGCCAGGAACAGGCAAGACCAACATCATCGTCAAGATGCTGGCGGGGATGCGTGGGAAAGGTTGCCGGGCGATCGTGTTCGATACGGCCGGTACCTTCGTCGAGAAATTCTACCGGCCCGGGCATGACATATTGCTCAACCCGCTCGACGCCCGAGCCGACAGCTGGTCCCCTTGGGTCGATGTGCCGCGCGACTATCATTATGATCAAATTGCGGAATCGACGATACCGGATAAGGGGGGCGATCCGTTCTGGGCGAAGGCGGCGCGAGGTACGTTGGTCGCCGTCTTCCGCAAGCTTGCGAAGAACAAGCAGATGCTCATTTCGGTCTTGCTCGACACGCTTTTGCGCAGTCCTTTGAAGACACTGGCTGCCTTCGCCGAAGGAACGGATGCCGCCGCCTTCATCTCGATGGAGGGGGACCGGACCTCCGCCGGTATTCGCGCGGAGCTGGCTTCTGTCATGCGCAGCTTCTCTTATCTCGACGACACATTGGATGGCTTCTCGGTGCGCGACTGGGTGGCCAATGAAGAGGATGACAGCTGGCTTTTCATCACGGTGAAAGCCGATCAACTCCCTTCCCTGCGACCGCTCGTGACGGTCTGGCTCGACATCGCGATCAGCGCGATCATGAGCCTTCCGCCTGATCAGAAGCGCCGCCTCTACTGCGTCATCGACGAGTTGCCGACGCTCCAAAGGCTGCCGTCGCTCAGCGATTTCCTGGCGCGCGCCCGCAAATATGGCGGATGCGGCATATTGGGGTTCCAGTCCTACCCGCAGCTGGAGGCAACCTATGGCATCCAGGACGCGGCCGCGATCACCGGCTATTGTTCGACCTGGGTGGCGCTGCGGGCGAACGATACCCCCACCGCCAAGCACGTTTCGGAGAATTTGGGCCAGGTCGAGCAGGTCGAGGCCAATGAGGGGATGTCCTATGGGGTCAACGACATGCGGGACGGCGTCAATCTCTCCCGCATGCAGGTCACCCGCCCGCTGGTCATGCACACTGAGGTCACGAACCTTCCCAACCTGTCTGGGTTTCTCCGGTTCGGAAGAAATCTGCCCGTCGTTCATTTCCGGGATCGGTACAATGGGCTGCCAACGATTGAGCCGGCGTTCGTCGAGCGAACGGAACCTGCGAGGAGGTTCGACGAGGGCAACGCTCCACCCCACCCCGAAAAGGTGTCGCAGAAAAAGCGCCGTCGCGCCGAAAAGGAAGCGCCGCCCACACCGCAGCTGCCCTTGGACGGCAGCTCACCCGAAGAAGCAACTGCGGGTGAACCGCCTGCGCATAAGGGCAACGAAATTCCGAAGCAGGATGGGGACACCTCGAACGCCGAACCGCCCAAGCTCCTTGGGCCAAGGAGTGGTTTCAACCTCCACAAGCATAGCCGTTCCAACGGTGAGCGTGACGATGCGAGGCCGGCATGATGCATCCGCGCCGCCTCAAGGGCTCCCCGGGCAACATCGCCCGCTATTACACCGTCGGGGACTATTACACGAAGGGAGATGCGGAGACATCTTCCTGGGGCGGAGCGCTCGCTGGCGAGCTTGGTTTGCACGGAGAGGTGGATTCCGCGCAGCTCAATGCGCTGCTCAGCGGCGCTGTCGACGACCAGCAGTTAGGGCGTCGGCGGGCAGACGGGATCGACCACCATCCCGGATGGGATTTTGCGATCAGCGCCCCCAAATCCGTATCGATCATGGCGCTTGCCCTTCGCGATGAGAGGATGGTCGCGGCGCATGAGAAGGCTGTCGACGCAGCGCTTTCCTATCTTGAAGAACATGCCCAGCTGCGCCGCCGGGAAGAAGGGAAAATCGTTCATGAGACGACGGGGCGGCTCCTGTGGGCACGCTTTACTGAGCATGCCAGCCGCGAACTCGACCCCCATCTGCATACCCATATCGTGATCCTCAACATGACGAACCGCGATCCGGGCAACCCGATGGCCAGTCTCGAAACGCGGGCCATGTATGCCGAGCAGATGGCCAGCGGCCAAATCTACCGTAACGCCCTTGCCCACCATTTGCGGGAATATGGATTTGAGATCGACTTCGATCCGCGCCGAGGATTGTTCGAAATCAGGGGCGTCCCAAAGGCATTGATCAAAGAGATGTCGCAGCGTGCCGAGCAGATCAACGCTCATGCCGCTGAGCATGGCCTTTCCGGGCAGGCCGCGCGTAGGCAGAGCTTTTACGAAACGCGCGGCCCAAAGGTGAAAGTCGGGCTGGACGAGCTGCACGATCGCTGGGATGCACGGCTCATCCCCTATGAGCCCAAACTTGTAGCTGTCCTCGCCCAGGCCATGGAGGCTGGTGAGCGCCCCGTCCCGGTGGAACCCGCCGACGCAGCGCGGGCGGCCCTGTTCGGGATCAGGCAATCGGAAGGGCGCGAGGCGGTCAATCCACTTGGTCGCGTCATTGCCGTAGGCCTTGCCTCCCATGTGGGAGAGGTTCGGTTCGAAGACCTGAGACCGCTCCTGATTGACCATGAAAGCCGCCGCAAACTGCTCGCTACTCGGGGGGAGACCGGCGACGCAATCCTCACGCGAGGGCGAACCAGCCGCAGGACGGTAAGGCTGGAACAGGCGCTGACCCAGCATCTCGCGCTCTCGTTGGGAGACGGCAGAGAGGTAGCCAGCGCAGACCGGCTGCTGCCCGTTCTGGAACGTGCTGGCCTATCTCCTGCGCAGGAGCAGGCCCTCGTGCACATGGCATTGTCGGGAGATCGGATAACGGCAGTGCGTGGTGTGGCCGGGGCCGGGAAATCCATGCTGGTTCGCTCCCTCAAGGACGCCGCGCATCCGGGGATGGTGCTGACGGCGCTTGCGCCGACGTCATCTGCTGCTGCTGAACTGGGTGATCGCGCGGAGATTGCGTCCCGAACCGTCGCCAGCCTGTTGGCAAGCGGCGGGCATGGCCTGAGCAGCAAGGATGTCCTGATCCTCGATGAAGCGGGGCAGCTTGGAAACCGCCAGGCGCTGCGAGTGCTGGAGATCAGCCGCATGACCGGCGCGCGGCTTATCCTGCTCGGTGACAATCGGCAGACCGGCGCGATCGAGCAGGGAAAGGCATTCTGGCTGATGCAGAAGCTTGGGCTCGCGACTGCCGAACTGGTTGAATCGCGGCGGCAGGAAACCAGGGCGATGAAGCTTGCCGTCACCCAGGCGCGGGCGGGTGATTATGCCGGTTCGCTGGACCATCTCGATAAGGTGGTCAGCGGCGGCGATGCGGAGGAACTGGCCAAGGGGCTGGTGAGAGAATGGACGCGCCTCAAGCCTCAAAGCCGGGCAACCACGAATATCCTCGTTCTGGAGAATGCGACACGCCTCATCGTCAACAGTCAGATCCGCGAGACATTGCAACGGGAAGGCGTCGTCGCAGCCGAGGACACCCGACTTGGGGTGCTGACGCCGGCCGGCCTCAGCGACCAAGAGAAGCAGATGGCCCGCTTCTATTCCGGCGGCCAGGTTCTGAAATTCAACCGCGATCAGGTCGGTGCTGGCCTCGCGCGTGACGGCGAATATAGGGTCGTCTCCGTGGTCCGCGATGCGAAGGGCCGACAGCTTGTGCGATTGGCAGATGAGCAGGGGCGCATCCACAATTGGGATCCCCGAACGAGCAACGCGGCGCAGGTCAACGTGTTCCTTTCCGAGCATCGCAACCTCGCCGCTGGCGATCGCATTCAGTGGCGGCTGGCAACCAAGGAACTTGATCTCAAAAACGCGGAACGCGGGACGGTGGAGCGGCTCGATGGCATCATGGCGACGGTTCGCTGGGACCGCGGGGATCGGGTCCAGCAGATCGATCTTGGACGCCACTCCACTTGGGACCATGGCTATGCGGAGACGGTGTATTCCGCCCAGTCGAAGACCTATGACCGCGTCTATGTGCTGGCCCCTGTGGCCTCCCCGCTCGTCAATGGGCAGAACTTTTATACCGCCATCACGCGCGCCCGGTACGGTGTCAAACTCTGGACGGAAGACCCCAGGAAGCTCGTCGCAAAACTCGAAGAGCGGTCCGGCGAGAAGACATCGGCGCTCGAAGGATTGGGCCGTCTGGAGCGCGATCACAGCAGGCGCTTTGCCGCACGGAACGAGGCACGGCTGAAGGGTCTAAGGCTCGAACAGGTTGAGGAGCGGCGGAAGGAAGAGGGTAGGGCGCTCGCGCGCAAACTCGATCAGCGAGAGCCGGACCGCGGAATTGCCGGACGTCTTGCAGGCAATGCCCGATCGCTGTTCGAGACCCTCGATCGTCATTTGCAGGCACTTGCGGCGAATAGGCAAGCCCGTGCGCCCAAGGCGGAGGACCGTGCCACAGACCGGAACATTGAGGAGCGATCGCATGGTCACGATCGGTAAGCGGATAGCCGCCCTGATGGCGCTGATCATCTGGCAATCGGAGGGTCTTGCAGCAACGTCAGGTCATGATGCGGCCGATGAACGGAGGGTCGCCAGTTGCATCAGGCAAGCAGCGGGTGGACGGAAATGGCTCGAAGTGACCCTGTGGGGACTGCGCGACCAGGAAGGAGGATGGATTGGTGCTGCGGTGCCGAACCGGGATGGTAGCCACGATCTGGGACCTCTCCAGATCAACAGCTGGTGGGTGCCCAAAATCGCTGAAATGTTGGAACGTCGGCCCGAGGACGTTCGCCGTTGGCTGCGTTATGATCCATGTTTCAATACAAACACGGCCCGCTGGATTTTCGTTACAGCCCTGGCATCGACGGGCAGCTATTGGACGGCGGTGGGCGTCTATCACAGCCCCAATTCTGACCGTCAGCGGGGGTATGCCATCAGCGTTGCCCACCATCTCAGGCGTCGGTTCGGCGGGGCAGTTTTCCCTTCAGGATCGGGACGGCACCGGTGAACCTGAGCAGCTCAACCGATTAGGGCGCTGGAGGGTTTATTGGCGTAGCTGGAAAAGCTAAGCACTTCGTCCGAATAAAGGGGGCATCGGCGTGGGGCAAGAAGCGTACATAATTCAGTATAATAGCGTTCCAAACATCGAACGAGCTAGTCGCAAGACGATTGGATCATACATTGATCATGAGACAGCGGAATGGCTGTCGTTTCTGGCAGAACTCCCCTCCCTAGCGGGCCAACTCACGTTTCAGATCGGGCAGGTGAGCCACAATGGCGCCAGTTTGGCGAAGTCCCTCGATCAGCTTGGCAAACTTGTCGATGACGCCGGCAAATTCAATTCGTTCAGCAGGGCGTCGTTCCGTCGTTCGAACATCCTTCCGCCTCCGTCGGAGAGCGTGGAAGGACGTTTGGTCCTCGGCTTGTATCATACAGGTCGTTCACAGGACGCCGTCGCTGCCTATTTTCGTTACGCTGCGATTGAGGCTGGCGTACCGTTGAACCGTAACGGCCCTGAAGTATTAAGAGCGCCGATGGAGCGGGGTGAATTGCTGATCGCAGCCGCCCACGCAGCTTCGGTCGTGCCGGGCCATAAAGTTGTGTCCGATGGCCTCAGGTCCGCCAGGGTTCGTGCCACAGCGGTCTTGAAGGCGCTCGACGGTACAGTAGGCGAGGCGGTTCAGGTTAATGCGCAGCATGGCGCCAGCCTCCGGGCGACCCGGGATCGAATCGGCCAGCACGCCATGAAACTAAGAGCAATTTTCGTGGGTGCCGAGCGCGGGCGCACAAGGAATTATCGAGCTTGGCGATCTGAAATCGAGCTGGAGGTAGAGCGCCGTTTCGCCGAGGCAGACATACGTATCGCCAGACTTGATCGGCTGGCGGAGGAAAAGCAGAAGAAGCGGGACGACGCCTTCGAAGCGCTGAAGGATCTCTTCTACACCCAATTGCGCCTCAGGGCACCAGTTGCTCTTTGGGAGGAACGGGCGAAATCTCACAGAGCGCGCGCGAGCAAGGCGCTTCGAAACTTCTGGATTGCCGCAGTCGTCGCTGTGATTCTGGGGCTAGGTGTGCCCTGGCTGGCGGGGGACTACATTGCTGACAGCTTCGCCAAGGTCAGTTGTCTGCCTGGGAAGACCCCAAGCTGCTCAAGAGTGTTCTCGGCAAAGGGACCGCTGACCGTGGCGGGCGTGCTGCTGATGACCTCGCTGATCCTTTGGGCGACCAAGATGCAGTATCGCATCTTCCTTAGCGAGCGTCACCTATCTCTCGATGCTGACGAAAAGCGTGCCTTTGCCGAAACTTTCATGGCGCTGAAGGAAGACACCACGGTCGACCCCGCCAATGAGACAATCGTTCTCACTTCTCTCTTCCGTCCGATGCAGGACGGCATCATCAAGGATGGAGATGGTGGTTTTGATTTGTCTGCGGCTGCCCTTCTGGCAAAGCAGATGGCAAGGTAGGTGACCGAGCGACCCTGCCGGACCTTGGGGGGGCAATGATCAAATCCGAGCTGATCGCAAAAATGAAGGAAGACTTTCCCGGTTTGGCGGACGCGGATGTCGACAAGATCGTAAATCTCTTCTTCGACAGCATCATAGCTCAAATTAACGCTGGGGGGCGTGTTGAGTTACGGGGCTTTGGTGCGTTCTCGGTGAGGAGCTATGAGGCCCGCACCGGACGCAATCCAAGGACAGGCGGAGCCGTTGAAGTGCCTGCCAAAGACCGGCTTCATTTCAAAGCGGGCAAGGCCATCATGGAGCGCATCAACGGCAGCGACAAGGTAAGCTGACGCCCGAGATCGGTAATGGAAACGCTATCGCCCTTCCTTGCCTGGCGACCATTCGAATGACGCGAGTTCATCCAGCATCATGAACTGAGCGTCAGGCGACGCATGTCGCGGCATGAACTTCATCGGTTGTGGGCTGTCGAAGAGAACAAGACCATGGATTGTGGGGGTAGCCGGCAAGGCATAGCGCTTAGCAAGATCGGCGGCATGTGCCCGCACATAGTCGACACGATCAAGATGTTTGCGCAGGTTGTCACGGCGTCCCCGGCTGTCAGTCTGGCCGCGATACTCAGACAGCCGGCTGGTAGTTTCTCCAAGCGTTCTGCAGAATCGGATGTCCTTCGCCTCGATCACCCAGGCATGAAGGCCATCCTGGCTGAAAGCGAGGATATCAATATCTCCAAGGCGTTTGACGGTGTCTGTTCCCTTATGCTGGAGAGCGTCGCTCAGCGGCACGGAGTCGAATGCCCGGGCACCCGATTGCCTCGCTGCCTCCGCCGCCCGGACGTTGAAATCTAGCCCGGTTCGTTCCGCCATCGCGCCGACGAAGGAGCGCATTTGCGGACTGCTCCAGAACCTGCCCTGGAGCCCTCCTTGTAGTGCGCCGGCAAGATTGTGAAGCGCTGCTCGCTCAATCAGGACGGGTGAGACGAGTAGATACGGATCATCCGTCGCGTCCAGGGCTACGATCGGTCTGCGAATGAGGGAGAAATGCCGGTCGAACCGGCTCACATCGAAGTCGGACGGACCGGCTCCCTTCGGATATGAGGACCAGCTGCTTCTCGATCCCAGCGTCAGCTGCTTCAGCGCGGGCGCAAGATCGGTGGCCACATAGCCTTCCAGATCAGCCAAGGCAGACAGCAGTTCTGACCATCTCTTCTTCAACACAGCGTTGCCGCTATCAATCGCCAGCTTGGCACACGCCCCACTGAATGAGGCAAACTGATCGAACGAGAGAGCATATTCGGCCTGCACGGCTGCCTCCAACGCCGGCGTAAGAGCGGTATCGGTCGCTCCCGTCTCGAACAGCGATCGGTAAGCCTTATCCGCACTTTGACGGTGTTCAAAATGGTGCGCATGCACACTGGAAACCAAGGCTGTTCGCGTGAAATCATGATCGTAGAGCAAGTTGCCGGTCGGGCTGATCTTGATTTCCGCGTCGAGAAAGCCGGCGCGAAAGGGCGGAACTATCTCCGCAGTTTGGAAAATGAGGAGTGCCTGTGCGAGCAAATCGTCGATGTCCGCTGCACCAGGATGCACGCCATCGCTCAAGGCTGCCTCGCAGGAACCCATCTCAATGAGGATTGAGGCGCCGCGTATGACGGCGTTGATCTCGCTGCGCCGCTTAAGGCTTTGATCGAAATCCTTCTTTGCGCCGTAAGCGGCGCGCATGGCCCGCGCCGAAATCTGCCACATTTGTTCTTCCGCAAGAGCAGCTGTCAGCCGCCTTATGGACGCGTCAACAAGCGCGACTCGATCGAAGCCGCGGATGTTGCTGATGAGGCGATCCATCAGGGCGCCATGGTGCTCCATCAGAAACGAAAAGCACTGGTCGGCCCCGACGATATGGAAACCGAGCGAGCGATCACGCGAGAGAAAAGTGGAACCGCACCGGGCCAGCGCGGAGGCCGAATCGGGTATTTCGTTGAAATCATCGATCAGTCCGTGCGCTTTGAGCATCGAGAGTGGCCGATCCGCGACGAATGAATGGCGCCACCTTATATCGTCCGATCCGACCACGGCGGTCATGAACGCCAGGAGTTCTTCGCGCCCGGCGACCCCGCCCGCCAGCGTCGACACGATTTCAAGCATCGAAGCTGCGAGCACCATCTCGGCAAAATTATTGGCACGGTGAAGCCCATGCTGCCACTCAGGAGCCATATGCAAAATGGCGCTGCGCTTATCTCGATCCATTGTCGTCGTGATGGAGGTGAGAACCGTGGCATCGTCGACGGAGTTACCCAGGCGGTCGGGCGGCCAATCGATCTCCAGCAGGATTGAAACGGGCTTGCGATCGAGACCGGGATACTGGGCGTCAAATTTGGGTAGGGCAACCTCCAGCCAGTGAATCGCGGCTTTCCAGGTCTCATATGTGTCAAACGAACGGCCACCCCTTTTGGCCGGGATGGCTTCCAGCCAAACCGGTCGCCTGCCGACGACGACCCCGAGAAGCTCGCGTCTGCGCAGGCCGCTCGTCGCGATGTAGGATGGCTTGGCCGTCTCGAAATAATCCTCGCGGTCTAACCGGCTGACAATTTCGTACCGGCCGTTGGGGAGCGGAAAAGCCCAGCGCCCTTCCTTCTGTGCCGCTTCTGTCCGGATCGAGAGCAGGAGATTGCCTGGATAGTTGAAATCCAACGGAGGCTCTATCTCCGAGAGATGCTCAGGGATCAGATTCTGATCTGTTTCCTGCCATAGGGCGCACAGGTTCATCCAGCCATTGGGAGCCCGCGGAAAAAAGCCCTGGGCTTCGACCATCCGTAGCTGTTCATGCAGGCGGTACATGTCCACTGGCATGCCTATCCCTGCAAAGGCGATCGCCGACGCATCTGCAGGTTCAAGGGCGATAACCTCCCAGTCTGGTATCTCGACTGAAGCGAGTGCGACGCTCCCTGACCTCCCCCAGCCGCCCAGCAGGACGATCGAGAGACCTTTGCGAAACTCGGCGCGCTTCGCCATCATCTCATGGGCGAAGGCGACCGAGTCGCCGATCATGGCTTCCATGGATGGGGATGCGCTCGTCGGACCAAACCGCGCAGGAGGTACACCATCGAATCCGTCGACGATCTGCAGGATGTGCAGCGGGCAGCCTGCCGCGCTTTCGAATAGAAGCTGCCGGATGGGATGTCCGTCGACGATTTCGACGGGCTGTTTCCACAGCTGCGCGAAGCCCGAGAGAGCGATTCGCTCGCTTTGTGCATCGAGCAGGAGCCTGCGAAGTTGCTCGCTCGCGCCATTTGCGACAGCCGTTTCGATAAGGTGGGCGCGAAGCGCCGTGGAGAGATTATGGGGGGCAACAACCAATATGCCTTCTGCAAAGGCGATGAGTGGCTGGCGCTCCAGTTCGCTGTCGCCCGGCTCTGCATGGAGAAAATCATCGCTAAGCTCGGGGTCAAGAAAAAAGGGCGCCAGATCGTTTTCCGTCAGCTCCAGTCGTTCGAGGTCAGCCCAGCTGATGAGTACCCTGGTCGCGAGGGGCGAAAGTTGACGCTCCTTGGGCAATTCGAGTTTCTGCGCGGACTTATCCTCAGCGACGATATTGTGTTTCAGCCCTGCCCGATGGGCCAGGAGGTCCGAAAGCGTGAGCAAGGCGTAGGCGCTGTCGAACGCAGCCGCCCCCCAGCGCGACGGCGGCAACTGTCCAAAGGCTTCCAGCATGTCTTCGCTGAACGCCGCAGCCTTTTCCCATATGCCCTGAAACAGCCGATAGGGGCCCCGGCGCGTGGCGATCGTCGACATGAAGAAATGTTCCGGCGGGTCTTCTAGCAGGCTGACCCCGCAATCGGCCAAGTCACTGTTCAATAGACGAAAAAGGCTGGAGCGGCTGGGACTGTTGTCTCCTTGTGCTCTGGCAAGCGCGAGGCGTGTGGCCATGTCCAGTCGGACAAGGTTCGATCCAAAGCCTGGTTCAGTGGATAGGGCTGAGAAGGTCGCGATTGCCTGGAGAGGCTCAAGGCTTTCGATGCGCTGCACGATGCCGGGGCAGGCTTCGAAGATCTGGGCCGGCGTTCGGGGCGGGGCGGTCGCCGCGAGCATGGCCTCCAAGGATGCGATGTCTATATTCTCTCCGGGCATCGGAAGTTTATGTTGCCAATCTGTTCCGTCGGCAAGAGGCTATTGGATCTAAAGCCAGTCTCAGTGGGATCGGACGCCGAAGCCAAGGGATGTGGCGACTCGCCGATTAATCAGGCGTGGATAATTCGCTGTCCGGTCGCCTCAGTGCAGTCAGCATGCGTCCGAGGAATGTGCGCTTGCCTTCGAGCTGCGCGATCATGCCTGCAAGGCTCTTTTCCCGCCAGCGTGCATCAAGCCGCTCGTCGGCAAGGAAATGACGCAATATGTCGATTGGATCGTAACGGAGGATCCGATGCGCCTTGCGTCCGTTGATATCCGATCGAAGATATTCGAACAATGCTCGCAGGATGTCGATCGCCTCGCGTTCCTCCCCGTCAGTGAGGCTTTGCGCGATATACTCCCGCAGTACGATCGGTGCCGCTGCAAGCTGGCGGCGTGAAGTGCCGTCATTGCGTCCAAGATCGATCACGTTAGCCACACGGCTTTGCAGGCAATGGAGGGGGTGCATGAGCCGGATGGCCAGCTCCGCTTCCTTACCTTCATGATCGTAGGGCAGGAGGAGATCCACGACGCCCGCCTCAAGGCCGCGCTGGACGCCTTTGACGTGGGAGAGGAAGTCGATATCGATATCGATGCCCTGTACCGTCGCATGCACGATGGCCGTCTGGAACGTGGTGTCATCGGGGGAGGGCACGTCTATGCTCCCGCCCAGGCCTGCCGCCAGCTTTTCCGCAACGACCCGCTGCCCGAAATAGTCGATGTCCTTCGACGTGTAGGGTCTGAATTCCAGAAGTTCGGCTGCGCCTTCCGAATAATATTCTGCCCAAAGGTTCAGCGCCTGACCGCCTACGACAAATGCACGGTCATCGTCGCCGAGGATTTTTGCTATGTCGAGTACCGCCCGAGGCGGGAGATGGCCGTCCGTCAAATAGCGACAGAACCTCGCCGACCTATCCGGGCGCGGCGGATCGGCAGGCCGTCGAAGAAGCCGTTCTGATGCGCGAGTTGGTCCATCGACACTGCGCCACTGCGCAGGTCGCGATCATCCTGGTCGCGCGAGCGCTGCTTTTCGCGCTGCCGCTCCAGAACATCATAATGGCCAATCTGGATCATGCTTCCTCAGATACGTGCGTAACGGTTTCCGGTCAATGAACGTGCAGGTGACAGCAATCTATACCATTGAAATAATGATCGAAAAAAATCGCCTCGCTGTCCTCAGCGGACAGCGAACGCGCGTAGCATATTTTCCGATAAAAATCAAGATACTGCAAGCCGCCAAGTGCGGTCAAGCGGAACGCTGATCGGGCTGATCCTGACATGAAAACGTCCACTTGCGCTGATCCGATACCTGCGCGATGTTCCGCAAAGAGCCAGAGATAATCACTTGGTATTGTCAAGGCTCGGGCCAACCAATTTCGCAACCTAGCTGAATACCGCCAGACAAGAAGGGGAGGAAAGGGTGGTTGTAGAGGTAAAATGTTGTTAAATAAGGAGAAAGTTGCCTTTTGCGGACCGGATTTTAGCTGCGGGCATAATTGCGGGCACGATCGCAGTGTGTTCAAAAAATGTGTTTATTTTCAACAACTTAATAGGCAATTTCGGTTGCTGCCGGGCCCACCATTCCATAAGCGTCGATAACAGATACGGCCGCTAAGCTTTGGCCCCCCGGATCTTCCGCAGGTCGATTCCCAATCGCCGGACACGATAATAGAATGTCTTGCGCGGGAGGCCCAGCCGCGCGATCGCCTTGCCCATGTCGCCGCCGGTCGCCTGGATCGCCTCGATGATCGCCATGCGCTCGAATGCGTCCATCCGTGCATCAAGCGACATCATAGCGCCATCCGTGACGGGTTCCTGCTCCAGTCCCAGTGCCAGCCGTTCGGCCAGTCGCCCCAGTTCATGGACATTGCCGGGCCAGTCATGATCCAGCAGATGCGCCAGCACCGTACGACTGACCGGCGGCACCGCACGGCGGAAGCGGCGGGCGGCGCCATCCAGCAGATGGGCGAAGATCAGGGGAATATCCTCCCTCCGCTCACGCAGCGGCGGGAGGTGCAGTCGCACTGCCGCCAGCCGATAGAGCAGCGCCGGTTGGATCGCCGCCGTTTGGCCCTGTTGCATCATGCAGCCGATCACACGCAGATCCACCGGCTGCGGTTCGCGCGCCCCGACCGGGCGAACCAGCCTGTCTTCCAGAAACTGGATCAAATGCGCCTGCAATGCCGGGCCGGACTGATCGACATCGTCGAGAAAGAGCGTTCCTTGATGTGCGCGTGCCAGCCTCCCTTCGAGTGGCGCGCGCCCGGCCAGGCTTTCGCCATGCAGGCTGGTCTCGGCAATCGCATCGGGCACCGCGGCGCAGGCAACGCTGACGAACTGCGCGCTGGCGCGGCGGCTGCACTGGTGGATCATGCGCGCTACCAGTTCCTTGCCGGTGCCCGTCTCACCCTCGACCAATATGTCAATATTGGTGTCGGCAAGCGTCGCCACCATGTTGCGCAGCCGTTCGATCGCCGGGGAATGGCCGATCAGCGGAGAAGGAAGCGCGCCATCGACCATAGCGCGCAGGCGCCGATTTTCGATCACAAGCAGCCTTTTCTCGATCGCACGCGCGACGGATGCCAATAATGCGTCCGGATCGAAGGGCTTGGTGAGAAAGTCCCATGCGCCGGTCTTGAGCGCATCCACGGCCATTGGCACATCGCCATGCCCAGTGACGAGAATGACGGGCAGTTCGGCGTCGCGGTCATGCAGCGCGCGAAACAGATCGATGCCCGACATATGCGGCATCCGTACGTCGCTGACCACAATACCCGCAAAATCGGCGTCGATCGCTGCCAGCGCATCGGCAGCGCGCGCAAATTGCCGGACCTCAAAGCCAGCCAGTCCCAGCGTCTGCGCCATGGCGACGCGCAGGTCGTCATCATCATCGACCAGGGCAACCTGGCGCGGGAGCATGTCGGTCATGCGCGCTTCAAACGCAGCTGGAAATGGGCGCCAGCATCGCTGGGCAACAAACGCAGCGTTCCGCCCATGTCGGCCATGATGTCACTGGCGATGACGAGGCCAAGCCCCAGGCCGGACGGGCGGCTGGTGACGAAGGGGGTGAAGAGCTGGTCCCGCACCGATGGATCGATCCCTGGGCCATTATCGATCACCGACAGCAGCACAGTGTCTGTATCGAGTGCTACGGATAGCCGGATAGCCGGCGCAGCCACGTCCTCCAACGCTTCGAGCGCATTTTGCATCAGGTTGACCAGCACCTGTTCCAGTCGGATCGTGTCGGCCATGACGCGCAACCCATCTGGCAGGTCGGGCAGTTGCAACGCGACCCGTGCCAGTCGCGATTTGAGGATCAACAGACTGCCCTCGACCGGCCCGGCGAGCGGTATGGCGTCGATCGCACCGGTCGCCTTGCGTGAAAAGCCGCGCAGTTCGGCCGTGACCTTGCCGATCCGATCGGTCAACCGCTCGATCGCTACCATATTCTCGGCCGCCGCGCTCGTGTCGCCGCGCTCGATCAGCAATCGGCCGTTGGCGGCATAGCTGCGGATCGCCGCGACCGGCTGGGCGGTTTCATGGGCGATGCCGGCGGTAATCTGGCCCAGCGATGCCAGGCGATTGGCCTGGCGCAGTCCTTCGCGCAGCGTGTCGGCGCGCGTCTCGCTGGCGGCGCGCTCATCCATCTCGCGACGCAGTTCTTGGGTGCGGGCAGTAACCATGCTCTCCAACTCGGTGGTGCGGGCCGCGGCCATGGCGGCCCGTTCGGTGCGGCGATGGGCACGCTCGCGCGATATCCAGATGCCGCCTGCCAACAGCATGAGGAACAACAGGGTCGCCAGCCGCACTGTACGCACGAAACTCTCCACACCGTGCAGCGGCGTCAGCATGTTGAGCTGCCAGCCAGGCTCTCCCGTCGATACCGATTGCCAAAGCAGGCGGCGGCGCGGTTCGTCGGCAGGGCTGACGATCTGCCGGCCATCGGCATCGCCCATGCCCTTGAGCGGCACCGGCAACAGCGACCCACGGCCGGATTGCAATTCAGCGCGAAAGCGCTGTTTGGCCTCCCCGGAAATCGGATGGATGGTTGTAAAGCGCCAGTCGGGCCGGCTGGTGATCAGGATGATGCCTTCGCGACTGGTGATGAAGGTGATTTCACCCAGCCGGGCCCATTGCTGCTCGATCCTGTCAAATTCGAGCTTCACCACGACATAGCCGCCGCCACGCGAACGTCGCGAGAGATACATGCCGGGCCGCTCGCTGATCGTGCCGAGCGCGAATTGCGCGCCCGATCCGTGGGCGGCGGCCAGCTTGAAATAGTTGCGAAAGGAATAGTCCTGACCGACGAAACTGCGCTCGCTCCGCGCATTGCTCGATGCGACGGTGCGGCCCGATGCGTCGAGCACATAGATTTGCGCTGCGCCGGTAGTGCGAGCCAGCGCCTCCAGCTTGCGGTCCAGGGCGCGTAGTGCGGTCTGCGATCCGGTCAGTCCCGCAACCAGATCGCTATCGTCGGACAGGGCGACGGGCAGCAGCCGGAACCGCTCGATCTCGCTCTTGAAATAGGCTTGGCGCAGAATCGCGGCGCCGCGTGTCTCCGCGCCTAGCCGTGCGATGGCATTGCGTTCGGCAATCTCGCCCGACAGCCAGAGCAGGCCACCGGCCACGCCTAGAAAAACGGCGATCCACAGGATGCGAGTCGGGAAGCGGGTGTGGTCCATACCCCTACATATCGCGCCGACAGGATGTGTGCAAATTTCTGCACAATGTATGTTTCTAGAGGGCAGCAATATGCACTTATTGAGCTGGAAATATCTGCGAGAACTGACGTAAAATATTGTAAAATAACTATATAATTTCAATTCAGCCGAAATTTGTCGCGCGCTGCCCATGGCTGGATACTGGCCGCCTCAATTCCCGACCCGTCCAATCAAGAAGGCGGGAAGGCTTTTGGCGAGGGCCAGAAAGACACCTGTCATGCAGATTTCCCATTTTCCCGACGTGCCGGTCGTCCGGCGTCCCTGGTATCTCCATCTCTATGCGCAGGTGCTGCTGGCGATCATCGCAGGCGTGGCGCTCGGCCATTTCGCGCCGCATCTGGGCGAGGCGATGAAGCCGGTCGGCGATGCCTTCATCAAGGCGGTGAAGATGGTCATCGCCCCGGTCATTTTCCTGACGATCGTTACCGGCATCGCCGGCATGCGCGACATTGCAAGCGTCGGCCGGGTCGCTGGCAAGGCTTTTGCCTATTTCCTCTTCTTCTCGACCCTGGCGCTGGTCGTCGGCATGATCGTGGCCAATGTGGTGCGGCCGGGCGCGGGCCTCAACATCGATCCCGCCACGCTCGACGCCAGCAAGGTCAGCGAATATGCGGAAAAGGCGCATGACAGTACGCTGACAGGCTTCCTGACCGGCATCATTCCGGACAGTTTCCTCTCCGCCTTCGTCAGCGGCAATATCCTTCAGGTGCTGTTCGTCGCGATCCTGTTCGGGGTTGCGTTGGCGCTGATCGGCGATCGCGGCGAGCGCGTGCTCGACCTGCTGGAAGATGTATCGACCGCCGTGTTCAAGCTGGTCGCCATCGTCATGAAAGCGGCACCCATTGGCGCGTTCGGCGCCATGGCCTTCACCATCGGCAAATATGGCGTCGGTACGCTGGCGAACCTCGCCTTCCTGGTCGGCACCTTCTACCTGACCTCGGCGCTGTTCGTAGTCGTAGTCCTGGGCCTGGTCGCCCGTGCCGCGGGCTTCTCGATCTTCGGCCTGATCCGCTACCTCAAGACCGAATTGCTGCTGGTGCTCGGCACCTCTTCGTCGGAAAGCGCGCTGCCGGCCCTGATCGAGAAGATGGAGCGCGCAGGCTGCCCCAAGTCGATCGTCGGCCTGGTCGTGCCGACCGGCTACAGCTTCAATCTCGACGGCACCAATATCTACATGACGCTTGCCGCGCTGTTCATCGCGCAGGCAACCGGCGTCGATCTTTCTCTAGGTGATCAGATCCTGCTCCTGGGCGTGGCGATGCTTTCGTCCAAGGGTGCAGCAGGCGTGACCGGGGCGGGTTTTATCACGTTGGCGGCGACCCTCTCCATCGTCCCCTCCGTGCCCGTCGCCGGCATGGCGCTCATTCTGGGCGTCGATCGCTTCATGAGCGAATGCCGCAGCCTCACCAACTTTATCGGCAATGCAGTGGCGACGATCGTCGTCTCGCGCTGGGAAGGGAAGCTGGATCAGGCGCAGTTGCAGGCCGCGATGCGGGGTGAAGGCGGGGTGCCATCCCCAGCTTCGCCACCGCTTGCCAGCGCCGTCCCGGCGGAATGAGGCGCAGCCACCATGGTTCGTTTCTCCTGCGCGGCCAAGCGCCGCCCCGTCGCCATGTCTGTTCTCACCCTTGCTACCCTGTTCGCCAGCCCGGCATGGGCAGACCACATGCCGACTGAACCTGCCAGCCTCTATCCCGCCGATGCCGTTGGCGAAGGATCGGTGTCGGGCGGCTATGCGCTGTCGCGCTGGGCGGAGGATTGGCGCGACAAGGCCGATCCCCAGCAGCGCGACGACATGTTCGATCGCCTCAAATATCTGCCGCTCGACAGTGATGGCGACATCTATCTAACTCTCAACGGTGAGGCGCGGGTGCGCGTCAACTATACCACCAACCTCAACCTGCGGAATGCTGGCAATCAGCGGCAGGACATCAACCGGCTGGTCGGCGGTGCGGACCTGCATGTCGGGCCGCATCTACGCTTCTATGGCGAAATCGCCCATGGCGGCATTTCCGGCGACAATATCGGCACGCCGTCGGGATCGTTGCGCAATGATCTGGTGCTGCTCCAGTCCTTTGCCGAAGTGAAGGGGCGCGTTGCTGGCATGGACCTAGGGCTGCGCTATGGGCGGCAGGAATTTACCGATGGCGCCAATCTGCTGACGTCGCAGCGCGACAATAATACGATCCGCTATGCGCTGAACGGCGTGCGTGCCTGGGCGCGGACCGAAACGCTGCGCATCGACGCCTTCGATTTCAAGCCGACCGCGTTGGGCAATGGGGGCACCGGCGACGACAAGGTCGAGCAGGGCCGGCGCTTTTCCGGCCTCACTGCCGGCATCCGTATTCCCAACAAGGCGTTGGGCGGATCGGAACTCTATCTCGATCCCTTCTTCTGGCGATTGCGCACCAGCGATGCGCTATGGGGCGGTGTGACCGGTCGGGTCGAACGCTTCTACGCCGGCGCACGGCTGTGGGGCGAGGTCGGCCCGGTCAATCTCGACTGGACCGTCAACCACCAGTTCGGCGATTTCGATGGCCGTGACATCAATGCCTGGCAGGTCTTTTTCAACCAGAGCTACAAGCTGCCAGGCGACCTGCCGATGGCACCGCGCATCGGCTTCCACGCCGATTATGCCAGCGGCGGGGGCACGTTCGAGGGCGGCACGCTGAAAGCTGCCTACGCACCCTTCGGCAATAATATCTATTATAGCTACCAACTGTGCATGACGCCGACCAACCTCCAGACACTGGCACCCAGCCTGAGCCTGTCGCCGCTCAAGGGGGTGAAGCTGTTGATGGAATATCAGTTCGCCTGGCGCGTCGACGAGCAGGACGCAGTCTATCGCGCCAACAAATCGATCTTCACCGGCACGCAATCGGTGTCCGGCCACAAGATAGGCGAATCGATCCGCGCCCAGATCAGTTGGTCGATCACGCCCCGCCTGTCCTTTGTCGGGCGTTACGAGCATCTGGATGCGGGACCGGTGCTCAGCCGCGCAGGCTTCGGTAACAGCGATTACCTGGCTGGCTGGTTGAGCTTCCGGTTCTGATGATGGATGGGGTGGCGCGTATGACCTGACCGACAAGATTGGCGACCATGCATCCGGCCGTCCGGCCCCTCTTCACGCAGTTTCGGAACTCAAGATCATGACATCCTCCTCCAGTCCGGCAGCAACTAGTCGCCGGCCTTTGTTCAAGAAGATCCTTTTCGCTTTTGCCATCGCGCTCCTGCTGCTGGCGATTGCGGCCACGGCGTTTCTGTTCCGTCCGATGGCCTCTCCCGTTGGCAAGGCGGCAGCCAATGACAAGCCCGTAGATGTGCTGGTGATCGGCGGCGGCATCATGGGCGTGACGCTTGCCACCTATCTTCAGGAAATGGAGCCGGACTGGCGGATCGATATCTATGAACGGATGGACAAGGTGGCGCAGGAAAGCTCCAACGGATGGAACAATGCGGGCACCGGCCATTCGGGCTTTGCCGAACTAAATTATACGCCGGAGAATGCAGACGGAACGATCGCGACCGAAAAGGCCGTGGACATCGCCGAACAGTTCGAAATTTCCCGCCAGTTCTGGTCGCATGAAGTGAAGCAGGGTCGCCTGCCCCGGCCCAGCGATTTCATCAATCCGACCCCGCATATGAGCTTCGTCTGGGGCGACGATAACATTTCTTATCTGCACAAGCGCCGCGACGCGCTGGTCAAAAATCCGCTCTTCTACGGCATGCAATATTCGCAGGATTCAGCGCAAATCCGCCGCTGGGCGCCGTTGGTGATGGAAGGCCGCGATCCTAAGCAAAAAGTGGCCGCGACCTTCATGCCGCTGGGTACGGATGTCAATTTCGGCGTCATCACCACCCAGTTGACCAACGCGCTGACCCGCAATCCCAATTTCAATCTTCAACTGGGCCATGAAGTGCGCGGCCTGCACCAGAATGCGGACAAGACGTGGAACGTCACCGTCCATGATCTGAAAAAGAACAGCGATGCCGTGGTCAAAGCGAAGTTCGTCTTCATCGGTGCGGGCGGTGCCTCACTCAAGCTGCTGCAAATGTCGGGTATCCCGGAATCGAAAAATTATGCTGGCTTTCCCGTCGGCGGCCAGTTCCTGGCATTTGAAGGCCCCGCCGCCACCCGCCGCCACAATGTGAAAGTCTATGGCAAGGCGGAGGCGGGTTCGCCGCCCATGTCGGTGCCGCATCTTGATGCGCGCAAGCTTGACGGCAAGTCGGTCACCCTGTTCGGTCCTTTCGCGTTACAAAGCACGAAGTTCCTCAAGCATGGATCGTCGCTCGACCTGTTCGCGTCGATCTACAAGAATAATGTCAGCGGCATGATGAAGGTCGGTGCGGAAAATCTGGATCTGGTCCGTTATCTGGCGGAGCAGGCGACGCTGACCGACGCTCAGCGCCAGGCCGAACTGGTCAAATATTATCCCAACGCCAAGCGCGGCGACTGGAAGCTGATCACCGCCGGCCAACGTGTGCAGGTGATAAAATATGATCCCAAGAAGGGTACGGTGCTACAGTTCGGCACGGAAATCGTGACGGACAAGGATGCCAGCATTGCCGCGCTGCTGGGCGCCTCGCCGGGTGCCTCGACCTCGCCGGCGATCATGCTGGACGTGATGCGTCGTGCCTTCCCGCAACAGATGGCCAGCAGTTGGAAGCCGAAAGTGGCTGCGATGGTGCCGTCCTATGGCCAGAAACTCAACGCCAGCCCGGAACTCACCAATCGCATCCGTCGCATGACCAGCCAAACTCTGGGCCTACCCTATGTCGAGGTGCCGACGACCCTGACCGGCGTAGCGCGCGAAGCCGGACCCAATCCGACGATCAAGCGCAATCTCAATCAGGAGCAGCAGGCTCTCTAATCTATACCAAAGGGGCAGGAAAGATTGTTGATGAGCCTGAGAACGGGTCATATTTACAGTCTTTCCTGCCTGTTCCCCGATGTGGCATCGCGGCCAGAACGAACCGGGTGATCGGGCCGGGTCGCCATCCTGTCACCCATTGAGGAAGACAACTCTGCCAGTTTCGTTGCTCGAACCTGCCGGTCCACCTTATGGCTGGCGATCGATCGCGAGTGAAAATTGGGAGAGTAAAATTGGCCTTTGAGCGGCCGATTAGGGTCCACTTCGGCAAGCGGCAGCTGGGAACTGGCTGTCGGGCTGACATTTCCGTTGTTCGACAGAATCTTGTGTTAGCAAGACATATATTTGTCATGACGCCAACCTACTGCCTCAACCCGGTCTGACAGCATGACTCAAGTTGGTGGGGACCGCTTGAGCAGGCATGTCCTTTTTGGGGTAACCGTTCATGGCGTCGAACGTCTTCATTAACGAAATTCACTATGACAATGCCGGCACCGACAGTGGCGAGTTTGTCGAAATCGCGGGTCTGGCAGGCACCGACGTCACCGGATGGAGCATCGTGCTCTATAACGGCAATCCTGCCCAGCGCAGCAGTTACAGCACGCAGACGCTGAGCGGCGTCATCAGCGACCAGCAGAATGGATATGGCACGATCCGCATCGCCTATCCCGCCAACGGCATCCAGAATGGCGGGTCTGGCCCCAGCGGCGAACCCGACGGCGTCGCTCTGGTCGATGCGCAGGGCAATGTCGTCCAGTTCCTGAGCTGGGAAGGCAGCTTCACAGCGGCGAACGGTCCTGCGGCGGGCATGACCAGCACCAATGTCGGCGTGTATGAAGACGGGACTCAGAACGGAACGTCGATCGGCTTGGTCGGCACGGGCACCGGCGCCGCCGATTTCCAGTGGGCGCTGATCAACGGCGCGACGGCAGGCGGC
The DNA here is from genome assembly GCF_008710155.1 of Sphingobium limneticum. Lineage (GTDB taxonomy): Bacteria > Pseudomonadota > Alphaproteobacteria > Sphingomonadales > Sphingomonadaceae > Sphingobium > Sphingobium limneticum. The sequence goes on from NZ_VYPZ01000024.1 coordinate 46,883, forward strand.
GTCAATGCTGGCCAGAGCTTTGGCGGCGGCACGCCCAACCCGACGCCCGGCACGCTGAATATCGCCGATGCCAGCATCGTGGAAGGCAATGCGGGCACCGGCGAGATCGTCTTCACCGTCAGCCGCGTCGATGGCAGCAGCGGAGCGGTATCCGCCGCGTGGACGCTGGCCTTCGGGTCGGCCGATGCCGCCGATTTCGGTGCCGGTTTCGCGACCGGTGGAACGGTGAATTTCGCTGACGGTGCGACCACGGCAGAAATCCGCCTGCCGATCCAGGGCGATACGGTTTTCGAGGCGAATGAGAATTTCGCGCTGACGTTGAGCAACGCCACCGGCGGCGCGGCGATCGGCCGGGCGACCGCGACCGGCACGATCACCAATGACGATGTGGCCCCGCCCGCACCAGCGGCGAACGTCTTCGTCAACGAAATCCATTATGACAATGTCGGCAACGATGTCGGCGAGGCGATCGAGATTGCGGGCGTCGCGGGAACCGACCTGACCGGCTATCGGATCGTCTTCTACAACGGCACGAACACGCCCGACGCGGCGCCGGTCTATGACACGCTGGCCCTGTCCGGCGTGATCGACAATGAAGGCAATGGCTTTGGCGCGCTGTCCTTTGCTCGCGCCGGTATCCAGAATGGCGGCGCGGACGGTTTCGCGCTGGTCGCGCCCGATGGCACGGTGATCCAGCTGCTGTCCTATGAAGGCACGTTCACTGCCGCGCCGGGTACGCCCGCCGCCGGCATGACCAGCACCGACATTGGCGTGGCCCAGGAACCGGCGCCGGGCGTCGGCCTGTCGCTGCAACTGACCGGCGCGGGGTCCAGCGCCGCCGACTTCAGCTGGACCGCGGGATCGGCGCAGAGCTTCGGCGCGCTGAACGCGGGCCAGTCCTTCCTGCCCGCCGACGGCCCAAGCCATGTCCGCATCAGCGATGCGCGCGTGGTCGAAGGGGACGATGGCGTATCCAACATGGTGTTTACCGTGCAGCGCGCCGGTGGCCAGATCAACGCTGTGAGCGTGGATTATGCCGTGCTGTTGAACGGCACGGCGGACGCGGCCGATCTTTCGGCCAATGCGCCGCTGGCGGGCCGGATCAGCTTCGCGGCGGGCGAGTTCAGCAAGCAGATCATCGTGCCGGTCAGGGGCGATACGCTGAGCGAAAATAACGAGACGCTGTCGGTCGCGCTGGGTGCGACCACCGGCAACGTCATCATCGACCGGGCGGTCGCCACCGGCACAATCGTCAACGACGATCCGATCGCGCTGGTCATCGGGCAGATACAGGGCGAAGGCCATGTGTCGGCCTATGTCGGGCAGACCGTGATCACCGACGGCATCGTGACCGCGGTCGCCAGCAACGGCTTCTATCTTCAGTCGGCGGTCGGCGATGGCAATGCCCGCACGTCGGACGGCATCTTCATCTTCACGTCCTCCGCGCCCGGCGTCGTGGTGGGCGATGCCGCGTCGGTCCGTGGCACGGTGTCGGAATATGCGGGCGACCCGTCCAGCCTGTCGGTGACGCAGATCGTGTCCCCGGTGGTGAACGTCACCAGCCAGAGCAATGCGCTGCCGTCGGCCGTGCTGATCGGGACGGGCGGCCTGACGCCGCCCAGCCAGGCCATCGATCATGATGCGCTCAGCAATTACGACCCTGCCAATGACGGCATCGATTTCTGGGAATCGCTGGAAGGGATGCGCGTCACGATCGATGCGCCGCAGGTGGTGTCAAACACCAATCAATATGGCGAAACCGATGTCGTGGCTTCGCATGGTGTTGGCGCGACCGGCATGAACGATCGCGGGGGCATCACCATTTCCCCCAATGCGGACGGCACGGTCGACTATAACCCCGAAAAGATCCAGATCGACGCCGACAGCATAATCCTGCCCGGCTATAATCCTGCCCATAGCATCGGTGATCAACTGGCCAGCGTGACCGGCGTACTGAACTATAGCTTCGGCAATTACGAGTTGCTGGCGACGGAAGCGGTTAGCGTCACCAAGGATGTGACGCTGGAACGCGAAGTGACGACGTTGCAGGGCGACGCCAATTATCTGTCCATCGCTACCTATAATGTCGAAAATCTGGATGCGGGCGACAACAAGTTCGACATATTGGCCAGCAATATCGTCTATAATCTCAAGGCGCCCGACATCGTCGCATTGCAGGAAATCCAGGATGCCGATGGTGCGGGAACGGGCGGCAACCTGTCCGGCACCGTCACGGCGCAGGGCCTGATCGATTCCATTTATGCCCAGACTGGCAAACATTATGCCTATGTCGAGGTTGCGCCCGACACCGCCAATTCGACCGGCGGCGAACCCAATGGCAATATCCGCAACGGCTTCCTCTACAATGTCGATCGCGTATCCTATGTCGATGGCAGCGCGGAACTGATAACCGGCGGCGCCTATGCGGGCAGCCGCAAGCCGCTGGCGGCGCAATTCAACTTTGCAGGCCAGACGATCACAGCGATCGACGTTCACTTCACCTCGCGCGGGGGCAGCGACCCGAACTGGGGCAATACGCAGCCTGCGCAGGCGGCTGGCGATGCCGCGCGCACCGCGCAGGCAGCGGGCGTCAAGGCCTATATCCAGGAGCATCTGGCCGATGATCCCTCGCTGAACTTCGCGGTGCTTGGCGATTTCAACGGCTTTTATTTCGAGGAGGCCCAGACCCAGCTGACCGATGCCGCCAAGGGCGGCATGCTGACCAACCTCAACACACTGCTGCCGCCTGAAGAGCGCTACAGCTACATGTTCGAGGGCAATGCCCAGCAGATCGACCATATATTGGTTACGGGCGGTCTGGCGCAGGACGCCCGATATGATGCGGTGCATATCAATGCGCAATTCAGCGGCGATCGGCCGACCGACCATGATCCGCAACTGGCCCTGCTTATGCTGGGCGCCGCGCCCAAGGATCTGGTCCTGACCAATGCGGCGGTTGCCGAAAACCTGCCGGCGGGCAGCCTGGTCGGCACGTTGGCGGCGACGGACACGGCCAACGACGTGCTGACCTACAAGCTGGTCGACGATGCCAACGGCCTGTTCGTGGTCGATGCGCAGACCGGCGTCATCACGACGACCGTCGCACTCAACTATGAAGCGTTGACGTCCTACGCCATCGTCGCGAAGGTGACGGACACGGGTGGCCTGTCCACGCAGAAGGGCTTCACCATCGCCGTTACCGACGTCAACGAAGCGCCGACCGCCGCGAACGACAGGATCGCGGTGAACGAGGATGCGACCAGCCAGAATCTCTGGTCCACATTGCTAGCCAATGACAGCGACCCCGATGTCGGCCAAACGTTGAAAATCAGTGCCGTTGACACCAGCAAGACGCTGGGCAGCGTGATCTTCGACGCCGCCACGCAGCAACTGCGCTATGTCGCCGATCATGACTCGTTCGATGCGCTGGCTACCGGCGCCAAGCAGACGGACAGCTTCACCTATACCGTGACGGACGGGCAGGGGCTGACCAGCACGGCAACGGTCGAGGTTTCGGTGACGGGCATTGCCGACGGCATCGTTCGCACAGGCACGATCTTCTCCGACACGCTGAACGGCACGGCGGGCGAGGACAAGCTGTCGGGCGGTCTGGGCAACGATACGCTCAATGGCTTGGACGGGCACGACATTCTGGACGGCGGCATCGGCAACGACAAATTGTATGGCGGCGCTGGCAATGACGTTCTGTTCGGCAGCCTTGGCAATGACATGTTGAACGGGGGCGACGGCAACGACATCCTGTTCGGTGGTCTGGGCGATGACGTGCTGACCGGCGGCAAGGGGATGGATGTGTTCCATTTCGGCCGTCTGGACGGCAATGACAAGATCACCGACTTCGACGTCACGCAGGACAGCATCGTTCTGGACGACGGCATTTCGCTGCTTCGGTCAAAGGTGCAGGATGTCGATCGCGACGGGGTGAAGGATCTGGTTCTGACCTTCAGCCTGGGTACCACGGTCACGCTGCTGGGCGTGAGCGACGCCAAGGCGATCAAGTTCGGCGCGCCCGACCAGTGGTCCGACCATCAGCCCGGCGCTGGTGGCATCCTGGATGGGATCGGTGATTTCATCTTCGATCGCTTCGGTGGGTTGTTCGACTCGGGCCACGGTCTTTGAAATAAGGTCCGCTCAACGCGGATAAAAATGATGCTTCGCCGCGCGACGGTCATCCGTCGCGCGGCGAAGCCTTGAATGATAGTGGTATGGGAATGACAGATAGGGTTCAGGGGCCGCTGCGCGCGGCATTGGCATGTTGCAGGCGGCATTTTATCGCCACGGCCGGTTTCAGCGCATTGGTAAACCTGCTCTATATCGCGCCCACCATCTACATGTTGCAGGTCTATGACCGGGTCGTGCCGACGCAGGGGTTGCAGACGCTACTGTTCCTGACCCTTGTGCTGCTCTTCGCGCTGGTAACGCTGGCCTGTCTTGACCGCGTGCGGCAGCGATTGCTCACGCGTGCCGGGGTGCAGATGGACGCGGTGTTGGCCCCGCTGATCCTGGATGCCACGCTGGGGCGGCCCGACATGGCCGTCGCCCGGCAGGCGCTGCGCGAGTTCGACCAAATGCGCGGCACGCTGACCGGGCCGGGCATATTGGCGCTGTTCGACGCGCCATGGGTGCCCATCTATCTGCTCGTCTGTTTCATGGTGCATCCCTGGATCGGCGCGTTGGCAGTTGCGGGGTGCCTGCTGATGCCGATCCTCGCCGGGGCCAATGAGCGGCTGACGCGCGGTCGGCTCGATCTGGCGCAGCGGATCGCGGGGGAAAGCTATTCCCATCAGGATGCCTTGCTGGGATCGGCGGACAGCCTGCGCGCGCTCGGCATGCGCCGGGCGATGGTCGCGCGGCAGTTGCGCCAACGCGAAGCGATGCTGTCGGCGCAGACCGAAGCCAGCCTCGCGTCGGGAAACATTCTGACCGTCACCAAATTCGTGCGCATGGCACTGCAATCGCTGGCGCTGGGGCTGGGCGCGCTGCTGGCGGTCGACAATCTGATTTCGGCCGGTGCGATCTTCGCATCGTCCTTCCTCATCGCCCGCGCGCTCCAGCCGGTCGAGCAGCTGATCGGAAGCTGGAAGGCGATCATCCAGGCGCGGCAGAGCTATGCCAGCATCGACGCCCTGCTGGCGACCATGCCGGATGCGTTCAGCCAGACCCGCCTCCCCGCGCCGCGAGGGGCGATGCAGCTGGAGGGCATCACCGTCCTCAATGAAACGCGCGACGGGGCGATCGTGCAGGCCGTGTCCCTGCGCGTCCAGCCGGGCGAAGTGATCGCGGTGATCGGGCCGAGCGGCGCGGGGAAGTCCACGCTGATCCGCGCCATCGCCGGGGCGGTCCTGCCCGATCGCGGGACGGTGCGGATCGACGATGCCGATGTCCGGGACTGGGACCCTGAGCAACTGGCCCGGCATATCGGCTATCTGCCGCAGGATTCGGCCCTGTTCGCAGGCACGGTGGCCGAGAATATCGCCCGGTTTGCGGGCGAACTGGGCGAGGATCGCGCCGCCATCGACGCTGCCGTCGTGGCGGCGGCGGAGCAGGTCGGAGCGGGGCCTCTGATCGCGCGTTTGTCCAACGGCTATGACCATCGGCTCAGTCTGGGCGGACGCGGCGTGTCGGCAGGGCAGGCGCAGCGCATCGCCCTGGCGCGGGCCATCTATGGCGATCCGGCGATCCTGATCCTGGATGAACCCAATGCGCATCTGGACGGGGAGGGTGACGCCGCTCTGATCCAGGCGCTGACCGCGCTCAAGGCGAAAGGCAAGACGATCCTGATCGTTTCACACAAGCTGGGCATATTGCCGGTGGTGGACAAGATATTGGTGCTGCGCGACGGGCGGGCCGAACTGTTCGGACCGCGAGACGAGATTTTGGCGAAGGTCGCCCCGCCCAATATCCGTCACATGCCCACGCCGCCCGTGGCCGGTGCGGCATGAACCGGCCCGCCATCGTCCCCGTGCCCAAACCGGCGTCGACGTCGGTTTCGACCCTGGCCGATCCGTTGCGCGACATTCGGGTCGGGCTGATCGTGGCTGCGATTTTCTTTCTGGGCTTTCTGGGCTGGGCGGCATTCGCCCGGCTGGATGCGGCTGCCTATGCGCCGGGGACGCTGGTGGTATCGGGGCAGCGCCAGTCGGTGCAGCATCGCGACGGCGGCGTAGTGGGCAAGATTTATGTGCGCGAAGGGCACCGGGTTCAGCGCGGCCAGTTGCTGATGACGCTGGCCGCTGCGGAGGTTCAAGCGCAGGAGCGGGCGCTGGCGTCGCAGGCCATCCGCCTGCTGGCGCAGCGCGCCCGGCTGGAAGCCGAGCAGTTGGGCGTCGGCCGCATCGTGCCGCCGCGCGAATTTGTGTCCCTGTCGACGGAGGACAAGGCGGAAGCCGCGCTGGCGATGCGATTGCAGCAGACCGAATTGTCGGCGCGCACCTCTGTGCTGGGGGCGCAGCGCGACGTTTTGGCGCAGCGGGCGGCGCAGTCGGGCGAGCAGGGGCGGGGTTATGGCGAGCAGACGGTCGCGACCCGCGAGCAATTGCGCATCCTGGATGAACAGATCACTGCGCTAAAGCCGGTGGCGGACAAGGGGTTCGTGTCCAAGACCCGGATGCGCGAACTGGAGCGCGCGCGGGCCGAACTGGAAGGGCAGCGCGGCCAATATGCTGCCAGCGTCGCGCAGACGCGAGGGGCTGCGCGTGAAAGCGAGATGCAGGCGCTGGAGGCGCAGCGAAGCTTCCGTGAGCGTACCGCGTCGGACCTGCGCGACGTTGAAACCGCGCTGGGCGAGATATTGCCCAAATGGCAGGCGGCGCGTGATCAGCTGGAACGGACCTCGATCCGCGCGCCAGCGACCGGCGCGGTGGTCGGCATGACCATCTTCACGCCCGGCGGCGTCATCGCTTCGGGGCAGAAGCTGATGGACATCGTACCGGAAGACGAGCCGCTGCTGATACAGGCGCGCATTGCGCCTGACGATGCCGATGACCTGACGGTCGGCAAGAAGACGCTGGTGAAATTTTCAGGATTGCATGAACGGCAGCTGCCCAATTTGGAAGGGGAGTTGCGGCGCCTGTCCGCCGACAGCTTTGCCGATGAAAAAACAGGGCAAAGCTATTTCACCGGCGATATCGTGGTACCGCGCAGCCAGTTGGCGCTAATCCGCGATGTGCGGGGCAAGGATTTCGAGCTACGGGCAGGGATGCCGGTGCAGATACTGATCCCTCTGCGTCAGCGCACTGCGCTGGACTATGCGATCGAGCCGCTGGTCGGCAGTTTCTGGGCCTCCTTTCGCGAGCATTGAAGTGGCTCATTCCTGAGTCGGATGGCGACATAATCAAAATGGGGAGGTTTTTTGTCATTACTCATGACAAGACTGCAATATTGTCATGAGTGAAAGTGCGACGGTATGACCAACCATTGAACTTTCGCGACGGGGGTAGCGTCCTCAAGAAAGCGGACATTGGCGGTGCCATGCGATGATATCGGTTTGCTCCGGGATAACGGGCTGTTTCGACGTGATGGAAGCTATCAGCTCGCTTTGGAGCAGCAACGTCCATAACGTGACGGCTATGCGCCCGATCCTGGGTGCCTAATTTAGAGACGTTTCCAGGCTTCGGTTCGTCGCTCGTTTAACTTTGTTTTCACCATCTTAGCACACCTTTTTAACTGAAGAGGTGACAGGCGGATGCGACGGTGATGAAAATTAAGGGTTCTCTGACATCCAAACGGCGTCCGCACCTCCTGTCGCTTGAGCCGCGGATGATGTTCGATGCGGCGGCCGCAATTACGCTGCAAGATGCTGTAACAAAAGCAGATAATGTCGATCATGGCGCCATGGACAGCCCGGATCGTGCGGACTTTTCACGTATTACCGAACGGCCCGGACCCGAGCCTGTCTCTCTAGAGGCCGGTAATCCGGCTCAAGCCCCGATAGAGCCGAATCAGCCCGCAGATATTTCGGCTACGACACGAGATGTGATTTTCATCGACACGTCGATTGCCGATTATCGGCAATTGGCCAGCCAGTGGGCTGATCGCGGCGAGGTCATCCTGATCGACGGCACAGGCGACGGCGTAGAACAGATGCGCTCGGCGCTCGCCAATCGGTCCGGGATCGATGCCATCCATATCGTCAGCCATGGTGCCGACGGCGTATTCTGGCTCGGCACGAGCAAGGTAGACGAGACGGCGATTAATGGCGGCTTGTACAATTCTCTGGCCGATATTGGCAGATCGCTGAGCGTCGATGGCGACATATTGATCTATGGCTGCGATTTCGCTCAGGGCGCCGTCGGTCAGGCGACGATGGAAGCGCTGGCACGCGTGACTGATGCCGATGTCGCAGGGTCCAGCGACATCACGGGCGATCGTGCGCGTGGCGGCGACTGGGTGCTGGAATCGCAGGTTGGAACGATCGAGGCGCGCACACTGGATGGCGGGGACTGGGCACATACGCTCGATCCGAACAACCCGATCCCCATCGCAGTGACGGCCGACAGCCTGCGTGTCGTCAACGGCAGCGGCACGGTGGTCGTGAACGGTGCGACAGGCTATGGTTCGGACGGACGTTCGCCCGACGTAGGCCAAGGCGCGGTCGCGACATGGACCAATGTCGCAACCTTCAATGGCCAGCAGGTCGATTTGCGAGCGACCGTCGTGTCGATCAGCACGGGCGATGCCATCCGTTTCAACAGGCCGACCGGCACCGGTGTGAATGGCGACGATCCGACATTCCTGTTGCGCGACCTGACGACCGCCAATGATGCGACTGTCGAGATTCGCTGGGAACTGGTCGTGTCCGGCACGACGACGCCGTTACCGGCGGACGTGCGCTTCACCATCGCGGATATTGACGGCATCGGCGGCGCGCCGAATACGCGGGAAAGCGTGACCGCCTCTACGCAGGGGCTGGCCTATTTCACGCGCGAGGGCGTCAGCAATATCAATTTCACGTCGTCGCTGGACCAGATTACCGCGTCGGGCACGCAAAATGAGAATACCGTCGCCAATCAGCCTATCACATCGCAATCGGCCGCGACATTCGATTGGAGTGCGGTATCGTCCTTCACGCTGAGTTATCGTCTCACGACCAACAGCGTGACGACGCAGGCGCAATTCTACCATGATGGCGACGCCGACTTCATTTATACAAATCCGGTCTATGTCTCGATTCCGCGGCTGGATCTGGATGGGAATGACAGTACGGCGTCCGGCAATGATGCGCATTTCACCTTTACAGAAGGCGGGCTATCGACGTCGATCGTCGATACCGACATCGTCGTCAAAAACCCGATGGACGTCAGTTCCATCGTAGGCGGCACGGTCGTCCTGACCAACTATCAGGCAGGCGACAGCTTCACCATCGGCACATTGCCTTCCAACATCAGCGCGACCATAGGCCCCGTTACGAACGGTCGCCTGACGGTGACTTTATCCGGCACCGGCAGCGAAAGCGATTATGCGGCTGCTTTCCAGGCCATTCGCTTCAGCAACAGTTCCGATACGCCCAGTTCCACCGAGCGCGTGATCAATGTGTCCTTTTCGAACGACACATTGACGAGCGCAGTTGCCGTCAGCCGGATCACGGTCATCCCTGTCAATGACGCGCCGGTCGCCGTCAACGATAGCGCGACGACGGCAGAAGATACGCTGGTCACTATTCCCGTGCTGGCGAACGACAGCGATCCCGATGGCGATCCACTGACCGTGACCGCTGCCACCGCGCTGCACGGCACCGTGACGATAAACGCCAATGGCACGCTCACCTATCGGCCCAATGCCAACTATAATGGTACGGATACGATCAGCTACACGATCAGCGACGGGCAGGGCGGTACCGCCAATGCCACGGTCGCGGTGACGATCACGCCAGTCAATGATGCTCCAACGCCGGTGGGCAGCTTGCCTGGTCGTGCGACGCAGGACGGGTCGGCTGTGTCTTATCCGACCGCTTCTGGTTTCACTGATGTGCAACAAGGTCGCCGGCGTCCCCGACTATTTGATCAACGGCAACGTCGAGTGGGACATTCCGTTCATCCGGGCACTCACGCTGACCGGTCGCGTCGTCCATACCGGCGACCAGCCCGCCAACAATACGAACACGCTCGAGCTGCCGAGCTGGACGCGGTTTGATACGGGTGCCCGCTACGTCGCGCTGGTGGCGGACAGGCCGCTCACCCTGCGGTTCAGCGTCGATAACATCGCCAACAAGCGCTATTGGGCGACGGCCTTCGACAGCTCGCGGCCTGACCTTCTGCAAGGCGCGCCACGCACCTTCAAACTTTCGGCGTCCATCGACCTCTGAGCCGCGATCGGGAACGACGCCGCTGACCAGCGCCGTTCACGGTTCCACGTATCCCGCGCATACTGTTCGTATGGACAGGGGCTATTGCGCCAGCGATCCACACTGGGGACGTGATCACTGGTCTTGTTGCTCTCCACCCCTCAAACGGCGAGTACGACAGATCGCTTTGATGGAGTGTATTTGGCGGTCGGTCATCGGCTACATGGACGGTTTTCGCAGGACGGCCTCGATGGCACTCCAATGAATCCCTTTATTAGTTTGCGAGGTTCACTTCACGTGACGCAAATGTCGTTCTCTGGTCGGCAGCCGTCAGAAAAGCGGAACGTCTGCTGCTGAGGATCGAAAATTGGGCGCTGAGCGTCCGGCATGGGTCGACTGCGGAAAGACGAGATTTAGAACTTACCCGCTGTTCCGGCAGGGCTGGTCAAAGTTCGGCTTTCGGCAAGGCCGGAGTAGGCATTCGGTGAAGGCCGCGGATCAGGCGGCTTCGCGTTGATCTTCGGCTGCGCGCCAATTCCATGGCAGCAGTTCGTGGAGACGGTTCTGGGGGATGTCGGCGATGCTGCTGAGCACATCGGC
>NZ_VYPZ01000025.1 GCF_008710155.1 Sphingobium limneticum
CAGCATCAGCATCAGCATCAGCATCAGCATCAGCATCAGCATCAGCATCAGCATCAGCATCAGCATCAGCATCAGCATCAGCATCAGCATCAGCATCAGCATCAGCATCAGCATCAGCATCAGCATCTGCATCTGCATCAGCATCTGCATCTGCATCTGCATCAGCATCTGCATCCGCATCGGCATCAGCATCGGCATCGGCATCGGCATCGGCATCGGCATCGGCATCGGCATCTGCATCTGCATCTGCATCTGTTTCTTCGATCGACGACGTGCCATCGTCACGGCTTCCGACGACGGCCGCGCCTGCGATGCCTACGCCGCCGATGACGGCCGGCAGGATCAAAGAGGAACCCGCTGCACCAGCACTGCCCGCAGCGCCGATCAGTTCATCCAGATCATTGAGGAGAGAAAAGCGCGGGAAGCGGCTACCGGAACGGGCCAGCCACTGGTTCCCATCCGTATCGCGCAGCACCAGATCGCTATGGCCGGCTTCGAAAGGTTCGTAGAATTTGGCAACCTTTATGGTGCTGCCATCGTTCAGCCGGATGACAAGATCGTCGCCGCTCTTTTCCAGAGCGGACACAGCTTCCCGGTTGATTTGAAGTCGGACGACGCTGGGATCCTGCAAAGTGATCGCATCGACGGGGGCCTGCGTGATTTCACCCGTGACTTTATCGATAACTTCGGCTGCCATCGTCTTCCCTTTCCTTCTGGCGCGCGTCGCAAAGCCGCGCCGGACAAGCCCATCGCCCCACGACGCCCGTCGAACGGACGCAGCATGGCGCTACACAGAAGGATCAAACGGCATGCGTCGGATGACGCTGCAAGGATTCCGATTTCGGATGTGATTTCCGCCTCTCATCTCACTCCCGGTGAGAGGCAGCATGTTTTTCAGCCCGATTTGGGGGCGCGAAAAGATGCAGGGCCGATATCATCATCGCCCCGCCGGGATGGAGACTTTCCATCAACCGTCGCAAAAACGAACATGGCCCCGTCTCCTGTTCCCAGGAGCGGGGCCATGCGATTTTCGGCGAAGCCGGATCAGCCGTTCAGGCGATCCTTGATGCCCTTGGCCGGAGCAAAGGTCAGCTTGCGCGAAGCGGCGATCTCGATGGTCGCGCCCGTCGACGGGTTGCGGCCCTGGCGAGCCGGGCTGTCCTTGACCTTGAATTTGCCGAAACCGCTTAGCGACACTTCGTCACCCTTGGCAGCCGCGTCAGCGATGGCGCCGATGACGGCATCCACCAGCTTGCGTGCTTCGGCCTTGCTCAGATCGTTCGACGCCGCGATTGCATCGGCAAGATCATTGTTGTTCATAAAACCATCTGCTCCTGATTATGGGCCGCTTCAGGTAACGCCCTCACGGCCTTACGTCCATGCCAGACACGCAAAGATTGCGCGATTCCAGCCGTTATTCCGGTGCGACCCCATATTATATCGTCCACAAAATCTCCGCCGGGGCGGGATTCGCGATTTTGTGGGTCCATGAAAAACATAGACAATAGATAATCGCAAGGCACATCCGCCCGCGATCCGCCGCAAGGCCGAAAATATCGGCATGTCGAAGGAGCCCATCGCCCGCGTGAAAACCCTTATCGCAAGGCCATGGAATAAAGCCGATCACCCCATTGCCCTTTGCGCTTGCCCGTCTAGTCTGTCTCGATGTCGGAGCGGAAACTCAGGGCGTGGCAGGCGGCGGGATTGATCGACGCCGACACCGCCAGCCGGATCAGCGCGTGGGAAGCGGCACATAGCCGGCCGATCGGCGTCTGGGCGGTCGTGGGCCTGGGCGCATTGACGACCGGCCTCGGCCTTGTCTCCCTCATCGCCGCCAATTGGGAAGATATAGCGGGCACCACGCGCCTTGCCATCCATATGCTGCTGATGGTCGCGCTGGCTGCCGGGACATGGTGGAGCATGTCCAGGGAACGGATGCACGATCAGGTTCAGGACGCCTTGCTCTTCATCGGCGCGGTACTTGGCCTTACCTTTTTCGGCCATCTGGGGCAGGTTTACCAGACCAGCTCACCGCTATGGCAGCCCCTGCTCGCCTGGATGCTGCTTTTTTCCCCGCTGCTCCTGCTGTTCGGCCGCGGCTGGCCGGTCGCTGGCCTGTGGATGGCCGGCCTGCTTGGCCTGATGTGGGCGCATGCCGACGATCATGGGCATATCTGGACGCTGTTCGGCCGAACGGAGCGGCCCTGGCTCTGTTGGGGGCTGATCGCCTGTCCGCCGATGATCGTTGCCGGGGCCGCCGCCCTTTTGCGCGGCAGGAGCAGCCGCCCCGCCTTCTGGCGTCTGCTCGAACAAATGGCCGTCGCCACCATCTTTACCGGCATCAGCCTGGCCATCCTGCTTCACGGCTGGGATGGCGACAGCAGCCTTCGCCCGGGCAGCGCGCTGATTCACGGTCTGGCCTTGCTGGCCGCAGCCGCCGCCATCGCCCATGCCCGTCGAACGGCGTCGGGCCGGGCCACCGCGGCGCTGCTGCTGGTCGCGGCTGCCTTGCACTTCACCCAGGCCCTGCTGCCCAATCTCCACGGCACTGCCCGCGCCTGGACCGGCAGTCTGTTCTTCTGCCTGCTCTGGGGCGCAGTCGCCGCTGCCGCCATTCATGCCGGCTGGCGTCGCCTGTTCCAGCTTGCCGTAACGCTGGTTGCACTGCGGATCATCATCCTGAGTTTCGAACTGAACGACGATCTGCTGGGCAGCGGGGTCGGCCTGATCCTGTCCGGCCTGTTCGCCATGGCCGTCGCCTGGGGCACGATCCGCCTGTCCCGCCGCTATGCGCCTGCGCGAGGAGACATGGCATGATGCCCCGTCGCACGCGACTGATCCTCGCCGCCGCGCTGACGCTACCGCTTGCCGCACTGGCCGGCAGCTGGGCCGTCACGCATCGCCAGGCGCAACAGGGACAGGAATGGCTGATCCCCATACAGGGCTATGACCCGCGCGACCTGCTGCGCGGTCATTATGTGCAATATCGCTATGACTGGCCGCTTGCCCCGCATCAGGGGGAGGATGGCCGGTTCGATCCCAGCTATGCCGACGCGCTGTGCGTGACCGGCATAGCCCCGCATATTCAGGCGGTCCGGCCCCTGCCCCGGACCATGAACGCAGATCAGAGCTGCGCCATCATCCTGCGCGGCACGATCGGCACCCGGCGCGAGATACGCGGCCTGACCAGCGACATCTTCTATGCCTCGCAATCGCAGGCGATCGTCCTGTCGCGCAAGCTGTCCGATCCGGCGCTTCAGGGGCTGGTCCGCGTCCGGGTGCGTCCCGACGGCATGCTAAACCCGGTCGCGTTGGAATTTCGTCGGCGCCCGCCCCCGCAGCCTTAAAGCTCCAGCCCGATCAGCGTCCCACTGCCAATCTTGTCGACATAGCGCTTGCCGTCGATTTCCAGCCAGTCGGGTGTCACCTCCAACCGGCGGCCATTGATGGTGGTGCGCAGATGCTCCACCGCGATCCGGTTGCGCGCCACGATGCGCAGCACCGCCAGCCCATCGCCCCGCGCCGCCATCATGCTGTAGCGGTCGCCGCGCAGCAGGAAATGCCAGCTGCCATCGGTCGGTTTCCATTCATTGCCGTCGATGATCTGGGTCGCGACGCCATCGGGCGACCCCAGCCGCACGCTGATCCGGGTCGCCCCGTTCATCCGGCGCGGCGGCGCGAAGATCAGGATCGGCTCGCCCTCCAGCGTGATCGGGATCGGCGTGTCGCGCAACAATCGCGATCCCCCGACAATCAATTGCGGCAGTTCCGCCGAAAAGGGCAAACGATCCCGCGCGAAATGGCGTTGGCGTACCACCGGATTGGCGTGGAAACTCTGAACCTGCGTGGCGGTCAGCCGCCCCTCCTCCACCAACCCATGGCAGGTCGGACAAAGCAGGGTCGCGCCCGGCCCATCCGGCAAACCCAGATAGCGATAGATGGTCACGCCGCAGCGGACACAGGCAAAACCGCAGGCCTGCCTTATATCGGCGCGCTGCTCGGCCGTCAGATCCGGCAAAGACGGCATTACTCGCAAGCCTACCATGGACGACCCCTTTTTCCGCCGTTCACCCCGATGTGAACGGACGTTCCTGACATGGCGTCCTCTTGCGATTATGGGGCTCTTCGGCCCCTCCCTTGTTAACCCTATCGTTGGAATTTATCGGCCCAAGTCAAGGGCCTGAACGAAACACACCGCTTTTTCCGCTATCGCTGCGGCAACAGATCGACATTGCGCGCGGCGGCGATCGCCCGGATGCGGTCGGGCCGCGGCATATTCTTGATCGCGATCTCGGCGATATCGCCTGCACTGAACAATTCGATATGGCCGACGCCGAAGATACGCTGACCCAGCGTCTGGGTAATGCGCACGGATCGGATGCTGGTCAGTGCGATCTCCGTCCGCTGCTTGGCCAGCAGTCCGCGCTCCAGCAACACCTCGCGCTCGCTCAGCGCCAGCCGCTCGCCCTTGTGCAGCACCCACCAGATGGCAATGGCGATGATGCCCACCACGGACACCAGCAACAACAGGAACAGGAAAGGATGCGCCCGGAACATCGCGGGATGCTCGTCATATAGCCAGATGTCGCTCACGCCGTCTCCCTCGCTACAGCCCCCGGACTTGACCATGGCCCGCCACGCCCGTCAAGCCGCAGGCTGATCAATGTCCGCGCTGCCTGGTTAACCGAAATTTTCCATAATCGACATTAAACGAAATCCTCCATTTGGGACGAAATATGGCACGCAATCTCTATGACGTCGGCGATCGCACCCCGGACGAAGAGGATGGCTGGCTGAACGAAAAGCAGGAAAAGCGTTCCAAGGTCGTGCCGATCGGCTTGGTGGCCATCGCCCTGGCGCTTGGCATTGGTGGAACGATGCTGGCGATGCAGGTCATGCCCGCTAGCAGCGCGCCTGCCAACACCCTGTCCCCCGTAAACAGCATAGCGGACGAGTTCAGCCTGTGTGACGATGCCAGGGGCGACGCCTGCGTCCTGTCTGCCGATGCCTATGCCTGGCGCGGCAAGCGTTATCATCTGGCCGATATTCAGGGACCAAGCGAGATCGAACCGCAATGCCCGCAGGAAGCCGCGCTCGCGCGCAAGGGGCGGGCGGCATTGATGGCGATGATGAATGGCGGCGCGTTCCAGACGCTTCAGGATTCTGCCGACAATGATCCCGCCGCCCGGATCCTGATGCGCGACGGCGTTTCGATCGGCCAGCTCATGATCCTCAAGGGCCATGCGAAAGCCTGGTCCCGCGACCCTGTTAATTGGTGCAAGGGTCAAGCGGCGATCGGGCCGGCGCAAACAGGCGCGCCGACCCGGTCCCATATTACCAGCTCAGCGAAACCCGGCCGTACAAATAGCGGCCGTTGAAGCCGAACGGCGAGTAATAAGGGAAGGCTACCACGCCGGTGCTGTTGTTTGCGACGGTCAGCGCATCGGGATAGATGTCGAACAGATTGTTCGCACCGATCGCCAGGTTGATCGCCTTGGTCGGCTTGTAGCGCGCTTCCAGATCCACGATCGTCTTCTTGCCGGTATGCGTATCGCCCGCCGCCGTCGAACCGGGCTGGGTCACGTCGCCATAATAGGTCGCCCGCGCGGTGGCCCCGAACTGATCCAGCGTCCAGTCGAGCGAACCCACGACCTTGGTGCGCGGCGTGCCTTCTTCGATGCTGACGATACGCTGGCGCGAGAAAAGCACCGGCGTCGGGGTCAGGGCGACCGCCGTCGAAACCGGCACGCGGTTGACCTTGATATCGTTGAAATTGGCAGCGGCGGTCAGGTCGAACTGGCCGGCTGCGCTGTTCAGGCGATAGTGCGCGACCGCATCGATGCCCTTGGTCGTGGTGCGCACCCCGTTCACGAAGAAGCGGGCGGCCGACACGCCATAGGGCGCCAGCAGCGCCGCGACCTGCGGGCTGAAGCTAGACTGGATATTTTCCGACAGGCCAAGGCCGTTGCGGACGCGAATCCAGTAGCCATCGACGGTCAGGTCGAACCCGCCGCTGCGGATCACCGTGCCGACCGACAGGTTGGTCGACTTTTCCGGCTTCAGCGGCAGGCCGCCCAGCGCGGTGCCGATATCGCTGACCGACGGGAAGGTGCCGGTTTCGACGATGTTCGGCGCCACGAATACCGACGCGGTGGAGGTGAAATATTGCTGCTGGAGCGAGGGCGCGCGGAAACCGGTGGAAGCCGTACCACGCAGCGCGAACCAGGGCGCGATGTCGTAGCGCGCCGACGCCTTGCCCGTCGCGATATTGCCGAAGTCGGAATAATGTTCGCCACGCCCGGCCAGGCCCAGCGTCAGCGCCTCGGTCGGATGCGCTTCCAGGTCTATATAGGCGGCGACGTTTTCACGATGCACATTGATGGTGTTGGACGGCTGGAACCCGCCAAAGCCTTGCGCGCCGCTACCCAACGATGCATTTCCGCCCAGCGGGCCGCGATTGTAGGATTCCGGATCGCCCGCCTTGATCTCATAGCTTTCGCGGCGGAATTCCCAGCCCCAGGCGATGTTGAGGTCGCCGCTGCCCAGCGGCACCTTGCGGCTCATGTCGAAACCACCCAGCGCCTGGTCGTAGATCAGCGCGCCGTCATAGAAGCTAGTCGGCGATGCCGCGCCATAGGTGGCGTTCAGCGAATCTTCGGTGCGGAAGTCCAGGCGATTGCGGCCATAGGACAGCTTGATCGTCGCATCCCAGTCGCCAATGTCGCCGCGCGCGCCGGTCGTCACCGTCAGATCCTTCGATCGCACGTTGATCAGCGGCAGGAAGCCATCGGGATAGAGCGAGGCGACATTGTTGACGTTGCTCGGCACGCGCGGGAAGGCCGCGCTGCTGCTGTCGCGATACTGATAGCCGCCAAAGGCGTAGAGTTCCCAGCCCTCACCGATCGGGTGGGCGGCGTTGAAGTAGAAGGTGCCCTGCTCGACGTCCGGATCGCCGAAGCGCGAGCGGACCACTGCCGGCGTCGCGCGCGGATCGACGTCGCCCCGGCTGGTGGGGTTGCGGTTGAGATATTCGCCGCTGATCGTCAGGAAGCCGTCTGCGCCCAGCGCGAAGCCCTGCCAGCCCGACACGGTCACCGTTTCGCCGTCCGACGCATGGCGCGAAGAGCGAGCGGCGTCGATATCCGTGTCATATTGGCCGTAGGATACGGTCGCCCCGCCGCCGCTGCGCGCTTCGCGCAGGCGCAGGTTGACGACGCCGGCGATCGCATCGGAACCATATTGCGCCGATGCGCCATCGCGCAGCACTTCGATCCGCTCCAGCGCCGCGCCGGGAATGGTGTTGAGATCGACCGCTGCCGCACCGCGACCAACCGAACCGTTGGTGTTGAGCAGAGCCGAAGGATGGGCGCGAACGCCGTTGATCAGCACCAGTGTCTGGTCGGGCGACATGCCGCGCAGCGTTGCGGGGCGGATCGAATCGGTGCCGTCCACCGCGGCGTTGCGCGGGAAGTCGATCGACGGCGCGATGGCAGACAGCGCCGCGCCCAGTTCGGTCGTGCCTTGCTGGCGCAGGCTGTCGCCCGACAGCACATCGACCGGCGCGACCGAATCGAGCCGCGTTCGGCCCTGCGCGCGCGTGCCGGTGACGATGATATCCACGCCACCTTCCGCAGCAGGCGCCGTCTGCGCTATGGCCTGGCCGCCGATGGAAAGGGCGAGCAGCCCGGTTGTCAGCAAGAGCGCGTTGCGAAGCGGCATATCTATCGTCCTTTGATTATTACGCTTTTGCGGAGCGTCTATAATCTACTTTTACGATAGACAATTAGCCGAACGTGATTTCCCGATTCCTGTGACATATGGGCGACACAAAGGTCAGCCCGATCTGGCCCGAACCGCATTCAGCACATCGGATGCCAGTTGCGCATAGTCCGCGCAGGCCCGTTGCATCGCCGCCTCGGCGCCCTCCCCGCGCACTTGTCCGAAACATTGGCGGTTCTGCGCGGCACGCATCTGGCGCAACCTGGCGCGGCTTTCGACGCCCAGCCCCAGTTGCGGCCCGTTGCGCCGCCACGCTTCCGCCGCACTGAAGATACGGCGCCCCGGATGGACGCCGGGATCGCATCCCGCCGCCGCGCCCAGCCGGTCGATACGCCCGGCTTCCACGATCAGGTCGGTCAGGAACAGGTCCAGTTCGCGCAGGCCGTTGCCGATCAGCTTCGCCGGCATGGCATCGCGCCGTCGCCCGGCGGCCCGCTGGCATTGCCCGAGCGACATGCCATTGGCCAGAAAGGCGGCAGCGCGCTGGAGATGAGCGACCTGGCCCGCCAGACTGGCGCAGCGGTCGCTCTCCCCGATCAGTTTTCGTCGCCCATGCGCAGCGCGGCGATGAAGGCTTCCTGCGGAATCTGGACGCTGCCATATTCGCGCATGCGCTTCTTGCCTTCCTTCTGCTTGTCGAGCAGCTTCTTCTTGCGGCTGATGTCGCCGCCGTAGCATTTGGCGGTCACATCCTTGCGCATCGCCGCGATCGTCTCGCGCGCGATCACCTTGCCGCCGATCGCCGCCTGAATCGGGATCTTGAACAGATGGCGGGGGATCAGATCCTTCAGCCGTTCGCACATGCCGCGACCGCGCGATTCGGCGGTGCCGCGATGGACGATCATGCTGAGCGCATCGACCGGCTCGCTGTTGACCATGATGCTCATCTTGACCAGATCGCCCTCGCGATAGCCGATCTGATGATAGTCGAAGCTGGCGTAACCGCGGCTGATGCTCTTGAGGCGATCGTAGAAATCGAACACCACTTCGTTGAGCGGCAGTTCGTACGTCACCTGCGCGCGGCCGCCGACATAGGTCAGGTTCTTCTGGATGCCGCGCCGGTCCTGACACAGTTTCAGGATCGAGCCGAGATATTCGTCGGGGCAATAGATGATCGCCTCAATCCACGGCTCTTCGATCTCATCGATCTTGGTGGGATCGGGCATGTCGGCCGGATTGTGCAGTTCGATCTCGCCCGCGCCATAGGTCAGCTGGATCTTGTAGACCACCGACGGCGCGGTGGTGATCAGGTCCAAATCATATTCGCGCGTCAGCCGCTCCTGGATGATTTCCAGATGCAGCAGCCCCAGGAAGCCACAGCGGAAACCGAAACCCAGCGCCGCGCTGCTCTCCATCTCGAAGGAGAAGCTGGCGTCGTTCAGGCGCAGCTTGCTGATGCTGTCACGTAGCTTGTCGAAATCGTTCGCATCGACCGGGAACAGGCCGCAGAACACCACCGGCTGCACTTCCTTGAAGCCCGGCAGCGGCTTAGTCGCGCCGTTCTTCACCGTGGTGATGGTGTCGCCGACGCGGGTCTGGGCGATTTCCTTGATCTGCGCGGTGATGAAGCCGATCTCGCCGGCGGCCAGTTCGGGCAGCGCCTCGATCTTGGGACGCATGCAGCCGACGCGGTCGATCAGATGTTCGGTGCCGCCGATCATGAACTTGACCGCCTGCCCCTTCTTGATGACGCCGTTGACGACGCGCACCAGAATGACCACGCCCAGATAGGGGTCGTACCAGCTGTCTACCAGCATCGCCTCCAGCGGCGCGTTACGGTCGCCCTTGGGCGGCGGGATCTTGGTGACGATGGCTTCCAGGATATCGTCGATGCCGATGCCGGACTTGGCGCTGGCCAGCACCGCTTCGGATGCATCGAGGCCGATCACGTCCTCGATTTCCTTGCGCACCTTCTCCGGCTCGGCGGCGGGCAAGTCGATCTTGTTGAGCACCGGCACGATCTCATGGTCATGCTCGATCGACTGATAGACGTTCGCCAGCGTCTGCGCTTCCACGCCCTGCGCGGCATCCACGACCAGCAACGCGCCCTCGCACGCGGCCAGGCTGCGCGACACTTCATAGGCAAAGTCGACATGGCCCGGCGTGTCCATGAGGTTCAGCTCATAGGTTTCGCCATTTTTGGCCGTATAGTCGAGGCGCACCGTCTGCGCCTTGATGGTGATGCCGCGCTCCTTTTCGATGTCCATATTGTCCAGGACCTGGGCGCTCATCTCACGGTCGGTCAGGCCGCCGGTGCGCTGGATCAGGCGATCGGCCAGCGTGGATTTGCCATGGTCGATATGGGCGATGATCGAAAAATTACGGATATGGCTGAGGTCGGTCATCGGCGCCCGATAGCAGCGATTTCACGCGCTGTCAGCAGGATCACGCACAGGCGGGATTCAATGACAAAGCCCGTCATTTGCGCACCGCTTTGCTTGGAAGCGATTGACCCCTGTGATAAGTATTCGCAGGAACGGGGCAACATTTTCAAACTCAAACAACAAACGGGGTTCTTGAAATGCGTGGAATGAAGAAGCTGACCATGGCGGCTACGTGCCTGGCCATGGTTGCACCGCAGGCGATGGCGGCGGACAAGGGTTCGTCGGGTCGTCAGGCCCAGACCCAAAAGCAGATGGAAATCCCCCGCTGCACCAAGCGCCTTGGCACCGTCGCGATCGTCGAACCCGACAATCAATGGTGGCGGGAACTGAACCTGGGCAGCCCGGAAGCAATCATCAAGCTGTTCGT
This sequence comes from Sphingobium limneticum, assembly GCF_008710155.1. Lineage (GTDB taxonomy): Bacteria > Pseudomonadota > Alphaproteobacteria > Sphingomonadales > Sphingomonadaceae > Sphingobium > Sphingobium limneticum. Next base: position 10,531 of record NZ_VYPZ01000025.1, read on the forward strand.
GCAGCAGTCCGGCTGTTTCGGCATCGTCAATCGCGGCCGTTCGATGGCCAGCCGCAACATGGAACGCGCGATGGCGGATTCGGGCGAATTGCAGGCCGGATCGAATCTGGGCAAGGGGCAGGTGAAGGCGGCGGATTATTTCATCCAGCCCGACATCGTGACCACCAACAATAATAGCGGCGGCAATGCCATTGGCGGCCTGGTCGGCGGCTTCCTGGGTGGACGCACGCTGGGCGCGCTGGCCGGCGGCATCTCGGTCAAGAAGAGCGAGGCCAATGTCATGCTCTCGGTCGTCAACGCCCGCACGACAGAGGAAGAAGTGATGGCCGAGGGCTATTTCCGCAAGTCGGACCTGAGCTTCGGCGGTGGCGGCGGCCTTGGCTGGATGGGCGGCCTCGCGGCCGTAGGCGGCGGCGGCTATCAGAATACCGCCATCGGCCAGGTGATCGTGCTCGCCTATCTGGACGCCTATACGAAAATGGTCACGCAGATGGGCGGCCTGCCCGTCAATGCGGCCGCTGCGGCGCCCGTCGCCCAGTAAATTCGTCTCTATCGAATTAGGAAAGGGCGCGGCCGGTGACGGCGGCGCCCTTTTCGCGTCAGCTTCGGCTGGGCGCGGCGTCGGCCGACACTGGCTGGGCTTCGCGACGGCGCTTCCACCAGGCGATGATCGCTTCGCCGGCCGGACGCTCCACTGCGCGATTGATGGCCGTACCCAGGGTCAACGCTACCAGGAAGGCGGCGGCAAAGCCGATCCAGGGGCTATAGCCTGCCTTGGCAAATTCCAGCATCACGACGAAGCCGACATGCTGGTGGATCAGATAGAAACTATAGCTGATCCCGCCCAACCAAACGAGCGGCCGCAAGCTGAGGAAGCGCAGATGGCCATGGATCAGCGCCACGAACGCCGCGACCAGCACGCACCCCACAATGGTGACGTCCCATGTTTCGATCGTCGCGATCGAGAGCAACGCCATCGCCGCATAGGGCATTTGTTGCCGCATGGTCCGCTGCCCCGACCATATGCGATAGGCCAGCATGCCGATGACGAAGAAGGGCGTGTAACGCAGCACCAGCAGCATCACGATCCGTTCGGGCATGTCCGGCCAGAACCAATAAACCGAACGCACGGCCAGCCACAAAGCCAATATCGGCTCCAACCGCCGTATCCCGGCAAACTTCCATATGGCGATCATGCAGAAGTAAAAGGCGATCTCCACCGTCAGCGTCCAATAGGCGCCATCCACTTCCGGGATGAAGGCGAAACCCTGAAGCATGGTGATATTGGCTAGGATGTCGACCGGCCCGATCAGCAATTGCGTCGCATGGGCCACATATTCGATCGACAGCGTCAGCAGCATCGCCACCAGATAGGCGGGATAAAGGCGCGCGAAGCGGTTGACCACGAAATCCGCCACCGTGCGGATTCGGTCCAGCGTGAAAAAGATCGCGAAGCCGGAAATGGTGAAGAAGAGCAGGACGCGATAATTGCCGCCCGGAAAGCTGAAAGGCACATGGCTGGCCTGCGGGAACAGCTCATGGAAGCGGGTCGAATAATGGAAGGTCAACACGCACAGGGCGCCGATTCCGCGCAGCGCGTCCAATTCCGTCAAGCGGCCCCGGGATGATCCAACCATGGCGCTTCATAGCAACAACAGAGCAACCAATCCGTTAAGATCGTGGTTAACGCCGCATCCAGACCTGCTTTTCTTTTGCTGCTTTCTTTCCCAGCTGCGTTCTCGAGGCCGTCGCGGCAGCCCGCTGCGCAGGCAGGTGCGCCCGCCCAGGTCTTGATGCGACAATCGACCAAAAAGCCCGCATGGCCATTGGCCATCATAGCAGAATGGGCCGGCACAGCCTTCGCCGCACCAGCCCATGCCAGAAATCCGCGCATGTGAATGTCTTGCCCTCCCCCAATTGGGGAAGGGAGAAGATCAGGCCGTTTTGCCGTCCAGTATGGCGGCAATCGCGACGGTCACGTCGTTCATGTCGGCCATGCCGTCCACGCGCGACACGATATCGCGCGCTTCGTATATCGGCAGGATCGGTGCGGTCTTGGCACGATATTCGGCCATGCGGGTGCGCACCGTTTCCTCATTGTCGTCGGGACGGCGCTTGAACTCATGCCCATGGCACTTGTCGCACTCACCCTCGACCTTGGGCTGCTTGAAGCTATCATGATAGCCCGCGCCACAGGTGGCGCAGGTAAAGCGGCCGGTGATGCGCTCGACCAGCGCATCCTCATTCACTTCCAGCTCGATCACATGATCCAGCGTGCGATTGCGGTCGCCCAGGATGGTGTCGAGCGAATGGGCCTGCGCCTCGGTCCGCGGATAGCCATCAAAAATGACGCCCGTGTCCGGTGCCAGCGCGTCGAGCGCTTCGCCGATAATGCCCGACACCACTTCGTCGGGCACCAGCGCGCCCGATTCCATCAGCGCCTTGGCCTGAAGGCCCACAGGCGTTCCCGCCTTCACCGCTGCGCGCAGCATGTCCCCCGTCGACAGCTGCACCATGCCACGATCGTCAACCAGACGGGTCGCCTGGGTGCCCTTGCCGGCCCCCGGAGGGCCAAGCAGAATGATATTCATTGCGCGCATACTCCCCTGTTCGTTGCGCTGAATCAGAGTCTCGAAACGCCCCTCAGCGCAGTCGACCCTTGAGCTTCGCCTTTTTGATCAGATCGCCATATTGATGGGCGAGCAGATGGCTCTGAATCTGGGTCACGGTGTCGACCGTAACATTGACGACGATCAACAGGCTAGTCCCACCAAGGTAGAAGGGAATGCCCGCCCGCGCGATGGCGAATTCCGGCACCAGGCAGATGAAGGCCAGATAGGCCGCGCCGATGACGGTGATGCGCGTCAGCACATAATCCAGGTAATTTTCGGTATTCTTGCCCGGACGGATGCCGGGAATGAAGCCGCCATTGCGCTTCAGATTGTCGGCCGTCTCTTCCGGATTGAACACCACGGCGGTGTAGAAGAAGCAGAAGAACACGATGCCGAGGCCATAAAGGCCCATATAGACCGGGCTGCCATGCGACAGATACTGGTTCAGCGTCAGGACGAAGTCGCCCCACTTGCTTTCACCCGCGACCGTCTGACCGGCGAACTGCGAGATGGTCAGCGGCATCAGCAGCAGCGAACTGGCGAAGATCGGCGGGATGACGCCGGCGGTGTTGACCTTGAGCGGCAGATGGCTGCGATCGGCCTGCATCAGGCCCTGGCGCGTCTGGCGTTTGGGATATTGGATCAGGACGCGACGCTGGGCGCGCTCCATGAAGCAGATCAGAAGGACGAGGCCGACGGCCATCACCATGACCAGGAAGATCAGCAGGCCCGAGATCGACCCTTCGCTGCCCGACTTGAACAGGTTGCTGAGCGTCACCGGCAACTGGGCGACGATGCCCGCCATGATGATGAGCGACACGCCGTTGCCGATGCCGCGCGAGGTGATCTGCTCACCCAGCCACATCAGGAACATGGTGCCACCGATCAGCGAGACGACGGCGGTCAGGCGGAACAGCAGACCGGGTTCGATCACCGCCTGCATGCCCTGCTGGGCACCGAAGCCCTCCAGGCCCACGGCGATGAAATAGCCCTGCACCGCGGTCAGGCCGACGGTGCCGTAGCGCGTCCACTGATTCATCTTCTTGCGGCCGCTTTCGCCCTCCTTCTTGATCGCCGCAAGCTGCGGCGACAGGCTGGAGGCCAGCTGAACCACGATCGACGCGGTGATATAGGGCATGACGCCCAGCGCGATCAGGCTCATGCGCGACAGCGACCCACCCGAGAAGGTGTTGAAGATGTCGAGGATGCCGCCATTGGTCTGGCTATACAGCTGCGACAGGGCGGTCGGATCGACGCCGGGCAGCGGCACGAAGCTGAGGAAGCGGAACACGATCAAGGCGCCCAGCGTAAACCACAGGCGCTTCTTGAGGTCGGTCGCCTGGCTGAACTTCGCGAGGCTGAGATTGGATGCGAGCTGGTCGGCTCTCGATGCCATGGTGGCTGCCCTTCAAATCACTCTTACCCGGATAAAGCCGGGCCGGAATCGGAAATCCCCTTAACGGGGACATGGGGCGCTGTCGAACCGGGAATTACCGTGGATGCGGTAAACAGCGTCCCCCGATGCACAAGACCCCGCCGACCCATATCGGGCAGCGGGGTCATGCTTGCAAGACTGTCAGACCGAAATCAGGCCTTCGCTGCGGCCTTCTTGGCGGCCAGGGTCGTGCCCTTCTTCGCCTTGGCCTTCTCGGCAGCCGGAACGACTTCGATCACGTCGACCTTGCCACCGGTCTTTGCGACGGCGTCGATGGCGCTCTTGGACGCACCGGCGACCAGGAAGCTGACCTTGGCGGTCAGTTCACCCTTGGCGAGCAGACGGACGCCGTCCTTGCCACCGCGGGTCAGGTTTGCAGCGTTCAGAGCGGCCTGGTCGATGGTCGCGTTGGCGTCCAGCTTGCCCTCGTCGATCGCCTTCTGCACGGCGCCCAGGTTCACGATCGCATAGTCACTCGCGAAGATGTTGTTGAAGCCGCGCTTCGGGATACGCATGTGGAGCGGCATCTGGCCACCCTCGAAGCCGTTGATGCTGACGCCCGAACGCGCCTTGGCACCCTTCTGACCGCGACCGGCGGTCTTGCCCTTGCCCGAGCCGATGCCGCGGCCTACGCGCATACGGCCCTTGCGGGCGCCGGCATTGTCGTTGATTTCGTTGAGCTTCATGATGTGCACTCGCTTTCGCTTGGTTCGCGCTGAATGGAAGCGGGGCCCATAGCCTTTCCTGCCCCCCTTGTCACCCCTCCTTTTACTGCAAAGGCCACGCCGCGCCATTGACATGGCAGGGGTGCAAATTACGCTCGCCAGCAGGGCATGCCGGGGGGACGGAGCATGGACAGCGGGGGAAATGATCGGCCTATCGCCGACCGGACCAGTCATCGACCGATCGAGGAGATTCGGGTTCTCGCGACCCTGCTTCTCGTCATCTATCATGTGATCGGGGGCGAAGGCACCGGCCTCGCCCTATCCTACCCCCATCCCTTGCGCACTTTTGCGGACATGCTCGCGGATTTCCGCATGCCTGCCTTCGCGTTCGTGGCCGGCTTCGTCTACGCATTGCGCCCGCCGCGCCTGGCCGGTCTTGGCGCCTTCTATGCGGGCAAATTGCGCCGCATCGCCGTTCCCGGCCTTATCGCGGCGCTCGGCTTCGAAACCATCGCCCTGTTTCTCGATGCCATGGGCATGACGTTCGGATGGATGATTCCCCCGGACCAGATCTGGCGGCTTCTGATATTCCCCTACATCCATTTCTGGTTCCTGCAGGCCATATTGACGCTGTTTGCGGTCGTTGGCCTGATGGATGCCGCAACAAGGCACAGGCAGCATCTCTGGCTGCTGGCGACAGCCACCCTGCTCGCCCTGTCCGGGCTGAAGCTGCCGCCCTATTTCTCGCTCGATCAGGCTGCCAGCCTGGCGCCCTTCTTCATCCTGGGAATATGCGTTCATCGCGGCGGTGCCTGGGTCGATGCCCATCGACGCCCCCTCACCCTGACCGCTCTTATGGTCATGCTGATCTGTCTGTGCTGGAAATCATGGAGCTACACGCAGACGGGCATGATCGACCTCGATCGGCGCGATATCGAGACGCTCGCGATGGTTGCTGCATTATGCACCTTGCTGATCTTCTACCTGCCGACACATCCATGGGCCAAGCCGATCGGCCGAATAACCTTCACTATCTATCTCTATCATGTTCTCGGCACCGCCGCGGTGCGCATCGCACTCACCAAGGTCGGCATCGACATGCTGCCCATGCATCTCTTGTCGGGCGTGATCGCCGGGCTGATGCTCCCCGCCGCCATTCATCTGGTCGCGGCCCGCCATCCGCTCTCGAGCCGATTATTGCTCGGCATCAAAAGCGCGAGAAAGCCGGTCGCACCGCTATCTGCCTCTCCATCGCGCGACACCGTCTCTACGCTGGCGCCCTAGCATAGCGGCTGATCGCTATCCGGTCGCGCTTGCCCGGAGTGCATGGAGCAAGACGATTTTTGGACGTCACCGCTAGCGAAGCGTCGCGATCACGCAGTGGGTCCGTCTCGCATCATCAAACTCTCCGTGCCGTCAGATTTAGCCTTCCCCCGCAGTTGAGGCGATCTTGAGGACAAAAGAAAAGGCACGCAGAACCTAAGTTCCGCGTGCCTCCATCTCTATCGTTTTGGGAAGAAGGCTCAGCCTTCGACCACTGCCACCATGTGGGGGAGCTTCTTGATGGCGCCGCGGACTTCCGCAGTGTCTTCCAGCTCCACAACGCGGTGCATCTTGCCAAGGCCCAGGCCGATCAGAATCTTCTTCTGGGCTTCGGGGCGACGGATCGGCGAACCGATCTGCTTGATCTTGATCTTCGCCATGTCAGTTACTCCGCAATCGCTTCGGCATCAGCCTGCGCGACGTCGGCCGAAGCACCACCACGACGCAGAAGGTCGGCGACCTTCTTGCCACGGCGCTGCGCCACCGACTTCGGGCTGGTCTGTTCGACCAGAGCCGCGAAGGTCGCACGGATCATGTTGTAGGGGTTCGACGTACCGTTCGACTTGGTCACGACGTCAGCGACGCCGAGGCTTTCGAACACGGCGCGCATCGGACCACCGGCGATGATACCCGTACCGGCCGGAGCCGAACGGACAGTCACCTTGCCGGCACCGAAGTGGCCAAGGCCGTCATGGTGCAGGGTGCGGCCTTCCTTCAGCGGAACGCGAACCATTGCCTTCTTGGCAGCGGCGGTCGCCTTGCTGATGGCTTCAGGCACTTCGCGCGCCTTGCCATGGCCGAAGCCCGCACGACCCTTGCCGTCGCCGACGACGACGAGGGCTGCGAAACCGAAGCGCTTACCGCCCTTGACGGTCTTCGAGACGCGGTTGATGTGAACCAGCTTCTCGATCAGCTCTTCGCCCTGCTCCTCGTCACGGTTGCCACCGCGACGATCGTCGCGACGACCACGGCCGCCACGCTCGCCACGGTTGCGATCGCCACCGCCACGGTTGCCACGGCCACGGCCGGGGCCACGACCTTCGGTCGGTGCAGTCGCTTCGGCGCCCTCGACGGGTGCGACGACTTCGTTGGTGTTTTCGTCAGCCATGATCAGAACTCCAGCCCGGCTTCACGGGCCGCATCGGCCAGCGCCTTGACGCGGCCATGGAACAGGAAGCCACCACGGTCGAACACGACCTGGGTGACGCCAGCGGCGGTCGCCGCTGCGGCGACGCGCTTGCCGACATCGGCAGCTGCTTCGGCCGAGGCGCCGGTCTTGCCCAGAGCCTTGGAACCGACATCCTTGTCCAGGGTCGAAGCGGCGGCGACGGTCTTGCCGGCGACGTCGTCGATGACCTGGGCGTAGATGTGCTGGCCCGAACGGTGGACGCTGAGGCGCGGACGGGTGCCCGACACGGCCTTGAGCGCGGTGCGAACGCGGCGACGACGCCGCGCGAAGAGGGAAAGCTTTGCCATCTTACTTCTTCTTCCCTTCCTTGCGGAAGATGAACTCGCCGGCGTACTTGATACCCTTGCCCTTATAGGGTTCGGGCTTGCGCCAGCGACGGATCTCGGCAGCGACCTGACCGACCTGCTGCTTGTCGATACCGCTGATCTCGACCGTGGTGTTATCCGGGGTCTTGATCTCGATACCTTCCGGGATCGCGAAATCGACATCGTGCGAATAGCCGAGCTTCAGGTTCAGAACCTTGCCCTTCGAATCCGCGCGATAACCGACGCCGGTGATCAGCAGCTTCTTGGTGTAACCTTCGGTCACACCAGTAATCAGGTTGGCGATCAGGGTGCGCTGCATGCCCCAGAAAGCGCGAGCGCGCTTGCTGTCGTTGGCAGGCTTCACCGCGATCGAACCGTCTTCGATGCTGTAGGTGACTTCGTTAGCCAGCGGCAGCGAAAGGGTACCCTTGGGGCCCTTCACCGACAGCTGACCGTCGGCGATGGACGCGGTCACGCCCGAAGGCACGGTGACCGGCTTTTTGCCAGTGCGGCTCATCAGAACACCTCCGCCAGCACTTCGCCACCGACATTCTGTTCGCGCGCTTCGGCGTCGGACAGAACGCCACGCGGCGTCGAGACAATGGTGATGCCCAGGCCGTTGCGGATCACCGGAAGTTCCTTGGAACCCGAGTAAACGCGGCGGCCAGGCTTGGACACGCGGGCGACATGCTTGATCGCCGGCTGACCTTCGAAATATTTCAGCTCGATGCGCAGGCCAGGGTGGTTACCCAGGGCTTCTTCGGAATAGCCACGGATGTAGCCTTCACGCTGGAGCACGTCGAGAACGCGAGCGCGCAGCTTGGAAGCGGGGGACACAACGCTGTCCTTCTTCGCCTGCTGCCCGTTGCGGATGCGGGTGAGCATATCACCCAGGGGATCGGTCAATGCCATCTCAAATGATCCTTACCAGCTCGACTTGGTGACGCCGGGGATCAGGCCCTTGTTGGCCAGATCACGCAGCTGCACGCGGCAGAGGCGGAATTTGCGGTAATAAGCGCGGGGACGCCCCGTCAGTTCGCAGCGGTTCCGAACGCGGGTCGGATTGCCGTTGCGGGGGATCTCCGCCATCTTCAGACGCGCGATCAGACGATCGCTGTCATCGGCCGCGGTATCATTCGCGATCGCCTTGAGCTTTGCATAACGGCCGGCATATTTCTTAACCAGCTTCTTGCGGCGCTCGTTCTTGTTGATCGAACTCAGTTTCGCCATGACTTAAGTTCTCTTCCTTAGCTTAAGCGTTGGGAGAGAAGCGGGGCCTGATCAGGCCGCCTGCTTCTCTTCAATCGGGAAGGGGAAGCCGAAGAGGCGCAGCAGTTCGCGCGCTTCATCGTCCGTCTTCGCGGAGGTGGTCACGATGATATCCATGCCGCGCACCTTGTCGACGCGGTCATAGCTGATCTCCGGGAAGATGATCTGCTCTTTGATACCAAAGGCATAGTTGCCACGGCCATCGAAGCTCTTCGGGTTCAGACCACGGAAGTCGCGCACGCGGGGCAGAGCGATGTTGATCAGGCGATCAACGAACTCGTACATGCGTTCACGACGCAGCGTGACCTTCGCACCGATCGGCATGCCTTCACGCAGCTTGAACTGCGCGATCGACTTCTTCGCCTTGGTGATGACGGGCTTCTGACCAGCGATCAGCTCCATCTCTTCGGCAGCCGAGGTGACCTTCTTCTTGTCCTGGGTCGCTTCGCCCACGCCCATGTTGAGCGTGATCTTTTCGATCCGGGGGATTTCCATGACGTTCTTGTAACCGAACTTCTCGGTCATCGCCTTGACGATTTCGGCGTCATACTGCGCCTTCGAGCGCGGCGTAAACTTCTCGGCCATTACAGCACCTCACCGGACTTGACGGCGACGCGGACCTTCTTGCCGTCGCGATCCTCGAAACGGACGCGGGTCGGCTTGCCATCCGTATCGGCGACAGCGACGTTCGAAATGTGGAGCGGCGCAGGCTTGCGCTCGATGCCACCCTGCGGGTTCGCCTGGTCGGGCTTGCGATGCTTGGCATGCACGTTGATGCCTTCCACCAGGACCTTGTCGTCCTTGGGCATCACGGCCAGAACAGCGCCGGTACGGCCCTTGTCCTTGCCGGCCAGGATGACGACCTTGTCGCCCTTCTTGATCTTAGCAGCGCTCATTACAGCACCTCGGGAGCAAGGCTGATGATCTTCATGTGCTTCTTGGCACGCAGTTCACGAACCACGGGGCCAAAGATACGGGTGCCGATCGGCTCCTCGTTCTTGTTGATCAGCACAGCGGCGTTGCCATCGAAACGGATGACCGAACCGTCTGCACGGCGGATATCCTTGGCGGTACGCACGATGACGGCACGATGCACGTCACCCTTCTTCACCTTACCACGAGGCGCAGCTTCCTTGATCGAGACGACGATGATGTCGCCTACGCCAGCGAAGCGACGCTTCGAGCCGCCCAGCACCTTGATGCACTGGACGCGCTTGGCGCCGCTGTTGTCAGCGACGTCAAGATTGGATTGCATCTGGATCATAGATCCGGTTCCTTCTTATTTGGCCTACCGGGGCAATTCCCGGCGGTTCCGAATTCATCAGCCTAAAGCCCGGTGACTCTACGCGAAGCGCGGGCCTGTAACCCTTTCCGAAGGAAAAGGCCAGCCCCGCGCCGCATTTTTCACCAAAGGCTCAGCGAGCCTGCCCTCAGGCCGCCGTTTCCGGCGACTTGTGGGTGTCCACGCGCTCGATGACCTTCCAGGTCTTGAGCTTGGAAATCGGAGCGGTCTCTTCGATTCGGACCGTTTCGCCTTCCTTGTAGACATTGCCCTCATCATGGGCATGGTACTTCTTCGAACGGCGGATGATCTTGCCGTAGAGCGCATGCTTTACCTTGCGCTCCACGCGAACGACCACCGTCTTGTCGGTCTTGTCGGAAACCACAGTTCCCGTCAGCACGCGCTTGGGCATCGTGTGGTTCCTTTACTTGGCAGCGGAGCTGTTACGCTCCGTCTGCAGGGTCTTGATCTGCGCGATCGACCGACGGACTTCCTTGACGCGGCTGGGCTTTTCCAGCTGGTTGGTGGCCGCCTGGAAACGCAGGTTGAACTGCTCGCGCTTCAGGTTGTTGAGTTCGGTCGACAGTTCGTCGTCCGTCTTGGTCTTCAGGTCTGCGACATTCGCCATGTGCTTAACCCTCCAGATGCGAGGTGTCGCCGAGGCGGGCGACAACCTTCGTCTTGATGGGCAGCTTCATCGCGGCGCGCGAGAAGGCCTCTGCTGCGAGCGGACCGGGTACGCCGTCCAGTTCGAACAGGATGCGGCCCGGCTTGACGCGAGCAGCCCAATATTCGACCGAACCCTTACCCTTACCCTGACGGACTTCGGCAGGCTTCTTGGAAACCGGCACGTCGGGGAATACGCGGATCCACAGACGGCCCTGACGGCGAAGGTGACGCTGGATCGCGCGGCGAGCCGCTTCGATCTGGCGGGCAGTGACGCGCTCAGGTTCCATGGCCTTGAGACCATAAGCGCCGAAATTCAAAGCCGAGCCACCCTTGGCATCGCCCTTGATCCGACCCTTGAAGGTCTTGCGGAACTTCATTTTCTTCGGTTGCAGCATGACGCTATTACCTTCTTATCTTCAGCGCGCCGGGCGCACGCCGGAGGTTTGAGCCTCCAGCATCAGCCGGTCGGTCGCGAACGGATCGTGACCAAGGATTTCGCCCTTGAAGATCCAGACCTTGATGCCGCAAACGCCATAGGCGGTGTGCGCCGTGGCTTCGGCATAGTCGACGTTCGCACGCAGCGTGTGCAGCGGAACGCGGCCTTCGCGATACCATTCGACGCGCGCGATCTCTGCGCCGCCCAGACGGCCGCCGCAGGTGATCTTGATGCCTTCGGCGCCCAAACGCAGGGCCGACTGCACCGCACGCTTCATGGCGCGACGGAAGGCAACGCGGCGTTCCAGCTGATCGGCGATACCCTGAGCGACGAGCTTCGAATCGATTTCCGGCTTGCGGATTTCGACGATGTTCAGCGACACGTCGGACGAGGTCAGCGCACCCAGCTTGCGGCGCAGCTTTTCGATGTCCGCGCCCTTCTTGCCAATGATGACGCCCGGACGGGCGGCATAGATCGACACGCGGCACAGCTTGGCCGGACGCTCGATGACCACCTTCGAGATCGCTGCCTGCGGCAGGTTCTTGAAGATGAACTGGCGGATCTTGAGATCTTCCAGCAGCAGGCGACCATAGTCGGCACCTTCGGCGAACCAGCGGCTGTCCCAGGTACGGTTGATCTGGAGACGCAGACCGATCGGATTGCTCTTGTGACCCATGTGCTTACGCCTCCGCTTCTTCGCCAGCTTCACGCACGACGATGCGCACGCGGCTGTAGGGCTTGAGGATCCGGGTCGACTTGCCGCGGCCGCGAGCATGGAAGCGCTTCAGCGTGAACGCCTTGCCGACCGATGCTTCCGCGACGACCAGCGAGTCGACGTCGAGATTGTGGTTGTTTTCCGCATTGGCGATGGCCGAAGCCAGCACCTTGCGCACGTCGACAGCCATCGCCTTCTTCGAGAAGGCGAGGATGTTCAGCGCCTCTTCGACCTTGCGGCCGCGGATCAGCGTGGCAACCAGGTTCAGCTTCTGGGCCGAACCGCGGATCTGCGTGCCGACGGCCAGAGCCTCATTGTCGGCGACGCGACGGGGAGCCTTAGGCTTGCTCATTAGCGCTTGCCCTTCTTGTCGGCGGCGTGGCCGGGGAAGAAGCGGGTCGGGGCGAATTCGCCCAGCTTGTGACCCACCATATCCTCGTTCACGGAAACCGGAACATGCTTACGACCATTATAGACGCTGAACGTCAGGCCGACGAACTGCGGCAGGATGGTGGAACGACGCGACCAGGTCTTGATCGGCGCACGGCCACCCGCGTCCTGCGCGGCTTCCGCCTTCTTCAGAAGGCTGAGGTCCACGAACGGACCTTTCCAGACGGAACGAGCCATCTCGCTTACCTCTTCTTCTTCGCGTGGCGGCTACGGATGATGAACTTGTCCGTCGCCTTGTTGTGGCGGGTGCGAGCACCCTTGGTCGGCTTGCCCCACGGGGTAACCGGATGACGGCCGCCCGAGGTGCGGCCTTCACCACCACCATGCGGGTGATCGACCGGGTTCTTGGCGACACCGCGCGTCAGCGGGCGGATGCCGTTCCAACGGTTGCGGCCGGCCTTGGCAAGATTGGTGTTGCCATTGTCGGGGTTCGACACGGCGCCGATGGTACCCATGCAGTCCGAACGGATGTAGCGCTGTTCGCCCGAGGACAAACGCACCATCACCATGCCGCGATCACGACCGACCAGCTGGGCATAGGTGCCCGCCGAACGGCAGAGCTGCGCGCCCTTGCCCGGCTTCATTTCGATGTTGTGGATGATCGTGCCGACCGGCATCTGACCCAGCTCCATCGCGTTGCCCGGCTTCACGTCGGTCTTCTTGCCGGCGATGACCTTGTCACCGGGCGCAAGACGCTGCGGCGCGATGATGTAGGACTGCGTACCGTCAGGATAGTTGACCAGCGCGATGAAGGCGGTGCGGTTGGGGTCATATTCCAGACGCTCGACCGTACCTTCGACATCCCACAAGCGACGCTTGAAGTCGATGATACGATAGCGCTGCTTATGACCGCCACCGATACCACGCGAGGTCACATGACCCTTGTTGTTACGGCCACCGGTCTTGCGCTTGCCTTCGGTCAGCGCCTTTACGGGCTTACCCTTATGCAGGCTCGACTTGTCGACCAGGATCAGGCCGCGGCGGGCCGGGCTGGTCGGGTTATAATGCTTAAGAGCCATCTTAGCGGACTCCCTCGGTGATATCGATCGACTGGCCTTCGGCCAGGCGGACGATCGCCTTCTTCACGTCCGAACGCGTGTAGGGCTTGCCCTTCCAGCGCTTCGTCTTGCCCTTGGTCACCAGCGTGTTGACGCTCTTGACTTCGACGCCCCAGATCGCCTCGACGGCGGCCTTAATCTCCGGCTTCGACGCATCGCCAGCGACCTTGAAGACCACGGCGTTGTTCTCGGAGAGAAGAGTCGACTTCTCGGTGATGTGCGGGGCGACAACGACGTCATAGTGACGGTTGGCGACGGCCGCGGCTTCTTTTTTAGCCATTGAAACGGGCCTCCAGCTTTTCGACCGCGGCGCGGGTGAGCACCAGCGAGTCGGCCTTCAGGATGTCATAGACATTGGCGCCAACGGCAGGGAGCAGGTCCACGCCGATGATGTTCGCCGAAGCCTTCGCGAAGCTGATGTTCACGGCGTCGCCGTCGATGAACAGCACCTTGGTCAGGTTCAGCTTGGCAAGGTTGGCGACCAGCGCCTTGGTCTTGCCTTCAGCCACGTCCAGGCTGTCGATGATCGTCAGCGTTCCCGCCTTGACCTTCGAAGACAGCGCCATCTTCAGACCCAGCGCGCGAACCTTCTTGTTCAGCGAGGGGTTGAAGTCGCGAACGCGGGCACCGTGAGCCTTACCACCACCGATGAAGATCGGCGCGCGGCGATCGCCGTGACGAGCGGTACCGCCGCCCTTCTGGCGACCGAACTTCTTGCCGGTACGGGCGACGTCGGAACGCTCGCGGGTACCGCGGGCGGTGCCACGACGCTTTTCGAGCTGCCAGGTGACGACGCGGTGCAGGATGTCGGCGCGCGGTTCCAGACCGAACACGTCGTCATTCAGCTCCAGTTCGCCGGCGGCCTGCGCGTCGAGGGTCTGTACATTGACCTTCATGATTAGCCCTCCTGGCCTTCGGTCGCTTCGGGAGCGACTGCTTCAGCAGGCGTCTCGGCAGCGGTGTTGCTGTTGGCGGCAGCCTTCAGGCTGGCCGGATAGGGAGCGTCAGCCGGGCGCTTCACCTTGACGGCGTCGCTCACGGTCAACCAGGTACCCTTGGCACCGGGAACAGAACCCTTGACGAATAGCAGGCCACGCTCGACGTCCGTGCGGACGATTTCGAGGTTCTGCTGCGTACGCTCGCGGTCACCCATGTGGCCGGCCATCTTCTTGTTCTTGAAGACGCGACCCGGATCCTGACGGTTACCAGTCGAACCATGGGCACGATGGCTGATCGACACGCCGTGCGTGGCGCGCATACCGCCGAAGCCCCAACGCTTCATGGCACCGGCAAAACCCTTACCCTGGGTGTGCCCTGCAACGTCGACCAGCTGGCCGGCGATGAAATGGTCAGCGGCGATTTCGACGCCGACATCGAGGAGAGCATCCTCGGCGACGCGGAATTCGACCAGGCGAGCCTTGGGCTCGACTTCGGCCTTGGCGAAGTGGCCACGCTGCGGCTTGGCAACATTCTTCACCTTGGCAACGCCAGCACCGAGCTGAACGGCCACATAGCCATCGCTGTCGACATCCTTGCGTGCCACGACCTGGTTGCCCTCGAGGGCCAGAACCGTAACTGGAATGTGACGTCCGTCCTCCTGGAACAGACGGGTCATCCCGACTTTCTTAGCGATCACGCCTGTGCGCATCACTTGTTACTCCCATAGAGGCCCGCCTTAGCAGCGGGCGTATCCAACGAAAAAACCGCTCAGCATCTCTGCTTCGCGGCCCAACCCAATGTTTAGATCACCCCGTCCGGGTTGGATGCCACCCCCTCTCGGGAACAGCGACGGGGGACCAGAACCGCGACCTCTCCAGCTTACTGGCGTCGCGCGGTATCCCTTGTGTCGTTTGAGCTTCCGCCCCTCTTGAAAATCAGAGGTCCAGAATACCCGATACCCTGCCCTCCAAAAGGAAGGCAGGGACTTGCCGGCGTTTAGGCCAGCTTGATTTCGACGTTCACGCCGGCAGCCAGGTCCAGCTTCATCAGCGCGTCGACCGTCTGCGGCGTCGGCTGCACAATGTCAAGCATACGCTTGTAGGTGCGGACTTCGAACTGCTCGCGCGACTTCTTGTCGATGTGCGGACCACGGTTGACCGTGAACTTTTCGATGCGCGTCGGAAGGGGAATCGGACCGCGAATAAGGGCGCCGGTGCGGCGGGCGGTGTCGGCGATGTCGCCGGTCGCCTGATCGAGCACGCGATGATCGAACGCCTTGAGGCGAATGCGGATGTTGCTGTCCATAGTTCCTGTACCGATGCGAAAGAGCCAAAAACGTAGAGCATTTTCAAAAATCAGCCGGAGCAGCCGATGATTTGTAAAAATGCGCCAACAAAAAATATCCGCCCCGTAAACTGCCCTTCTAGCTCTTGCGAGCCGGAGAAAGGCGATCCGGGGCGGTTAAAATCCTCAGCGGCGCGAATCGGACGATTCGCGCCGCTGCGGTCCTATATTACTTCGAGATCGTGCCGACAACCCCTGCGCCGACGGTACGACCGCCTTCACGGATGGCGAAGCGCAGACCCGGATCCATAGCGATCGGGGCGATCAGCTTGATGCCGAGCTTCACGTTGTCGCCAGGCATGACCATTTCGGTGCCTTCGGGCAGGATCACTTCGCCGGTCACGTCGGTGGTGCGGAAGTAGAACTGCGGACGATAGTTCGCGAAGAACGGGGTGTGGCGACCGCCTTCTTCCTTCGACAGCACGTACACTTCGGCGTCGAATTCGGTGTGCGGGGTGATGGTGCCGGGCTTGGCCAGAACCTGACCACGCTCAACTTCTTCACGCTTCGTGCCACGCACCAGGGCGCCGATGTTGTCGCCTGCACGACCTTCGTCGAGCAGCTTGCGGAACATTTCCACGCCGGTGACGGTGGTCTTGCTGGTGTCCTTGAGGCCGACGATTTCGACTTCTTCACCAACCTTGATGATGCCGGTTTCGACGCGGCCGGTCACGACCGTACCACGACCCGAGATCGAGAACACGTCTTCGATCGGCATCAGGAAGGGCTTGTCAACCGGACGCTCGGGCTGCGGGATGAAGCTGTCGACGGCAGCCATCAGCTTGAGAACAGCGTCGTGGCCGATTTCAGGGGTCTTGTCCTGAAGGGCAGCAACAGCCGAACCCGGGATGACAGGGATGTTGTCGCCGTCGAAATCGTAGCTGCTGAGCAGCTCACGGATTTCCAGCTCGACCAGCTCGAGGATTTCGGCGTCGTCGACCAGGTCGACCTTGTTCATGAACACGACGAGCTGCGGAACGCCAACCTGACGGGCGAGCAGGATGTGCTCACGGGTCTGGGGCATCGGGCCGTCGGTGGCCGAAACGACCAGGATCGCGCCGTCCATCTGGGCGGCACCGGTGATCATGTTCTTCACATAGTCAGCGTGACCCGGGCAATCGACGTGCGCGTAGTGGCGGGCTTCGGTTTCATATTCGACGTGGGCGGTCGAAATGGTGATGCCGCGCTCGCGCTCTTCGGGAGCCTTGTCGATGTTGTCGTACGACGTAAAGGTCGCGCCGCCGGTTTCGGCCAGCACCTTGGTGATCGCTGCGGTCAGCGAGGTCTTGCCATGGTCAACGTGACCGATGGTGCCGATGTTGCAGTGCGGCTTATTCCGCTCAAACTTAGCCTTAGCCATTTTATCCTACCTTCTAATCAAAATCAGCTTGGGTCTGACCGCTCGGCCGCGCCTCGCGAAGGCGCGTCCATAGCAGCAAATTTACAGATTACCAGCCCCTAACCGAGCCGCTTGCACGGCTCGGCCCGGGAAAATCATCAGGCCATCTTCGCCTTGACTTCATCCGCCACATTCTGCGGCACTTCGTCATAGTGCGAGAAGGTCATCGAGTAATTCGCACGCCCCTGGGTGAAGGAGCGCAGCGAGTTCACATAGCCGAACATGTTCGCCAGCGGCACCATGGCCTCGACGATCTGTGCGTTGCCGCGCGTGTCGGTGCCCTGGATCTGGCCACGACGGCTGTTCATGTCGCCGATGACGTCGCCCAGATATTCCTCCGGGGTCACGACTTCGACCTTCATGACCGGTTCGAGCAGGGTGATGCCCGACTTCTGCGCCGCTTCGCGCATCGCGGCGCGGGCACAGATTTCGAACGCCAGCGCCGACGAGTCGACGTCATGATAGGCGCCGTCATACAGCACGATCTCGAAATCGATGATCGGGAAGCCGATCAGCGAACCGGTCGCTGCCGTTTCGCGGAAGCCCTTCTCGATCGCGGGGATATATTCCTTGGGAATATTGCCGCCCTTGATCTCATCCTTGAACAGGATGCCCGCACCGCGCTCGCCCGGCGTCAGCTTCACCTTGACGCGGCCGAACTGGCCGGTGCCGCCCGACTGCTTCTTGTGGGTGTAGTCGATGTCGACCGGCTTCTTGAGATATTCGCGATAGGCCACCTGCGGCGCACCGACATTCGCCTCGACCTTGAACTCGCGCTTCATGCGGTCGACCAGGATTTCGAGGTGAAGTTCGCCCATGCCCTTGATGATGGTCTGGCCCGATTCGTGATCGGTCGACACGCGGAACGAAGGATCTTCGGCAGCCAGACGATTGAGCGCGACGCCCATCTTTTCCTGGTCAGCCTTGGTCTTGGGTTCCACCGACAGTTCGATGACCGGCTCGGGGAATTCCATCCGTTCCAGAATGATCGGCTGGCGCTCGGCGCACAGCGTATCACCGGTGGTGGTTTCCTTCATGCCGGCCAGCGCAACGATGTCGCCGGCATAGGCCGCATCGATATCTTCACGGCTGTTGGCATGCATCAGCAGCATGCGGCCGATCTTTTCCTTCTTGTCCTTGACCGAGTTCAGGTACGTGCCCTTGGTCAGGGTGCCCGAATAGACGCGCAGGAAGGTCAGCGAGCCGACGAAGGGATCGTTCATGATCTTGAACGCCAGGCCCGAGAAGGGCGCGTCGTCCGCGGTCGCACGGCTGTCAGGTTCGTCGGTGTCGGGATTGATGCCCTGCACGTCTTCGATGTCGAGCGGCGAAGGCAGATAATCGACGACCGCGTCGAGCAGGGGCTGGACGCCCTTGTTCTTGAACGCCGAACCACACAGCACCGGCACGAAGGCCTGACCCAGCGTACCCTTGCGGATCAGCTTCTTGAGGGTCGCGACGTCGGGCTCATTACCTTCCAGATAGGCTTCCATCGCCTCGTCGTCCTGTTCGACGGCGAGCTCGATCAGCTTTTCGCGATATTCGGCAGCCTTGTCAGCCAGGTCGGCCGGAATTTCCTCATAGGAGAATTCGGCGCCCAGGCTTTCATCCTTCCAGATGATCGCACGGTTTTCGACCAGATCGACCAGGCCCTTGAAATCGGCTTCGGCGCCGATGGGCAGGTACAGGACGGCCGGGGTCGCGCCCAGGCGATCGATGATCGTCTGTACGCAATAATAGAAGTTGGCACCGGTGCGGTCGAGCTTGTTGATGAAGCACATCCGCGGAACCTTGTACTTGTCCGCCTGGCGCCACACGGTTTCCGACTGCGGCTCAACGCCGGCAACGCCGTCGAACGCGGCAACCGCGCCGTCGAGCACGCGCAGCGAACGTTCGACTTCGATGGTGAAGTCGACGTGGCCGGGGGTGTCGATGATGTTCAGGCGATGCTCGGGGCCCTTGCCCTCTGCAGCCTTCCACACGCACGTCGTCGCAGCCGACGTGATGGTGATACCACGCTCCTGCTCCTGCTCCATCCAGTCCATGGTCGCGGCGCCGTCATGGACTTCGCCGATCTTGTAGGACTTGCCGGTATAGTAAAGGATACGCTCGGTCGTGGTGGTCTTGCCGGCGTCGATATGCGCCATGATACCGAAGTTACGATAATGTTCGAGCGGATGGCTGCGGGCCATGATGCTTCTCCGTTGCCGGCGCACCGGCGGTGAGGGGATTCGTTTTTCTGCGCGTGGCCCCTAAACCAATCCGTTCGCCATGGGTAGCCACCCATGGCGAACGGACCGATTTTGAGTGCCGAATGTCGAAACGGGCACCTTGCGGCGCCCGTCCGATATTACCAGCGGTAGTGCGAGAAGGCGCGGTTCGCTTCCGCCATGCGGTGCGTGTCTTCGCGCTTCTTCACGGCATTGCCGCGGTTGTTGGCGGCGTCCAGCAGCTCACCCGAAAGGCGCGCGGCCATCGTGGTTTCGCTGCGGTTGCGCGCGGCAGTGATCAGCCAGCGAATCGCCAGGGCCTGCGAACGTTCGGGGCGAACTTCGACAGGCACCTGATAGGTCGCACCGCCGACGCGGCGGCTGCGGACTTCGATGCCGGGCTTGATGTTGTTCAGCGCATCATGGAACAGACCGATCGGATCCTTCTTGGCGCGGGTCTCGACAGTGTCGAGGGCACCATAGACGATCGATTCCGCAACGGCCTTCTTGCCGTCCTGCATGATGCTGTTCATGAACTTCGACAGCACGATATCACCGAACTTGGGATCGGGCAGGATGATGCGCTTTTCGGGGCGACGACGACGTGACATATTCTAGTCTCCCTTACTTCGGACGCTTCGCGCCGTACTTCGAACGGCTCTGCTTACGATCCTTGACGCCCTGGGTATCCAGAACGCCGCGCAGTACGTGGTAACGCACACCGGGAAGATCGCGTACGCGGCCGCCACGGATCAGCACAACGCTGTGCTCCTGAAGGTTGTGGCCTTCACCCGGAATGTAGGTGATGACTTCGCGCTGGTTGACCAGACGCACCTTCGCCACCTTACGAAGCGCCGAGTTCGGCTTCTTCGGGGTCGTCGTGTAGACGCGGGTACAAACGCCGCGCTTCTGCGGGTTCGCATCCATTGCAGGGACCTTGGACTTGGTCTTCTGCAGCTCGCGGCCCTTGCGGACCAGCTGATTGATTGTTGGCATGAAGCCCTTCACCTTTTTCAGTTACTTTACCTGGACGTCCCCGCGTTTTGCACCGTCCAGACGAAAGATTCGACCAAACGGCAAAGGCCCCGGTGGGCATAAGCCCCCTGGAGCCGCAAGAGCACCCGGCAATGTTCAGCTCTAAAAAGTGCCCAGAGAAAGGACGGAAAGAGAGCGAGTCTCCCCACGTCCGGGCCGCTGGGCAGCCGCGCCTATAGCGATGCACGCCGATCCGGTCAAGCAAGGCGCCTGGCTCACCGGCGCAGCGCCTTCATTCCTGTCGCTCGAAACGCTTCGGGAAGTGAAAAATACTGTCATTCGGACGGAACCAACGCACGCGATCCTCGTTTCGTCCCATTCAAACTTCGACTCGTCACGAGTCCGCAATGGCGGATTCGCGCGCAGTGCAAAGCTTTGCTACCGGCCCCGGCGGGCAAAAGAAGCATGGTTTAGAGTCGCGGGGTCGCATTGTCGCATCAGAAGAAGACGGGAATGGCCGGCCTCCGGGACCGGATCAGCGCCCTCTGCCCTGAGCGGGAGATTTTCCTGCGCTCCGGTGGCCAGGTCAAATTCATCCGTATCTCCCGCCGCGCGCAATTAGCCGCAGCGGGCCTGCTGTCCGCCGCGCTGATCGGCTGGGCCGGCGTCACCGTCTCCATGTTCGCCAGCAGCGCCTCAGTCGAGCAGCAGCGCGCCGCGCTCGCCCGGCAAGGCAAGTCGGTCGCCAGCGCCGCCAGCAAGGTGGAAGGCTATCGCCAGTCGGTCGAGGAACTGGCGCAGGATCTGAAGACCCGCCAGGACTTCATGGACGATCTCTACAAGACGCATTTCGGGGCGGAGGACGGCAATGCCGCCGGCGCCGATCTGGTCGGGGAAGAGAAGAACGCGGACAAGAGCGACAAGGCGGAACAGCTCAACACCAAGATCAGCATGGCGCCCGAAGCCGCGCCGCTGGTGAAGCTGGAGCAGCGCCAGCGCCGCTTCGCCCTGCTGCTGACCCATGCGGTCGAGCGCCGCGCCGACAAGGCCGCCGCCGCCATCCGCAGCTTCGGCCTCAATCCCGACACGCTCGCCCGCAGCGCCGCCCGCGCGCAAGGTGGTCCCTTCGTCCCCTGGAAGGGCGACAAGGGCGCGATGACCGGCGAACTGGAAGATCTTGCCGACGCCATGTCGCGCATGGAATTTCTGGAGCGCAGCCTGCTCACCATCCCCTCGGGCCAGCCCACCGGTTCACCGATGCTGACCAGCAGCTACGGCTATCGCCGCGACCCGTTCAACGGCCATGCCGCCTTCCATGCCGGCCTCGACTTTCCCGGTCGCTACGGCCAGCCGATCAACGCCGCCGCCGATGGCAAGGTCAGCTATGTCGGTCAGCGCCAGGGCTATGGCAATGTGGTCGAGGTCGAACATGGCAACGGCATCATGACCCGCTATGCCCACCTGTCCGGCTTTGCGAGCCGCGTGGGTCAGAAGATCGCGCGCGGCGACACGATCGGCCGCATGGGCTCGACCGGCCGCTCGACCGGCACTCATCTGCATTTCGAGGTTCGGCTGAACGGCCAGGCCGTCAATCCCCGCCCCTTTCTGGAGGCCCGCAAAGATGTTCTCCAAGTCCAGCAAATCGCCACGGCCCGTTTCGCCGATGTCCGCGACCGGGGGTAAGTCCATCCCCTTCTCGCTGATCGGCGGCGACGTCACCATCGCCGGCAATCTGACCGCGAGCGTGGACCTGCATGTCGATGGCGCGATCGAGGGCGACATCAGCTGCGCCGCATTGGTGCAGGGACCGGACAGCCGAATCACCGGCCATGTGACGGCGCAGAGCGCCCGCCTTGCGGGGCTGGTCGATGGGTCGATAACGGCGGGCGAACTGGTGGTGGAAAGCAGCGCCCGGATCACCGGCGACGTCGTCTACGAACGGATCACGATCGAACCGGGCAGCCGCGTAGAAGGCCGCTTCCGCCCCAAGGACAGCGACGCACCCGCGACCGAGTTGAAGCTGATCACCAGCGACAGCTGAATGGACATAATGGCGGGTATGGGTGGTTTTTTGCCTGCCCCTCCCGCTGGCGGGAGGGGCAGCGAGACTTACGCGCGCAGCGCGTTAGTCGCAGCGGGGTGGGCTGTCGCGACGTCCAGCCCACCCCCTAGCCCCCTCCCGCAAGCGGGATGGGGAACTATCCGCTTCCGCTCGGCAACCGCCCTTCCTCAATTGACCGGCGTCCGCCGCCGGTAACTCAACGCCTCGGCCACATGCACGCGCCCCACCCGCTCGGCCCCGGCGAGATCGGCGATCGTGCGCGCCACCCGCAGCACGCGGGTATAGCCGCGCGCCGACAGCTTCATCGCGGCGGCCGCCTGTGCCAGCAATTGCCGTCCGGCCTCGTCCGGCCCGGCGACTTCCTCCAGCCGTTCGCCATCCACCTCGGCGTTGGTGCGCGTCTTGCTCCCGGCATAGCGCACCGTCTGAACGCTCCGCGCCGCCGCGACCCGCGCCGCAACCTCGGCCGATCCTTCGGCGGGCGGCGGCAGCACCAGATCGGCGGCCGTCACCGCCTGCACCTCGACATGCAGGTCGATGCGATCCAATAATGGCCCCGACACCTTCGCTTGATAATCCGCCGCACAGCGCGGCGCGCGCGAACAGGCCAGCGCCGGATCGCTCAGATGCCCGCAACGGCAGGGATTCATCGCCGCGATCAACTGCACCCGCGCCGGGAAGGTCACATGCGCATTGGCCCGCGCCACCGTCACTTCACCCGTTTCCAGCGGCTGGCGCAGCGAATCGAGCACCGTGCGCTGAAATTCCGGTAGCTCATCCAGGAACAGCACGCCCAGATGCGCCATGCTGACCTCGCCCGGCCGGGCTTTCAGGCCCCCGCCGACCAACGCCGCCATCGACGCACTATGATGCGGGCTGCGATAGGGCCGTGCCCGGCTGATCCGCCCGCCCTCCAGCGTCCCGGCGACGCTCGCCACCATGGAGCTTTCCAGCGCCTCGGACGGCGTCATGTCGGGGAGGATACCCGGCAGGCAACTCGCCATCAGCGACTTGCCCGCGCCCGGCGGCCCGACCATCAGCAGATTATGGCCACCCGCCGCCGCAATCTCCAGCGCGCGCTTGGCGACCTCCTGGCCCTTCACCTGTTTCAGATCCACCGTGCGCACCGGCGCATCGACCGCGCCCGGCTGCGGCGGCGACAGCGCCGACGTCCCCTTGAAATGATTGAGCAGGCTCAGCAGATCGGGCGCGGCGACCACCTCCACCTCGCCAGCCCAGGCGGCTTCTGCCCCCTGCGCGACCGGACAGACCAGGCCCTTGTCCTGTTCGCCGGCATGGAGCGCGGCCAGCAGCACGCCGGGTGACGGCGCGGTCCGCCCGTCCAGCCCCAGTTCGCCCACGACCACATAGCCCGACAGCGTCTCGGCATCGATCACGCCCATCGCACCCAGCAAGGCCAGCGCTATGGGCAGGTCGAAATGCGATCCTTCCTTGGGCAGGTCGGCGGGCGAGAGGTTTACCGTGATGCGCTTGGGCGGCAGCGACAGACCGATCGCGGCGATGGCATTGCGCACCCGCTCGCGGCTTTCGGCCACCGCCTTGTCGGGCAGGCCGACGAGGATGAAGTTGGGCAGGCCCGGCACCAGCTGACACTGCACCTCCACGGCGCGTGCCTCCAGCCCCAGATAGGCGACCGTCGAAACCGTTGCGACCAAATGCCCCCCGCTATGCTCTTCTCAGGTTGGATCGGTACCTTCGTCCGGTCGCCCCTTGAACCCCTGTGCCACGACATACCATTCGACGCTGCCCTTGCGGCTGGCCGGCGGCTTGGCATGCTTGATCGTCGTGAAATTCTTCTTGAGCAGGACCAGCAATTCGCCATCCGTGCCGCCCGCAAACACCTTGGCGACGAAGGTGCCGCCCTTGCGCAGATTTTCCACCGCGAACCAGGCCGCCGCCTCGACCAGCCCCATGGTGCGCAAGTGATCGGTTGCGGCATGGCCGACCGTATTGGCCGCCATGTCGGAAATGATCAGGTCCGGCTCCTGCCCCAGCGCCTCACGCAGCACATCGGGCGCCTTGTCGTCCATGAAGTCCATTTCGAACAAAGTGACGCCGGCAATCGGATCAACCGGCAGCAGGTCGATGCCGACCACGGCGGCCTTCGGCGCCATTTTCCGCACCACCTGCGCCCATCCGCCCGGCGCGACGCCAAGGTCGACGACCGCCTTCGATCCCTTCACGAAATGGAATTTCTCGTCCAGTTCTATCAGCTTGAAGGCGGCGCGGCTGCGCCACCCTTCCGCCTTCGCCTTGCGGACATAGGGATCGTTCAGATGCCGCTCCAGCCAGCGCACCGACTGCGCCGTACGGCCCTTGGCGGTCTTGACCCGCACCTTGCCGACACCAGACCCTCTCACATCACTCTCCCGTCGCGGTCCATCAGCCCGCGTAAAATACCCTCTCTGATACCGCGGTCAGCGACGCCAAGTCGCTCCGCCGGCCAGATATCGAGGATCGATTCCAAAATGGCGCAGCCCGCCACCACCAGATCGGCCCGTTCGGTCCCGATGCAGGGCAGTTTCTGCCGTTCCGCCAGGTTCATGCCGGACAAGCGATCCGAAATCGCCCGCATCGATTCGCACGGCACGATCAGGCCGTCGATCGCCTGCCGGTCGTACCGCGGCAGGCCCAGATGCAGGCTGGCCAGCGTCGTCACCGTGCCCGACGTGCCGAGCAGCCGAATATCCTGCGCATCCTTGGGCAGGCGACGGGCCAGGGGCGAGAACGCCTCCGCCACGCGCGCGCGCATTCGTTCATAGGCAGCCAGCCGGTCGGCGGCATTGCCATGGTCGAACGCCTCGCTCTCCGTCAGCGACACCACGCCCCAGGGCGCGCTCACCCAATCGACGATACGCGGCGCGCCGGTTGTGCCGTGCGAATCGACCAGCACCAGCTCCGTCGATCCCCCGCCAATATCGAAGATCAGCGCCGGCCCTTCGCCCGGCTCCAGCAGCGCATGACAGCCCAGCACCGCCAGCCGCGCTTCTTCCTGCGCGCTGATGATGTCGAGCGCGATGCCGGTTTCCTTATACACCCGCTGGATGAATTCCGCGCCGTTGGACGCGCGGCGGCAGGCCTCGGTCGCGACCGATCGCGCCAGCGTCACATGACGGCGGCGCAGCTTGTCGGCGCAGACGGAGAGCGCCGCAATGGCCCGGTCGATCGCCGCGTCGCTGATCCGGCCAGTGGCGGCCAGCCCCTCGCCCAGACGCACGATACGCGAAAAGGCATCGACGACGATGAAGCCGTCGGCGGACGGCTTGGCGATCAGCAGGCGGCAATTATTGGTGCCGAGGTCAATCGCGGCATAGGATCGACGGTCGCGCGCACCATGGGGCGAAAGGCCCCGCTGTACCGGCGGGGGCGGAATGGCCGCAGCCTTGCTCCCATTGCCCGGACCGGAACGGGCGCGCTTGCCCGCATAACGGCCGGCCGGGCCGGAACTCTGCGGCGATGGGCGGCTCTGCTGCACCATGCCGTAACTCACTTCTGCTTATCGCCAGCCCCCAAAGCGGAGCCGGAACTTGACTCCATGCTTAGGCAGATATGCCGCGATACGCAAGCGACCCGCCGGCCGGGTGGTCCGGCGTAACGACCGACCGTCGTCCAAAGACATCAGATGCGCGGAGCAAGTTTCGTTACGAACATATAATGAATGACAATCATCGTTAGTAATGCATTAATATCGTACAAATCAGTCAGGAATGTGACCTTTTTGAAACAAGTCCAGACTTTCTTCATACGACTGATTGTCTTGGGCATTTCAGTTGACTAGCCTCCCCCTTGGTCTTTGGGGAGTTTATAACATGCACATTCGCAAGAATGGCGCGGGCCTGTTGGCGCGCGCCGGTCGCTCGGCCCTTCTCGCTTCCGCAGCCATAGCGGCTCTCAGCATCGCACCTGTCGCACAGGCCGTCGTGCCGGCCGACGACAAGACTCCCGCGGACATTCTCGACAGTGGCGTGAACGGTGTCGGCATCATGTATCGCGACGATGGGTTCGTTTGCACCGGAACGCTCATCAACCCGCGCACCGTCATCTTCGCTGCCCATTGCGTCAATGATTACACATCGGCCGACTATAGCACCGTCAATGGCGGCACCCCGGTGGCCTTCGCCTTCGAAGCGAATGCCCGCCCCGGCGTGATCGACTGGATTTCGAACAATTACCGCACCAACACGGCGCTCAGCGTCTATAATGTCAACAACATCGCCTATAATCCGGACTCGCTCGACCCGCCGGCACTCAGCTTCCTCTATGGCGACGTCGCGATGGCGACGCTGGACACGCCCGCCGCCGACGTACCGACCTGGGCCGTCCTCTTCTCGGCCCTGCCCGCCCCCTCCTCGATCAGCGAGACGAGCGGCACCGGCTATCATGTGACCATCACCGGCTATGGCCGCAGCGGCAGCGGCACCACCGGCAACAGCTTCGGCATCGACTTCCGCCGCAAGACGGCCGAAAATTTCCTCGGCCTGCTCGGCTCGCTGGACGATGTGGATGCGTTCCTGTTCGGCGAAGCCGGCGGCTATTCGCAAAATCTCTATCACACCGATTTCGACGATCCGAAGCGAGAGAACCCCTTCGACTTCAACCTGTTCAAGGATGACGCCCTGCCCAATGAAGGCGCCACCGCCGGTGGCGATTCGGGCGGTCCGCTGATCCTGGACCAGGCGTTCAACGAAAAGACGGTGATCGGCGTCCTTTCGGGCGGCAGCCGCTATTTCCTCGAACAGCCCGCCAGTTCCTATGGCGGCTCGTCCTTCTACCAGCCGCTCTATCTCTTCTGGGACTGGATCGCCGAAAATAATCCCTATCGCTATGCCACCGCCAAGGCCGGCGACGGCAAATGGAGCGACGCTAGCCATTGGCTCACCGCACTCGACCCCAATTACCGGATTATCGACAATAGCGGCCGGCTGGTGAACGGCGTGCCGACGACAGCGGGCGCCGGTGCCTTTGGCGAGGATGGCACGCAGAAATTCGGCCAGCTTTGCTACCAGCCCGACGGCATCTGCTATGATGTCGGTACGGGCACGATCACCGTCGATGGCGTGCCGGTCGAGGCTGGCGATAGCGGCACCACCCCGGCCACCGCGACGGCCGCC
The DNA here is from genome assembly GCF_008710155.1 of Sphingobium limneticum. Classification (GTDB taxonomy): domain Bacteria; phylum Pseudomonadota; class Alphaproteobacteria; order Sphingomonadales; family Sphingomonadaceae; genus Sphingobium; species Sphingobium limneticum. Next base: position 38,000 of record NZ_VYPZ01000025.1, read on the forward strand.
GGCACCACGACCGTGTCCAACAGCAAGGGCAAGGTCGAAATCGCCGAGCGCAGCCCCAATGCGGAAGGCGCAACGCTGTCCAGCGGCGCCATTCGTGACGCGCAGGCCGTGGGCGATGTGACGGCCACCGTCCTGCCCAGCGCGACGCTGGCCAACGGCCTGCCCGGGGCGACGGGGTTCATCCCCAACAATATCGACCCGGCCGCCTCGCGGGGTGTCGTGGGCCGCTATTATGACGTGACGCTGCGCGCGGCCGGCAAGACCACGCTGGATACCGTCGCGACCGTCGATCGCTTCACCATTTCGGGCGCTGGATCGACACTGGATGTCACCGCCGCAGGATCGCTGACCAGCCTGATGGATATTACGCATCTGGCCGGCGTGGTGAATATCGACGGCAAGGTGCAAACCCAGGGCGACTATTTCCTGCTGTCCGGCCTGCTGTCGGGCAAGGGCACGCTGCGCGCGCCCTTCTTCACCAACGTCCTGGGCACCGTGGCCCCCGGCGGCATCGGCACGGTCGGTACGCTCAGCGTGGAGGGCAACGCCCTGCTCGCTTCGGGCAGCACGCTGCATATCGACCTGGGCGCCAATGGCGTGTCCGACGTTCTGGCGGTCAAGGCGACGCAATTCGTCGGGGCAGATAGCCAGGGCGCTGCCGGAACCCCGACCACCGGCGGCCAGAGTGGCGGCCAGCAGCAGCGTCAGGAACAACTGTCCGCAGCGGCCATCACCGCGGCGCAGGCCGACGGCGACTTGTCACGCCTAGCTATCGGCGATCCGATCGACGGTATCGCCGCCGTCGGCGGTCACGTCGTGTTCGGCGCAGCCACCGGCACGAAGCTTCGCTATGGCAACCGATATACGTTCGTGACGGCCCAAGGCGGCATCGACGGCACCTTCACCGCCCCGGCCCAATTGTCGGCGATCCTGAAGCCGGTGCTGATCTATGGCGACAACAGCGTCAGCGTGCGGATCGACGCCGGCCGCTATGCCGACGTGGTCAATCGCGCCGCGCCGAACCAGACCAGCTTTGCCCAGCTGCTCGACCAGAATCGTCCGCTCTATGCCAAATATGCCGCTCTCTATGGCGAGGCGGACCTGCTGAGCGTCGCGGGCATTCAGGCAAGCTTCGAAGCGATGGCGCCGCGCACCGAAACGCTCAAGACGTCGATGGCCGAAGTGCTCAACGACAATATGGCGCGCTTCTATCGCGATCGCCTGACCAAGCTGGACGGCGGTTCGCTCGGCGGCACGCTGACCATGACCGGTCAGCCGATCCAGCTGGCCACCGCAAGCCTCAACAATATCGACCTGGGCATGGACCAGAGCGGCAACAGCGACACCACCACGCGCGAAGGCGTGCTGCCCGACGATATGAGCGCCTTCCTGGCCGGTGGCTATATCGACGGCAAGGCGGCGCCGATGCGCACCGCCGTGCCGCTGGGCAGCGACCAGTTTAACGGCTGGTACGGCGCGCTGGGCGTCGAAAAGGCGTTCGGCGACAATGGTGTCATCGGACTTTCCGCCTCCTTCAGCGAATTGAAGGGCAATACCGGCGCCAATGACTGGGCACGCGCACGCCTGTATCAGGGCACCGTCTATGGCGCGTTCGACCTTGGCGGGTTGAAGCTGGATGCTGTCGGCAGCGCCGGTACGCTGGCCACGCGGTCGCGTCGGTCCTTCGCGGTCGGGGTTAACCCCTACACCCTCTATGGCAACGACCAGGAACTGGCGCTGTCGGGTGAAATGGGCCTCAGCAAGGCGCTGGGCAGCGAAACGTTCAGCATCGTGCCGCGCGCCTCTATCCGTGGCGCCTATATCAGCTCGGGGAACCTGGCTGAAACCGGCGGCGACGCGGCCCTGGTCATCAAGCGCCACGCCATCCGCAGCGCACAGGGTCGCCTGGGCGCCACGGTCAAGGCGGACAGCGGCGGCTTCAAGCCTTACCTGACCGCCAACTTCGTGCATGAATTCAACGACCAGCCAGCCTTCCTGCTGGCCAATCTGGTCGGCGGCACCGGCGGCCCGGCGCCCTTCGCGCTCGGCGGTTCGGACAAGAATTGGGGCGAAGTCGGCGGTGGCATCACGCTCACCACCGGCACCATCGACCTCACTCTCTCGGCCGACACCACCGTCTGGCGCCAGGACGTGAAATATCAGAGCTATCGCGCCGGCGTGAAGTTCCGCTTCTGATTCCAGCCCCAGCAAAAAGAAAAGGGCCGCCCGATGGGGCGGCCCTTTTCTTATATCGACAAGCCATGATGGGAATCGAAGGCTCTGCGTTCCCCGACGCCAGTCCTAAGCTCTGAGCTGGACCCCGGCCTGCGCCGGGGAACGGCCCAAATCACCTAGCTTCAAGGCATCTTGGTCCTACTGCGTGTACAGCTTCACCAGTCGGTAGAGGAACGCCCGCCCGTCCAGCAGCGATTTGACGCGGATACGTTCGTTGAGGCCATGGACGCCCTGCCCGTCCGGGTCGGCGAACATGCCCGACACACCATAGGTCGGGATACCCGCCGCATTGGTGAAGCGCCCGTCGGTCGCGCCGGTCGCCAGACGCGGGATCACCGGCACGCCCGGCCACATCTCCTTCGTCAGCGTCTCGATCGGCCCCATGATCTGCGGCGTCAGTTCCGGCGCGGAAGATTTGGGCTGCGGCGGATCGGCCAGCGTCACCTTGACCTTCGGATCGGCAGCGACGTCGCTGAGGCGCGCCAGCACGGACTCGACGCTCTCACCGGGAATGATGCGGCAATTGACGTTCGCCGTCACCGATTGCGGCTGGGCATTGGGCGCATGCCCGCCATTGATCAGCGTCGGGATGCAGGTGGTGCGCAAAGTCGCATTCCAGCTGCCGCTCTCCGCCGACACGGTCGCATAATCGGCGTCTGTCGCCTTACCCGTACCGATCGCCGCCATCGCCGCCGACACTTTGGTGGGATAGAGCGACGCCGACGCGCCGAAATAGGCTTTGGCCGCGGGGGTCAGATCGACCGGGAAATCATAATCGTTGATCCGGGCCAGCGCCGCCGCCATCCAGCCGATCGCATTGAAACGCGGGGTCTGGCGCGAGCTGTGGCCGCCCGGCGCGGTCGCGGTCAGGGTGAAGTCCTGATAGACCTTCTCGCCGGCCTGTACGCCTTGGCTGACCGGCTTGCCCGCCTCGTCCAGCGACCCGCCGCCGCCTTCGTTCAGCGCCCAACCCGCCTTCAGCGCATCGGGCCGGTTCTTCAGCAGATATTCGACGCCGTTCAGCGCCTTCTCCGTCTCCTCGCCGCAGGTCAGCGCCAGCTTGATCGTGCGCTTGGGTTTATAGCCTTCGGTCTTGTAACGGATCATCTGATCGGTGAAGGCCGCCGCCATCGCCTTGTCGTCCGACGTACCGCGACCGTAAAAATAGCCGCCCTCCTCGATCAGGGTGAAGGGATCGCGCTCCCAATCGGCGCGCTTGGCCGCGACTACGTCGATATGGGCGAGCAGCAGCACGGCCGGCAGCTTGGCATTGCTACCACGCAGGATCGCGGTCAGATTGCCTTCCTTGGGGTGCGCCGGATCGGTGACGATCGCGATGTCGCCGTCGGCATAGCCCGCCGCCTTCAATCGGGCGCCCATCCGCTCCGCCGCGACCGTGCAACTGCCATCCGGCCAGCTCGAATCAGTCTCCACCAGTTCCTTGTAAAGCGCGCGGAACGCCGGCTCGTCCCCCCGCGCCTGCGCATCCGGGGCCGCTGCATGCGCGCTGGTGGTGACGAGCAGCGCAGCGATCAGCGCGGCGGCGGGACGGTGAAATGCCATGAAAAAGCCCCCTTGGGTTCAGCAAGGGGGCGACTTTGATCAAAGCAGGGGAAGAGGGCAAGCACTGCCCGACAGAATAGTGCCTTCATGTTCCCCGGCGCAGGCCGGGGTCCAGATCAGACCTTGAATACTGGACCCCGGCTTGCGCCAGGGAACAGCGTCGTAACAGCCGCACCTGCGTTACAGCGGCAGCAAAGCCGCCACGATCTGCCGCTCTTCGGCGCGCAATACGCCCCAGGCGCGGGCGGCGGCGCGGCTGTCCATCGCCTCCACGCCCAGCCCCAACGCCTCGACCGCGCGGACGAAGGGACGCGGCGGCTGGCGCAATCCCGCGCCGGTGCCCAGCAACAGAAATTCCGGTCGGGGATCGGTGCCGAACAGGTCGCCCAGCGCCTCGATCGTCAGTGCATCGACCGACGTCGGCGCATCGGCCCAGGCCAGCGCCCGCACCGGACTGAGCAGCAGGCCGCCGGGAAACACATCGTCGCGCACCCGGAAGCCCCGGCCCTGAAAGCCGGTGACGATCGGCCCCTGCCCGCTATCGTCGCGGCGGAGCTTTATCCCGGAATCGCTCAGGGCTTGGCCCCGTCGTCGCGGGGGCCGACCCGCTCGGCGGTACCGGCATAGTCGCCCTTCTTGGCCGCCTTCTTTTCCGACGTCTGCGGGCTGAGGCCCAGCGAGATGAGGAGCGAAGACGACACATAGACCGACGAATAGGTGCCCACGATAATGCCCAGCATCATGGCGGCGGTGAAGCCGCGCAGCACATGGCCACCCAGCAACAGCAGCGCACCCAACGCCAGCAGGATCGTCACCGACGTCATCACCGTGCGCGGCAGCGTTTCGTTGACAGACAGGTCGATCAGCGACTTCATGTCCATCTTGCGATATTTGCGCATATTTTCGCGGATACGGTCGTCGATCACCATCTTGTCGTTGATCGAATAGCCCACGATCGTCAGCACGGCCGCGATGATGTTGAGGTCGAATTCCAGCTGGGTGATGGCAAAGAAGCCCAGCGTCATCAGCACGTCGTGGACGATCGCCACGAAGGTCGACACGCCGAACTGCCATTCGTAGCGGAACCAGCTGAACACCGCGATGCCCAGGATCGCCAGCACGACGGCCAGAACGCCATTCTGGATCAGCTCACCCGACACCTTGCCCGACACCGTGTCGTAGCGGGAGAAGGTGACTCCGGGGAATTCGGCTACCATCGCCTTGCGGGTCTTTTCCACGACGGCATTGGCCGCACCGGCACCGCCCTGTTCGGGCAGCGGCAAACGGATCTGCACCGTTTTGGGATCGCCGAACTGCTGGAGCGAGCTTTCGCCCACGCCCAGCGATCCGATGGTGGAGCGCACCTTGTCGGTCTCCACCGCCTGCGGGAATTTCGCCTCGATCATCAGGCCGCCGACGAAATCGACGCCGAGGTTCAGGCCCTTGTGCAGGGTGGCGCCGACCGCCAGCACCGTCAGCAGCGCAGTGAGGGCGAACGCCCATTTCCGCACGGCGACGAAGCCGATATTGGTGTTGTCGGGGACGAGCTTGAGAAGTTTCATGGGTGTGTCCTCCCGCCCCTCTTAAATGTGAATGTCGGTCGGACGGGTGCGACGCACCCAGTTCGCGACGACCATGCGGGTGAAGGTGACGGCGGTGAACACGCTGGTCGCGATGCCGATCAGCAGCACGATGGCGAAGCCCTTGACCGGCCCGGAGCCGAGCGCAAGCATGATGCCGCCAGCGATGGCGTGAGTCACGTTCGCCTCGAAAATGGTGCGGCTGGCTTCCTTGTAACCATGTTCGATCGACGCCACGACATTGCGGCCGCGTCGCCGCTCCTCACGGATACGCTCGTAGATCAGCACGTTCGCGTCGACGGCCGTACCGATGGTCAGCACGAACCCGGCGATGCCCGGCAATGTCAGCGTAGCGCCCAGCATGCCCATCACGCCCAGAATGACCAGCACGTTGATGGCGACAGCCAGATTCGCATACATGCCGAAACGGCCATAGCTCACGAACATGAACACAGCCACGGCGACCACGGCGACCACCGAAGCGATCAGGCCCGCGCGGATCGAGTCGGCGCCCAGGCCCGGCCCGACGGTGCGCTCTTCCACGACGACGAAGTTGACGGGCAGCTTGCCCGAGCGCAGCGCGATGGCCAGCTGGTTGGCGCTTTCCACGGTGAAGCTGCCGCTGACCTGCGCGCTGCCGCCCAGGATCGGCTCGTTGATATTGGGGGCCGACAGCACCTTGCCGTCCAGAATGATGGCGAAGGGGCGGTTGACATTCTGCGACGTCACCTGCCCGAATTTGCGGCCACCCGAACTGTTGAAGCGGATGTTGACGATCGCCTGGTTGCTCTGGTCATAACCCTGGGTCGCGTCGCTCAGATCCTCGCCCGACACCATCACCTGGCGCTTGACCGCGATGAACGGCACGCCCGACGGGTTGTTGACATAGGGCAGCACTTCGCTGCCCACAGGGGCACGACCCTGCGCCACTTCGGCCGGGTTGGCGGTCGTATCGACCAGCTTGAATTCCAGCTTGGCGGTCTGGCCCAGCAGCGCCTTCAGCGCCTTGGGATCTTGCAGCCCCGGCACCTGCACGACGATACGATTGTCGCCCTGCTGCTGGATCGTGGGTTCGCGCGTGCCCATTTCGTCGATGCGGCGGCGAATGACTTCGGTCGAAACCTCCATCGCGCTCTTGACCGCATTCTTGATGCCGGCATCGGTCGGCGTGATGGTGATGGTGGAGCTGTTCACCACCTCGACATTGAAGTCGCGCTGGCCGGTCAGGCCCGCGCCCTGCGTCAACGGGCGGATGCGCTCGACGGCGGCATCGACCTGGCTCGGCTCACGGACCATGAAGCTGAGCTTCCCGTCGCGGCTCGAAATGTCACCGATCGCGATCTTGGGATCGCCCCGGCGCAATTCGGTGCGAACCTGCTCTTCCATGTTGGTCAGGCGCTGCTTGGCGACATCCTGGGTCGACGCTTCGAGCAGCAGATGGCTGCCGCCCGACAGGTCGAGGCCAAGATTCACGCGCGTCTGCATGAAGCGGGGCAGGTGCGCGACGGTGGCGTCGGGCAGGAAGCTGGGGATGGCGCACAAGACGCCGATCGCCAGCGGCAGGATGATCGCGGCGATCGCCCAGCGCGAGAAGTTCAGCATGGAGGGACTCAGTCGTTCGCAGGCTTGGCGGCGGTCGGGTCGATCACTTCAGTCAGGGTCGACTTGACCGCCTTGACCTTCATGCCCGGTGCCAGTTCGATGTCCGCGTAGATGTCGTCCACGCGTACGACCTTGCCGACCAGGCCGCCACCGGTGATGACCTGATCGCCCTTCTTCACGGCGTCGATCTTGGCCTTATGCTCCTTCATCTTCTTTTGCTGCGGACGGATCAGCAGGAAATAGAAGACCACGAAGATCAGGACCAGCGGCGCCATCTGCACCAGGATTCCGGCGCCGGAGGCTTGCCCGCCCGCGGTCTGGGCAAAGGCTGGGGTAATGAACATGGGTGGGACTGCCTTGTCTCTATCGGTCGCACACGCCCTGTCGGCATGCACGGATCAAGGGCCGGCGGCTAACATAGATGGGGGGCAAGAGGCAATATGATTAGGGATTCGGGCAAAGTGTGAAAAGAGGTGCGATTGAGCGCTTGCGCTTTTCTTTTCCGCCCCCTATTGGGCGCCCTCCGGTCGGGACGTAGCGCAGCCTGGTAGCGCATCACACTGGGGGTGTGGGGGTCGGAGGTTCGAATCCTCTCGTCCCGACCAAGATTTTCCGAAGTTAGCGGCCGTCCGGGGGACGGACGCGGGAAAATATCCCGAGCGCAAGCGCGGGATCCGCTGTTTTCAGCAATATCCTCTCCCTCTTCGTTAGTTTCAGCTGGTCGGGCAAAAAAGCGCCTGTCCTACAGCGAACCATATGGGATAAATGATTCGCCTCATTCCCGATATGGAGGCGACCCATGGATATTCACGACCTGATCGAAGAGGTCATCGCCCGCGAAGGCGGTTACAGCGATCATCCCGCCGACCGCGGCGGCCCCACCAATATGGGCATCACCCTGAAGGTCGCCCGTGCCAACGGCTATATGGGCGATATGAAGCTGCTGCCGCGCAGCGTCGCGGAAGCCATTTACCGCCGCCTTTACTGGGAACGGCCGGGCTACGCCTTCATCGCCGAAATGAGCTGGCCGATCGCCGCCGAACTGTTCGACACCGGCGTCAACATGGGCGTCGCGACCGCGACCGGCTTCCTTCAGCGCGCGCTGAACGCGCTCAATCGCAACCAGAAGGATTATCCCGACCTCAAGGTCGATCGTCAGGCCGGCGCCCGCACCTTCGCGGCATTGACCGCCTTTCGCGCCCTGCGCGGCGCGAGCGGGGACAAGATACTGCTCAAGGCGCTCGAAGCGCTTCAGGGCGAACGCTATGTCGCACTGGCGGAACAGCGTCCGGCGAACGAAGCCTTCCTCTATGGCTGGCTCGCCAACCGGATCGGTTAATGGAGACGCTTCATGCAACAGGATAGCGATGCCGAATCGGCCGACATCTGGACGCGGCGGGCCCGTCCCGCCTTCCTCTATGTCATGTATGCGCTACTGCTCTGGTCGCTCCCCATGGGGCTGATCGCCGGAGCACGGCCTGACATTGCGGCGGCGATCACGGCGGGGATGCGCGCCTATCTGAACGCCCTGCCCGAACCGCTCTATGCGCTCTTCGGCACCGGCTATCTGGGCTATACCGCTGCGCGCGCCTGGGGGAAGGCGAAGGGCGCGGAACGCTAGGCACGACCGGGCGGAGGACGCAGCCCCTCCGCCCGGCCTGCATCAGAAGCGGCGATGCGCCGCCGCGTCCACCGTGTCGCACATGCCGCGAAACCCATAGTCGCCGGTCCCCGCTATGCTGATCCGGCCGCCGATCCGATCGACCGTCAGGCGCGGCTTGTTCAGGCCGTTCAGCCGATATTCGCCGCTGATCCGGTCCGGCTGCATGGAGACATTATAGATATCCCACCAGCCATCCTCGCTGCCGCGCGAATGAATCGGCGGCACCAGCTTGCGCGGCAGTTTGATCCGCCCGCCGCCCGGCCAGAATTGCAGCATCACCGACGCATCGAACTGCTGCGCCGACAATTCGACGCGATTGTCGTAGACATAGCGTTTGCGATCATGGTCCCAGGTCCAGCCGGGATTATTGGCCACGGTCGGGCGCTGGCCGTCGCCAAAACAGACCAGGCCCAACTCTATCGCGCGCCCATCGACCATCGCTGCGCCCTCTCCGGCTGCGACCATGCTGGGGTCGCTCCGTTGCGGCCGTGCGCCGGCATGACCCAGATCAGGGTGATAGCCGCCATCCTGATGTGCCGGCGCCGCCTGCCCGCAATCGGGCGCTGGGGTCGCGACGATGGACTGATATCGGCCGTCGAAGGTCACCACGCTCAGACATTGATGCCGCTCGGCGTGCCACCAATAGCTCCATTTGCGATCGTCGCCGCTTTGCACACGCACGAACCGATAGCCGCGCGCCTGCAATTGCGTCTGGCCGCCCGCCCCCTTCGCGCCCACCAGATCGCGAACATCGTTTGGTGTCTCCGCCAGAGCGGGTGGAGCCAGAAGGCACGATATCAGGGCAAGCAAGCGGACGCGGGACATGTCGATGCTCCTTCACGATAAGGGACCATGATCGCAGAGGATCAAGACGGCGCGATGAACGCAAGTCTAGATTGCCGGTTCACACCGGGAAATGCGCCTTGATGAAGTCCAGCACGATCCGGGCGCGGGGCGGCAGGCGACGGCGCGACGGGTGCACCGCGAAAATATCCAGCGGGGCGATGACGCTGTCCGGCAACACCGGGACCAGTCGCCCCGCCGCCATGTCCCCCGCCACCCGGATCGCCGGCAGCAGCGCGATACCAAGGCCGCTCAACGCCGCGCGATGCACCGCCTCGCTATTGTCTGACCGGACCAGCCCCTCCACCAGCCGTTCCCGCCCGTCGATCGTCCAGCGCGCGGGCATATCGCCATAGGCATAGGCGATGCACTGATGCCCCGTCAGCGCGTCGGCCGACGTCGGCACGCCATGCGCGGCCAGATAGTCGGGATGCGCCACCAACCGCCGCGCCAACCGCCCCAGCGGATGCGCGACCAGACTATCGTCGCCGATCGGCCCAACCCGCACCGCCAGGTCCAGCCGGTCCTCCACCACGTCGCGCTGCCAATCGGTCATGGCGCAGTCGATCTGCAAGCCGGGATAGCGCCGCCCCAGTTCGCCCAACCGCTCCACATAATGGAGGCCCAGCGCCGTCGTCAGCCCGATCCGTACCAGACCATGCGGCTGGTCCCGCTCCGGCCCGAAATCCGCCTCCGCCAGGTCGAGCGCATCCAGCATGGTCCGGGCATGGACCAGCAACTGGTCGGCGTCCGCCGTCGGCACCAGCCGCCGCGTCGTGCGATGGAATAGCCGCACGCCAAAATGCGCCTCCACCATGTCCAGCCGCCGGGCGACGGTCGTGTGGCTGGCATGGATTTCCCTCGCCACGCGCGAAAAGCTGGGCACTTCGACCAGCCGGATAAATGTTCGCAACGCGATCAACAGATCGGACATATGCACGACTCACGCACAGATATTGTGCGGCCAATCCTTATTGTCCCCGGAACCAAAAGGCCACACCTGCATCGCCACGCCCAATTGCTACAGCAACACAACGGGCGGAAGGAGGATGAGAGGATGTCCGTAAACCGTATCGCTCACACCGGGCTGGCCGCCAAAAGCCGGTCCGCCGCAGAGGCCGCCGCGCTGATCCAGGACGGCATGACCGTGGGGATGAGCGGCTTCACCGGATCGGGCTATCCCAAGGCGGTGCCACTGGCGCTGGCCGACCGCATCATCACCGCCCATGCCGCCGGCAATCCCTTTCGCGTAAAGATCTGGACCGGCGCATCGACCGGCCCCGAACTGGACGGCGCATTGGCGAAGGCGGACGGCATCGAATATCGCCTCCCTTACAACAGCGATCCCATCGCCCGCGAACGGATCAACGCCGGGCAGATGCATTATTTCGACATGCATCTGAGCCAGGTCGCGCCGATGGCGTGGCAGGGCTTTCTGGGCGAACTCGACGTCGCGGTCGTGGAAGTCACCGGCATCACCGCCGATGGCGACCTCATCCCTTCCGCCTCGGTCGGCAACAACAAGACCTGGATCGACCGGGCCAAGGGCGTGATCCTGGAGGTCAACAGCTGGCAGAATCCCGCGTTGGAGGGGATGCACGACATTTATTACGGCACCGCCCTGCCGCCCTATCGCCAGCCTATCCCGCTGATCCGCGCCGACCAACGCATCGGCCAGCCGACCTTCCGCTGCGATCCCGCCAAGGTAATCGCGCTGGTGGAAACCGACGCGCCGGACCGCAACGCCCCCTTCTCCCCGCCGGATGCGACCGCCCATGCGATCGCCGGTCATCTGCTCGATTTCCTCAGCCATGAAGTGCGCCAGGGCCGCCTGCCTGCGTCGCTGCTGCCGCTGCAATCTGGCGTCGGCAATATCGCCAATGCGGTGCTAACCGGCCTGATCGACGCGCCCTTCCACGATATGGTCGCTTACACCGAAGTGATTCAGGACGGCATGCTGGACCTGCTGGATTCCGGCAAGCTGCGCATGGCGAGCGCCACCGCCTTCTCCCTCAGCCCGGAGGCCGCCACCCGGCTCAATGCCGACATGGGCCGCTATCGCGACAAGATGCTGCTGCGCCCGCAGGAGATCAGCAACCATCCCGAACTGGTCCGGCGGCTGGGCTGCATCGCCATGAACGGCCTCATAGAGGCGGACATCTATGGCAACGTCAACAGCACTCATCTGATGGGATCGCGCATTCAGAACGGCATCGGCGGATCGGGCGACTTTGCGCGCAACGCCTATCTGTCGATCTTCATGACCCCCTCGACCGCAAAGGGCGGCAAGATTTCCGCCATCGTGCCGCATTGCAGCCATGTCGATCATATCAATCAGGATGTGCAGGTCATCGTCACCGAACAGGGTATTGCCGACCTGCGCGGCCTCGCCCCGCGCCAGCGCGCGACGCAAATCATCGCCCGCTGCGCCCACCCCGATTACCGGCCGATGCTGGCGGATTATTATGCGCGGGCGCAAACGGGCAGTTTCGGCCTGCAATCGCCGATGCTGCCGGGCGAAGCGTTCGCCTGGCACCAGCGTTACATGGAGACAGGCACGATGCGGGGGTAGGCGCGACGGCGGGCCGGATCGACCATCCCGCCCGCCAGCTTGCAAACTAAGAAGGAGCGGATTCGGTGCCCCTCGCCGGTTCCGGACCGCATCATGCCCGGCGGGCCTGCAAGCGCACATGCAGGCCCGCCTTTTTATATATGGCAGGTCGCACACCGGCGGCACGGCGTGCAACATGCTGCATTGCAATCGAAACCAGCGGCCCTAGATTGCCAGCTCTTGACCAGTGGAGGATGCCGGATGATCGCCACCATCTTGCTTGCAATGGTTCAAACGGCCCCTGTCCCGTCCAGAGCATGGAAGGAGCGCAATCAGCCAGACATGCCTGTCCTTCCCCCATGCGAACCGGGCAATGGCGCAACACTCGTCCATTCGATCAAGGCGCTGCCCGACGAAGTGTCGGCTGAACTGGCCCGCTTCTTTCACGACGGATACGGGATGGCCGACGTTGGTGAACCCTTCAACAGCACCGACGTCGTTGAAGGCACGGTTCCGCAACGACGATTCATTCGGGCTTATCACAGCGGAAATTACTGGGTGATATGGTATGAACAAGGCGGCATCATCCACGCCTTGCAGACCATAGCGCTGCATCGCGAGAGAAGGCCGGGACAGCGCCCTGCATTTCAGATGGCGCCGGGTACAAGCTTCACCGGCGACCTCTGCATAGCGACAAAAGCCATTATATCGGGCGTTCGAGGCATCAACCCGTAAAGACAAGGCTGAGTCATGCCGCGCGGTCGCCCATTGCCGTGAGGCCGCCTGCCGCGCTCCGCCAGACAGGTTGGTGGAATGAAGGCCATTGCCCGCCCCCGCGTTCACATGCACGACAATTCAGGGACAGCAAGAACGCGTGTCGTCCGCCCCCATCATCTCCACTCTTTTGCACCATGCCCCACGCATGAGAGGGGCCGCCGGGTGCTTGCGCCCCGACGGCCCATCATTGACATGGTCAGCGGCCGGAAGCACCGCCCAAGGAAAACGGTTGATCGCGCTATCGCTCACCCGCAGACACGGCCTGTGTGTCGGCGCTCTTGATGCTTGCAGGTGATGGATCGACGCTAAAGGCGTCGCTCAGCGGCGCGTTTCCCGAATGGACTGAACCGACCCCATTGCTGAACCATGAGACATCGGATCACCTCCTTTCGCTATGTTGAAGCCCGCGTGACCGACTTCGCTTGTAACCTCTGATCGGCCACGAGACGGACTGTGAATCAGACGGGGCGCAGGATCAAGACTTGTAATTTTCTTTTTTCGAATCATAATTGCCCGTCCGCGTTTCGGTCTGAAACGCGCCGCACGGGTCAGCCCCGGCAATCCTCGATCACACGCGACACCTCGGCCCAGGCGGGCACGATCAGCGCTTCCTGCCCGGCCACCTCGACCGCAAACTTGCCCCGGCTATAGGCAAGCTGATCCAGCACCGTGTCCGATGCCGCGCGGAAGGCGACGATCTGCGGTACCGCACCGCTCGACGCCGCCGCGGGCCAGCTGGTCGCGCCATAGCTGGTGCGCACGACGATCGCGCTCGCGCCGCCAGCGCCGGCACGGGCCAGGCTGACCCGCCGGCTCGCCCGGTCGCAGCGCAGGGTCAGACGCGGATCGGCAGCGCTCGTCCCGAAGACCGCCACGGCGCCTGCCGCTTCTGCGCGATAACTCCAGTTGCCGGGCGTCGCCGGACGATATTGCCACTCCGTCGTCACAGGTGCGGGCTGGGCCGGCGGCACCGGCGCCGGGGCCGGCCGCGCGGGCGTAGGGGTCGGCGCCGGGACCGGGCGCGCCGGACCGGAACCGGGGCCGACGCAGGACGCCAGCAGCACCAGCGAGGGGAGGAAGACGACAAAGGAGGGAATGGCACGCATCCCCCTTCCATGCCGGACCCCGTCCCCCCACTCAACCGGAAAAGGGGCGAACCGCCGAACCCTTGCGTCCGGCCGCACGGCAATTGACTATTTTCCACCGAATCGCTAAAGGCCCCCTTCCCCTACATGCGGCGAGCGGTGGTGCTTTTGGCACTGGCCGTCTTTTGTGCGTCTAGGGGTCTTGTAATTGGCCGCTTTTCCTCGCCAGGGAAATCCGGCTCGGACGCTTTGAGATAGGGTAGCGCAAGCCGCCCTGTGGAGCAGGAGAAACTATTACCATGGCACGTATTGCGGGTGTAAATATCCCGACCAACAAGCGCGTGATCATCGCGCTCACCTACATTCACGGCATCGGTCGCAAGACGGCCGTCGATATCGCCGACAAGCTGGGCATCGACCACAGCCGTCGCGTGCAGGATCTTTCGGACGCCGAAGTGCTCCAGATCCGTGAAACGATCGACGCCGACCTGACCGTGGAAGGCGATCTGCGTCGCGACACCGCGATGAACATCAAGCGCCTGATGGATCTGGCCTGCTATCGCGGCCTGCGTCATCGCAAGGGCCTGCCGGTCCGCGGTCAGCGCACGCACACCAATGCGCGCACCCGCAAGGGCAAGGCGAAGCCGATCGCTGGCAAGAAGAAGTAATCGTTGAGGGTCATCGCTTCGGCATGACCCTCCGACGACTTCTACTTTTGAACGATTTCAGTAGGATAAGAGCAAAATGGCACGCGAACCCCAGCGCATTAAGCGCCGCGAACGCAAAAACATCTCGGCCGGCGTCGCGCACGTCAACGCCAGCTTCAACAACACCATGGTGACCATCACCGACGCCCAGGGCAACGCGATTTCGTGGTCCTCGGCCGGCATGATGGGCTTCAAGGGCAGCCGCAAGTCGACCCCGTACGCCGCTCAGGTGTGCGCCGAAGACGCCGGCCGCAAGGCCGCCGAACATGGCGTCCGTACCCTGGAAGTCGAAGTCAAGGGTCCGGGTTCGGGCCGTGAATCGGCTCTGCGCGCGCTGCAGGCCGTCGGCTTCCACATCACCTCGATCCGCGACGTCACGCCGATCCCGCACAATGGCGTGCGTCCGTCCAAGCGTCGCCGCGTCTAAACGCAGCGCTGCATGACATGCGGGCGGCGGACGCGTCGCCCGTTTACCCGTTTGCATCGCCGAAACGTCCTGTCGGGTGCAGGATTTCACAAGCGTTTCGGCCCATCCCCAGGGGAAATACATGACTGTCAACATGAAGAACTGGCAGGAATTGAAGAAGCCCAGCAGCCTTGAGATCAAGGCGTCGGGCGACGGCAAGCGTAAGGCGACCTTCGTTGCCGAACCGCTGGAGCGCGGCTTCGGCCTGACGCTCGGCAACGCGCTGCGTCGGGTTCTTCTGTCCTCGCTTCAGGGCGCGGCGGTCACCTCGATCAAGATCGAGAACGTCCTGCACGAATTCTCGTCGCTCGCCGGCGTGCGTGAAGACGTCACCGACATCGTCCTGAACATCAAGCAGGTCGCGCTGCGCATGGAAGGCGAAGGCCCCAAGCGTCTTCAGCTGTCCGCCACCGGCCCGGCCGTGGTCAAGGCTGGCGACATCAGCGTTGTTGGCGACATCGAAGTGATGAACCCGGACCTGATCATCTGCCATCTGGACCAGGGCGCGACGCTCAACATGGAACTGACCGCTGACGTCGGCAAGGGCTATGTCCCCGCCGTCGCCAACCGTCCGGCAGATGCGCCCATCGGCCTTATCCCGATCGACGCGCTCTACTCGCCGGTCCGCCAGGTCGCCTACAAGGTGGATAACACCCGCGTCGGCCAGGAACTGGACTATGACAAGCTGTCGCTGACGCTCGAAACCGACGGCACCGTGACGCCGGAAGATGCAGTGGCCTATGCCGCCCGCATCCTTCAGGACCAGCTCCAGCTGTTCGTCCACTTCGAAGACGCGCTGCCTGCCGCTGCCCCTGCTGCGGGTCACACCGCCGCCGCCGCGTCGGAAGGCGAAAGCGACACGAACCAGATCAACCGCTATCTTCTCAAGAAGGTGGACGAACTGGAACTGTCGGTCCGCTCGGCCAACTGCCTCAAGAACGACAACATCATCTATATCGGCGATCTGGTCCAGAAGACCGAAGCCGAGATGCTGCGCACCCCCAATTTCGGCCGCAAGTCGCTGAACGAAATCAAGGAAGTGCTGTCGTCCATGGGCCTGCGCCTAGGCATGGACATCCCCGGCTGGCCGCCGGAGAATATCGAAGAAATGGCCAAGAAGCTCGAACAAGAGCTGCTGGGCTAAAAGGTACGGGGCCGGGACAGATGTTCCGGCCCGGTTCCTTGATGGGGCACGGGGCGGTCCCCGCAAACACCGCCTGGTCTGGGGTACCTCAAACGGCCCCTTAACGAACGAAGGAATGAAACATGCGTCATAAAGTTGGTCATCGTAAGCTTCAGCGCAGCACCGGTCATCGTACCGCCCTGCTTCGCAACCTCGCCGCCTCGCTGATCAAGCATGAGCAGATCCTGACCGGCACTGCCAAGGCCAAGGAACTGCGTCCCTACGTCGAAAAGCTGATCACCCTCGCCAAGAAGGGTGGCCTGTCCAACCGTCGTCTGGCCGACGCCCGCCTGAAGGACGACGCACAGCTGATCAAGCTGTTCGACATCCTGGCCGAGCGTTACAAGGACCGCAACGGCGGCTATACCCGCGTGATCAAGGCCGGTTTCCGCGCCTCGGACGCGGCGCCGATGGCGATCATCGAGCTGGTCGATCGCGACGTCGATGCCAAGGGCCAGGACTCCGGTCCGGTCTTCAGCAGCGACGAGCTGGAAGAAGCCTGATCTAACCGGTCCTGTTCTGCAGGACCGGAGCATTCTGAAGTCGGCTGGAACAGCCAACGGCTCGCAGAATGCGAAAAGGACTAATGCTTTACCAACAGGCCGTGGCTCTCTAGGAGCCACGGCCTGTTGTCGTTTGGAAAGAAGAGTCGAAAGAGAGGATGCGCGCCGCCGCCCTGATCCTGCCGCTGCTGCTTGCGGCGGCCCCTGCCCTTGCCGGGCCGGAGGGCGCCGCCATCGATGCGGGCGACGCGACGCTACGCTACCCCGTCACGAAACGGCTGGACCTGGTCGAGGATCATTTCGGCGTGAAGGTCGCCGATCCCTATCGCTGGCTGGAGAACGACCTGCGCGCCGATCCTGCGGTCCGCGACTGGGTCGATCGGGAAAACAGCCTCACCCGCCGCTATCTGGACGACCTGCCCGGTCGCGACGCGCTCAAGGGCCGGATACAGGCGCTGCTCTCGCACGGCCGCTTCACCGTCCCGCGCAAGGCCGGCGGCCGCTATTTCTACGGCTATAACCGGGGCCTGGAAAACCAGACCCCGCTCTATGTCCGCGAAGGGCTGACCGGCCCACAGCGCCTGCTGCTCGACCCCAATGGCTGGGCGAAGGACGGCGCCAGCGCGCTTGCCGAGTGGGTGCCCTCCCCCGATGGCCGCACTCTCGCCTATGCCGTGCAGGAGGCGGGCAGCGACTGGCGCACGCTCCAACTGATCGACGTCGACAGCGGCAAGCCGCTGGACGACCGGGTCCAATGGGTGAAATTCTCCCAGATCGCCTGGGACGGCCGGGCAGAGGGCTTCTTCTACTCCCGCTTCGCCGCGCCGCAGGATGGCGAGGCCTATCAATCGGCGAACCAGAACCAGCAGCTCTATTACCACCGCGTCGGCACGGATCAGGCGCAGGACCAGCTGATCTACGACACGCCCGACCGCCCCGCACTCAGCCATCAGGCGCAGGTGACGAGCGACGGCCGCTGGCTGCTCATCAGCAGCTTCCAGGGCATAGACCCCCGCCGCGAACTCCATGTCGCCGAACTGACCGGCGGCCCGGTCAAACCGCGTCTGCTGGTCAAGGGGCCGGCCCATGACTGGCGCCTGATCGGCAGCCGGGGCGCCAGCCTCTATTTCCTGACCGACGATCATGCCGCCCATATGGCCCCTGTGCATTATTCGGCCACAGATTCACGGTAGGCGAGCTTGAGGGACGTCGGCGCCAGCTTCTCTGCCAGGGATTGCGCTACGTAAGCCGTCGCGGCCACACAAAAAGGCCGGCACAACGGC
>NZ_VYPZ01000026.1 GCF_008710155.1 Sphingobium limneticum
CCGCTGCTCCACCACCATACGAACCGCCCGCTCGCGGACTTCAGGTGAAAATTTGTTGGTTGTCTTGCTCATAACGGATGCTCCTTCTCACAAGTTGGAGCCTCCTGGAAACCCGGGGCGCTTCAGCGCGCAGTGTTGCTGAGGAGGTGTTGGGCGGCCACCAACCTGATGTGTGGGTCTCCGATCGCTACGCTGGACAGCAGGAACTGGGCAAGGAGCATCAGGTCTGCCTCGCGCATGTCCTGCGCGATGTTCAGTATGCCATCGACTGCGGGGATACCGCCTTCGCCCCCAAAGTCCGCGACCACCTGCGCTGGGCGATCCGCATCGGCAAGCGACGAAGCAGCCTGAAGGACACAACGCTGGCCACCTACGCTGCGAAGGCCGACAATCTGCTGACCCGCCTGGTACAGATGCCTGTCGCGCACCCTGCGGGACGTGTTCTGCTCAAACAAATCAAGGCTTGGCGAAGCAAGTTCTTCATCTTTCTCACCAACCGCAACGTCCCTGCGACCAACAACATATCAGAGCGCGAGATCCGCCCCTCGGTCGTGTTCCGCAAGGTCACCAACGGCTTCCGCTCCGACTGGGGCGCCCAGATCCACGCTGGATATCGATCCGTCACCGGAACCGCTCGTCTCAGCGGAAAATCGGCACTCGTAGCCATCCGCGAACTCGTCGACGGCAGATTCGTGGTCGCCTGATCAGCCCACCAATTGCCGACCCCGTGAGCAATTACCATCGTTCATCCACACAGCACCTGGGGATCGAGTTTGCTGCGCCATCTGCAGGCAAAAGCATATTGCACTGACGAAAACACTGTACGCTCGGTCTGGTAAATCAAGGTCATGTCCTGTCTATCACGGGCGAAAGACAGCATCTCCGTATCTCGTCCTCATATGGCGAGCTACCGAATTCAAATAGCGATACTGCCGCGACGCCGTCGGGCTGTGATAGGCGCCAATCGCCTTCCAGTAATTACCGGTCGAGCGCAGGGCAGACAGGAATATCCACCTTGCAGCCTCCGCATTGAAGCAGGGATCAAAACGCAGCCAATGTCGAACCTGAACAGGTGAGCGCCCAACAAGCGCAGCGATGCGAGGTGTCCACCAACTGTTGATCTGCAGGGGACCGAGATCGTGAGAGCCGTTGCTGTTACGAACCTCAGCGCCGACCCAGCCCGCTTCCTGATCGCGCAGTCCCCAAAGCGTTTTTTCCAGCTAGGGCTGACCAAGCGAGGCTTGAAGAATGCAGGCGGCGATCCGCAATTCCTCCTCATCTGAGGACTTCGAAAATGCGGGGGTGGTGTACAATGCCATACTGATGACAGCAGTGTATAACAGCCTGGGGATGCCGTGTGACTTCATCCGACCCTCCGGATAGCGGTTCCAGGCGTAGTGATCGGATTGGTCGGATCACTGTAAAGCCCAAACACCGGAACTGGGCCATCTTTCTGAAATGCAGAGAGCGCTCTCTCCGAATTGATCTCGGCGGCGGCATTACGACTGACAGAAGTCCGACTGTGCGGCTTGGTCCATCCAATGCGGCTCAGGAAGACCCTACACCCTCTGGCTTGGCGCGACGTACTGAATTCAAATTGATACTCAGGCTGGACGGCACCTGCGAAGCGCTTTCCCTGGATCAGTTGAACGGTAAACTTGCAGCGAAGCATGGGCAGTGACCTTATCGTTCGGGGCCATGGGATGGTTCGGGTCGAGGCGCAGGAGATTGGTTTTCCCGGTCGATGCCGGTTTTCGGCGCACTCCCTTCGGCGTGCGCATGGTCGAGAATGCCTGCGAGAAACTTATCGAGCACCTGCGCGATGCTCCGGGCACCGTCCGCAAGATGCTCAGCCGCGCCACGGGGTGAGCGGTCCCGATAGTGGAGTTGTCGCTCGATCGCCCGATCGCGCCGCTCCGTTCGGTCTCGCTCTTGCTCGGCCCTCAGACTTGCCACATGGCCTTCCCGGCGTTTCGAAAAGGCATCTACGCGATCAGTCTTCAACCGGCCCAACCCTTCCGAAGAAGACGTCTTTTCTCCTGACTGGCGATCGAGTTTGGCAATCAGTTCCTTGACGTTGTTGGTCCAGAGCCTGGCACCGAATGCCGCGCGGGTAATGGCGGTGTAGAAGTTCTGGGCGTTGACCAACGGCGATTCTGCGGGCGCCAGCACGAAAACGCGCGGATAGGTTTTGGACTGTGCGGAATAGACCGTCTCTGCGTAACCATGATCCCAGGTCCGGTGTTCCGACAGATTAACCTGCTGCACGCGCCCATCTCGATCCCAGCGGATCGTCGCTAGCGCGCCATCAAGTTTTTCTGCGGTGCCGCGCTCCGCATTGCGTAGCCCGAGTTCGCGACTGACGAGCCGCCACTGGATACGGTCACCCTCCGCAATATCCCGCTCTTCAGGATTGAACACATTGATGTGGCGGGCCTTCGTCGTCTGCGGATCCCAGCGTATGACGCGCCCCTGATCGTCGACGAGACGCACAACCTGGCGCCCATTGGCCTCCCGGCCTAGTCCAGCGACCCGATAGTCGGCGTGCCGTGCGATACCGAGGTCTGCAATGTCCCGCTCGAAACGCACCACCTGTCCTGCACCGTAGAAGCGGGCCATATGCTTCTGGATATCGGTTGAGCCCGCCGGGGCCAGGATGGAAAACCGGCTGCCCTCGGCGGCCAGCCCATTCTCGTTTTTCAGCGCTTCGCGAATCTTGCTGTTAACGATCAGCCGGGTCGCATTGTCGAGGACCAGGATGTTGGTTCCGGCCCGCGATGCCGGTTTAAGCCGTATCCAGGCGTTGACGACCTGTTCCGCCATCTTTTCATTGTCGTCGACGGTGCTGACGCTATCGAGCTTTGCCAATGCCTCGGCAAAGTTCCCCGTCCGCGCGGCTGTGACGGCAGCCTTGATTGATTTCGTTTCCTGCCGCACGGCGTGCGTCAACTCGACCGTTGGCAAGCCCAGTCTTCGCATCAACCAGAAGGGTTTGCCCTGCTCGATCGCCCCGGTCTGTTTCTCGTCTCCGAGAAAAAGCAGCCGTGCCCCGGTCGTCCTGCTGATCTCCAGCATCCGCTGGGCCTGGCGGTTGCCGAGCTGCCCTGCTTCATCGAGAACCAGCACATGGCGGTCCGTGATCCCCTGCCCGCCGCGCGCGATGAAGCTGGCGACAGTATGGGAC
Organism: Sphingobium limneticum; assembly: GCF_008710155.1. GTDB lineage: Bacteria > Pseudomonadota > Alphaproteobacteria > Sphingomonadales > Sphingomonadaceae > Sphingobium > Sphingobium limneticum. The sequence continues at coordinate 3,185 of NZ_VYPZ01000026.1, forward strand.
GTGATGTTCGCCTTGCTTCCCAGTTCCGCTGCGGCCGATGATGTGGGTGCCAATGCAATCAATGCCGTTCCCGGTTCGGCTGCCTCGGCCAGAACTCTCACCAGCGTCGATTTTCCAGAACCGGCGACACCGTGAATCGCCGTGACCCGATCCCGCGTCAGCGCCGTCTCGACAAGTGCGCGCTGCTGCTGCGTGTTGAGCGACGTCCCGTCGAGCACGGCCAGCAAGCGATCGCTCGAGGCGATGGGACGCGCGTCATCAAGGCCGAGCGCAATATGCTGGGTCAATGCCAGCTCCAGACGCCAGGACTTCCGGCTGGTGCGGCCACGGGTCAACATCTTGTCACCGGTCTGCGCATGGGTCGGCAGCAATTTGCGCAGGACCTCATGTGCTGCGATCCGGGGACGAATATCATCAAGCCGGACTTCACCGACATGGGCAGCAAGACCCCTGCGCAATATGTCGCCTAAATTGTTGACCGCCTCGGATGTCTCCAGTTGCCGCAAGCCGAAAAGAGCCGCACGCGACGCATCGCGTTCCGTGGGCGCCGGATGCTCCCCTTCTCGACCCCGCGCCAGCGCAGCAATCTCCTGCAGCATTTCGAGACGCTTGCCTGTCCGCTGATGCCATTGCGCGCTGAGTTCTTCCTGGCCGATCTTCACCTTCGCTTGCGCGTAGCATAGAAGGAAGCACGCTGGGCTTTCTGTCCCACCAGACCATGCTCGCGCGCATGATCCTCGATCGCCTCGGCGCGCTGCGAAAATTGGTCGATCAGGTCCTTCGGCACGCCTCGTATCTCGAACAATCCGGAACGCGGATCAGCATCGATTTCATAGCCCGCTTCGCGCAAGCCGAAAGCCAGCGCATTGCGATATATCTGACCGGCCACACGCTGTTCGCCATACATGACCCGGCTTTCGAGGCTTGCCATGGGATCGCCATTCTCGCGGTTCGTCATGTTGAGCACGACGAGATGCGTATGCAGATGCGGATCAAGTTCCCGGCTGCCATGCTCGGTAAAGCGAGCAACCAGGATCCGACCCGTTGTTTCATGAACGATCTTCCCTTTATCACGGCGGCGCAACTGCGCCTGCTCCTCCAGATAGGAAATGGCTGCGGTCACCGCGCCCTCATGGGCGGCAAGCACGCGTTCGTCACCGGCAACCAGCCCCATGACCGACACGGGCTTGGGCGCGTTGACCGCAAAATCCCAGCCTGGGTGATGCTGAATTTCGCCATCCGCACGATGCCGCCCGAGTTGTTGATCCCCGACTTTTCCAGCAAGAAGGTCGCGCAACAGCTTCGGATCAACAGCCCCGAAGAGGCCGAGATCGGCTGCAAGCTTCCCACCCCATTCAGACGGTTCATTACCGCCCTTGGTGTAATAATCCCCGACCGTATAGTAGCGGGCAATATTGGCTGGTTTGCCATGGAGGCGTTGTGGCTGGATCATGCTGGCCTCGCGCGCTCACGCGGCCCGTCGTCGCGGCCATGCTGGACAAGATCAGACCGGATTTCTCCCTGCTTGCCGGCAAGGATGGTCCAAAGGGTGCGGGCGGGCGCGGGAAGCTCGGCATTCTCGTCAATGAGCAATATATCTTCCACACGCTGCGGATCGAGGTTTGTTGCTGGAGGCGTAAACAGATCCGACTGCGGTGGCGGCGTCGGGGCGGATCCTGAAGATACCGAAGGCTTCGCTGGCTTGATCTCGCCATGTGTCGCTGGCGGAGATGACTGCGTGGCTTCCCGCTCCATCGCTTCGCGAACACGCGCTTCGGCATGGGCAATGCGAACGAGCATCCCGGCCTTGTCGATCTGAATGGGGGGCGTCGTGCGTTCGAGGAAAGCTGGTCCCAAGGAGGGTACGTCGTTGAAGCGGCTATCGAACCGCACCACAGGCAAATTGCGGCCGAAGCGCAGGAAGCCCATCAGGTTGGGCAGGTTGGTGACTTCGGTCGACATGACCAGTGGCCGCGTCACCTGCATCCGCGACAGATTGACCCCATCGCGCATGTCGTTGACCCCATAGGACATGCCCTCATTGGCCTCGACCTGTTCGACCTGACCGAGGTTGATCGAGACATGCTCGGCCGTATCCGTGTCGTTCGCGCGTAGCGCCACCCAGGTTGAGCAATAGCCAGTGATCGCAGCCGCATCGTCCTTGCCGTAAGTGGCCTTGAGCTGGGGATAGGACTGGAACCCCAATATGCCGCACCCGCCATATTTGCGGGCACGGGCAAGGAAATCCGAGAGCGACGGCAGCTTATGCAGCGTCGGCAGTTCGTCGATCACGCAATAAAGCCGTCGGTCGCGATCGGGCGTCAGGCTCATGATGGCGCTAATTGCGATGTCGAGCCAGACGGTGATGAGCGGGCGTAGCGAGGGAAGCTGGTCGGCCTTCACGGTGATGAAGAGCCAGCTCCCGTCTGCGCCTTTCTCAACCCAGTCGCGGATCGAGAAGCCGTCCTCGGTATCATCGAGATAACCAAAACTGCGCATGACCGATGCAAGTTCGGCCTGGATGCCGGCGGATGTCCTTTCGCCTTCGGTGCTGATGAAGGCGGCGGCATCAGTGCCAGTCACGAAGGCGGCAAGGTCTTTCAGTTTAGAACGCAGCAGACGGTCGAGGAGGACCGAGACATAGGTATGTTTCTGGCGCGCCAGCTTGCGCATGACCGCAACCAGCGTCCCCCGCGCCGCCTTCGCCCAGAAGGGATCGCCATGCTTGTCGGGAATGGTCGATTCCGCGATCTGATCATAATGATAATCGCGTGGCACATCGACCCAGGGCGACCAGCGCGCCGCGCGCTGGTCGAGCGGGTTGAGCAACATGTCAGTGCCCTGCCGATAGAATTTCTCGACGAAGGTACCGGCGGTATCATAGACAATGGCGCGCCGACCCGATTTGCGGATGCCGTCGAGCATGCCGACGATGAGGTTTGTCTTTCCCGTGCCAGGCGCACCGCACAGCAGGATATGCTCAGGCTCATAGGCCTCAGGCACCGGCACATTGCCGATCACCAGAGGTCCCTTGGTCTGTCGCCATAGCGCGCGTTTTACCTGGCGGATCGTGCCGAACCTCGCCCCTCGCAGATATTCATTGGAGCCAAGGCCCCTACCCGTCCGGGTGAAGTAGAACCAGGCCCAGGCGAGCATGACAAGGGTGAACAGGCCAGAGAGCAGTGCGCCATGCAGCAGATAGCCTTCAAATACATGCAAGGTCTTTTTCGCGAGGGTCGAGGCAACCAGCCAGTCCGCCGAGGTCCAGTAGGCCTGGCCGTCAGGGGTGCGAAACTGCACCGGATCATTGGTCCCGGCGGCCGCATGCACCTTGATCGTGGCCTCAGCCAACTTAACCAGAATGAACCGCTCATATTCGGTCGACTTCTCGAACGCATACCAGAGCGTGCCGATGATCCAGATAATGAAACCCGCCAATATGGTCTGGTAGAAGACCTGGGTCGTCATGCGGACATTGTGGACGATCGCCTGTCCGCCGCGCGTCCATGAGCCCAACGTGTCGTTGCGAAAGATGCTCATGGGATATCCTCCCCCCCAAGCAGGCCGCGTTCGGCAAGGATCATTCGGGCCTGCACCATGCCCTGCTCGAGCGCACTGGGAGATTGCTCGCCGACGGACGTCGCAACGATCGACAGGATTTGGATCGAGGTGGCGAGAATCTCATCCTGGGAAGAGAAAACGTAGCGTTTGCGCTCGTCGACCGCCTGCTCAAGCAGCTGACGAATGAACGCCGATAACGACAGGTTCGCACCGAGCGCACGGCGCATCAAGGCGGCATGCAGCGATTCATCGAGGCGGAAATTAAGCTTGGGCAAGCGAACAGTCTCCTTATCCGGAGACCTTCGAAAATATCATGAAGCGATCGCATATTACCGGAATGGCAATATTGGCGCAAGCCGCCCTATGACCAGATTGATCCAGAGATTTAGCGCTGGGAGTAGGTACCGACAGAAAAAGAGGCTGAGCGGACTCGATCAGTTGCTTCTGATAATGATGGACGGCGGCGGCGTTCCGCCCGTCTCCTCGCGGTGTCGACGGATTTCGCCGATCCCCAGTCTGATCTTCCTGGCTACAACGTCCGACATGCGCCGCACCTCACTGGGCGTATCGAGACCAGGGACGCCTTCCAGAAACTCGGTCAGCAAAATGGTGAGCATCTGACCGACTTCTGCTGTCCCGATATAGAGAGTGCCCCCCTTGCCCGCTTCCGGGGCGTGTTGCCTTTGCGCCGACACTTCGCAGATGGCCTTGACCACCGCTTGGCGGAGATCGCTGATATACTCCTCATTCAATTCCGTCATGGCGCGATCCTTTCTTGCCGCGACAAAAAGACCATGAATTTGGCCAGGATTCAACGGGTGGTGACCTGCAGGCTCCACCGCCATCGCATGCCGCGACCAGGAATGACATACGACGCGTATCACGAAATTCCTGAAGGCGTTTCAGTATGATAGGCTTGCCCAAGTAAACCCGGTGTTTTGCGTACGACAGCGCGCCGGTTCAGTGTGAGACACGTAATACAGACTTATCCTAATGTTTTTAGGGCATAATGTTCCCGCAGCACCCGTGCGTAGGGTCCATTACAAAACGGCCTTGCGCCGTGCGTCCCGCCTTACGCAGCGCGCTCGCGCTGCGCTGCCTCGTGCCGGTAGGCGCGGGGCAACCTTTCTGCTGATTTTCGGGGGCCGATATCGGGGTGGTTTGAGGGTAGAGCTCATGAGCTTTTTCTCCCAGAATTTAAAAAAGGAGGCCGGATATAAGGCCCGGTCCCGAGAGCGTGATTACCGTCATCAGGAGATTTAACGCCGGGCTTCGCATGCCAGCATCGCTGCCTCGCCGGCGCGCCGTACACCCCGCCAGTTCCCCAGGAAGCGGCAAGCCGCTCTTGCTTTGGCCCGTCGATATGGCACAGTTGCGTGTGACGGGCAGCCCATCGGGGAAGGACGATGGAAATGCCAAAGATGACCGAAAGGGATCGGCTTGCCGATCTCGAAACACGTCAGCGCAAGCTGACGGAAGATCTGGAAACCGCCCGCCGCGCTCTGCGCGGCAAATATGCGGCCATGGTAAACGACGTGCCGATAGAGAAGCTGACGGAGCGTGAGTTCCGCGAACTTCTGACCCAGGCTATCCGGGTTGGCGGCAGCGCAGCGCTGACGGCCCTGAAAAAGTTGCCGCCAGTGAGCTGACCCGCCGCGAAGCGGCAATCTGATGATAATCGGCATGGGTGGAGCATAAGGAACCCATTCCTGTCGGTATCAGAGCGAAGGACGACATCGGATATCGGCGAGATTTCCCCTGCTCTGACCTTACTGGATCTTGAAGGCAGAGGACGCATTCCCCGCTTTGGCCCTCACCTCATTTGATCGTTACGCTGAACGTTTTCGCGACTACCAGCCTTCCCAAACCGCACCCGAAGGGTGTCCCTGCGACGAGCACGGCGAAGCCGCGCGCAGGAGGCCGGGACCGCGCTGGCGGTTCCGTATCGCCTCCGCGACGGGCCCGCTTGCGGGTCCCTGAGCGGGGGCGAGTGCTGCGCTTGAAAAAAGAAATGAGGATCGGCCCGGTAAACCGGACCGATCCTCTCGGGGCGTCATTGCGCCTCCCATTCCTGATCGCTGAGCCTCAGAAACCGCGCCGGGATACGCTTCTCCCTGACCAGTCGCGCAAGGTGCGATTGCAATCCTGATCCTTCGCACACCAGCGCTTCGACGGGACGTAATCCGACCATCTGCTCGTTGCGTACGAACCCCGCCCGTTTGCCAAGCTTTGCGCTGAGCCGGAATGTTATGAGCGTGACTTTGCGCGACGCTGCCCACGCTGCGGCCATGGCGTCGCACCCCTTGTCTTGCGCGGTCGTCGCCAGCACCATCATCGGATTTCGGGATTTGGCTTCATCGAGCTTGCCCCAGATGAGACGGTCGTCAAACCAGCATTCCGCTCCTCCTGAGAAGATCACAATCGGTCCTTGCGGGTTGTGCGCGTCGGTCCGGCGTTGACGACGGGCGGCGAGGAAATCGGTGGCGGCAATAACCGACGCAGTGCGCTTGCTCGATACCAGCGATCCCTTCGGCGCGGACCATGGCCGTCCGGTTTCGGTGTGGAAGACGTCAGCCGCATGGTCGCGCATGCACCGCAGCGCCTCGGTAGCTTCGTCGAGATATTCAAGTTCGTCGCGTGCCTGCTCGAGTTCGACGCTGTGGATTTCGCTGCCATCGGCGCGACGCAGCAGGTCCTGAATCTGCCGTGTCGCCTTGTCGGCCTGGCCCTCCCACTGGTCGGCGACGTGATGGAAGCTGTTGACGATACCCCACGCCAGGCGCTGCGCGGCCGGCTCCAAGCGCGTGTCCCGTAATGCGTCGAAAAGTGTCGTGACGATCAGTTCGACGGCGAACTGGGCTTCCCTCGGATCGGGCATGTCGGTCGCCATCTCTTCTCCACCACGCCCGATGCGGACACCATCGAGATCGGAGGCGAAGGCCGCGTGGAAGTCGTCGGTGGTAGCCACTGTCTCCTGCGTGATGAATGTAGCAATGTCGGAAGGCATGCGGTCGGCGTGGTTGATCTTCGTCATGAGAACCTCCTTTTGAAGCGAAAGAGGTTCCCCCCTGGGCACGGGCTCCGAGCGTCGGGGTCAAGGATCGCGGAACGCGACCGGCGCAGCCGGCGATGGGGGTCACGATTTTTTGGGGCGGTCACCATGGTCGAGTGAGAAGCGCGGCGCCTGACCCGCCCCAAAAAATGGTGGGGCCCCGTCGTCCTTGAGGCCGACGCGGTCCCGTGCCACCCTTGGAATTCTTGAGAGAGAGAAGAGGCGTTGCGAATCTGGGGCTCGATGCCCCTGATTCGCAAATGGGTGCCTCCTGGCGATGGCCTCGCAGGGAAGTGCCGGCAACGCTTGCCCTGATCGCCGAGGTAGCATCTGTTCCATGAAAAAGGGGACAGCGCGCGTAGCGCTATCCCCGAACGAAATGCGAGCGATGTAATGTCAGGCGGCACGGCGAAGTTGGCTGCGCCGGGGCGGAGTGACATTTTCGACCGGAACCTGATCGGCCTTGCGGAAGGCATGGATCGGAACGCTGGCCTTCCGCAGAGCCTGATAAAGATTGGCCTGAATACCCGATCCCTCACCCAGCAAGGCTTCGACGGGTTTCAGGTCCACAAGCTTGCGATTGCGGGCGAAGGGCGCACCGCGCCCCGACCCCGTCAGCGAATATGTCACAAGTTGCACCTCCCGATTGCCAGCCCAAGAGGCCACGATCGCGTCGAATCCCTTGCGCTGCGCGGTCGTCACCAGCGTCATATGCGGGATGCGTTCGAGGATGGTGTCGAGCCGATCCCAGAGCAATTGCCAGTCATGCCATTCCGCATGGCCTGAGGCGATAACGATCGGTCCACGGGGACGGTACCGCTCCCGTTCGGCCAGTTCCCGGGCACGCAGGAAATCCTGTATCGATACTTGCGTGGCGGTAGCCGCCTTCGAGACACGCGATCCGCGCGCCGGCGACCAGGGGCGACCCGATAGCACGCGGAAAGTTTCGGCGGCATAATCGCGCATGCACTCGATCGCCTCGCGTTGTTCGGTCAGCGACTGGCACAGGAGCTGTTTCTCCTCCAGTTCGCTGTTGAAAACCTCCGAAGGCTCGATCCGCCGGATCAAATCGCGCAGCTCATTGGCCAGCATGTCTTCCTGTCGTTCAAGCTTGCCAGCTACGAAGTGGAAGCTGTTGACCATGCCCCAGGCGATCTCGGGCGCGAGCGCGTCGAGGCGGGTATCGGTCAAGAGATCGAAGATGGTGGCGATCACACCCGCGCAATCGGCCTGCGCGTGGAGCGGTTCGGGCATATCATGCTCGCCCGGCTCGTCGCCCGGCGTGATGATCGAAAGCGGGATGGGATCGCCAAAAGCGCGTTTGAATTCCGGTGTCGCCGTCATCTGTGCAAACAGCGTCGGCAGGTCTGCGAAGTGGCTGATACGCCGCGAATGGTCATGGGTCATGGTACTTCTCCTCATCATGGAAAAGGAAAAAGGGGCGCGAACGCGCAAAGGCGTCCCGCCCCATTATGTCGATCAGTGCATGTTCGCCCGTACGCTGGGCAAAGCGGTTGAGCGCGTCAGGACGGCATCGACGATTTGCGCCGCATGGGGCGCAAAGGGCGTGCCTTCGAGCATGTCATAGATAGCAGCGATGATCTCGCCGCATGTAACGCCGCCAGGTATTTCCGGCGAGCGGACCGCAAGCGTGTTTTGGGATGTCAGCAGATCCCGGATAGCGGGACTGGCCATGATCGCGACGCAGAGCGCCGAGAGATCGGACAGCGGCGCGATGTCATGAAAAGAAGGAAGCGGCATGGACTGTCTCCTCATGCGAAGAAAAGAAAAGGGCCGGGGAAGCCTGACGCCTCCCCGGCCCGGAACGGGTTCCGATCAACGGGAGATCAGAACGGGTCCTCCTCGCCAAACGGCGCGCCCGCACCGGCCAGCTCGCCGTCAGCCCCTGCGGTGCTGTCACCGAAGCCGCCTTCGTCGCGCGAACCGCGATCGTCATAATTGGTGCGGCTGGTCCCCATGCTGCCCCCGAAGTCGGAGCGCATGGTGTCGCGCCGCCATGCGACCATGTAGCCGCCATGATCGGCCGGGAAGAGCGCGATCGGCAGCGGTTCAGGCAGGCTGGGGTCGTCGATATTGCCGGCAAGGAAGACCTCGCCGGTGCGCTTGGACGCAGCCTCCCACAATGCGCCGACCTGAACCCAGCGACGCGCGACGTTGAGCGCCAGGATTTCGTATACCGGAGCCTTCTCATTCTCGCTCATGACCTTGCGCAGCCCGATGCGCGGGAGATCGATCGTGCGGGTGGCGATCGAGCCCGTCAGGCGGCCGTTCTGATTGAAGATTTCACCGATGTTCATCGTCTTGACCTTTCGAATGTCGCTCGAAATCCATTTTCCGGCGACACCCTCCCCGTCCCTTCTCTCCTCTCTGTCCCGCCCTTGCCCCGCGCGCCGCCCGTCGAAGGAACAGCGCTCCCCATCCTTCCCGCGACGCTCGCCCCTCCGCCACCCGCAGCCCTGCGACCGGCCCACAATTCAGCGCAAAACCCCGGCAGGACGGGTCGCCAATACAGCCCTGCCGGGGGCAGCGCAGGTGGATGGCGCGCGAGGCTGAAGGCGCGGTGGGGCTACGGTCGGGCGAATAGCGGTAGCGGTGCGCATGGTGAGATCATGCCGCCATCGCCAGCCAGCGATCCGGCCAGGCCGGCGGCCTTGTCGTCACCCGATAGGCCTGCAAGGGTAGGATCCCGCGGATGACATAATGCGGGATGCCGGTGTCCCGCCGAAGATTGAGGGCGATTTTATAGGCGTGATCGAATGAGCATAAGCGGCGCCGGCAAGGTGACAACCGGGCGGGCAGATCGGACGAGGGCATCATGGCCTCCATGCTGGAATAGGTTCAGGCAGCGATTGACCGGTTTGCATCGACCGCCGCAGCGGCGTTAAGTGCAAGCAGGCTTTGGAGCGTGACGGGTGTGCGATTTGCCCGCCGGGTCCTGGGGCCTCGGGACGGTCTGGCCGGATCGTTGAACCGACAGCCGATACGTGCGGCGCGCTTACCGATGACGGCGGGATCGCGGCCAAGCGCCTGGGCGACATCGACCATCGAAACGCCATGGGTCCAGGCGTTACGGATCGCCCGGTCCTCATGCGCGCTGAATGCGCGCATGAAGCCATGCACCAGCCCCAGGCGGTTGGCATGATAAAGGACAGCGCGCACGCCGCGACCAAGGTCTTTGGCAATGTCCCGTGTCGGTACCTTGCCATAATCCGCTCGCAACCGAGCTTCTTCCCCGGCCGTCCAGACAGGTCCCTGCCGAAACCCGTCGCGGCGGACATGCGTGCCGCGCAAGCCAAGCGCCTCTGCACGCCAGCGGATGGAATGCGGGCTGCGGCCAAGCCGCTCCCGCAGGGGCGTCAGGCTCGTACCAGTCGCATAAGCGTGGCGCAGCAGCTCGTCTTCCTCAATGATCCACGGCCTGCCCCACCCTCTGCCGTAACCCAGTTTGCGAAGGCGTTGGCCAAGGCTGCGACTGTTCCGGGCCGGAAATCCCTCAGAAGCGAGCGCCCTGGCAATGACGACATAGGGCACGCCTGTGGCCGCGAGTGTGAGTGCGCGAGCCATTTCCGCGTCGCTCCAGTCGTCCGGCTGGCAGGCATGGCGCAGACCCAGCGCCGAAGCGCGGGAGATGACGCCACCGAAGGGACGGCCGATGAGGCTGGCAATCTGGGCGACGGGAACACCCTTGGCGTACCCGGCGCGAAGCTGTGCATCTTCCCAACCGCTATAGGGCGGCGATCCGGGCTCGGAGAGTCCGAGCAGTTGCGCACGGGCATAGAGGGCGCTCACAGCGCGGCCGAGGCGGGCAGCCAGTGTCGCGGTTGGTTCGTGCATATAGCAGCGCGCCAGTTCCTCATCCTCCCACGCGATCCAGGATCGCCGCGAGTTTCGGCGGAGGCCAAGATCATAGATACGCGTGGCGATGCTGGCACGCGATCGGCCCAGCACTGTGGCAATCTCCTCTAGCGTGCAGTCATCGGCGAAGGCGGCGCGCAAACGCAGCGTTTCATCGGGGAGCCATGCGTCGGCACGGAAAGCCAGTTCGGCAAGTGGCGCGGTTGTACCCGTTTGCTGGTCAGGGACGAACGGGGTGAGTTCGACGATTTCAGCGTCGAGATCGAAGCTTGTCTCTTTCATGGCACTCTCCGTTCAGACCAGGCCGATAACGGGCGTATCGACGACACGCAGGCGCAACCGGGCAGACAGCCGCGCGATCCGCGTATCGCCGCGCGGCATGGTGTCGGACGCACCGATCGCGGCGAGCAGGTCGAGCCCGGCATCGATATCGTTCGCAGGCAGGGCAAGGTGCCGCACCAGATCGTCCGCCGTGGTGGCGTTGGGCGCTATGCTGCCCAGCGCGCCGACAATCCGTGCAGCGGCGGGGGCGGCGGGATCGAGGAGGAAGGCGTCGAGCGCGCGTTGGCCTCGCATGGTCACCTGGTTCCCTCTGGTCGGCGCGACCTCGCGCAGGGTGTCAAGATCGAGCAGGGTCCGGCTTTCATCGGCATCAAGATCGGCGGCAGCGACTAGATCGGGCGTGCGCCCGATATGGGGGGTGATCGTGGGATCGATCTTCGCCAGCACCGGGATCGCCGCGAGCGCGGGGCCAAAGGCGAAGAATTCGCCGGGCGGAAGCTGGCGCAGCAACGCGGCCTGTTCACTGCCGAACCCCAGAAGGTCGGCAGCACGTGCCACGTCGCGATCAAAGACATTGAGGCCGATCAGATGATTGTGCAGTTCAGAGACCACCGAACTGGCGAGCTTGGCGAGGCGCTGGGTCGCGATTATCGTGCCAATGCCGCGCTTGCGACCCCGCGCGCACATATCCGTCAAGGTGGCGACCCCCAGACGGCGGGTCTCCGCGTCGCGGGCCGAGGCTGCAATATGCGGCGCGAGCAGATGCGCCTCGTCGATACACACCAGCACCGTGTGGGCCCAATGTTCGCGCGGTGTCGAGAGCAGGCCCGCAAAGAAGGCCGCAGCTTTCTCGATGCGATGATCGGGCTCCAGATCGGTAAGGTCGAGATGGAGGGCGATACGATGCTGCCGCGTTCGCAGCGCGAGCGCTGTGAGACCATCATTGGCATATTCGCGTGCGATGACCGTCGTTGCGCCGATATGCGTAGCAAGGTTGGCGAACTCGCCTTCCGGATCGACAATGATGGTGGTGAGATAATCGAACGCTTCTTCGATGATCCGGCGCAGCGTCTGGCTTTTGCCCGCGCCTGAAGATCCCTGGATCAGACAGCGCCCCGCCATCAGTTTACCCAGATCCAGTTCGAGCGGACTGGTCGATGAGCGGCCGAGCGGGACTTTCGTGTCGCGGGTGAAATCAGGATTGGAGATCGTCATGGGATATGCTCCTTTGCCCGGCGGCGCTGAGAGCGGCCGGAGATGCTGGTCGAGGGAAAGGGCTTGAGGTGATAAATGGCCAGCGGGCCTGGCGATCAGGGATGCTTGTGCTGCGATCCGTCGATCGACTGTTCGGAAAGCGTGGCGTCCTTTTCACAGGCCTCGCAAAAAGCTGCGTCGAACACAGCGCCGAGCGCCCAGTCCTGGGCATCATCGTCCCAGCGCGCCCAGGCATCGCGCATTACCTCGGCGCTGCCACATGCAGAACAGCGGATCGTGATCCTGGCAGCGGGGTTTGCGGCATTGACCGATTTCCCCGCGTCGCCCGTTGCCTCCCCCTGCCCGGCCGCGAAGACCGGGAACCGATCGCAAGGCGGTTCATCACGGTCGAAGCTCAGCCAGTTCGCTCCAGCCTTGCGGGCGTCCGACAGCAAAGCCCAGAATTCAGGCGAAAGCCCATCGGGGCGATCGGGCCAGTCATCGATGAAGCCAAGATGGACCCAGAAGCCATATTGGTGGGCCTCGATCGACAAGATCGGATGATCGACGATGATCCGGCCGCTCCTTCGCGGCGCGTGCTGGATCAGCCGGTCGATGGCGTCATTCTCGGCGCGGGGAAGATGCGCTGTCGAACAGGCGCAGACGGGGAAGCGGCGCATGGCCGGTCTCCTTGATTGGGTTGGGACAGGGGTGACAGGCGCGGCGAGCCAACTCGGGCACCCTTTCAATTCGGCAGGAAATCGACCGTGATGGCACCGCGCTCGGCGTGAATGACGATCTTGCGATCGAGCGGGATCAGCCAGCTCAGATTATCCCATGCGCTCATGTTGATGGCTTCGAGGGTGGCAGCGTCCTCCCCAAGGAGGATATGCGTAGCGTGCTGCCGCGCCTCGCGTTCGAAGGATCGCGACTGGGTGTCCCAGCTGTCGCAGTCGCCATCATCAGCCCCACAGAAGATCGTCGCATAGATCATGCGGCTCAGTCTGTCCGGGGTGATTCCACCATCGCGCGTGGCCAGGATGATGGCCTCCTCAGTATCCCAACCGCCATTGCGGCAGACGAGCGCCGGGATTTCGATGGAATGGACGCTGCGTGGCGCGTCCGTGCGACCGGTTTCACAAACCGTCAGCTCGATGACGATCCGGTCGACCAGGCCACAAGCGAAATCGGCGGGGAGACACATGTCGTCGTCATAGCGATGGACGGAGCCTTCCCGGTCGATGCGCAGGGAAATATCCCTGATCACCGGGAGCGTGTCATACCAGGCGTAGCCTTGCAGCGCGTCTTCCGCCTCGACGAGTTGCACATCCTCAATGGGCGGTTTGCCCCGAGCCAGCGCAAGCGACTGCGCGATATCCGGCTCCAGCGCCGGCACGATCAGCATTGCGCCTTCAGGAGCGATCATGCGGCTGCTTCGCCCATGACAGTCGTCGGCGGTCTGCGGCCGCCAGATCGCCAGCCCTGAGCGCGCCTGCGGCAGCGTGACGCCTAGCTCGCACGCCCGCTGCCAGGCGGTAAAGGGCAGCCGATGGTCCGGTCGGGTCGCGATGGCCTTGTACAGGATCTGCTCGGCAGCGTCGCGAAGGGCCTTCAATGCCGCGTTGTCGATAACCTCCTTGCGCGCCGGCAGAACCATATGAATTTCCGGCGCATCCATAATATCGATCCGGACCGTCCAGAGACTGCCATTGTCTTTTTCTTCCCGAACCGTCGGCAAGGCGCATTTGACGCGGTGCCCGTGAAAATTGATGCGTTGGTCGCCTGGCCAATCAGGATCCCGATCATAGACACCGATACGGCAGCCGCAGGCGTTTTCGACAAACATGGCGTCCTTGAGGAAGTCTTCGCGGGGCAGCAGCGCATCGTTCAAGGTGACCGGTAAGGGATAGTGACGGGCTGCATCGGCGACGGCCGCGGACAAGCCTTGGTTCCAGTCGAGCGGCAGTTCGATCGAGATCAGCGTGCCCCAACCGATCACGGCCGGAGCGATGGCAAGCGGCGCGCCGCTTTCCCATGCGTGCGCGGGGATCTGGACTTTCCAGGCTGCGGCGGCAGAGGGGGAGAAGGACTGGATTTCGACCGCGCGGCCGGCAAGGCTGAACATGCCCATGCCGGCCGGGTCTTCGCTGCGGGCAATGTCATCGCCCCAGCCCGAATGGCCCAGCATTAGCAGGGCGGCGGGATCATCGATGCCGCAGCCATCATCGCGGATGTGCAGAAGGTATCGGCCATCCTGTTCGGTCAGATCGACCGCGATGCAGGTGGCACCGGCGCGCCTGGCATTCTGGAACATCTCATGAAGGTAGTCCCGGCTGTCGCCTGAAAAAAGGCGTGAAGCGCGGCGGATCGCGTCCGGGCTGACGGCACTATGGATCGTTGGGGGAAGGGGCATGGCGGTCTCCCTGGTTCCGGACTGGAACCCATCATCCCTTCCCCTCTTCCTCCCCCCCATTTGTCGTCAAAGGGCATGGTGCCCGTTGAGGCCCATGTGCAAGCTGCTGTTGCGGCAGCGGTCCCCGGCTGCGAAGAACGAGGAATGCCTCAGGATATGGATTCGCAACTGACCGCCTTGCTCCGGCGCCTGCCGGACTGGATGCGCCGGGACATCGCCGCCACCGATCCAGCACGGCGCGAACGCGCCGAGGAGGCACTGCACGCCATGCTGCTTGCCCTGATCCAGGGAACAGCAGGGTCGGTATCAGGGCAGGACGGCTGATGGGGGCCTCCAGGAAGGGCAGTCGCGGTTCGGGCAAGATGACGTCCGAAGCGATCGCGGCGCTGGGAGCCGGTCGCCTTGCCCGGCTTGTTCTCGCCCAGGCCGAGCGTGACGCCGTCTTCGCCCGCGCCGTCCGCATGGAACTGGCGGCCAAGCACGATGGCGGCGCGCTGGCCCACGAGATCGACAAGCGACTGAAGACCATCCGGCGTTCGCGCGGGTTCGTCGAATGGGACAAGGCCCCTGCACTCGCGCGCGAACTCGATCAGTTACGCGAAGCGATCATGGGGCCGCTGGCCGAACACTCTCTGAGCCAGGCGATCGATAGCATGCGGCTGTTCCTGAGCCTTGCCGAGCCGGTGTTCGAAAGGTCGGACGACAGCAGCGGGTCGCTTGGAGAGATATTCCGGCAGGGCGGTGAGGATCTTGGCCGACTATGGTGCCAGGCGGACATGTCCGATGTCGAGCTGCTGGCAGGTGACATTCTGATGCTTGTCGAGGGCGACGGTTATGGCGTCTTCGACGATCTGCCGGAAGCGGCTTCTCCAGCCTTGGGGCAGAAGGGCCGCGCAGCCTTGCGCGGGATTCTGCTTGAGCGGCAGGCGGCCAAGACAGGGAATGACCGGCGACAGTTCGACTATAAGGTCGGCTGGCTGCTACCCAAACTCGCCGATCTCGACGGCGATGTGGACGCCTATATTGCAACTGTCGATCCCGATCGTCGCAACCCCGTACTCAATGCGCAGGTGGCCGCCCGATTGATCGCACATGGTCGTGCGGCAGAAGCCCTTGACTGGATCGACGCACCGGTTGAGCGCAGCCATAACGAGCGCGAGCTTGCCGATCTCAAATTACGGGCCTTTGAGGCGCTCGGCCGCAGGGACGATGTACAGGCGCAGCGCAAGGCGATCTTCGACCGCTGGCTCGACGGGCAGGTACTGCGCAACTGGCTCAGGGCTTTGCCCGATTTCGAGGATGTCGCTGCGGAGAGGCAAGCCCTCGATCAGGCCATGGCATATGATCGGGCGACATCGGCGTTGGCGTTCCTGGTTGCCTGGCCCGATCTCAAGCGCGCGGGCAGGCTGACCAGGGAAAGGCTCGAAGATTTGGAAGCCCGGAGCTATGACACTCTGCGTCCTGTCGCTGAGGCATTGGCGCAAGCCGACCCGGGCGGGGCCACCTTGCTCTATCGCCGACTGGTGACTGGCGTGCTCGACCGGGCGAGTTCGAAATACTACCCCTATGCTGCGCGGGACTTTGCAGCCGCGACGGATTTGGCTGACCGTATCGCAGGCGATGTCGATGTCGTACCGCATGATGACTGGCTGGCCGATCTTCGCAAGGTGCATGGACGCAAGATCGGCTTCTGGAATCAGGTCGCGGGGAAATTCGGATAATCGCGGAGAAGCCGGGGCGGCCAGATTGGAAACCTCCCTACCAATGGTGCAGCGGCAGTCCGTCGACGTCACTGCCGTCACAGTCGAAGAGCAGGAACTGGAAGCCGTGCGCGCGGCCGAAGGCGATGAGCCGCAGCAGATCCTGCGGCAATTGCGCACGGCGGTCATCATCAATGGCGCGCGTCGGTACGAACCAGCCATAGACCGAAGCCGCGATGTCGATCGGTCGATCACTGGGCGGCCAGGACGCCCATTTATCGAGGCATGAGGCGGTATGAACCGTCAGATGGGCGGTCGATAGTACACAATAGCGGCCTTGCTCGATCGATCCGGCAGCAAGGGGAGACGGGTTTGCGACGGGCGCAATACGTATGCGATCCTTCGTGCAGCTTTCCGACGGATGACATTCGAAATAGCTTGATATCGCTTCTGTGTCGGACAGGTTATCCGGGTCGCGCGCGTCGTCGATCTCGCTCCAATACTCACGGCAATAAGCAGCGATTTCCACGTCGAGAGCCATCGCATCGATTGCGACGTGGATATTCATTCCATGCCGATGTTCAATCACGGCAGTGTGGACCTCTATCGCCAGATGGTCCTCATGGCTGGTCCCGATCGCGGTTTGGGGGGGTGCGTCATATCCTATAGGTGGAAACGACGTCGATCTGACGTACCGAACGGGCGCAGTTGCGCGAATGACCGGACGGCGCGGATCTGACCAGTCGATCGTGTCGTCAATCCAACGGGGCACGAAATCCCAATCGAACGACAACGGATATTCGCCTTCGACGGTGCGCCATGCAGCCTCGACCGCATCGACCCAGCCTACCACGATCAGACGCAGCGCCGCCGTGCCGAGCGTATCGACGCATTTGCGTAAGGCGAGCGCCAGACTGCTTGCATCGGGAGTGGTCTCTGGCCGATCGCGCAATTCAAGGACGGCTTCCCAAAGACAAGCAGCGGTTTCGAGATGGGATAATGTGTAGCGGGTCATGGAGATGGCTCCAGGGGAAGGTGGCACGGGCCCACGGTTCGGACAGCGGCTGGATCGGCACACCCGTCCCAGGATTCCGGTTCGGAAGTTTTGTCATCGAGATTGATCTCAGAGCATGATCAGGCCGTGCGGACAGTGGCGGTTCGGCTGAGGTCAGGAATGCGCGCATCGTCATAGACGCTGTTTACCGACATCTGCAGCGCCTGTTGCTCCGCAGCAAACCAGGTGGATGCAGGAACGGTGTAAGTCTCGGTGGCATAGTATTCGCCGCCGCTGAAGAAGGCGATGTCGACGATAAATTGCGGCAGGGGAAGGGACGAATGGGCGCGCATGGCGGCATCCTTTCATGACAATGGCCACCCCGGCGCTTGACCGGGATGGCGAGGAAGAAGGTGGAGAAGGCATGAGAGCGGCGGCGCCGGGCCTCAAAGCGCCTGTTCGAGCAGCTTTCTGGCCTTGTTCTCCAGGTCGAGGCGGCTGTCCTGATGCGGCTTCGCGCGCGCCAGCGCTGTTATGCCCTGGACGAAATCATAGATGGATTCAGGCGGCCGGCCTTCCTCGGCCAGCACGGTCTGGATGATCTTTGCGGTCTCGGCCTTGGAAAAGCCGCGTTTGCGAAGGAAGGGTTCGCGCTCTTCCTCCTTGCGCGCGACGATCCGCTCGCGAGCGGCCTTGATGCCGGAGATGAAATGCGACGGCGAGGAGTTTGCGAAATGCTCGAGCGCGGGCGCGGCCTGATGGGCAAAACGGGCGCCGGCGAATTTCGAGTGGCGGATGTTGACCTCCTCGAAATTCTCGACACCCCACAGGCAGCGGTTGGCGCACACACCGCGCAGATAGAAAGTCGCGATCCCGAGCGTTTTGGAGCCGACTTCACTGTTCCAGGCGTAGAACCCGCGAAAATAAAGGTCGGGATCGCCATTAGGGAGCTTGCCGGCCTCGATAGGGTGCGTGTCGTCCACGAGGAACAGGAAAATGTCCCGGTCCGATGCGTAGAGCGTGGTCGTCTCCCTGGTGATATCGACATGCGAGTTATAGGTCATGCCGGCCCAGTCGATCGTTCCGGGCACCTTCCAGCGCGTGTCGCCGACGCCATCGCCGGCAAAGGCCATCACCGCCTGGACCAGTTCCCAGTCGAAGATCCTGCCATATTCCGACCCGGTAGCCGCCCGCAATTCGGTGCGACCATTCTCGGTCTGGAGCAGTTTGACCTGCTCGCCCCGGTGGTTGATCAACCCATGCTGCAGGTTGATGCCGGCAAGCGCGGCAGGAAGCTGGCGCAGATAGGAAGCCGGAGCACCGACGAGACTTGCCACCTGGCCAAAGGACCAGTTGGTGGGTGCAAGCGGTCGATCATCGCCAGGCGCCACCAGCATCAGCCGTTCTGGATTGTCGCTTTTCGCCTCGACCCGGATCGACCGGCTTTCAACGATACGCGTGGTCGCACGGTCCGCGCGGCCGCGCACGGCATCATAGAGACTGGTCAGCGAGAGATATTTCTCGTCGTCGGGACGGGAGAACCACTCGGACGATACGCGGCTGCTCATGCGTCCGCGCGAGACATCGATCCGATAGGGCGCCGTGACGCGGGGGCTTTCGTTCATGGGGGCAAGGGTCGCCATGGGAATCGTCTCCTTGAGATGCAGAGCGACAGGTGCTTCACCGCCCCTGTCACATCCCCGCCCCTCCCTTCCCTTTCGCGCACCGCGATATCGGGTTCACGAGACCCGACCGGCGGCGGCAGGTACGACGGCGGCTTGTATGTTTTACAAACTGGCGTATATGTTCAACGAAAGGAGGCCATGATGGCGACGAAGCACGAAGAGCATCTGTCCCAGCGACATGGAGCGGTCGTGGCCGCTGCCAAGGCGGCGGGTTTGCTGTCGGGCACGAACAGCGCGGTCGGCGCCCGTGTCCCGCGTGAACTCATCGATCGCGCCAAGATGCGCAGCGGCATCGCCTCGACCACCGATCTTGTCGAATATGCGCTCGCCAAAGTGGCGCTTGAGGATGATTTCGGAGCCAGGCTAGTGCGCCGAAAGGGCACGATCCCTGCGGATATTGCGCTTGGGATTTGATCGCAAGGCCTCGTTGCGCCGGATCAGGCCGCAGCGATCTGGTGCCAGGCTGTCGCGACGACCCGAAGAGGCATTGCCGCTTGTTCACAAGGCAGCTGTCATAGGCCGCGAGCTTCTGCTCGACACGTGCGTCTATATTGATGTGCTTCAGGGCAAGACACCGGATGAAGTAGACTGTTTGCTGGAAAACAGGATCGTCAATCATTCCTGCGTGGCGCTTGCCGAGATGACCCACCTGATGGGCGCGCTCGATCCGGCCGACAAACGCACCGCGTCGGTCCTCAAGACGCTGGGACGGACAATCGACGATATCCCGGAGCATCGCCTCAGCGCGCCCTCCTCCCGCATGTTCGGAGAGGCCGGTATGCTGGCAGGCATGGTCACGAGGCTTTCTGGCCAACCCCATTCGATCGCCCTGCTCAACGACGCCCTGCTGTTTCTGCAGGCGGCGGCGACCGGCTGTGACCTGCTGACAGGCAACCGGCGCGACTTCGATTTTTTCGATCAGATCATTCCCGGGACGGGCGTCATCCTGTATTGAACCGTCACATAGGCGCGGGAAACCGACCATGCTCGCGACCGGCAGGATCGGTCAGGCAACATGCCAGCAGCACCAGCGTTCAGCGGCCTGCCGTGGACTGAGCAGGCCGTGATTGCCGGCACACCATGTACGGAAGGAAGGATCGAGCGCGAGCCCCTGATCGGCGAGCCGGTCGATGACGTCCTGCATGAAGCGATCAACTGGAGCGATGGCGGCCCCGGCTCGAGCATGAGCGACCGCAGCCTGAAGCTGCGTTACCATTTTCTCGGCTTCATCGATCGAAATATCCTCGACGGCGCGCATGCCGCCGCGCGGTCCGCAGATGGCCAAAGTTATGATTGCTGTGCCGGACGGAATTCGGCCCAGAGCGTCGATATGGACATGTCGGGCCATGCCAATCTCCTATGATGTGAGGCGCGAGAATGTCAGAATAGGCTCAACTGTCGCGGCATCGATCGCTGCGATGCCCGTGGTTCGTGCGATGGCGAAACGGCGCCTTGTGATGGTGATGTCGCGGCGGTGACGGTGGTCGCGCGTTGGGCGGTCTCAGCCACGGGTTCGCGACGTTGACGAAGGGTGAGCCGAGCGGTCCATCCCCCCAATATATGCGCTGGGGTGAACCAATGGTCCTGTATCTCGCCCGACAAGGCGTTGCCGACCATGAGATGGGCTGGAATATGAAGCAGTGAGAGTTGAACATAGGCCATGTGGATCGCACGCGGATCAACATCGATCGCCGTCACATGAAGGTGCCGCTGATAGTTATGCCCGATATCGCGCATGGTCTGGGCAAGCGCGATCACCATAGGAAATGGCGCTCAGGAAGCCCTTAGCCATTCGTAGAGAAGATGATCGTCAGGACCATATTGCGAACCGATGGCGATCCGGATCAGCCGGCCGTCGCAGGCGAAGGCGGAGGCCCTGGGAAAGGACAGGTAGGAACGACCTTCGAGGATCAGGTCGCCCGAGCGCACTTCGGTGATGTCGCGGGTCGTTCCAAGAAGTCGATGACCAGACGGTGCGTCCAGAAGCTTCAGCCGATCACCGGCTTTTACACGCTTCTTGAATGCCGCTAATGACAGGACCGTATCGACGGGATTGCGGATACCCTGACGTTTTGCCAATGCCGCCCAATAGGCCTGGCCGATGCGCGCCTCGCTGTAGAAACTGCATGACCAGAAATCCTGCAACGGATTGGTCCGCGTGAACCCGAACCGTTCCATCTGATCGCGCACCTCGACGATGAAGGCATCCTGCGCTTCACGGCCGGTGAGGTCGTCCGGGGTATCGAGGATTTCCGCGATGACCTTGCGTCCGCCTGCAAATGTCTCGGTGCGGATCGCAAAGCTGGTGCCGGTAAAATGCTGGGCGAGTTGGCGATCGATCCGGGAGGCGAGCGATGGCAACGCTTCGCCGGCGCGGTAGAGATCGCCTTCATAATGGAAGTTGCCGCGTTCGTCATGGTCGGTCTGACTATACAGGCGCGCGGACGCGCCCGGCGCGTTAGCGTCAGTCATGATGTCATCCTTATGGGTCAATCAAATTCAGGGGGTGGGGTGCGTCAGGCCGACGGCACTTCCATTGAGGGAGGCACGCTGCGGTCTGCTTCAGTTCGGGCGAGAACCCAGTCGAGATAGCCAAGACGCGTATCGCCATTGGCGACCTCGGTCTGCCAATCAGCCGAGGGATAGTGTGGATAGTCGATCCATGGATCAGGCGGTTCCATCGGTGGCGTCACTGCAGATCGGACCAACCGGCGCGCCAGTTCTTCCTGGGTGCTGGCGAATTCGACATGATCGGCAAATATCGCGCACCATCCTCCACCAAAACTGTCGCGACGTGGGCGCGAACAGCCATAGCTCCAGTCGAACCCGACAGGCGCGGTCTGCAAGCTATCCTGGCAACAGCGTCGGATGAGTTCAGCAATCGGACCAGGCTGGAAGTCGGTCGTGCCATAAATGGCGACGATGCAATCGGCTGCGCCCGCAATCTCGATCTCGGCTCCGAAATCTGGGAAGTCCGAATCATCGAAGATTTCAAGCAAGCCGTTGAACGGATTGGCGAGATCGGTCGGGCATGAAGGCGGCGAGGAATTCAGCGCTCGGTTCCCCCGGCGCAAAATCACCCAACAGGTCGGACGCGTGCTGCCACACCTCCTCGATCAGCGCGCCTTCACCGGCCGTGCAGGTGAACGCGAAGGACGCTTGAACATAATGGTCAGCCATGGATCGGCTCCATCATTGCTCCATCAATCGGTTCTTCATCGATGAGCACCAGCGGCGGCGGGTTCTGGCGGGCAAGCTGGTAGTCAGTTTCGATTGCGGCGATGCCTCCCAATTCCCGAATGCGTTCGATCGAGAAGAGCTGCTGGTCATCTTCAGTCGTCAGATAGTGTCGCGGTTCGCCATGGCCCCAGTAAATGACGCGGACAGAGGGGAAGCTTCCGGCATATCCGCCTGACCATCGGACATAATGAAGGCCAAGACGTCGACAGCTTTCTTCGATTCTCCCGAAGCATCCATTGGCCACTTCATGATCCATCAAGGTGAGAGGGTCATTTACGGGAATATTGGCCGGATCAAAGGGCGTTCCGTCCCAATCGACAGCCGCATTGTCGTTGCCGATCGCCTGAACGAGAACGGGGTATTGCGAACGAGGAAGCACACCCCCTATCATGATATGCGCGGATACACGGTCGGCCATGACATGCCTTTCGTAGTTACTGGACTCCAGTCGGTCTCTCCATCCTCACCCCCTCCCCTTTGCCGGACCGTATGACCGTCACTCATTCCCGTCTTGCATGAGCTGTAGATTCCCGCTTAGCTAAAGCGCAGTTCCAGTCCGGCGATAACCGGCATCCTCCATTCGTTTCTCAACCAGGAGTCCTTTCGTGGCCGATACCGAGCAGCCTGATTTCACCGCAATGACGGTGCAGTTACTGAGCGCCTATTTCTCCAACAATCAGGTTCCGTCCGGCGACATCGCCAGCATCATCGAAGCGACCCGCGGCGCGCTCGAACGGAAGGCCGACGTGGAAGCGCCAGCGGCACCCGAGTATGTTCCTGCTGTATCGATCCGCAAGAGCCTTGGCTCACGCGAACACATCATCAGCATGCTCGATGGAAAGCCGTACAAGACCCTCAAGCGGCATCTGGCGGTCAATGGAATGACACCCGCCGAATATCGCGAGCGCTATAATCTTCCCAAGGATTATCCCATGGTCGCGCCTGCCTATTCGGAACAGCGGCGCACCGTCGCGCAAAAGCTCGGCCTTGGACGGCGGTTTGGCGCGAAAGCACAGGATGCGGTTCCGGTAGTGGAAGCATCACCCGTGGTAGAGGCGGCGCCAGTTGTCGAAGCGACACCGGTTGTCGAAGCCACACCGGCAGTTTCGACGGAAGCTAAGTCCAAGCGCGGCCGCGGCAAGGCGGCCGCTGCCAAACCAAGCGAACAGGCCGAAATCGTATCGTCCGAACCTAAGTCAGAACCTTCGACCGTGCCTGCAAAAGCGGAGACCGCGACAATAAAGCCTGCCAGGAAGAAGCTGGGCGTACAAACGACACCGCGAACTGCGAAGGCCCCAACAGCGGCCCTGAAAGAGCCGTTGGAACCCGCAGTAGCAGAGCCCACAAAGGCTAAACCTGCCAAGCCAGCCACCGGGAAAGAGACAGCTGGAAAGGCTGCGCCGCCAAAGGCTGCGGCATCCACGAAGCAGAAAGGCGCAGGGCGGCAGGTATCCGCTGTGAAACAGAAGAAAGCGCCTGTTCCGGCACCGACATCTACGGAATAATGGTCACCGACGAGATATGGGTTTATCCAACCCATATCTCGTCTGTCCGCTGACCTTACGAGCATCATCGGTAGCGCGATGTGGCGCATCGCGGCGAAGACTAGCTCCGCTCCGCCATAATCCTGGCAAGGATGTCGCCCGCACGGTCAGGAGGCAGGAAAATCCTGGTCTTGAAGGCGACGACCTCACTGAACGCTCCGCAAGCCTTCAACCAGGTCCGGTCTTGGGGTCGATAGTCTCGTATTTCGAGGCGAGCACTGTCGTTGACATGAACCCGGGCAAGTTTGGCCGGGCCAAGACCTGGGATCGATACTCCGCCCACCGAACGCGCACCATCGATGATTTCGTCGGGACCAAGAACTGTCGCGCCATCGAGGCCGAACTCCCTTTGGATCCGTTCCACGGCCGCTGGATGGATGATGCGCCCCAGGATTGAACCGCCCGCGCCATCGTCGATCCGCCAGACGCGCACGTCATCTTCCGGCAATTTATGCCATATGGGCAGCAGCAACCCGGTTGCCATGGTGATCGTTTCGACCATAAGATTTTCCGTCGCTTCAGCCACTTCCCCCTCCCAAAAGACCTGGAAAGCATCGGGTTCGATCTCGCTCCAATGGCTGGCTTTTAGGGCCGCTCTATCCATGCGGAGCTGACCCCTGGGACGAATGAGATAGCAGCGTTCGATCCATTTGCCATCGTCGTCCTGTCCCGGCCATGTCGGCATGCACAGTGCGACCCGGCCGGACCGGGTATTGCGGAGCCAGGCAATATTGTCCGTGTTCTTGCAGACAAGCTGCAACGCAGCCCAGTTGGTGATCGGAGGCCGCCGGTGCAGTTCGAGACGCAAAAGCCGTGTTTCGGCGCCGATTACAGGATCGGTGCGCAGCAGACTGTCGGAAAGCAGAACCACTTTCTCGGCGCGGATGGTTTCAATGCCCAGGTCAAGCGTGCCGGCAGCGCGCGCCGCTTCGACGCGGTCCTCGACCAACCCCAGAAACTCCTCGAATATGCTGTTCTGGGTCGCGATCCGCAGTGCCAATATGCGGTTGAGCCAGCGGTGAATGGACGGCAGACGTTCCAGAAGTTCCCCGCCCTCGTCGCAAAGCTCAAGGCCCGTCATCTCCTGGAAGTCAGCGAGCGAGACGCTGCGGAGTTTGCCCTCATAGAGGAGATGGAACCATTGAACGAGCGCATCGCGGGCATAGTCGGATTCCAGATTGTCGGAAGGATCGAACAGGTTTTGCGATCCGGTCTGGCGTTGCCCTCTGGTCAGTGCGCCCAATGCTTCCAGACCGCGGATGATGGTGCTGAGGAAGCGCCGCTCCCCCCGGCAATCGGTGGTGAGTGGGCGATAGACGGGCGGCGTCAGCTGGTTCGTCCGGTGGCTACGACCAAAGCCCTGCACCGCCGAGAGGATACGGAACCCAAGTTCCAGCAGAAAATGCGCGCGGCGCCTGTACGCGCTGGCACAGGTCCGATCGGAATGCATGGATCGTCCGGTACTCCCGGCCAGGGAAAAGGCGGCGATGGGCTTGCGGCCATCCTGAAACGCCTGAACCTCGAACAGATTGGCCCGAGCGCTGCGCCTCTCGACCTTTTGTCGCCCGGTGATGTCGGGCACGATACGCCGCGAGCGCCCCGTAATCTCGGCGACCTGGTCGGTTCCGAAATGCGCGATAAGTGCATCGAGCGCGGTCGGAATCGCGGGCAGTGCGCACAGCTCCTCGATCAATTCGTCGCGTGCGGCTATCGCCTGCCGACAAAGCACCGGATTGCCTTGCGCATCGGTCATTGGTTCGGCGCGCATCGCGCCATCGTCGGCACGAAAGACCCGCATCTGGCGCACAGGAAAGCCATTCTTCATATAGTCGATCAAGGTTTCCTTTGGAGAAACCTCAACGTCCATCGTCGCCCGTTCCTGGGCGGAGAGTTCGGATAGACGCCGATCCATGATGGCCTCGCCCGTGCTGGCGAGTTGCACCAGCACTACATTGTCCGACGCCAGCTCCTGCTCGATCGCGTTGATGAGCGAGGGCATTTTCATGCTGACCAGGAGACTGGAAAAGAAGCGCAATTTCGCGGATTCAAAGGCGCTGAGGGCTGATCCCCGCGCCCGGGCGTTCTGGGTCTTGCCCGACATTCTATCGACTATGCCGATCTCGGCCAGCACATCGCGCAATCCGCGATGAATAATGCTCCAGCTATCGGCATAAGCATCGTAGATCGAAATCTGATCTGGCGTCAGCGCATGTTCCAACGGCTCATATTCGACGCCCGCAAAGCTCAACGCCCGGGCGGTGTAGAGACCCATCGCTTTGAGATCGCGGCAAACGACCTCAAGGGCTGCGATCCCCCCCTCTTCCATCGCCTTCATGAACATGTCGCGCGTGGCAAAGGCAGTGCCCGGTCCCCAGAGCCCCAGGCGAACAGCATAGGAGAGATTTTCCGGCCTGGCCGCGCCGGTCGCGGACATGTAGAGAATGCGAGCGCGCGGAAGCGCATTTTGCAATCGAACGCCGGCAAGCCCCTGTTCCGAGCCTTGCGCTTTGCCAAAATCCGTCTCAGTCCCGCCTGCGTGCGCCATCGCATGAGACTCGTCGAAGACGATCATGCCGACGAAATCCTCGCCAGTCCAGTCCAGTAGTTGTTGCAGGCGGGAGGCTGTATCGTGGCGCGCGGAGCGCAAGGCGGCGTAAGTGAGGAAGATAATGCCGCTTTCCATCGTGATCGACGTACCCAGGGGAAAGTTTGAAATCGGCTGAATATCGATGGCAAGCCCGCCCAGCGCCGTCCAGTCGCGGCGGGCGTCCTCGATGAGGTCGGCCATGGAAATCCAGATCGCGCGGCGATTGGCCCGGTTCCATTGATCAAGGATGATGCCCGCCGCCTCGCGACCCTTGCCCACACCAGTACCGTCAGCGATGAAAAAGCCGGTCCGATAGGCTTTGCCTTCCCTGTCCTCGATCAGGCGATCGCCGGCGAGGTTAGATGAAAAGCGGCCGACAAGATCGCGCGCATGCGCTTCACCGGCATAAATGACGGTTTCAAGCTGCGCCTCTGACAGCGCCTTGGCCGCGCGGTCCTGGAGCAGGGGTTGATAGCGCGGCACCGGCAGGGACACCGAGGCCATGGCAATGGATTCGACAAGAACATCGGGATGCCTGGAGGCAGCATCGATGGAGATCCGTGCGGGCCGCCAGGCAGAATAGATGCCCACGGTCTCGCCGGGAGCAAGCGGCTCCTCCCGAACCACATATGTGATTGGCCGTGCGTCCTTTGCCACCGCTGCAACGCGCGACGGCGGCGCAAGCCTTTGCCCGCTCATATGCCCAAAGAGGCTTCCTCGCGCGACATTAGTGGCTGGTCGGGAAGGCAAAAGACCAACGGCTGGCGGAGGAAGGAGAGGTGGAGGCTGCAGGGGATCGAGCCGATCAGGGATGGCGAGGACAAGGTCCAGTGCTGCCTCGATGTTGCAGGCGACGTGACGCTTTGGCACGCCGATCCATCCCTTGTCGAAGATCAGCAGACGCACATCGATCCCCGTTCCATGTTTGGCATAGGGGCTACCCGATATGGCGATTTCGATGCGGGGCGGCACAAGCTCCGCGACTACATTGTAGCCAAGCGCGGCCGAACCTTCTGGCGAGAAGCTTGTCGGCATGATGGCGACGCATCGCCCACCTTGTGCGAGAGATGCAAGCGCGCCGCGCAGGTGGCGCGCGCCGGCATGGCGATCGATCCCGCGGCCAACGCTCCGACTGAAGGGAGGATTGATCAGCACCAGCGTGGGAATCTGCTCGGTGGTCAGCATATCTTGAATATGTTCGGCATCATGGCACGTCACGATCTCGCCCAAGCTTCGCGACAGCAGGTCGGCGCGGGCGGGATCATGCTCGTTAAGCAGCAACCGCGAGCCTGCGCGTGCGCCATGGACTGCCAGCAGGCCGGTGCCGGCCGAGGGTTCGAGCAGGATATCGTCCGAGCGACAGCGTGCCCCCATGGCTGCGAGCCAGGCGAGGCTGAGGGGCGTGCTGAACTGCTGGAGCTCGACCTGCTTTTCCGAGCGGTAGGTCTGCGTTGGCAATCCGCGCTCAAATTGCCGCAGTCGTTTGAAGATGTCGGCAGGTGTTCCTGCCAGAAGCGCGCATTGCGGATCGGCGAGGTGCAGGATCTGCGCGGTTTCCAGCGCATCATATGCATCGCGCATCGACCATGCACCGCCGGCATCATCTTCGCCGAACGCCTGGGTCATCATGCGCTTGAGGGACTGGCGATTGACCATGCCGCCATTGCGCAGGCGGTGGGCGAGGGACTGGGCAACCTCGAACAGGCGTTCGGGCGCGTCGTGGGTTTGCGACAAAGCGAGTTGGGGCAAGGTCATGGGCACCTCATGCGAGAATAGGACAATCCGGCTCTCCCCTTCCCGCTCTTCTTCATTCCGGCCCCTGACTGTGCAGGAAGGATAGATCAGACCCGGTGACGGGGGATCGGCTCGAGGCTATGGAAGAGCATGGCTATTCCACTCGACTATCTCGGCGAACTCGATCGGCTGCTGCTTGATCAAGGCGAGGATTGCATGCTGCTGTCGCAGCTGGACGGTTTCCTCACAGGGATACTTGTCAGTCCCGACCTGCTTGCACCAAGCCAATGGCTGAAGATGATCTGGGTCGGCGAAGACGGCACGGGCATGCTCCAGTTTAGTGAAATGGGCGGTTTCCAGCATTTCACAGACCTCATCATGCACCATTATCATGTCATCTTGGCCTGCCTGGGTCAGCCGGGCAGCTTCGAACCGGTGCTGGAGATCGACACACGGTCGGACGAAACATTGTGGGAGATGTGGATCGAGGGTTTCGGACAGGCGATGGATCTTGCCCCTTCGGGCTGGCAGCGTGTCCTCAATGACGATGATCCCGGTTGCCGCGCCGCGATCGAGGGTATCCGCGAGCTTCGTGCGTTTGCCGATGGGACGAAAAAGCTGACTCTCACTGCGGAAGACCAGTGGGATCGGGAAGCACCTGACCTGATCCCGATTTGGGTCGAGATGCTGCACCAATGGCGGATTGAAAATGACCCCTACCGACCGGTCACCATCAAGCGCGAAAAGACGGGGCGTAACGAACCATGTCCCTGCGGGTCGGGCGCCAAATACAAGAAGTGCTGCGGTTTGAACTAAATGATCGCGGACAACTGCGGGCGCGGCATGACCGTCAGCTGGGTCTTCCTCTGCGCGCTTCCAAACCCGTCAACCCGATGAAGTTAAACGGCGATCGACATCCGCCCGGCTGAAATCGTCTCCGACAAAAGCAGCAGACACGTTCGCTTTTTCACATGCCGACCGCAATCATCCGGGCATGCCCTCATCGCCATAAAGAAAGTCCTGGGAATTTGCCGCATCGGGGCCAGTTGTCGTCTTGGCTGTGGAAGCCAAGCGCACCTCATCCAGCAAAACGCGGCGGCTGGCCCTGTCAGCAGGCATATTGACCGGAACAAGACGGACAGCAGCGTGCCCCTCACGGGTCAGGATGATTTCTTCCCCTGCTTCCGAGCGGCGAACAAGGTCGATGAGTTGGCCTGCCGCATCAAATATGGAAATATGCATAGACCATTATTCCTGGCGTTTGAGAACAGCGGCTCATTTTAGACGGTTGTACAGTTCCATCCAAGGCCGAAGCCGGGGGCGGGGACGACGCCCTGCCCCCGGCTGTGTTAGGCGGCTTGCGCGAAGCTTTGGTCGCCTTCGTTGCCACCTTCCTTGTTCACCATGTCCGCCAGGTCGTGCTCGCCATTGTCGGGCGAGGTCGGCTCTTCGCCGGTTTCCAGGGCAGCGAACCGCATTTCGTCGGGTAGCCAGACGAGCGCCCGTTCCTGGATTTCGGGCTCGATGATGACCTCGCCACCAAAGAGCCGCTCGGCCGACGCGGCCAGATCGTGCTTCTTCGACCCGGAATAGCGTACCCGCAACTCCAGTCCGCCAATCTCTTCGAACAAGGCAAGGATGCCAGGCTTGGTCAGCTTGTCGAAATAGGTGAGCGCCGTCGGCCGCCACCAGGCCGCGACATCGATCCCGAGCTTGCGCCCCAGATGATCGAGAAAGCCTGCCTCGCGTCGTCCGGCAGGAACGGCATGAAGCGTGCGCGCGATCGCCCATCCGAGCCAGGCCGCACGTGCATCATCGGGCAGCGCACAGAAGGCATCATAACGATCTGGAACGGCCTGGTGGTGGAGCCAGCTCCGATCGAGCGCCCCGTCAAGCTTCGTCCAGGCACCCGCCGCCGCTGTTTCCGGCTTGAAGTCGGGCAAGAGACGGGAAGGCACCGAGGCCCGCAGATCGCTCGGCATGTCGAAGGACGCCAGGCGGGATTCACGATCAACCATGATGAAGGTGCCCAGATCTAACGCGAATGCGGGATCACTGGCGACGTGGACCGCAAGAAGCTCAGTCTTCATCATCGCCAGCATTTCGCGAAGGCGCTGGCTCATCACCGGGCGAGCGTCATCGGCGGTATTGTTCTCCTGCGTTTCAACGCTGGCATTATCGTCGCCCTCTTCGCCGTCATCATCGGCCTCGCCGCTCTCTTCATCAGACACCGGCGCGACATAGAGTTGATGATGGATTTGCGGCGTGCCGTCTTGGCCGAGCACCACATAGCCCAGAGCGTTCGCTTTCTGCTCAGGATCGATCACAACCTCGCGCTCAATGATTGCCGTGAGTTCCGCCTGGAGGGCAGCATAGCGCTGTTCCTCATCCTCTTCCGGCTCATAGGCCTCGTTTTCGGCAAGCAGTTCGATCTCGGCAATCTCCTCCTCAATCTCCCGTTTACGCGCTTCCTGCTCCTGCGTGAGCGGTTCGGCGACGCCGGTCAGCGGTTGCAGCGCATAAGTTTCCATATAGGGGATTCGCGCGCCGGTGACGATGCGCACTTCCCCCAGGCCTTCGCGCTCACGCAGTGCCTCGGCCTGCGCGGCGAGTTTCGTCTCCGCCAGATCATCGAGAATATGGGTGTCGATCCAGCGCTCGTCGGCTGCAGTGGAGAACAGGTCCGCGTCCTCGACACGGCCACCTGCCGCGATATAGGAATCCCGCCCGACCAGCAGGGCCTTGGGATCGGTTGCGCGATAGCTGTAGCCATTGAGCGCCCGCCGGATTTCATTCACATTGTCGCGGGAATAGCTGTTGCGTAAAGACTCCCAGATCGCCGTCTGACGGGCGGTGTCGGCGGTCGTCGCATATGCCTTGGCTACATCGAGCGTGATCTCGTCAGCCTCGAGCGCATCGAAGATCGGCTGAGCGAGGTTCGCGAGACGCAGGCGCCCGACGACAAAGCGTTCCTCGATGCCGAAGCGCTTGGCGATATCCGCCGTGCTGCGGCCCTCGACCTCGATCAGATCGCGAAATGCGAGGCAATCTTCGGCAGGCGACATCTGTAGCCGGTCGTAATTTTCAGCAAGGCTGATTTCGCGGCCGTCCTTCGCTTTGGCAAGAACAAAGACAGGGACCTCATAGTCGGCAGGCAGCGTTCCCTTCTCGATCAGCCGATGGATTGCATCGAGGCGTCGACCACCGGCCGTGATGCGATAATGACCTTTCTTACGGGAGACCGGCACGCCAACGAGATTCTGGATGAGGCCATGTCCGGAGATGCTGGCTTCGAGTTCAGCGTCAGCGCGCGGATCGGTCCGCTTGCGCACATTGACGGGCGACTTAGTGAGATGGGTTGCCGGGACGAGGATGGATGGCTTGGTCATGCAACAAACTCCGCAAAAGCCGCGGTTCGCACATCGAACCGCGCATTCGCTTCCCTCCCCCTCTCCTTTCGTTTGCACCGGTTTGGGGCGTGACGGCACGGTGCCGTGCCGCTAGACACGGCAGCTGCATAATTTCAGGAGGACGTTTTATGAACAATTCCGAGCTGGCTGAAGCGCTCAGCGCCGATCATGGACTGACCAAGGGTGACGCACGCAAACTCGTCGACGCCCTGTTTGGGGTCATCGCCGACGCGGCGGCCAAAGGCGACGAGATTTCGCTGAACGGCTTCGGCAAGTTCAAGGTGAAGGACGTTGCAGCGCGCGAGGGCCGCAATCCGGCCACCGGCGAAACCATCGCCATCAAGGCGTCGAAGAAGCTGACGTTCACGCCCGCAAAGGCGATCAAGGACCGTCTCAACGGCTGACCTATATCGCTGCTCTGCTGCCAACAGGTGCAGGGCAGCGGAGCCTGTTATCAGGCAGCGCGTGACTGCCCGTCCAGCACATCCGCCCAATCATTATTGGGCGGCGGCGGCCACGCGCTGATGATCTCAAGGCCAGGACGCTCATAGGCAAGGCGCGCACTTTTGTTCGCTTTCCATCCAGCCTCATCCCGGTCGAACAGCAGAACGAGGCGTTCGAGACTGTTGGGTAGCAGGATATGTCCGGCCCGTTCTGTCCCGAGGATCGCCCATACCGGGATCTTGTGCAGTTGCATCGCCGCCAGCGCGGTCTCGATGCCTTCGGCGAGGCCGAGCACCGAAGCGGGAGGCATGAGTTGTACCGCGCCGCGCCCCGGACGTCCGAGCATCATGCGGGGATCGGCAAGATCCTTTGCTTTGGTGGCGGTTGCGGGATCAAGGAAGGTGCGGTGAATGGCGACGAGCCGTCGTCTCTCCCGCACGGCGGCAATCATGGCGGGCCGGAACAGCGCGCGGCTGCCTCGTCCCAGCGGCGTGCGTAGATTATAGCGCAGATCATGCCAGGGCGGGGTGAGCAGGCGCCCAGACAGGTAGCTTTGCGCAGGCGTGTCCACGAGGGATGCGGATGCGTTCCATATGCGTAGGGCTGGCGCTGAACCCGCGCGAGGCGAGGGCACGTTGCGCGACAAATCGGAAATGTGCCGGTCCGCAAAAGGCAGGCGTAAATGCCGGATTGCTCGCAGGACGTCTCTCCTGTCGCAACCGGCAAAACATTTGAAGAGCAATGCGCGCTCGCCAACGCGGATCGACAGGCTGGGATTATGGTCATCATGGGCCGGACACAGGCATAGGCCTCGATCTTTCTGCCATGTTCCGCCTAGCTTTCGGCAAAGGGCTTCGCCTTCAAATTCAAGTTCAAGATATTTCATCGTTGTCAGCCGCCCTGGCGAATTATCTTTCATGTCTCGTCGAGGGCCTGCGAAAGTATCAAAAGCGCCGACGCCAGTTCGCGCTGGACCTCAGCAACTTCGAGACTCAGCCTGCGGGCTATCGCCGGGTAGGCAGAACCCTCGACGCAATGGGCAAGGAAAACGGCGCGCGTTTGCTGCGGCAAATCCGCAATCGCGTTGCGCAACTTCATCATTCGCATGGCACCGCAGGACGCGAAGGCTTGCTGCTCCACCCATATCCATCCACTGACCCACACGCCTTCAGGCGTCTCCTCGATATAGGCCTCGTCTTCGTCGACGCGCAGGACCGGCGCGCCTTCCAGTCTGGTCATGGCGACTGCGACTGCTGGATGCGCCCCCACGTCCAATAGCGCTGCAATGGCATCGAGACGCCGCAGCAGATGCGTGCGGCGCCGACGGCGTGACGGCGGCCAGCCTCCGGTCACAAGATATGTTTTGATGTCTTGCAGCAGAGCACGGACTTCTAAATATTGCATGGCAACCGGATCCCTCTGGGTTCTTCCGCTCGCCTTGCCCCCTCCCTCCTTCGCGAGGCTCGCTCGCTGCAGGGCAGCGCAGGGTCGACGGTCTTGTGTCCAGAGACCATGGGAAGGGTTCGTGAAGCGCCAAGCCTATCTCCAGCTATGATCCTCTGGCGTCGCTGTCGTAGCGTGACCGGTTCGGATTGCTTGCAAAACAATCTGTTAAACCGGATGCAGAACGATTATGTGTTCGAAAGGTTTTTGTTTGAAACAGAATGGCTGCAACCGGATACTGACGGCAAAATAAACGCGAATGATATGGTTGGAGAGGACGCCGCTTCCGGTTGCCATGAACTGGCGAAGGGACACGCCCTTGAACGAGGAAGACTATTCGGACCGGCTTGAACGGCTCAGCACGCGCAAGGGCGACTGCCTGCGAGAAGCCGCCAAAGGCTTATCCTCCAAAGAAATCGCGCGGGTTCTGAACTTGTCCCCTCATACGGTGGACAATCATATTCTGGAAACCCGGCAGATACTTGGGAACGTGTCCCGATGGAAAGCAGCCCAGCTTTTCGTGGACTGGGAGGCTGGCAAGGGGGGGCAGATTATACCCCCCTATCCGATGACTATTCCGGGCGGCGCCAATTGCGAGTCAAATGCGTCCATCGAAACCAAGGCGGACGCACAGCCGACACACGAGGAATTCAAGGATCTGTTCGCAGAAGGACAACGCCCATATGGCGTTCGCAAACAGCCCTCCTCCTTGCTCGACATTGTGCCGCTCCGCGTAGCCGGGAGGCAACGCAATGACCTGAATGGACCCTCCACCCTGATCGCCTTCGCGATCCTCACTCCCATGATGCTCTTTGCCGTAGGGGCCGGAATATCCCTCCTGTTGGTACTCAACGACCTCGTGGCAAAATAGAGCGGCAATTCCTCAAATCCATCACCATAGCCTGCCCGGATGGGCGGGAAGGAGAAACCATGCGTGCTCAACGCCAATCCGTCGCCAAACATGTTGCCGAGCGTTTGTTCGCTGCCGAAGAGGCCATCGACATCGCAGCTGCGCGTATCGCCGAACTCAACGCGGCGTTGCCGCTTGCGCGGCTGGATGCCCGCCTCTCGGCCATGATCGGCCAGGACGCCATCCAAAGCTCCGCCTCGGCCATGCTGCTTGTTGCAGAAACGCGCGAGAAGATCGTCACCACCCACGCCAATCTCAAACATGCCAGTGACGCAATGGGATTACCGGAGACCAGCTATGGCGACCTTCTCAAGGTGGCAAGGGCTGGGTCGCCCGCCCAGGGACAGCATCTCCGAGCGGTGTGATGCTTTCGTCGAGAGAGTTTGACGGATCGGGACATTTGTCGTTCCTCTACGTCATGACGCGACAAGCCCTGTTTCTGGCTCTTCTGCTTTTGAGCAGCGCCTATGCCTTCATAAAGGGCGGCCAACCCGAACGTATCGGTGCGGCCACGCTTTTATGCGGCGCAAGCCTGACTGTGTTTGTCGCGTCGCCTTTCGGGATCCGGTTTCAGGGGGTCGAAGCCGGCATCCTGATCATCGATTTGCTGATATTGGGCATTTTCCTATGGCTTTCAATTCGGAGCACCCGCTTTTGGCCGATCTGGATCGCCGGGATGTTGGGTGCCGAAGTCGTCATTCATGTAGCGCTGATGGTTGCACCAGCTGTGGTTCCCCGTGCCTACATGCAGGCGCTGGCGGTATGGAGTTGGTTCGCCCAACTGGGCCTGATCATCGCCACCTGGCGGCACCAGATGCGATTGACGCATCTGGGTGTCGACGCGCCCTGGAAGAACTGATCGGCCTTACCTGCCCTGATCGCGCGCAGGAATTTTCGGAACGCCTCCTTGCGAGATTTGGCTCTCTTGGCGAGGCTGTCTCAGCGCGTTCGACCGCCAGGATCGAATTGCTGGATGGCTCGATCCAGGTCGAGCAAACCTTCCTCAGCTTCAGGCGTGCGATGACACGGATGCTGAGGGCCTCACTCATGCAGCGGCCCATATTATCCAGCGATCAGTCGGTGCTCGATTATTTGAGGGCGCAAATGGCCTATGACCCGATCGAGCGGTTTCGGGTTCTGTTTCTTAATGCGGGCAACGAGTTGATTGCAGACGAGGTGATGGGCGTCGGAACGGTATCGGCAGTTCAGGCCTGGCCCCGCGAAATACTGAAACGCTGCCTGGATCTGGAGGCAACAGCGATTCTCCTCGTCCATAATCATCCCTCCGGTTGCCCAACGCCGTCGAGAGCCGATCGCGACCTCACAGACAAGATCGCGTACGCCGCGCGCTGTTTCAATATCGTGCTTCACGATCATCTGATCGTTGCCCGCAACGGGACGATCAGCTTCCGAGGGGCCGGTTACCTTTAGGTCTCCGGTCTCCAGATATCCCTGTTTTGCCACGGAGCGAGAGCATCCGTGAAAAGGAGGTCGATGCGATGACTTCTGTTCCGAATGAGCAAAATCCAGATGGCCGCACCATTGTGGCCGATGATGTCCGCGCGGCGGCCTGTCGGCAGCTCATTGCTCTGGATGGGAAGCTGGAAAAGCTGGTGGGCCGCGCACTACTGTCACGCGCTTATTGGCCATCGCTGCTAGTGATCTATCTTGCGGAACTCGAAGGAAAGACCCTCTATCAAACCGGGCTGTCGATTGCGGATGGAGAGCCCGCAGTGAATGCGCATCGCAGGACTGGCAAACTTGTTGAAATGGGAATCCTTACTCGGGAACGCGACCCCGGCGATTTTCGGCGAAACAATCTCGCAATGGTACCTCAGATACGCCGCCTGCTCGACGAAGCGATCGACGCTTTGTTCTTACTGCCGGGAATGGCTGGCGATCACGAATCGTTGCAACGGTTTGCAACGAACTTGATACGCGATAATGGAATACGGTACTGTGCCTACAACGGTACCATTGCCGGAGGACCTGTCATGAACATCGTTCGAGGGAAGATCATCGCGGGTGGGCGCGTTCGCTCCCAGCTGATATGAGGCGTACGCTTGGTCTGCAAAACGGCGATACTGTGCTGATCGAGATAAATGATGAGGCGATCCGGATACGGCCAGCCCGATCTGCCCTCCGTCGAATTCAGGATCGGCTGCGCGCCTTTGCCCCGAGTGAGGGATTGGTATCCGAGGAACTGATCGCCGAACGGCGAGCCGAGGCGTCGAGTGACTGATAGGATTTATGTGCTGGATGCGTCGGCGCTTCTCTCCTTGCTATTTCAGGAGCCGGGTGCCGCTTATGTGGAAGCGCGGCTTCCTCGTGCCTTGGTTTCAGCGGTGAATTATCATGAAGTGCTGGCGAAATTGATCGACCGCGGCGTCGAGCCGAACGAGGCGAGCGCGATGCTGGCGGAACTGGATATCGACATCATCGCTGTCGATCGGGAACAGGCGAATATTGGCGGAGCTTTCCGCGCTGTTACCCGCAGCGCTGGCTTGTCGCTTGGAGATCGCTCGTGCCTGGCTTTGGCGCAAATCCGTGGCGGCGTTGCTGTTACAGTCAATCAGGCCTGGGCCATGCTGGACATCCCAATTCAGGTCGAACATGCGCGATGATTGATAAGTATGATATGAGAACGAATTGATGAAGACGGATATCAATCATATCCCTGCCAACAAGCAGCGCGAACTCGACCATGTCGTCGAAATGCTTTTCCAGGGCTTCCGCGAAGCGACACAGGATGCCAAGGGCAGGAAAAAGTCTGCTCGCATTCTCAAGGTCATCCTTTTTGGCTCCTATGCGCGAGGCGACTGGGTTGATGCACCACTGGATGCGAATCAATTCAAATCCGATTACGACATATTGGTGATCGTCAATCAGAAGGAACTTGCAGATCGGGCCGCTTATTGGGCCGAGACCGAGCAGCGCCTCGTCGATGCCTATCTTGTCGAAAGAAGCATTCGGACGCCCGTCAATTTCATCGTGCACTCACTCCAGGAGGTAAACGACGCGCTGGCCCATGGACGCGTCCTGTTCTCGGAGATCGTCAAGGACGGTGCAATCCTTTATCAATCAGACGATCGATTGCTGGCGTCGGCAAAGCCCAAGACGCCAGAGCAGGCTTATCTCGCAGCAAAAGAATATTTCGAAGAAATGTTTCCTGCTGGCATGAGGCGTTTTAAAGGCGCTCAATTCTATACCTCTGAAGGCTATCTTCGCGACGCAGCTTACGATCTCCAGCAGGCCACGGAACGGTTGTACCAATGTGTTCTGCTGACCCTGACTTTCTATACGCCATACGACCATAATATCATCTTTCTACGATCCCTGGCCGAAGGCCTCGACAGGAAGCTTTTCGATGTCTGGCCGCGCGGTACAAAGGCCGAACGTTCCTTGTTTCAGAAGCTCAAGGAAGCCTATCGCAAAGCGCAATATTCCAAGCACTTCAAGATTTCGCTCGAGGAACTTACCTGGTTGCAGGCGCACATCCAGACGCTAGGGGAGTGCGTGCATGAAATCTGCACCAATCATATCGCCGAATTGAAAGCTGCTGCTGACCGGCTGGAGAGTTAGCCGATGGAGCAATTTCGCCCTGCAAAGGCTTGATCCGCCCTTCCTCCCTCGATAACATCGGCCTTACGGGCTGGAGTGCTGGCAGCCACCCGCAGGATTATCCTGTCAGGTATTTCGACGTTCGACATACGGGTCGGACGGCCTACCTCCAAATTCTGGAGCGTAAGGTTCACCTCACACAGCTTCTCCCTCGCCATGCGCGTGGGCCAGCACTGCCGTATCGTGAGGAACCGTGTTTTCATGCCGCCAAAAGAAATCGACCGTCCGCGTGAACTGACGGAGAATGAAACACAGGAAGGAACCGGCTTGGAATTTGTCGATGTTCGGCAAATCTATGAAGTCGAGGCGCCGCGGCTCCGCCGCTATTTCCAGGCCCGTTTGCGTTCTTCGAGCGATGACGCCGGCGACTTGGTACAGGAATCCTTTATCCGGCTTCTTGGATGCATGGCGAAGACCAGCTTGCCAAGACCGGCGGCCTATTTGCAGCGGATCGCGCGCAACCTGCTGCTGGATCGATACAAGCGGCTGGAGACGCGCCTTGCCGCTTGCCATGTGCCGATCGGCGAACAGCATGAACCTGCGGTCGCGCCGGATCAGGCGACTCGCATTGAAGTCGAAGACATGATGCGTGCTTATCGGCGTGCGCTCGGCGAGCTGCCCGACAGGACGCGAGACGTGTTTCTGCTGCACCGGGTCGACGAACTGACCTACAAGGAGATTGCCGGCAGGCTAGGCATTTCCATCCCGACCGTGCAATATCATGTCGCCCGCGCGCTTGCACATATCGATGCAGCTTTGGAACAGGAATGATGGACGATACCCAGCCGCCACGTCTTCATGGCCAGCTAAGAGAAGAAGCCGCAGACTGGTTCGCCATCATGCGCAATCCCGAGGAAGCGGACGTCAGGCGCAAGGAATTCGAAGCCTGGCTGGCCCGCGGCGCGTTGCATCGCGCCGCCTATAGCCGGATCGCCGAGACATATAGCGTCGGTAAATATCTGAAGGAGGACGAGGCAGGCGGCGGGCATGACGTGGCAGAAGCCGTTCCCGCGCCCTCGGTATCCGTCGATCAGCCCGCGACGCGATGGGGCCGGAAACGAAAGGCGCTGCTGGTTGCAGGCGTAGTTGTCGTGATGGCCTTCGGCGCGCATTGGGCGTTGGGTTCACCCGTGCTCGATGGTGCCGGAATGGCGCAGGCCCCTTCCGACGCATCGCGGGCATCCATGCCCGCACCATTGCGGCTTGCGACATCTTCGGGTGAAATCCGCACTTTCCAGCTCGACGATGGCTCGGTGGTTGCCCTGGATACAGATAGTCTTGTACTCGTGCGGTATGACGCATCCCGCCGCGATCTGCAGCTCATACGTGGACGCGGGCGTTTCACGGTTGCGCATGAAAACAGGCCGTTCACCGTACACGCCGGTCAAAGGACGGTTGTCGCGCGCGGCACGATTTTCGATGTCGCGATCAGTCCCGAGAAATTCGTTCGGGTGAGCCTCATGCGCGGTGCCGTTGACGTCGAGGGCGAGGCCCTTGGCAAAAGCCAAACAGCGATCAGACTTTCACCGGGGCAGCAAGTGGCATTGCCGGCCAAACCCATGAGCGCACCGCAAATCGAAAAAGCTGCAACAGACGATGCACGCTGGCCCGACGGCTTGCGGGACTATACCAACATCAGGCTCGGAGATTTGTTTGAAGAGGCCAATCGCTATGCGACGATTCCCATTATCGCCGCGACGCCGGAGGTGAGCGCAATTCGGGTGTCCGGTACGTTCCGCATCACCGACACGCCCCGCCTCGCCCGTAATCTGGCCGATCTGCTTGCGCTGGCGGTGATCACCGGCCCAGCCTCGATTTCCCTTGCCCGCGATTGTCCTGCCAATTCCCAGGGAAATTGCCGCCCGCCATCATAATCAACTCGTCTTCGTCGTCGTAGCTACCATGGAACCGGAAAACAGGCCGGCATGATGGGGGCAAATGATGATGAAGATCGCAATGTGGGCATTCAGTTCAGCGATGGCG
This sequence comes from Sphingobium limneticum, assembly GCF_008710155.1. Lineage (GTDB taxonomy): Bacteria > Pseudomonadota > Alphaproteobacteria > Sphingomonadales > Sphingomonadaceae > Sphingobium > Sphingobium limneticum. The sequence goes on from NZ_VYPZ01000026.1 coordinate 42,858, forward strand.
ATCGTGGCAGCCACCGCCCCGATACCGACCATTGCAGCGTTGAATCAGGGAGAGGAATTCCATCTCGATCGGCAGGATCTGGCGGATGCCTTGGCTTTGGTGGGCCGCTCGACCAATTATGAGATCATCTTCCAGCCTCGCTCGGTCAAAGGACGGCAGGCCCCTCCTTTGCGCGGCACCTACACGGCGATCGAGGCGGTCGAAGCCCTGATCAAAGGGACGGGCCTTGAAGCTGTCGATCAAGATGGAGCTATTCTTATCCGGGAGCGATTTTCTGAAACCACAAGTGAGAAAACCGAGGGTCGCGAAATCGGCATTATAGTGACGGGCACGCGCATTCGTGGCGGTCCATCAACTTCACCGGTTACGACTATCGGTCGCCAGGAGGCCCTGGCAGCCGGCCAGACCGATCTTGGCCAGATCATCCGCGATTTGCCGCAGAATTTCGCCGGTGGTCAAAATCCGACCCTATCCGCAGCCGGCCAAGGAGGGTTCACAAATGTATCCGGTTCATCGGCACTGAACTTGCGCGGCCTCGGACCGGATGCCTCGCTGACTTTGATAAACGGCCATCGCGTCGCCTTCGATGCCATCAGCCAGGGAATCGACATTTCATCGATCCCGCTGGCCGCGATCGAGCGGATAGACGTCGTAGCCGATGGCGCATCGGCGTTATACGGCTCGGATGCCGTCGCAGGTGTCGCCAACATAACCTTGCGACGGGACATCGACGGTGTCGTCACGTCTGCTAGGCTGGGAGCGGCGACCGATGGCGGGTCCGTCACGCAGCAGTATAACATCGTTGCAGGTTCATCGTGGCGCACCGGTGGCTTCATGGTAGCGGCAGATTATCAGGATTCTAGCCAGATCACCGCGCGTCAGCGATCCTACACCGGCAACGTCGCTCCCGACGCAACGCTGATACCCGCGCAAGACCAGATCAGTCTGGTGATGGCGGGGCATCAGGCGATCAGTGATGCGATTGGCTTCGAACTCGATGGTCATTACATGCACCGCTCCACGTCACGATGCCTGATCGCGGTCGTTGCGTCGAGCTGCTACGCGCAGGGCAGCGTCGTGGAATCGACCGCTGATAGCTGGTCATTATCCCCGGCGCTGAAAGTCGAACTGTCGGCGGATTGGAATGCCCGCCTGTCGGGAACCTACAGCAAAAGCGATACGGAAATAGTCACCAGCGTATTTTCTGCCGGCACGGAAACCTACCGCGCGCTACCCAACTACAGCAACGAATTGAAGGCGATCGAACTTGGCGCTGAAGGACCGCTCTTCTCATTGCCTGGCGGCGAAGCGAGGCTGGCGGTTGGAGCGGGCTATCGATCCAACACACTCACAATCGATTCACGTGCCGTTGTCGGCGGCATTGAGGCAGCGACCGAAGCCCTCAGCGAAACGCGGGACGTGGCTTTTGGCTATGGTGAATTATTCCTGCCCTTGGTGGCGCCCGCCAATGGCATCAGCCTCATCCGCAAGTTGAATTTGATCGGTGCCCTGCGGTATGAAGATCATGATAATATCGATCGCGTAACCACACCGAAGCTGGGCCTGCTCTATTCGCCATTCGAAAGCGTCGAATTCAAAGGGAGTTGGGGCAAGTCGTTCAAGGCTCCCAATCTGTATCAGACCGGTCAGCTGACCAACGCACAGCTCGTTCCAAGCACACGATATAATCCAGCCCCTCCGACAAATCTCCCGGTCCTCTACCTGTTTGGAGGCAATCGGGACCTCGAACCCGAACGCGCAACGACCTGGACGACCTCAGTGGCGATTACGCCGACATTTATGGACGGGTTCAAGGCTGAGATAGGGTATTTCAATATTCGTTATCGCAATCGCATAGCCTCACCCGTCGCTTCATCAGGGAGGGCCTTCCAGCCAGTCTACAGCGACTTCATACAGGCCAACCCCAGCGCATCGGACGTCCTGTCCGCGATCGACGGGATAACGGGCGTGTTTACGAACCTGACGACCGGCACTTTTGACCCCGCTGCGGTTTCAGCGATATTTCGGAATTACCTTCAGAACATCTCCGTGCAAAGACTGGAAGGTGTCGACTTCTCGGCAAGCTACCGCCGGGATCTCGGCCCCTATGGGCAATTGTCGTTGAAGGGATCGGCGAGTTATCTCGACAGTATCCGGGAGATCGCACCCGGCCTGCCATTGGTGGAGCAGGCGGGGATCATCTTCACCCTGCCGCACTGGCGTGGCCGGCTGGGTGCAAACTGGCAGCGGGACAATGTCAATCTGTCCGCCACAGGCACATATATCGGCAAAACCAAAGATAATCGCCTTTCACCCACCGTGAAGGTGGATTCCTTCACTACGCTGGATACGGTCGCCACGATCCGCAGCGGTGCCCAGCGCGGGCTATTCGCCGATGTAGAATGGCAGGTCGGAATCCAGAACCTCTTCAATGCCAGGCCGCCAAGAATTCGGGCCACTTATGCCGCTGAAGTGCAGGCGGATTCGACAAACCACTCGCTTTACGGCCGGTTCGTCAATTTCACTTTGACGAAGAAATGGTGATATGCGCCATTATCTCATTATTGTGCATCTGCTGACGGCGTCGGCTTTAGGAGGCATTGGCCAACCCGCTCTGGCGGCCGACGGTTGCGAAACGCTTCTACAGACGGATGCGATCAGCGGTGTTCCGGGCCCGGCAACCCCTGAGGCGTTAGCCAGGCTGAGGGATATTGGGCCTGCGCCCCGTCCTGATCGCACACGCCCATTGTTCACATTCTCTCCCGACCATCGCGCGGTTGCTTTTCTAGTGCATCGCGCCGATCCGGGAGAGAACCGCTATTGCACAGGCTTGGTGCTCCTCCCTCTCGCGCCAGCGGCTCGGCCGAGGCTGCTGGATATCGGCACCGAACTGATCCGGGACGAACCGGCGAGATATGGCTGGGCGGCATTCCCTATTGGCTCCCCCGCACCAGTGACGCCGCGCTGGGCGCCTGACGGACGGTGGATTGCCTATCTCAAGCGCGCAGGAGGCAGAACACAGGTCTGGCGAGCAAAGGTCACCGGTGGCGATGCGAGGCAGATAACCCGCGCTCCAGTGGATATAGATGATTTCCGTATATCGTCTGACGGGCGCGCCATAATCTATGCGGCGCGCCCTGGCCTCATCACAATGAATGCCACTATCGATCAGGAGGGACTGTCGGGATGGCGCTATGACGAGCGAGCATTTCCTGTCCGCGGCGCTCGGCCGCAAACACCAAACCCGGAGCGCCATTATGTCACGATCGAGATAAGCAGTGGTATCGAGCGCCCTGCTTCTCCTGGCGAGATCAGCATCTTTATGCCGTCCGCCTCCGCCGCCGCCGATAAGATCGGTTATTCGTTAGGGCCTTCGAGTTGGAGCGCCTATGCGGAACCAGTCAACAGGTCGGTATATCCACCAGATTACCGAGTGGTCGTTGAAATGGGCACGGGCCGTCGCCTAGTCTGCCCGGCAGACCTGTGCCGAACGGACAGATCGGTTTCTTTTTGGTGGTCGGGTGACGGCAAACAGCTTCGCTTTGCGCGCAAGGAAGGCTGGGCGAACAGCCTGACGGCAATTTACGAATGGCGACCGGGCAGTCGCACGGTGCGGCGTCTATATCTGACGAGCGACGATCTGGTTGAATGCCAGCCATTGGGCAATGACCTTCTCTGTTTGCGCGAGCAATCACTCGCGCCGAGACATTTTGTGATGCTGGGGCTGGATCGCACGAAAGAGCAGAAGATTTTCGATCCAAATCCAGAGTTTGCGTCGCTGATCCTGGGGGCAGCCGAGCGTCTGAATTGGCGGAACGGCTTTGGCGTCCCCTTTTATGGTGATCTGGTTTATCCGGTCGGCTTCAAGACCGGACAACGATATCCGCTTGTCATTGTTCAGTATCGAACCAGGGGATTCCTGCGCGGCGGGATCGGCGACGAAGTTCCGATCCAGGCATTTGCCAATCGGGGATATTTCGTGCTGGTCGTCGACAATCTGACTTATGAGGATATCGTCGGCAAACAGAAGTCAGCCGGTGCTCTAACGGCGGCATTCAATCGTGATTTTGCAGGACGCCGAAACATAGTCTCGGCGATCGAGGCCGCGACGCGATCTTTGATCGACCGTGGGTTCGTCGATCCGAAACGGATCGGCATCACTGGCTTGAGCGATGGATGCACAACGGTGCAGTTCGCAGCCATTCACAGTATGCTTTTCTCCGCTGGTTCGGTGTCGGGGTGCGGATGGGAACCCGTGCAGGATGCGTTTTTGGGGCCAATCGTTGCACAAAGCTATCATGATGGAGGATGGCCTCGCCTGGCGGACATGGATACCAACTTCTGGTCTCAAATATCGGTGATGGCACAACCAGGACGCGTACGGTTCCCGATGCTGTTTCAGGCCGCAGACAACGAATATTTAGCGATGGTCGCAAGCCATACGGCTCTGACGCAGGCAAATATTCCAAGTGAACTCTATATCTTTCCGGATGAGGATCACATCAAATGGCAACCAGCCCACCGACTTGCGGTATATCGCCGCAATCTTGCCTGGTTCGATTTTTGGTTGAACGATCAAAGACCCACGGACACCGAAGGTCACAGTGATGTGCTTCGCTGGGAGGAGATGCGCAAAAAATACATTCGACATTGAAGTCTTGGAACGAAACAAGCGTTTCTGAGGGTCAAGTCCGTCAACATCTTATCGCGCAGACCAAGAATTGGTCCATGCTTCGGTATCCAGCAGCGCCATCACCCGAGGGCAATCAAGCAACTCAAACTTTGCATTCGGTGCCATTACGCGTTCGACGGCCGCCCGATCAAGCAACCCGTGGCGGGCGAGATTTCCTTCCAGAAGGCGTTCGCTTATTGCGGCACGGTGACGAGCGATAAATCTCGCGACAAAGCCATCCGGGCTGCCCTTTCCGGATCGACCAGAGACAGGGGCAGGCAAGACGTCAGCAAATGCGCGCCGAGCAACAGCGCGGTCGATGCCTCCTTCGCACGCCCACCACGAGGGAACGCCCAGGCAGAATTCGATGACCGGTTGGGATAATAGCGGACTGATCATCGGTACCGCCAAGGCCTTATCTCGATGCTCAATGTGATGCAGAGCACGCAAGATCATCGCTACATGACCCTTTTTCCCCAGCGGTACCGTGGCCGGGGAATTCCGCCAGGGATGTTCTGGCAGAAGGCCGCGCTCGCTCTCCACAAATTCCCGACTGAGATAGTCTCCCGCACCGTTCCACTGAAGCCCTGTCGTCCTTGGGGAAATTCTAACAGCTTCGGCTACCACCTCCCAAATATTCGCGCCGGTGATACGGCAAATATCGCGCGCGGTGGAGACCAAATCCAACGACCATCCCTCAGTCCTTAGCCGATCAAGCAAAGGTCGAACCGAATGCGTAAGATAGAAAACATTGTCTCCTCCAGCACCCACGAAAAATGCGGCAGCTTGAGAAGTTGCGGCCGCGGCTCTCACTCTCTTGTTATAGGTCTGTTCGTGCGCTTTCCCTGAAGGGATGGGAAAGCCTGCAGCAACTGATTTATCCAGATCGATATCGTCGTTTGAATAGAAGTCTTCGATAAGTTCGGCATCAATGGCCCCACTGACATACCGGGCGTATGACCTCTCGTCGCCAACCGGATCGTCAGTAGCCAAGGTCAAACACGTAACCTTGGCGCTGCTTCTAGCCAGGCAAGCAGTCACAATGGATGAGTCCAGTCCTCCCGATAGACCAACCAGCGTGCGCGGAAAACAGGACGCCCACGCGCTTATGCAAGCCTGGACAACGCGCCCCAGCCCTTCGCTACGTTTCTTCCGATCGTCATCTCCGTCATAAGCGGTATAGTTCCAAGGACTCCAGTTTTCTGCCCTGTTTATCTCGCGTCCCTCTAGGATCAGCGAACATCCACCCAAAAGCTGCGATACACCGGAAAGTGCTGTTTCTTCTGGTGGCAACTGGTGCCAATAGAGCGTCCTTCCCACTCCATTCCAATTGACTGAAGGCGTGAACAGCCCCGTGTCGATCAAGAGAGAGATGTCCGACGTGAGCGCAGCGATCCCGCTCAATGATAGATAGTAGCAAGGCATTCCGCCGGATGGGTCGCGTAGTATCGTTACACGATTAGAAATTGAAATTGCCGCAACATAGCTGCCCCAATAGTGTTCGATCAGAGATTGGACCGGATCAGGCGCAAATCGAGCGGCATCATCAGACTTTAGCTCGCAAACCTGCTCAGGATATCCGTGACGGCGAAACAGCTTGCCTATGATCACGCCATTCCCTTGGGGTAAGAGTAGAACATCGAGTAGTTGATCCGAGAACAGAATAATTCGGCCATGCCGCCAGACGAGAGGTAGCTGGGTTAGAGTCGCGATGTGCTGGATATGCTCTTGGTGCCCTTCATCTTCAGCAAGAATGAGCAGGAGGTAGCGGTGCTTCATCACGCCACCATTATCGGCAAGAACATTCTCGCACGGTCCGGCTTTTCGTTGAGTATCGTGCTTCCTTTCTGTACCCAGCAATGGGCTGCGAAGGGATCTGCCTGAACGCCGATCACCAACATTGTCGGCAACCCCTGCCTGCGGCAAGTGACCGCGAGTGCCAGCGATCGCGACAGGCAACGGTCATGGCTACCAACGATCAGATCGGCATATTCGAATGAGCGGGCGATTTGCGCCAGCTTCACATTGTGTAACTCCGAAGACCCTTTATCCACATGATCGGCCAATTCGCCAAGTTGTTCGATCATCCGGGCAAAGGGCCAACGCTTGGCTCGCCTCAACCACAATAAACGAGACCATATTGCCCCGATGACGGATGTGAGCGGCGGGTGCGCGTGACCAACATCGATTTGCGTGGTTGGTGGAGTGACTTTTGCGGAAATCGTCAGTTCGGGGTCAGGTCGCTGAGGCAGCGTAACGAAAATGCCTTCATTTATCAGCTTCTGGAGGTGATCGAGATCGTCATCAGCAGGCTGCGCACCAGATGCCCAACGCGAAAAGCTTTCATGGAAATGTGGCGGCAATGAAAAATAGCGACCGATCGCAAGGTCCAGCAGGATCACGCGATCCACCGATATGCAAAAGCTCAAGCCAGGCCGAAGACCGAAATACATGACCTATTTCCTCCGAACAGCGAAAAGCACGCGGGCTGGTATGGCCCGCGTGCCCGGCATTTCAGTCGTCCGAGAGTCCAGGGACGAGCTGCTGACCGCCGATCCCGTCGCTGTTGTCGAAACCGGGTCCCTTGGTTTCTTCCGCGACGGAGCCGAGGTCGATCAGCTCGGATCCAACATGTTCTTCGCGATTCATAATAGCCTCCATTCTGAAATCAGCTGCACCATTGCAGCCAGATTGATTTTATGATGAAGAATGGAGAATGACCGAACTTATAAGGTATCGGGCATGTAGCTATTGCGTACTTGCGCGCATTTCCGCTATTTTTATGTCAATGCGGGAGCATAGCTTGCTGATTTTATTGTTCATCCTAGCGGCCAAAGTGAATCGGATATCTTTTCAGCACGACGCATCCGCCGGCGGTGATAGGCACGTAGAACCGAAAAACGGTTCAGACCTGAACCACAATTGATCGCCGCCGTAATCTGCTGCAACTCCATATCAAGATTGTCCATAACAAGATGCTCCCGGAGTCGTATGGCTTGAAGACGATCGTTGGCGGCGTGGAGGGAGCGGGCATGTTCACGATTAATGGCTTGATCAGCCAGCGCTCTGAACAATCCTGTGGCGGCTCGCGCGACTTTCTCCCCGCCAACAATATCCTGCATAACCAATGACTTCGGTGTCAAAAGCTCGGTCGGCATCTGCACCTTGATAAGGTGACGCACGAGATGGTCGTGCCAGCTGTAGAGATCCCGGACCGCGGCAGGCGTTGCGATCGGAACCCTAAATCCACCACCGGTGCCGATTTCGAGAAGATGTTCACCCACAAGACGCTGCGCTGCGTCTCTGATCGGCGATATGGATACACCATATTCGATCGCGACAGCGCGTTCGATAATCGTCCCTCCAGGCGAGAACCGTCCCGACAGAATATCGGTCTTCAAAAGGAGATAGGCGCGATCCGCCGCGACTGGTTCGGGAGACATGTCTGCCCCACCAGAGCCTAGCGGCTCCCTCCCAGCAAGGATCGCTGGGTGATCCGCGTAAGGATAGCAGACTGATGCCGTGCTACGACCTCAAGCATCTCACGCTCAAGATCCCAAAGATCGTCATGCATCAAAAGTTCTCTGGGTATCGGCATATCATGCTCCACGGCCAGTAAAGGAATGAACAAATGCAGTGTCGTCATGCGCAGCGCGTGCGCGCAGCGGATATGATCCTCAATCATCGAAGTTTCGACGCCTGCTTCGATTTCGCGGACCCAGCGTTCACTGCGCCCGATACCGCGCGCCATGTGCCGTTGCGTGATACGGTCCCGGCGGCGGCGGCGTTCGATGAGCTTTCCGGAAAGCTCCTTGATCAACGACAGGGCCTCACTACCCGTCATTTTCGGACTTTGAAGCGTCATCTGCAGGTCTCCCCGGCAGCGGCTCAAAACTCCAACCACATCGCTGTAACGGTTTTTGTTGTAAATTAATCCGTTGGTCAACGGATATTGGTATCGTGAGCGAGAGTAAGTTTGCATCGCAGATCAGTAATACTGTCATCTGCGATAGTGTTTTATGACCTATCTCGCTGAACGCTTAATCTTGTCGAGCATGACGTGATAGCTTCTCAATATGTGAACATCTTCAGCGTCCCGCATATGCAGGAGGGCCGCTAGAAAAATTTTCCAGACTTGGGGTGATGAATAGATGACACCCGCAGTTTCGATCTCGGCTGCGATCGAGTGCACGAGATCCGATAAGATGCGGGATGTTCCGACATGACGGATTTTACGACCTCCCAACTGGTGCAGTTCGGGATCGAGCAACGCGTTTGCCATTTCCCCCCCTGGGCAAAGATGCAGCAGGTGGACGGCGACGAACAGGGTCGAACCATAGGACAACAGATCCCCGACCAAATGACATAGCCGGCAATGATCATCCAGGAAAAGTTGCATTCCTGCGTCGGACAGTTGGAGCTTATATGCTCTGGATGCCTGATGCGCCATTATCGCCCTCCATCTGACTTGGCAAAAAACATGCTTGTCTTGTCCATTCCCATGCATGCCGGTTGATTCGGCTAAAGTAGAACCCGAACGGCCATGGGAACAAAGCAGGAAACCGGAAATGTAATTCCGGTTTCCGGCAGTGTGGCTCCGATCATCGGCACTTCATTACCTCAAACCGGAACGGCAGTTCCTCCTGCCTTGCGACCCGGCTGGTCCTGCTGTCACTCAGGCCGGGTTGAAACGACAAGGCCGTCAAAGCTTGGCGCGGGACCAGATCATCAAGTGGTTCTCAAGGCCAGAAGCTCGACTACTACTCAGGAGACTTGCGCCCATGGACAGAACGCTATCGGTAGGTGTCGGCTTGCTCGTCGGCTTTGCGGGAACGATTATGTTCTCGACCCCCAGCATTGCGCAAGAGGCGACTGCGGTTACTTCTCCTGTGGCTTTGGGAGAAGCCGCAAAGATTGCGCAAGCGCAGCTTCACCAGACCTTCACCAATCTGCGCTTCGAAGAATTTGGTCCCGCGCCCGTCGAGGGCCCCATCTATCAGGCGACCGCTGGCGGCCGGATCATCTATTATGCGCCGCAAAGTGAGCATCTTTTGTTCGCCACGGTCTACGACCGCAACGGCGTCAACCTGACCGCGCTGGCGCAGGAACAGGGTGCCACGCGCCGTGTCAAAGCCATCGACCCTGCCAAGGCATTGGCGATCGGCCCTGCAGATGCGCCCACGGTCATCGAATTCACCGACCCCGACTGTCCCTACTGCCAGGCGCTCGATCGCTTCTGGAGCGCCAAGGCAGCAGAGGGCAAGCGGGTAAGGCGTCTTATCTTCTTCGTGAGCGGCATCCACCCGACCGCGGCCGCCAAGGCCGAGCATATCCTATGCTCGGCAGATCGCGAGGCAGCCTTCCGGGCGGCCTATTCCGGCCAGACACCGCCTGTCCTGCGTCAGTGCGCGGAGGGCCGTGCCAAGGTTGCGGAGGATGCCGAGCTGGTCGCCAAAGTGGGCGTTTCAGGAACGCCGACGCTGATCGCGGATGGCAAGCGCATCTCGGGCTTTCAGCAGGCCGAACTCGAAGCGTTCCTCGATCGGCACGCAAAACCTGCGCTTACAAAGGCACCGTCCGATGCGCGGCGCTGAACGAGCGCGCGCCATCGCGACTACACACAATCTCTTGGCGGAGGGCATCCGGCCTGGCCCCAACTGGCCTGCGCGGATGAACCAGGATGCCGGCGGCGGCGGGCTCATGGAGCCGTCCACCGACGCCCCGGCCGACACCGATCTTCCTTCGATGCCGGCAGGCTTTGGTTGGACGGCTCTTTTTTGGAGCAATGCTATGATGCACAAATTTGGCAACAAGGTCCTGGCGGTGGCCAATGTCGGCCTCCCTTTAGGCGCGATGGCCCTGGTCGGTGGCCCGGTTCATGCCTTCTCGGCGCCCGCCCAGGGCGATCTTGGTTACGACATATACGATATCGTCGTGAACCAGGGCGTGAAAGGTCCGATGGGATTTGTGGGCGGCGTCGCCGCCTTCCTGTTCGGCGTCTCGCGCCTTTTCTCGAATATCATGATCGGCATCCCGACCATCGTCGCGGCCGTCTGCCTCATCAAGGCGGACTCCATTCTCCAGACCTTCGGGATGGTCATCTGAGACGCGAAGGTGGGGCAGGCACCTGGCTGACCAGGCGCTTCCCCCACCGGCAACAGGCTGGGGACCGATGGTCGGTTCCTGGAGAATGATACCTTCGAAGGTATCATGAAGCCAAGAGGAGAAGGGCAGATGGACGAACGCCTTCCGCAATATCTGCATCGGCCCGTCCAGATCCTTTGGTTTGGATCTGACGAGTTTCTGCTCGCGACCTCGAGCATTTTCGTGGCCGCGATCGTGGGCGGACTTGTCGGCTGGGCGCTCATCGCTGCCCTTCTCCTTTTCATTCCGTGGAAGCGGACCAAGCCCAGGGGCTATCTCCCCCATCTCGCCTGGCGCTGGGGTCTTGTTTCCTTTCCTTATTATCCGGGTCCTACCCAGACCCGCTTCTTCGAGTGAGCGCCATGGGCATGTTCGGGCACAAAAAGACAAAGGAGGATCCGCTGCTGGGCAAACCGGCGAGCTACGGCATCCATCGCTACCTGCAGGGCTCGGCCAACCTGTTCGAGGAGAACCGCCTGCTCAAGGTCGCCATTGCGGGCATGTTCGGCGTCACCGCCGTGCTGGGCGTGGTCATCTACACGACCAACCAGAATGCCCGGACCGTGATCGTCCCGTTCGGAGCCACCGGCGATCTTCACGTTTCAGGCAATACACCGTCCGAAGCCTATATCGTCGCCATGACGCGCAACATCGTCGCGCTGTCGGGTACCTGGTCGGCTTATTCGGCCGACCGGCAGTTCGAGGAGTTGTTGGGGCTCGTCCACCCCTCCGCCTATGGCGCGATGCGCGACAGTCTCAATGCCATACTCGACGAACTGGCGAACAACCCGACGCTGTCGATCGCCACCTATGTCCGCAACGATCAGCCGGTCCGCTGGACCGCCCATGAGATCGTCGTCCCGGTCGAGAAGGTCCGTGTCATCGGCGGCGTAATCCGCAAATTCCGGGGCATTTTACGCATCGGCTACGGCATCGAAAATGGCCGTTTCTGGCTGACGCGTCTTTCCGAGGAGCAGTTCGATGTCGAAACACGCTAATCAGCGCATGGGAGCATGCGCCGCCGTTTCCGGGTGTTGAGTTGCACTGAGAAGTGACCCGGGAGGGTTATAAGTTTTCACTGAGAATTGACCCATGTTTTCCTCGCCCCTGGCTGACAGTCAGGAGGCATCGGAGTGATCGACATGGACCTACTCAGTGT
>NZ_VYPZ01000027.1 GCF_008710155.1 Sphingobium limneticum
GGAGCCGCCGCCCACATGTCCCTTCATCTAACCGACAATGTCAAAGAACCACCGACAAGTTTTGGCGGACAACCATCCAACCCCTTCCTTGCGTCTGGGGGAACAGTGTCCGTCTATGTTGGCGACCGTCCAGTCCAGCGCCGCAGTGGCGTCGTCCCGTCCGGTGAAAAGCCCTCTAGATGGGTCCGATGAGTCGGTCAACGCCTTTTTTCAAAAAAATGTCATGAGAACGATCATTTCGACGCCAGAGGGCATAGGAGACGAAAATGCGCGCCCTGCGACGAAAGGAGAAGAGACAAGTCGGCGCGATAGGCTTCCAGCAAGGAGCGGGCTATCGCCAGACCGAGTCCCGTTCCGCCCTGTTCCCGCTTGCTGGTAAAAAAGGGGTCGAAGATCTTTCCCCTGTCTCCTTCCGGAATACCTGGTCCGTCATCGACGAGATCGAGGCAAGCAAAGCCATCCTGTATCGTCAGGCCGATCCTCATCCGGGTCGCACCAGCCTGCCGTGCGTTATCGGCCAGGGTCATCAGCACGGCCTCCAGCGCGTCTGGATCGATGGCCAATATTGGCGCCTGTTCTGGCAAAGCCAGGGCAATGGTGAATTCACGCCCGCCAAGCGCGTCCGCGACGGCCGCCAGAAGTGGGCCGGCCTCCACGCTTGCATCCTGCTCCCCCATCAAGACATCGGCGCGCGCCAACTCCATGAGGCGTCGCACAAGCCGGGACAGCCGTTCCGCATCCGCCGCCATATTGGCGAGAAAGCGTGTCCGGTCGGCAGAGGTCATGTCCATGCCATGGTCCTGCAGCAACTCGATCGCCCCGGAGATCGCGGCGAGCGGCGTCTTGAACTCGTGGCTGACCGACGAGGCGAAGTCCCGCAAATAGCGCGAGCGCTTTTCGATGCTGTCGGCCATCTGCTCGAAATCCTCGAACAGGGTCCGGATTTCCACCACTTGCAGCGAAGGATGGCGCGGTGCGATCCGGCGCCCGGAGGCAAGGCTGCGCGTGGCGCGACTCAACCCCTCGATCGGCCGCACGATCGCGCGCGACAATATGGCTGAAAGGACCAGCAGCAGCAGGAAGATCGACACCACCCCCAGCATGATCTTACCCCTGTCTTCGTAGAGGCCCAGGAACAAGGCGCGCGGCGAGCGGGACAGCAGCAGCGCCGCCACGACCTTGCCATCGACGCGGATCGGCCGCGCATGATGCAGCCTGATGTTGCCGGCGCGGCTCAGCCATGTCAGCGGATAAGGGGCAATATAGCCTTCATTCCGCCGCAACACCGTCACCGCCTTGCCGGCCAGTGCCGCCTTGATCTCCGGCAGATCCGCCAGGCTTCGTCCCCCTTCCCTGCCGTTCAGCACAAGCCCCTGCCGATCGAGTATCAGGATGGAGGACAGGGTCGTGAGTTTCGTTTCCTGAAATGCGGGCATCATCCGGCGCGCGATTCCGACCGCCAGTCCGTCCGGCCGATCACGCGTCTGCGACGCTGGCGGACGCGCTGGCAGGACCGGCGAAGCCCGCAAGTCCACCTCCGTCATCCGATCATGATAGCGGACGGCCTCGCTCGGTCCGGGTTCCGGCGCGACCGGGTCGCTCGCCACCACGGCCGCACTGGCTGCCAGCGCCGCGCCTTGCGCCACGAGTTCAGCTTCGGTCCGACGGACAAGTGCATTTTCATACACCCGCAAAAAAATCGCCCCAAATCCCGGCAAAGCCGCCACGAACAACAATGTGCCGAGCAGGATCGTACGCAGCCGGAGCACCGGCCAGTAGCGGGCAATCCATGCCTTGATCGCCGATGTCATGCGGGCGACGCCGTCCCGCAGCATCCGCCAAGCCGATAACCGATCCCGGCCCGCGTCTCGATCAGGTCGACGCCGCCCACATCGGCAAATTTGCGCCGCAGGTTGCGAACATGACTGTCGACGGTTCGGTCGGTCAGCGCAAAGCCCGGCCCCCGAAACCGGTCGATGATCTGGTCGCGGGAGAATATGCGCGCGGGCATCGCCAACAGGGTGCGCAATATGGTGAATTCCGTCACCGTCAGGCTGACCTCCACACGCTGCCAATGCGCCGACCAGCTCTCCGTATCGAGGCTGAGCAACCCGTGGCGCATGATGCCGACATTCTCGACCGCCGGAGGCTTGGCAGCGGTGCGGCGCAGGATGGCCATGGATCGGGCCACCACTTCCCGGGGCGAAAAGGGTTTCACCACATAATCGTCGCCGCCAAGTTCTATGCCCAGCACCCGGTCGATTTCATCGTCGCGCGAGGAAAGGAAGAAGATCGGGACATCGTCCTGCGCCCGCAGCCGACGGCAGACCTCAAGCCCGTCCATGCGCGGCATATTGATGTCGAGGATGACGAGATCGGGGCGCTGCCTCTCTACCTGCGTCAGGGCTTCCTCGCCATCGGCGGCTTCGATCGTTTCCAATCCCGCCTTGCCGAAGGCGAAGACGAGCAACTGGCGGATATGGGGATCGTCGTCCACGATCAGGATGGTGCTGGGCATGGGGTACATGATCATTTCACGGTCTCCCCTGTCAACGCACGAACCGTCTTGGGATCGACATGTTCGGATTGAACAGGCGATGCCGCGACGGGCGGAGGCGGGATCAGCGCTCCGTCGCACGCACGCGGCCTCAGCATCAGGCGCAGCGGCCCAGTTTGCGCCGCGATCAGGCGAGCTTGTGTCAGTCGCTTTTGCCCGAGCAGCGACCAGCCCCGCCGCTGATCCGCCGCCAGCTCATAGGCGCGACGTGCCCGAACAGCCTCCACCCGTTCACGAAAAGCCGGGGCGATGGTCGATTGCTGCTCCAGTTGCAACAAAGCAAGGAGCGCCGAATCGCCCAGATGATCGAGATAACAAAGATCGAGCGTGACACCCCGTCCACCGACCTCCCGGGCGTGACGCACATTCCATTGCGCGGCGATCGCACCCAGATCCACGAAGCTAACCACGGTAAGGACCAGCGCCACCGCAGCCAGATTGACATTGACGAGCCAGGACGCGCTGTGATCGCGCAGCAGCCGCCAGCAGATGGTAGCCATGCCGAAGCCGACCAGCGCCATCCAGATCAGCGCCGCGATACGCAACCGGGTCAGCGAATAGGCGTCGATATAGTCGGCCACGCGCAACATGGAGGAAGCGACGAGGATGATATTCTGCCCAATCCACAGCGACACCAGCTTGCGGATTGCAGGGATACGTGCGGTATCCGCACCGGGCCGCAGCGTTACCAGAACGAACAGCGCCGCCAGCATCGCGGTCGCGATCAACGGATAGGCACCGCGATGGGCATAATCGGCCATGGACATGTCGGCAGGCATCGGTGCCCACCCCCAAAGCCAGGCGGCGTCCATCAGATTCTGTGCCGCAAAGATCAGGTTGAAGACGATGAGGGACAGAGTAACCGAGGCGACCGACACGCCGGGCAGGCTCGCATCGGCTCGCCCGCCAAAGATCGGCAAAAGGCGGCGGGCCGCTCTGGGCCGCAGCAGGCTCCAGATGGCGATGAAGATCAAGGTCCAGAAAGCCACCCGCGCGAACAGCGAGATGGACAGATCTAGCAGCAGTAAAGACGACAGGAAACGCTCGATCAGGGGATTGGCCGCTGCGAACAGGCTGAGGATTATGGCACTGCCGATCAGCGGCAGGGCTAATGTGGCCATGGCTGCCTGCATGCTCCAGCGCCCCGATCGTCCCGCCGCGCGAACCTTGAGCAGGCGGCGTACATCGATCAGCGGCACGAACGGCGCGCGCAGCCCGTGCAGCAGCAGGCGTTGGAACCAACGCCAGCCATCGTCGAACCGCGCCGTCGCCGGCAACAATGCGGCCATGGCCGCCGCAATCCAGAACAGCATCCACGCCAGCAAGCTCGCATCGTAAAGCAGCGCGCCGCTGAACAGGCCGGCAGCCGCCAGCGCGACCCAAGCGCGCCGATCGCGGCCGATCATGGGCCGACCGATCAGCAACGCGCCCAACACCGCCAGCGTGAACAGGCCGACATAGCCCCCATAAAATTGACGCTGATAGAAAAGCCAGTCGCCCAGTCCGACGACCAGCAAAGCCGGCAACAATTTCCAGCGAAAGCGCGCGGTGAAGCGCAGGGCTGAAGCAGGCATGATCTTGTCTCCCTGAATGTCGGGGCAAGATGGGCCGCTCTCAAGCAGATCATCGGGGCAGTTGATGAATAGTTGGCGCAGCCGTGATGCAGGCGATGTGCAGGGAGAATCGCAAACCACGCAATTCTGCGAAAAAGCCGATCGGGCGCGGCTGATGGTGAGCAACAGGGGCATTCAGGCACTCTACTCGTCGCTTGCTAGCGCCGCTTTGTCGATCTTATTCTCTCTCTACTGCAATAGTGGAGAAACCAGCATGCACAGACGCTCGGTCATCGCTCTCACCCTTCTTCCCGGCCTGATCCTTGCCGGATGCAGCCAGCCGCCCAGCGGCTACGTCTATGAAGAAGCCAATAATGGTCCTGCCAGCGCCGTCAGCGCAGAACGCTATGACGGCCATTCGGTCAGCCCGGTCCTTCAGGTCGCCAACGCCCCCGTTTCGACTTTCGCGGTGGATGTCGACACCGGCGCCTATGCCAATGTCCGCCGCATGCTGCTGGGCGGCCAGGCCGTCCCGGCCGATGCGGTGCGGACCGAGGAAATGGTCAATTATTTTCGCTACGACTATCCCCTGCCCGCCGATCGCGACGCGCCGTTCAGTGTGACGACCGACATGGCGACCACGCCCTGGAATCCGGGCACGCGGCTGCTGCGCATCGGCCTGCGCGGCTATGATGTCACCCGATCCGAGCGGCCGTCGGCCAATCTGGTCTTCATGGTCGATGTGTCGGGATCGATGCAGGATGCCGACAAGCTGCCGCTGGTGAAGCAGGCGCTCTCCACCCTGGCCGATGGGCTGCGACCCGACGATAGCGTGTCGATCATCACCTATGCCGGGTGGGTCGAGACGTTGGTGGAGGGCAGTCATGATCCGGCCGAGATCAAGGCGGCGCTGGATGGGCTGGATGCGCAGGGGGCAACGGCAGGCGGTCCTGCGCTGGCCATGGCCTATGATCTGGCGCGCGCGCACCGCATAGCGGGCGGCATCAACCGTATCATCATGGCGACGGACGGCGACTTCAATGTCGGCCTGTCCGACCAGCAGGGGCTGGAGGATATGGTGAAGCGGAACCGGGAAGATGGCATTACCCTGACCACGCTGGGCTTTGGCCAGGGCAATTATAATGACGCGATGATGGAGGCTGTGGCGGATCTTGGCAATGGCAACCATGCCTATATCGACAGCGCCATGGAAGCGCGCAAAGTGCTTGGTGAAGAGCTGTCCTCCACGCTCTTCACCATCGCCAGGGATGTAAAGATACAAGTGGAGTTCAATCCGGCAGCGGTCAGCCAGTATCGGCTGATCGGCTATGAAAATCGTGCGCTGGCGGAGGAGGATTTCGCCGACGATCGCGTGGACGCCGGAGAGATCGGCGCCGGCCATCAGGTGACGGCGCTCTATGAGATCGTGCCGGTGGGGGAAGCGGGCTGGAGCGGGCTGCGCAAATATGCGGCCAACCGAGCACCGACCGGAACGGGCGACGCCCGCGAGTTGGCCACGGTCCGCCTGCGCTACAAATTACCCGAAAACGAGACGAGCCGCCTGATCGAACACCCCGTCCCCGCCGCCCTGATCGCCACGGCCAGCCGGCCGCAGGGTGATATGGCCTTTGCCGTCGCGGTCGCCGCCTTCGGTCAGAAACTGCGGGGCGATACGCGGCTAGGCACGTTCGACTATCCCGACATCGCCCGTCTGGCCGGCCCGCAGTCTAACTATTGGCGGCAGGAATTCATGCAACTGGCCAGGCTTGCGGCATCCGGGCGCCGCGCCGAACGGATCGGGGACGAGGGAGACTGAACCCGCGCCCCTGAACAGGTCAGGCCGGGAGCGGGATGAACTCGCTCTCGTCCGGCACCTTGGCGAAGCGTTGGGCCTGCCAGTCTGCCTTGGCTTGCTCGATCCGATCGGCGGAAGAGGAGACGAAATTCCAGTAGATGTTACGCTTTTCCGGCAGCGGCTCACCACCCAGCAACATCAGCCGCGCGCCACCTTTCGCCCGCAGCACAATCTCCGCACCGGGCTTGAACACCACCAGTTCGCCGGTTGCGAAACCGCCGGTCTGGCCGAGCACCTCGACCTCGCCCGCCACGACATAGATGGCACGTTCGACGTGCTCGGCCTTCAACTGATAGCGCGCGCCATCTTGCAGGACGATATCGGCATAGACCATGTCAGAGAAGGTCCTGACCGGCGAAACCAGCCCATCGGAACTGCCCGCGATCAGGGTCAGGCGCGTGCCCGCATCCTCGATCGTCGGAATCGCGTCCGCCTTATGGTGGGAAAAGCCCGGATCGACCTCTTCATATTGGGTCGGCAGCGCCACCCAGGTCTGGAGGCCAAACAGCTGGCCGCCGCTGGCGCGATTCTCCTCGGACGTGCGCTCGCTATGGACGATGCCGCTGCCTGCCGTCATCCAGTTGACTTCGCCCGGCCGGATCGACTGGACCGAACCCACGGAGTCGCGATGCAATATCTCGCCCTCCAGCAAATAGGTGACGGTGGCGAGGCCGATATGCGGGTGCGGACGCACGTCCAGCCCTTCGCCGCTGTTGAACACCGCCTCCCCCATCTGATCGAAGAAGATGAAGGGGCCGACCATGCGACGATGCGCCGAAGGCAGCGCCCGGCGGACGGAAAAGCCGTCTCCCAGGTCGCGCACCGGTGGCAGGATGATCGTGTCGACAGCGTCGATCTCGGAAGAGCGGATGGACATGAAATGGTTCCTTTCGGCGGAATGGAGGTCAGGCGCCGAGCAGCGCCAGCGCTTCGATCTGGGCGCGGGAAAAGCCTTGCGCGGCAAGAGACGGCACATGGCGTTCGGCCAATTGGCGGGTGCGGCCGGTTTCGCAGAGAAAGTCACGCACCGGATGGAGATGCGCGAGGAGCGGCGCGGGCGCTGCCCTCTTCGCGCCGATAAGGGCGTCGACCGCATGGCTGATCCGCGACCGCAGCGATCCGGCGGCTTCAGGTTCGCCACAGCCGCAATCGGCCACGGCGGTCAGCGTCGATCGGACATCCTGCCATTCTGCAGGGCTGAGGCGCGGTGTGGCGATGGTGAGCATGGCAAAAACTCCGTTGCGGCTATGCAGCCTTCATAGCGAGGCGAGGCTTTTGCGATCAGACCGATAAATTCATGCCTTCCATTCAATAAAGTTGAAAAGTGTCACGCTCAGCTAGACTGGAGCGCCGTCCACAACGTCGTCACGTCGCGGTTGAGCGCTGCCAGCTGCTCGATCGACATGCCCGATCGGGTCAGCAGCGCTTCGGCCAGGCAGCCGCATTGCTCGCGCATATCCTGACCTTTGGTCGTCAGCCGCACCTGCACCTGCCGCTCGTCTGCCGGATTGCGTGCGCGCATGACGAAGCCGGCCGCTTCCAGCCGCTTCACCAATGGCGTGACCGTGCTCGATTCGAGCGCCAGCCGTTCCGCGATGATGCCGACGGGCCGACCGTCCTCTTCCCACAGGGCATGTAGAACCAGATATTGGGGATAGGTGATCCCCAGTTGGTCCAGCATGGGTTTGTAGGCACGATTGATCGCCATGCTGGTCGCATAGAGCGAAAAGCAGAGCTGATGATCGAGCGGGGCGGCGGCAGGCATGTCTTCACTCCATCCGGGGCGTTCTACAGAATCCATATCGCGATAAACAATTCGCTGGACAAGCCCTCCTTCGACTCCTATTTAATATATATCGCGATATATATTATCGTCATATTAAAGGAGAATACTATGTCCGTTGATGTCAAATATCGCACCCGCGCCACTTCGACCGGCGGTCGCGACGGCGAAGCACGATCGGAAGATGGCCGCTTCGTCGCCGCGCTGTCGACGCCCAAGGAGTTGGGCGGTGTCGGCGGGGACGGCACCAACCCCGAACAATTGTTCGCAGCCGGCTATTCGGCTTGCTTCATCGGTGCGTTGAAGGTTGCGGGCCAACAGCTGAAGCTCAAGGTGCCTTCCGACACCAGCGTGACGGCGACCGTGGGTATCGGACCGCGCGCAGCGGGCGGTTTCGGCATCACCGCTGATCTGGAAATCAATCTGCCGGGTCTGGACCGGGCCGATGCGGAACGGCTGGTCGAGGCGGCCCATCAGATTTGCCCCTATTCCAACGCCACCCGCAACAATATCGAGGTCGGATTGACCATCGCCTGATCGAGAATGGACCGGCCCAGGATCGACACAGGGCACCTCATGACCAAACTGTAATGATGCGCTCATCCTGCCGACGCGTGGACTATCCTATCCAAGGTCGCGGTCATTTTCCTCGACCGTGAAGTGAGAGGCGGCGTTCCCCCTGTTACGCCGCCTCTCCAACCGCACGGATGGACGATGCACAGGCCGATCTTCTACGATGCCAGCGGGCGTCGCCGCCGCTTTACCTTGCCCGCTTTGTTCGTGACCTTGCTCGCGATCATGGTCGCTGCGGTCGCCTTTGCCGTGACCATCGTGGATGTCCCGACCCCTCCGGCTGTGCCGTTGCGCATGGAGCGTCCGCGCGCCGAAGGCATCGGCCAGAAGCTCGGCCATATCGGCGCCAAACTGCGCGCCGACTTTGCGCAATGGCTCCCTCATGGCGGCTCCGCCATTTCCGCACATCCGGTAACGGCCGCCTTCTATGTCCCGTGGGATGACGCCAGCCGCGCGGCCCTGCGCGAACATGTCGATCATATCGACTGGGTTGCCCCGGCCCTCCTGTCCGTCACGGGGTCCGCTCACCGGTTGCAGTTGACGAACGACAGCAATTTCACAGCGATCATCCACGCGGCCCACCGCCGCCCCAAGATATTGCCGGTCGTGCAGAATGTCGGCGATGGGGCATGGGATGGGAAAGGCACCGCCGCCTTGCTGCATGATCGCCACGCGCGCACCACCTTCCTGAACCAGCTCATCCCTACCCTGAAAACACTGCACGCCACCGGCGTCGTCTTCGATTTCGAAGCACTGCCGCCCGGATCGCAGCGCGACTATCTTGCCTTCCTGCATCAGGCTGCGCCGACGCTGCGCGATCGGCATCTGCTGCTGACGCTGACCGTGCCGGTGGATGACGCCAGCTGGGATCTCGCACGGTACGGTCAACTGGCCGACCGCCTGTTCCTGATGGACTATGACCAGCATTATATCGGCGACAAGGCCGGCCCTATCGCCGCCCAGCCCTGGTTCGTGCAGCGGCTGCGCGCCGCGCTCAAGGTCGTGCCGGCCGCCAAGACGATCGTCGCCATCGGCAATTATGCCTATGACTGGACCGATGGCGCGGCCAGCGCCGAAACGCTGTCGATCGAGGATGCATGGCTGTCCGCGCACGACAGCGGCGCCCCGATCCGCTTCGATCCGGCATCGGGCAATGCCAGCTTCGACTATCAACAGGACGGGCGGGTCCATCATGTCTGGATGCTGGACGCGGCCAGCGCCTGGAACCAGATTCGCGCCGCGCGACTGGCCGGCACCGGTGGCGTCGCGCTGTGGCGGTTGGGGTCGGAAGATCCCGGCTTCTGGTCCGCGCTCAAGCAGCGCGACACCGCACCGTCCGCAGCCATGGAGCGGCTGACCAGTTTCAACTCGGTCGATGTGGAGGGCAACGGCGAAATATTGCGGATCGACGACGTGCCCACGATCGGCCACCGCACGATCGCCATGGGTTCGGGCCGCACCGCCGGCCTCATCACCGACGAGCATTTCGCCAGCTTGCCGACCCCTTATGTCATCCGCCGCACCGGCTATCGCCCGCATGAGGTGGCGCTGACATTCGACGATGGTCCCGATCCGGTCTGGACCCCGCCGGTTCTGAACATCCTTCGCAAGGCGCATGTCCCGGCGACCTTCTTCGTCATCGGCGAAAATGCGATGATGCACCCTGGCCTGTTGCGGCAAATCATCGCGCAGGGCAGCGAGATCGGCAATCACAGCTATACCCACCCCAATCTGGCGCAGGTCTGGGACCGGGGCGTGTCGCTGGAGCTCAACAGCACGCAGCGACTGGTGGAGGCCTATACCGGCCACGCCATGCGCCTGTTCCGCGCGCCCTATTTTGGCGATGCGGAACCGACCACGGCAGACGAGATCGGGCCAGCGCTGCAAGCGCAACGGGCGGGCTATCTCAACGTCGGCCTGCATGTCGATCCGGGCGACTGGACCCGGCCGGGCGCCGACGCCATCGTCGCGCGGACCATCGCGCAGGTAGAGGCGGGCAGCGCGGATCGTTCGGCGCAGATCATCCTGCTGCATGACAGCGGCGGCGACCGGGCTCAGACCGTGGCGGCATTGCCCCGCATCATTCAGGCACTCAAGGCGCGCGGCTATCGTTTCGTGCCGGTATCGACGCTGGCCGGCCTGACGCCGGCGCAGGTGATGCCGCAGGTGCGCGGCGCGGACCTCGTCGCCGTGCGGGTCGACGTCGCCATCTTCCTGGTTCTCGCTGGTATCGCCATGACGCTCAAATGGCTTTTCTTCGCCGTCATCCTGTTCGGCATCGGCCGCGCGGTGATGCTGGCCGGGCTGGCGCTCGGCAGCCGCCTGCCGCGCAACCGCATCGCCCCACCCACGACTCAGCCCGACCTGTTCGTGTCCGTCATCATCCCTGCCTTCAACGAAGCCAAGGTCATCGAAACATCCGTGCGCCGCGTCCTGTCCAGCCAGCAAGTCGGGCTGGAGGTCATCGTGGTGGATGACGGATCGACTGACGGCACCAGCCGGATCGTCACCGACGCCTTCGCCGGCGACAGCCGCGTACAATTGTTGACCTTGGCCAATGGCGGCAAGGCGGTGGCGCTCAATCGCGCGCTGGAACTGGCGCGGGCACCGATCATCGTCGCTCTCGATGCCGATACCCAGTTCGAGCCGCTGACGATCGCTCGCCTGGCCCGCTGGTTTACCGATCAGCAGGTCGGGGCGGTCGCCGGCAATGCGATGGTCGGCAACCGCATCAATCTCGTCACCCGCTGGCAGGCGGTGGAATATGTGACGGCGCAAAATCTGGAACGGCGCGCCTTGGCCCGTTTCGGTGCGATCACCGTGGTGCCGGGCGCGGTCGGTGCGTGGCGGCGATCGGCGCTGGATGCTGTGGGCGGCTATCCGGTCGATACGCTGGCCGAGGATCAGGATCTGACCATCGCCGTGCAGCGCGCCGGCTGGCGCATCGCCTATGATACCGACGCAGTCGCCTGGACCGAAGCACCCGAAAGCTTCCGTGCCTTGTCCAAACAGCGTTTCCGCTGGGCCTATGGCACGCTGCAATGTCTGTGGAAGCATCGCGGCATCTGGCGGGAAGGCAAGCCGGCGGGCCTCGCCTGGGTCGGGCTGCCTCAGGCCTGGCTGTTCCAGATCGGCTTTGCGATGGTGTCGCCGATCATCGACCTGGCGCTGGTTGTCAGCGCGCTCGACACCGCCCTGCGCGTTCATCAGCATGGTTGGGCGCAGACGGAAAGCGACGTGCTGCGCATGGCACTTTACTGGATCGCCTTTACCGCCATAGACATCGCCTGCGGCGCGGTCGCCTATCGTCTGGAACCGCGCGAGAAACGCTATCCTGCCCTCCTGCTGGTGGCGCAGCGCTTCATCTACCGGCAGATCATGTACAGCGTCGTCATCCGCGCCGTGGGAACCGCCATCCTTGGCCCCTGGGTCGGCTGGGGCAAGCTGGAGCGCAGCGGTCGGGTACAATCGACAGACGCGCTGCGGGGTACAGGCCCGGCTTGGAGCAACCCGTCATGAGCCGGACGACGATCGGCCTGGCGGGCTTCACCGGCGCACTGCTCCTGGCGCTTTGCTATATCGGCTATATCGGCAATGGCGCGCTGTTCGACACGCTCCCCGCACAGGCGCCCCTACGCCAGCATCAACCGCGCGCGGTCGCGCTCTATTTGTCCGGCGATATGGGCTTCCATGCCGGACTGGGGCCGGACGTCGCCGAACGGCTGACCCGGCAGGGCATCCCGGTCGTGGCCGAAAACAGCCTGCACTTCTTCCGCACCCGTCGCACGCCCGAAGAAGCCGGCGCGATGATCGCCGATGGCCTGCGCCGCGCCATCGCGCTCGATCCAGATGCCCGGCTGCTGCTGCTCGGCCAGTCCTTCGGGGCGGACGTGATCGCACCCTCGCTGCCTTATGTACCGACGGAATTACGCCGCCGGATCGCCTTTATCGGCTTGATCGTGCCCGGCGCGACGCGCCAGTGGCGCGCGTCTCCGTCCGAAATCTTCTCCTTCAACGAACCCGAAGAGGATGCCGTCATCGCCGCCCAGAAGCTCAGCTGGACGCCCCTGCTCTGCATCCATGGCGCGGACGAGGACAGCAGCCTGTGCCCGGCGCTGCGTCAGTCCAACGTCACCCGGCTGGAACTGCCCGGCGGCCATCCACTGCACCATGACGCAGACGCCGTGAGCGCCGCCCTGTTGCAGGGGATCGGGCGCGCGGTCGGCGCGCGCGACGCTGCCCGATGACCAGCCTCACGCTTCCCCGCTCCATCGGCCCGCGTCGGCAACTGCTGGGCGTCGGCCTGCTCCTGCTGGTGGCTACTCTCGCCTTCGCCGCGCTCGACCATCTCTTCACCGAAATAGAATGGCATGATGTCCGGGCGGCCTTCCACGCCATCCCACCGCTCGCGATCGCCGCCTGCGTGCTGCTGACCGTCCTCAGCTATCTTGCCCTTACCCTTTACGATCATCTGGCGCTCCGCATCATCGGCAGCGGGATCGGCTGGCGCACGGCGGCGCTGGCGTCATTCTGCAGCTATACGCTCAGCCATAATCTGGGCCTGGCGATCGTTACCGGCGGGTCGGCACGGCTGCGCATCTATGGCGCGGCGGGTCTGGGGCCGGGGGATGTCGCACGCATCATCGCGTCGGCCAGCTTCGCATTTTGGGGCGGCGTCTTCACCCTTGCCGCACTGGCGATGACCCTGCATCCCGCCGCCATCGCGCTGGGTGGGTTCGCGCTCGATCCGGTCGTGCAGCGCGCCATCGGCATTGCCCTGCTAATCGGTGCGATGCTGCTCCTCGCCGCGCTCGGCCCAGCCGCCCGTTCGATCAACCTCTTCGGCTGGACCCTGACGCTGCCCAGCAGAACACAGGGACTGGCGCAGATCGGCATCGCCTGCATCGACCTGGCCTTTGCCAGCGCCGCGCTGTTCGTCCTCGTCCCCCATCTCTCCCCTGCCCTCTATCCCACTTTCTTCCTGGGTTATGCGCTCGCCATCATCGTAGCGCTGATCAGCCATGTGCCGGGCGGCATCGGCATATTCGAAGGCGTGATCGTCGCCACCCTGCCCAATGTCGACCAGCCGGTGTTGATCGCGGCGCTGATCGCCTATCGCATCCTCTATTATCTGGTCCCCCTGTTCGTGGCCGTCATCCTCATCACCGCGCATGAAAGCCATGCATGGCGACGGCCAGTACGCCAGGTGATGGGTGGCGCGCAGACGCTGGCCCGCGCGATCGCCCCCACCATGTTCGCCGCGCTGGTGGCGGTGGGCGGCACCATCCTGCTTATTTCCGGATCGCTCCCTGCCGTTCCGGGGCGGTTCCGCATCGTGGCGGGCATCATACCCATGCCCTTTGTCGAGGCGTCCCATCTGGCCGCCAGCATGACCGGCGCGATGCTGATCCTGCTGGCATCGGGACTCTATCGACGGCTTGATGGCGCCTTCTTGTTGACGCGGTTGCTGCTGGTCGCCGGCGCGCTCTTCTCGCTCAGCAAGGGCCTGGATTATGAGGAGGCGATCATCCTCCTGTCCATCGCCGCATTGCTGCAATGGAGCCATGCGGCCTTCTATCGCCGCACCAGCCTGACATCGGCCATATTGACGCCAGGATGGATCGCTACGCTGGGCGTCGCGGTCGGCCTGTCCATCTGGATCGGTTTCATCGCCTATCGCCATGTCGATTATCAAAGCGATCTGTGGTGGCAGTTCGGGCGGCATCAGGACGCCTCGCGCTTCCTGCGCGCTGCGCTGGCCACCGGCGTGGTGATGGTCGGCGCCGCAATGATGGGACTGCTGCGCCCGGCTACCGACCGTGGCGACGATGAGCCATGCGGCCCGCCCAGCGAAACCGCACTCGCCCTCGCCCGTCGGACGGACGCCTGCCTCGCGCTTACGGGCGACAAGCGTTTCCTGACATCCCCGTCCGGTCGCGCCTTTCTCATGTATCAGGTACAAGGGCATAGCTGGATCGTCATGGGCGATCCGGTCGGCGATCCGGCTGAATGGGGCGACCTGCTATGGCGCATGCGTGAGCGGGCCGACGCCGCGCAGGGGCGACTATTGCTCTATCAACTAAGCCTGGAATCCCTGCCGCTGGCCATCGACCTTGGCCTGTCCATCGTCAAATATGGGGAGGAGGCACGGATCGACCTGAGCACCTTCACGCTGGAAGGATCGCAGGCCCGCCCCCTGCGCCACGCCGTCCGCCGCACCGCCCGCGATGGCGCCGGCTTCGAAATCGTGGCGGCGGTCGACCTGCCGGCCCTGCTGCCCGAATTACGCGCCGTGTCCGACGACTGGCTGGCCGCCAAGGGCGCCACCGAGAAAAGCTTCAGCGTCGGTCGTTTTGGAGATATCTATATGGCAAGGTTCGACTGCGCGGTCGTGCGCTGCCACGGGCGGATCGTGGCCTTCGCCAATATCTGGTCGACGGCGGACGGTCAGGAATTGTCCGTCGATCTGATGCGTCACAGCGGCGATGCGCCACCCGGTGTCATGGACTTCATCTTCACTAGCCTGCTGCTTTGGGGCCAATCCCATGGCTATCGCTGGTTCACGCTCGGCATTGCGCCCTTGTCGGGGCTGGAGGCGCGGCGCCTGTCCCCGCTTTGGGTCAAGGCGGCGGCCTTCCTCTACCGCCATGGCGATGCCTTCTATGGCTTTGGCGGATTGCGTGCCTATAAGGCGAAGTTCGTGCCGATCTGGGAACCGCGTTTCATCGCGGGGCCGCAGGGGCTTTCGCTGGCACGGGCGATGGTGGACCTCCAGCGGCTGATCGGCGGCGGGAAAGGCAGCATGGCCGCCCGGATGCGGGAGGCCGGGAAATGAGGACGGTCATGAGCTACAAGGTGCTGTTGGTCGAGGATGATGCCACCACCGCAGACTATATCACCAAGGGGCTAGTGGAAGAAGGCTTCACCGTCGACCGGGCCGATAACGGCCGCGACGGGCTGTTCCTGGCGACCGAGGCCGCGCATGACGCAATCATTCTCGACCGAATGCTGCCGGGAATGGACGGCATGGCCGTGCTCGCCGCGCTGCGCGCCGCCGGTATTGAAACCCCGGTCATCATCCTATCCGCGCTGGCCACCGCCGACGAACGGGTCAAGGGCCTGACCGGCGGATCGGACGACTATCTGGCCAAGCCCTTCGCCTTTGCCGAATTGCTCGCCAGACTGCGCATCATCCTGCGGCGTGGCGGCGGACAAGCGGCCGAGACGCGTTTGTCCTGCGGCGGTCTGGAGGTCGACCTTCTCTCGCGCAAGGTCAAGCGCGGTAGCCGCACCATCGACCTGCAACCACGCGAGTTTCGCTTGCTCGATTATCTGCTGCGCCATCAGGGCGAGGTCGTCACCCGCACCATGTTGCTGGAGGGCGTATGGGATTATCATTTCGATCCCGGCACGAATGTCATCGACGTGCATATCAGCCGCCTGCGCCGCAAGGTAGATGAAGAGGGCGAAAGCCCGCTGATCCACACGATTCGCGGCGCCGGCTATCGGCTGAGCGAACAGGGTTGACGATGCGTTGGCGCCAAAGCGTCATCTGGCGGTTCGCTGCGCTCGTCTTCCTGATGCAGATCGCCTGCGTACTGCTTGCCTTATGGGCTGTGCATCAATTCACCAACAATTCGGTGGATGAAGCGAGCCGCGCCGTCGCGGTCAATCTGCGCGACGACATAGCCGCCACTTATGCGGCGGCCGGATTGCAGGCGGCCGGCGCCACGGTCCGCAGCCGCATGACCGCCGATCCGGACGGCAGTTCGGTCATGCTGCTGATCGCACCCAATGGTCAGCGGGTAGCGGGCAATATTCCCAATTGGCCATCAGCGATCGGCCCGGCGGAAAGCTGGCGGCAACTCGACCTGCTGCGCATCGGCCAGAAGGAGCGCGAGCCCCAGAGCATCGGGATCGTCAGCACGCAGTTTCCGGATGGCACGCGACTGCTGACCGGCCATGTCGTGGAAAATGACTTGCGTTTCGGCGGCTATCTGGAGGCCGCGCTGCTGGGCGCGGTAATACTTGCGATCCCGCTGGCGGCAGGCGCGGCCTTCTTTTCCGCTGCGATCATCCGGGGGCGGTTGCGGTCGGTCATCGACACGGCGGCGGCGGTCGGCACCGGCGACATGAAGCGTCGCATCATCCTGTCCGGCAGCGGCGACATGTTCGACGCGCTGGGTGAGGAAATCAACGCCATGCTGGAGCGGATCACCGGCCTGGTGGACGAGATGCGTTTGGTGACGGACGGATTGGCGCATGACCTGCGCTCCCCGCTGACAAGAATGCGCGCCGTACTGGACAATGCGCTGCGCCAGAGCCGGGACGAGGAATCTATTGCGGCGCTGGAAAAGGCGCTGGAGGAAGGCGACACGCTGCTGCGCATGCTGGACGCTGCGCTGCTGATCAGCCGGGCAGAGGCAGGCATCGGCCGCGACAGTTTTGTGGCGGTCGACGTCGCCGCGCTGCTGCTGGATTTTCAGGACATGTATGATGCCTTGGCCGAGGATAAGGGCGTGACGATCAGCGTCGATACGCCGCCGGACCTGCATATCCGATCGCACCGGGAGATATTCGGCCAAGTATTGTCCAACCTGATCGACAATGCGCTGAAATATGGAGGCGACCAAATCCTGCTGTCGGCACGGCGATCGGGCGACAGGATCGAGATTGCCGTGGCCGACAATGGCCCCGGCATTGCCGAAGAGCGGCGGATCGAAGCGCTACGCAGGTTCGCCCGGCTGGATGCCTCCCGCCATATCAGCGGCGCCGGGCTGGGCCTATCGCTGGCATCGGCCGTGGCCCATATGCATAGCGGTACGCTGACGCTGGGTGACGCGGAACCGGGCTTGCGGGTCATGCTGACCCTGCCGGCCATTGATACGGCGCAAGCGGACTCTTCCTTGGCCTGACAAGGCATGTGCCGCCCATCGGTAAAGTGCCGACCGTGACACTTTACCGATGGGCAAAGTGTCACGAGCGACAAAATGCGACTCGGCAGAAAAACGGGATTCACAAGCGGGTCAGACTATGCTTGATTCACGATATGTTTCATGCGCCCGTCTCGTCCCGCATACCCGGTGGCAGCGATTTGTCGCTGCTGCTGGATCAGCTGTCGCATTGCTGCTCGCGGCCGCGTTACGCCTTCATGCTGCTGACGCTGATCGCCGATGTAACCAAGGCGGATGGCAGCGCCGGGCCGGAGGTCCGCGTGGGCAAAGGCCTTATCCCCCTGCGTGACTGGCTTTGCGATGCGTTGACGCCGATGGGGCATCGCGATCCGCGCCGCATGGCACTGGTCGAGCGGGTGCGCGAGGAATTGCGCAAGGAGGAGCGGCTGTCCGGCGAAAGCGCTGCGGACGAAGCGCTGGTGCAGGAGGAAGTCCGGGGCCGCGTCCGCGCGTCGGGCAAGACCAATCTGAGCCGCGCCGTCACCGAATTGGTGAAGGCAGGGCTGCTTAAGCGCCATTATCAGGGCTATCGCGTCGATCATCTCAATCGCGGTGCCCAACGTCAGGCGGTCTATACGCTGATCGGCCGCGCGCGGGTGCTGATCGGTGCGCCAGCGACGCCACGCCGCACGGTCGCCCCGCCACGGCAGGGCGACCTGTTCGCGCATTAAGGGTCAGGCGCGTTCGCGCGCCGATCGCCGGGCCTTGGCATAATTGTCCCGGCGCATGGCCTCAAACCCTACACGCTGGTCGAACCCGGCATCCTGCGGATAATCGCGGAAGTCCGCCAATATCTCACCAAACACCGTCGCCAGCTCGTCACGAAATTCGGGATGGGGGAATATGTGGAAACGGTTCTCCTGAACCGCCTCCAATGTGCGGGCGGCAATGACGTCCGGCTCCATGCCGAACTGGTGCAATTGCTCCAGCCGGTCGACTGCCGCACTGTCCACCGGCTTCGCCCCACCGCTGAGCGCCGCCGGGCGGACCTCATCGCTGGCATAGATATGGCTCTTCACCAGACCGGGGCAAAGAACCGACACGCCGATACCGTGCGGCGCCAGGCTGTAGCGCAGGGATTCACTCATGCCACGCACCGCAAATTTGGTGGTGTTGTAGATGCCGGGCGCGCCGCCGCACAGGAAGCTCGCCATGGATGCTGTGTTGACGATATGCCCGCCCTGCCCCAGCGCCTTCATGCGCGGAGCGAAGGTCATCACACCATTGATGACGCCGTTCAGATTGACCCCCATCACCCAGTCCCAATCATCATAGCTGGACTCGTCGATGGTCTGGAACAGGTTGATGCCCGCATTGTTGAAAAGCAGGCTGACTGGCCCCAACGCCGCCTCCGCTCGGTCGGCCGCATCGGCAAAGCCGGCGCGCGATGCGACATCGAGTTGGACAGGTAAAACGCTCTGATTATCGAGCGTCTTGAGCGCGGCGGCCAGCGCATCCTCGCGAATGTCGGCGATCGCCACCTTGCACCCCTGCGCCAGAAGCGCGCGTACCAGCCCCAAGCCGATCCCGTTAGCGCCGCCGGTCACAAAGGCGGTGCGTCCCGCAAAGTCGAGCATCCCATTCTCCTACGATTATCTTTGCAACGCCAATCTTTATAACAGGCGTGCATTTTTCGCTCGCCATAATCGTATAGTTCACTTACAAATTCGCCAAGCCGAAATTTCATCCCTGTGAACAAAGGGAGAGATGGAGAGGAGAAGGTCAATGGCTTTAGCGCCCGCGCCGATTGCGACCGACACGATATGGGATGGAGATGACGCAGCGTCACCCGATGCTGCCGCGTCCGCCCGCCCGCCTTATTCCACCATGGCGGCCTATTGGGCGCTGTTCGTCATCATCCTGGCGACCTTCGTCACCTTTTTCGAACAGGTGGTGTTCGCGATGCTGGCAGAGCGGATCAAGGCCGATTTCGGTCTGTCCGATTCGCAGCTCGGTTTCCTGGCCGGGCCGGCGAGCATCATATGCTATCTGTTCGTCGGCATCCCGCTGGCGCGATTGGCCGACATATTTCCCCGCAAATATGTGCTGGCGGGCGGCTCCGCAGCGCTGGGTATCATCACGTCGATGGGCGGCCTCGCCCAGAATTTCGGCCAGTTCGTCGGCACCCGCGTTTTCCTCGCGGCAGGTGGATCGGCCCATGCGCCATCCTCCTATTCGCTGCTGGCCGACGCCTTTCCGCCGCGCATCCTGACCCGTGCCTTCGCGCTGCTGCAATTCGGCTTCATCGGCGGCACGACGCTCGGCCCGGCCGTCGGCGGGATGCTGATCGCCATGGCGGCCGGATGGGCGCCGACGCAGCATGGGGGCCTGACCATATTGGGCTGGCAATGGTTGATGATCTGGCTGGGCCTGCCCGCCTTATTCGTGGCCCTGCTGTTCCTGACCGTCAAGGAACCGCCGCGACAGGCTCCTCCGGCCGGCACCATCATGCCCCCCACCAACGCATCGCTGGGCCGCCGCATCCTCACCTTCACGGGCCTCGACGCAGCCAAGGCGATTCATGCCAAGCGCCGCGTCTATTATCCGCTCTTCGCGGGACTGGCATTGAGCGCGATCGAGGTGTTCGGCCTGCAATTTTGGCGCGTGCCTTTCATGATCCGCACCTATGGCTGGAACGAAGCGCAGATCGGCGCGGTGATGGGCACGATGACGTTAGCGGCGTCGCTGACCGGGCTGCTGCTGGGCGGCATCTTCGTCGAATGGCTGGCCAAGCGCCATGCCGACGCCAATGTCCGCGCCGCCGCCATCTTCTTCGGCTGTGTCACCATCTGTGCCATCCTCGCCCCGCTGATGCCCAATGGCTATGCGTCGCTGGGCGTCGCCAGCATCGGCGCGATGTTCGGCATCGCCGGCGCCGTGCCGCAAAATGCAGCGATCCAGCGCGTCGCGCCCAATGCCATGCGGGGGCAGGTGACGGCCATCTATCTGTTCATGTTCACCTTCTTCGGGGCGATGGGCAGTTTCCTGGTCGGGCTGGTGCAGGACTATATCGTCGGCGACCCCAGCCAATTGTGGAAGTCGCTGGTGATGACCGCCGGCGTGCTGTTGCCGATAGCGACGCTCTGCATGATCCGCGCAATCCGTCCCTATCGGGAGGAAGTGGAACGACTGGCTGCCGAAGCGGCAAATTCGTAAGTATTACATACAATGATAGGAGAGAGATTCATGTCCGACACCGATCGCATCGCGCATCTGGAAAAGACCGTCACCGACCTTTCGACCCGGTTGCAACGGCGGGAGGATGAACTGGACGTCCGCAAGCTCCAGCATCTTTACGGCTATCTGATCGACAAATGTCTCTATAACGAAACGGCGGACCTGTTCACCGACGATGGCGAAGTGCGTTTCTTCGGCGGCGTGTGGCGCGGTCAGGCGGGCGTCCGCCGCCTCTATGTCGAGCGGTTCCAGGCGCGCTTCACCCATGGCACCAACGGACCGATCGACGGCTTCCTGCTGGATCATCCGCAATTGCAGGATATCGTCGACGTCGCCCCCGACGGCGTCACCGCCCATGCCCGCGCCCGATCCATGATGCAGGCCGGCCGGCACAAGGATTATACCGACCCGTCCAACCCCATGCTGGGGGCGCGCCAATGGTGGGAAGGCGGCATCTACGAAAATACCTATAAGAAGGTCGACGGCATCTGGCGCATCCAGATCCTGAACTACATGCCGCAATGGCATGCCGATTTCGACAAGGGCTGGGCCAACACGCCGGCCGAATATGTGCCCTTCCCCAAGATCACCTATCCCGAAGACCCGACCGGCCCCGACGCGCTGATCGAGGATCACTGGCTGTGGCCGACCCATAAGCTCGTGCCGTTCCACATGCCACATCCGGTGACGGGCAGGGAAATCGTCGCCGAACGCTGGCAGGGCGATATCGACCGCGAGACGGCGGCGCGCGAAGCGGTGAGCGCCTGAGCGCCATGGCCTATCCCGATCTCTATCTGATGATCGACGGCCAGCGGCTGTCGGGCGGCGGGCGGCGGACTCATGTGGTCGTCAATCCCGCTACCGGCGCAGCGCTGGCCGATTTGCCGCTGGCCGATGCGACAGACCTGGACGCCGCGCTTGCGGCAGCGCAGCGGGGCTTCCACCGCTGGCGCGATAGCACCCCGCAGGAGCGGGCCGCCGTGCTGCAAGGCGCGGCGCGGCTGATGGTCGAACGGCAGGAGGAACTGGCCCGGATCGCCACGCTGGAGCAGGGCAAGACGCTGGCTGAGGCGCGCATCGAAGTAATGATGAACGTCAGCCTGTTCAACTTCTACGCCGGCGAAGTCTTCCGCCTCTATGGCCGGGCACTGGTGCGCCCGGTCGGCCAGCGATCGACGGTGACGAAGGAGCCGGTCGGCCCGGTCGCGGCCTTTGCGCCGTGGAACTTCCCACTCGGCAATCCCGGTCGCAAGCTGGGCGCGCCGATCGCGGCGGGATGTTCGGTCATATTGAAGGCGGCGGAGGAAACGCCGGCGTCCGCGCTCGCCATATTGCAATGCCTGCTCGACGCCGGCCTGCCAGGCGATGTCGCGCAGGCGGTGTTCGGCGTGCCCGATGAGGTGTCGCGTCATCTGCTCGGTTCCCCCATCATCCGCAAGATGAGCTTCACCGGCTCCACGCTCGTCGGCAAGCATCTGGCCAAACTCGCGGCGGAGGATTGCAAGCGCACCACGATGGAACTGGGCGGCCATGGCCCGGTGCTGATCTTTGCCGACGCCGATATCGACAAGGCGCTCGATACCGTGGTGGCCGGCAAATATCGCAATGCAGGACAGGTCTGCGTGTCGCCGACCCGCTTCATCGTCGAAGCCAGCGTACATGACCGCTTCCTTACCGGCTTCGTCGATCGCGCGAAGAAGGTCGTGGTCGGCGATGGCTCCTCCCCCGGTAGCATCATGGGGCCGATGGCCAATGCCCGGCGACTGGACGCGATGGGCCGGTTGATCGGTGATGCGGTGGCGAAAGGTGCCCGTCTGGAAACTGGTGGCGAACGGATCGGTAACGAGGGCTATTTCTACGCGCCCACGGTGCTGTCGGGCACGTCGATCGACGCCACGATCATGAACGAGGAGCCCTTCGGCCCCGTAGCCCTCATCAACGCCTATGCCGATGAATCCGCCATGATCGCGGAGGCCAATCGTCTGCCCTATGGGCTGGCCGCCTATGCCTGGACCAGCGACGCCGCGCGACAGCGCCGGGTCGCGCGAGCGGTGGAGGCTGGGATGGTCGGCATCAACACGGCGATGATCGGCGGATCGGACTCCCCCTTTGGCGGGGTTAAATGGTCGGGCCATGGCGCGGAGGACGGACCGGAAGGGATAGACGCCTGCCTCGTCACCAAAGCCGTGCATGAAGGATAAGCGATGACGCATGAACTCAAAACCGGCGGCGATCGCGGCTATTTGCGCATCGCCACCGAAGAGGCGTTCGCTACGCGCGAGCAGATCGACGCCTATCTGCGCATGGTGCGTGACGGAACGGCGGACCGGGGCATGGCGTCACTCTGGGGCTTTTACGCCCAGTCACCGTCGGAGCGCGCAACCCAGATCATCGACCGATTGCTGGACCTGGGCGACCAGCGGCTGGCGGATATGGATGCGACCGGTATAGACGTGGCGATCCTCTCGCTGACATCGCCAGGGGTGCAGCCCCTGCTGGATATCGCCGAAGCCAAGGCGATGGTGCGCCGCGCCAACGATCATCTGGCCGGTCGTTGCGCCGCCCATCCCAACCGCTTCGTCGGCATGACCTCCATCGCGCCGCTGGACCCGGACTGGTCCGCTGCCGAAATCCGGCGCGGCGCGCACGATCTGGGATTCAAAGGCGTGATGGTGAACAGCCATAGCCAGGGCGAGTATCTGGACGATCCCAAATTCGACCCGATCTTTCGCGCGCTCGCCGATACCGGCCAGCCGCTCTACATCCACCCCTCGACCCCGCCCGACGCGATGATCGGGCCTATGCTGGACGCGGGGCTGGACGGAGCGATCTTCGGCTTTGGCGTAGAGACGGGGATGCACCTGTTGCGGCTCATCACCATCGGCATTTTCGACCGTTATC
Organism: Sphingobium limneticum; assembly: GCF_008710155.1. Lineage (GTDB taxonomy): Bacteria > Pseudomonadota > Alphaproteobacteria > Sphingomonadales > Sphingomonadaceae > Sphingobium > Sphingobium limneticum. Next base: position 23,354 of record NZ_VYPZ01000027.1, read on the forward strand.
CCGACTTGCAGATCGTCGTCGGCCATATGGGGGAAGCTTTACCTTACTGGCTCTATCGCTTGGACTATATGCACCAGGCCGGCGTGCGCTCGCAGCGCTATGAGCGGATGAAGCCACTCAATAAATCGATCCATGACTATATGCGATCCAACGTCTGCGTTACCACCAGCGGCATGGCATGGGCGCCCGCGATCACATTCGCGCAATCCGTACTGGGGGAGGATCGGGTCATGTATGCGATGGACTATCCCTATCAATATGTGGCGGACGAGGTCCGGACGCATGACCTGCTGGCCATGTCCGACGCCGCGAAGCGCAAGCTGATGCAAAGCAATGCCGAGCGTGTGTTCCGCCTGTGAACCAGACGATCCCACCCCGCAGCACTGCTTATTATGCGCTGGCTCTGGTCGCCGGCACCAATCTGGTCAGCCTGCTCGACCGCAACATCCTCGCCATATTGGCCCCGGCGATCAAGGCGGACCTGAAGATCGGCGACGCCGAGATGGGGCTGCTCTACGGCACCGTCTTCGCGCTCTTCTACGCGCTTTTTTCCCTGCCATTAGGACGGCTGGCGGACGGGTGGATACGCACGAAGCTGCTCGCCATCACCATCAGCTTCTGGTCGCTGGCGACCGGCGGCGCGGCCTTTGCCACCGGCTTCTTCACGCTGATGCTCTCTCGCCTGTGCGTAGGCATTGGCGAGGCCGCATCCCAGCCGGCCGGGACCAGCCTGACCTATGATTATTTCCCGCGTGAAAAGCGCGGCATGGTGATGGCGGTGATGGCCGCCGCGATCGCCATCGGCCTTGGCGGATCGCTGATCATCGGCGGCGTCGCGGCCCAATGGTGGGATGCGCGCTATGCAGCGGGCACGGCGCCTCTGGGCCTCAAAGGCTGGCAGTTCGCCTTTGCCGTGGCCGCAACACCCGGCTTCCTCATCGCCTTCCTGATGAGCCGCCTTGCCGAGCCGCCGCGCGGCGCGATGGATGGCATCCCGACGCCGCCCGATCCCCATCCCTTCCGCGCCAGCCTGTCCGTCTTGTGCGCGGTGACGCCGGGCTTTCATTGGCTCAGCCTTGCGCATGCCCGCGCCAGCGGGCGCGACTGGCTGCGCAACATCGCGTCGCTGGCGCTGATCGTCATCGTCATGCTTCTGGCGATCCGCTGGGCCGAGGCCTTCTCGCCGCGCCCGCCGCTGATGCTGGGCGGCGTCGCGATCAGCCCGCATGTCGTGCAATGGAGCGTCATCGGTTTCGGCGCCTTCGTCATCATCAACCTGATGCAGAATCTCAAAGGGCGCGATCCGGTCGCCTTCGCGCTCATCACCCGCAACCCCTCACTGCTGCTGTGCATCGCGGCGGGATCGTTGCAGGGCGTCATCAACTATGGCGTGATGGGTTTCACGCCATCCTTCCTCATGAAAAGCTACGGCCTCTCGCCCGCCGACACGGGCATGCAATTCGGCTTGTTGTCCGCCGCTTTGGGCGTGGCCGGGCCACTGCTGGCCGGGCCGCTGTCCGACCGGATCGGCGCGCATCGCCTGTCGCGCCGTGTCTGGGTGGCGCTGTTCGCCATGAGCCTGTCGCCGCTGATCGCGCTGTGGGTCTATCGCGCGGGGGATGCGAGCAGCTTCTACCTGCGCTTCACCCTCTACAGCCTTGTCCTTACCATGTGGATGCCGCCGCTTTACGCCGTGCTGTTCGAACAGGTGCTGCCGCGCATGCGAGGCCTGACAGTCAGCCTCTATATCGTCGTGTCGACCATCTTCGGTCTTGGTATCGGCCCCTATGCGGTGGGGATGATCAGCGATGCGCGCGGCGGCGATCTGGGCGGCGCGATCCTGTCGATCAACTGGGTGGCGCCGCCGCTGGTGCTGCTGTTGCTGATCCTGCTGTGGCGGGTGGAGCGCGACCATGCCGGCCTGATCCCGCGCGCGCGGGCGGCGGGGGAGAGGCTATGATCCGGCGCCGATCCCGGTCAGGCGGCACGGGCAAGATGTGGCGCCTTGTCTTAACCGGCGGGCGGTCCGATTTATTTGAAATCCGATCTAGAAACGCTTGAATATTCGCAGGCTGACGACCCGCCCCAGCGGATCGAGATAGGCCGGTTGCTGACCGATGGGCGTATCGCCCCGCCGGTCCCGAACCTGCGGCCGTGCATTGGCGACATTCCGGATGGTCGCGTCGATCATCAGCTTCTTGGCCCAGCCTGCCTTGGGCCACAACTGCTCCATATTGGCGTATAGGGTAAGCGCAGTCGTGCCCAAACTGGCAAAGCGCAGATCCGCCGTTTCGATCGGGCTTCGCGCACGGCTCCCCGAATGATAGACGGATTGCACGAACATGCCGATCCCATTGCGGTACAGCCCCAGATCGCCCTGCACATCCCAGCGGGGCCGACCGCCGCTCGCGACGATATTATCGCCGTCCAGCAGATCGAGCGGCGTCGCACCGGGGCTGAGCAAGAGCCGATCCTCCAGCCGCAACGCAGGCGTCAACGACGCATGGAGATAGGTCATTTTGGGTGGCTGGCCTTCCGGTGGCTTTGCCGGCTTGGGACCGATCGGCCCGGAAAAGGACAGGCTCGCCTTCACCGTCCTTTGCCGTTCGCGATGCAGATTGAGCGGGCGCAGATCCACGCTGGTCAACTGGCCGGCCGCGTCCCGCACGAAACGATCGGGAAAGGCCGCCGCAATCGCCGGCGTCAGGACCGACAGGGTCGCCGCCTGGTCATAAAGGCGTGCCTCTTCATAGAAGAGGCTGGCGCGAAAGGCGTCGGTTCGCAAAGGCTGGATATTGGCGGTCAGCGTCAACGTCCGTCGCTTTTCGGCAGACAGGCCGGGATTACCGCCGAACACCGATGTGACGAACAGGCTTTCGCCCGACACCAGGTCGACGAAGGGCGTATTGGGCGTGGCGATGCGGGGCGCGCCCAGTTGATCCAGCGTCGGCGCGGTTTCCGCATGTTTGAGCGTCGCGAGCAGTTGAACCCGCCGCACCGGCGTCCAGATCAGGCTGGCATGCGCAGTGTAGAGCGGGCCATAGCGGCTGACCGCGTTGACACCACCCGACACATCGGCCGACAGCCGGCCTAGGAAAGGCAGAATATTATCCGCCGCCGATGCGATGGGAATGGACAGAGCCAGGCTGCTGCCTCCCTGGCTGCGACCAAGCAGGCTATCCGCATCCGGGAAAGCGCGAGACTGGCTGTCGCTGCGGGATCGTTGTGCATTGAACGTCGTCGTCACCGCGACTGGGCCGGCCGGCAGGGTCAGGACTGTGCCGTTGAGAATCAGTTGCGCATCGTTCGTCGTGACGATCGAGCGGGAGCGATCGCGGATGGCCACGCCGATCTGATCGGCCGCAAAAGGCGCGAAGGCATCGCCGCCCTGCATGATCGCGTCCTGAACGCCGGCCATGTCGAACCCGAGTTCGCTATCGTTCTGATTATGTTTGCGATCATGATTGAGCCGGAGCGACCAATTCCATCCACCAAAGGCACCGACGAACCCCAAGCCTGCATGCAGCGTCCATATGCTGCCACTCTGGGTCAGCGGATCCGCCTCGTTGACATAGCGGTTGAGCCATATGTCGTTGGCGAAGGGGGAGGAGATGTTGCCCGCTGGAACCAGCAGCGACGCCGTCCCCAGCCCCTGAAGCGACCAGCTGCGTTGCCGTTCGGCCGACAGGCTGAGCGCGGCGGTGGTCCGCTCGCTGATGGGTTGGCTGAAAAAGCCGGCAATCTTCATCGTGCGCTGACGTGGCTGCAAGCTGCGATAGGCGCCCGGATCGGTGACATTGGGGCGATTGGCGCCGGGCAGATAGGCGTCCAGTTCCCGTCGCGCGGCAGGATCGCGCGGGACCGCGGCGATCGTCACCGGATTGTCCGCCAGCGCGCTTAGTTGCGGGTCAATCTCTCCGCCCCCCAGAGCGGTCACATTGCCGACGCTGTCGAAGGGGAGGCTGGGATCGGGACGGATCGACCGCCGGTCCTGTCGCAATTCGTTCTGCCGCAACCAGGTGGCGGTCAATGTGAAGCGTGTCTTGCCGCGGAGCCGGGTCGCGGCAAAGCGACCGTCCGCCGAGCCGCCACCGCCATCGGTGCTGGTCTGGCCATTGGCCATCGTTTCGAAACCCTGGAATTTCGCCTTGGTGGTGAAATTCAGGACCGGCTGATTGGGCGAATAGCCAAGTCCGGCCGCGGCCTCCTGCGGCAGCAGGTCGAAGGACTGGATCGCATCGAAAGGCAGGCTCTGCACTTCTTCATCGTCCAGCGGACGCCGCCCGTTGATGGCATAGACCGGATTAGCGCCATCCGCGCCCTTCAACTGCGCGCCCAGGCGCTCCATCATGTCCTTGATGCTGGTGATGCCCATGGCCCGCAATTCGTCCGCATCGAAATGACGGAGCGGCTGCGTCTCGCCTAGCTGCTTTCGCCCGTTGACGACGATGGGATCGGCCGACGCCGATTGCCTGTGCTGCGCCATCGCTCCCCCACCCGACAGCAACAGGATGGTGCAGCCGATCAGCCTGCCATGACGCTTTTGTCCAATCATGCCCGCCGCAAATAACCACCTGACTTTATGCGAAGATATGAATTCAAAAAATGTCAGGTACAGGCAAGACAAAAGTGCAAATGCGTCTCAATTGGGCGGATGCATTACCCTACCAGCCCGATCTGGTCCGCATTCGCCCAATTGCCATGCAGGCCGAAGCGCAGCCGGATGGGCACCTGGATTTCCGCGATCGGTCCCTTGGCGATATCCAGCGCATCAAACAGCAGCAGGTCGCTGCGATGTTCTTCCAGCCGGTTGCAGACCTGCACGATCCAGCCATCGCCCTCCGCCGAATCCGGCGTGCGCGGGATGAAGCAGGGTTCCTGCAACGAGGATACAGGCCCGCACCACCAGCGTTGCTTTTCCCCGGTCTGATGATCGATCAGGCCCAGCGTGTTCATGAGCATGCCGGACGGGCTGCCGCCCTTCAATTCCACCGGCTTGGTCGGGTCGATCACCAGCAGCCAGCCATAGCGATAGGGCAGCCCCGTCTGCCGATCGTCGATGCGCGGAAACTCCCCCATCATGTCGGTCAATCGCCGCACGCTCGCGAAATCCTCGCCATTGGAAGCCATGTCCACCGTCCAGCGCGTCAGAAAACTCGCCGATTCCGGCCCATTGAACGGCGCGCCATGAATGTCGGGGAAGAAGGCGAACATGTTATTCTTCGCCTCGGGCGTATCGAAATGGATCTTCGTCCCCTCCTGAAAGGCATTCATGACATGGCTGGCGAAGCAATTGTCGCGTTTGAACCAGCGAATGTCCGCCGCGCTCGCATCGGCCCGGCGCGGCAACACGCCCAGATAGACAGGCAGCGTCGTATCGAAACCGAAATGCGGCAGCCTCTGTTCCAGCCTTTCCCAGTTGGACGTGCTCGGCACGACGTGAAACAGCGCATAATCGGGCGTGATCGCAAAATCGTGCATCATGGCGTAATAGGGCAGTTCGAACCACAATTCCTGTTTCAGCATGCCGTCGGGCGACACGACATAATAGGTCATGTCCCGCGTCAGTACCCCCTTGGCCGCATAGCCAAAGGCGATCATGTCGCCGGTGGCCGGATCGATCTTGGGATGGGCGGTAAAAGTCTGCCCCGTCATCGCGCCGTCGAAGCGCGTATAGCCGTCCGTCTCCAGCGTCGCCGGATCCATCACCAGTGCCGGACTGTCTTCCTTCAGCGCATAGAGCCGCCCGCCATGAATGAAGGCAGTGGTGTTCGCGGTGCCTCGTGTCTTGCCCTTTACCGACTCGTCGTCGGTCAGCGGATTGCGATAGGCCCCGAACAGCGCCCGCCCCGCCTCATGCTCCAGCTTCCATTTGTCGGTCTTTGCCCAGCGCTGCCGCAGGCTCACCTGGCCGTCCTTGAACCGGAACATGGAGATCATGCCATCGCCGTTGAAGGCGATGTCGTCGCCCAGCAACGGCGGAAATTGCGGGTCCGGTTGCACCCGGTAAAAGGCTCCATCCAGTTCGGTCGGCACTGCCCCCTTCACGTCCAGATCGGCAATATCCGCCTCGATCCGTGAAGGCGTGTTGAAACCCGTGAAGGACGGTGTGTCCGGAAAATGCGCCACGGCTGATCCTCTCCCTGTTCTGGTTGAGGATATTGTATGTGACACTCACATTTTTTCAAGCCGCAGGATTGACGGACCAACACTTACTGCACACACTGTTACTATGAATACCATGAAAGACATCGAACCGCTCGACCTCTTCCCCGATCCTGGCCTCAGCGGCATCGATGGGCTGGTCGGTTTCCACATCCGGCTCGCCAGCGCAGCAGTCTACCAGCATTTTACCGAGACGTTCAGCGACCTTGGCCTGACCCAGAAGCAGGTCGCCGTCCTCTGGCTGATCGAGGATCAGCCCGGTATCGCCCAGGCCGATATCGGTCGCCGGTTGAAGATGGACCGGGCCAGCGTCATGGCCATCGTAAACCGCATGCAGGACCGGGGTTTCCTGACCCGCGGCGCCTCCGCACAGGACCGTCGCCGCCAGACATTGAGCCTGACCGACAGCGGCCGCGACTCGCTGGCCGATGCGCGCGCCTGCATCGCGGCGCATGAAAATTGGCTCAAGGCGCGGTTCAGCCCGGCCGAAACCGCCATGCTGGTGGAGCTGTTGCGCCGCGTCTACGTCTGACCCGGCAAAGGACATTATCCGGGATTTTCGTGGCCTTCCCGTCCCCGCCGCCATCATCCTGTTACTGCCGCTACTACCAATAGAGACAACAGCATTATTTGCCCTCTCGCAATATTGGCAAATATTGCGACAATGTTCGTCGTCGGGGCTACCAAGCCCTTGCAACGGGCAAAATTGTATGTCTTACTAACAATCGACACACAGCATGTCACAAGGCGGGTCACGTCCGGTCAGGGCGGATCTAACAAAGCCGGATTAGGAGAGGGGATTACCCATGCAACACGATCTTCGTGCAATGATGTCGCGCGCCCTGTTGGCGTCGGCCTCCATCCTCGCAATCACAACGCCAGCCTCGGCACAGGCCCAGCCGCCCGCCGCCGCGCCACAAGCGGCCGAGCAGGAAGCCGCCTCGCAATCGTCCGTCGCGGACATCGTCGTCACCGCCCAGTTCCGCGCTCAGCGGTTGCAGGATACGCCGATCTCCATCACTGCCGTCGGCGCCGCCGAACTGGAGGCCAAGAGCCAGACCAACCTGGCGCAAATGGCCGATTCCGCGCCGAACGTTTCCCTAAAGCCGCAGGGTGCCTCCTTCGGCCCCTCCATTACCGCCTCGATCCGCGGCGTGGGCCAGAACGACTTCAACCCCGCTTATGAACCGGGCGTCGGCATCTATATCGACGATGTCTATTATCCGCAGCTGACCGGCGCGGTGTTCGAACTGCTCGATCTCGACCGCGTCGAAATCCTGCGCGGCCCGCAAGGTACTCTGGCCGGCCGCAATGCCGAGGGCGGCGCGATCAAGCTCTACTCGAAGCGCCCCAGCGGCGATGGCGGCGGCTTCGTCGAGGTCAATTACGGCATCCGCAACCGCATCGGCATTCGTGCAGCCGCCGATTTCGGCATCACCGACACGCTGGCCGTTCGCATTTCCGGCGTCGCCAAGCAGCAGGACGGTTTCGTCGACCGGGTCGACTATGGCTGCGCCAATCCGGGCAGCGGCATCCCGTCGACCCAGCCGGCCGGCGACTGCACCATCAGCAAGCTGGGCGGCGTTGGTTATCAGGCAATTCGTGCCATCGCCTTCTGGGAGCCCAGCGACAAGCTGGATGTCACCGTCATCGGCGATTACACCCGCGACGAACATACGATCGCCGGCGAAGTGTTGCTGGCGACCAGCACGGTCGCGTCGCCCAACACCAATCCAGCGCCCGGCGTCGTCTATGATAATCGCTTCATCTGCGGCCGCTATTGCAACTATATCGGCACCGGCCAGCCTGCCGGCGTCTGGACCCCGCCCATCCCGGTCGATCCCTATGGCGCAGCCGGCACGCCGCTTGCCGCGACGCAGGGCACGGACCGCAGCCTCTACAAGGGCTGGGGCGTGTCGGGGCAGATCAACTATGCCCTGTCCGACGCCTTCAAACTGTCGTCCATCACCGGGTACCGCACCTTCAACACCCGGTTCGATTCCGATGATGATATCTCACCTGCCAACATCGGCTTCGGCCGCAATTATCTGGAAAATTGGAGCTTCAGCCAGGAAGTCCGGCTGAACGCGGAACTGGGCGACAATCTCAATGCCACGGTCGGCGGCTATTATTTCAAGCAGAGTTCCACTTACGACTCCCTTCAGGACATTCGCTACGTCCCGGTCTATCCTCTGCAATTCCGCCAGCCCGATCCCACCAAGGCAGAAGCGAAGGCGGCCTTCGCCCATATCTCCTGGAAGCCGGTCGATCGCCTGACGCTGAGCGGCGGTTTGCGCTACACGACGGAAACCAAGGACCAGACCTATTATCGCCTGAACTTCGACGGTACGGTCAACCGCTTCCTCGATCCGGTCGGGGCAGCCTATGGCATCGGCTATTCCGGCGCGGATACACTCGACTATAATGGCAATGGCAACAGAACCGAAACCGTCACGGCGCTGTCGGGCCTGACCGCCCATTACAGCGCCAAGCGTTGGGACTATCGCGTTGCGGCCGATTATCGCCTGACCGACAGTCTGATGGTCTATGGATCGGTATCGACCGGCTTCAAGGGCGGCGGCTCCAACCCACGCCCCTTCACCACGCAGCAGGTCATCGCCTTTCGTCCCGAAAAACTGACCGCCTATGAAGTCGGCTTCAAGAGCGACTTCTTCAATCGCCGCGTCCGCCTGAACGCTGCCGCCTTCATCAACGACTATGTCGATATCCAGATTCCGGTGCTGACCTGCCCGACCGCGCCCTGCGCCGCCCGCCTCAATGCCGGCGACGCGCGGGTCAAGGGGTTCGAGGCCGAACTGTCTGCCTATCCGATCGACGGCCTCGCGATCGATGCGTCGATCAGCTATCTCGACTTCAAATATAAGGCGAGCAGCCTCGATCCCGCAGCGGCCTATCCGACCAATCCTGGCGGTGTATCGGCCGACGATCCGCCAGTCTCGCCGCCTTGGAAGTTCAGCCTTGGGGCGCAGTATAAGATCGATCTGGACAAAGCCGGCAGCCTGACCCCGCGCTTCGACGTCACCTATGAAGACAAGAAGTTCGGCGGTTCGGCGGTCATCAACGGCACCCGCATCCTCAACTTCGTGCCGGCCTACACGCTGGCAAACGCACGCCTGACCTGGCAGAATGCGGACGAGGATCTCGACGTCTCGTTCGAAGTCACCAACCTCTTCGACAAATATTATTATCTCTCCGTCTTCGACCTGCGCGGCGCAGGCGCGGGCGTGCGCAAGGCACGCCCCGGCAACCCGCGCGAATGGGCGGTGACGGTGAAAAAGAAATTTTAGGCCTCCCCCCAAGTGGGAAAACTCGCGGTCGGGCTGCGCACGCCCGACCGGCTTCTTTCTGGAGACGCATGCGGCATGACCGACGTCACACTTTATCATTGGGAACCCAACGCCAATTCGGGCAAGCCCATGCTGGCACTGTTCGAAAAGGGCGTCGCGTTCGACAGCCATTATCTCGACCTGCTGAATTTCGATCAGCACAAGCCGGACTATCTGGCGGTCAATCCGCTCGGCACCATTCCCGCCATGACCCATGGCAAGCTGGTGCTGACCGAATCCACCGCCATCATGGAATATGTGGATGAAGCGTTCGACGGCCCGCGCCTGATGCCCGCCGACCCGGTCGATCAATGGCGCACCCGCTGGTGGATGAAATTCCTCGACCAGTGGCTCGCGCCCAGCTTCTCGATGATCGGCTGGAGCGTGTTCGTCGGCCCGTCGGTGCGGCAGAAAGACCCGGCCGAACTGGAAGCGGCGATCGACCGCATCCCCATGCCCGAACGGCGTGTCGCCTGGCGCAAAGCGATCAACGGCGCCTTCTCTGCGGAGGAAATGACGGAATCGCATCGCCGCGTCGGCCTCGGCATCGGTTATCTGGAGCAGGCGCTGGGTGAGCGGGAATGGCTGGCGTCGGACAGCTATGGTCTGGCCGACATTAACGGCTTCAACCTCGCCTATGCCATGCCGCTGTCGCAGCCGCATCTGTGCAACGACAAATTGACCCCCAACATCATGCGCTGGCTGCGCGCCATCTATGCGCGCCCTGCGACCCGCGCCTGCTGGGCCTTGGGCCGCACCGACCTCGCCCGTCGTATTTCCCTGCTCGAAAGCGAACCTGCATGACCGGCACCCTCTATCATGGCCAGCCCAATGGCCCGTCCTTCACCGTCCTGGCCGCCGCCGTCGAGAAAGGCGTCGTTCTGGACCGTCGCCCGATCGATCTTGTCGCTGGGGAGCGGCACTCGACCGCCCTGCCCCATCCCCTAGAAGTGGACCATTCGATCGAAGGCGAAGGGCCGGTGCTGGTGGTCGATGGCGTCGCCATGACCGACAGCGTCTTTATCGCCTGCTATCTGGATGATATCGGCACCGACCCTGCGATCCGCCCGGCCGATCCCTATGCCCGCTGGCAGATGATGGCCTGGTGTCGCTATGTGATCGAGCGCGTCGCCCCCGCCGCCGCCGCGCTGGGCAATGCCGCCACGCCGCCCCCCGCCGTCCCTGCCGGCATCGTCAGCGCGGACCTTGCCGCGCGCTGGACGCAGGCAGTCGAGGGCAAGGTGGACGAAGCCCAACTGGCCGACAGCCGCGCCAAGATCGTGCAGGCGGTCGAGAAGCTGGAAACGCAACTGGCCGATGGCCGCGACTGGCTGATGGGCGATTTCTCCATCGCGGACCTCGAAACCCATGCCTGGCTGGCGGGGATGCGCGCGATCGTGCCGGACGCCTTTACCGCCGCGCCGCTGACCGACGCCTGGGAAGCGCGGCTGCGTGCCCGCCCCGCCGTGGCGCAGGCGCTGGGCCTTGCCACCGTCCCCAAACCCGAAACCATCTGGGCACCCGGCCCGGAGATCAATCGCTGGGGCTGATATTATGCGCGCGATCGACTATTTCGACCGGGGCCATGATCTTGACCCCGAACGGTCCTGCCTGATCGACGTGGAGAGCGGCGAGACGCTGAGCTTCGCGGCGGTCAGGGCGCAGACGATCCGGATCGCCGCCGCGCTTCATGCGGCAGGCTTCCGCAATCAGCAGCCGATCGCTCTCTATGGCCCCAACAGTGCGACGATGATGGTCGCCCTGCTCGCCATCTGGCGCGCCAATGGCCAGTGGGTGCCGGTCAACACCCGCAACGCGATCGACGCCAATGCCGCCTATCTCGACTATGTCCGTTGCGGCTGGCTCTTCTATCACAGCAGCCAGGCAGAGGATGTGGCGGCACTCAAGGCACGCGTGCCCAGCCTCACCCGCTTCGTCTGTCTCGACCGCGCGCATGATGGCGATCCCTCGCTCGACCAGTTCATTGCGAACAGCGAGTTGGACAGCCTTCCCGACTTTTCCGACCCGTTCGGCAAGCCCGACGATGTGGTGGGCCTCTTCCCCACCGGCGGCACCACCGGTCCGTCCAAGGGGGTAGTGGTCACCAATCTGGGCTGGGGCACGATGATCGAAACGCTGGCCGCTTCGGTCGATGGCAGAACGCAATCACCTGTCTCACTCGTTGTCGCACCGATCACCCACGCCGCAGGGCCAGTGGCGCTCGCCACCCTGTCCTTGGGCGCGACGCAGGTGATCCTGCCCGGTTTTGACGCCGCCGTCGTGCTCGACACGATCGCGCGCCACCGCGTCACCCATGTCTATATGCCGCCGACCGCGCTCTACAGCCTTCTCGATGCGCCGGAGCTGGTGGGCAGCGACACGTCCTCGCTCAAAATCTTCCTGCTGGTTGGATCGCCCGTTTCGCCGGAAAAATTGCGGCAGGCGGTGGAGATATTCGGCCCCTGCCTCTGCCAGGCTTACGGCCAGGTGGAATCGCCGATGATCGTCACCTGGCTCGCGCCCGAGGATGTCGCAGAATCGGCAGCCGGCGATCGCCCAGAACGGCTCGCCAGTTGCGGGCGACCGACCCGCTCCGTGCGCGTCGCCATCATGGGCGAAGACGGCGCGCTCCTGCCCGATGGCGAGGCGGGCGAACTGGTGGTGCGCGGCGTGCTCGTCTCGCGAGAATATTATCAGATGCCCGATGCCACTGCCGAGGTGCGCACTCATGGCTGGCATCACACCGGCGACGTCGCCCGGCGCGATGCGGACGGCTATCTCTATATCGTCGACCGCAAGAAGGACATGGTCGTGTCCGGCGGCTTCAACGTCTTCTCCGCCGAGGTGGAGGCCGCCGTCACCGAACTGGCCGCCGTGCGCGAATGTGCGGTCATCGGCATCCCCCATGAAAAATGGGGCGAGGCCGTCCACGCCATTGTCGTCGCCGACAATATCGGGGAAACAGAGATCATCTCCCATGCCAAGGCCCGGCTGGGCGGAGTGAAGGCGCCCAAAAGCGTTGCCTTCGTCCGCGCCATTCCCCGGACTGCTGCGGGAAAGATGGACAAGAAAGCCCTGCGCGCCGCCTATTGGACCGGCGGGCGGATGGTGAACTGAGCGACGGATGCGAACATCCGCGCCACAAATGGAGAGGAAGAGGATGCGGGTCGCGATTGCGCTGCTGTTGGGAACGAGTCTGGCCCTGTCGGCCTGTGGCAAGGGGACGAGCCAGGACGCGGTCACGCCAACCTCCACCAGCGGGGTCGATGCCGCCCGGATCATCGCGGCCAAGCCCGCCGAATGGCTGTCGACCGGCCGCACCTATGATGAACAGCGCTTCAGCCCGCTGTCCGCGATCAATCAGAATACGGTCGGCAAACTCGGCCTCGCCTGGTCCGCCGACATGGATACCAATCGCGGGCAGGAGGCGACCCCGCTCTTCATCGACGGCACCCTCTATGTCTCCACCGCCTGGAGCATGGTGAAGGCCTATGACGCGCGCAGCGGCAAGCTGCTCTGGTCCTATGATCCGCAAGTGCCGCGCGAGACGTTGGTGAAAGCCTGCTGCGACGCGGTCAATCGCGGCGTGGCGGCATGGGGCGACAAGATTTTCGTCGGCACGCTGGACGGTCGCCTGATCGCCATCGACCGCAAGAGCGGCAAGCCGGTCTGGAGCAAGGTCACGCTCGACCAGACGAAGAATTACACCATCACGGGCGCCCCGCGCGTGGTGAACGGCATGGTCGTCATCGGCAATGGCGGCGCGGAATTTGGCGCGCGCGGTTATGTCGCCGCCTATGACGCCGACACCGGCACGGAAAAGTGGAAATTCTACACCGTCCCGGCCCAGCCAGGCACGGAGAAGGAAGCGGATTACCTCAAGAAGGCCGCCGCCACCTGGTATGGGGAGTGGTGGAAACAGGGCGGGGGCGGCACCGTGTGGGACGCCATGGCCTATGACCCGGAGCTGGACCTGCTCTATATCGGCGTCGGCAATGGCTCGCCCTGGAACCAGGCCTATCGGTCGGAGGGCAAGGGCGACAATCTCTATCTCTCTTCCATCGTCGCGGTGCATGCGAAGACGGGCGAATATGCCTGGCATTATCAGACCACGCCCGGCGACAGCTGGGACTTTACCGCCACCCAGCATATCATGCTCGCCGACATGGAGATTGGCGGACAGAAGAAAAAAGTGCTGATGCAGGCGCCCAAGAACGGCTTCTTTTACGTGCTGGACCGCACCAACGGCAAACTGCTGTCGGCGAAGAATTTCGTGCCGGTCAATTGGGCCAGCGGCATCGACATGACGACCGGCCGCCCGATCGAAAATCCGGAGGCGCGCTATTACAAGACCGGCAAGCCGTTCATCGGCTCCCCCGGTGCGACCGGGGCGCATAGCTGGCATCCGATGGCCTTCGATCCCAAAAGCCGGACCGTCTTCATCCCCGCCAATCTGGCCGCCTTCCCCTATATTCCGGAAAAGGGATGGAAGGCGAACAGACTGGGGTTCAATGTCGGCGTCGATATCGCGGCGGCCGCTATGCCGGCCGACAAGGCGGTGCGTGACGCGGCGATGAAGGCGACCACCGGCGCGCTGATCGCCTGGGATCCGGTCACGCAGAAGGAAAAATGGCGCGTCTCCTACAAGGGACCGTGGAATGGCGGTCTGCTCGCCACCGGCGGCGATCTGGTGTTTCAGGGGACGGCGACCGGCGACTTCAACGCTTATGCGACCAAGGACGGCCGCAAACTCTGGTCTTTCCCGGCACAGACCGGCATCGTCGCGGCGCCGATCAGCTATGAACTGGACGGGGCGCAATATGTGGCGGTGATGGCCGGCTGGGGCGGCGTCTGGGCGCTGGCGCCCGGCATCCTGTCCGACAAGAGCGGTCCCAGCCGCAACATCAGCCGCCTGCTCGTCTTCAAGCTGGATGGCAAGGGCACACTGCCCGCGCCCCCGCCCCATAACGCCATGCCGCTCGACCCGCCGCCCTCCACCGCCAGCGCGGCGGACATAGCGGCCGGTGCCAAGCATTTTGGCCGCTATTGCAGCACCTGCCACGGCGATTCCGCGATCGGCGGCAGCATCGTCCCAGATTTGCGCCGCAGCGCTGCCTTGAACGACAAGGGCACTTGGCAGATGATCGTGCATGACGGCGCGCTCAAGGATAATGGCATGGTCAGCTTCGCATCGATCTTCTCCCCCAAGGAGATCGAGGATATTCGCGCCTACGTCATCCACCGCGCCAATGAGGACAAGACACTGGAAAGCAAGCCCAATGCCCGTTGATCCGACGAAGGTTCTCGCCATCGACGTCCATGTCCATGCCGAAGTGTCGTGCCATGATCCCGAAGACCCGGTGATGGCCAAATATTTCGACGCGGCGTCGGCCTATTTTAAGGCGGACCGCAAGCGGCCGACCATCCCTGAAACCATCGCTTATTATCGGGCGCAGAATATCGCCTTCTGCCTGTTCACCGTCGATTGCGAGAGCGGCATCGGGGCCAAGCGGATCAGCAATTATGAAGTGGCGGAACTGGCCGCGAACGATAGCGACATCGTCATCCCCTTCGCCTCAATCGATCCGCGCAAGGGGAAGTTCGGTGCGCGCGAAGCGCGTGATCTTGTGGAGAATTACGGGGTCAAAGGCTTCAAATTCCACGGCATCATGCAGGATTGCCACCCGGCCGACCGGGTCGCCTATCCTATTTATGAAGTGATCGCGGAATATAAGCTGCCCGCCATCTTCCACACCGGCCATTCGGGCATGGGGACGGGGATGCGCGGCGGCGGCGGCGTCCGGCTGAAATATGGTCAGCCCATATTGGTGGACGATGTCGCGGTCGATTTTCCCGACATGAAGATCATCCTGGCCCATCCAAGCTGGCCCTGGACCGACGAGAGCCTGTCGATGGCGCTGCACAAGGATAATGTCTTCATGGACCTGTCCGGCTGGTCGCCCAAATATTTCCCGAAACAGGTGATCCAATACGCCAACACCCAGCTGAAGCATAAGATGCTCTTCGGCTCCGACTGGCCGCTCATCCGCCCGGAAAAATGGATCGACGCCGCCCGCGAAGCCGGCTTCCGCGAGGAAGTGCTGCCGCTGATCATGAAAGATAATGCGGTGAAATTGCTGGGGCTGGGTTAAGCAAACGAGCGATGAACTTTGCGTTCCCGGCGCAGCCCGGGCCCCAGTTCAGACCGTCGAACTGGACCCCGGCCTGCGCCGGGCAACGCTTCCTATGTGTCAACTTCTTGCTATTGCATCTGTCCTACAAGCGGCGATCCTGTCATGATATCGCCCTTGCGAGCGCAGGGAACTGGAGGGTGCGGTTTTGTCGTAAAATTTCCAACTCTTGTTCGGAAACAATAAATTTAGCGGGAAATGTGCGAAGCTAAGGCAGCGCCAGTAGAATAATCCGCTTCAAAAAAGCTGGCCGGGCAGACCCCTTTATCCGTCCCGGCCAGAGGAAACTGCCTGACTTAGCTATCGACCTTTTCCCGCTTCTCCCCGCCTGGCACGCCATGGGCGACCCGCTTTTCATAATCGGGATCATCCTCAGGCTTGGCGAGCGATGTCATGACCCGCTCATGGATGTCCTCCAGCGTCCCGCGAAATTCGGGATAGGGCAGGATATAGAGCTGGTCCGCCTCCACGCCCTTCAGCACATATTGGGCCAGCACTTCGGGTTCCATACCGACGGCGATCACCTGTTTCAGATGCGCCATGACATCGGGGTCCGCGCCATAATAGCCGGTACTCTGCAGATGCGCCGGGCGGGTCAGCACCGCTTCATGGATGTTGCTGTTGACTGCGCCGGGGCAGAGCATCGACACGCCGATGCCGTGGTCGGCCAGATCCAGCGCCAAACATTCGGAGAGGCCCCGGATCGCCATTTTCGACGTGCAGTAAATGCCTGTCCCCTTGAGCGCGACGAAGGCGGACATGGACGCGGTATTGACGATATGCCCGCCCTTGCCCCGCTCTATCATACGCGGCACGAAGGTCTGGATGCCGTTGATGACGCCCTTCAGATTGACGTCCAGCTGCCAATCCCAGTCATCATAAGTGGCGTTCTGGAGCGGGCCGAAGATCGACACGCCCGCCGTGTTGAACAGCAGCTCGACCGGCCCCAGCTTAGCCTCCACCGCGTCGGCGGCGCGCTCATAGGCATCCCGGTCGGTGATATCCAGTTTCACCGCCATCACATCATGGCCACGCCCCTCGAACCAGGCCATCGCCTCGTCCAGATGGTCCTGCCTGATGTCGACGATCGCGACCTTGCAGCCGGCCTGCGCAAACACCTTCGCCTGCCCCAGCGCCACGCCCGATCCGCCGCCGGTGATGAAGGCGGTACGCCCCGCTACCTTGGTCATGCCGCCAGTTCCTTCGCATTGCGGCGGGCCAGTTGGTCGTCGAACACCGAATTGCCGAGCAGGAAGCCGATCTCCTTCGCTCGGTCCTGATTGATCGCCTCATCCGGGACGGACGCCAGGATCGCGTCGAAGCGCGTCTTCATCCCGGCGCCAAATTCGGGATGGGTCAGGATGTAAAGGTCGTTGTTCCGGATGCCGGCCAGCACCCGCTCGCCCACCTCGTCCGCGCTCATCCACAGCGGGGAGACGGGGCGCTGCTCCAGCTCCTCCTCACGCTGGCGATAGCCGCTGTCTTCGCGATATTCGGCCGGGCGCAACTCGCCGCTATGGGCAATATGGCTCTGCACCGGCCCCGGCATGAAGGCCGATACGCCGATATTTTCCGCTGCCAACTCGCCCCGGATCGCTTCGGAGATGCCCAGTACGGCGGCCTTCGCCGCTGTATAAATGGCCGAATAGCTGATCGGGATCAGCGCCGATTGGGAAGAGGTGGTGACGATCTGTCCGCCCTCCCCATGCGCCTTGATCCGCGGCAGGATCGTGACGAGGCCGTTGATGACCCCGCCCAGATTGACGCCCATGCCCCAATCCCAATCGTCGAACCGCGCGTCCAGCACCGGCCCCATCACGCCGACGCCGGCATTGCCGACCAGCATGTGGATCTTGCCGAAGCGGGCCTCCGCCGCATCTGCGGCGCGGGCAAAAGCCGCGCGGTCGGTGACATCCAGCTGCACCGTTTCCACCTGTGCGTCGGCACCAAGGTCGGCCTTCGCCTGCGCCAGCGAATCTTCGCGAATGTCGGCTATCACCACATTGGCGCCCGCCCGCACCAAAGCGCGGGCTATGCCCAGGCCTATGCCGTTCGCGCCCCCGGTGATGAAGGCCGTCCTGCCATGCACGTCGCCCATCGGGCTGGTTGCTATCGTCATCTGATCCTCTCCCTTATTGTTTCAGGCCCAGCATGGCCCGTGTCTCTGCGGCGCTGGCGATATCGCCGCCGATCCGCTCAACCAGTTCCACGCCCCAGCGCACCAGTTCAGCATTGTCCGCCGCTTGCCTGCCGCGCCGCAAATAGATGGTATCTTCAAATCCCACGCGGACATTACCGCCCAGCAGCGCCGACTGCGCTGCCATGGGAAAACTGTGGCGGCTTACGCCAAAGCCGGTGAACCGCGCGCCGCGCGGGATCTGGTTCTTGGCATAGAGCATCGCCTCCGGCGTCGCGGGCAGGCCATATTTGGTGCCCAGGACGAAGGTGAAGGGCACGTTCTTCGGGATCGCCCCCTTGGCCATCAGATCGTCGGCGAAGACGAAATCGCCTGCCTCGAAACATTCGATCTCCGGCAGCACTCCGGCATCCTGAATCATATGCCCCATCTTCGTGATCATGGGGTCGAGGTTGATCGCCACCCCACCCCACAGCTGCATGGTGCAGATGTCGAGCGTACACATATCGGGCTTCAGGTCGAGAATATGCTCCAGCCGCCGCTCTGCAGTGAACATCAACGTGCCGGGCCCGCAGACGGCGGGGTCTTCGTCGCCCTGCATCCAGGTGCAACCCGGCCCGGTGGTGACGTTCAGGATGACCTCATCATTCTTGGCGCGGATCAGGCCGACGACCTCGCGATAATCCTCCAGCGATTGTGATGGAACGCCGGTTTCACGATCCCGCACATGCAGATGAATGATCGACGCACCCGCCGCCGCCGCCGCCAGCGCTTCGGCCGCGACATGGTCCGGGCGAAAGGGGAAATTGGGATGTGACGGCATCGGCGAACTTCCGGTCACCGCGCATGTCACAAATAGCTTGCCAGCCAATATCGCTCTCCTGTCTAGTCTCGGCTATGTTGCCGATCGCAGACCCAAGGGTCTTGCAGAGGAGAAGGCCCGCAAGAAGGCCGGTGGATGTCCCATTATTGCGAGTAACTGGATAAGGCATGGCACAAAGGGAAGAATTGTCGCGGTTCCTGAAAGCGGCGCGTGCCAAGCTGGCGCCGTCGGAAGTGGGGCTGCCGCCGGGCGAACGCCGGCGCACGCGCGGTTTGCGGCGCGAGGAAGTGGCGACGCTCGCGGGGATGAGCGTCACCTGGTACACATGGTTCGAACAGGGCCGCGAGGTGCAGCTGTCCGCGCCGATGCTGGAACGCCTCAGCCGTACCCTGCGCCTCAATCCCAATGAGCGCGAATTTCTCTTCGCTTTGGCCCAGCATCGCCCGCCCCCGCTGGCGCGCCGCCCGGACGAAACGATCCATGCCGGCACACAGCATCTGATGGATGCGCTATCGATTCCCGCATTGGTGATCGTGGAGGACTGGACCGTGATCGGGTGGAACCGGTTAGTTCCCCGCGCCTTTCGCGACTACAGCACATTGCCGCGAGAAGAGCGCAACCTGTTCCGCATCCTGATGCTGAACCCGCGCTATCGCGCCGATCCGGACAAGTTCCAAGATATGTGCCGCCGCCTGATCGCCCGCTTCAAATGGGATTATAGCCGCACCGCCCAGCCGGAGGTGTTCGAAGGCATCATCGCCGACATGATGGAACAGTCCGAATTTTTCCAACGCTACTGGCAGGATTCGGAGATCATGGCTCATTTCGAGGACACGAATATCGCCGACATGCCGGGCGTGGGCGAAATCATGTTCCGCCATACCAGCTATGCGATCGAGGAAGCGCCGGGCCAGCGCTTGCTGCTCTTCGCCCCGCTCGACGATGTCAGCGCAGCCCGCCTTGCCAAGCTGGTGGCGGAAACGGAAGCACCGGCGCTCGCCTGAGCGCCGGTGCCGGCCGATATCAGTTCGTTTCGCGCTTCAGCCGCTCGGCCAGAGCCGCGATCTCCTCCGGGTCCAACAGCCAGGTGCGCGTCTTTCGCCCTTCGCGATGGACCGGCTGAGTCAACAGGACACGCGCCTGCGCCTTGGCATGGTCCTTGTAGAGGCCAAAATGGACGGCGCAGTCGCGAATCGTGCCGATCAGCGGCGGCTTGCCGTCCAGGTCGATCATGGTCGCGGGCTGATCCCAGGGGATGCCGGCGACGCCGGGATATTTCTGTTCCATCACGCGGGGACACCATGGCCCGGCGACGAAATCAAGGTCTAAGAATCAAAAACTAGCGCAGCAGCGCCATCAGAATGGGATCGCGGGTCGCGCCCGGATCGCGGCGAATTTCCGCCTCCTCCCGACCGATCGCGCGGAAGATGGCATCGCCGATCTGGCCCGACACATTGTCGGCCAGCGCCGCATAATCCTTGCCCCCGCTGGCGGAGAGCGCCGCCGACAGCATTTCGAACATATCGGACCGCAGCGCCCGCGACGCGCCGGGCATCAGCGCCTCCACCACCGATCCTCGCGCTTGCCGGGCCAGCAGGTCGGTTGCCGCCGTCGGCCCGCCGCGCAGCACCGACACCGCATCGGCCAGCGTCATGCGCTGCACCGCATCCATGACGATCGGCGTGGCATTATCGGCCAGGTCCACCGCCACATCGTTGAGCGACCGCGCAACCTGATTGCGCACTGCATTGGTGCGCAGCAGGGCGGACAGAACCGCACCGCCCTTGCCGCCGTTCAAATCCGGCGGCACGATTCGGGTCAGTTGATCGTCATAAAATCCGCCCGGCTCCGTCAGCCGGGCAAAGGCGCGCTCGCTCGACAATTGCAGCAGCCGCCGCACCGCATCCTCGACCGTGTAACGGCCCATCGGCGTAGCACAGGCCGCCAGCGGCAGCAGCGCCAGCGTCGCGATCAGGCTGCGCCTGTCGGAAAAGCCGATTGATTGATCCATGACGCATCTCCCTTTTCGTGGAAATCGCTATGGCCGCGTCAGGCTTGCTTGCGCCTGAACATGAATCAGGATGCGAACAGCGTCCGCACCGAGTCCGGCACGCGCTCTGCCCGCAATCCGCCCGGTCGGCTGGCATCCGGCACGGTCCAGACCCGCTTTTCGATACATTCGACGCACAGCTTGCCGTCCAGCGACAGGCGGTGCGCAACGGTAAAACTGCTGTTGCCGAAGATTGGCGCATCGGCCTCCACCAGCACATCGTCGCCATAGGCAGTCGGCACGAAGAAGCGCGCCGAAACATCGACCATCGGGAAACCGGCAAAGGGCATGGTCGCCAGCATCTCCCGCTTCTTGGGCAGGCCCGCCTGTTCGAACAGCAGCATCGTGCTTTCGCCGAAAATGTCGAAATAGCGCGGGGCATGAACGATGCCGGCCGGGTCGCAATGCCCCCATTCGATGCGGACGATCCGCTGCAAGAAAGCGCTCACGCGAGAATGGTCTTTCCCTGCTTGGTGGTTTTTTCAGCCATTTCCTCATCAGACGGCGGAGTGGGAACAAGAAGCCCGCGCTGCACCGCGGGCCGCGCTGAAATCCTTTCGAACCAGCGCTGAAGGTGGGGGAAGCCGCTCATGTCGACGCCGGCCCAGTCATGGCCGCGCACCCAGGGGAAGCAGGCGATGTCGGCGATCGAATAGTCGCCGACCAGATAGTCGCGCGTCGCCAGTTGTGCATCCATGACGCCGAAAAGGCGCTGGCTTTCGCGCACATAACGGTCGATCACCGATGGCAATTTCTCCTCGAAATAGCGGTTGAAGACGGTCGCCTGCCCCATCATCGGGCCAAGGCCGGACATTTGCCACATCACCCACTGGATGACGCGACTGCGGTCCTGCGGGTCAACGGAAAGGAACCGCCCAAATTTTTCCGCCAGATAGAGCAGGATCGCGCCGGATTCGAAAATGGCGAAATCCCCCGCGTCATGATCCACCAAGGTCGGGATGCGGCCATTGGGATTGAGCGCGACATACCAGTCCTGCTTCTGCACCCGGTCGGTGAGCGAGATCGGCGTCACCTTGTACGGCACGCCCAGTTCCTCCAGCAGGATCGACACCTTCCACCCGTTGGGCGTCTCCGACGTCAGCAGTTCCAGCATCATTCTCTCCGGTTTTTATTGTCGCTATCCAAAGCAAAGCCTTGCCCCCGCCGCAAGACGAGTGGCGGCGCTATCATTGAAACTGACAGGTTGAGCGGCCCGCCCTGCCGGGTAGTTTGGCTGATAGTATCGACAGACGACTTGCGGGCCGCCCCAACGCCAGCCAGTTTCATCCCCGAAGGCGCACCAGACGCCATAACCATAAGGTGAGGATGAACAGCGCATGTTGACGCTCTACAGCTTCGGTCCGGCTGCCAACAGCCTGAAGCCCCTGCTGGCTTTATATGAAAAGGGGCTGGAATTCACGCCCCGTTTCGTCGATCCGACCCGGTTCGAACATCATGAAGACTGGTTCAAGGCGATCAATCCGCGCGGTCAGGTGCCTGCGCTCGATCATGACGGCCATATCATTACCGAATCGACCGTCATCTGCGAATATCTGGAGGATGCCTTTCCCGATGCGATACGGCTGCGCCCGGCCGATCCGGTGCAGATCGCCGAAATGCGCGTCTGGACCAAATGGGTGGACGAATACTTTTGCTGGTGCGTATCCACCATCGGCTGGGAACGGATGATCGGACCGCAAGCGCGTAGGCTGAGCGACGCAGAGTTCGAAGAGAAGCTGAAACACATCCCGATCCCCGAGCAGCAGGCCAAATGGCGTAGCGCCCGCGCCGGCTTCCCCCAGGCAGTGCTGGACGAGGAAATGCGCAAGATCCGCGTGTCTGTCGACCGGCTGGAACAACGCCTGTCGCAAGGCCCCTGGCTGGCCGGCGACGACTATACGTTGGCGGATGTCTGCAACTTCGCGATCGCGAACGGCATGCAATTCGGTCACGCCGATATCGTCAATAAGGAAGCGACTCCGCATCTCGTCGCCTGGATCGACCGGATCAATGCCCGGCCCGCCACACAGGCGATGTTCGCCAAATCGAAGAGCGAAATGCCCGCCCGTCCCACCGCTACGGCGGCCTGATCCATGAGCTGGCAAGACGAACCGCCCGCCGGGCAGTTACGCATGTACCACATCCCCGGCTGCCCCTTTTCCGAGCGGATCGAGTTGCTGCTCGACCTGAAGGGGCTGCACGGCATCATGGCCGATCATGAAATCGACATATCGCAGCCCCGTCCCGACTGGCTGCTCGCCAAGACGCGCGGCACCACCGCGCTCCCCGCGCTGGAACTGGAAAATGGCGAGACGCTGAAGGAAAGCATGGTCATCATGCGCTATTTCGAGGATCGCTTTCGCGATCCGCCTGTGGCGCGACAAGACCCCTTTGAACATGCGCTCGAGGCGATGCTGTGCGCGTCCGACGGCCAGTTTACCGGTGCAGGATATCGCATGATTCTGAACCGCGATCCGGCCAAAAGAGAAGAGCATAAGGCAGAGGTCGATGCCCAATATGCGCGGCTGGACGAATTTCTGCGCCATTATGCACCGGACGGCGACTATCTGTTCGACCGTTTCGGCTGGGCGGAAGTGGCCTTCACACCGATGTTCAAGCGGCTCTGGTTCCTAGACTATTATGAAGCCTATCAGATCCCCCAGCATCTGACCCGGTTGCTGCGCTGGCACGATGCCTGCCTGTCACACCCGGTTGCGCAGCGCCATCATGGTCATCGCGAACTGATGACGCTCTATTATGACTATGCCCAGGGTGGCGGCAACGGACGGTTGCCTGAAGGCCGCGCCATTTCCAGCTTCACCCTCGATCCGCCCTGGGACAACCGCCCGCTGCCGCCGCGCGACAAATGGGGCGCCCCCGCCACCGACGCCGATCTCGGCCTTCTTCCCGCATAAGGACATTCATCATGCCCAATACGCTCCAGCACTATATCGACGGCCAGTGGGTCGACAGCCAGGGCGGCCGCACCGTCGCCGTCGTCAATCCAGCGACCGACCAGAGCGCCGCCGACCTGATCCTGGGCACAGCGGCCGATGTCGATGCAGCCGTGGTGGCCGCCCGCCGCGCGTTCGAGACATTTTCGCAGACCAGCCGTGAAGAACGGGTCGCGCTGCTCGAACGGATCGTTGCCGAATATCAAAAGCGCGTGCCCGATATCGCCCGCGCCATCGCCACCGAAATGGGCTGCCCCATCTCCATGGCGCAGACCGCGCAGGCGGGATCGGGCCTCGGCCATCTGGGGCAGGCGCTGAACGCGCTTAAAAATTACGAATTTTCCGAGAAGATCGGCGACAATCGGGTGGTGCGCGAGCCGATCGGCGTGGTTGCGCTCATTACGCCCTGGAACTGGCCAATGAATCAGATTCTGGCCAAGGTCGGCCCGGCGCTGGCTGCGGGCTGCACGATGATCCTGAAACCTTCCGAAGAAGCGCCCAGCTGCGCGGCCATCTTTGCCGAGATACTGGATGCCGCAGGCGTGCCGGCCGGCGTCTTCAATCTGGTGCAGGGCGATGGCGAAGGCGTCGGCACCGCGCTCGCCCAGCATCCCGATATCGACATGGTGAGCTTCACCGGTTCCACGCGCGCCGGCATCATGGTAGCCAAGAACGCCGCCGATACGGTCAAGCGGGTCGCGCAGGAACTGGGTGGCAAATCGCCCAACATCATTTTGGAAGGCACGCCGCTCGACAAGGCACTGCCCGGCGGCGTGGGCGGCGTATTGCTCAACAGCGGGCAGAGCTGTGTGGCACCGACGCGGATGCTGGTCCACAGGTCCCAACATGACGAAGCAGCCGAAAAGGTCGGCGCGCTCTTCGCCGCCAAGAAGGTCGGCGATCCACAGGTCGAGGGCGATCATATCGGCCCTGTCGTCAGCCAGCGACAGTGGGAGCGTATCCAGGGCCTGATCCAGACCGGCATTGATGAAGGCGCGACGCTCGTCACCGGTGGCACCGGGCGCCCTGACGGATTGAGCGAGGGGAGCTATGTCCGTCCCACCGTCTTCGCCAATGTCTCGCCCGACATGACGATCGCCAAGGAAGAGATTTTCGGCCCCGTCCTGGTCCTCATGCCTTATGAAGACGATGAAGATGCCATCCGCATCGCCAACGACACGCCCTATGGCCTGGGCGCTTATGTCGCGGGTGATCCCGCCCATGCGCGCAAGTTCGTCAGCCGCATCCGCGCGGGCGCTGTGTTCGTCAATGCCGGTGGCCTTGCCTTCGACATGCCGTTCGGCGGCTATAAGCAGTCGGGCAATGGCCGCGAATTTGGCAAGTTCGGGCTGGAGGAATTTCTGGAGGTCAAGTCGGTGATCGGCGCGCTGCCCGAAGAGGTAGGCTGATGGCCAGCCTGCCGATCGAAACCGATGTGGAGGACAGCGCGCGGCAGGCGCCCGCGCTGATCCGCTATCTGGACGATGGCGATTTCGTCACGCGGCGCTATGTGTCGCGTGGCGTGGAGATCAACACCGGCCGCTATAGCGACCATCGCATGGTGGTGCGCGACGGCATGCCGATCCGCGACCATTTCCGCTTCGATACCCATGGTTTCATGCTTGGCAGGCATAGCAGCGCCATCCGCGATTTCTTCGACAAGGAAGAGGTCGATCGCCTCTATCTGCGCGAATGTGAGGCGGCGATACAGGCGCTGACCGGCGCATCCTGCGTGTCGGCCGGCGGGTGGATGATCCGCACTTCTGCGGACCTGACCGCCCGCGCGCAGGAGAAAGTGGAAAATTATCGCCATGAAGGCGGCATTCAGCCGCCGGCCGGCGAGGCGCATGTCGATTATAATGAGATTACCGGCCGCCGTGCGGCAGAACGCGCCTATGCCGCCGCTTTTCCCGAAGGCCCGGGCTATAAACGCTATGTCTGCGTCAGTTTCTGGCGCACATTTTCGCCGGGACCGCAGGATTGGCCGCTCGCCATATGCGACGGGCGTACCGTGTCGGATGAAGAGGCGACGTCCAACACCCTGTTCGTGGTGGACGAACTGCCGATCGGCGACGCGCTGACCGCACCGGTGGCCGGCGAGGATCAGATGATCGCGGCGTCCATCTTCCGGCATAGGGCGCGGCATCGCTGGTGGTATTTCTCGAACATGGCGGCAAGCGACGTGCTGCTGTTCAAATTTCAGGATAGCGACCATGATGTGACATGGCGCTGCCCGCATACCGCCTTCCATGACAGCAGCCTGCCAGACAGGAAGGTCCGGTCGAGCATCGAGGTGCGGGCTGTGGCCTTTTTCGAATAGGCATCGGCGCGTTATGTAAAGGCCGAATGACAATCGGCGGTAGCTGGCGCCGCGAAGCGATCATTCGATCAATATTGTTACTGCAAATATCTCGCAATTGCATTCATGTTGCACATGCGTAATAGGGTTCGGATATCATTATCGGAGCTCCTGTGACCAAGCGCGTCTTCTTCCAAATCCACTGGTTCCTGGGCATCACTGCCGGAATCGTGCTGGCTCTGATGGGCGTGACCGGTGCCGCCATGAGCTTCGAGGATGAAATTACCGAAGCCCTGTCCCCAACGTTGTTCGCGCCGGGCGTGCCAGCCGGGGCAGATATGTCACCCGATCGGCTGATCGCCCGGGTCGAGGCCGACCATCCTGGCTATTATGTCGCCCGCCTCGATTGGGAGACGGCACGCGATCGCACCCACGCCATACGCCTGCTCGCCAGCGAAGGACGTGGCCGCATGCAGGGCCAGGTCGATCGTGCCACCGGGCGGTGGCTGGGTGAGCCAGCCGGGGCCGGATTTTTCCACCTGATGGACGAATTGCATCGCTGGCTTGCGCTGCCCGGCGGCGGCAACGGCGTCGGTCGACAGATTACCGCGTTCAGCGCCATTTCCCTCATTTTCTTCGCCCTGTCCGGCCTTTATCTGCGCTGGCCGCGCCAGGCATTGGACTGGCGCGCCTGGATGGTGCTGGATCTGCGCAAGACCGGCCGTAATCTGTGGCGCGCGCTGCATGTCGTGATCGGGACATGGGTGCTGCTCTTCTATCTGCTGAGCGCGCTGACGGGCCTGTGGTGGAGCTATGACTGGTATCGACAGAGCGTGATCTATGCCTTGACCGGCAAGGCAGGCGGCGAGGAGGGACGACGCGAAGGCAAGAAGGACGGCATCGCCCCGCGTCCCGCCATTGATCCGGCATGGACGGCCTTCCGACGCGCGACGGGCGATGATTATGTCTGGGTCCGCATCGCTCGCCCAGCGCCGGCACAGCCGATGAAGACGATCAATTTCGATGCCCGACCGGAAGGCGCGCGCCATCTGCGCCAGACCGATCGCTACAGCTACGATCCCGAAACGATCGCCGTTACGAAGCGCGATCTTTATGATCGGCGGCCGCTGGGCACCATCATCACCCAGAGCATGTTCGAACTGCATCGGGGCGCCTTTTTCGGTCTGCCCGGTCGGATCGCACTGCTGCTGACCAGTCTCACCATGCCTCTGTTCACCGTTACCGGCTATCTGCTCTATCTGTCGCGGCGCCGGCGCAAGCGAGAGGCGAAGGCATTGGAAGCCGGTATCACCGTGGCCGCTGGCGCAGGAACGGGTGACCTGCTGATCGCCTATGCCAGCCAGACCGGTACGGCCGAAATCCGCGCGCGCAATGCGGCGCTGGCCTTGGCGCAAGGCGGCGTGCGAGCGCAGGTTCTGCCGGTCGGAAAGCTGACGCCTGCATTGCTGGCGCAAAACCAACGCCTGCTGTTCGTCGCCAGCACCTATGGCGAAGGCGAGCCGCCGGACATGGCGCGCGGATTTGCTACACGCATGGTGAACGGCGACGCACTGGACCTTGGTCATCTTCGCTATGGCATATTGGCGCTCGGCGATCGGGAATATCCGGATTTCTGCGCGTTCGGTCAAAAGGTGGACCCCTGGTTGCGCGGAGCAGGCGCGACCGCCCTTTTCCCGTTGATCGCGATGGATCATGGCGATCAGGCGGCAGAACAGCAATGGGATGCCGCCCTGCATGATCTGGGCGCAGCAGACGCGCGGCGCGGGCAGACCGTCATCCCCTTCATCGCCTGGACTTTGGTGGCGCGCCATGTGCTCAACCCGCAAAGCGACGCGCTCAAGGCCTTCCACTTGCAGTTCGAGCCGGCCGCCGACATGGACGCCATGTGGGAAGCGGGGGACATCGTCGAGGTTCAACCCTGCAATGCGCCCGAGACAGTGGATGCCCTGCTGGTTGCACAGGCGCAGGACACAGACCTGCTCGACCGATCGACAGCGCTGCGCGATCATCTGATGACGGCGATGTTGCCCGATCACGATCAGCCCATGACCATGGACAGCGCGCGCGCGCTTCGTCCTCTGCCGGTGCGCGAATATTCGGCCGCGTCGATCGCGGCCGATGGCACGTTGGACCTTGTGATCCGGCAGGTGCGTGGCGACGATGGGCGGCTGGGCATAGGATCGGGATGGCTGACGGCGCATATGCCTGTCGGATCGACCACGTTGCTGCGCGTGCGCCCCAATCCAGGTTTCCGCACCGACCCGGCGCAGGGCGGCCAACCGCTGATCCTGATCGGCAACGGCACCGGGATAGCGGGCCTGCGGGCGCATCTGCGGGCTCAGGCCCATGACGGGCACAAGGGGCATTGGCTGCTGTTCGGGGAACGGAGCCGTCGGCATGAGAGCTTCTTCGACGATGAACTGTCGGCATGGATCGAGGATGGTACTCTGACTCGCCTCGATCGCAGTTTTTCGCGAGACAGCGATTGCGCGCGCTATGTGCAGGACATGCTGCCCGATGCGGCTTCTGCCCTGACCGACTGGATCGACCGTGGTGCGACGATCCTGGTCTGTGGCAGTCTGGATGGCATGGCCCAGGGCGTCCATGATGGGCTGGTTGCGATATTGGGCGAAAACAAGCTGGAAACGCTGGCCGAAGAGGGCCGTTATCGACGGGACGTTTACTGATCAGGGCATAGCGGGTGGCAGGTCGTCCGTTTGAGAAGAGCAGCCTGCAACCCGCTATCCAATCTGTCAGTCGACGAAACGCCAGCGCAGGGTTTCGCCCGCATGGAAAGGCACGACGCGAATATCGCCCTGCCCGACCACATCCGGCACGATCGTTTCCTCCCGCTGCAGCGTTACCGTGCCTTCGTTCAACGGCAGACCGTAGAAATTGGGGCCATGTTCGGAGGCGAAGCCTTCCAGTCGGTCGAGAACGCCTTCCTCTTCAAAAACCTGCGCATAGCTTTCCAGCGCGAAGGGGGCGTTGAAGATGCCGGCACAGCCGCAGGCCGATTCCTTGCGATCGACGCCATGCGGGGCGCTGTCGGTACCCAGAAAGAATTTAGGCGAGCCGGACACGGCCGCCTTGCGCACCGCAAGGCGATGACGCTCCCGCTTGGCGACGGGCAGGCAATAGGCATGCGGACGGATACCGCCATCGAAAATGGCGTTGCGGTTGATGATAAGATGCTGGGGCGTGATCGTCGCACCGATTTGAGGCCCGCTATCGGCAACAAATTCAGCCGATTCCGCCGTGGTAATATGTTCGAGCACGATCTTGAGCGCCGGAAAGTCGCGGACGAGAGGCGTCAGGATACGTTCGATGAAAACCGCTTCCCGATCGAAAATGTCGATATCGCGATCCGTCACTTCACCATGGATCAATAGCGGCATGCCGATCCGCTGCATGGTTTCCAGAACGGCGGTCAACTTGCGAATGTCGGTCACACCATGCGCCGAATTGGTCGTGGCATGGGCGGGGTAGAGTTTACAGGCCGCGAACACGCCCTGTTCGAACCCCCTTTCAATTTCCGCCGGATCTGCGCCATCGGTCAGATAACAGGTCATAAGGGGGGTAAAATCCGCACCCTGCGGCAAGGCGGCCAATATGCGATCGCGATAGGCCTCCGCCGCCGCGACGCTGACCACGGGCGGGGTCAGATTGGGCATGACGATGGCCCGCGCAAATTGGCGTGCGGTGTAACCGGCGATCGCTTCCAGCATCGTGCCATCACGAAGATGCACATGCCAGTCATCCGGGCGGCGTATCGTTATCTGTGCTGTCATGCGCTCGCTCTAGCCACCTGTGTGATGGCAGTCGATAGGCTAGGTCGCGTTGACAAAGTGCGGCAGCCATTTGCGAATGGCGGCGAGGTTCAGGAAGCTTGCGAAGGATAAGGCGGTTTTGTCGTAACGGGTTGCGATACGGCGGAACTGCTTGAGTTGCCCGAAC
>NZ_VYPZ01000028.1 GCF_008710155.1 Sphingobium limneticum
ACCTTCGGCACCCTGGCCCACGTCGTCGTCTCCAAGTTCGACCATCACCTTCCGTTATACCGCCAGGCCGAGATCATGGCCGCGCAGGGCATCGAGATCGACCGCTCGACGCTGGCAGGCTGGGTCGGCCAGGCATCTGTCCTGCTCGATCCGATCATCAACCGCATCCGCGAGGTCGGACTGACCGCTTCAAAGATCCACACCGACGATACACCGGTCCCCATGCTCGATCCGGGACGTGGCAAGACGGCAACCGGCAGGCTCTGGGCCTATGCCGTCGACGATCGGGGCTGCGGTGCCATGACCCCGCCGCTGGTCTGGTATGAGTTCACCACCGACCGGACAGGCGCACATCCCCAACGGCAGCTAGCCAGTTTCACCGGCTATCTTCAGGCGGACGGCTATGCCGGATACGACAAGCTCTACGACACCAACCGCGTCACCGAGGTCGCCTGCTGGGCGCATTTCCGGCGCAAGATATTCGACATTCATGCGACCAAGCCGACACCGCTCACCACTGATCTGCTTGAACGCATCGGTCAGCTCTATGAGATCGAGGCGGAGGTTCGCGGCCACCAGCCCGATATCCGACGACGAAGCCGACAGGACCGCACCAAGCCGCTGATCGACGAACTGCGCCAGGCGCTCGACGATGCCCTGCGCCGCCTTTCGCCCAAATCCGAGATGGCCAAGGCCATTGCCTATGGTCGCAAGCGCTGGGTCGCTCTGACGCGCTTTCTCGATGATGGACGTCTGGAAATCGATAACAACATAGCCGAGCGCGCCATGCGCTGCGTGGCCCTGGGTCGCAAAAACTGGTTGTTCGCAGGTTCAAAAGCAGGCGGCGATCGCGCCGCTGCCATCTATTCCGTCATCGAGAGCGCCAAACTCAATGGCCTCGAACCACAGGCCTATATCGCCGACGTCATCGCCAGGATCGCTGGCAACTGGCCTGCTACTCGCTGGGATGAACTCATGCCGTGGAACTGGCGGACCGATCAGCAACCGATCGCCGCAGCCGCCTGATCTGCGGTCTCCAGGCCCCGCTTACCCCAATTCTCGTGAGACCATAATCGGGCTATGAGCGACAGATGCTCAAGTCGCCGGTTAAGCCCTATCGTCCATTTCTTCCCGATCGCAAGGCGCCGTGCCTTTGCGGATCGATGAAGCGCTTCGGAAAATGTTGTGCGAAGCGCATCCCCAACAGGCAGGTAGGAAGAGTCTGGCAGGCGGATGCGAATGCGGAGCGGAGGCTTGCGGCCTTGCTGCATGTCCGCGCAGATATCACCCAGTATCGTATCTGGCACCTTAGCCATACGGTGCCGCTGGACGTCCCGCACCCGATCTATTCACGCGACCAACTCATGCTCGTCGACGTCAATGCTTTGAACGCCCATCTCGAGAATTTGATGTGGCTTTATGGCAGACTAGGCTGGCTCAACCGCTTGCCGGCCTTGCTGGACGATATTGAAAGCGCAATTGACGATCCGCGATGGCGGGCCAAGCTTGCCTATCAGCGCGGGATCGTCGCCCTTTGGCAGGGGGATCGCGTTGCCGCCGCCGAGAAGATCGCTGGCCTGGATATTACGCCCGCCTGCGAGGACGTGGATTTGCTGCAAATCCACGTCGACCTTCACGGAAATGCGATGGGTCTTTCCGAGCACCTTGACTTTTATGACGCGATCGTCTCGCGCACGCGCAGCTTGGCGGACAAATTGCAGTATCGCGGCGCCTACGCCTTTCAGCTACTGATGGCGGGTGATGACACGGGGGCGGCCGCGCGCTTCGAAGCGGCCATCGCTGTCGGCCGTGCGGCCGAAGCTGAAAAGCCGTTCAGCGTCAACGCCATCATTTGGTTCTGCAAAGTTCTGGAGGGCCGAGGCGTTATCGATCATGATCGCGCCTTCCTTGATGAGGCTGTCACCCGGCTGGTACCGCTTGCCGACGACAAGGAGCAGCTGACCGCCAGCGGCCGTGCGATAGTCGGCCGGCAGCTCGGCGATGCATTGCGCTATGCTGAGCGCTATCAGGAAGCAATCGAAGCTTATCGAAGGGCGTTTGAAGAAGGGCCCGATCAGGCCCTTCGGACCTTCGAAGCCGAATGCGAACTGTATCTTGGCAACACCGACCAGGCGTATGCGCTGATCCGCCGCGTCGCGGTGACGAAACTCGAGGTGCCCGAGCGGGCCGATCATGCTTTCACCTTCTTCTATATCGCGCTCGCGCGGCGCGATCCAGAAGCGCTCAGCGATGCCCGCGATCTGCTCAAAGCTGCGGTGACGTCGGAGCTATATTTCGAGAGACTGAGGCTTCAGCATATTGTGACGATACAAGAGGCGTTGGACGACATTGCCTCCGAGCGGGAGCCCGCCGCGGTTGCGCCGCTTCTACAGGGGCTAAA
This sequence comes from Sphingobium limneticum, assembly GCF_008710155.1. Classification (GTDB taxonomy): domain Bacteria; phylum Pseudomonadota; class Alphaproteobacteria; order Sphingomonadales; family Sphingomonadaceae; genus Sphingobium; species Sphingobium limneticum. Next base: position 2,402 of record NZ_VYPZ01000028.1, read on the forward strand.
GGCCCTCTCCCGCTATGTTCAGCTGCAACCGAACATCGCGGGGATCGGGTTGAATCTGAACAATATGATCGACGATCTCGTCGCCAGACACGAAGCGGCCAACGCCATCTCGGCCAGCGACGAGCTCGGCGGCAGCTAGGTGTTGGCGCGGCAGCGGCCGATTTGGACAAACGACCGGCCGACGAAGTCTCTTTTGGCACGGAACCAACCATCGCCGTGCGGGCGGCTGCTTCCGCCATTTGTGATCTGGAAGCTCTACCGGTCAGGTCTTGGGCATCCAGCATGGCATAGCGGACCGGCCGCACTTGGGAACGGAAAATCGGCAGCTGAACGGCCACAAAGAGGCGACCGCGATAGGCAGGGCTTGGAACAAACCCGTCGTTTTGGAAGTCGATAGCGAATGACCGGTTCCGGACGAAGCGGCCGCTCAATTCAAGACCTAAAGCAAGTCCATACCTCTATTACGACTATTCATATGAGAGCAATTCTATAACAATCGGAGGGATGACAAAGTCGTCGGGCCTTCCGAAGCCTCTCGCCAAAGCCAACGCCTCTCCTAGCAGGTGAACGATGTAGCGATGGATCTGATCGAGCTCGAGCGGAGGACTCATTGACGGGATTACGATACGTGCGTCAAGCCGCCGGCGTCCCGAAGCGAGTTTCCGGACCATTCAGCAATCGGCGCGCGGCCGCATTGTGACGCGGAGGCGCCGAGCGCACGCCGTCCTTAGACACGGCGGTCAGTTCGACAACAGTGCAGGGAAGCCCTGCCGCATCGAATTTTCGCGCGATGAACTCCCCCTCGTCCCGCTTGTGGCTGGACATGAGCAGTTGATATCCTTCGATTTCGACTAGGTTCCGCATGACGTCGACGAATGCCGCCGCGTGAATGATGTCGTTATGCTGAAGCGGATCGTCGAGCAGCAAGGCCCGCCAGCGAGACCATCGATAGGCGGTGCTCGCGGCGCACAATATGCTGAAGCCGTTCGCCGCCATCTGCCCTTCGCTCAGGACCAGCTGTGGCGGTAGATCCGTCTGGTACTGGGCGTTTTCGATTGGGTCAGCGTAACGGAGCCGCATGGCAAGCGATGTGCGCTCAACCGTGTGGGCCGATTTGAACTGCACGCTTTCGCCGGGGGTGCTCAGCAGTGAGCGATTGAACGCGTCAATTAGGTCGTTGAGCGGCAACAGGAACTGCGTCGAAAAGCCTTCAGCCTCTCGTCGAGGATGACGAGATCGGAGTGGGCCATCCTACCAGCGATCTGCTCCGCTTTTCCTTGGGCCTTTTCCTGTTCGAGCGCATTGACCAGTTCGACCGTGGAGAAGAAGCGCCGTTTGCGATGATGCTCGAGCGACCCTGGAGGCTGCCGTTCGATATGAGGATTATCCGGGCGTCGGGCGTCTGGCGACTCCCAAGCTCGGCCTGATCTGGGGACCGACCGCGGATTTTGATCTCAAGCTCAGCTGGGGCCGCTCGTTCCGGGCACCGACACTGTATCAGCGGATCAATCCCCCTTGGGTCTATCTCCTTGAAGGGACTTTGCGTGGCGAGCGAGAAGCCCCTCCGGGCCAGACGGTCATACTGATCGATGGCGGTAATCCGGACTTGTCGCCCGAGAAAGCAAGTAGCTTGTCAGCCAGCTTCGTCCTGCACCCGCAGTCTATGCCCGGGCTTGAGGCATCAGTCAGCGCGTTTAAGGTGAATTACAGCAATCGCGTCGTGGCCCCGATCGCATCTTGGAGCCGCGCCCTGATCGATCCCGCCTTTGCCGACCTCATCAATTTGCTGCCAGGCGCGGAAGCGATTGCATCGGCAATCGCCCTGTCACCGACTGGCCTCGATGATCAGACCGGGTTCGGCACGCCTTTCGATCCTACCAGCGTGTACGCCATAATGGACGCGCGATATCGAAATGTCGCACAGGATCGGATCAAGGGCATCGACCTGGCTGTGCGCTACCGTTTCGAACTGACTGATGCAGGATCGTTCGAACTGTACGGCAATGCGAGCTACCTGGACACAAGCCGGAAGCTTTTTCCGGCCAGCGGACCGATCGACCTTTCCGGCACGATTTTCAATCCACCCCGGTTCAAGATGCGCAGCGGTCTTGGCTGGTCACGAAGCGCGCTCATGATCAACCTGATCGCAAACTATATCGGAGGCGTCACCGACAACAGGCTCACTGAAACTGACAAAGTATCCGGCCTGACTACTTTCGACCTCTCGATCAGGCATCATTTGGGAAGCAAGGCCGGCGGGATCGATATTCAGGCCACGGCGCTCAATCTGTTCGACAAGATGCCGGACCGTATCCGCCAAGCTTCAGTCATATATGCGCCGTATGATTCGACCAATTATTCAGCGATCGGTCGCTATCTGAGCCTCTCCCTGACCAAGAGTTTCTGACGATGTTGACTTGGATGCTCGTTGCAGCCGCGGCCGGCGCGGCTCCAGCGTCGGTCGATTGTAGGTCTGCTTTGATACCGGACCATGACATGTCTCTCCCGCAACAGATCGATGCCGCCGTGCTGATGAACCTGCGCGATATCGGGGGGCTCGCCGATATGGAGCCGCCCTTTTCAGTCTCACCCGACGGCACAAAGGTCGCGGTCGCATTGCGGAGAGCCGACGCCGACAGAAACGAATATTGTCAGGGCTTCGTCATCATAGACGTCAGGTCGCGATCGGTCAGTGATCCGATAATGGTGCAGGGCGGCGTGCTTCTGGTTCGTTACGACCTTGCGAACCTCACTGACTATGGTGGCGGCGTGATTTCCACCCTGGTGCCCCGCTGGTCTCCGGATGGGCGGTCACTCGCCTATCTGGAGCGGCAAAACGGGATCGTTCAGGTGATGCGTCATGATATAGCGGGCGCAATAGCTGTCCAGGTGACGCACTCGCCTGTCGATGTCAGATCCGTCCGGTGGAGCGACGATGGAAGCGAGTTGATTTATGTGTCGCGCCCGGACGAGTTGACCGCGGCGCAGGCTGTCGCGCAGGAGGGGATGAACGGATATCGCTTCGATATGCGCTGGATGCCGGAATGGCGCTCAACGCCATTTCCAACGCTGAAACCGGCCCGCACATTTGCAGTCGCGCTCGCAGACGGAAAGTCTCGCGAGATCGCCCATTCCGATGCGTTCGACAGCAGCCCTGACATAGTCGCCACGGCCGAAGATCTGCACGGCAACACGGCGCACATCTCGTACCAGAGCGCTCATACAATCAACGGGCCCAGGCAAATTCTCGCATCCATGCATGACGGCAGGCAATATGCCTGTAGAGACATAAGATGTGCGATCGCTCGAAAGATCTGGTGGCGTGACGAGAACAGCCTGATTATCGCCAGTCCTGCGGGATGGGGCGGGAGCATGACCAGCCTCTCTATATGGGACCTACGAGGTGGAACCCGACGACAGATGCTGGTCACCTCAGATCTGTTGACCGGTTGTCGGGCGACGCCGGCTCATTTCATCTGCGCCGTAGAGAGTTCGAAGGCACCAAGGCGACTGGTGCTTATCGACTATGCAACCGGCACCCAGCGAGATTTGTTCGACCCCAATCCTGAATGGCGTGCGGCAAAAATTGGGAATGTTCGTCGGTTGCACTGGCGAAACGACATTGGGCTGGAATGCTATGGGGATCTGGTACTGCCAGTAGCGCGCGACAGGCCTTCTCGCCTCCCTCTTGTGGTAGTGGGATATCAATCACGTGGCTTTCTGAGAGGTGGCACGGGTGACCTCTTTCCAGTTTATCCTCTCGCCGCAAAAGGCATGGCGGTATTGGTCTACAATCGCCCGGAGCACACAGGCGCTCTGGCCCCAGCAGTCGATCAGGCCGAGGTGGACCGGCGTGGCTTTGCCGACTGGAGCGACAAGAGGAGCGGCGCCTCGTCCATCATGACGGCCATCTCGATGCTTGTCGACGAGGGCATTGCCGATCCTGAACGGGTGGGTTTGACTGGATTCAGCGATGGGGTGGACAAGGCCACTTATACCTTCATCCACAACAAGACATTTCGCGCCGTCTCGATGGGTACCTGCTGCAGCGACACAATGGGTGTCAATGTGACCATCGGCCCCTATCTGTCAGACGTTGCGACGACCGCCGGCTTTCCACGCCTGGAAGATCGAAGCAGTGAGCGCACCAGAGAGTATTCCGTTTCACTGAATGCCGAGCAGATCGATGTACCAATTCTCATTCAGACTGCGGATCGAGAATATCTTCAGACCCTCGAAGTCGAAGCGACCTTCAGGCAGGCGAAAAAGCCATTGAACCTATATGTGTTCCCGGATGAGTATCATATTTTCTGGCAGCCAGCGCATCGCAGGGCCAGCTATCTCCGGAACATCGCATGGTTCGACTATCATCTGGTCAAAGACGGCAAAGGTCCCGTTCCAGACATGCTCGCTTCCTCTCCTGAGACGGACCGATAGACGTGAACGGCATTGAAAATATGCCTTTCACGAGGAGTGCTGCCGGCACCAAATTTCGACATCTGCAATTTCCAGGATTCGTAAGAAGGCGAGATCTCGAACGGGCGTTGGTAGCGCGCAGTAGCTGAAGATCGCGTCCCTATCAGCTATTCCCTTCTTAACGAGCATGCCATCGCAGAGAAGATCACTCAGTTCGCGGCGATAGGTTTCGAAAAATCGCGTGTGCAGCGCTACCGGAGACCCTTTGCTCTTTCGATAGGCGATGGATTGAGGAAGTGACGGAGAGGCCCGCCTTGCGATGGACCTGTCGCGGCCATCAGCGCACCAGATCCAACTGGGTATGGAGAGGCAGGCTTCCATGATCGGCGCCATAAGGAGGGGCGACAAATTTTCGGCAGAACCGGTTCGGGGGAACCATTGCAGGAAGTTATGGCTGCGGATGATTGCCGCGATGTGCGCCCTCGAACCGGACAAGGCTCCGTCTGGGGCCTCCATCCAAGGGTGATATCGTACCGGTTTCACCTTGCTTGCAGCATCCCTGCTCAGAAATTTGACCTCGCGTGGCCATGAATATCTCTGGCGCGATATGCAGACCCGAGCGGCATGACGTCCAAGATCAAGATAGGAAGCAGCAGTCAGACGCCTGAGGTCACGCATGGTTCTGACAATTTCGCCGACAGGTCGACGACTTTCCACGCAGTCCCGCAATGCATAGCCAGACGCCGTCATGGCAAAGACATTATCTCCGCCATAGCCGCCCAGTATCGCGCTATGCCCCCCGACGAATGCCTGATCGAGGAGCATGGAATCTACCAGGCCAGCTATGCTCCGCAGTGTCGGGCGAGGCAGGAACATTTCGGTCCTGCAGCAGGTCGAAAAATCGGGGAAACGATATGGTGCCTCTATCAGCGGAGCAGAGCAGGCGTGCGCGATGTCCTTCGCAAAATGGCGCTCGTCACCCAATGGGTCGTCGTGTGTGAAGAAAGTGAACAGCTTCGCCCGATCACTGAATTGCGACATGCCCAAGGCGACTATGGATGAGTCCAGCCCGCCAGACACGGTGATGATCGGCGATTGGTGATGGCTGGCAAGCGCCTGAAAAACCCGATCGAACGCGTTGCGCAAACTGGTGACTGCAACGTCCGGACACATGATCGCGGGTGTCACATGGTCCCATGGGGTCCAGGCCGTCAACACCTGTTCACTCGTCTGGTCGACACGCAATTCCTGCCCGGGCAGAAGTTCAGTGATTCCGAGCAAGGCGGTGCGATCGGCGAAATGGTTGGTGAAGAGAAGCGTGTCGCTCACTTCATCCCAGTCGACAGGGATGTCCCGGCCATCTGCTTGACGCAGGAGGTCGATGTCGGACGCGATGTAGCAGCGTGGCCCGACGGTACGAAAGAAACAGGGCAACTGACCGGAGGGATCGCGGATGAAGCTATATCCGCCCGTGTCCGCACGAAAGGCGACGAATGCGCCCCATCCTCGCTGCAGCAGAGTTCGACCGGTTTCGAGATGATCAGGCGGCGCGCAATTGCCTGAAAAGAACAATCCTAACAGGCTATAGTCACCAGATTCACCCGGTCGAAAAGCGGCGGGATCATTGATGTAGAATGTGCCAGGTGCCTCCACCTCGACCCTTGTGAAACCGGCGGGAACGACCAACTTTGGCGGGATATCCCCCTCGCTCCGATCGATGATGAGCAGGTAGCGAACGGCCATCTCAAATCACCAGTATCGGCGAGAATGTGCGCACCTTCTCGAGGTCGTCGTTGATCAGCAGGTCTCGCTGCTGAACCCAGCAATGAGCCGCGAAAGGTCCGGCCCGAACCCCGATCACGAAAGTCGCTGGAAGGTGACGATCAAAGAGCGCCATGATCAGGGAGATGGACGTGCTCAGGCAGCGATCATCCATTGGAAACAAGGGTGCGATTTTTTGAAAGGCCTGGGCGATCGAGCCAGTTGCATCATCCTTTCCGACCTCGGCGATGACGCCAGCCTTGCGCTTTTGCAGTCTGGCTATGATTTCTTCTAACGATGAGAATCGAAGCCACAGGCCGGACTGGCAGCGATATCCTATCGCCCTGAGCGCCGCTCCTGGAGCCACTGATTGAGTTCCCATACCCAGGCAACGAACAGGTTGGAGATGTCCTGCTCGATGATCGGGGGCTTCGTGATCGATCCAACAAAGGGCGTCGCCACCCAGAGCCCGGCTAAGAACGGCAAGCTCATCTTCATCTTCGTTGCCCTCTTCGATCACCCGTTTGAACAAGGGACGCGCTTCCTGCGGCAATGCGAAATATCTGTCATGATACAGGTCGAGGAGGATCACATCATCTTTCAGCCAGACATGATATAGGGACGGACGCAGTCCATAGGACATGGCACAATGCTCCAAATCCGGGCGCGCGCGCAGGGCGCACGCCCGGAGCCGATCACTCGGCGGTCAGGCTCGGCGCATAGATACGCTGCCCGCTGACGCCGTCATTGGTGAGGCTGTTGCCGCCACCCTTCGTCACGGTCGTTGCAGCGCCCAAATCGATCAGCCGACGGCTGCGGACGGTCTTCTTCTTCATGTCACGCTCCTTCATTTGAACCGCAGAATCGCGGCCTCCAAAGCATCAGGCGAAAGCTTTCAAAGATGAAGCGGAGAAGGTCCGGATGCTGGACTATGGCCTTCGTACCAATTGCTTTGTCGATGATTGAAAAAGACTTAGGCGCACGATTTTATACTTGGTGGAGACAGGCTGAAGGGGAAGGGAGGTGGGGATTGGGCTGATGCTGCGCGAGGAATGCCCATGAACCTGATTTCCCTCCAAATGGCGGCCGCCAAACTGGTGCAAAGGCTTGGCGGCACCTGGCAGGCGCACGGGGCCATGTGCCGTTGCCCCGCGCATGACGACCACACGCCCAGCCTGTCCGTGCGGGTGGGGCACAGCAGCCTCCTTTTCAAATGCTTCGCCGGCTGCACGCCCCCGGAAGTCTTGCGGGCGATCCGGCACCTGGCGCTGGACGTACCCGTGGAGCGATCGGACCGGGATGCGACCAGCGCTCTTGCGCCAGACAGAACCGGCGACATCGCCCGGGCGCTCTGGCAGGAGGCGCGCGATGTGGCGTCGAGTCCAGGCCAGGTCTATCTGCGCAACCGTGGCATCCATACTTTGTCTAAGAGCCTGCGATGGCATCCTCGAACGCCGCTCGGACGGGGGCGCGATGTGCGCTTCAGGCCTGCATTGCTGGCCGGGGTTGAGGATCGCGGCCGTATTGTCGCTCTCCAGCGGCTGTTTCTCGAGGCGGATGGAAGCAATCTGGCGCAGGATCTCCTGCGTCCCAAGCGGACATTGGGGCGACCGCTGTCCGGAGCCGTGAGGTTGCGGGCTCCAACGCACAAACTGGGGATTGCCGAGGGCGTCGAGAGCGCTAAATCCGCCTCCCTGTTGCTGGGCTTTCCGGTCTGGGCGGCGCTGGGAAGCGAGCGCCTGCACCAGCTCAGTTTGCCTGCCGGAATAGAACATCTTGTCCTTCTGCCCGACGCTGATGGCGCCGGACGGAAGGCCGAGCTGCGTGCGCGGCTAGCCTATGAGGCGCGACGCTGTTTCGTCGAGACGATATGGCCCTGGTGGGGCCTGAACGACTGGAACGACGTGCTCCTTACAGCCAGGAGAGGGATAGGGACGAGGGCCGGCCGCACCTTGCCAGATATGCCGGCCCTGCTGCGCTGAGCCGATGGCTCTTGCCTGTTGCGCCTTGCACATCTGCTCCCTCTCCCGGCGGTCTGACACGCTTGCTGGAGAAGGAGGGAGGGGGGTGGGGAAGGGCGTGCGGGAAGCGATCAGCACCCTGGTCCGACGCGCCCAGAAAATGAGGAGACAAGCATTGGCCGCATCAATCCCTTCGGATGTCGCGACGCTTCAGATCAGCAGGATCGTCAAAGGCGATAATCCTCGCCGCTATTTCAGTCGGAGAAAGCATGATGAACTCGTCGTGTCGATCGGATTGCGCGGTGTCCTTCAGCCCATCATCGTACGGCCGGCGCCCGATGGCAGCGACCTCTTCGCCATCGTCCTTGGCGAACGTCGCTGGAGAGCCGCCCGGGAAGTATTCGGTGCCTCGGGTTCGATACCCGTCATCATTCGCGAGATGTCCGACCAGGAGGCGCTCGAAGCGGCAATCGACGAGAATGATATCCGCGACGACGCATCGGAAACCGAACAGGCCGATGCCGCCGTGCGCGTGCTAGCGGCCTGCAAGAACGACCGCGCCGAGGCCGTGCGCCGGCTTGGCTGGTCCACCTCCAAACTCGCGCGGCGTCTGGCGCTCGCAGAACTCTGTGAGCCGGTCAAATGCGCACTGGACGAGCGTCGGATCAAGATCGGCCATGCCGAATTGCTCGCCGTCATTCCCGTGGACAAACAGGAAAAGGCGCTCGACACCATATTGAAAGCTGGCCTTGACGTTTCGAAGACCCGAGATCTGCTGATGCGGGTCACCCAGAATCTCGGCGCTGCCTGCTTCGACAAGACTGAATGCACCGCCTGTCCGTTCAACTCGACGACCCAGCATGTGCTCTTCGAGACCCATGTCGAGGATGGCTTTTGCACCAATCCAGGCTGTTTTGACCTCAAGATGCAAGCCGCCGAACTGACCCGGACCGACCTCCAGGCGCAGGCGTCGGTGCAGGTGCAGGCGGACGTCGGGGCCAGTCGTGCCGATGGGGATGAGGGGCACGACGACGAAGATAAGATTACGTCGGCCGCTTGCGATCAGGAGGCGATGGCTCAGGCTGGCGGGAATATTGGGATCGAGACGCCGGCGGCAGGCCCGCCCGAAACACCGGCCCGCGCCGTGATCGCTCCGGTGGCGCGGGACAAGGCAGCTGTCAGCGCGACCTCGATCGCTGCCCGCACCATCGAGCTTCGTGAGGCGATGTGGCGGACGGCGCTCGCGCGAACCCTTGCGGCCAATCCCGCTCATGCCCAGGCAGCGATCCTCATTGCCGCGATGTCGGGCACCCTCTCGCAGATCAAGCCCGAGACGCTGACGTCGCGCTCGGGCGTGCTGGTCGGGCCTGAATTTCCAGGGCTCGACTATCAGGCCAAGATCGCGCAAATCCTGGCGCTTGCACCGGCTCGCGCGGCCAACATCCTCTCGATCATCGGCGCAGCTTACGCAAAGGACGTCCAGGCCTTCGCCCATGTGGCACATTTGGCGCGGACCTTTGAAGTGGATGTTCGCGACATCTGGCAGGTCGATCAGGCATTCCTGGAACGCTACACCAAGGATGAACTGATGTTCATTGCGCAGGAATGCGGACTGATCACCCATATCGGTCCAAAGGCGTTCGCCAAACTGCTTGCCGGCAAGAAAAGCGAGCTCCTCGTCGCCATGCTCAATCGTCCGGGGTTCAGCTGGGCCGGCCGCCTGCCGGCCGCCATGACGCTCGATGGACAATATGGGCCGCCGCCCGAAGAGGAGACGCCGCTCAAAGAATCGTCGATTGCCGCCTGATCGCACTCCTGCCAGCCCAACAAGGATCAATCGCCATGCTGATCGCCAGTCTGCTCCCATTGCTTTCGCGCTACTCGCTCGCCTTCGACCTCATTGCCGGGCCGGACGATATCGTCACCCTGACCGTCATTCCGCGCAAGGCCGTGGGGGATAGCCAGAAACTTGAGGCAAGCGAGAGCCGGCCGATCTCGCTCACCGCCAGCGCCGCAGAGATTGATGCCGAGCTCGCCAGGGGAGCCGACGGCGCTCTTGGGCAGCTCATCGCCACGCGCAGGACACTGGGGGATCAGATCGCCGACCAGCGCGCCTCTGCCGAAGCGGCCAGGACCGTTGCCGCGGAGGCGGCCAGGCCCAAGGCGGTGGCGAGGCCAACCGCGCCCGCGCACAGCGCGAAGCCGGCGGTAGCGAGCAATCCCCCGGCCGGGGCCAGAGCGGATGAACCTGCCACTCTGTTCTGACCAGCCTGGCCACACCGCAGTCCGATCAAGAAACAGGAGGTTACCCCCATGCAAATCGATCATCTCACCAGGGCCTATCGCTACGACGGCATCGATCTCCCGGTTCCCCCGCATCTCGCGAGCGATCCCCAAAGCCTGCGCTCCTATCATGCGACCCTCTATCCAGCGATCCTGAACGCCGAGACGATCGATGCCGGCATATCGGGCGGCGCATATGTGACTGAATATCGCCGCGCCGTCGGCACCAAGGGCTGACCGTGTCGCGCAAGCAAAGCGGGGCGATCGAGCCAGCACCGCGCAAGACGCTCCTCCAATGGATCGAGGCACATGATGGCGACGAGAATCGTGACCCCATGCCAGTCTGCAGCAAGCAAGCTCAGGCCCTTCATGCCCAACTCTGCCATGGGCCGATCACGCAAAAGCATGTGTCCGACCGCCTCGCGCCGCCAGCCGGTTTCCGCCTCCCACCGCTCGGCTGATCTTGCCGGGCGCATGGTCGCGCTCGGCGCGGACGTTCCGGCGATCTTCGACCAACCGCTGGCTCTGCACCACAAGTTGCTTGGGCGCTGGGTGGCGGGTCGAGAGGGTGCGCAGGAAGCTTGTACGCGCGTTGAGGCGCGCCGTCGGATCGAGCGGGCCTTTCGCGCCGTGGCGCTCGACATTCTCGCACCGGTTGAACTTGCCGACCTGCGCATCGCTATCCTGAGTGGCGAGGAAAACCAATCGCCGGTCGTCACCATCACCTGTGAGAGCATCGGCCAGCTTGACCTTGGCTGGATCGAGACAGGCGATGCCCCCATCAGCTGGCGGGCAGCGGCTTACGCTGCGCTCGAGAGAACGCTCAGCCGCGTGCTGCCCGTCTTTGCCTACCAGGATCTCTTCGAGGAGATATCCCGCTATTATTGGGAAGGCGAAACCGACGACGCTGCTGCGCTTGAATATATGATCGCCTGCCACGGCGCTGACCCCGAAGACCTCGACAGTCTGAGCCTGCCATCCACGATGAACGATCGGCGCCCCGATTGGATGATCCGGGACAAGGCGATGTCCGTGCGCAGCCTTCCAGCCAGGCTGCGCGGGATCATCAGGAGGCTCGACCATCTGCATAGGCAGATTGACCGCCTCGATCCGAACGACAATGCGTGGGCGTTCCATCTCGATACCGCCTACGAATATTTCCCGGGCACCGAGGAATGCTCGCCATTGCCGCCGCTTACTTTGGTGCCGGTCGACCAGTTCGCGCGCGAGGTCGACGACGTTGCGCAGCATGGCATGGAATATGGCTTCTTCGATCTGGCCGGGATCTGCGTGCTCCCGCAAGCCGACAAGATCGACCGATGGCTCTCCTCGTTTCAACTCGGCGTAAAGCTTCTCACCACTGCGCAGGAGCTGATCATGCTCGATCCAACTATCCTGGGAGCCTCCCATGGCAAATCATAGCGTCTATTTTGGAGAATCCGATGGCGGCCTAGTGCTAACCAACGCCATTCTCCTCTACAGGTCCGGGGGGGCGGCCGGGCAGTCGGGTCATGGTACCCCGCTGGCGGCTCCGGCATTCGCCAGCATCCATGGAATTGTACGCGACGATCTGGACCGGCCGACGATTGCCGCAGGGAAGCCCTTGTCGCAGGCACATCTGCGGCATTGGACGCAGGCCCTGGGACGCTGCGTCCAGCCTGAAATCCTACCCGACAATGTCCTTGTCTCCCATCCCGAGATGCTGGCCTGGTGGACGGCGGAGCAGGTGCGCACAGGCTATTTTGCCCTGTCCAACCCGCCCGCGGACCTCAAGGCGCTATCAGGGCGCACGAGCGTGCCAGTGCCCTATCCTGCCCATCTCTTCATCGCGACCCGCTCCGGGCTCGACGTCTATGCCCTGCCGCGAAGCTGCCGGCCAACAGCTGACACGCCGGTCCTGCATTCCCCGATCCTCAACATATTCATCGAAGGCAAGCTCTGCTGGGGCAACATCGCAAAGCCCAAGGCGCTGACGGTGGCATCCATCGCGGACTATGAAAGCGCGGTGTTCGATTCCTGGTCGACCCATCCCAACCCTGGTCAGGATTTGACGCTCACCGGCAAAGGCGGTCTCGTCCGGCTCTGGGATGCGCTTGCGGCGCAGCGCGCAACGCGCTTTCCGGTCCGACGCCTCAAGCCATTCCTCCCCGGCCGCCGGCAAGCGAGAAAGCCATGCGGCGATGCCGGGGTGACGGTTGGTGATCTTATCGCACGCGGGGCAGCGTGATGACCATACTCGCTAAGGACCCGACCGCGGCGGCGATACTTGCAGCGATCCCCTGCTATGCGGTCCCTCCACACGGCAGGTCGCCGGCGCTCGAGGCTTTGCAGGACGCGCGGACCAGTCATGGGCTGGCTGTCGGCAAGGATGGCGTGATGCTCATCCTGCGTCGGCCATGGCTTGTTCTCGACCTGCCTGTTACGCCGCCCATTGCAGGCTATCTCCCCTATGGCGACATGGGCATGCCGCGTGCCGCACTGCGCTGCGGACTTGTCCCGCGCGAGCATTTCGAAGCGATCGTCGATCATTTCCATGGTGCTCTCCCGCATGAGGCGGCCGCCTTCATCCTCTGGAACGAGGCGACCGGCAGGTTCGTCACCAACTTTCCCGAGATCGAGGAGGCGACGCCTGCGCGGCTCGTCTACCGCCCGCCCATCATTGAACCGGGCTGGCACCTCATCTGCGACATTCACAGCCATGGCCGCGGCGCCGCCTATTTCAGCGCCACCGACAATGCCGACGACATGCATGCAACGAAGCTGTCACTCGTGCTCGGCCGGCTTGGCCATCCCGATGGGCCCGTAATGGCGATGCGCCTGTGTGCGGCCGGCCTCTTCATTCCGTTGCCGTGCAGCCCCTTCGAAGGAGATCGACATGTCATCTGATCTGTCCCGCCGCCACTATCTCGCGCCCCATTTCAACGGGCGTTCGATCAGCGTCCTGCTCGTGGGCTGCGGGGGTAGTGGCGCGCAGATGCTGATGGGCCTGGCGTCGCTCGACACGGCGCTGCGTGCGATCTGCTCTCGCGCGCTCCACGTCACCGTTGTCGACGATGACGTTGTGACCGGGGCCAATCTGGGCCGGCAGCCCTTTTTTGCTTGCGATCTGGGGCAATCCAAGGCGCGTACGCTCACGGAACGGATCAATCTCGCGCATGGATTGGCTTGGGAAGCCATACACGGGCGCGCGCCCGCAGCGGCTGGCATCGGGGGTGTCGATATGCTGATCAGCTGTGTCGACACGGCCTCGGCACGCGGGGCGCTAGGGCAGGCGATCGACCAGGCGATGGGAAAGCCCGCTTATTGGATGGATCTGGGCAATCGTGCCCGAGACGGCCAATTTATCATTGGCTGTCCGGGCGATGGTGTGAATCGGGGGCCTGGTCGGCTGCCGACGGTGCTGGAATTTTTCCCGGAGCTTTCCGACGAGAGCATGGCCGATGACGACAGGCCATCCTGTTCGGTTGCCGACGCCCTCGAGCGCCAGTCGCTATTCGTCAACCGTGTCATCGCAAGCCATGCACTCGCGCTTCTGTTCGATCTCCTTGCGCGCGGCTCCATCGATCATGCCGGCGCGTTCATCAATCTTGCCAGTGGTCAGACCGTGCCAATCCCGTTGCCGGTGAGCGCTAAAGCCGGGCAAGCCCCGATACTGGATTGAGGCGTTTGCCGCGCACTCGCTGATATATGTGCCCGAGCCTGGGAAGTGTTGGCGCAAGGACAGGTGAACGACCGTGGGTCCTGATGACGACCTGCGCTTTACTGAGAGGGCGAGGCATCAGGGGACTATTGAACCTGAGCCCATGTTGGCATATATATTGGCATATACATAAGGGACGATCATGGCCGGCACAGCAGCCCACAATGCCCCGAGAGAGGCGAAGCTTTTCCGCAATAATCGCAATCAGGCGGTGCGGATACCTGTGGAGTTTGAATTTTCCGGCGAAAGAGTTCTGATCCATAAGGAAGGTGATCGGCTGATCATCGAGCCGCTGCGCAAGCGTGGGCTGATCGAGATTCTCCGCGGCTTGTCTCCCTTGCCGCCAGAAGATCAACTGCCCGACGATCTCGACGCAGCGCTTCTTCCGTTACGGGATGTGGAGCTTTGAGCGCACCGCGTTACATGCTCGATACCAACATCGTGTCCGATCTCGTGCGACATCCGCAGGGCGCGATTTATGAAAAGATCGTCGAGATCGGAGCGGATGCGGTCTGCGTGAGTATCATCACCGCCGCCGAACTACGCTATGGATGCGCCAAGAAGGGTTCTGCAAGGCTGCTCGCCCAGGTGGAAGCCATTCTCGAGGGTATCGAGGTTCTGCCCTTTGATATGCCTGCCGACGCTGAATATGGTGGAATCCGGGCAGAGCTGGAGGCAGCAGGGCAGCCGATCGGTCCGAACGATCTTCTGATCGCGGCGCACTGCTATACGCTCGGCTTCACCCTGGTCACAGCAAATGATCGGGAGTTTCGCCGTATACGCGCGCTTCCCGTGGAGAACTGGATCCACTGACGCGAATGGCTCTGCTGAAGATGTTGGGGCGCCTGAGATATCAGTAGCTTCGTGCTGCTTGATGACGTGCCTGGCAATGGCAAAAGCGTCTTTCTCGCCAGCGTGGCTAGCTGCTTGAGGCGGGAAAAGCCCGAGATTTTTTCGGTCCTCTCCTGTGCGTTCCCGGACCGCCGCATCGACGGCGGGCATGTCGGCGCGCTCTACGCGGTCATGGGTCTGGCCGAGGCGACATGCTCGTCCCCGAAACCATCATCGGCAACAAGCGCCATGCGCGCGCCGCTATCGCCGATCTCCTCCGCCAGTTTGCTTCGTCTCTTCGCCTTGGCTGACCTGACCGCCCGGCGGGGACCGGCCTTGCGTCCCTCGATCTTGAGAGGCGCTCCGAAAAGCCGCTGCTGAGCGGCCGCGAGCATGCGTTCCGGGCTGTCGCTCTGAAGGAAAGGGGGAGGTGAATGGGGCGCTCCGCCAGGCGGAGCGGACCGGAGCCACGCGCGGTTCCGGTGCCTTCGCGTCCATCCCGGAAGGATCCCCCCATGCCAAACAGTGCCTCCGCGCTGGCTCTCCAGATGAGTCTCGACTTCGACCAGATCGTCGCGCACGCCATCGGTGCGATGGACGCAATATCAGAGCCGCCGCCCCGCCTTGGGTTGGCGAGCGGCCAGCTCGTTCCCGCGTCCCGGCCGAAACTGCTCGATTTCTCCCTTGCAGGTGAACATGGGCTCGCGCCGACCTGGCTGGAGCGCGCCTGCGACAATGTGGAGGCGATCAGACTTCTCACCCTCATTGAGCGCGAGCAGCGGGCCGCTGACCCTGACGAGCAGGCGCGCATCGCCCGGTTTACAGGTTTTGGCGCGTCTGACCTGGCCAACGGCATGTTTCCCGATCGGTCGGGCGAGTATCGCCAAGGTTGGCGGGAGGCCGGCCAAAGCCTTGCGCAACTGGTGTCGGATGCGGAGCTTCACTCGCTCAAAAGGGCTACGCAATATGCCCATTACACGCCGGCGCATATCGTTCGGGCCATGTGGAAGGCGGCTTCCATCCTTGGATTTAAAGGGGGGCAGATCCTCGAGCCGGGCTGCGGTAGCGGTCTCTTCATGGGGCTGCGGCCCAAAGACCTTTCGTCCGACAGCCTGTTCGTAGGCATCGAGAATGATCCCGTCACAGCCCGGGTGGCAAAGGCGCTCTATCCCAATCAGATGATCCGCTGCGAGAGCTTCGACAAGTCCGTACTGCCGCAGGATTTCGACTTGGCGATCGGCAACCCGCCATTTTCCAACCTCTCCATCCGTGATCGCACTGCGATCGGACAGCTCGGGCTCTCACTCCACGACTTCTTCATCGCAAAGTCGATCGAGCATCTGCGGCCCGGTGGCATCGCGCTGTTCGTGACGTCCCGCTACACGCTCGACAAGAGCGATCCCAGGGCCCGTTCCCATATCGGCTCCATGGCCGACTTCCTTGGAGCGGTGCGGCTGCCGGGTAAGGCGATGCGCCAGGAAGCGGGCACCGACGTCGTGGTCGATATCCTGCTGTTCCAGAAGCATCTCGGCGATGAGCGGCGCGGCTGCGTTGACTGGCTGGAGCTTGGCGAGGTTCCGGGCAGCGACGAGGGCGAGGGGCCGCTGCGTATCAATCGCTACTTCCTCGACAATCCCGATCATGTGCTGGGCACGCACGCATGGCGAAGCGGCCGGTTCGGCATGGACTATGACTGCACCGCTCTTCCTGGCGTCGATCTTCCCGACACAGTTGGATCAGCCCTCAGCGGCATCGCCGCGCGTCATGCCGGCAGTTTTCATGCCGTTCCGCGCACTATGCCCCTGCGCGAGCGCTTTGAAGTCCGACCGGGTGTCAATGTCGGCAACGCTGCTGACGAAAGCGCATTGAAGGAAGGAAGCTATTTTCTCTCCGACGGGCTTCTTCACCAGATCGTCGATGGCGCGTCTTCGATCGTCGCCGTGAAGGCAGGGCGGGGCGATGCCGGCCTTTTCCCCAAACATGCCGACATCATCCGCGGCCTCATTCCCGTTCGCGACAAGGTTCGCTCGATCCTGCGCGCGCAGATGGCGGACGAGCCCTATGCCGATCTTCAGGAGCAGCTGACGGATCATTATCGTCGCTTCGCCAGGAAGCATGGGGCCATCAACAAGAGCGTCACAAGCGTTCGCGCCGATCCTGCAACCGGCGCCGAAAAGGAATATCAGCGCCGGCCCAATCTTCAGCCCTTTCTCGACGACCCCGATGTCTGGCTCGTCGCCTCGATCGAGACCTATGACGAGGCGAGCGATACAGGCATGCCGGGACCGATCTTCACCGAGCGGGTCGTGCGCCCGCCGGTCGTCCACGACATCCATTGTCCGCAGGATGCGCTGGCGCTCTCGCTCCATGAGCGTGGCCGCGTCGATCTGCCACTGATCGCGCAGCAGCTTGACCTGAGCGAAGCCGAGGCTCTCGCTGCCCTTGCCGGGGACATCTATCTCGATCCTGTCCGCACTACGCCCGCCTTCGACCATTGGGTGCCGGCCGACGAGGCGCTCTCGGGACCGGTACGCTTGAAGCTTGCTCGCGCGCGCGCGAAGGTTGGTACCGATCCGCGCTTCGCTGCCGTCATGACTGCGCTCGAGGCGGTGCAGCCGGTCGACCTCAAACCCAGCGAGATCACCGCGCGCCTCGGTGCCCCCTGGATTCCGGTGGACGTCATCGAGGCCTTCATCGCCGACAGCATGGAAATCGAGACCAGCATTCACCACACGCGCGAGCTTGCCAGCTGGACGATCGACAAGGCCCCGTTCGCCGGCCATGTCAGCTCGACCTCCATCTGGGGCACGCCGCGCCGAAGCGCCGCCGATCTGCTGGAGGACGCCCTCAATTCTGGCATTCCCAAAATCTACGATCTCATCCGCGACGCGGACGGATCGGAGCGTCGCGAACTCAACACGACCGATACCGAAGCGGCCAAGGAGAAGCTGGCTGCCATCAAGTCGGCCTTCGAGAGCTGGGTCTGGCAGGACAATGCGCGCGCCGACCGGCTCGTGCGCCTCTATAATGACGCCTATAACGACCTGGTGCCGCGTGCGTTCGATGGCCGACACCTGACGCTTCCCGGCGCATCGACGACGATCAGCATGCGCGAGCATCAAAAGCGGGTCGTCTGGCGCATCGTTGCGTCGGGCACGACCTATGTCGCCCATTCGGTGGGCGCCGGCAAAACCTTCAGCCTGTGCGCGGCGGTGATGGAGCAGCGGCGCCTCGGCCTCGTCAACAAGCCGATGATCGCGGTGCCCAACCACTGCCTCGCCCAGATTGCGCGCGAATTTCTCATGCTCTACCCGACCGCGCGCATTCTCGTCGCCGACGACACCAACTTCGTCAGGGAGAAGCGCCAGCGGTTCCTGAGCCGTGCCGCGACCGGCAACTGGGACGCGATTATCATTACCCATGACGCCTTCAAGTTCATTCCCACGCCGTCCGCCTTCGAGCGCGGTCTCATCGGGGATCAGCTCGCAAGCTATGAAGCACTTATCGCAGGGATCGACCGGAACGATCGCGTGTCGCGCAAGCGGATCGAGCGCCTCAAGGAAGGGCTTGGCCGCCGGCTCGAAGGTCTTGCCGCCAGGAAGGACGATCTTGTCCATATCGGGGAAATCGGCGTCGATCAGATACTCGTCGACGAGGCCCAGCTATTCCGCAAGCTCACCTTCGCGACCAATCTCTCCGATCTCAAGGGCGTCGACCCTGACGGTTCGCAGCGCGCCTGGGACCTCTATGTGAAGACCCGATATCTGTCGGCCATCAATCCGGGGCGCGAGCTCATCCTCGCTTCGGGCACGCCCATCACCAATACGCTGGGCGAGATGTATACGCTCCAGCGGTTCATGCAGCCCGACGAGCTTCACGCCAAGGGCCTGCACGAGTTCGACGCCTGGGCCGCCAATTTCGGCGATACGCGCACCGAACTCGAGCTCCAGCCGAGCGGCAGCTACAAGCCCGTCACGCGCTTTTGCGAATTCGTCAACGTCGCGGATCTCATGGCGATGTATCGCAGTGTCGCCGATGTCGTCCTTAAGGAAGATCTGCGCCAGCATGTCCGTCTGCCCGTGGTTCGTGGCGGCAAGCGGCAGATCATCGTCGCCCCTTCCGGCGCGCCGTTCAAGGCCTATCAGCGCGTGCTCGCCCGGCGTATCAAGGCGATCGAGCAGCGTAGCGGACGCCCGCAGAAGGGAGACGACATCCTCCTTTCGGTGATCACCGACGGTCGGCACTCGGCGATCGACCTGCGTTTCGTCGACCCGGCCATGGGCGATGAAGAGGGTAACAAGCTCAATCTTCTGATCGACAATGTGTACCGCATCTGGCGCGACACCGGCGATCATCGCTACCGCGACCCCGAGACGGGCCGACCCTATCCCTTGCCTGGCGCAGTGCAGATGATCTTCTCGGATCTGGGCACCGAGGCAGCGCTCGAAACCCGCGGCTTTTCCGCCTATGTCTGGATCCGCGAGCGGCTGATCGCGCTTGGCATACCCGCCGACCAGATCGCCTTCATGCAGCACTTCAAGAAGAACAGCGCAAAACAGCGGTTGTTCAACGATCTCAACCAGGGCGCCAAGCGCATCATCATCGGGTCCACCGCCACCATGGGCACCGGCGTTAACGCGCAACAGCGTCTCAAGGCGCTCCACCATCTCGATGTGCCGTGGATACCCTCGGACATCGAGCAGCGTGAGGGCCGGATCGAGCGCCAGGGCAACCAGAATGACGAAATCGAGCTTTATGGCTATGCGACCAGCGGCTCGATGGATGCCAGCAACTGGCAGATGCTCGAGCGCAAGGCGCGTTTCATCACCATGGCGATGTCGGGCGACCGGTCCATACGGCGGATCGAGGATGTCGGTTCCAACGTCAACCAGTTTGCCCTGGCCAAGGCGCTTGCATCGGGCGACGACAGGCTGATGCGCAAGGCGGGGCTCGACGCCGAGGTGGCGCGCCTCCTGCGCCTGCGCGATGCGCATATCGACGATCAGTTCAACATTCGACGGACCATCGCGCGAACCAGCGCCGCGATCGAAAGGGGCCGCAAACATATCGCCTGTCTCGAGAGCGATCTGTCCCGGCGCCTCGTGCCGCCGCCTGGCTTGGTCATGTTCGATCATGGCAAGGCCCTTGTCACTGATGTCAGGGCGGCTGCCGACCATATCCTGCTACATGCGCGCGAGATGCGGATGCAGGGCAGGCCGGCCACCCTCATTATCGGCAGGTTCAACGGCTTCGAGGTCGAGCTATGCTCCTTTGAAACCATCGACGATGATGGAAACTGGTGCCTGTCGACGAAGGTCGCCTTGCTGCATCATGGCGAGCAGCGCGATTTTACGGTGACCGACAGGACTAGGTGGGGCACCCTGATCGCCCGGCTTGAGGCATCCATCTGCCATCTGGATACCGATCTCGCCGAAGCGCGAGCCGCTCTTGAGGCCGATGAGCGGCGGTTGCCGGCGTTTGAGGCGCGTATCGGAAAAGGATTTCCCGATGCCGCCATGCTGGAAGACAAGCAGGCCGAACTCGCCGCGCTTGAAGCGGAACTGGTGACGACCAGGGGGGAGTTCGATCCGGAGCTGGAACCCGACATGCCCGACCTTGGGGATGGCGCCGGTCTGGACGCGCCTCTTGCGCGGGTCGCGTGACCCCTGTGGCTTTCTGCGGATCTCGATCCGTTTCCGGAAGGTCAGCGGCTGATCGTTCAGCGACGGGGCGATCTCGGCGCGAAGGGGAGGAGGGGAACGGGGGATGGGCTCGCGGGGAGCGGGTCCTCATCTGTCAACAGGAGACCCTCCATGACCGCACTTGCTTTGTCCGATCGGCCCGCCACCGGCGGTTACAAGGTCGATATCAGCCGGGGCCAGAATATCGGCCGCGTCTCGTCCGAATGGTTCAGCCGCCCCGATGACGAGCGTTTCCTTTCGCTGGGTAGCCTCCATGACAAGGTTCGCGCGCGGGCAGACCTCGCCTCGACCAGGATCGTCGAGAGCCGCGCTATCCGCGTGGCAGCGCACAGCGATGCCCCCGAGCGCCTGCGCCTTATCGCGCCCGGCTCGGACGTGCCGGTTGCGCCGACACACTGGTCCTTCGGTCAGCTCTGCAGCCTCGTTGGTGCGCCGTCGGGCTATCTGCGCGACCTGCCCGCGGCGCTTGCCGGCATCAACCTGCAGCACGGCCTCATCGCTCATAGGGGAGAACATGTAAAATTGCTCGAAACGCGCGACGGGCGGACGGAACTGCGAGCGGTCACGGGACCCGACTATGGCCGGATCTGGGACCATGAACTGGTCGAGGCGGTCATGGGCATTGCCGGCAACGGCACGGGCGATACCCGCTGGAAGGTGCCGGGCGTCCTCGACTGGGGCTCGATGGTCTACAACCCCTGTGTCGACATCAGCGCCGAGACGACGACCCTCTATGCCTCGGATCGGGATGTGTTCCTCTTCCTGGTGGACGACACCCATCCGATCGAGGCAGGCAAGCTCCCGAACGGCGATCCGGACCTCTATTTTCGCGGCTTTTATTGCTGGAACAGCGAGGTGGGCGCCAAGTCGCTCGGCATCGCCACCTTCTATCTCCGCGCGGTCTGCATGAACCGCAACCTGTGGGGCGTCGAGAATTTCGAGGAGATATCGATACGCCATTCCAAGTTCGCTGCCAGTCGTTTCGCCACACAGGCCGCGCCGGCGCTCGCGCACTTCGCCGACTCTTCGCCTGGCGACTTCATCCAGGGCATTCGCGCGGCGCGCGAGCGGATCATTGCGCGCAAGGATGAAGATCGCGAGAATTTCCTGAGGAACCAGGGCTTCTCGAAGGTCGAGACCGGGCGGATCATTGCCTCGGTCCTTGCCGAGGAAGGGCATCCGCCGGCCTCTCTCTATGATTTCGTCCAGGGGATCACGGCGGTGGCACGCACCCGGACGAACCAGGACGCGCGTCTCGAGCTTGAGGGCAAGGCCAAGCGCATCCTCCAGAAATCGAACTGATCCACAGGCGCCGCCGATATGTCCCTTCGGCGCCGCAATCTTGCTCGCAGGAGATTTGCCATGACTAACCATAAGGGCACGCAAACGTGCTACTTCGAAGCGCGCGTCGCCTTTTGCTGTGACCGGACGATATTCGCGATCGAGCGTTACAGCCTCGCGGCTCCGGACGAATATGAAGCCGAGCGGATCGCGCGTGATCGCGCTGTCATGAGCCCCTATCACGACAGGCGCATCCCGGACTTCGCTATCGATGTCGACATTGTCCTGGTCGACGAACCCGAGCCAGATGATGATCCAGAGGCCCCGGCGGTAGAGGTGGTGCGACCGGTTTGCAAGGCTTGCGGGAGTGACGACCTTGCCTGCGATGGCGTGGCGCGATGGGATGAGAGCACCCAGACTTGGTTTTTATCCTCGATGTTCGACGACATCATCTGTGGAGCCTGCGATCGTGCAGGCCCTGACATCATGTGCTGGCTTGCGGTCGACGCCCATCCCCTGACCTTAGGCAGTCATGTCATTTTGGCGCCTTTGCCGGGTACCGACGCTGCTAACCTCGACGGGAAGTCCGGCGTCATCCAGCAATTCAATTGATGTACTGCTCATGTGCGTGTCGCTCTGGCTTCGGCGCGCCCCGCTGGCGATGTTTTGCTTGTGTCCGCGACCTGCCTTCGCCCCACGCAATTGAACGGCAAGGTGCTGCCATGCGCAGGATAACGAGCCGTGCTGAGCGGGCAAACCCCATGCTCGCGTTACCCGCGCTGTGCGAGATGCTGGCGTTGGAGCCCGCGTCAAAGGCGGCGCTGCGCGCGCTTTTGCTGGATTTGCGCGCTGATGCAAAGTCCCGGGCCGATCATAGCTGGCGCAGGCGCAAACCGCCCATGGCGGCCTACTGGGCGGCGGTGGCTGTTTATGCGGGTCATCTCGCCCGTCTTCTGCGTTGATTGCTGGCAAGACCGCGCTTCCTCCGCGGCAGTCGGCCTCACAGCGGTCGGCACTGACGTGACAGTGCAAATGCTGCCTATGGGGCTGGGCCTCGCGCAACTGCGGTGACGGCAATCAGCGGATGGTCCAGGATCATGGCTCCCTCCAACGCGCAAGCCATGAGCATAGTTTGGGACCCGAGGCTTCTTTCGATTGCCGATCGCGGAAGCAAGGGGCCCTTCTATTGGACAGGTCTGATTGAAGATGAAAAAAAGGTCATGAAGGCGTACGCAGTCCTGCACCTCTTAGTGCCTCCCAGAAGCCATCAATGTCCTGCGACGCCAGCTGAGCCGGCTCGGCAATGAGGTGATTGACCGGCTTCAAATAGGTCGTGCCCATGAGCTTGCGGGGCAGCATCACATGAATATAGGCGTGCGCCTGCAATGCCCGCATGGCCTGTTGAGCATGGCCGAGCAGTGCATGGGCTTCCTTAGCCCTTCCCACGCCATCGGCGACTTCGATCAATAGCTTGGGAAATACGGCGGCATTCGCGCTGCCTGCCAGCTGCCGGGCTCTTAGCATCACATCGGCGACGACCCTGGCTGCACTCGATTGGTTGAGCGTCTGGCTAGTCAGATGGCGGGCAAAGTCGCGCAGACGATCGTCGGCGTCCCAGCCGTTGTCCTGCAACTGGCCGATGACCTCGGCAGCACTGAATTGCACGAACTTGTAATTGGCATCCATCAGGGCGGCCACCACCTGTCTATATTCAGGATGGGTGAGCTTGCCGGGAAGTCCGACCCGCTGGACGAAGACCTGGGTCCAGGTCGTGTTTGCGCCAGCTGCCTGCGCGACGACGCGAAGCCCGAAATCATCGGTCAACAGGGCGCGCTTGGGTGCCAATGCGGCTATGAGGCTGTCATGATAAGCGGGATTGAGATCTGCCAGCATGTCGGCAACGCTTTGAGGCACCTGCTGATCGGTCTCCGCCGGCACCACGGGCAAGGCCTCTGCAAGTTCCAGCGCGGCCTTCGCTTGGGCTATTTGCCGGGCGGCAGCCTCCTCTGTAAGCTCCTCAAGATAGTATCTGACGCCATCATAGCCGAAGGTGCCCGATTTACGGCCATGATTGCCCTCACGTTCCTCGACCAGGTGCCGAAGGCTGTCTATGGTCGACTGGACGACCGCGAGCCGGTCCTTGAGCTTGCTCAAAATTGGTCCAAGCCCCATGCGTGACCAAGCATATACAGACAGCGGGTCGACGACCATCACGCCGTTGCCGGCGCAAGCGCGCCCACTTGCGAACTCTGCCTCCTCGCCAAGGGCCGCCTTCAGGCCGAGGCTCTTGGGATGGCTGAAATTCTCCCAGACATCGAAGATCGAGGCTCCTGCAAATCGCGCGAACATCGGGATCGGTACGACGCTGTCACGATAGAGGTTTTCGAGTTCCTTGCCCCGATCGGCACGCGCCCGCGCCATCGCGAACATTTCCTCGAACCGGTCGTCGCCCTTGCTGTCGTCGATCGTGATCGATCCAAAGGCGCTGTTGTCCGGGAACAGAGCGGGAAATTGCCGCATCGTCCGCCGAAAGGCGAACAGGAATTGGGTCTGGATTTCGCCCACACGAAAGACCTGCGGTGCTGTTCCAAGCTTGGCTATCTCGACCGTTTCACCGACCCGCAGACCTAGCAGGCGTTTGGCAAAGCCGTCCTCCGGCGACAATTCTTCGCGCTCGATGCGCGGGTCGGACGCTGTTTCGATGATGCGGTGAAGCTCTTCGCCAGTCGCGTCGTTGATGAGAACGACACCGGTTCCCGCTTCCACCCGGTCCGGAGCCGCCATTGTGACTTTGCTTGATCGTCCGCCGATGATGAGGCCGAGCGCATAGGCCAAATGGATCCGCGGCTCCGCATAGCCGTCTCGAAGTGCGCGATAGCCAAATGCCAAGGCTCTGGGCGCGTCTTCGAGATAGCGGTCCACCAATTGGGCAAGGCTGATGAGTTCAAGAGCTGCGCCCTCGATGTCATGCGGTGTCTGCTGCAGCCAGGCCCTGAAGTCCACCGGCCGGCCAAGGCGGGTGAGCAACTGGATCCAGATCAGTCGATTGCGCAGCACATCGAGCTTTTGCAGGGCGCGCTCTGCAAGAGTGAGCGCCGGCTTTAACAGGCCCGAGCGCTCGTAGATCGCGACGCCCACCGGCAGATAGCCGTCGGATGTTTTCAGATCAGGCGGAAGGGACTCGAACAATTTGCGAGCCTCTGCCCGGCGATCGGCAAGGTTCAATGCCTGCAGCCGCCGCTGCAAGGCGAAATTATCGGTCTTTTGATGCAATGGCGCATAGAGATCGGCCGCCATCGAATAATGACCCGAGACATAGAGCGTCTCGGCGGCGTGCATGCGTTCACGTACGCTCAGCTCGCTTTGCGCGAGGGCCTCGATCTCGCTTACCAGTCGGTCCCGTAAGGGATCGTCCTGCGCGAGGCCATCGAACAATATTGATCTGACCACGATAGAGTTCGGGTTTTTCTCGATAGCCGCCGTGACGGCCGTGTCCCTCTCAACACCGCCCAGGATTGCCGCCTGAACCTGCATCGCTTCGACAAGCTCGATGCGCTCGGCTGGCGGCACATCCGCGCCTTCGGCAACGCCCAGCTTGTTCGACCAGGCGATTGCCGCTTGCGCGTCCTTCATCTGAAACGCGGCATGAGTTCGAAGCAGAAATGCATCGAATGGCAGTTCGCTTTCTGGAAGACTGTCGAGCATCTTGGCCGCTGCGACCCAGTCGCCGTTCGCCGCCAGTCTGCGCGCTTCGAAAATGCCATATGCGGCATAATCGGGATTGGCCAGGAGGGCCTGATCCAGGATCTTCTCGGCCTCGATGTCGCGGCCAAGCATTCCGAGCAGACTGATGAGATTGGCAGCGACGTGGCGGCCCTGGAAACTGGAATCCTGCTCGACAAGCTTCGTCCACGCGCTTTGCATAAGCCTGATCGCGCGATCTACGTCCTTGCGTAAAGGTCCGGGGATCTCATGGGTGATGCCCAAAGCTTCAACTGCGGCCAGGGGTTGCACCAATGCTTCTGCGACCGACGACATCATCCGCCAATCGTCCGGCTCGATGCGCAAAGCCGCCTCGGCATAAGCCAGATGCCCCGCATCATCGCCATTCTCGCGTGCCCGCAATCCAAGATGCAGTTGAATATCGGCTGATGCTGTCAACTCGGGCGGTAGCTGTGCTTCGATGTCGGCGACAGCCGTGCCTGATGCAAGCGTATCGATCCAGATGCTCGCATTTCTCGCTGAGCTCTGATCATCCTTGAAGGCGGCTGTCGCAATCGGTTCTGCCTCGTCTCGCTTGCCCTCCATCGCCAGCGCTAATGCCTTTGTGGCGCGCGCATTGGGATAGTCAGGATAGGCGTCGAAGGCTTCATAGAACAGGCCGATCGCGCGCGGTTCATCTCCCAGCGCATAATGCGCGTTACCAAGGCCGGCCAGCATCCGATATCGTGCAAGTGGGCTGGCGTTCTCCGCCTCCCTGGCCATGAGGCGTTCAAGCGCCCTGATCGCGGCGCGAGGAGAGCCATCGCTGATGAGCTTGCTGGTTTCAGACACTTGGGCTGCGAGCGCATCGTCGTCCGATCCTGCCCGGATATCCGACATCATCTTGATCGCCGTGCGCACCAGCGTGTGGGTCTGCTCAAAGCCAGCGGCATTTTGCTGTGATGACTCGGCGATCTGCTCGACGACGTCGACCGGCGCTACATCACGATAATATTTCAGGAGCACGTCCTGATGGTCCGAGACCAGATTGCGCAGCGTCTTCCATCCGGTGAACCGGACCTCGAACAATCCAAGCTTGGCATGTTCTACGCTGATCTGTCGCGCGACCTGCTGGAGCGCCTGATCATTAGGGCCCGTGGTCGCCAGAATGAAGACATCGAGAGGCGGCTGGAAGTTGCGAGCCTTGGCGACTTCTGCCCTGAGTTCCTTCTCGGTGACAGCAGCCTGGAGATCGCCATCCTTGCCTTTGCATTGCACGCCGGTGAAGCGACCTTCGATACGATCCGTACCATAGACGTCGACACCCGCCTGCGGCTGCCCCTCGCGTCCGTGCATTTCGGCATCATTCGTCTTCCACATCCTGCGGTAGACATCGAACGCCAGATTTTCAAATTCCTGCCAGTGCTTTGGCGCTGACAACTCTCGCGATGTAACGGACATGCAACGAGCATAATTGTTCCTGCTTTGATCTGGAAGCCCTGATTGCGGCCTGACGGCCGATAATCAGCATGAGGCAGGTGCCGCGTCGGGTCGGCATAGCCCCTGGCTCTCGCGCATCCGAAATGTCTTGTACTCGGCGAATGCACATTGCGAAACTTGTCGTCGAGCGGCGGAACGTCTTTTCTTATTTGTTCTCATTTTGTATCGTCCAGGTTCCGACAAGCGCTTCATGGAGGAGCCGCGAAAATGGACGAGCAAAGTCAATCCATCGGGACGATCAAGCCGCCTCTGGAGTATAGCAGCGCCAAGGCCGGCCGCCATGCGGCAAAGGCCCTGGCGGGCGCGATCCCGGTCGTAGGATCTGCGGTTACCGAACTCATCGATGGCCTCGTGCCTGACCCTGAGAGTAATGACCGCAAACGCTGGGAAGGCGAGGTCACCGATAGCGTCAATGGCTTGACGGATACGGTGGAACAGCTGTCTCGTCCCGATCGCGGACAGAAGGTCACATTTTCGGGCGCCCAGGCATTCGTGGCGAGCTACCTCACTGAAAATTGCAGCAACGGTATCCCCGACTATGTGGATGTCGACAGTTTGGTAGCAGCAGATTCATCTTTTTCGCGCGAGGATATCGAGGACGCCATTGCCGATCTTGAAGGCTATGGGCTCGTGAAAAGTCTCGACTCCTTTGGCGGTTCCGGGCTGATCGAGCTGACCGAGCACGCCTATGAGGCGTTCGACCCTCCTATCATGGGCTGGGACCCGCAAGAGGATGCCAGGCTTCTGGCTGCCTATCTGGTGACCCATCGCGCGGAACAGTCCTTTTCGGCACCTGACCTGGAGGCTGCGATGGGTTGGCCCCGTCGGCGGTTCAATCCAGCCCTGCGCGTTGTCGCACAATATATCCGATGTGTCGGTGACGAACTGCAGCCCCATTATGTGGTGACATGCGTGCTGCCGACTTCTGCGGAATTCTCCCGCCTGCGAAGATTTGCGGCTGGGAGGTGATCACGCGCTATCGCAGGCAGCATGATTGCGGATGTCTTGGAATCTGGATCGGCTTCGCATTGGCACACTGATCCCCGTCACAGACTCGACCTTGCCACCTCATCCCAACCTTGAACGACGCCATCCACCGCCGTCACGTTGAAGAAACTGGAAAGCCGGGGGCGGAAGCGGAGTGTTTCGCCCCACCGGGACAGACCCTGGATATCGTCCCGCTGCACGAACAAAGCTATATTGCGGCCCTGCGCGCTGCGGGTGCTCGGATAGATGATACCGTCGAGAGCTGCATCATCTATCCGGAAGACCCTGCGAAAATATTCCGTCACGATCTGCGCGGGCACATAGTCGATATGCTCCCTCCCATCGCGCGCCGAAATCCTGGCGATGTCGTCAATGAATGCCGACATGAACTGTGCGAGACCGCGCTGGCCACGGGTGGCATTATGGAATATCCCGACATAGGGAAGCGGCGCCTGACCGGATAGATCGAGCAGGCGTAAAGGTCGCAGGGGCGAGAAGACGCCCATCGCAACCCGGCCATTGCTCTGCAAAGCTTCGTGGAGCGGCGTTTCGGGATCGAGCGCACCGTAGAATATGGCGATGCCCGCCGCGTTCATACGCCCGGCCGGCGGGCCGTTGTCACTTTCAGGTGGTGGGCCAAGGTCTGCGGCAGAACGGTGCCACGGCTGACCCTCTCCTACAGCACGCGCACGATAGATGCGCGTGCCGGTTCCCAATGTTCGAATGAGACCGGCCGATCGAACCGCGTCGCCCAGCAGATCGAGCATGGCGGTCGCGGGCACGAAGTCATCATCCTGTCGATCATGATACCCCCTGGGCTGCTCGTCCTCCCGAAGGAACATGAAACGGGAACTATGCTTCACATAACGACTGAAGCTTTCCCAGGCCTCGCCCAGTTGGCGGCTGGGAAGCCATTGACCCGGATTGCGTTCACACCATTGCCTGTCATCATCGAGAATGGAGCTGACCGCCTCGGCGACCTCCCATTCCGTGCTGAGATGGTCCTGGACGATCTCCCATTTGTCCCAGGTCATTCCAGCCCAGCCATTGTCGCTCTCCGGATCGAGGAAGAGGACATTTTCAGGAATATCATAATCCTGCGCGATACAGCCCATGATATAGGCTGCGATCAGATCGATCGACACTGCCCGTTCGGAGCGGAACCGGCGGCCACAAAAATCGCATTGTCTGGCACCCGCAAGTGTCGCCGCCGCCTCGGCCAGACCTTCATCGGCAAGGCATGTTCCGCAGACATGCCGTGGATCGCTGCCGCTGACATCGCTCTGTCCCTGCGACACCATCGCGTCGGCCCAATCGGCCCAGCTCAGCTCATCACCGAAATTCACAGGCTATTCCTTTTTCGCGCACGCCCTTGGGGGCATTGAACCGGTGCTCCGCACCAGCCGTTGCCGAGACCGCCCCGGTTAATCTGGAGCAAGTGAAGATAGGGTGTCCAGCGACCGCGCATCCAACGGGTCTGCGTGGAGCCGCCAGGGAAAGATGTCAGGCTGTGGCCGCGCGCAGCATTCCAATCATGTCGGCTCGGTCCCGCATGATTCTGGCATGAGCATGGAGCAGGGTGGCTGCCGCCGCGATGGGGAGGGGACCAACGCATCGATAGAGACCGATTACATAATCATCGGCGCTCTCGAGAAGCCTTGCCAGGTCCCTTCGACCCTCGCTGTGCGCATTGCTGACCCCATTCTCCTCCTCCATCCACAACTGCGATACTGCGTCAGCCACAGCCTCGGCTTGTATGAAACCGCTGTCGAGGCCCACCTGAAGCGACAGGGCCGCAAGGCGCACCGCGACAGGGTCTGCGGCAGGATCGGCGATCACATCAATGAGCGGGAGATTATGGTCATAGGTGCTGAGCCAGGCATGCATGAGTTGGATTCTCCAGGGACGCTCCGTTGAGAACATAGGAGGAACATCAATGCAAGGGTGAAGGCGCGTGGCGGCTGCCCGCTACGCGGGCACCGTCGCCCTATCGGCGCTGCGCGCCGACCGAGCCCCTGCTGCGCCGGGTCTCGGCCCTGTCGGGTGACGGTCGACTGCCGGAGGAAGAACTGGCGGGGGCAAGTGGCGGCGAAGAGCAGCGCCAAGGCCAAGGGGCAGCATTGTCGCAGGAGGAGGGTAGCGACGGCGGCGGCCTGCGCCCGCGCGCGCGGGCGGCGGCAGCGGCGGGGGTGAGGACGGGACAGAGAGAAGAGAGGGACTTTTGAGGATGTCGGTTCGGAATGGTCCGAAAGCGACATGCGTCAAAGGATAAGTCTTATGAACATCGGTGAATTCAAGACCATGAACGGCCGTCTGCAGGGCTGGATCGCAACCCGCACGATGGATCTGCCCCGGCTTGGGCTGCGCAAGGTCGAGAGCATGCACGAGCGGGCGCCCGTCTATGAAATCCTCGCACTCAACGTCGGCAATCGCTGGGTGCAGGTGGGCGCGCTTTGGGAAGCCTTCGCCAAGAACACCACCGGCGAGGCCTTCCTCCAGGGTTCGATCGACGATCCGAGCCTGCCCGAACCGCTCCCGATCGCCCTGTTCGGCGATGCGCAGGAGGGCTTTCGCGTCGCCTGGCGCCGTCAGCAGCCTCGCGACATGTTCGCTCCGGTGAGCCGTGGGGCGCAGCGCGGCGGGGCGCCCGACGGCGAGGACGACTTCGGCGACAGCACGGCCGACAGCAATGGCGAGCTGATGGGCGCGGGCGCCGATCTGGCGGACGAGGTCCCCTATTGAGGGCATCGGCCGTTCGCCATGAACCGGGCCGGGGGCAGCGTGGCTGCCTCCGGCCCATTTTTCCTGTGCCAGCCATGAGGAGCAGGGCCATGACCCGCACCCATTCTCAAAGCGTCCATCAGTTCGCCGACCTGAAGCAACTTTACGCGGAAATGACCGCAACGCCCGATTTCCAGGCGATATTCGGCGAGCCCCTGGGGCTCACCATCGCCGGGCCGGGCGAAGCACCCGCCGAACTCGACATGCCCGAACCGCTCGCCGTCCAGGCCGATTGCGGTGGCGTGATCGCCTGCCTGTTCGATCTCCTGAGCGATACGCGCCTCGAAGCGCTGGCCGCCGAGATCGCCTGGGGTTTCGTGAACTCCTTTCACTTCGTAGCCGGCAAGCTTGAACGCCGCGAAGATGGCCTTGCCCGCGAGCTGGGGGAGATGGCGCGCGCTCCCGACATGAGCGAGGTCTATGCCCGCGAACTGGAGGAGAAACAGCTGCTTTGCCATAGCGTCACCGAACAGCGCGAGGCGCTCGAGACCATGCGCGATTTCGCGGCCGATATGTATGGCGCCATGTCGGGCATGCCCTGGTCGCCCGCGCGCGGCAGCCGGACGTCGAACCGGAGCGCCTCCCATATCGATGCGCTCGACTTCCTGCGCGCGCGGCAACTGGCGGCGCGCGAGCGGCACCTGCCGCAGGGGCCGATCGTCATCTTCTCAGGCCCCGCCAAATGGCATGACACCGATATCCTCTTTGCCAAGCTCGACGAAATCCGCGCGCGCGTGCCGCACATGACGCTGGTGACGACCGGTCAGCGAACCGGTGCCGACGCGATCGCGGCCGGCTGGGCCGACAGGCCCGGCGTGAAGGTGCCCCATGTGGCCTACAAGCTCTACCGATCGGGCGCGAGGGAGGCGTTCGACCGTAACCGCAAGCTCCTGGCGCTGCGCCCCGTCGAGGCTGTGCTGTGCCAGGGATCGGGCGTGCAGAAGAACCTCTATCAGCTCATGCGCGAGGAGGGCGTGCCGATCCACGCCTTTCGCAAATGCGACCAGGCGCCCGACGTGGGACTGCGTGACCGACTGGCAGGGGGGAGGGCGTAATGGCGATCCCCGATGGCTACAGACGCAATTTCGAGACGCTGGTGCGCGCTGCAAAGCAGGATGATCTCGCGCTGCTCGAATGCACCGACGCGGTGACCGGCGAGCCGCGCTATGTCCTGTGCGCGGTCGGAAGCGATGGCACCGACTATGTCATGACGCCCTTTGGTCATCTGCATGACGGCAACCCTTACGAGGCCTATATTGCGCCCGCCTGAGCCGCCGGCGTGGCCCGGTTCTCCGCGAGGTGCCGTACCGGTGGAAATCGGCACGCATCTTGTCCTCTCCACAGCGCATGTGACCCATGCCACATCGGAACTGCTGACCGCCTGGGCGGCGCTGCCTGTCGAGCAGCAACCCCTTACGGCCGCATCGACCTGGTATGGCTGGTTCGTCTCGACCTATGCGGTCGAGGGTGACATCGCGCCGATCATCCCGCCGGACCTGGTGGAGATCCAGCGCTTCGCCCGGTCCCTGGGATGTGCGTACATCCTCTTCGATTGCGACGGGGATACCGTCGCCGCACTGCGGACTTTCAGCTGGTAGCCGGGCTTTTCGCCTTGCCTTCGACCAGTGGGTCGCCGGCATCGTCCGGCGGCCCTTTTTTTATATTGCAAGGATGGAGGATCCGAGATGGGCCAGGCCCGGCAGATCCATTGTCGCGATGCCCTCTGGCCCCAGGTGCGCAGGGGATCGACCTGTTCGCGACGCTTAAATGCCGGCCGACTACTCCGTCAGCCGCGCAAGGTTGAGCAGGGATTGCGCCATGCCCAGAGCATGATCCGCAGCGGAAATTCCCTCCGGCACGTCATGGGCACTGAAGGTGACCCTCGTTCCATCCCGATCTTTCTCGAAGGTCGTGACCAGGGTCATCACACCGGCGAAGGCGGGATCGTCCGAAACGAACCGCACCTCTTCCACGATCTTCTCCTCGGGGAGCATCTGCGCGAAACGGACCTCGACCGCATCCTTGCCTGGCCCGCTCTTGCCGAACGCCTCGTTTCGCTGATCGTCATAGTGAAGCACCATGCGATAGCCGCCACAGGCCTGCGGCCGGAAGTCGCTCACCTGCGCTGTCATGCCTTCGGGCGCGCGCCAGTTGGCCATCATCTCGGCGTCGAGGAAAGCACGATACAAGGTCCGCGCACTTGCCAATATCACCCGCGACGCCTTGTCGATTCGCGCCTCATTCCTTGCCTCACGCAACGTTCGTTCGCCCCTTGTCTCGTTATAAGCCTGATTTGCCCTAGGCCCATATTAGGCTGATGCGGGCCGTCTGTCGCCAGCCCGCATGAAGATGCCATGCCGATCGCTCCCTGGCCGTGGCAGCGTTCCCACAGTGGCGCTGCGCGCAAACGGGATCGAAGGTAGAAGGGGAGCAGAGGCAGACGTAGCGTGCGTATCTGTGCCCTGCGGGGGGCATCGAGCCCCCCGCAGGGCAGCTCTTCCTCTCTCTCAAGTCCTTCTAGTGTGGCACGGGACCGCGTCGGCCTCAAGGACGGCGGGGCCCCACCATTTTTCCTGGCGGGGCGGACGTTGGGCACGCGTCTCCGGCGCGGTGGCCGCCAGGAAAAATCGTGACCCCCACCGCCGCTTCGCGGTCGCTGCGCGATCCTTGACCCCGCCGCTCGGAGCCCGTGCCGGAAGGGAGACCTCTTCAAGTCAAGGAGGTCAAGATGACTGCATATATCGAACCTGTCGCCCGCTTCGCCGATGTCGCCGAGGTCTTCCTCGCAGAAACGCAGACGCCCGCCGGCAGCTACGCCGGCGCCTTTGCCGAAACTGCCGATCAGGTCCGTCTCGGCGCCACCGACGAGGCTATCAGTGCGCAGATGCCGGACCCGCTGGCAGCGCAGCTGGGGGTCGAAATGCTGGTGACGACGCTGTTCGACCTGCTGCGGGACAGCCGCCTGGAACCCCTGGCCCAACGCCTGGCATGGGGCATCGTGCACAGCTTCCACAAGGTGGCGGATCAGTTGGATGGTGAGGCGGACCGGGCAGCAATGCAGGTCGGGCGCCTGATCCGCGAACAGGACGGGAGCGAGATTGCCACGACCAGCCTGGAGGAGGCGCAGGCGCTCTGCAACGGGCTGGACGAAGCGCGCGATGCAGTGGCGTGTATGCGCGATCACGCAGCGGCCATGTTCCACGCCGAAACGGGCAAGCCCTGGTCCGCGCCCCGCGCCACGCTGGTATCGGGGAAGCGCACCGCCTCGGTGATATCGGGGATCGATTTCCTGGCGGCCAGGCGGCGCAAGCGCATGGATGCCCACGCACCCGATGGGCCGGTCGTGCTCTTTTCAGGGGGCGCGGAATGGACCGACTATGCGCAGCTCTGGGAGCGGCTGGACCTGATCCGGGCGCGCATTCCGGCGATGACACTGGTCACCACGGCGCAGGAAACCGGATGCGACGCCATTGCGGCCGCCTGGGCGGCATCACGCGACGTCAAGCTGGTGCCGATCGACCTGCGTAAATGGAGCAAGCTGGGCCAGCGGGCGGGGTTCGCGCGCAATGAGGCGCTGATGGGACTGAAGCCGGTGGAGGCGATCGTCTGCGAAGGCAACGGCCTGCAATCGCATCTGGGGCGACTGGTGCGCGCCGCCGGCGTGCCGCGCCACTATTTCGTAAAGGCCGGGCAGGCGCCCCGGTGAGACAGGCAGCCGGCGAGGGAGGTGCGCCTTCCTCGCCGGCTCTTTTTTGTCGAGAGGGCAGAGGTCGCCCGGCTCAGGGACCCGGCCTAAAGGCCGGTCCCGTCGCCCGGCGATGCTGCGCCCTGAGGAGTCGCCGGCCTCCTGCGCACGGCTACGCCATGCTCTTGGCGTGGCCGCTGTTCCTGCGCGGGGCCGGTCTTGGCGGCTGTGGGTGAGAGGGCCTTAAGGGCTGCAATGGCCGCAGGGCCGCCGACGCGAATGGCCTCGTTGATCAGATCGCGAAACTCGCGTTCGGTAAGCGTTTCCACCTCCATGTCGGCAGCAAGCGCGCCATATTGGGCGCGCAGCGACCTGCGGACCGCCTGCGTTTCCTGCGACAGCCGTTGCTGGTCGGTCATGAGTTTGGCCAGCCGTTCACGGTCATTCATCTTGGGCATGTATGGCTCCTTGCAAAAGAAGGAGGTCTGCCCGCCGTCCCTATTTATCGGTGATCCGCGCGAAGAGCGCAATGTCGATGTGCTGCGGATCGTGCCTTGCCAAGGGCGAGGCATGATCGAGCCTAGAGTCAGGCACAGGCGTTGCACGATGAAGCCCGCCAACGCCCATTGAGGGCGTTCCCGGACTGCTGCCGCGGGTAAGTTCTTCTCTCTCTTGAGGCCCAGGATGGCGGACGGAGCAGAGAGCCTCAAGGATCGACGGTGCCCCCAATTTTGCCGGGGCCTTCGCTGGCGCTCCGGTCCCGACAAAATCGGCACCCCCGTCGCCCGCTGCGCGGTCGCTTCGCGATCCTTGACCCTCTCTGCTCCGCCCGCCGCGCGGCTCTCCTCATGTCAAGAAGGAGACGAATGATGGAGACGCGCACGCAACTTATTACGAGGCTGGAACGCGAGATCCGGGCGGTGGAAAGGATACTCGACCGACGCGGCATGTATGTGGACATGATCGACTGGACGGCGATGACGGCCCGGGAGCGGGACTGGGCCCGCTATCGCCATATGGAGGAACTGCACATGACAATCTGGGAGCTGGACAGCCGCCTCGATCATCTGGACGAGAACCGATGGAGCTACGAGTGAGGGGGGCGCAAGCCCCTCTTTTTTGCCACCGTCCTGCACGCGCGGTCGTCGCAAATCCCCTCCGGGGAAGCCCCGCGCCTGCCGGCACGAGACTGGCGCAGCGGGCGAGCCGCTGCGAAGGCAGGACGCACGGCCCAGGGCCGTTTGTAATGCACCGTACGCACGGGTGCTGCGGGCGCCAATCGCCCGTATTTGCGCGCGTTGACCGCTAGTGACCGATCATGCCAGGCTGGCACATATCGGTGCCGGTGGCACAGATGAGCAGTCATCAAAAGGCCACATCCGGCTAAGATATTGTTCCTCCTTGGCAACATCCGGCAGCCGCCCACCCTTGCCGACATGATAGGCAGGCTCTTGATATCATGTGGAAAAACGGCTACCAGCAGCAGGCTTCATCGACAACGCGGTCAGGCGACGAACAGGAGTTCGGCGCTTGGCAAGGGTTACAATCAGGTTCAATGACGCGCTCTACGAGCGTCTCGTCGCTGGCGCTCGCGCCTCCGATACCAATGTCGCGGACTATGTCCGCAGCGTCCTTGATCGCTATGAAGGCATGGACGCCGGCGGCTATCATGGTCGCTTCGACGAGCTGCTTTCCACCAACATCCAGACCTTCGCGATCGTCGCCGCCTATGTAAGTGGGCTGCATCCCGACCTTCTGGCAAGAGGCGTCGCAGACGCTCGCAAACATCTCCTCGAGCGGGGGCTGATCGATCCCGTGGAGGAGCGCTCATGAGCATCTTCCGCAACGACACGCTGGGTTCATGGACGAGGGGCGGGCAGGCCATCGTCCACAATGTCCGGATGACCACGCAGGTGTTTCTCCAGACCCTGACGGCAAGCCTCGTCATCTGGGTCGGCGGCACCTTGTGGTACATCCTGGAAAAGGCCAGCGACTATCAGCGCTACGTCTCGTTCAAGATCGTCGAGGCCACGCTCAAGAGCGATGTTCCAGGCGGCGCTCCGATGCAGTTCCGGGCGCCGACAGGCCCGGAATATTGGACCAACTCGGACACCTTTCTGGAGTCCGGGGTTGCCACAAAGACGCTTCTGGCGATGGAGCATCATCTGCTTGTCGGGGCCGCGCTGGTCGGCGCTTTCGCGCTGCTGATGCTCTTCTGGGCCTGGTTCTATTTTACCAGGACGGGAAGGGGCCTGGGATCCAACCAGTTCCTGCGCGGCGCGCGCTTCGGTTCGCCTCGTCAGCTGCGACGAATGCTCTGGCGACACCGCAAAGGCAGCTTCGCGATCGGGGGAATTCCCGTACCCGATGCCTTCGAACCCGAGCATATCCTGATCTGCGGTGCCCCTGGGACCGGCAAGACGAACATTATCGTCAAGATGCTGGCCGGCATTCGCAAGGAAGGGCGGCGGGCGATCGTCTATGATGCGGCAGGCACGTTCGTCGAAAAATTCTACCGCCCGGGGCACGACATCCTTTTGAACCCTCTGGACGCCCGCGCCGACAGCTGGTCGCCCTGGGTCGATGTCCCGCGCGACTATCATTACGACCAGATCGCGGAGTCCACGATACCCGACAAGTCGGGTGATCCCTTCTGGGCAAAGGCCGCGCGCGGCACACTCGTGGCTGTGTTTCGCAAGCTGGCGCGCGACAAGCGAATGCTGGTCTCCGTCCTGCTCGACACGATCCTGCGGTCGCCCCTGAAGGACCTCGCCACCTTCGCCGAAGGAACGGACGCAGCCGCCTTTATATCGACCGAAGGAGACCGCACATCAGCGGGGATCCGCGCTGAACTGGCGTCGGTCATGCGCAGCTTCTCCTATCTCGACGATACGCTCGATGGCTTTTCGATCCGTGACTGGGTGGCCGACGAGAAGGACGACAGCTGGCTGTTCATCACGGTGAAGGCCGATCAGCTTCCCTCCCTTCGTCCGTTGATCACCGTCTGGCTCGACATCGCCATCAGCGCCATCATGAGTCTGGATCCAGAGAGGGATCGCCGACTCTATTGCGTGATTGACGAGCTTCCCACGCTCCAGAAGCTGCCGTCGCTCTCGGACTTTCTGGCGCGCGCCCGCAAATATGGCGGGTGCGGGATTTTGGGGTTCCAGAGCTATCCGCAGCTCGAGGCGACCTATGGTATCCAGGATGCCGCCGCGATCACCGGCTACTGCTCGACCTGGGTGGCGCTGAGGGCGAATGATACCCCGACGGCCAAACATGTTTCCGAAAATCTGGGGCAGGTGGAACAGGTCGAAGCCAATGAAGGCATGTCCTACGGGGTCAATGACATGCGTGATGGCGTTAATCTCTCGCGCATGCAGGTGACCCGCCCGCTGGTGATGCATACCGAGGTCACTAACCTGCCCAACTTGACCGGGTTCCTGCGATTCGGCCGGGACCTCCCGGTCGCGCGCTTTTGCGACAGTTACAACCGTGAGCCGACATGCTTTCCCGCCTTCGAGGAACGGACAGCGCCGGCCGTCAGGCTGTCCATCGCTCCACCCGATGACTCCCCTTCGGAGCCGCCAAAGCCGGCGCGCAAGAGAGCGCGAGCTGCCAAATCGACGGACGCAGGGCTGGAGCTTCCGCTCGAGGCAGATCATGTCAGGGACAGCCTGCCTGTCGATATGGGCAGGTCAAGATCTCTAGTCCCGGCGGCCATCATACCGGATGCTCCTGCGGCCCCGTTGCTCGGTCGACCTACCGGCTTTGATCTGTCCCAGCATGGCCGTAAGGGCGGTGCCCGCAGTCGCTCGAGGCCGGCATGATGCATCCCCGACGCCTGTCCGGCACGGCCGGCAACATCGCACGTTACTATTCGGTTGGTGACTATTATACCAAGGGAGGCACCGAAGGGTCTGAATGGGGCGGCAAGCTAGCCGATGAGCTGGGTCTCTCAGGCGAGGTCGATGCCAAGATCTTCGAGCAGCTCCTGCGCGGGGAGGTAGCCGGACAGCATTTGGGCCGGCATCGCAAGGAGGGTATCGAGCATCATCCCGGCTGGGACTTCGCACTGAGCGCTCCCAAGTCGGTGTCGATCATGGCGTTAGCGGTCGGTGACGACCGTATTGCAACCGTCCACGAGCGATCGGTGAGTGCGGCCCTGTCCTGGCTCGAAGAACATGCCCAGTTGCGCCGTCGGGAGGACGGAGAAATCCGGCACGAGACGACCGGTCGGTTGCTGTGGGCGCGGTTTACCGAGCACGCCAGCCGCGAACTCGACCCGCATCTTCATACCCATGTCGTCGTCCTCAACATGACGAACGGGCAAGAAGGCGCGACAATGGCGAGCCTTGAGACCCGCGCCATGTTCGCAGAACAGATGAGCTCGGGCCAGATCTACCGGAACGAACTCGCGCATGGTCTGCGGTCGTTGGGCTATGATGTCATGGTCGATCCCAGGCGAGGCCTCTTCGAAATACGGGGTGTCCCGGAAAAGCTCATAGAGTCCATGTCGCAGCGCGCAGAGCAGATCGATACGCATGCGCGCCAACATGGTTTCGAGGGGCAGGCGGCCCGTCGCCAGTCCTTCTGTGCAACGAGGGGAGCAAAAGAGAAGGTCGGACTTGAGGCTCTGCATCTGCAATGGCGCACGCGCCTTGGCGGTCATGCCCTGACACTAGATGACCTGCGCTTGAGAGCCGAACAACAGGGCGAGAAAATATGGCCTGTTGCGCCGGCCGATGCCGCTCGCGCCGCCCTGTTTGGAGTGCGGCAGACGGAAGGACGGGAAGCGGTCAATCCGCTGGGGCGACTGATCACGACGGGACTGGCTGCCCATGTAGGGGAAGTGCGTTTTTCCGACATGCGGCCGCTTCTGGAAGGGCATGAGGTCCGTCGAAAGCTGCTCGCCACCCGGGAACAGACGGGAGACCAGATTCTGACCCGCGGGCGGGCGACCAGGCGCTCGCTTCGCTACGAGCAGGCGCTGGCGCAGCATCTGGCGCTGGCAATGGGAGATGCTCGGCCGATCGCGTCATCCGATCGATTGTTAGAAGTCTTAGAGACAGCCGGACTGTCGCCCATACAGGAACGAGCGCTGGTCGATACGGCGCGTAGCAACGATCGGGTATCGGCGGTTCACGGTGTCGCCGGTGCCGGCAAATCAACTTTGATCGCATCCCTGCGGCAGGCATCCGAGCCGGGGATCATCCTCCACGCCCTAGCACCGACGTCGTCGGCCGCGGCCAATCTCGGCGATACTGCCGGGATACCGTCGCAGACAGTAGCCAGCCTTCTTGCAAGGGGCGGCCACGGCCTCACGACCAACGACGTCCTCATTCTCGACGAGGCCGGGCAACTGGGCAATCGTCAGGCACTACGGGTTCTCGAAATCAGCCGCAGGACCGGCGCCCGGCTTATCCTCCTGGGAGACAACCAGCAGACAGGTGCGATCGAACAGGGGAAAGCCTTCTGGTTGATGCAGCGTCTTGGCATGTCGACGGCGCATCTTACTGAATCGCGCCGTCAGGAGACTGCGCGGATGAAGGAGGCGGTGACGCGGGCGCGCGCAGGCGATTATGCAGGATCTCTCGATCAGCTCGACAAGGTGGTAGCGGGCGACGATGCTGAGGCCCTCGCCAAGGGACTGGTAGGAGAATGGACGCGCCTTCGGCCTGAAACGCGGGGATCCACGAATATCCTCGTCCTCGACAATGCGACCCGGTTGATCGTCAATACCCAGGTGCGCGAGGTATTGCAGCGCGAGGGTGCGATAGCGGCGCAGGATACGCGGCTTGGCATTCTGTCTCCGGCAGGTCTGTCCGAGCAGGAGAAGCATCTCGCGCGCTTCTATGCACAGGGACAGGTCGTGACGTTCGGACGCGATCAGGCCGGGGCCGGCCTTGCCCGTCATACGGAATATCGGGTGCTGGGGCTGGCGCGGGATGAACGCGGTCGACCGATGGTAAGGCTGGTCGACGAGCATGGCCGCATCCTGCGCTGGGATCCGAGGCTAACGAAAGGCGGACAGGTCAATGTGTTCGTTTCCGAGAACCGTGATCTGGCGCAAGGCGATCGCATCCAGTGGCGCCTCGTGTCCCATGAGCTTGGGGTCAAGAATGCGCAGCGCGGCACTGTCGAGATGTTGCAGGGCAGTACTGCCACCATCCGCTGGGACAAGGACGGCAGCGTCCAGGACATCGACCTGTCGAAACACAGGAGCTGGGATCATGGCTATGCAGAGACCATCTACTCGGCCCAGTCGCGCACCTATGCACGCGTCTATGTCCTGGCTCCGCTGGGCTCGCCGCTGGTCAACGGCCAGAACTATTATACGGCGATCACCCGGGCGCGCCTTGGCGTGAAGCTATGGACCCAGGACCGGGACAGGCTGGTCGAGAAGCTGGAGCGGACTTCGGGGGCGAAAACATCGGCGCTAGAGGGGTTGGGGCGCCTCGACCGCGACCACGCCGATCAACTCGCCCGCCGCTACCCGGAACATATTGCAAGCCTCAAGAGCGAGCAGTTGGAAGGACGCACGCAGTCGCGCGATCGTCTGCTCGAAGCGCGGCTGCGCCGCCGGTCATCAGGCGACCACGGATTGCCTGCACGACTGGCCTCGGGAGCCTTGAACATAGCGCACCAACTGGACCAATACCTGACGAAAATGATGGCGAGCAACGAGGCCGATGGAAGCCGACCGCCGCCATGCGATGTGCAGAAGCAGGCTCGTGACCGGGGAGGCGATCATGGTCCTGATCGCTAAGTGCCGGCTCACAATCGCGTTGTGGATAGCGATGTGCGCGTCCACCCCCCATGCCGTTGCCGGCGAAAGCCGCTCCGAGGCCGCCCAGATTGCTCGCTGCATCAAGGCCGCCTCAAGGGGCGCAACGTGGCTCGAGCGGACATTATGGGGACTTCGCGATCAGGAGGGAGGCTGGATAGGCGCGGAGGTTCCCAATGCGAACGGGAGCCATGATCTGGGGCCGCTCCAGATCAACAGCTGGTGGGTTCCCAGGATCGCAAAGCTCACAGGCCAGTCAGACCGGCAGACGCGGCATTGGCTAAAACATGACGCCTGTTTCAATACAGAAGCCGCGCGTTGGATATTCCTCTCCGGCCTTTCGACGACCAATGACTTCTGGAAGGCGGTAGGGATTTATCATAGCCCGACTGCCTGGCGGCAGAGGCGCTATAGCCTTCGCGTCGCCGAGCACCTGCGCGCGCGGTTCGGCAGGGACGTCTTTGGCAGTACCGGGGCGAGATAGTCGATGCGGTTGCGTCGACATTTCCTCGTCCGGATTTTTTGGCGCTTCCAAATCCTGTGCGAGCAGATAGGCTGATGCAGCTTCATCACGCGCTGGGTCTTGAAAAAGAACCTTCTCCAGTGCGCAACAATGATAGGCCCCGAACCGGTGGCCGCCAGTGATCATGGCGCGCGGCCGTCGGAGCCGAGAGGTGCCTGGCGGACAAACGAACTGACGAGCGGAACAGTCAGATATTTTTGCGGATCGGAAGCATTCGCAGCCAGCGGTCATGCGGCACGCCACGACGGGCCTTGCAGTAAAGGGATATGCAAATTGTCAGCGCCTAGATCTACTCGTCTGAAGCGATTGCGCCGGCAATTCAAAATAAAG
The DNA here is from genome assembly GCF_008710155.1 of Sphingobium limneticum. Lineage (GTDB taxonomy): Bacteria > Pseudomonadota > Alphaproteobacteria > Sphingomonadales > Sphingomonadaceae > Sphingobium > Sphingobium limneticum. The sequence continues at coordinate 44,632 of NZ_VYPZ01000028.1, forward strand.
CCTGTCGATTCGACTGAACGCGGTGACAAGATTGTTACGGCCACTTGCGGACAGTCTGATGGAGTAACAATTGCAAGTTTGTCCCCGGCAGCTCGGCGGCGGTTGCTCCTTCTGCGCAGGGCTGGCAAGGCAGGTACACGGTAGCATCATTGGACCTTATATGTTGCACAGGGCGTGTCGTGCAAAGGGCACGATAGAAACGCATCTTTCCGGGCTTTAGCATCTCTGCCAGTGTGCCCCGACCTAACGGGGCAGGAAAGCAATATGGTACGATCTGATTTGATTGATAGGATCGCTGAGGAAAATCCGGGGCTGACCCAAAGTGAGGTCGAGACGATCGTCGAAGCATTCTTCGGAGCGATCGTGGGCCAGCTCAATTCTGGTGGCCGCGTAGAACTACGCGGCTTCGGAATCTTTTCCGTGAGAAGCTATGGAGCGCGTGCAGGCCGCAACCCCAGGACTGGCGAGCCGGTGGCGGTTGAAGCCAAAAACCGACCTTTTTTTAAGGCAAGTAGGCAAATGATAGAACGATTGAACACCGTTCGCTGATTGGCCAAAAATAATCAATTCCGAAGGTGTTTTACGGATTTCTACGTGTGACCATTCGGTCATGTGCGAGATTAGATAATGTAATTGACATTGATTTCACAATGGTTCAATTTGTCTCAAGAGGTTCAATTTGGTTGTTGGTTAAATAGTTGAACTTTTCTAATTACAATTGTTGTAGATTTACTTAATTTCAAAGACCTGCGCAATGATTTATAATCCTACTCCCGCAACCAACGCATAACACTTCGCAAACATAGTGACCCTAGGCTTTGCGCCGTCCCGCCAAAAGCAGGGACCAATACCCCACGCACAACCCAGCACATCGGCCGAACCATGATCTTACACAGGATCATCACGCCCAGGTGGTTACCATGAGATTTGTTGGTAAGTCTGTTGGTTCGAGCTTCAGGATTTTAAGTCCTGCGCACGGTTTTCAGGGGTCCTGATCCGTGCTCACCGATACTCTTATCCAATCGTTTCTCCCCGCCGATCCCATCATCAAGAAAGCCGATGGCGTCGGCTGGATGCACCGGACGCGAATTTTCCGCACCCGGCGCTCATGAAATTGCGGGTACACAGCCAGCTTAAGGCGTGAGCAAGTTCACCAGAAGCTCGGCTAGCCGCAGGCCAGCTTGCTTCATCCGATAGACTGCCAAGGCATATTGCCTGGTTTCATAATCCGCTGGCAGGGTTTCCGGATTGGACGGGCAAGCAGTTCCCGTGCGTCCGCCACATATCGTCACCTTGTTGGCATCGTTGGCGCTGGGGTTGGCAGGATCGAGGAAGAGGTGCTGCTTTGCCAGGTTCCGGCTCTCGACGGCCCAGTCTCGCGGGGTGAACCCTACTGGCGGATTGACCGTGTTGGTCCAAAGTTCCTGCCCCAGTCCGATCGCTGTCTTGCCGTGACGCTTCACGATGGAATAGTCCCAGACCCCGTGGATGGTTGGATAGACCCATGTACCATTCTGGTTTGTCGGGGCGAGGACCCCGCCTGCAATGAGCACCTCATTATATCCGCCCGGCTCTGCTCCGTGCAGCGGCTGATGGAGATCGCCTACCAGATGGAGGATGAACTTGAGCGCCTCCAGACGCTGTGCCGGCGCGTTAGCCTCATTCTTGAGTATCGCGGAATAATAAGCGATCGCCTTGTCCGCGCACATGACATTGGGCTGACTGGGAAAGCAGGCGGGGTCTGACGCTGCAGGTATCGCGCCGAGTACGGGAATGCGCACTGAATGAGCTACATCGGGATAGTTCGCCCGCATATCGTCTGCCCAGCCTGCGATATCCTCGTCATAGAGATTGGCTGCGCCCAGCAGGGCTGCGAGCTTTTTCCAGACTACCCAATTGTCGGTCTTGAGCTTCGCTTCCGTGACAAAGCCGATTGCGGCGTGACCGGTGCGGGTCCAAGCAGCTGCTGGCTGCTGTGCGGAGACGATGAGTAAGGGGGATGCGAAGATCATCGCACAGAGCTGTTTGAACAGGCTGGCCATAGCATACTCCATGATGTGATTTTGAGAAGGCGCTCAGCGCGCCTTTGGCGGAGGAGCTGATCCGGTTTCCGGGTCGAAATCTTCATTGTTCGGATCCAGCGGATCAACCACTTCAGGCCTCGTTGTTGCTGCCTCGCGCCACGCGCGGTCGATCATGTCCCGCAGCATCGTTGCCCCGGCGCTGGCAGTTTTATAGACTAGGCGGCGGGCGTCCTTGTCCTTGGGATTGTCGAGCGCACCTCGTTTCTCCAGGACGTAGACATGCTCCATCTGGTCGCCGCTTCGGTTGAGAAATCCGATTACATGATCGAACAAGTCGCCAGGCAAAGGAGCGGTAGTCGGCATTAGGGAGCGGATATCATCTACCGTAAGGCCGATGGCGCTCACATATTGCGATTCGAATAGGTGATCTGCCCCCCGCTGAGTGGCCCAGAGACTATGATAGTCTGGACCATGAAAGGGACATTGAATGCCGAGCAAGAAGCACAAGCCGGAAGAGATCATCGGCAAGCTGCGTGAAGTTGAGATTGTGCTGGCGCAGGGAGCGAGCACGGCTGAAGCCTGCCGCCGGATCGCGGTCAGCGAGCAGACCTATTATCGGTGGCGCAAGGAGTATGGCGGCCTGAAGACCGACCAGGCGCGGCGGATGAAGGATCTGGAGAAGGAGAACCAGCGGCTGCGCCGGGCGATCTCGGACCTGACCCTGGACAAGCTGATCTTGCAGGAGGCTGCACGGGGAAACTTCTGAGCCCCGCGCGGCGGCGGCGCTGCATCGATCAGGTACGACGGGATCTGCCAGTCCGGGTATCCGAGCGACGGATATGCCGGGTGCTGGGTCAGCATCGATCGACGCAGCGCAAGATGCCGCGCGGGGCGGATGACGAACAGGCACTGACCGAGGATATCATTGCATTGGCGAAGCAATATGGTCGTTACGGCTACCGCCGGGTCACGGCGTTGCTGTGCCATGCGGGATGGACGGTGAACCATAAACGTGTCGAGCGGATATGGCGGCGTGAAGGACTGAAAGTCCCGCAGCGCCAGCCAAAGCGCGGGCGTCTATGGCTCAATGACGGATCGTGCATCCGGCTACGCCCCGAATATCCGGGGCATGTCTGGGCCTACGATTTCGTCGAGGGGCGGACGCATGACGGTCGCAAGTTCCGCATCCTCACGATCATCGACGAGGCCAGCAGGGAATGCCTGGCGCTCATCGTTGCACGGCAGCTCAAGCATGAGGATGTTCTGGCGGCCCTGGCCGACCTGTTCATCTCGCGTGGGCCGCCAGCGCATATACGATCCGATAACGTCCTGGGTCACGAAGGAAAGCGAGATTTGGTCAACAGATCTCTATGCGCCGGCATTGAGCGGCGAGGCATGCATTCTGAGCCAGATGGCTTCCACCGTCAACGGGATCGCTCCCTGCCATAGC
>NZ_VYPZ01000029.1 GCF_008710155.1 Sphingobium limneticum
TGACCGCCTTGATGAAGCCTGCGGGCGCTACGCGCCCTTGCCTTCATCAAGGCAGTGCGCCCCTTCGAGGGGCCGCTTCCCAATGTGCTATGGTAGCGAGTTTATCGCGACCGCCGTCCAGAAATGGCTGGGGCAGATCGGCGTAAAGACCCTCTACATCGCGCCGGGATCACCATGGGAAAATGGATATAACGAAAGCTTCAACGGGTCGCTTCGCGACGAACTGCTCAATGGCGAGATCTTCTACAGCCTCGCCGAGGCCAAGGTGCTGATCGAGGCATGGCGGCGGCATTACAACACCGTCCGCCCGCATAGCAGCCTGGGCTACCGGCCACCGGCACCGGAAACGGCGACACCGCCATATCCGGCCTCCGGTTCCGCTTCGCTCCACCTCCGTCCGGATATGGCGGCGATGCGCTTAATGCACTAACAAACCAATCGGTCCACTCGGTGGGGGCAGACCACATCGTGGTCTGCGGGATATGCGGACACCGCATGGGTCTTCACTCACTCTGCCCATAAGAAGACCCCCGTCTATCACTGCATCGATAGCGAGCAGAGCGGGCACTGCCAGAATGTGCGCGCAAACCAGGTTGATGCAGAGGTCGAGCGGCTGTTGATCGAAGCTCTGCAACCCGATCGCATCGACCTTGCGCTTGCGGCTCATGAACAGATGAACGGCGAAAACCGGCTGCTGGAACGTCAATGGGCGCTGAATCGGGAGAAGGCGCATTACGAAGCGGAGCGTGCACGCCGACAATATGATGCCGTGGAGTCGGAAAAGCGGCTCGTCGCACGTTCGCTGGAAACGTTGTGGGAAGAGAAAATACGCGAAGCCGACGCGTCGAACAGGATTACGCGCGGTGGCATGTCGAGCAGGTTAACGCCCTGGCCGCCGCCGCGCGAACGCGTATCCTGACCATTGCCGACCCTGTTGCCCGCGTTCTCGAAGCGGGCTGGCATCGACGAACGCAAAGAGATGATGCGGCTCGTGATCGACAGCGTGACGGTCGACAAGAGCCGTGCGCAAGGCCGTATCTGGTTCGCGATCCTGTGGCAGACCGGCGCGCGAACAGAGCATGTGATCATCCGCAATACCGCCAACTATGACGATCTGGCTCACTTCGCACGCATCGAGGAGATGGTGCGAACGCTCAATGCTGTGGGATCACTCGACCGTCAGATCGCGGACGCCCTGACAGCCGAGGGCATCATGAGAAGATCGGCGCTCTGATCTATGCCAACCTCTTCGACAACGAGGGCGAAGACACCTTCTCGCTGATCTGGTCCCGCCCCAACGGCAGGCGCGCCGACTAAGACCCCACGCAAGACCCCGCCACAAGGTCGGGGCCTTGGTCCGTCATGCCTTCACTGTCCGGAGCCGCAGCGAATTGCCGATGACGCTGACGGACGACAGCGCCATCGCGGCAGCAGCGATGATCGGCGACAGCAGCAGCCCAAACGTGGGATAGAGCGCCCCCGCCGCGATCGGCACGCCTGCCGCATTGTAGATGAAAGCGAAGGCGAGGTTCTGGCGGATGTTGGCCATCGTCGCCTGCGACAGGCGTCGCGCGCGGACAATGCCGGTGAGATCGCCCTTGAGCAGCGTTACCCCCGCGCTCTCGATGGCAACGTCGGTCCCTGATCCCATGGCTATGCCGACATCAGCGGCGGCGAGCGCCGGCGCGTCATTTACGCCGTCACCCGCCATGGCCACCACCTTGCCCTGCGCCTTCAGGCGCTCGACCACCGCCGCCTTCTGGTCCGGCAGCACATCGGCCTCGACCTCATCAATGCCGAGCTTTCTGGCGACGGCTTCGGCCGTGGTGCGATTGTCGCCGGTCAGCATGACGATGCGGATGCCTTCGGCATGCAGGGCCTTCAGTGCCTCAGGCGTGGTCGCCTTGATCGGGTCGGCGATGGCGAAGATGCCGCCGATGGCATTGCCTATCCCGATATAGATCGCCGTCGCACCGTCGCGGCGCAACTCATCCGCCTGCCCGGCGAGCGACGCCGTATCGATCCCATGCTCGGCGAGAAAGGCGGTGCTGCCGAGCACCACTTGCCGTCCCTCGATCACGCCGACCGCGCCCTTACCGGTCGGCGAGTCGAAATCGGCGACATCGGGGATGGCGATCTTTCGTTCCTCGGCAGCCGCCACGATCGCGCGCGCAAGCGGATGCTCCGAGGCTTTTTCAACACCTGCCGCCAGCCGCAGGATGATCTCCTCGACAAATCCCGGCGCCGCGACGATCCGGGTCACCGCCGGTTTGCCTTCGGTAAGCGTCCCGGTCTTGTCGACCACCAGAGTATCGATCTTCTCCATCCGCTCGAGCGCCTCCGCGTTCTTGATCAGAACGCCGGCGGCCGCCCCCTTGCCGATACCGACCATGATCGACATCGGCGTCGCAAGCCCGAGCGCGCAGGGGCAGGCAATGATCAGCACGGAAACGGCCGCGATCAGGCCATGCGCCAGACGCGGCTCTAGCCCCCATACACCCCAGGCCGCGAAGGCGAGCAGCGCTACGGCGATGACGACCGGCACGAACCAGCCCGACACCTGATCAGCCATGCGCTGGATCGGCGCGCGCGAGCGCTGGGCATCCGCGACCATCTGGACGATGCGAGCCAGCATCGTGTCGCGCCCGACTTTTTCCGCCCGGATGACGAGCGCGCCGGTCTGATTCAGCGTACCTCCTACGACCGCTTCGCCGACTACGCGCGTCACCGGCATGGATTCGCCGGTCACCATCGATTCATCGATCGATGAGCGCCCCTGCTCGACCACGCCATCCACCGGCACGGTTTCCCCGGGCCGGACCCTGAGCCGCTCGCCGATCGCAATCGCCTCGACCGGCACATCTTCTTCCACACCGTCTGCCCCGATGCGTCGTGCGGTCTTCGGCGCGAGATTGAGAAGCGCGCGGATCGCGCCGGACGTCTGTTCCCGGGCGCGCAACTCCATAACCTGACCAAGCAGCACCAGCACGGTGATGACGGCGGCCGCCTCATAATAGACCGCGACCGCGCCATCAGCGTCACGGAAAGCCTGCGGGAAGAGCTGCGGCGCGAATGTCGCGACGATGCTGTATCCCCAGGCGACGCCGGTCCCCATCGCGATCAGCGTGAACATGTTGAGGCTGCGGTTGACGATCGACGCCCAGCCACGCGCGAAGAACGGCCATCCGGCCCACAGCACCACCGGCGTCGCCAGGGCGAACTGGATCCAGATCGAGATGTGCATCGGCCCCAGATGGTGCAGCGCCGGGATCAGGTGGCCGCCCATCTCCAGCAGGAACACGGGCAAGGCGAGCGCGAGGCCGATCCAGAAGCGCCGGGTCATATCGGCAAGTTCGGGACTGGGTCCGGCATCCGCCGCCGCGATCAGCGGCTCCAGCGCCATGCCGCAGATCGGACAACTGCCCGGCGCGTCCCGGCGGATTTCCGGATGCATCGGGCATGTCCAGATCGTCCCTTCCGTTGCGGTTGCCGTTACTGCCGCAACGTGGTGATGCTCATGGGTATCAGGTCCATGCGTGTGGCTATGGTGGGAATGATCGCCATGGGCGGCAGCACCCTCATGGTGATGTGCAGCATGCGCTGCCAGTGCCGCATAATGCACGGGGTCGGCGTCGAACTTCGCCTTGCAGCCGGCCGAGCAGAAGACGTAGCGCTCGCCTTCATACTCAGCATTGTGAGCGGTCCTGGCGGGATCGACCACCATGCCGCAGACCGGATCATGGTCGACGTGACCGGACGGCGTTACGCCGTCCGGCTCATGATGGTGATGATGGCCGTGCGCCCCAGTCACCTCGGCGGCGCGTTCGCTCTTCTGATCGTCGTCGGCCATTCATCACCTTTCACACGCCGCGCGTGCCTTCCGGTCTTTGTTCACTCCTCGATCAGATGGAACTCTTCGAGCAGCTTGGCGATCTCGGTGCCTTCGAGCTTCTTCATCAGCAGCTTGCGCAGGAAGGCCGGCCCGGGAAGATCGATGCCCTTGCCGTCCCGCAGCGGACCGATCGCAGCAAGAAGTGTACGGATATCATAGGTCGAGTTGAAGACCTCGGGCACGCCGCGCTCGACATTCATCAGCGTGTAGACGGCCTCCATCGGGGTTCTCACCGAATATTCCGTGGTGAAGATGCAGTCCCGCTGCTTCGACTCCGCGAACTGGCCGATGAAGGCGAAGTTGACCGCGCCCTCCGGCACCACGTCCGGCCGGTCACCCGCCTGGCGCGGCATGAAGAAGGCGGTAATATAGGGCATCATCGTGGGAACGGTGCTGGCGCCGGATGCCGCGAGTTCGGGAATGTCCTCGACCGGCACGCCGAGGTGATAGAGCCATTCCTGGGTGATCTCCTCACCGGTGCATTCCTGCATCGGCTTCTTCACGAAGTCGCCGGGGCAATCGACAAAGAGCGCGTAGAACCAGGCGATCATCTGATCTTTGGGCTGCTTCTTGAAATGCGGCTGGCGATGAACCGTCCAGCTCAGCAGCCACGCCGAGTCCTTCACCGTGACGATACCGGCGGAGACGATCTTGCCGGTAAAGGGGTTCCGCTTCGTGATCTTCTCGACATAGGCCGGAATGCGGGCGTCGAGGGCAGTGATCGACGCGGAGGCCCATTTCGTCTCCGGGATATGGGCGCCGAATACGTCCGGGCGGCCGAAGGCCGGATCCTTCGCCGCGATCCGCCGCCACAGGTCCCAGGCCGGCGCCGGTCCTTCGTTGAGCTTCGCCGGTGTCCTGTGGTCGCCATTGTCGGAATTCTCGGTCAATGAGCCGATGGTTATGAAGACGAGATCGTCTGGCGCGAGATCGACGCCGCCTTCGACGCCGCGCTCTTTCCAGTGAATGCGGGTCGCTTGCTTGCGGCCGGGCTGGATGTCGAAATCGACATCGGTGACCTCGACGCCGTAGCGGAACGTGACGCCGTGATCGGTCAGCCACTTCACCAGCGGCAGGACCATCGATTCATACTGGTTATAGCGGTTGAACTTGAGCGAGGAGAAGTCGGCGAGACTGCCGATGTGATGGATGAAGCGGTGCAGGTAGAGCTTCATCTCCAGCGCCGAATGCCATTCCTCGAAGGCGAACATGGTGCGCCAGTAGAGCCAGAAATTGCTTTTGAGGAAGTCTTCGCCGAAGACCTCGTTGATACGCTTGTTCTCCATCTCCTCGCGCGTCGCGAGGAAGACCGAGAGCAGGTCCTTCTGGGCCTTGTCGTTTAGCGTCAACAGCGCTTTGTCGGGCACGTCCTGGCCCTGGTTCTGCGTCGTGCGCTGGAGCGAAAAGTTGGGATCGTCCTTGTTGAGCCGGTAGAACTCGTCGAGCACGCTGGCGTCCTCGATCTCCAGCGAGGGGATCGAGCGATAAAGGTCCCACAGGCACTCGAAATGTTCTTCCATTTCGCGGCCGCCGCGAATGACGAAGCCCTTTTCGGGCACGTCCAGACCATCGAGCGCGCCACCAGGGATTTCCAGCTCTTCAAGGATGGTGATGCGGTCGCCGGAAACGCCGCCGTCGCGGATCAGGAAGGCCGCGCCGGCAAGCCCCGCCAGCCCCGAACCGACAAACCAGGCCGTCTTCTTGTCGGCGCCCTCGGGCTTGCGGGGACGCACGAAGGCTTCATAGTTTCCGCTGCTATAGTGCATGGCGAACTCCTGTTCTTCTTGTTGGGATCAGTCTGCGGAGGGCTTGTAGCTGTAGAAGCCTTCGCCCGAGGCGATGCCGAGCCTGCCCTTGTCGATGTAGTTTTCCTTCAGCCAGGCGGCGAGCGACTGAGCATGCTCGCCGCCATGCGAGAGGATGTTGTAGGGGGTGTTCAATCCGATGATGTCGTAGATCTGGAACGGCCCCATCGGCGCGCCGGTGGCGATCCGCCAGACCTTGTCGACATCTTCCGGCTCGGCATAGCCGCCGGCAGCCAGATCGGTGGCCGCGTTCAGGAACGGCACCAGCAGGGAGTTGAGGACGTAGCCCGCTTTTTCCTTGCGCACCGGGATCGGCACCATGCCGATCGCGGAGGAGAAGGCGATCAGGGTATCGAACACGGCCGGATCGGTGTCGTCCGTGCCCATCACCTCGGCGGTGTTGAACTTCCAGATGCTGTTGGCGAAGTGCAGCGCCAGAAACCGGTCCGGTCGGCCGGTGTAAGCCTTCAGGTCGCTCGGCAGCAGGGTCGAGCTATTGGTGGCGAAGATCGTCCTGTCCGGCGCGAGCCCCGCCAGTTTCTCGTAGAGCGCCTGCTTGATCGAAAGAACCTCCGGAACCGCCTCGATCACGAGGTCCGCGTCCGCGACGGCCGCGCCGAGATCGCTCAGCAGAGCGATCCGCTTGAGCGCCCCGGCCGCCTTGCCGCCAGCCGCGCCCGACACCTCGTTCGTGTAGGTTTCGACGAGCGCCGCCAGCCGTGCGCGCGCCTGTTCGAGCGCTTCCTCGCTGATGTCGTAGGCGACAACATCGAAGCCGCTATAGGCCGTCTGGAAGGCGATCTGGCTCCCGAGGACTCCCGTGCCGAGAACCGCCACTTTCCTGATATCGCTCATCCAATTTCCTTCTGCGCGGTATCGTCACTTAGAAACGGAGCCGCCACCTCCACCGGGACGCGGGCCAGCTTGCCGGTTTCCCGATCGACCAGGGCCCATTGGGTCAGCGAGGCGACGATCGTCCGGCCGTCTTCGGCATGGAATTCGACACATCGTGCATAGCGGGCACCCCGCGGCGCTCGGACGACCCAGGTGATCGCACTGACCTCGTCTCCCGCCCGGACATTGCCGCGATAGTCGACCTCATGGCGCAGCACGACCGCGACGAACCGGTCGCGATCCTGCGGCCGCGCGGCCGTCAGCCAATGCGCCACCGACGCATCCTGAATCCAGGTCACCCAGACCGCATTGTTGACATGGCCGAGTTCGTCGATGTCGGCGTCCCGGGCGCGGAAGCGGATATGGAAGCGCCGACGCTCATCCACCTCGCCGACGAGTGGGTGTCCGTGCTCATCGCAGCCGATGCGTCGACGATCTGACACGATCCCGCTCACGAATACGCCTGCTCCTCAAGCGACGAACCCAGTCCTGCCATGGCGCGGAAGAAGCCGACGAGCATCTCGTCGCGCGGCATGGCGCCTTCGACATCGCCCTGCACCGCCAGTCCCATCCAGAGCGCGTAAAGACCGATACCGGTCTGCATCGGCGGCAAGGCCGGACGAAGTGCGAAGCGTTGCGTCAGATCGGCGACGAGCTCACCGAACATCCGATAGCAGGCCGCCTTGCCCTCCCGGTGCCGCTCGGCGAAAGCCGGATCGCGCCGGGCATGGAGCTGCAATTCGATCGAGAGCAGTGACCATTGTGCCTCGTCGGCCAACTTCGCGAGCCGCGCGGCCAGCACCTGCAGCGTCGCCTCGATATCGTCGCCGGAGCAGTGCGCGACCAGGTCGCGAAGCAGTGTGACCTCGTCCTGGATATGGCTTTGCAGAATCTCGACCAGCAGATCATCCTTGCTGGCGAAGTTCGAGTAGAAGGCGCCCTGCGAATGCCCTGCGGCGCTGCAGATGTTGCGAATCGACATGGCAGCGACCCCCTCCTCGATAATCGAGGAATGCGCGGCCGCGATCAGCCGGTCCCGCGTCTGGCGCTGCGTGTCCTTGCGCGTAAGCGGCATGGGTTCGTTCTCCAACCAACGGGCGAGACGTGCGAAACCTTTTCGGAGGTTCCGCGTTCTCAGTGAAACCAGATATCAACTGATATCCGCAATCAACGGCGATTTCGACCCGAAATCGTTCCTGGGCAACGAAATCTCAGTGTGAAGGAGCGCTCTTGGCTCAAACCTACATTGGCTATTCCCCGGACGTGGAGGTTCTCGGCGAGGACGAGGAGCGGCTGACCGCCGAGATCCTCGAGATCATGGCCACCACCAACCGGCGGGCCTTCGAGCGTCATCGCCACGCCGTGCGCGACGCCCATGCCAAAAGCCATGGGTTCCTGAAGGGCGAACTGATCGTTCACGAACTGCCCTCGCATCTGCGCCAGGGCTTGTTCGCCCGACCCGCCAACTATCCGGTGGTGATCCGCCTCTCTTCGGCGCCGGGCGACATCCACTCCGATACCATTCCCGCGCCGCGTGGCATGGCGATCAAGGTGATCGGTGTCGATGGCGAGCGGCTTCTCCCCGAAGACCAGGGCCACAACCAGGATTTCCTGCTCGTCAACATCCCGACCTTGAGCTTCGGCACGATCGGTAAATATCGCCAGCTCATCAGCCTTCTGGAGAAGAATGCCCAGAACCCGGCCTTTCTCCAGCGAGCGATGGCTGGGGTCGCGCGCGGCGTGGAGGCGGCAGTCGAAGCGGTCGGCGTCGAGCCCGGCGCCACGCTGCGCGGGCTCGCTCGCGACAATAACCATTTGCTGGGCGAAACCTATCATTCGATGGCGGCGATCCGCTTCGGCGACCATATCGCCAAGATCAGTGCCGCGCCGTTCTCCGACAACGTCCGTGCACTGACCGGCAAGGATGTCGGCGCGGTTGAGGATTCCACCATGCGCGATCTGGTGGTTGAACATTTCCGCGAGCAAGGCGCAGAGTATCAGCTCCGTGCTCAGCTCTGTGCCGATCTCGACAGGATGCCGGTCGAGGACGCCGCCGTGCTCTGGCCGGAAGACCTTTCGCCGCACCAGCCGATCGCGACCCTGCGCATCCCGCCACAGGAGGCCTATTCGCCGGCGCGGCGCGTCTACGGCGATGATGTGCTGTCGTTCAATCCCTGGCACGGTATCCGCGATCATCAGCCACTCGGCTCGATCATGCGCGTGCGCATCGCCGCCTATGAACGATCCACCCGCTACCGCCATGAGATGAACGCCCAGCCTCGTGTCGAGCCGACAAACATCGACGCCATCCCGGACTGACGCACCGATCGTCACACGCAATCACGAAAGGAGGCCAGCCATGGCCGAAACCGAAGACACCCCGCAGATCGACGAAACCCGCCTTCAAGCCATCCGGCGGCGGATCGAGGAAGTGGCCGGCGACGCGCCGCAGCTCGCCAAGCTCGCCCTTGAGCAGATGGTGACGAAGCACAATCCCGACCTCAAGGGCACGGCGGGCTCGGCTGGCCGTGTCGGCGCCCAGTCCGGCAATGTCTCCGAGCTCACAGCCATCGCAAACTTGAAGCCAGGCGGCGCGGACCGGCTGAAACGCATCTTCGGGCTGGTGAACGGCAATTTCGATGGCGCGCAGAAGGTCGGCACGCTCCACAATATGCGGTTCGTGTTCTTCGACAACGACACACGAATCCTGTTCGCCACCGCCTATGACGGCGACTGGGACACCTATATCAACGACTTCGCCACCAAGATCCCCGACCTGATGGACCTGCTTTTCGCTTCGGTCGAAGGTTGGCCTGGCATCGCAAGCCCCAAGGTCAAGGATTTCATCGCCGAGCATCAGATCACCGCTGCCGGCTGGTTCGTCGCCAACCCGCAGGTGACCGTCGTCGACGTGCGCCGCCTTCAGCGGATGGAACATGCCGTCAACGAATTCCTGGACAAGGTGGGCTGAGCCATGGCGATCCTTCAGAAACTGAAAGAGCGCTTCCGGCGCGACAGCGTTACGCTCGATCTGCACGACATTCAGGCGCTGATCCTGCGAAGCCGGCCCGAGCCTTATGTCGGTATCCACGCCATGCTCCATTTCGACGAGGCGGAGGGCGCGCGCGATCTTCTCGGCCGGCTCGCGCCCCATATCGCATCTGCCGACAACTGGAGCGAGGATCTTGATTTCTGGATCGGGGCCGCACTCAGCTTCGAGGGGCTGAAGGCGCTCGGCGTTCCCGAAGCGCAGCTCAAGACATTCCCGCTCCCCTTCCAGCAGGGCATGGCCGCACGCGCGGAGCAGCTTCGCGACTTCGGACCCAACGCGCCGGAAAACTGGGAAGACGTGTTCAAGCCGGGCAACTGCCATCTCGCGCTGACCATCTACGCGGTCGACGATGATGCGCTCGACAAGGCGCTGGCGACGGCGCGCACCGAACTCGACCGGAGCAGCGGCGTCACCTTGCTCGGCGAGCATCGCTTCGGCGCGCCGGACGGCGCGAAAAACCCGTTCGGTTTCCGGGATTCGATCTCCCAGCCCGCCGTCGAAGGTAGCGGCGTCGATCCGCTGCCGGGCGAGGAGCGCCCGATCAAGGCGGGCGAGTTCATTCTTGGATATGAAAGCGAGAACGGCCAACCGCTTGGCATGCCCGAGCCCGCCGGGCTGGGCAAGAACGGCACCTTCGTCGTTATGCGCAAGTACAACAGCCGGGTCGGCTGTTTTAACGCCTTCCTCAAGGCGCATGGCGAGACGCCGGAGGAACGCGAGCTATTAGCCGCCAAGATGTTCGGTCGCTGGCGGTCAGGCGCGCCCTTGACGCTGTCGCCCGATCACGACGATCCCGACCTCGGCGCCGACCCGCAGCGCAACAACGACTTTAGCTTCAAGGATGACCCCAAAGGTCGCGTTGTGCCGCTTGGCTGCCATATGCGCCGGCTCAATCCCCGCGACTCCGAGTTGACGCTGCTCACCGACGTCAACATCCACAGGATCATCCGTCGTTCCTCGACCTTCGGGCCGGTCTATTCCGAGGATGTCACGCCGCAGGACGATAAGAAAGGCGATCGCGGCCTGTTCTTCATCTTCATCAGCGCGCGTGCCTATGACACGATCGAGTTCATGCAGCAGGAATGGATCAATCGCGGGAATTTCGTCGACCTTGGCGAAGAGCGCGATCCAATCGTTGGTCTGCATGAGGAGGACGGCCGGTTCACGATCCCGCAGGCGCCTGCGCGCAAGCGCATCGACGGTGTGCAGACCTTCAATGTCATGAAGGGAGGCGAATATCTGTTCATGCCAAGCCTATCGGCGCTTAAGTGGTTGGCAGAACGACGCTAAAGCTATTCACCTGATTGTCGGTTGAGATTTGAAGTGTGCAGAGTGACCCGGAAAGTGCGGGGCTGTGCGGAAGGTTAAGTGAGTGGGAGTTGAGTTTCGGCAAGGCTGGGGATGGTTGGTCCTTGTGGCGCTTACGATTTCGACGACCGGCGATGAAATCACGTTGCTGACGTTGATGTTCCGCACTGCCGAGAACGCATCCGGCTATGCGGTGCCGACGCTGCTGACCGCGGAGCTGCTACCCGGTCTGATCGCCGCACCCTGGGCGGGCCGCTTGATCGACCGCCGGGAGGCGGCCCGCATTCTGGTCATGGTGTCAGTTCTGCAAGCGGGCGTGATAGCATTTATCGCCTATTATCCCATGTTCACGCTCGCCGGGGCCGCGCTGTTGAGCGTGCTGTTCACGATCAGCAGCGCCGCAACATTCGCGTTGATTCCAGTGCTGGCGAGCGGCTTGGAATGACCTCGCACTCGCCAATTCCCTTATGGAAATGGTTCGCAGCCTTGGAATGCTCGCTGGTCCAGTCGCTGGGGGCGTACTGGTGGGATGGATCGGATCGCGCAATGCGCTTTTAGCCGATGCCGCCAGTTTTGCCCTTTTGGCCCTCGTCGTGATGGCGAGCAGGCTTCGCCGCAAGCCACAACGGGACGATCAGGAGGAAGAGACCCTGTTCGCGGACTACCTGCCGCTGCTCCGCAATCGGCGGTTGATGGTGGTTACGGGTGCGCTCAGCCTCGAAGTGTTTGCGACCGCCATAGCCGACGTTGCTTTCGTGTTTCTCGTGATGGTGACGCTGGGAGCGGGCCGACCGCGTTTGGAATGCTGACGGCACTATGGGCGGTTGGGATGTTGATCGGCGCTGGGCTGGCCGAAAGGGTTATTGGCCATAGGGTCGGACTGGAGGCGTTCGGCACGGCCGCTGTCATGGGCGCGACCATGCTGTGGATCGGCCTTGCGCCGATCGGGCTGGCAATCGTTGCCGTCGCCTTCATCCTAGGCGGCGGCGCAAACAGCATCCACAACGTCGCTGTCCGAACCTTGTTCCAGTCAGAATGCCCGCCCGCCGATCATGGCAAGGTCGCCGCGATCTATGGTGCGGTGACACGCACCGCCGTAATCGGCGGCTATGTTGCTGGCGGCTTCTTTTTTGTGCCGAATGATGCGCCAACCGCCTATCTCGTGGGCGGCCTGCTGGGCGTTGTCGCGGGCTTAGTCGGATGGCGGATATTCAATCGTAGATGGAGCGCAGCACCAATCAAAGCATCGACGCGCCAAGATTGACCTGATTGTCGTGCCCCTCCGCTAACGGCTATACCAATCAGGTGGCGTGATTGAGGCGCGGTGCGGAACGGACACGATAGCGACGCCCTAATGATGTAAGGCAGAAAATATATGACCTTTCAGTTTGATCCATCATTCGATGCAGAATCACTCCACATGCCGGGAGATTCTTTGATCGAATTAGACCAGATAGAGAGTTCATTAAGAATATTGCTGCCGTCTGAGCTTCGTGATTTATTTATTGAATTCGGATCAGCGATAGTTTTCAATAAGGATGTTGAATTTCCTGCGGAAAAATGCGCCTATTCCGATGATTCAGGAAGAATTGGCGTTTCAGTTATATATGGCCCTGTTGGCGGAAGCTTAGGAATAATTCTCATAAACTAACAATTATCCATGCAGATTCCAAAAATATCTGTGGTTTTTGCGGAAATCGGTCTGGGTAATATGCTGTTAATTGACAGAATTGATGGAAAGATATCCGTATGGCTGCACGATGAAGCTCTGCCTTCTAGGGCGATAACCCCCGTATACGACAGCTTTCATGACTTTATCGATGCACTGGTAGCCTTCGATCCTCCTCCCCTGCCCAGTTTAAAGGAATTGGGATTGGACTTGAAAGCGATGGGGATAGAAGAGGAGTAGCTAGGCTCAGGACTCACTGATCAAAGCCAGAAGATGACGGTGGCAGCGAGGGCGATGGCCGAGAAGAAGGCGTTGGGGCATCGGTCGTAGCGCGTCGCGACCCGTCGCCAGTCTTTGAGGCGGCCGAACATGATCTCGATGCGGTTGCGCCGTTTGTAGCGGCGCTTGTCGTGTTTGACGGCCTTGTTCCGGGATTTGCGACCGGGGATGCAGGGGGTGATGCCCTTTTCCTGCAAAGCATCGCGGAACCAGTCGGCATCGTAGCCGCGATCAGCGAGCAACCATTGGGCTTTGGGAAGTTCGTCCAACAGGGCAGCGGCACCGATATAATCGCTGACCTGCCCTGCGGTCATGAAGAGATCGGACGGCCGTTCGCATCGGTAACGGCATGGAGCTTGGTGTTCATACCGCCTTTCGTGCGCCCGATCAGGCGTCCCGCGCCCCCTTTTTTACCGCCAGGCTCGATGCCGTGCGGTGGGCCTTGAGATAGGTTGCGTCGATCATAACCGTCCTGCGTTCGGAAGACTGAGGCACTGCCAGACCTTCCATCATCCGAAGGAAAACGCCCTTGTCACCCCACCGCTTCCAGCGGTTGTAAAGCGTCTTGTGCGGCCCATAGTCCTTTGGTGCATCCCGCCAGCGCAACCCATTCCTGTTGACGAAAATGATCCCGCTCAACACCCGGCGATCGTCGACACGCGGTTTGCCATGGCTCTTGGGAAAGTAGGGCTCAAGCCGAGCCATCTGCTCGTCCGTGAGCCAATACAGGTCGCTCATCTTCAATCTCCTCGCGGAGCCTGAATCAGATCGAGCCGGTTATATCAATGGGTCCTGACCCTAGAGGTTACGGTTCGGCGCTGACGGAAACCACACGATAACCGATAGCCTAACTATCTAAATTAACGTGGCTTTTCCTGCCTTCTGGCGGTCGCCAGCATCTCACGGCGAAGTATGGCGTTCATGCGGGCTTGGTAGCCCTTACCCTGCGATTTGAGCCAGGCGAGCACATCAGCATCAAGGCGTGCCGTCACCTGCTGCTTGATGGGCTTATAGAAGCGCCCACGCTGCCCGTTCCGCCAGAAATCCTCTGTCAGCGCCGGAGAGTCGCTATAGTCGATCCCGCTATCCGGCATCGCCTGCAGGGCATCCAGTTCGGCCTGTTGCGCTTCGGTCAACGGCGGCAGATTGTCCGGATCGAGTTGGAAACGGACGGTATCAGCGTCTTTCTTCTTCATAACGTCGCCTTTCCGTTCGATCGGCCTTTCGAGCCGAAATGATATGAATGATCTCCACATACTCGCCGTCATCGTCTTGCTCGACGACAGTGTGGGCCACGAGGAGGAGCAGATGCCCTTCCACGAGGCCCAAGGTTTGCCATCGTCGCTCGCCACCTTCGATCCGATCCTGATCGCTCAGCGCGAAAGGATCTGTGAACGCACGAGTAGCGATCGCAAAGCTGACGCCGTGCTTCTTCAGATTGCTCTCGGCTTTGGCCGGGTGCCAGGAGAAGCGCATGGATGGCATTACGGAAATATAATTATGTTTTTGTCGTTACGCAAGGCGCGGCGGTTTGAGCCATCCGGCCCGCGCGAGCGTATCTGCGAGGGTCGATCGGGGCACGTTGAACGTGCGGCTGATCGACGACTTGCTAGCGCCACCGGCAAGGGCGGCGGTGATCTGATCGAGCTTTTCCGCATCGATCGTTCGCGGGCGGCCACCGTAGCGCCCGCGCCGTCTGGCGGCCGCAAGGCCCGTCGCCGAATTGATCCCGTGGCGGCTGCACACATCGCTGTCGCCATGCCCGCTTCCTGCTCCGCGCCTCTTCAATTTATCGTAGAAGCTTTTGATGTGTCTTATTAAAATCCTTGGCTTGCCGCTCTCGGTCAGACGATGATTGGACGGATTTCAGTTCACTTTCGTCCATATCTGCGATTTGCACATGATCCGCCCTGTCAGGCACCCCTTTCCCTCCATCCGCCGATCGTCGAGCGTGGTGATTGTTCCAGAGAAGGTTTGGCCGATGTCGGGTACAAAAACACTGCCGCGCCACACGCCCTTCTTTTCAGGAACAAAATCGCGAAACAGGATCAGACCTACCAGATCGTTTGTCCCGCCGCGCCGCGCATCCGCCTTGGCTTTGTCACTTGCCCAGACCACGACCCCGCACATTCTGCTTCCGCACGGCTGGGCTCGCACATGTACGCTGTCCTGCGGATTCTTCCACACTCCGAAAGAAGCGCGCTGTGCCTCGACGGACGCAGATGCTGCAAGTAGCAGCATGGCTGCCAATACGAAACTGAACCTCATCGCCATTCTTCCTCAAGGCCGGATCATCATTTGCGCGACATTTTCCGCGATCGCCATGGTAGGCGCGTTAGTGTTGCCCGACACGATCGACGGCATGATCGATGCATCGACCACGCGCAAACCGTCAATGCCACGTACACGGGCTGCCGGATCGACCACGGATGCCGAGTCACTGCCCATGCGGCATGTTCCTACCGGATGATAGATTGTTTCAGCGCGCGCGCGGATGTCGTCGATCAGAGCCTCGTCGGTCTGGACCGCGGGTCCCGGTCGCACCTCCTCGCGCAAGTGACGGGCGAGCGCCGGCGCATGAAGGAGCTTGCGGGCTAGCTTCGCGCCATTCAGCAAGACGCCCACATCATCGGGATGACTGAGATAATTGCCCTCTATGCGCGGATGAGCCGTGGGATCGGCGATCTTGAGCCCGATCCTGCCGCGGCTCTTCGGTAGAAGGTCGCAGACATGCACGGTCATTCCGTAGCCGAAGGCTGTCTTGCGGCCATGGTCACGCAGGATCGCCGGCAGGAAATGGAATTGAAGATTGGGCCGCTCCCGGCCGGCGTCGGATTTGAGGAAAGCGCCGCCCTCCGAGGCATTTGACGTCAATTCGCCTTCATGATGAAGGAAATAGCTCCATGCGCCGCGTATCGCACGAGGCAGGAAACTGGGCGCCACCCCAAATCCTTCGCGATCGGCCGTGGTTGCCACAGCCGTATAGTCGAGGTGATCGGCGAGATTGGCTCCGACTTCGGGCGCATCCAGAACGATCTCTATGCCATGCTGCCTGAGTTCGCTCGCCGGGCCGACGCCCGACAGCATCAGAATCTGCGGCGAATTGACCGCGCCAGCCGAAAGGATCACCTCTCCACCGGGGCGCAGCAGCAGGTCCCGGCCGCCGACGCGGACCCCGATGGCGCGACGGTCCTTGAACAGTATCCGTTCGACGAGGCCGTTCGTTTCGATGGCGAGATTCTTGCGCGAGCGAGCCGGATCGAGAAACGCTCGCGCCGTGCTGAACCGTTGCCCGTCTTTCTGGGTCACCTGATAGACACCAAAGCCTTCCTGGCTCACGCCATTGAAGTCGGGATTTCGCGGGTAGTGCAGTTCCACCCCAGCTTCGACGAAGTCTTCCGTAAGTGGGTTCACTCGCCCAAGATTGGAGACGCAAAGTGGCCCGGCATTGCCATGATGCTCGTCGTGGATAGCCTGATTGTTTTCGAGCGCGATAAAAAGCTCGCGCATGCGCGGCCAGTCCCAGTCAGCTCCGGCGGCCGCCCCCCAGCCCTCATAGTCCGCCCGATCGCCGCGAATGTAGACCATTGCATTGATCGAGCTGCTGCCACCCAGCGTCTTGCCGCGCGGCCAATAGAGCCGCCGGTTGTTAAGGTGAGGCTCGACTTCGGTCTCACAGTTCCAGTTCACCCATCCCGTGCGGGCAATGACGCCGACGCCAAGCGGCATGTGAATGAAGGGATTGCGATCGCGCGGCCCCGCCTCGATGAGGCAGACAGCTTTATCCGAATCAGCAGAAAGGCGGTTGGCCATGACGCAGCCGGCCGAGCCGCCGCCAATGATGATATAGTCGTACATGGATTTACCCCAGAAAGCGTTTGGCAAGTCGGATCAGACGCGCTGCCCGGCCCGAATAGGGAGGAAAGACGAGAGGCAGAGCGGAGAAGCGGTTCTGGAGAACGGCGCGCTCATGACTGAAAGTCCGGAACCCGTGATGGCCATGTGCCGCCCCGATCCCGGAATTGTTCACACCGCCGAACGGCAGATGATCGTGGACGTATTGGACGATGGTAAGGTTGACGCCTGCACTGCCGGAAGTCGTGGCCGCCAGGATATGATCCACTCTCGCCCGGTCACGATCGAACACATAAAGCGCCAGCGGCTTGGGTCTTGCGTTGATCCGACCGATCACGGTTTCAATGTCATCATAGGTCAGGACCGGCAGGACGGGACCGAATATCTCCTCATGGTCGATCGCCGCCTCGGGAGCGATCGCCTCCAGCACTGTGGGCGCCAGCGCCCTTCCCTGCCTTTCGCCGCCGACAATGATCCGCCCGCCCGTGGCCAGGGCATCCGCAATCAGGCCCCCCAGTCTGTCCGCATGGCGATCATTGACGATCCTTGCGAGATAGGGGCTCGTCATGCCCGAACCATAAGCGGCGGCGATCCGGCGGCGCAGCGCTTCCACGAACCGGTCGCGGATCGAAGCGTGGACGAACACATGATCGGGCGCGATGCAGGTTTGACCGGCATTGGAGAATTTGCCGAAGGCGATCCAACTGGCGGCCGTCTCTATGTCGGCATCCGGTCCCACGATCGTGGGCGACTTGCCACCCAGTTCCAGCGTAACGGAGGTCAGGTGGCGGGAGGCTGCCTGCATTACGACTTTCCCGACCTCGGGGCTGCCGGTGAAGAAGATATGATCGAAGGGCAGCGCGAGCAGGGCCTGAGACATCTCCTTCCCGCCGAGGGCGACGGTAACCAAGTCTGGCGGAAATGTGTCGGCGATCAGCCGCGCGATGACGCCCGAGGTAGCAGGTGTCATCTCCGAAGGCTTCAGGATAGCGCTGTTGCCGGCAGCAAGGCAGGAGACAAGCGGCCCCAGGCAGAGATTGAATGGGTAATTCCAGGGCGCGATGATAAGGCACACGCCGCGTGGCTGCGGCACGATCCGTCCGGCCGTGCCGAAACCGATCAATGTCGGTCCGACATGGACTGGCCGCATCCATCGGCGCAGATTACGACGGCTGTGGCGGATTTCCTGCATGACCGGAAGAATTTCCGTCAGAAACACTTCGGCCTCCGGCTTGCCGAAGTCGGTCGCCATGGCCTGGACGATCTCCCCTTCGAACTTTCGTATGGCAGCCGCGAGGCGCGCCAGCGCAGCGCGTCTTTCAGCAAGGCCAAAGCGCATCCGGCGCTCGTCCGACATTGCCTTTTGCGCGGTGAAGAGCATTTCCACCGGGCGGCCATCACAGGGTTCCTGCGAAATCGAATGGCTCTCTTCAATCATTTCATTCTCGTCGAAAACATGACCTTCGCGCGAGTCTTACGAGCGCAAAAGCAATAGGGAACTACACGAACATGTAGTATCGACCCGACATGGGCCTGGGAACCGAATGGACTCCAACGCTGCTTTCGCGACTGGCGGAAACGGCACTTCGCCGTGTGGAATTGACCGCGCGCGTCAGCCTGCTGCGCGCACCTTGCGGCTACGGCAAATCGGCGACGCTCGCGGCCGGTTGGAAGGAGGCGGCGGACACTGGTCGCCCGGCGCTTTGGGCAAGTCTTGCAAGCGACGACACAAAGAAGGGCACCCTGCGTCGCCTCGCCTTTCAGGCCGGAACCGCCGCGGACATCGAGTCCATTCTCCAATGGATATGGCATCAGGACAGGCCCGGGATTATTTGCCTCGATGATGTTCAAGAAGCGCCGCATCTCGAAACGCTGACAAGAGACATGATGGATGCTCTTCCCGATGATTGGCGAGCGGTCCTTGCAACCTCCGCTCCCTGGGGATTTGGCGTCCTCAACGCTGACTGGCAGGAAGTCGGCCCCGATGCCCTGGCCTGCCGCGCCCAGGATCTGAAGGAATTGATCCGGGTCCCTTCAGCCCTCGACCGGATCATATCGGACACACAGGGTTGGCCCGCATTGTGCCGCATCGCGGGCCGTGTATCCCACCGGATGCAGCCACTGCATTTATGGCCCGAGATCATCTGTTATCTCGATCAGATGGTGTTGGCGCCCTTATCGCCCGCTCTGCGCACATGGCTGAAAAAGGCGGCATTAATCGCTCCCCTCGATGCCGAAAGCCACGATTTTGCCCTGCGCGTCCACGACGGCGCGCAATGGATCGCACGTGCGCAACGCGAATGCCTCCTATTGAGGCCGGACAGTGACGGAATGTTTGCGCTCAATCCGGCGCTGCGACACCATCTTGCCTTGAGCGGACAGTCGCAGCTTCGTTCCTCTCCAAGCCATCTTCTAAAACGTGCGGCTTTTCATCACTGGCGCGCCGGCCGGCCAGCGCAAACGATAGCGCTTTCGCTGCGGGCCGGCGATCCGGCCTGGGCGCGGGGGCTGGGCGGTGAGATCGTCATGGATGTCGCCCTGCGACAAGGCCGTATCGATGAGTTGGCCCATTGGCTCGAGGGCGTGCCCGACACAGCGTTGCTGACCAATCCCATGGCTGGCCTGGGAAAGATATGGGCCCTTTCCTTCCAGCAGCAGCATGCAGGGGCGACGCACCTTTTGAAGTTGCTGTCACGCACGGATGCGCATGAGGAATTGCTGACGCTGCTCGGTGCGACGACAGCGGCGCTGAGGGACGATGTCGTCCGGGCGGAAATGCTCTGCCGGCAATGGCTCGAGCTGCACGCCCGGGAAAATCCGATGATGAAGGCCTCCGCCCTGGCCTGCCTCGCGAGCATCGTGGCGAGCCAGTCGAACGCGGCCGAGTTCGCGGCACTACGTCCCCTACTGGATCAAGCCTTTGCCCTGGCCGATCAGGGCTTTGCCCGCGACTGGGCAAAGATTGCCGAAGTGCTGCTCCTGCTGACGCAGGGGCAGATCATTCCCGCACGAAATAGGATCGACGCGCATCTGACGGATATGGTCTCCCCGGTCGCCGAGCAGACGCTGAAAACATTGCGCCTCGCTGTGCTGGCCGAAAGCGGCGTGCCTCTGGCAGAACTGGAATGGCCGTTGCTTTTCTGCGACCAGATCGTCGACGTCCGCATTCATACGGCACGGGCCATATTACGGGCCGCTCGTCTGGCCGGAGATGCGGACCTCTGCGAAAAAATCCTGACCGAACTGGACGTGAAAGCCGTACGCGACCACATGCCGCGACTGCAACTCATGGCCGATATCCTGACTGCGGAACATGAAATCGCGTCGGGTCGATCGGTCACCATCCCCAATATTCCCAGGAACGACGCCATCACTTCGGCTCACCTCGCCATTGCGGACGTCGAGTGCATGCTTCTGTCTGCGACGCGGGCGCTTGCCGACCGGAAGGATCACCTCGCGCGCCAATTGACGGACCGTATCCTGGCCCGCATCCGCAGGGCAGGATGGCAACATATCATACTCAAAACCCTCATGCTGCGTTCGGTGCTGCATCTACGTAAAGAGGCGCTGCAACTTTCCATACGGTCAGCGGAAGAGGCCTCGGAAATTCGCGACAGCACAGGACTGAAGGAAACAGCGCGGGAGTTCCGGAATATCCTGGAGCATATTCACGCGGGATGGGCCGTAAAGGCGAGGTTTGATCGGTCCGCAGCACAACATCACTTGCCGAGTTCACAACATACCGAAGGATCCGACCTGTCTCGCCGCCAACTCCATATCCTCGGCCTGGCGCGGGATGGTCTTACGAGCGCGGAGATCGCCAACATATTGGGTATCGGCGAAGATGGCGTAAAATGGCATTTTCGCGCGATCTTCAAGTGTCTCGCTGTCAACAGGCGCACCCAGGCCGTCGCCACGGCGATACAGCGCGGTCTCCTTCACTAAACGATCTCCCACGTCACAAATAGAGGCAGGCATGCTGTTGCGCGGCCTCCCGCAAGGCAAGATCAGCAATCCATTCTTAGTCGACTCTCGGTGCCGCCCTCGCCAGCATGAGATCCACGAGAAAGTCCAGAAGCTCTCCGCTTGCGACCTCGTGCGGTTCGAGCAGGCCCTGGAACATGCTTCCCTCGTGGACAGCCAGGATCAGTCGCGCGATGCGCGGGAGGCCCCGGGCAACGATGCGGGAGTCCTCGCGAAGGATGTCGGCGAGCGCGCCCTCGATGATGGCGAGGATCCGTCCTTGCCGTTCGGCATAGTGGCTCGCCATGGCAGGATGGCGTAGGGCATAGAAGCCGAACTCGGCCTGGAGCAGATACCAGTCTCGATCGAACGGATAGCTGGCGATAAAGGCCTTGAGGAAATTGTCGGCCGTCGAGCCGGGCATGGACAGGGCGCAAGCGGTCGCCTCCTCCAGCCTCGACTGCAAGCGCTCGATCACCCGGTCATAGAGGGCGAAGAACAATTCGTCCTTGGATCGGAAGCTGGAATTATAGGCCCCCCGGCTCAGACCGACGCGCTCGCAAATATCTTCCTGGGTGGAGCCATGGAAGCCACGTTCGGCGAAGGCCTCGAGAGCGCCATCCAGGATGCGCTCCCGGGTCTGCGCCCGGGTCGGGCGCGTTCGTGCCGGGCGGCGGCGGCTCACGGGATCACGGGCGGGAGCATTTCGATACAAATATGTATTGAGTCGGTTGGATGTCAACGTTACCGTGCGGGAGCAGGAGACGTTCTTCATGACCTTGCGATGTTCGATGCTGGTTGCCGCGCTGGCGACTGCGGTCTGTCAGGGCGCGCAGGCGCAAACGATCGACAGGCTTGATCTCGATTATCGAAGCGCCCAGGCGAGGCTGCTCGAGCGGTCGGACGCGATCCAGGGCGCCGACGCCGATGTGCGCAGCAAGGAGGCCCAGAAAGGCTCCACGAGCACGTTGCGGCGTCCGACCGTCGAGTTCGAAGGACAGATGATCCGCTATCAGAAAACCCTCTATCTGCCGCTCGGCCCGCTGGCGGACGTGGCCCAGGATTATTCCATCTCTGACCCCCTGCGCTTCGAGATCGAGCGCACCAGCACCCGGCCGATCGTGACGGCGACGCTGCCGCTCTATTCCGGCGGCCAGATTCCCGCCGCCCAGGCGGGCGCCGCGGCGCAACTGGGACAGTCGCGCGCCGAACGCCAGATCGTCATCGACAACGGTCTGTTGCAGATGACCCAGCTCTATTTCGGCCAGCAGTTGCTCGAGCGCGTGCGCGATGTTCGCCGTGATGCGCTTGCGGGATTAGAGCGGCATGTCGCGGACGCCCTCAAGCTCGAACAGGAAGGGTTCATAAGCCGGGCCCAACGCCTCCAGGCGCAGGTAGCGCGCGACGACGCCGCGCGCGAACTGGAAAAGGCGCAGGCCGATCTCGCGAGTGCGCAGGTAGCGCTTGCCGGCGCGCTGCGGGCGCCGTCCGGCGTCGATCCCGTCTCCCCGATCTTCGTGATCCGTCAGCCGCTCCGTTCGCTCGACACCTATGTGGACGCGGCCCTGCGCGCCCATCCCCAACTGGATCGGCTCGGCGCGCTGGAAGACCAGGCTGAAGCGGGGGTGGCCCTTCAGCGCGCCAAGCTCCGGCCTACGATCTATGGCTTCGCCCAGTATAATTTCGATCGGCGCGACACGCTGTTGACCGATCCCGACTGGTCGGTGGGCGTCGGGCTGCGCTACACGCTCTTCTCCGGTGTGGGCCGCTCGCAAGCGGTGCAGGCCGCGCGGGAAACGGTGACGCAAGCCAATGCGGGCCTGCGCGAAGCCCGCACCCAGATCGAAATCGGCGTCACGCGGTCCTGGAACGATGCGGAAGCCGCGCGACGGCGGTTTGAGCTGACCGACACGGCCATCACTGCGGCGCAGGAGAATCTGCGGGTCCAGACCCTCGGCTATCAGGAGCAGCAGACAACCTCGCTCGACGTGATCGATGCGCAGCTCGGTCTTGCCCGCTCCCGGATCCAGCGCGCCCAGGCCGGATATGATTTCGTTGTCGCGCTCGCCCAGCTTCTCCACGTCAGCGGTCAGATCGCCACATTGCCGGACTATATCGACCAGGGTGAAAGGGTCACGCCATGACCGCCACATCGGAAACCCTGGTCACCCCGGACGAGACGGCTCCGCCGGTTCCGACCGGGCGGAAGCGCAAGTTGCTGCCGCTCATTGCTTTCCTCGTCGTGGTCATTCTCGGCCTCGGTCTCTGGCTGGCCTATCGCCCGGTTCCCGATCAGCTCCAGGGCATGGTCGAGGCCCGCGAACTGCGGATCACGAGCAAGGTCTCGGCTCGGATCACGGCCTTTCATGTCGAGGAAGGCCAGCCGGTGAAGACGGGACAGCTGCTCTATACGCTCGACAGTCCCGAGGTCGAAGCCCGCTCCGAACAGGCCGGCGGCGCGCTCGCCGCCGCGCAGGCGAATGCGGACAAGGCCGATGAAGGCGCACGGCCGGAGGATATCCGGGCTGCCGAGGCCCAGTGGCGACGCGCGCAGGCGGCGGCGGACCTCGCCCAGACCACCTATCAGCGCACCGAGCGCCTCTTTGAACAGGGTGTGCTGGCAGGGCAGAAACGCGACGAGAGCCGCGCAAACGCCCTGGCCTCCAATGAAGCGGCCCGAGCGGCGCGCGCGCAATATGATCTGGCGCTGGCCGGGGCGCGGCGACAGGATCGGCAGGCCGCGAGCGGACAGGTGCGCCAGGCGCGCGGCGCCCTGGCCGAAGTCGAGGCGGCCGAGAAGGAAACCTGGGTGTTCGCGCCGTCGGACGGTGAGATCGGACGCAGGCTGGCGCAGTCGGGCGAACTCGTGCCGCAGGGATTTCCCGTCTTCGTCCTGACCGACATCGATCATCCCTGGGTGACGCTCACCCTGAGAGAAGATCAGTTCAGTGCGATCCGCCGGGGACGGGTCCTGACCGGCCGCATACCTGCGCTCGGCGATCGTTGCGCCCAGTTTCGGGTCTTCTACATCGCGCCCGCCGGCGATTTCGCGACATGGCGCGCGACCCGCCAGTCGAGCGGATTTGACGTGAAGAGCTTTGACGTGCGCCTGTCGCCCGTGTCGCGGGTCGATGGGCTGCGCCCCGGCATGACGGTCCTGTTCGACTGGCCGCAATGATCCGGGCCTTCGTCGATAGCGCCCGGCGCGAAACCGCCTTCCTGCGCGGCAGCGTCTGGGATCTGGCGCTGGTCACCTGGCTGCCTCTGCTGCTGCTGGCGATCGTCGCGGTCCAGTTGTCGGCAGGCGTCATGCGGAACCTGCCGATCGTCGTGGTCGACGAGGACGGCGGCGGCGTCGCGTGCGACCTCATCCGCAAGCTGGAGGCGTCACCCGGGCTCAAGGTCGCGGCGCGGCCACCGGACATGGCACAGGCCGAGCATCTGGTCCGCTCCAACGCCGCCTATGCCGTGGTCCTGATCCCGCGTGATCTCGAGCGCACCGTGCTGCGCGGCGAGACCGGCAAGATCCTCCTCTTCTACAATGCGAGCTATTCCACGCCCTCGGGTTCGGTGTTGCGTGAAGTCGGCACCGTGGTCCAGGCCCACGCAAAGGCCTTGGCCGGGGAGCAAAGCGCCGCGATCGCCGGTCCCGCGCGTGTGCGGCCGCAGCCGGTGAGCGTGCAGAGCCGGATCCTCTACAACCCGCAGGCCAGTTACGAGCTGCAACTCGTCGCCCTGATCCACCCCGCACTCCTGCACCTGCTGTTCATGATCGCGGTCGTGAGCGCGCTCGGTCGCGAGCTGCGGGACGGGACCATCGGAGCATGGCTTGCAGGGCCTCGAGGCGAGGCGGTCGCCGCCGTCGCCGGCAAGATCGCGCCCTATATCCTCATCTTCCTGCTCTGGGGGGCGCTTGCGACCGGCTATCTCGCGGTCTACCGGGGCTGGCCCGTGCAAGGGAGCGTGGCGATGCTGATGGGCGGCTATCTCGCCCTCTATCTCGCCTATGCGGGCATGGCCTTGTTCATCGTCGGGGCCACCCTTTCCATGGGGCAGGCGCTGTCGATGACCGCCCTCTATGCGGGCGCTTCCTTCGCCTTCGCCGGGGCGATCTTCCCGATCGAGTCGGCCTCCGCCTTCGCCCGGCTATGGAGCGCGCTGCTGCCTTTTACCCGCTTCGCGCGGCTGGTCGCGGAGCAATGGATGATCGGCGCACCCGTGCTCGCATCTCTTGGATCGATCCTGGCGCTGTTTGCCTTTCTCGTCGTCGGCTCGGGCGCCGGGCTGCCGCGCTATGTCTCGGCGCGGATGAGCCCGGAGGTCTGGGGACGACGATGATCGGCCGCGCCTTCCTCGCTACCTTCCGCGCCGTTCTCTCCGACCGCTCCGCCTTCATGCTGATCGTCGTGTCGACGATCCTCTATTCCTTCTTCTACCCTTCAGCCTATTCCGGGGAGGTCGCGGTCCGCATTCCGGTGGCCGTCGTCGATCTCGACGACAGCGGCGCAAGCCGCAGTCTCGTGCGCCGGATCGCAGCGCTCCAGCAGGCCGATCTTGCCGCGCGCCCGGCCTCTCCAGGAGCCGCCCGGCTCTGGCTCGAGACGACCGGCGCAGGGGCCGTGGTCATCATCCCCGAGGGGTTCGAGCGACATATTCTGAACGGCGCCCAGGGCACGGTCGCGCTCTACGGCAACGGCGCCTATCTGCTGCGCAGCAGCACGGCGCTGTCAGGCATCGGCCTGGCGCTCACCACGATCGCCGGCGAGGCGGCGAGCGATCAGGCCATGGCGCAGGGCGCACCCGCCCGCCCTGCCCTGTCGCTCGTTCAGCGCCCGCTGTTCAACACGCGCGAAGGCTATGGCAGCACGGTGTTCCCCGGGGTCGGCTTCCTCATCATTCACCAGACCCTGCTGATGGGCCTGACGATGCTCGCCGCCACCCTGCGCGAGACACTGGGACGCTTTCGTCTGCCCTCGCGCACCCTTATCGGAATTGCCCTGGCCTTCTTCGTGATCGGCTGGGCCGACGTGGCCTATTATGCGGGTTTTGTGTTCTGGTTTCAGGACTATCCCCGCGCCGCCGGCTCTCCTGGCGCCTTGATCGTGGGCGGCAGTTTGTTCGTGGGCGCGACTGTGGCGGCGGCGCTTGCGCTGGCCAGCCTCTTCCGGACACGGGAACGACCCCTGCAACTGTGGATGGGCACGTCGCTCGCCATCTTCTTCCTCGCGGGTCTCTCCTGGCCGGCGGAGGCGACGCCGGCCTGGCTGGCGCTCCTCGCGCGCCTCCTGCCAACCACCGCGGGCATTCATCTCATGGTCGGGCTCAATCAGATGGGCGCGAGCCTTGCCGAGCAGACGCGGGAGGTGCTCAACCTCGCCATCCTCATTCTGGTCTACGGAGGCCTGGCCTGGTGGCGCTTCACGAAGATTTCCGCGCCGGACCTTCAGCCTCTCAAGCCTGACTGACGCCTCAATGGAACGAGATCGTCAGGGGCACCCCAAGTGCAACCCTCTCGCCCCGGCCGACGCGACCTTGGCGCAACCCAGGGGGAGGTGTTCGAAGCGGACCTCTGCAGGGCTTCATCAGATAGAGATCACCGAGATGGGGATAAACCGGAGGCTGCCTCGACTATTGCTCTGCTTTCGCCGCCGCGAGGATCGCGGCCTCTACCGGCGCCCAGGTGGGGTCCGCAGGCGAAAGCATGTTGAAGTGGCCCGCATTCTCCAGGGTGATCACCGTCGCCTTATCGCCGGCCGACTGTGCGGCTGCTGCATAGGCTTGCGCGGCTGAAGGCTCCAGCACGACGGAAGCGACCATGAATTGAGGCACGGCCAGAGGCAGCCATTCGATCGGATTTGCCTGACGGTAGCGGCCCGCCTGTGCGTCAGGAGCGCCCCCGAACAGGTTGACGAAGATCGGGCGGCCGCAAATATCCTTGTCGAACCCGTACAGGGTTCGCAGGTCGCCTGGGCCGTCGATGGCGACCGCGGCGGAAACCTTCAGTGGATCAGCGCCGCGGACCTCGCTGTCGGCAGGCAATCTGGGACGGGCCGCCAGCCACAGGGCAGCGTGGGCGCCGGCCGAATGTCCCACCGTCACCACATGCTTCAGGTCCAGAGGCTGGGTTCGTGCCAGCACCCTCAAGTGATCGAGCGCCGCTCCCCAATCCTGGAAGGTCCCAGGCCACCCGCCGCGGGTGTCACCAACCTGTCGATACTCTATATTCCATGTCGCCACGCCCTTGTCCGTCAAGGCGCTCGCCAACGGCGCCGTGCCTGCCAGTGTCTCATAGCCTTTGGTCCAGCAGCCACCGTGAATGACCATGACGACGGGAAACGGGCCAGGACCTGCAGGCAAGCGCAGTTCACCGATCTGCAGAGGATCAGGACCATAGGCCTCGACGAGCGTCGGAGCGGTGACGGGAAGGGCGTGGAGTTGGGGCGGTCCGATCAGCGCATGTTGGTTATCCGACGGCGTCTGCGCCCAAGCGGTGCTCGTGACAATCAAGACTGTAGCCAGGCCTAATGAACGGTATCGCATGATCTACCTCTTTCATGCATCTTCCCGCTCCGACGTTACCAGCCAGTTCGTCAAATGTGAGAAGACAGCGATTCGTCATTAGATAACATGGTTCGCTATATTCTTTTCGGAAACACCATTCCGTCATCGAGTGGGCAAAGCGATAGATGAAATCCGGTTTCTGGCGCAAAGCATATGGCGGCTATGCGCGATCACGGTAGCCTTGATCATGGAAGTGATACGTCAGGCGACCAAAGAGCTATCTAGATTTCATTGTCGTCGTGAATTGCGGTTTCAGAGGATCGTGGGTTTTATCTCACTTGGCTATCCATGCTTCGACCAGCTTGACCGCATCCTCTACTGTTTTGACCTCACCGGCGGCTTCATCCGGGATAGTGAGTCCGAATTCGTCTTCAAGCGCCATCACAACTTCCAGCACATCGAGACTATCCACGCCGATGTCATCGTAGAAAGACGAAGCAAGGGCAATCTGATCCGGATAGACGCCGAGCTGACGGCTAATGATCCTGAAAACTCGGGGAGCGATTTCTTCCATCACAAAGCCCTCGCGCGGACACTATCGGCTAGGAAACAGGGCAGATTCTCGTAAACTCAATCATCGCAGAGCAACGATATTGTCCTGCGGCCAGTAAATTCATCATGCCTTGCTGAGCATTTTCTCGGCGCTCGTTTTCACAAAATCCGAAATCTGTCCTGACATCATTTTGAGGAACAGCGGTACGCTGACGTCGCCGCGAATCTCGCTATCCTCAATGTCGAGTTGCACCGGGATATTCTGCCCCATCGCCCCGATGACCAAGTGTAGTGCGTAGTCCGATACCCACTCGGAACTGAGCGAACCGCCTCCCGGGATATGCGCTGCCAGCTTGGGCAGGCCGGCCTCGATCCTGCTCTTCGCTTCGATTTTACCAAGGCTGTGCGGGATAACGACTTCCATATCTTCTTTCCTGTTCAGGCCGCCCGATCGACGAGCAGCAAGGTCGATGTCGCGGAGGCATAGAGTTTGCCGGCCATGTCGATCAGACGCGCCTCGGTATGCGCCACCCTCTTGCCCATCGACACCACCTGGCCGATTGCACGGACCATCCCGACCCTGTCGGTCAAGGGCGCATGATAGGCGACCTTGAGTTCGAGCGTGACGCAGTTGATGGGCACTTGGGCCGCGGAGTTCGCCGCGATGCCGCAGGCCGAATCCAGCAGCGTCGCGGCATAGCCACCATGGGCGATGCCCATGAAATTGTAGGTCTGCGAGGTGGGCGTCGCGACAAAGACGACCTTCCCCTCCTCCGCCTCAAGCAGATCGATGTCGAACAGGTCCATCATGGGCGGCCGGGTGCCGGCCGCCATGAACTGTTCGATCTCTTCCAGACCGGTCATCGCTTACCTCAAAGCTTTTCGGTCAGTTCAGGAACGATCTTGAAGAGGTCGCCGACCAGGCCGATATCGGCGACCTGGAAGATGGGCGCGTCCTCATCCTTGTTGATCGCGATGATGGTCTTGCTATCCTTCATGCCAGCAAGGTGCTGAATCGCACCCGATATGCCGACGGCGACATAGACTTCCGGCGCCACGATCTTGCCGGTCTGGCCGACCTGAAAATCGTTGGGCGCATAGCCAGCATCGACCGCCGCGCGGCTTGCGCCCACACCCGCGCCCAGCTTGTCGGCCAGCGGATCGATCACGCCATGAAACTGCCCGGCCGAGCCCAGCGCTCGCCCGCCCGAGACGATGATTTTGGCCGAGGTGAGTTCCGGGCGCTCGGACTGGGCGATCTCGGCACCCACGAAGCTGGAAAGTCCCGCATCCGTGCCCGTCGCAGCCTCGATACTGGCCGAGCCACCCTCGCGGGCCGCCTTCTCGAAGGCTGTGCCACGCACCGTGATAACCTTCTTTGCATCAGACGACTGGACCGTCGCGATCGCATTTCCCGCGTAGATGGGACGCGTGAACGTGTCAGCGCTTTCCACCGACAGGATGTCGCTGACCTGCATCACATCAAGCAAGGCCGCCACGCGCGGCGCGATGTTCTTGCCATTCGAAGTGGAAGGCGCCACGAACGCGTCATAGCCGCGCATCAGGTCCGCGACGGCCGGCGCGACATTCTCGGGCAAAGCGTGTTTGAACGCCGCATCGTCGAACGTTACGACTTTGGCGACACCCGCGACCTTCGCAGCAGCCTCGGCCACGCCGCCGATGCCCGCACCGGCAACCAGCAGATGGACCTCACCAAGTTTGGCAGCGGCGGTGACGGCCGATAGCGTCGCATCCTTGACCGACGCATTGTCATGTTCAACCCAGACGAGCGTATTCATAACTTATTCTCCGAGAAATCCGCCCCCGCTTCATCTCTGTGCGCACAGGATGAAGCGGGGTGCGCCGTCACTTGCATGGGAGAGGTTCGGCAAGTTCGGCGCGTTTGAAAGTTTATCAAATCGCCATTTCCTTGAGCCTGGCGACCAATTCATCGACGTCGGCCACCTTGATGCCCGCCGAGCGCTTGGGGGGTTCGGTCACCTTGAGCGTCTTGAGGCGCGAGGCGATCTCAACACCGAGATCGGCCGGCGTCTTCGTCGCCAGCGGCTTGGATTTGGCCTTCATGATATTGGGCAGGCTCGCATAGCGCGGTTCGTTGAGACGCAGATCGGTCGTCACGATCGCCGGCAGTTTGAGGCTTACGGTCTCCAGACCGCCATCCACCTCACGGGTCACCGCGACAGTCTCGCCCGATACTTCGACCTTGCTGGCGAATGTGCCCTGCCCCCAACCGAGAAGGGCTGCCAGCATCTGGCCGGTCTGATTGGCATCATCGTCGATGGCCTGCTTGCCGAGGATCACCAGGCCCGGAGCCTCCTCGGTGGCGATGGTCTTCAGGATCTTGGCGACGGCGAGCGGCTCGACCTCATCGTCAGTCTGGACGAGGATCGCGCGGTCGGCCCCCATGGCGAGCGCGGTGCGCAGCGTTTCCTGCGCCTTGGCGACGCCGATCGACACCACCACGATTTCGGTCGCGACTCCCTTTTCCTTGAGGCGGATAGCCTCTTCGACGGCGATCTCGTCGAACGGGTTCATCGACATTTTCACGTTCGCCAAATCGACGCCCGTCCCATCCGCCTTCACGCGCGGTTTCACATTATAATCGATAACCCGCTTGACGGGCACAAGCACCTTCATGGATCAATCCTACTCTGATTGTAATGCCGCCTGATATTCGGCAATGAGTCTCTCACAGATGGATCGGGCCGGTTGGACGGCAGTGGTAGCGCCGACACCGTGGCCTGCCGACCAGATCGTCTTCCAGGCCTTGGCCTCCTCCGAAACCGAAAGCGCGCCATGTGGCTCAGGGAGAGTCGCGGCTTCCAGCGAGGGCCGGAGAAAATTGGCCCCGACGCCGGTGACCCGGTCCGTATAGACGATATCCGCTGGTCCGGCCCCGATCACCATGTCTTTCTGTGCCGGCGAGGCGAGACTCTCTTCCGACGCGATGAAGTGGGATCCGATATAGGCAAGATCGGCCCCCATCATCTGCGCGGCCGCGATCTGGTGGCCGCGCGTGATGGCGCCGGAAAGCGCCAGCGGCCCCTGGAAGAAGCGCCGTATCTCGTCAACCAGTGCGAACGGGCTCATCGTGCCGGCATGTCCCCCCGCGCCGGCAGCGACCGCGATCAGACCGTCGACGCCAGCTTCGAGCGCCTTTTCCGCATGACGCACGTTCGTCACGTCGTGAAAGACCAGCCCGCCATAGCCCTGAACCACCTGGACAAGATCCGCGACGGCGCCGAGCGAGGTGATGACCAATGGCACATGGTGCCGAACGATCAGTTCCAGATCGGCGTCGAGCCTCGGATTGCTCTTATGGACGATGAGGTTGACGCCGAAGGGCGCCGCTCCCGGCATGGGAGCCAGCCGCTCCTCGATTTCATCCAGCCATTCACCGAAACCTTGACTGGTGCGCTGGTTGAGCGCCGGGAAAGTACCAAGCAGTCCCGCCTCGCAGCAACTGACGACAAGGTCCGGTCCCGACACAAGGAACATCGGCGCAACGATGGCTGGAATGGCCAGCCGCTTTTCGAGGCTTGCCGGAAGCGTCAAAACACGTCGTCTTCCAGCGCCATCAGCGACTTCTTGCCCGCCTTGATCGCCAGGAAGCTGGCGGTCGCCTGAGGCAGGATACGCTCGAAGAAGAACGTCGCCGTCTTGATCTTGGCATCGTAGAAGCGCTTGTCCTCGCTGCCGAAGAAGAGCTGCAAGCCTGCGATCTTGGTCGCCTTGGCAAAGCAATAGCCCATGGCCACCAGGCCCATCAGACGCAGATAGTCCGCCGACGCCGCGCCCGCCTCTTCGGGATCCTTGAGTGCCCGCTGCGCGACCGTGGCCGTCGAAAGCTGCAGCGCCCCGAACGCCTTGGCGAGCGCCTCGACCATCGGCTTCATCGGTCCGTCGACGTTGTTTTCCTCGATGAAAGCCGACACCGGATGGAAGAAGCTGCGCAGATAGCGGCCCATATGGGCGCCGAGCTTGCGGCCGACGAGATCGAGCGCCTGAACGCCGTTCGTCCCCTCATAGATCATGGTGATCCGGGCATCACGGGCATATTGCTCGACGCCGCTTTCGCGGATGTAGCCGTGGCCGCCATAGCATTGGACAGCGAGGTTCGCACTGTCGAACGCAAGGTCGGTGAAGAGCGCTTTGACGACGGGGGTCATGAGCGCGATGAAGTCACTCGCACGCTGGCGCACTTCGGGTTCGGGAGAATGTTTTTCCGCGTCCAGCGCGCGCGAGACCCAGGCCGAGAGCGCCCGGCACCCCTCATTATAGGCCCGCATCGTCATCAACATGCGGCGAACATCGGGATGGACGATGATCGGATCGGCAGCCTGTTCGGGATATTTGGGGCCCGAGAGCGCCCGGCCCTGAATACGGTCCTTCGCATACCAGGCGGCCGCCTGATACGCGGCTTCACCGACACCGAGGCCCTGAATGCCGACAGAGACGCGCTCAGTGTTCATCATCGTGAACATGGCGGCCATGCCCTTGCCCGGCTCGCCGACCAGCCAACCGGTCGAATCGTCGAAGTTCATCTGGCAGGTCGCCGACGCCTTGAGACCCATCTTGTGCTCGATCGCGGCGCAGGCGACGCCGTTCGATTGACCGGGAGTGCCGTCCTCCTTGGGAAGATATTTGGGAACGAGGAACAGGCTGATGCCCTTTACGCCCTTGGGGGCGTCGGGCAGGCGGGCGAGCACGAGATGGATGATATTCTCGGTCAGGTCATGCTCACCGGCGGAGATGAAGATCTTGGAGCCGGTGACCTTGTAGCTGCCATCGCCCTGCGGGACCGCGCGGCTGCGCAGGAGCCCGAGATCGGTACCGCAATGAGGCTCGGTCAGGCACATCGTGCCGGACCATTGACCGCTTACCATCTTGGGCAGGTAGGCCTGCTTGAGCGCGTCGCTCCCATGGCCCTCGATCGCAGTGGTCGCACCATGGGTGAGGCCCGGATAGAGGCCGAAGGAAAGGTTGGACGAGCAGATCATCTCTTCGACCAGCTTGTTGACCGCTTCCGGCAGCCCTTGCCCACCCCATTCTGGATCGGATGCGAGCGCGGTCCAGCCACCTTCGGCGAATTGCTTATAGGCTTGCGCGAACCCCGCCGGCGTCCGCACAACGCCGTTTTCCAGATGACACCCCTCCTCGTCGCCCGACCGGTTGATCGGCAACAGGACGTCGCGACAGAAGCGCGCCGCCTCCTCGAGGATCGCATCGGTGAGATCCGGTGTGAACTCCGACAGTGCGGGAATATCCCCGAAGCCGTCATCGGCATGGAGTTCGTTGAGCACGAAGCGCATGTCGCGCAACGGGGCGTCATAGACTTGCATATTTATATCTCCTGACCGGTCGGCCATCCGGCCGCCGGCCGCCAATCAGTTACGCAGCGGCTTGCCGGTGACGAGCATCTGCTCGACGCGCGCCTGGGTCCGCGGGTCGCGCACCAGTTGCATGAAGGCCTTGCGCTCGAGCGCCAGCAGATCCTCTTCGGTCACGATGTCGATGAGATCCTTCTCGCCGCCCGTCAGGACGTCGGCGAGCGCGCCGGATACGACACCATCGTAAGATGTGGCGAGGCCACGGGCCTGGAAGCCTTCGACAGCCATCGAAAGAGCGGACTTGCCTCCCGCGCCAGGCAAGCGGAATTCCGGAGCCACAGGCGGTTTGTAACCGTCGGCCAGTTCCAGTGCCTTCGCCTTGGCGTCCGCCAGCAGACGGTCCCGGTTCATCGTAATGCCGTCCGAGGGACGCAGGAAGCCATGCTCCTTCGCCTCGGCGGCCGACTTTGCCACAGTGGCTGTCGATACCGTCTCGAAGACCTTGGCTACGGCCGGCATCGGCCCCTTGGGCATGCCGGGACTGGAGCGCCAGCGATCGATCATTTCACCGCATCCGCCCCAGCCAGGGATCAGACCCACGCCGCACTCGACCAGACCCACATAGCTTTCGGCATGGGCCTGCACGGCATCACTGTTGAGCAGGATCTCGCAACCGCCGCCCAATGCCATGCCGGCCGGAGCGCTCACGACCGGGAACAGCGCATATTTGAGCGCCTTGTAGGCCTGCTGCCCGCCCGCGACGAGCTTTTCGATCTCGCCCCATGCCGCGATGTTCAGTGCGAACAGAGCAAGACCGAGATTGGCGCCGGCGGAGAAATTGCTGCCCTCATTATAGACGACGAGCGCCTTGAACTTGTCCTGCACGACCGGGATCGCCTGACCGATCAGCTTCATCACATCGCCGTCGAGCGCGTTCATCTTGCCGGTGAACTCAAGGCAGGCAACGCCGTCGCCGACATCCCAGAGTGCCGCCGAACCATTTTTGAGGATCGGCTGGCTATGGAGCTTGATGTCTTCCAGCAGCAGCACGCCCTCGGGCCGCACGACATCATGATAGTCGCCGGCGGCATCGAGATATTGCCGACGGCCGTCCTGCACCCGGTAGAAAGGCCGATCTCCGGCTACCTTGAGGATCGCGGGAACATCCCGCCCCTCGGCGGCCAGCCGTTCGGCGAGCTTGCCCGGCCCGAGGCGATCGATCAGTTCGAACGGCCCGAACTTCCAGTTGTAGCCGAGCTTCATCGCGTCATCGATGCCGACGATGTTGTCCGCAGCTTCACCGACCAGACTCGCGGCATAGGAAAGAACCTTGCCGAGAATTTCCCAGGCATAGGCGCCGACCTTGCCGGGCGCAGCAACCAATGCTGCCAGGTCCTTCTCGGCCCGGCCCGGCAAGGAAGCCGGCTTCACCGATACGCGATATTCGCCGGTCGCGAGATCGAGCGCTTTCTTGGTCTTCGTCGCCTTGTCGAACGCGTAGAAACCGCCCTTGCCCTTCCGCCCGGTAAAGCCTTCCGCGATCATCCTGTCGACGAGCGGCATCGGCCTCACCGTGTCGAAATAGGCGTCACCTGCCGGCAGCGTCGAGGACAGGCTCTTCGTGAGCAGCGGCATGAGGTCGACGCCAACGAGATCGACAAGGCCGAAAATGCCGGTCTTGGGCACGCCCATCGGCTTTCCGCCGATCTGGTCGGCTTCCTCCACCGTCAGCCCCTGGTCCATCGCGGCATTGATCGCGACGGCCAGCCAGTAGGTACCGATGCGATTGGCGATGAAGCCCGGCGTGTCCCGCGCCGGCACGATGCGCTTGCCGAGCTTTCGATCGACGAAATCCGAGACGCGCCTCGCCACAGCCGTATCAGTGTCGGGGCCGGTCACGATTTCGATGAGCCGCATGTAGCGCGGCGGATTGAAGAAATGGGTGATCAGGAAGTCCTGTTTGAACTGATCGTCCCGCCCCTCGACCAGATGGCCAAGCGGAATCGTCGAGGTATTGGACGATACCGCCGTGCCCGGACGCTTGAGCTGCTCGAGCTTGGCGTAGAGCGCCTGCTTGATGTCGAGCCGTTCGACGATCGCCTCGACGATCCAGTCGCATTCGGCCACCCGCTCGAGATGGTCGTCGATATTGCCCGTTTCAACGAGCTTCGCCGCAGCCTTCGACATGAAGGGCGCCGGATCGGTCTTCAGCATCTTCGCGACCGCACCCTTCGCCACGGCGTCACGATCGCCGCCCTCCTTGGGCACGATATCGAGCAGCAGCACCGGCACGCCGGCATTGGCGACCTGCGCTGCGATGCCGGCGCCCATGACGCCTGCGCCGATCACGCAGACCTTTTTGATGGTTTCCGGCGGGGCGCCGACTGGCTTGATGGCCTGCTCGCTCATTCCGCCGCCTCCAGCACGGTGGCGATGCCCTGACCGCCGCCGATGCACTGGGTGGCAAGCGCATAGCTGCCGCCTTCGCGCTTCAGCAGAGCCGCGGCCTTGCCCACGATCCGCACACCGGTCGCCCCCAGAGGGTGGCCTATCGCGATGGCGCCGCCGTCCAGATTGACCTTCGACTGGTCAAGCCCCAGGTCGCTGATGCAGGCCAGTGACTGGCTCGCAAAGGCTTCGTTGAGCTCGACAACGTCAAGCTGGTCCACACTGAGCCCCGCCCGCTGCAGCGCCTTGCGCGAGGCCTCGACCGGTCCGATGCCCATGATCTCCGGCTGGCAGCCAGAGACAGCAACCGACTTGATGCGGGCAAGGATCGGCAGTCCATGCGCGCGCGCATAATCCTCGCTCGTGACCAGGATTGCGCTTGCGCCATCGGTCAGCGGCGAGGACGTTCCCGCCGTTACCGTGCCGTCCTGGCTGAAGGCCGGCTTCAGCCCGGCGAGGGTTTCCGTCGTCGTGCCGGCACGCGGCGTGCCATCCTTGTCGACCACGCCCGCCTTGGTCGTGATCGGCACGATCTCGGCCTCGAGCTTGCCGGCCGCGATAGCCGCGGCCGCCTTGTCCTGACTGGCGACCGCAAAGGCTTCCTGCTGGGCACGGGTGATCTGATATTTGGTCGCGACATTCTCCGCCGTGTCGCCCATGCCCATATAGGCGGCGCTCTTCTTCGCGAGCTCGGGGTTCGGCAGCGGATTGAACCCCATCATCGGCACGCGGCTCATCGACTCCACGCCCGCGCAGATGAAGGCCTCGCCGGCGCCAAGCTGAATCTGGCCCGCAGCGATGTGGACCGAGCTCATCGACGATCCGCAGAAGCGATTAACGGTCATGCCGCCGACAGAGAGCGGCAGGTCGGCGAGAAGACCGATAAGGCGCGCGATGTTGAAGCCCTGCTCGCCTTCAGGAAAAGCGCAGCCCAGCACGATATCCTCGATATCTTCGGCCTTCACGCCGGTCTGCTGAATCAGTCCGCGAATGACCTGAGCGGCCAGATCGTCAGGGCGGACGCGCGCCAGCGCGCCCTTGCCTGCCAGGTGAAAGGGGGACCGGGCATAGCCCGCAACAACCACATTACGCATCGATGATAGCCTCTCCAGGGAATCGGACATCTGATTACCTAATGGTGCGTGAAATGACGTTTACGTCAACTAAAATCTTTGGCACTCTTCTCACGCCGTCGAGGGAATCGTCATGCACCGGTTCCCGGGAGGCTTGATATCGGAGGTCTTGGCCGAGGAACGTACGGATGCTCGCCAGTGAAAAACCGCGCACTCTCATCCCGGCGATGATGCTCGCGCCCGTCTTATCGACGGCTGCGCCTCTCCCCAAGCGCCACTGCACCTGTTTTCGAAGGCGCACACATGCGATTTTCTGAGCATCCCCTCCGGCGTCAGATCGTCGGCGAAATGCATCTGCGCCGTTTTCCTGCACTCGAATTGCCCGCCATGGCATTTCAGACGGTTCGCCTGGTCGATGAGAATGACCGGGAGAAGGAATGGCTGATCCTGGAGCAGCGATGTGCCTCTGGACTCGATCGCAACCTGCGCCACCTGGAAACGGAGTGGTCCGCCAACGGGCGGCTGGCCTGGGAAAGGCACAGTGAAGCGGTCACCACGACGCTAACGTCAACCTCGGTCAGCGCGGACGCGCAGTTCTGGTCTGCTCCCGACGTCGGCCCCTTCAGTGATACCTTGCAGTGGATGGAAACGCTGCCGGGCCTGGTCATCCGCGCAACCCACATCGTCGTTGTGGCGAACGATAGCTACGCCGAGCCGGTTGTCGATCGGGCCGACTTCCATCCGGGCCATCTCGTCTCCTGCATCATCGGGGATAGCGTCCGGATCTGGAGCGACTTTCGCATTCACGCCGGCGGCTACGGGCGCCTGGTCGTTGCCGCGAACGGGGCGGCTGACGGCGAAGTGTCGCGTTCCATCCAGCGCATTCAGGAACTGGGCAATTATCGCAATCTTTCCTTGCTTGAAGGCACGCACAGATCAATAGCTTGACGGCGTCACACACGAACACGCCCGAACCCTGACGACGGGGCCAGCAGCGCCTGACCCCTCCAATTCGCACACAACCTAATAGGCATTTTGATGACGCATTGAGCTATTGACTTACCTATACGTCATCGAGATGGTTATGGGACGCTGATTCGCCGCATATTGGCTCCAGACGTGAAACAGACGGTCGCCTGAAGGCGCGCGGAGAGGAACAATGTCGATCATTCTGACACTACTGGCTTCGAGCACTGCATTGCCCGCCGACACCGTTGTCGGTCGCTGGCAAACCGAGAGCCGTCATGGCGTCGTGGAAATCACCCGCTGCGGGCAATCGATCTGCGGTGCCTTGATCAGTTCCGACGGGATCAAAGCCAACCCCGAACTACGTGACGAAAAGAACAAGACCGCTGCGTTGCGCGGTCGTCCGCTTCGTGGATTGCAGATTCTGCAGGGTTTTACGTGGAAGTCGGGCAGTTGGTCGGGTGGTTCCATCTACAACGCTGAGGATGGCGGTACATACAGCGCGACGGTCACGTTAGCCGATCGGGATCATTTGCGCCTCAAGGGCTGCATCGTCTGGCCCCTGTGCAAGACGCAGACATGGACGCGCCTCCGATAAGCACGAGGAATTTGACAATCACGAAAGGGGAGATGGGCGTGGCAGGCAAAAATTGGAAAGTTGGGATCGCAACATCGGCCGTGGCGGCTGGATTGCTCGCGCCGCAAGCCGCGAGCGCGCAGGCCTTTTACCTTCAGGAACAATCGTCCAGAGGTGCCGGACGAGCCTTTTCGGGCGAGGTCGCCGACCAGGGCGTACAGTCCCTCTGGTGGAATCCGGCTGCGATCGCAGGCATGGAAGGAGTCGATGCCCACCAGGCCGTAAGCGTAATCCTTCCCAAAGGGTCGGTTGACAATGTCAACACGCTCATTGTCCGTCCCGGGCAGTCGGCTGCGGCTGTAGGCGGGAGCCAACGCTCTCGTGATCCGATCAATAATGGCGTACTACCCTCCGGCGCGATAGCCGTCGGCCTGACATCACGGCTCGCTTTGGGGCTGACCGTCGCCTCCCCTTATAGCTTCACAACCAATTATGATGCCGACAGCTGGGCACGGTATAGCGCCGACAAGACCAAGCTGCGAACATACGACATCCAGCCATCGATCGCCTACCTCGTTACGCCAAATCTCAGCATCGGCGCCGCGCTTAATATCGAATATGCCGACGCATCATTGTCCAACTATCTGCCGAACCTATCGCCTCTTCTCGCCGACGGCCACCAGGAGCTGAAAGGCAATGGTTGGGATCTTGGCTGGTCGGCCGGGCTGCAATATCGCGCCGGCCCCATGCAACTGGGCGCCAGCTACAAGTCGAGCGTGAAGCATAATCTCGACGGTTCGGTGACGACGACCGGTCTTCTTGGTCCGCTCGCCGGGCAAAACAGCGTAGTGAATGCAAACGCCACGTTCGAGACCCCCTGGCAGGCGATCTTCGGAGCGCGCGTGGCGGTGTCGCCCAAGGTCACCCTCAACGGTCAGGTGACCCGCATGGGTTGGTCGAAATTCGACGCTATCCGGCTCGGCGCGCCGCTCAACGTTTCAATCCCGGAAAATTACCGGGACACTTGGAGCTTCGCAGGCGGCATCGATTACGCGGTCACACCAGCCTGGACCGTTCGTGCCGGCGTTCAACACGCCCAGACCCCGACGCGCAACGGCAATCGGGACGCTCGAGTGCCTGACAGCAACCGTTGGAATTTCGCTGCCGGCACAAGCTATGCCGTGTCTTCCCGGTTCACGCTCGATGCGGGCGCAGCGTATATTACGTTCAAGGATACGACTATTGATCGCACGACAGCGGCCTATGCCGGCACGGCCGTGCAGACGCCGATCCTGATGGACGGCAAGCTCGAGGACGCGCACGCCGTCGTGCTGTCGCTCGGCGGACGTTTCCACTTCTGATGCTGGAGATCGCCATGCCCCAGCCCGCCATCAGCGCCTTCCCGTCGATACCGGAACCGGCAATTCCGCCACGGCTCCTGACCGACCTCCTCGACAATGCGTTGAACCTTTATCCCGAACGCGTCGCCATCGACTTTCTCGGGCGAACCTGGACTTATGCGCAGGTGGGGCAACTCGTTCGCCGTGCAGCACGTGGATTGCAGGATCAGGGGCTGCGCAAGGGCGATCGGTTCGGCCTGTGCCTGCCGAACTGCCCCTATTTCGCGATATTGTACTTCGCGGCGCTGCGCGTGGGTGCGATCGTGGTCAACTTCAACCCGCTCTACACGGAGCGCGAACTGGAGCATCAGATCCGGGACTCGGGAACGCGCATGATGGCGGTACCGGACGTCCGGATAATCCACGAGAAAGTGCAAGCCGTCGCGCCACGTGCCGGGCTGGACAAGATCGTGTTGTGCGGCATGAGGGATATGCTGCCCTGGCTGCAAGGCCTGGGCTTTGCGCTATTCAAGCGAAAAGACCACGCGCGGATACTCGACGAAGGCCTTCATGTCCGGCTCAAGGCGCTTCTCGCCCATGATGCCGAACCTGACGCGGTAGAACGTCACCCTGATGATGTCGCGGTCCTTCAATATACCGGAGGCACAACCGGCGTGCCCAAGGGCGCAATGCTGACCCACGCCAACCTCACGGCGAACAGCGCCCAGATGGTGGTGCATGTGGGAGGACTTCGCCCGCAGCAGGAGAGAACTCTCGGCGTCCTGCCCATGTTTCACGTCTTCGCACTCACGACGGTGCTCAACTTCTCAGTCGAAATCGGCGCCGAAATCGTCCTGCTGCCACGGTTTGAGATGAAGCAGGTTCTCAACACGATGAAGCGCAAGCCGCCGACACAGTTCTTCGGCGTGCCTACGATCTATGTTGCCCTGAACGCGCTTCCGGACGACGAGATACCCGATCTCTCGGCCGTGCGCGCCTGTATATCCGGCGGCGCACCGCTCCCGCTCGAGGTACGCGAGGAGTTCGAGGCACGCACGCGTGCCAGGGTCGTGGAAGGATATGGGCTCTCCGAAACCGCCCCGATCATAGCCTGCAACCCGTTGTTTGGGACGGTGAAGGACAATAGCTGCGGCCCAAGTTTCCCCGGCACCATCATCGAGATCCGAGATCCGGAGAATCCCTCGCGGGTTCTTCCCCAGGGAGAACGCGGAGAAGTGTGCGCCCGCGGCCCTCAGGTGATGAAGGGCTATTGGCA
Organism: Sphingobium limneticum; assembly: GCF_008710155.1. Taxonomy (GTDB): domain Bacteria; phylum Pseudomonadota; class Alphaproteobacteria; order Sphingomonadales; family Sphingomonadaceae; genus Sphingobium; species Sphingobium limneticum. The sequence continues at coordinate 40,802 of NZ_VYPZ01000029.1, forward strand.
GCGCCCTGCAGAAACCAGTGCTGTCTTCGTCGATGGCGCGCTACGAACCGGCGATATCGGCTATTTTGATGAGGATGGCTATCTCTTCCTCGTCGACCGCATCAAGGACATCATCTTCTGTGGCGGATATAATGTATATCCCCGGATCATCGAGGATGCGGCCTACCAGCACCCGGCGGTAAAGGAGGCGATCGCAATCGCGATTCCTGACGCCTACAGAGGTCAATCTCCCAAGTTGTTCATCGCGCTGCACGAGGGATCGAACCTGACCGTCGATGAACTCAAGGTCTTTTTGCAGGATCGCCTCAGCAAGATCGAGATGCCCAAGGCCTTCGCATTCCGGGACAGCCTGCCCAAGACGTTGATCGGCAAACTTTCGAAGAAGGATTTGATCGAGGAGGAGAACAAAAAGCTCGCCTGAGCCTCTATCCCCTGTCAAGCTACGAGGCTTATGCGCTTGAGTGGTAGGGTAGCCGTGATTGGAGGACAGGGAGTGGATGGCATGGGGAACTCGCTCCACCTCGCCGAGGACGATGAAACGCTTAAGGACGCGGATCGCGACAACCCCACGCACAAGGGGAGAACCCGCGCAAAGGATGCGGATTTACAAGTGTACGGCATCCAGGATGTCGCTCAGGAACTCGGACTGACACTTCGCACGCTACGCTTCTACGAAAAGGAGGGGCTTATCGCCCCTCAACGGGTAGGCAGTACCCGGGCATATTCCAGGCGTGAGATCGGACGCATACAGCTGATTTTGCGCGGCAAACGCCTTGGCTTCTCCATCAAGGAAATCAAGGAGTTTCTCGATCTCTACGATGCCGATCCCGAGCATAAGGAGCAAATGGAGCGATTGATTGCCCGCATCCGGGAAAGGTTGGTCGACTTGAAGACGCAGCGCTCTGCGCTCGACCTGACAATCGACGAGCTTACAACCATCGAAGTGGAAGCGATGGCAAAGTTGCAGCGATAATTTGGTCATCCCATTCTCTAACCGAGCGGTAACGCTTGATCGCGGCGCCCCCGATCCAATTAAGCCGTCAAGCGACGAGCGCCGCGCCGATCGCTAAGGCCGCCCCAGAACCGCGCCATGATCATCCAGGCGATGCCCGACGCGGTCATCGCCCCGCCGACCTGCCATGGCTCGAGGCCAAGCACGCGCGCGATGGGGCCCGCGAGCGCCACGAACGACATCATCGCCATCGAGCAGACGAAGGTCTCGAACATCAGTGGCTTCATGCTGAAAGCGCCTGATGCTTCCTCCCCCACTTGTTCGTCGCCTGTCGCTGTCGCAGCTTCGGTCATGCTGCTTCGTCCCGTGATGCGACCGGCGAACGGCCACCATTCCAGAGCAGCGCCGTCGAGACGGCATAGACAACGAGCCAGCCGAGGTTGAACGCGGCGCCGTCAAGCCAGGTGTGCGCCGGCTCGGGCAGGATGCGCGCGATCAGCATGCCGATCGCGACCAGCGAGACGGGATTGGCCAGCGCTGCGAACCAGCGTGGCCAGGCGGTGCGGCCCAGCGCGATGACGATCCCGAGGAGCAGCAGCGCCAGGCCCAGCGTCACGATCGGCATCAACCAGGCGATGAGCAGGACAGGCTCCAAGCCGATTGCCCGCAATGTGGACAATCGCTCGAGAATTTCCGCGAAGGCACGTCGTCCCGGTCTACCGGGTGGTTGGCGGATCCAGGCAAGAATGCTGATGCGGCCTGCATTGTGCTGCAGCAGCAGCGAGTCCAGCAGGCCGCATTGCACTGAAGTCAGACTTCCCGTCAGCAGGTTGCCCACGTTCCGCTCGGCATCTAACAGAGCTTTGCTCACCATGCGTTCCAGGGACGTGATACCGGGCACGATTATCTGCCGGCGGCGGAATTCTTCCATCAGGATCCGCGCGAGATCGATTCCACCGGTCATGGTCAGTGCGATCGGCAAGAGCCAAGCCTGCAGTTCTGCATGGATCGGACGGCTCAATTGCCGGAAACCGAATACCTCGCGCAGCGTATCGAGTTGCTCATACCGGGTGGGACCACGCGTGGCATAATCGGCAAGCGCGTCCGGCTCGACGCCGAGCTGATCCCCGACGAACCTGAGAGGAGCATCAGGGATGAATTCGCCGGGTTTCAGCAATCGGCCAGGATATCGCAAGGCGCAGAGCTGCAGCGCAAAACCGAGGCGGTTGTGGGGACGCCTCCGGCTCGTGAAGACGCGCAGATCTGCGGAACTGAGCGTCCAGTATCGCACCAGATCTGGCTCGCTCTCCGGCAAGGCGAACAACTCGGCGTGTTGCGCCTCGGTCAGAACAGAGCGGCGGGGCATCGGGTCAGGCCTTGACCGGTCCCGTCCAGCCAATGCGATCGAGCGTGCCGATGAGGGTCGATCGCGGCACCTTGAATGATCGGCACACCGACGCCTTGCTTGCGCCGGCATCGAGGGCTGCCGTGATCTGCTCGATCGTTTCCGCGTCAATGCTGGGCGGCCGGCCCCCGCGCCGGCCCCGTCGTCGAGCTGCGACCAAGCCTGCCATCACCCGCTCACGCGTGAGCGCGCGTTCATATTGGGCGAGCGCGCCGAAGAGCGAAAACAGCAATTCACCATGGGGCGTGCTTGTGTCCATCTGCTCCGTTAGCGATCGGAAGGCCACACCTCGATTTTTCAGATCGGTTATGATCGCCAGAAGATTGGTCAATGATCGCCCGAGACGGTCGAGTTTCCAAACGACCAAGGTGTCGCCGGCCTTCAGGAATTCGAGGCAAGTGACCTGCCCCCCGGCGGTCCCTCGATCATAACGAGAGTCTTGCGGTTGAATATTCCGGTATGCTCGCCTGCACAAGCGCGCCGGGCGTGATGCTATCGTCCTGCACGAACGTCCGACGCGCTTGTGCAGGCGTTCGATTTCCCAACGATGAGTGAGGGCGAACATGGTCGTAGTCGTAGCGCCAGATGGCCAGCTTCCGGCGGGCGTCAGCCAAGCTGTCGAACAGCTCCTCGTTGAGCAGCTCATCGCGCAATGAGCCGTTGAAGCTCTCGATGAAGCCGTTCTGCTGGGGCTTACCGGGATCGATGTAATGCCACTCGACCTTGTTCTGGCTGGCCCATTGCAGGATCGCCCGGCTCGTAAATTCAGTGCCATAGCACATTGGGAAGCGGCCCCTCGAAGGGGCGCACTGCCTTGATGAAGGCAAGGGCGCGTAGCGCCCGCAGGCTTCATCAAGGCGGTCATGATCGGCCCGCAGGTCTCTAAAGTGAAGTTG
>NZ_VYPZ01000002.1 GCF_008710155.1 Sphingobium limneticum
GGCCTGAAATTACCGTGATCTGAGTCATCGCACCGTTCCTAGTATCGGTGCAAACACCGGCGCTTGCACCGGTGCCATCTCGAAATATCAGCCGATCACCGCAAGGCGGCCCTCACCGGAGCGATACCATCTAACGGCACAACACCGCGTCATATCTGCATGGAAGGAGGAGTCCCCTATGCGCGGCTCCTCGCAGACATAGATGCTATCGAGAACATGATTTCCGGCGGATGGCCCGTCCAACGCCTACTAGGTATCGAAGAGTCGTGGCTCAGAAGGAAACGAGCTCAGCAATACAATAAGCCCGACGCGGAAGGCGGCGGCCCACAGCCCTTCCGCCAAAACACACATCGTCGTTGTGCATCTTACGCTCTGATGCGTCAGCGGGTGTCTTGTTACCAAATTCTCATTGCCATGGCATCCCGCTTGTTTGAATCAAAGGATGACAGCGCGGTTTTTGTATCTACGCCAAACCCCGAACTTGGCAATGTGAGGCCCATCGATTTCGCTACCGATATCCCATCGCTCCAGCGATGCATCGACCTGATGCCTAGAGACCCCAAGCTCACCAGCCTCAAAGGAACAACCTACAAAAGGATCTGGTAGCTGACATACGGCATCTGAAATAATTGACCTGTCACGCTGCTCTTTGATCGAACACAGAGAAAAGGCCAGGCTCCCGAGACACCTTGATCTCGTCATCCCAAGCGAACGTCTTCACCGACCGTCGCAACGCCCCATCCTTGCCAGTGATAATCACATCCTGCGCCTTGCGTAGTTCGGCCAGCGCTGCATCCACGATCTCACCGATTACCGGCGCCTCGTTGCAATGGGATGCGAACAGTTCTTTCTTGGTCAGCGGCCCCTTCCCGGCAACAGCCCGTGCGTGAAGCATCCTGGCGAGTTGGTCGACAACGGCGTTCTCCGACCTCGTTCGCGCGTTGTCGTTGAAGCCGAAGTCCAGCATATCCTTCCGCACATCCTCGCTTGGATTAAAGCCAAGCGAGTTAAAGCCCGCCCGACCGAAATGCTCGAACGTGTTTTCCATTCCCCAGTGGATCTTGCCCATTTCTTCTCGAGCCGAATGGTGCTTCGACAGGTGCAGGAGCCAGTAATCCCGATTAGATCCACCTTCGGGGTGGATGAAAAACGGCGTGTAATAATCGGCACCAGTGTTCCGCTGGATATGCTCGTAGAGCGTGTTTTGGATGAAGCGCTTCCAACCCCGCATCTGCTTCATTTGCAGCATGTCCTGGACATCACTACGACCGAGATCAACCGCCGCTAAGCCTGCGGTGTCGATCATCCTGTCGTTCAGCAGATTTACCAGATGGTCTACCATGAAGGTCAGCACCACTTCCGGGTTCTGAAGGGCTGCCATGATCTTGCGGATTGTAGCGAATGTGACTGAACTCCATCCGTATTGATCCAGGAAGAACAAGGATCGATGCGCCCGCCCTCTTGCCTGGATGCGTGCGATCACATCCCCAGCTACCTCTTCAAACTTCGACGTGATGATATGGATGTCCCGCCCGATCCGAGAGCCGTGGCCCTCGCTTTCCAGAAGATCCCGTAGAAAATCGATATGGTTACGATTCGCATCGACGAAGACAAAGTCGACATTGATCGCAATGCCACGTGTCCGTGCCGCTGCAACCTCAGCCCGAACCCGGTCCACTGCAGCCAACATTCGAAGTGGAGACCCATCAACCTGACCGCCATCAAGCGTATAGCGACCGCCACCGCAGAACCCATCAACGATAGTGAGGTTGAGAGCACGGGTGCGATGACTCTTCGTCAATGTACGAATGTACGCCCCAACATAGGCATCGAATATCTCATGCTTTGCCGCACTGTGGCGACCGAGTTCGGGCAGACTACCGCCCACGATCCAATCGTAACCCAGATTACCTGCCATGGACTGATGCCTCGCTGGCGCCCTGCCGCCATAGACAAGTTATGAGTAATACTTACAGCAACTGTCTATCCCCTTCTCATTCATTTTGCTCATATTTTCCAGTTTTGGCACCGAAACTCGTTGCCCCACGATTCGCGATATGCCAAGATTCATGGTACGTTCTAGGGGCGCGTTACTATGGCCGACGGCAGTGCAATCGAGTGGACAGATGCGACGTGGAATCCGGTGACGGGTTGTACGAAGATTACTGCCGGCTGCGACAATTGCTATGCCGCCCGCTTCTCTGAACGGTGGCGCGGCATCCCAGGTCATCCTTTCGAACATGGCTTCGACCTCACCCTTCGGCCTGAACGGCTAGCGCAACCGCTCGCTTGGAAGCGGTCCCGGATGATCTTCGTCAATTCGATGAGCGACCTATTCCACAAGGAGGTGCCCCGCACCTTCATCGATCAGGTCTTCGATACGATGGAAAAGGCGGATTGGCACGTCTTCCAAGTGTTGACGAAACGTAGTTCGCTGATGCGCAGCTATCTCAAGCGGCGCTACCGTGATGCCACACCACCGGCTCACATTTGGCTCGGTGTGTCGGTCGAAGACAGCAAATCCAGCGCTCGTATTACGCATCTGCGAGATGCACCTGCTGGCGTCCGCTTCCTTTCCGTAGAACCGCTGATCGGTTCAGTCGGAAAAGTTGATCTCACGGGCATTCACTGGGTTATTGCGGGCGGCGAAAGTGGGCCGGGCGCGCGGCCGATGGCAATCGAATGGGCGCGTGAAATTCGCGACCTATGCGCCGAACAAGGCGTCGCGTTCTTCTTCAAACAATGGGGCGGCATCCGGCCAAAGACCGGCGGCCGTGATCTCGACGGGCGCGAATGGAACGAGCTGCCGGTTCCCGTAGCCTCGCGCGCCGCTTAACAACGGGCATATCCCCACCAGACAAGATCAACGGTGCCGCTGAGGCCTAACCGAGACAAACCCGACATGGCCGATGTGGAAAGAGCTGAACATACCTTTGGTGGCGGCTGGACCGAGATCAAACTCAACGCCGTTTCCGATTACCTTAACTTTTACACCCGGGCGCTTCAATCGAGCCCATCTCCGACCAACCCGTTTGAAACATGGTACATCGATGCATTCGCCGGGACAGGTGACCGCACCATCGAAAGCAAGTCGGTTGGGCTTTTTAGCCCAGAACCAGGCGTCATGGAGCGCGTCCGTCTGGAGGGATCTGCACGTCGTGCGATAGCCATTGATCCGCCCTTCCGGCACTTCGTATTCATCGAGAAGGATCCGCAGCGCTTCGCCGCCCTTGAGCGGGTGAAATCCGACTTCCCGAACCGCGACATCCGATGCGTCCCTGGGGATGCCAACGACGAACTGCGCAAGGTTTTCTCCAATGGCCCTTGGACGCAGCCGGGCCGGAGCGGACTTCAGCGCGCCGTCGTATTCCTCGACCCCTACGGCATGTCTGTTCGATGGGACACGCTAAGATACCTCGCCAACACTCAGCGTGCCGACGTATGGTATCTCTTTCCGCTTCACGCTGCTCTTCGGCAGTTGAGCCACGACCATGCGGCTCTCGACGCTGGAAAAAGGGCATCGCTGAATGAGGTTTTCGGCACCCCCGATTGGGAGCAGCACTTCTACAAGTACACCCCCAAGCCTTCGGACCTCTTCGACTTTGCGGCCACATCAACGCCCAACCGAAGTGCCGACCCTGACAAGGTAGAAAAATTCGCGGCCGAACGCCTACGGACCATCTTCAGTTTCGTGTCCGAGCCGATCCCGATCTTGACCCGACATAAGCTGCGCCAGTTCTCATTGTTCCTGCTCAGCGGAAACCCCAACGAACGGGCAGTGTCGCTGATCAAGAGGGGCGTCGCTGCTCAGATTAAAAAGTTTGGTGGACGAACCTTGCCTTCGTCCCGGTGACGACAAGCACCATCCCGCATCAGTCCAGCTAGCGTTTCGATGTCGTCTGCCTAAGGGCACTGAGTGAAGTCCGGCCAACTCAAGATCGAAACTTGGACAGAAATATCAAAATATGATGTTGAAATGGAATAATAATGACAAATGAGATTGCTACCTGGCGCGAGATCAGCGAAGCGTCACGCGCTCTCGCAAAGCGTTTCGATCGGGACAAATTCCTGAAAACAGTCTTCAAAGGCTGCATCAAAGTAGGGAAGAGCAAGAGCAACCCAATCCGTGGAAACTTCGTAGCAGCCGGCCTGCGCGAAGCGATCGGTCATATCATCCACAAACTGTCACCTGACGAAGATGTCCGCGCATGCGTCTGGTTCGTGCAAGCACCAGACACCGATACAGTGACGAGGAGGCAACGGGCGAATTACATCATCAAGGCCGGCCTTTCAGACCAATTCGTAAAGGACATACTGAAGTTCGAGGTGAACCGCACCGGGTCTGCCGGAGGCATTGGGTTGTGAGTCACGCTGCCATATCGATGTTGGCCGCGGCAGCATAATATTGTTCTTCGGCTTCGGCAGGAGGGATGTTGCCGATGGACTCCAGCAGCCGACGATGGTTGAACCAGTCGACCCATTCGAGCGTGGCATATTCGACTGCTTCGAAGCTGCGCCATGGTCCACGCCTGTGGATCACCTCAGCCTTGTAAAGGCCATTGATCGTCTCGGCCAAAGCGTTGTCATAGCTATCGCCGACGCTGCCGACTGAGGGTTCTATCCCGGCTTCGGCGAGACGCTCGGTGTACTTGATGGAGACGTATTGCGACCCGCGATCGCTATGATGGATGAGGCCGCCCCGATGGGCCGGCCGACGATCGTGAAGCGCCTGTTCCAGAGCATCGAGCACGAAGCTGGCATGGGCCGTTCTGCTGGCCCGCCAACCTACAATCCGCCGAGCATAGGTATCGATGACGAAGGCAACGTAGACGAACCCCGCCCAGGTCGCGACGTAGGTGAAGTCCGACACCCACAGCATGTTCGGCGCTGGCGCGTAGAACTTGCGGTTGACGTGATCGAGAGGGCATGGCGCCGCCTTGTCACTGATAGTTGTGCGCACCGGCTTGCCCCGGATCACCCCTGCCAAGCCCATCTCCCGCATCAACCGCGCGACTGTGCAGCGGGCGACCGGAAAGCCTTCCCGCATCATCTGCCGCCAGACCTTGCGCACGCCGTAGACCGCGAAGTTCTCGGCGAATACGCGCGCGACCTCGGGCTTCAGGGCGACGTCCCGCTGCGCCCGCGCCGACAGGCGTGTCGGATCCTGCCGCTTTGCGACGCGCTCGTGGTAAGTGGATGGGGCGATCGGCAGGACACGGCAGATCGGCTCGACCCCATAGGCATCGCGGTGATCGTCGATGAAGGCGATCATCGCCGGAACGGGCGGTCGAGCTCCGCCTGGGCAAAATATGCCGATGCCTTGCGCAGGATCTCATTGGCCTGTCGCAGCTCGCGGACCTCGCGCTCCAGTGCCTTCATCTTGTCGGCTACCTCGGTCGGGACGCCCGCGCGCTTGCCGCTGTCGACCTCAGCCTTCTTCACCCACTCATGCAGCGTCTGCGGAACGCAGCCGATCTTCTCCGCAATCGAAACCACCGCTGCCCAGCGAGAGGGGTAATCACGTTCGTGATCGATCACCATACGCACCGCGCGCTCGCGGACTTCCGGCGCAAACTTGTTCGTTGTCTTGCTCATACAGGCTCCACCTTCTCAGGAGTTGGAGCCTCCGGCAAACCCGGGGCGGTTCAAGGTGAAGCCCCATGCCGACGAATTGATTGAAATGGTGAATGCGCTAAACCGCTCTACACATGTCCGCCCAAACACCATCCTAGCCGACGGTTCAAAAATCAGGCGGATTTTCAGCGAAGTTCTCGACGGAATCAACGCCCTACTGGATGCGGCTGAAGAGAGCCGGGACTTTATCGAAGAGGCAGTCGCAGGAGCGATGCAGACCGCCGTGTTCGAGAAGATGATTGGGGAAGCAATCCAGGAGCTCGATGAGCTGTCTACCCACACCGCAATTGACCATCACTGGGTCGACGAAATCGTGGTCACCGACATGGATGCCAACACGATCTACTACGAGGTGACCGGATCCGTTGTGGTCGAACTGCAATATGGCTCAGGATCTGATGTTGCGAACGATATCGGCTCCCGCGACACTGACGAATATCCTTATGAGGCAGAAATCGAACTTCCCATCAGCGACCCGCTGACGGTGACCGCGTCAGACGTGCGAGTAAAAGTCGACACAAGCAGCTTCTACAAATGACGCTCAGCATCAAAGGGCGACTATCACCGCCATGATATCCGCGCACTCCCGACGGACATAACCAGCCAAACTCTGATTATGTCCGTCGGGAAGGCCTGCGCTTTTAGAGCCAGCGAACCCGGCCGGTCGACAGTTCGTACACGGCGCCCACGACCTTCAACTCGCCACGCTCCTGCGGTTCGATCAGCATCGGCTCTGAGAACTTCTGCAGGCGTTCGACCATACGCCGGACGTTTTCCTCGACCGCGGTATCGACCAGCTTGTCTTCGCCGACATTGCGCTGAGCTGCCAAGACGGCCGGTACGATCGGCTCGATCATACGAGCAATGCTACCCGGAAACCGTGTATCCTTCGTCACGACGTCGGCTGCAGCCGCAACGGCGCCGCACTTCTCATGCCCCAACACGACGATGAGCGGCACCTTCAGCACGGCCACCGAATATTCGATGGACCCCATGCCGGCGGTGTCCACGTTGTTACCGGCAGTCCGGACAATGAACAGTTCGCCGAGGCCGGCGCCAAACAGCTGTTCTGGGCCAACGCGAGAGTCCGAACAGCCCACCAGCGTCGCGAACGGCTGCTGACCTTCTGCGAGCGCCAGTCGCCGCTCGCGTGACAAGTCGGCCGGCACCGGCGCATCGGCCACGAATGCCTCATTGCCGTCGACCAGACGCTGCAGGGCCTCGTCCGGGGTCGGTTGCGTGCTGATTACGCTTGCTGTTGCCACTTCATACTCCTTTAAATGAATGGGCGCGCAAGGCAGATAGGAACCGCCTGTCGCCGGCGCCCAACTCGATCGTAACGATTGATTTCCGCCCCTTTACGGCCTGTTGAAGGGTGTAACGGCTACGTCCGGCCTTTGATCCCCTACTCTACCACTGCGTTCCCGCCACAGGAGGAAGTGGCCCAGGCCCCTTCCGCCCTAGGGACTCCAGAAGATCGATCTCGATCGTCCGACACATCGTCGATAGCGGCACGTCATGGACGGTGTTGGCAAACGGGTCCGTCAGATCCTGCCCGATCCGCAACGCAGCCAGGAAGATCATCCCGATCAGGGTCGATCCGATCGGTGTGTAGAGATCCAACGTCTCCACCAACGAGATCGGCAACAGCACGCAGAACAGCCGCGTGAAGAAGTTCGGCATGAACTCAAAGCCATTGGGCAGCGGCGTATTCTTGATGCGCTCCATGCCCCCTTGGGCATTGGCGATATCGATCATCACTCGTTCGAACAGGGACTGCTGGATGGTGTCGATCTTCCCGTCAGTCCGCGCTCCAGACACGATCCGAGACATGTCCTCGAGCAACGCATTGGGGCGGTTCGTACGCTCGGCAGCCACTTCGGCGGCCTCCTTGCCCGCCAGCCGCTTAATATCCTCTGTCGGATCCTGCCCCCGCAGCCGGCACCGCATCGCGTGCGCGAAAGAGATCTGCCGCAGCACAATAGCTTCCGCTTCCGGGCCAGCCGGCAATACATTGCGACACAAACGGGCCATGCTGCGCGAGGCGTTGATCAAAGCGCCCCATAAGGTGCGCGCCTCCCACCAGCGGGCGTAAGCGGCGTTCGTCCTGAAGCCGAGAAACAAAGCTATGGCCGTGCCGAACAGCGCGACTGGCAGCGCAGGCTCCTTGATTGGCATGAACCGGTGGAAGATGGTGACTGCCACATCCCAGGCAAACAGGATGGTCAGTGGCTTCCAGATTTCGAGTATGATCTGCTGCAGGCGGGGACGCGCTCCGACGATCATCGCGGTGCTCCATTATCTATGATGTGAGAGGCGTAGCGCCCAATTCTTAAAATCAGGGGGCCACCAAGGATTCAGGCTGACGAGCGCCTGTTCGGTTCAGGATGTCGAAGTTGCCCTCGGCAAAGAAGCCAACATGCACCGGCCCAGGCGATAGGTTGTTCCAAGACCATTCGTACAGGCTGCCATGCTGCGGACGTAACTCCCCCCGCTGAATGCCCGAAGCAATCGTATCGGCAAGAATGGACCCTTGGTGCCCATCTTCCAGGCGAAGGCGATAGCGGACCTTCGCGCCGCGGCTCTCGCTTACGAACCGTACGGTCCCCTCCCCGGCCACATAGGCTGCTACGCGCTGCGTTTCGCCCGGCTGGATCGTAAAATGCACACGCTTCGTGGCGGGAGGATCATTAAGTGGTGCGTGCAGTACGCCGGACATCGCCCACACTCCCACCACAGCGAGAGCGACGCATATCAGTATGCCTGTCCCGACGAAGATGGCGTCGAATCTTCCGATCCTCACGTCGCTTCTCGATGGTGGTCCGCGTCCTGCTTAGACACGGACCGGATCTCGATACGCCAGAAGCCGCAGCGCGTTGATAACCACCAACAGCGTCGATCCTTCGTGAAGGGCGACAGCCGGTCCGATACCAAGACCCAGGATGGTCGCCGGAACGAGGAAGGCGACGACACCCAGGCTGACGAACACATTCTGCCGGATAACCCAGCGCGTGCTCCGGCTGAGACCGACAGCGAACGGCAGATGCGACAGGTTGTCTGCCATCAGCGCCACGTCGGCGGTTTCCAGCGCGACATCCGAGCCGGCTGCGCCCATCGCAATCCCGACGGTCGCTGTCGCCATGGCGGGCGCATCGTTCACGCCATCACCGACCATCGCGACCTTTGTCTCGGCCCTCAGCTTCTTGATGGCCTCGACCTTGTCTTCGGGCATAAGATCGCCCCAGGCTTCATCGATCCCGACCTGCTTGCCTATGGCATCAGCCACCCGCTGGTGATCGCCCGAGATCATGATCATCCGCTTGATGCCGATCTCGCGCAGGCGTTCCAGCGCCGCGCGGGCTGCTTCGCGCGGCGTATCCAGAAGACCGATAGCCCCCATATCCCGGGAGCCGCTGCGCACGACCATGCTGGTCTGTCCTGCCTCCCGGAGCGTCTTGATCGCGGTATCCATCTCGCCGGACAGCGGGGCTATGCCGTCGCTGCCGAACATCTCGGCCTTGCCGATGAGAACTTCATCCTCACCGACAAGAGCCGAGATGCCGCGACCCGTGAGGCTCTTCAGATTTTCGGCCTCCGGAACTGGATGATCGCCAATATGCTCGCGCCCATCACGCGCAATTGCCTGGGCCAAGGGATGGTCGCTGAGGCTTTCTACAGCCACCGCCAGCGCCATCAGTTCTTCCTTGGTGACGCCAGGCGCCGGGATGATCTGCTGGATGCGTGGCTCGCCCATCGTCAGCGTGCCGGTCTTGTCGAACGCGATGGCATCGAGCGATCCCAGCAATTCGAGCGGCGCACCGCCCTTTACCAGGACGCCGCCCCGCGCGGCACGGGCGACACCCGACAGCACGGCGCTCGGCGTCGCGATGGCCAGCGCGCAGGGGCTGGCGGCCACAAGGACGGCCATCGCCCTATAGAAACTGTCGCGGAATGGCTCATCGACGACGACCCATGCGAATAGAAGCAGGAATGCCAAGACAAGAACGGCAGGCACGAAGAAGCGCTCGAAGCGATCAGTGAACCGCTGGGTCGGCGACTTCTGCGTCTCCGCCTCGCTGACCATCTTCACGACCTTGGCGAGCGTGCTCTCGTTCGATAGGCGCGTGACTTCGATCTCGATGAGGCCGCTGCCGTTGATCGTGCCGGCGAAGACCCTGCTGGCTGCAGCGACGCGATCAGGATTGGCCCGAGCAGAGTCCGCGCTTTCGACCGGCTCCTTGTCGACCGGGATGCTTTCGCCAGTGACAGGCGCTTGATTGACCGCAGAATTGCCCTTGATGACGAAGCCATCGGCGGCGATGCGCTCGTCCGGCTTGATGATGACGACATCACCAAGGACCAGTTCCTCGACCGGCACGACACTGGAGCCACCATCCATGCGCCGAACGGTGGCCGTTCGCGGCGCCAACTCGGCCAGAGCTTCGATCGCACGCTTGGCGCGGCCCATGGCGTAATGCTCGAGTGCATGCCCCAAACTGAAGAGAAACAGCAACAAGGCACCTTCGGCCCAAGCGCCTAGCGCCGCCGCACCAGCGGCTGCCACCAGCATCAGTGTATCGATCTCGAAGCGCTTCTGGCGCAGATTTTCGATAGCCTCACGCACGGTGTAGAAGCCGCCGAACACATAAGCCGCGATGAAGAGAGCGAACGGCACCCAGGCGGGGGCCGTCACGAACGTCTCGATGAGGTAGCCCACCCCCAGCGCGCCGCCGCAGGCAAGAGCGAAGATCAGCTCGGTGTTGGGCCCAAGCAGTCCGCCATGCCCATGATCGTGGTCGTGCTTCTCGACAGCCGGGTGATCGTGATCCTTGTCGTGGTCGTGCGCCACGGGCTTCTTTCCGGAAGCCGCGAGTGCCTTGGGTGTTACACCGGCATCGCGAAGCCCCGTGAGAATGCCATCCTCCGACGTGATCGTGCGATCAAACTCAACCCGCACCGTCCCGGGAAGAATGGCCTCGGCTTCGAGCACGCCTGGCAGCGCGCGAAGCGTTTCGCCAATAGACCTGGCACGCCTTTGATGGCCAATGCCGTCGACCTCCCACACCGCATGGCCGATGCGCTCTGCGATCTGCGTCCCCGCCGCCTTCGCCAGCTCCCGGATACGAGGAAGAGAGATCGCGTCCGGATCATAGTGGATGCACAGCTGCGGCAGTGTGCCGGCTGGTTCCTTCGTGACATGCACTTCAGAAACACCGGGACGGCTTTCGATCAAGGATATCAGGCGCGAAACGCAGCCATCAGCCGTGTCGGTGACTTCGGGGAGCAGCAGGGGGACATCAAGGCGGAGTTTTTGAATCATGACCATCATCCTGGTTGGGACACGCTATCTTCGGTAAAAACAGTTGCCATCAGGGTGGATGCAGGCGTCCCTGCTTGCTGATCGTCCGGGTTCTCCTGCAGATCAGCGGTTTTTGATCGGCGCGTACTAGCTTCAACGTGTCGACGCCGGTCAGGCTGACATTGAGCTTATCGCCGACATAGGTCAGGCCCGTGTCGGGCGCAGTCAGACGGATCGGCTTCTGGTTCGGCAGGATCGCCAGATCGAGGGTCAGCCCATCGACCAGGAAATCGCCGTCCAGCTGCGTTCCATCCTCACATGCGTAGAGATGCTCCCCAACGAGCGTGGGAATGGAATTGCGATCATGACGGCTTTCATCGCCGCCACCATTCTGCTGACATCCCATCAGGCTGAGCATCAGGCCTCCTACGGTCAGGGAGAGACGGCTCAAACGATATTGTTTCAGGCGCATGTTGTTTCCCGGATCAGGAGGAAGAAACTGTCGTCATGGGCGGCGAGGGATGCCGCCCATGACGCGGGCCGTTCTCGCACACAGGGGGTAGGTGCGGCGGCCAAGCTGGTTGTCAGTCGAAGAGATCGCGCAGGAAGCCCTTGCGACGACCATGGTGGCCGCCCCGAGATCCGTGGCTGTCGCCACGATCGCTTCCATGCTTTGAGCCGAACACACCAAGCGTGCCTTCACGCCGTTCGGTCGGCTGAGTTTCGCTGATGCTGCGTTCGATGATCTTGTCGAGTTCACCGCGGTCGAGCCAGACGCCACGACATTGAGGGCAATAGTCGATCTCGATGCCCTGCCGCTCGCTCATGAGCAGGTCGACCTTGCAGACCGGACAGGGAAGTCCTTGCGGAGAAGTACGAGTTGTCATTTCAGGCCTCCTTGATTTCTGGGCGGCCCTTGGCCTCCCGAATTTCGCTACGAGCATCCTTCAGGATCTCGACCCCGCCCTTGATGGCGATCAGCGCAGTGGCGACGCCGACGAGAAGATCCGGCCAGTTTGTGCCGAGCCACCAAACCAGCACGCCGGCGATCAAAATGCCGCCATTCGAAATGAAGTCGTTGAAGCTAAAGGTTGTAGCTGCGCGCATGTTGACGTCGGGCTGCTCAAGCCGTTGCAGCAGCCTTAGGCAGATGAAGTTTACGATGGCTGCCACAGCCGACATCGCCATCATGGCCGTGCCAATGGGCTCGCTGCCGTAGACATATCGACGACCGACGTCGATGAGGATGCCGACTGCGAAGACCAGCAGCATGGAGCCTGAGAACATTGCCGCTCGGCTCTTCCACGTGACGCCTCGGCTCAGGGCTACAAGGCTCAGCGCATAAACGAGCGCATCCGACAGATTGTCGACGCCATTGGCGATGAGAGCGCTGGAATCTCCAGTAAAGCCAACGATGAAGAAGGCTGCAGATATGAGGACGTTGAGGATCAGCACGATCCAGAGCGTGTTACGCTCCAAGCGCTGATTGACGCCGCTCGTTGCTTCATCCATCGCTCTTCCCCCTGCCCTTGATCACGCTGAGCGAGCGCCGCTTGTGGCGATTGGCTGGAGAGACTGCGCGGATCGTGCGCTTCACCGCCGCCATGAAACTCGCATCCTGCGTTCTCATTTGACGGCGAAGGCCTGTGGCTAGCGGGCGTGCCAACAATCCAAGGATGCCCTTGCATTCGAAGCTGTGCCGGACATGCAGACCGGTTTCATCCTCATAAATTTCATACCCCTCTTCGATGCTGAAAAGCGGCAATGTGGCTGCTCTCCAGCGGATGATATCGGGCTTATCATTGGCTACAATTCTGGCTTCCAGCGATGCCTGCTTGCCCATCAGCGTCCAGGTCATGTCGATCTTGTTCCCAAGTTCGACGACCCCCGCGCCAAAGCGATAGTGGGGATGCCATGCTTCATAGCGATTGAGGTCGGCCAACAGCGTCCACGCCCGCAAACGCGAGATCTGAGGACTGAATATGGTTTCCTCTCTCATCGGTCTGATCCTTTCCTTCGATCAGGAAGAGGCGGGAGGGCAGTTGCTGCCCTCCCGTCACATCAGTGCTGCGGTTGAACAGACGGGGAGACCTCGATCTCTGGATCATCCTCCTCGACCATCGTCGTGCGGCCGTATCGCGCATAGAGCGTCGGCAGGACGAACAGGGTCAGGAGCGTCGCGGAGATCAGGCCGCCGATTACGACCGTCGCCAGCGGCTTCTGGACTTCGGCGCCAGCACCACTGCCCAGGGCCATCGGCACGAAGCCAAGGCTCGCAACCAGCGCCGTCATGACCACCGGCCTCAGACGCTGAAGCGCGCCCACCCGAGCGGCTTCGGCGCGCTCCATGCCGGTTCGCATGAGATCCTGAATGGAGGACACCATGACGAGGCCGTTCAAGACCGCGATGCCGGACAGCGCAATGAACCCGACCGCTGCGGAGATGGAGAAGTCCATGCCCCGCAAGAAGAGGGCCAGCACGCCACCCACCAGAGCGAGCGGAACGCCGGTGAACACGATCGCTGCATCACGGACCGACCCCAACGCTCCATAGAGGAGCAGCAGGATCAGGACAAAGCAGGCCGGGATCACCAGTTGCAGGCGTTCCTGAGCCGATGCCAGATTCTCGAACTGGCCACCCCATTCGAGATAGCTGCCTGGAGGAAGACGCACTTCCTTACCAATGGCAGCCTGCGCATCTGCGACCACGCCGCCAACGTCACGGCCACGCACGTTCGCCTGGACAACGACACGACGCTTGCCGTTTTCACGGCTGATCTGGTTTGGACCGTCGACGACGCGGATATCCGCAACGCTGGCCAGCGGAACAAACTGGCCGCTCGGGGTCGGCACCTGGACCTGACTGAGCAGCGAGATGTCACCACGCTGATCTTCGGAAAGACGGATCACCACCGGGAAACGGCGGTCGCCTTCGAAGATCATGCCCGACTGCTGGCCGCCCAGCGTTGCGTTCACGATGTCCTGCACGTCCTGAGCGGTAACGCCGAGGCGGGCCATGGCGTCGCGATTCACCCGAATGTCGAGCATCGGAAGGCCCGTGGTCTGCTCGACTTTCACGTCGGCAGCCCCCTGCGTGCGGCGCAGGACGCTGGCGATCTTCTCCGCCGTCGCGTTCATCGAGTTGAAGTCGTCCCCGAAGACCTTGACCGCAATATCACCGCGCACGCCGGCGATGAGCTCGTTGAAGCGCATCTGGATCGGCTGGGTGATCTCGTAGGCGTTGCCCGGGAATTTGGCGAGTTCCCCCTCGATCCGAGAGATGAGTTCCTCCTTCTTCAGGCTGGGGTCCGGCCATTCCTTCCGGTCCTTGAGGATGACGAACATATCAGTGGCGTTGGGCGGCATCGGGTCGGATGCCAGTTCGGCCGTACCGGTCTTGGAGAAGACGAACTTCACCTCCGGCTGCTTCGACATCATCTGCTCGATCGGCACCTGCATCGCCTGGCTCTGCTGCACCGACGTCGCCGGAATACGCAGGGCTTGGATCAACAGGTCGCCCTCATCGAGCTGCGGCAGGAAAACCTGTCCCAGCGACATGAAGGCCAGGATCGCGAGAACGAAACCACCGACACCAGCGCCGACAGTGACTACAGGCCGCTTCATCGCCCGGTCGAGACCGGGTTCGTAGCGGGCCTTGAGCCAGCTCATGATCCGTCCTTCCTTCTCTTCGATCCGCTTGGATAGCCACAGGGCGATCGCGGCGGGAACAAAGGTCAGGGAGAGGATGAAGGCGCAGACCAGCGCGATGATGACGGTAAGCGCCATCGGCACGAAGGTCTTGCCCTCGACACCGGTCAGGGTGAGGAGCGGCACATAAACGAGGATGATGATCGCCTGGCCATAGACCGACGGCTTGATCATCTCCCGGGCAGCAGAAGCGACCGTATCCAGCCGTTCCTTCACGGTGAGCAGACGCCCTTCGTGATGCTGATGCTCAGCCATGCGTCGCAGGGCATTTTCGACGATGATGACGGCGCCATCGACAATGAGGCCAAAGTCGAGCGCGCCAAGGCTCATGAGGTTCGCTGACACCCCGGCACGCAACATGCCAAAGCCGGTCAGCATCATGGTCACCGGGATGATGACGGCGGCGATCAGCGCGGCACGGAAGTTGCCGAGCAGCAGAAACAGCACCACGATGACAAGGACCGCGCCTTCGCCCAGATTCTTGGCGACCGTCTTGATGGTCGAGTTCACCAGCGCCGTACGGTTCAGCACAGGCTGGACGATTACGTCTGGCGGCAGTGAGGCGTTGATCTCCTCCAGCCGGTTGGCGACTGCGGTCGCGACGGTGCGGCTATTCTCGCCGATCCGCATGATGGCGGTGCCGACGACGACCTCAGTTCCGTTTTCGGACGCCGACCCCATGCGAATCGCCTGACCGGTACGAACAGATGCAACCTGACCAAGGGTGATGGGTACACCTTCCCGGGTGGCCACCACGATCTTGGAAAGTTCGTCGGCGTTACGGACAAGAGCGTCCGCACGGACTGCCAGACCTTCGCCATTGCGATTGACGAAGCCGCCACCGACGCTGTTGTTGTTGCGTTCGAGGGCTGTGCTGAGCTGCGTCAGCGTGATCCCCATCGAAGCCAGGCGCTGGACGTCGGGCACGACGAGGAACTGCTTGGCATAGCCGCCAATCGAATCGACGCCGGCCAAGCCCTGAGTGTTCTTCAGCAGCGGCGAAACGATCCAGTCCTGCGCGGTACGCAGGTAGGTCGCCTTGTCGGTGTCGTTCGTCAGCCGTTCGCCTTCCGGCGTGATGTAGCTGCCATCGGGCTGCATGCCGGGTTCACCCGGCTGGTGCTTGTCGTCCTTGCGATGCTCCAGACGGACGGTCCACATATAGACCTCGCCCAGACCGGTGGCGATCGGGCCCATTTCGGGCGTTACGCCATCGGGCAAGTTCTCGGACACGCCTGTCAGGCGCTCGCCGACCTGCTGGCGGGCGAAAAAGATATCCGTCTGATCGGAGAAGACCGCCGTCACCTGCGCGAAACCATTGCGGCTAAGCGAACGGCTATATTCGAGGCCCGGAATGCCGGCGAGCGCAGTCTCGATCGGGAACGCCACCTGCTTTTCGACCAGTTCGGGCGAAAGCGCGGGCGCACGGACGTTGATCTGCACCTGATTGTTGGTGATGTCCGGCACTGCGTCGATAGGCAGGCGAGACAGGGCGGCGGCGCCGATCACGGCGGCAATGGCGGTCAGCAGCAGGACGAGCCAGCGCTTGTGAACCGCCCATGTTACGATTGGGGCGATCATCGGCTCAGTCCTCCGCGGCTTCGCTCTTGCCGAGTTCGGCCTTGAGCGTGAAGCTATTGACGGTGGCGATCTCCTCGGTGCCCTTCAGGCCCGACTTGATGATCACGCTGTCGCCGGCACTGTCGCCCAATTGGACGGCGGTTGCCTGGAACCCGGTCTTGGTCCGGACGAAGACGACCGACCGGCTCTCTTCCGTCTGCACGGCAGTCAGCGGCACACGGATCGCGCCATCGCCGCCGCTGCCGGTGAGCGCGACCGATGCCGTAACCGGCTCGCCGACGCGCCAGAGGCCATCACGATTGTCGAGAGTCGCGATGACGGGAACCAGTCGCGTATTGGCATCGAGCGCCGGCGACACGAACGTCACCTTCGCGGTCGCCTGTCGACCAGCTGCCTTGATATTCACCGTTGCGCCCGGACGCACCCGGCCCGCATCCTGCGGCTGCAGGTTGAGCGAAAGCGACACGCTCGAAAGGTTGGCGACGCGGAACAATTCAGCATCCGCCGCGACCGTCTGCCCCAGCACCACGCTGCGGCCGATAACCTGACCCGACATAGGCGCCACGATGCCGATGCGATTGAGGCCGCCGCCACCCGTGCCCGCAGCAGAAACCTGCTGCTGCGCCAGACGAAGGGCGATGCGGGCTTCGGTCGCTGCGGTGCGTGCAGCGATGAGATCCTGCTCAGGCGAGACGCGCTGCGAAAACAGACGCTGTTCGCGGGCGAGATTGCTGTTCGCCAGAGACAGCCGTGCGCGAGCAGCTTCGGTCTCGGCGTTGAGCGAGGCGGCCTCGCGGCTCTCGATCACGGCAAGCGTCTGGCCGCGACCGATCGACTGCCCAAGGTTACGGGTCAGCGAAACCACGCGGCCACCGATCGCGGCCGATACCACCTGCGTGCCCTGAGGGTCGCCATCGATGGTAGCGGGGAGCTCGATCGTGCCCGAGCCGCCCATCATCGGGCGCGCCGTCTGAATGCCAGCCGATGCGATCTGATCGGCCGAGAGCGTGATCTTGCCCTCTTCGGCTTTCTCCCCTGCCTTTGCTTCAGCAGCGGGTGCCGCGTCGTTGGACGGATTCTCCTCGGCACCGCTTCCGCAAGCGGCGAGCGCCAGCATCAGGGACAGGGGCAAGGCGGCGTAGATGATCTTCTTAGATGTCATGGATCAGTTCCCCTGTTCCGGCGCGGGCGCTGTCAGGCGCTCCAGCTGCGCGCGGGCATTCTGGTAAGAGGCGAGCGCGTCGATGGCCGCGAGGCGCGTCTGGGCGAGCGTACGTTCGGCATCGAGCAGATCGAGCTGGCCGAACTTGCCTTCGCGATAGCCGATGCGCGCAATACGAGCCGCTTCCTGAGCTGCCTCAAGGGCAGGACCAGTAGCCGTCTGTGCAGTGACTGCGGCATTCGATGCCGATGTCTGCGCGTCGGTGATGGCCTGCTCGACGTCGAGTGCCGTCATACGCTTCTGGGCTTCCACCTGATTGCGCTGCGCGCGAGCCTGCGCGACAGCCGCCTTGCCCGAATTGAAGATCGGGATAGGCATCGTGACCGTGAAGATCAGGGCCGTATCGTTGGTGGCTGACAGCCTGCGTAAACCGGGGCCAGCTTCGAGATTGGGGACTCGTTGAGAATTGGCGAGTCGGACATTGGCATCAGCTACGGCAAGGTCCGCGTCTGCGGCAGCCAGGGCCAGCGTACCTACCGCGCTCGGTGGGACTTCGGGACCGTAGCCACGTGGCAAGCGCTCCAACCAAGCCGTATCGAGCGGTCCGCCCATCGGTTGCCCAATCCGACGCTCGAGATTAGCGCGGCTGGCCTGTGCCAGCCGGATAGTCCGAACCAGTTCGGCATCGGCGTTGATCTTCGCGACATTGGCGCGCTGCTCCTCGATTGGAGAGGCCCGCCCGGCCTTTACCCGTACACTCGCAGCGTTCGCGGCGTCGCCGGCTATGCGCGCCTGATCGCGCGCCGTCTGGACACGCCGTTCGGCAGCAGCCGCTTCGATATACAGCTGCGTGACCTGCAGCCTGATGTCTGCCTGCGTGATCGCCGAGACTAGCAGCGCCTTGTCGGTCTGGGCATTAGCGACCGCGATGCGTGCGGACCGCTTGCCACCCAGTTCTATGGGAACAGCCATGCTGACCGTCGACTCGGCGCTACCAACGCCGCGATACGGTCCGCTTCCTGCGATATTCTCCACCTGCGTCTGCACGGTGGGATTGGGACGAAGACCAGCGACGGTACGTGCGGCGCGGGCCGCTTCGACATTGGCCTGCGCGGCTTCAGCCGCCGGGGCGCTGCCACCAGCGGCGGCAACCGCCTGATCAAGCGTATAGGGTGATGCCCCCGCTACCGCAGCGGGCATCTCCTGTGCCTGCGCCACAGCGACGCAGGACACGGCAGCCAATAAGGCTGCAATGGATCGGAACATGAATAGGAATCCTGAACACGAGTCATGGACGACCGGCGGCCTGAATTCAGGCGCAACGGTCCACTATGGCTCTGTCAGGCTATGGGTGGGCGTAGGTCGGGACCGATGGCCCAGCGCTTGGACGGGATCGGCGCAGGAATGAACGCAGGAGCGTTCACCGCGGAGGGGAGCACATCATCGCTGGCCGAAGCCGGCACAAACGCCGGAGCGCCCTGACAACCACCATGATGGTGCGGCATGCCCTTGTCGGCATCACCCTGCGTCTGGTCGGCATCGCCATCGCTATGCACGTAACCGGAGCATTCGATCGTGGGCGCCTGAGCGTTAGGAACTTCCTGAGCATGCACCATCGTCGTCGTCAGCATGGACAACGAAATCAGGCAGAGCAGGAAACGTCCCAAGCGGCGCATGACAGGCTACATAGTAGGCTTTCCGCAGAATGTCATCTGCAAAAGTAAAATCGCGGCATATTGGACTGTTTCTGAATGTTACATCAGATCATTGTGCCATGATAGCGCACTGATACACCATATCATCACGGATTAACTTTACCTAAACTATGATGCGATCGAATATACATCATGGCGCCGATAAGTATCATCCGAATAAATTTACATACCAGCCCAGACACAAGGCGCAATTTGCCAAAATAGCCAACCCCCGTCTTATGGGCATTACAGAACCATCGGAATAACACAGCACATCAGGCAGAGGCTTTGTGAGGCCGCTTCATCGGCAATGCCTACATGGACCTCAGAAGCGCTCCGTCATTCGTCATCATTGATATGATGCCGCTGAGCGCCGAACGTGTCCGCGATCTACCCCGGACCTCGCCGCGATCTTCGTGAATCTGATTTGTCGGCATGGCCGCCAGCGACACTTGTCCGCCAGCAGACCCCTTTGCCGCGCCCATAAAACAAGGATCGGAGCAGAAGTTGACAATGCCCCCCTTCCAGAGGAGCAGAAGTTGAAAATCAGCCGTGATCCTCTGATGACAAAAGCACCGGAAACTCTGGGGGGTCAGGAGCAGTCTTGCTGACAACCGACACAACTTGTCGGTTGTCAGTAAGACTGCTCCTTCAGTTCATTTTCGTGATCCTCTGGGATGCAAGAATGGCCGATTTCGAGCGCGCGCCCATCTTCGCCTTTCCGTACATACAGGGCCACGCCGTGCCGCTTCAGAAGCCCACGGCATAGCCCATGCGGCGTGGATCAGCCCCGCCCATGCGGGCGCCCGACGCATCGGCCAATATCCCCTGCACGCTGCCGATGGCATAGGGACCGACCTGCTCGACCCGGTGCCCCATCGCGCCCAGCCCTTGCAGCACCGGGTCGGCGAAACGTCCTTCCGCCTGCACGGTGATCGCCGCGCCCGCCTTGTAGAAATTGGGGTCCGCATCCAGCGCGAAGCGCGGCGCCTCGATCGCTGCCTGTATCGACATGCCGCGGTCGACGACATTGACCAGAAACTGGAACTGCGTCTGGCCGATCGTCTCGCCGCCTGGCGATCCGAACACCAGCTTCAGCCGCCCCTTGTCCAGCACGATCGTGGGGCCATTGCCCAGCAATGCAATCTTGCCCGGCGCGACGGCGTTGGGATGCCCCGCATAGGGCGCGGAAGACCCCACCCGCAGCCCGTTGTTGAACAGGATGCCGGTGTCGCCCATCACCAGGAACGTGCCGAAGCCGCCGCCCACCGTCGTCGTGACCGCGATGGCGTTGCCGTCCGCATCGACCGCCGACAGGCTCGTCGTGTCTCCGCCCCGCGTCCGATCTTCATCCCGTGAACGCCATGTCGCCTGGTCAAAGCCCGCAATCCGCGCACCTTCGGGATAGACGCCCGCCTTGGCGGGATCGATCAGTTTGCGCCGCTGCGCCGCGAACGCCTTGGACAGCAGCATGTCGACCGGCACCTTTGCAAAGGCAGGATCGGCCGCATAGCGATAGACATCCGCTTTCGCGACCTTGATCGCCTCGATCAACAGATGCGTCAGCCGCAGCCCGTCGGCGGGCAAAGTCGCCAGATCGAACCCCTCCACCAGATTCAGCTGCTCGCATAGCTCCAGCCCGGTGCGCGATGTCAGCGGGCTGGCATGAACATCCAGTCCGCGATAATTGGTGGTGACCGGATCGCTCCATCGCGGCTGATAGGCTTTGAGGTCGTCCAGCCGCAGCCAGCCGCCCGTCTGGGTCGAGAAACGTGCAAATTCCTGCGCGATCGGCCCGGTGTAGAAATAGTCGTAGGCCGCCTGCAAGGCCCGGTCCCGGTCCAAGCCGCCTTTCAGCGCGGCCGTCTCGGCATCAGCCAGCGCCTGGAATGTTTTGGCCAGATCGGGATTGCGGAACAGCGACCGCGGCGCAGGCGGTTCCCCGGCGGGCAGAAAGATGGCCGCGCTGGTGGGATACAGTGCCAGCGTCTTGCGCGCGCGGGTGATGAAATTGGCGATCGATGCATCCAGCGGATGACCGTCGCGTGCATAGCCGATCGCCGGCTCCAGCAAGGTGGACAAAGGCAGTTTGCCAAATCTTCGCGCCAGCGCGATCCAGCCACCGAACGCGCCCGGCACGGCCAGCGCCTTGGGCCCATGGTCCAGCGCCTTGGGATCGCCTTGGGGGTCCAGCAGGCGCGGCGCAGCGCCCGTGAAGGCCAGCGAATGCACCTTGCCTGCCTTGCGATCCAGACAGGTGGCAAAACCATTGCCCCCCGCGCTGGATGCCCATGGTTCCACGACATTCATCACCGCCATGGCCGCGACCACGGCGTCGGCCGCCGTGCCGCCCCGCATCAACATACGTGTACCCGCCATGGCCGCCAGCGGGTGCCCGGCCGTGACCCCGCCGTTGGGCATGGGTACCTCGACACGATGGGCCGCAACGGTGGCGCTGCCGGTCCGGGGGGCATCGGGCGCCCGGCTCCCCGACTGGGCCAGCGCGCGTGCCGGCAGAGCAGCGACAAAGGCGCCGGTCAAGCCGGCGGCGATGAGTTCCCGACGGTCCAAGGGCATATCAGTCTCTTTTCTTGATCGCAGGAGAGAAAGGGCGCAGCATCCCGGCGGACGCCGCATCCTTTTACCATAGTCTTCAGAAGACCTTCTTCAGGCTGGTATACCAGTAGCGCGCCTGCGGCTGGTAGAGGTTCGACAGATAGCCGCCCGACGAAAGCGGCGGATCCTTGTCGAAGATGTTGCGCGCACCGATCTGGATGGTCGTGCCGTTCAACGGCCCGTCATTCTTGATCGTGTACTGACCATAGAGGTTGACGGTAGTCTGTCCCTTCACGGTCCAGGGATTGGCCGCCGCATCGCGCACGCCATTTTCATAGACGCTGTCGATATATTGGGTGAAGGCGCCTAGCTTCCACGGACCCAGCGACCAGTCAAAGGTCGCCGATATGCGCCAGCGTGGCTGGCCGTCGCGACCGATGACGTCGCCACCGCCCTGGATCGGCACACCGGCGTTGATCTGACCGGCCGCCTGTCCGGCAATCACCTGCTGCACACCGGCAGGCGCATCGACGAAATAGCTGATCAGGCGCGATGCGTTGACGTTCAGCGAGAAGCTGCCAATCCCGGTATTGGGCAGCACATAGTCCAGATTGAAATCGATACCCTGGACGGTGACCGGCAGCAGGTTCTGGAAGTTGGCGATGACATAAAGAAGTTCGCCAACGGGCGCGAGGCCGGTGCCGTTCGTCCGCGCGATATCGTCCGCCGTCGGATCACGGCGAATGACATTGGGATTGCTGCTCCCCTGAACGCGCATCAGATAATCGAGATTGAGCGCATTCTGATAGTCCAGCAGACCTACGACATTCTTTTGCTGGATCTTCCACCGATCGACCGTGAAGGTGACCTTGCCAAGGCCATCGCCCAGTTGCGGAGAAAAGACCGCGCCAAAGCTCCAGCTGGTGGATTCTTCAGGCTTCAGATTGGGGTTGCCGCCGCTGCGACGCAGCACCGACACGTTGCAGACGGCACTGGAGAAATTGGCCGCGCGGCGGGCGCGGACGTCGGCGTCGCACAGCACATAGTCGAAACCGCCATTAACGCGATCCAGCGTGGACGTGTTGATGACTTCCAGGTTCGGCGCGCGGAAGCCCTGGCTCCACGAACCGCGCAACATCATGCCTTCCAGCAACTCCCACGACGCCGCGACCTTGGGCTTGGCGACCGATCCGACGTCGCTATAATCCTCGTACCGACCGGCCAGCTGGAAATTCAGGCGCCGGAACATCGGGATGTTCATTTCCGGGCTGAAGATCGGGATGGCCAGTTCGGCATAGGCCGACTTCACGTTGCGCTTGCCGCGCACGTCCGGGCTGGGGCTGGCACCGCCAAGGTCCGAACCGTAGAAGACGCCGGTGACGGCGTCGGTATAGGTGGTATCAACGCCGGCAATGCCGCCCTGATAGGTCGAGCGATTGTCGTGATAGGTTTCGCGGCGCCATTCGATACCGGCCGCGACACCGATGCTATTGTCCGCCCACAAACCCAGCAGATTGGCATTCGACACCTTGAAGTCCCACAAGGCCAGCGACGTGCGGGTCTTGCGGGTGGCCTCTATCATGAAGCTGTCGATCGTCGCCTGGTTGTTGGGCGTGCAATCGCCGACCGATGGCGTGTTGACGCAACCGCCGTTGAAGGGATTGTAAGCGTCAGACGTCGTGCGATTGATGGCTGCCTGAAGCAACGTGTTGGAGAAATTTTCCTGCGTGTCCGCAGCGGTCGCCCAATTATAAAGGCCCGCCGATTCCCATTCGAAATTGCCGACATTGCCGCGCAGGCCGCCCAGGAACCGATATTGGTAATTGGTGACGTCCACCTTGCGTGACCCCACATCGGCGTAAGTCAGCGACGTGATCTGGATCGGCAGGCCGGTTACCGGGACGACCGCGGGATCCAGCCCCGGCAGGCGATTGGGCGATCCAACAGGCCCAAGCGGGTTCCAATAGGCATTGGCCGCCACGGTGATCGGAATATTGGCCAGCGATCCGGGCGCCCCGATGGTCGAGCTGGTCTTGCCACGATAGAAGCCGAGTTCGCCGAAGAAAGACAGCGAGTCAGACAGTTCATAGTTCAGATAAGAGAAGATGTTGATACGCTTGACCGATGGCTGCACGGTCAGGTCGTCGAAGGTCGCGGGCGAATTGAAACGAAGATTGGAATCCGCGCCCGACATTTCCGTCACGCCATTGCCGTCGTCATAACAGGTGTTGGGCGTGCCCGACGCGATGCGACATCCTGCATTGGCGCTGGGCTGGATATGAAACTGGCCGGAACTGTTCGTGAAGGCTGTGCCGTTGCTGGTCAGCGTCCGGTTCAGGAACACCGCGCCGCCGCCGGGGCGAACGACCCGGAACGTGCCCCATGGCGTAGCCGTAGCCGTGCCGTTCCATGCCGCGACATTGGCGAAAGGAGTTCCGGCCACATAACCACGACGGTCGACGCTGGCGGTATAATCCTGATCGCTCAGATATAATTTCGATTTCTGCGCATAGCCGCCGAATATCGAGATATTGCCGCGTCCTTCGTTGAAATCGAAACCGACAAGACCATTGGCCTGAAATTCGCGAAGATTGGTCCCTTCGGCGCCGCCATATTGAACGTCGAACTTAGCGCCTTTATAATCGGAGTTGAGGACGTTGTTGACGACGCCCGCGACTGCATCCGATCCATATAGCGCCGCGGCCCCGTCGCGAAGCACTTCGACACGAGAGATATTGCCGACCGGAATGGTGTTGGCATTATAGCCGAATGTCGGCACGCCGGAATCGACGACACCCGTGATCGCCTGCGACGTCGGGTGCAATACGGTACGGCGGCCATTGATCAGGAGCAGCGTATTGCCCTGGCCAAGGCCGCGCAAGGACACGGTCGAAACGTCGCCGCGCGCGGCATTCGCATTACCGCCACCCAGTACCTGTTCATTGAAAGTGACGCCGCCAAGTTGTGGGATGGATCGATAAAGATCCGCGCCGGATACGGCCGCGACCGCTTCGATCTGGTCTTCGCCCACAATGCTGACCGGCAATGCCCCGGCCGTGTTTGCGCCCCTGATCTGAGAACCGATCACGACGATTTCCGCACTGGGCGGTTCGTCGGCCTGTGGCGCGACGTCGTTGGCGCCTTGTGCCTGTACCGTGCCGGCCGTCAATGCCCAAAGACTGACACCTGCGAGCGCGACTATTGTCTTCCTGCTACTGCTCATGGTTCGTTCTTCCCCTGTTATGAAGCACATGCGCCGACCCTCCCGACGCGAGACCTTTTCAGTTCAGCGATCGGGATGGCGCGAAATAAGGGCGCCGAAAATT
Organism: Sphingobium limneticum; assembly: GCF_008710155.1. Lineage (GTDB taxonomy): Bacteria > Pseudomonadota > Alphaproteobacteria > Sphingomonadales > Sphingomonadaceae > Sphingobium > Sphingobium limneticum. Next base: position 24,961 of record NZ_VYPZ01000002.1, read on the forward strand.
GAAAGACGGCCGCCACAATTGACGTTGGTTCAGAGCTTGCATTGGCGGACCCTCCCGAAAACTGGAGTTCCGGCATTCTCTCCCGGCACGGATTGCCTAGATTGCCACTACCCTCACAGCGGCAAAGTCAGTCGGACGCAACATCCGCAATTACGTACGATCCTTCATGTAAAACAAATGAACGCGAAATTTCCGCCATGAATTTTGAAATATTTTGTAATATTTCAATTTTCTTCGGCAGGTGGAGGATCTGGGCGACTTGCGCGTTATGAATGACGTCGGCAGGCACGCGTCTTCCCTCGGGCTGCACCTCCAATGCCGACCACAGGGGATTTTCACTGATGAGCGATACCGAAAAGCAGGGATTGAGCCGGCGCGACTTCGCGACGATGGCAGCAGGTGGTTTGGCGGCGCTGGGCACGGCAACATCCGCCCAGGCACAGACGACAGAAATGAAGCCGAAGGCGGCGATCGAGCCGACCAGGCTGGTCAGTGCCGGCGAGACGCTTCGTCCCGAAATCGTCGGCAATTTCGGCATCGTGGCGGCCGGTCGCCATTATGCGGTGGCGGCGGGCACGCGCATATTGATGGCGGGCGGCAACGCCACCGACGCGGGGGTCGCGGCGGTGTTCGCCGCGGCCGTCACCGAAATCTCGCATTTCGGCTTCGGTGGCGAAGCGCCGACCATCATCTTCGACGCGAAGGCGAAGAAAATCTCCCTCGTGAGCGGTCAGGGCGTCGCCCCCGGCCTCGCCACGCCGGACAAGTTCGCCGCCGCCGGCGTCATCCCCGGCAACGGCCCCAATGGCGGCACCGTCCCCGCGATGGTCGACGCCATGGCGCTGGCACTACAACTCAATGGCACGATGACGCTGGATCAGGTGATGCAGCCCGCCATTGAACTGGCAGATGGTTTCGTCATGTATAATTTCCTGGCCGAAGTCTTCGTCAGCCAGCAAAAGGCGACGTCCAAATATAAGGACGCCTACGACGCCTATTATCCGGGCGGCAAACTGCCCAAGACCGGAGAGATCTTCCGTCAGCCCAACCTTGCCCGCACCATGCGCACCATCGCGGAGGCGGACCGGGCAGCATTTACGAAGACCAAGGACCGCAAGGCCGCCATCCAGGCCGGACGCGACGCCTTCTACAAGGGCGGCATCGCCCGCCGCATCGGCGCCGCCATGGAGCGCGACGGCGGCCTGATGCGCTATGAGGATCTCTCAACCTATAAGGGGAAAATCGAAACCCCGATAATGACCAATGTGTTCGGCTATCAGGTGTACAAGGCCGGCTTCTGGAGCCAGGGTCCGGCCATGCTGATGGCCCTCAACATCGCCGAAGCGGCCGGCATCGCGGCGATGGAACCGGGGTCCGCCCCATATCTCCATACGGTGGCGGAATCGATCAAACTCGCCTTCGACGATCGCAACATGTATTTCGGCGATCCCGATTTCGCGACCGTGCCCATGAAGGGGCTGATGTCGAAGGACTATGCCGCCGCCCGCGCGAAACAGATCGGGCCGAAGGCGTCGCTCGACCATCGTTTCGGCGATCCATGGGCGTATGAGGGCAAGACGCGCAAGACGCCCGTCTTCACGCCGCACATGCTCAAGGCTCCGCCCAAGCCCACCGCCGACACGACCGCGATCGAAGTGGTCGATAAAGACGGCAACCTCTTCTCCTGCACCCCCAGCAGCGGCTGGATGCTCGGTGGCGCCTATGTCGCGGGCGACACCGGCGTGCCGATGAGCAATCGCCTCACCGTCTTCGACCTCGACCCCGCCAGCCCCAATGTTCTGGCACCCGGCAAGCGCCCCCGCACGACCCTGTCGCCCTCCATGGTATTGAAGGACGGCGCGCCCTATCTGGCCATCGGCACGCCGGGCGGCGACAATCAGGATCAGCAGATCATGAACGTCCTGCTGCGCGTCCTGGCCTTCGGTCAGCCGCTTCAGGCCGCGATCGAGGCGCCCCGCATCAATTCCAACCATTTCCATGGCTCCTTCGGCATCAAGAAGGACGAACCGGGCGTGCTGGAGATAGAGGATCGCGTGCCGCAGGCGGTGCGGGACGACCTCACTGCGCGCGGCCACAAACTCGATGTGCTGGGGCCGTTCGCCGTGTCCACCGGCATCGTCGCGACCGGCGTCGTGCCGGGCAGCGGCACCTTGCGCGGCGGGGCGGATGTCCGCCGCGAACGCTATGTCTTCGGCTGGTAAGGGAAATACAGCGACCATGAAATCCGCCATCAAGCTCCTGTCACTCGCCCTGTTGTCGGCAAGCGCCACTACCGCCATCGCCCAATCTCCTGCAAAAGCGCCCGCCAACCTGCCGCCGCCGGGCGGGGAAAAGCCCGTCGCCTTCGACGTGCATGAAGGCACCTCCATGGCCGTATCGGTATCGCCCGACGGCAAATGGGTCGCGATGGATTTGCAGGGCAGCCTGTGGATCGTGCCGGTCAAGGGCGGCAAGGCGACCCGGATCACCGACTATTTCAACGATGCGCGCCAGCCGGTCTGGTCGCCTGACGGCACCCGCCTTGCCTATTTCTCCTATCGCGACGGCGGCTATGATCTGTGGACGATCAAGCCGGACGGCAGCGACATGAAGAAGCTGACCGACGGCGCCTATGACGACCGCGAACCCGCATGGTCGCCCGACGGGAAGACCATGGCCTTCTCGTCCGACCGCAGCGGCAATTACGACATCTGGACGCTCGACATCGCCAGCGGGGCGATGAAGCAGATCAGCAGCAACGGTCGCGAGGATCGCCTGCCCAGCTGGTCGCCCGACGGCGCGCGCATCGCCTATGCCGGCATCGATGGGGCAAAGACCGCCCTCTACGTCACCACCGTCGCGGACGGAAAGGAAAGCCTGCTCAAGCAGGTGGAGGGCAAGATCGACGCCCCCTCCTTCGCTCCCGACGGCCAACTCGCCTATGTGGTGCAGGACGCGACAGGCAGCCATCTCGACATCGACGGCAAGACGGTCAGCGGCACCGAAAATGTCTTCCCCTTCCGCGTCAGCTGGGGGAAGAATGGCGGCTATTATTATGTCTCGGACGGCAAGATCCGCAGCCGCAACGGCACGGCGCTGTCCACCGTGGACTTCGCCGCCACGCTCGAAGTCGTGAAGCCCGTCTATGCCCGCGCCAAACGCGACTGGGACAGCACGGCCCCGCGCAAGGCGCTGGGCATCGTCCACCCCACCCTTTCGCCCGACGGCAGCCGCATCGCCTTCGCCGCGCTGGGCGATCTCTATGTCATGTCGGCCAAGGGCGGTGCGCCGGAAAATCTGACGAAGGACGGCGCGCTCGACACCGACCCAGCATGGTCGCCCGACGGCAAGAGCCTCGTCTACACCTCCGACAAGGGCGGCGGCTTGCCGCAGCTATGGATACGCGACCTGTCGAGCGGCAAGGATCGCCGTCTGACCGACATCGACACCCAGCCGCTGGGTGCGGCCTGGTCGCATGACGGCACGCGCATCGCCTATATCGACGTCGACGGCCGCTGGGGCGTGGCGGGCGTCTGCGTCGTGGATGTCGCCACCGGCAAGATCACCCGGCTTCAGGGATCATTGGGTCAGCCCGGCAGCCCCAGCTGGTCGCCCGACGGCAAATATGTCGCCATCGCGCTCTCTCACAAATTTTCCAACAGCTTCCGCGAAGGGACGAACCAGATCTACATGATCCCATCGGATGGCGTGGGAAAACCCTTCTGGCAGATACCGGAAGACAATATGTCGATGGACACCCGCGCGGGCGGCGGCCCGGTATGGTCGCCCGACGGCACGAAGATGGCCGCCATCTACGAAGGGCTGCTCAAAATCTGGCCGGTCGCCGCCGATGGTAAGCCGCTCGGCCCGCCACGCGCCTACACCTCGGACATCAGCTATTTCCCGACCTGGGCGGCCGACAACAAGACGATCCTGTTCCAGTCGGCCGATGCGCTCAAATCCATCGACATCGAAACCGGCGCGATCACGGATATCCCGCTCGACCTGACCTACCGCATCGCCAATCCGACGGGTCGTACCGTCATCCATGTCAGCAACCTCGTGGACTCGGTCCGCGACGTGACGCAGCATGACAAGGACATCATCGTCGACGGCCACCGCATCGCCGAAATCCGCGATCACGACCCGGCCCTGCACAAGGCGGAGCATTTCGTGGACGGCACCGGCCTTACCGCCATCCCCGGCCTCATCGAACATCACAGCCATGCACAAAAGGATTTCGGGTCCAACCTCGAACGCGCATGGCTCGCTTATGGCATCACCACGGTGCGCGATCCGGGCACGCAGGTCTATGACGCGGTGGAGGATCGCGAAGCGGCGGAATCGGGCGTGCGCTTGTCACCCCGCCTCTATGTCGCGGGGCCGCTGCTCGAATGGCAACGCGTCTATTACAAGATGGGCGTCGCCGTCTCCAGCCCCGCCCATCTGGAACGGGAATTCACCCGGATGCGCGCGCTCAAATATGACATGATCAAAAGCTATGTCCGCATGCCCGACCTCTATCAGCGGCAGATCGTCCGTGCCGCGCATGAGATGGGCATCCCGGTCAGCGGCCATGAAATCTTCCCGGCTGCCTTCACCGGCGTGGACGCCACCGAACATATGGGCGCGACCAGCCGTCGCGGCTATTCCCCCAAACAGGGGCCGCAGGGCATGGCCTATGAAGATGTCATCCAGCTGTTCGGCCGCAGCGGCCGCACGCTCACCCCCACCCATTTCGGCGCGATGAACCCCTATCTGGCGAAGAACCCGACCTATCGCGACGATCCCCGCATGAACCTCTACCCCGTCTGGGCGCGCGAAACGATCAGCGGCAACGATCCCATGGCCGCGATGCTGAAACCCCTGCTGGAAGGACAGTATAAAGCGCTCAAGAAAATGTATGATGCGGGCACGCTGATCACGGCTGGCACCGACACGATGATCGCCAACAATCTGCACGCCGAGATTTCCTCCTATGTCGATGCGGGCCTGACGCCTTTCCAGGCGCTTCAGACCGCGACCGTCAATTCGGCGAAGGATCTCAACCTCGACGCAGGCACGATCGAACCGGGCAAGCTGGCCGATATCGTGCTGGTGGATGGCGACCCGCGCGAAAATATCGCCAATACGTTCAAGGTGAAAAAGGTGATGGTGAACGGCGTCACCCACGACGTCGCCGACCTGATCGCAGGCGGCACGCGCAAATAATGCATCGCCTGGACGGGCATGGCGCACGGCGCGCCATGCCTGTTTGACGGCGACCGCAGCGACAGGCGACGATGGTTCCTGACCAGATCGGTGACGCGCGCATGTTCGGGCGTCACCGCCAGCCCATCGCCTCCTGAGGCGTCAGGCGCAAACGCCCTGACGACCGGCAAATAGGCCGGATGGATTTGGTGGCGGGATCGGGCGCCGATGTCAGCGCCCGATCCGCTGCGACGATATTTACAGGATCGTCTGGCCGGTCTTCGCCCAGTCGGCGGCGAAGCCTTCCAGGCCCTTGTCGGTCAGCACATGCTTGGACAGCATGCGGATGACGGCCGGCGGTGCGGTCATCACGTCGGCGCCGATGCGGGCGCTTTCCAGCACATGGATGGGGTGACGGACCGACGCGACCAAGATTTCAGTGTCGAAGCCATAATTGTCGTAGATCAGGCGGATGTCGCCGATCAGCGCCATGCCGTCGAAGCCGTTATCGTCATGACGGCCCACGAAGGGCGAAATGAAGCTGGCGCCGGCCTTGGCCGCGAGCAGCGCCTGATTGGCCGAGAAGCACAGCGTGACGTTGACCAGCGTACCCTCGTCGGTCAGCGCCTTGCACGTCTTGAGGCCGTCGATGGTCAACGGCACCTTGATGCAGACATTGTCCGCGATCTTCCGCAAGATTTCGGCTTCCTTCATCATCGTCTCATGGTCGAGCGCGACGACTTCGGCGGAGACGGGGCCGTCCACGATGCCGCAGATTTCCTCGACGACTTCCAGGAATTTGCGGCCCGACTTGGCGATCAGCGACGGGTTGGTGGTGACGCCATCCAGCAGGCCGGTGGCGGCCAGATCGCGGATGTCGGCGGTGTCGGCGGTATCGACGAAGAATTTCACAGGGATGCCCTTTGCGCAAAAAAGTGATTCGTTGCCCGCGCCTATAGCGTCTTGGGGGCCGCCTGTCCTACATGGGCGCAATGTCCCGCGCTCGCGTCCTCATCCTCAACGCCGCCCTTGGCCCGCTCGACTATCGCGTGCCCCATGGCATGACCGTCAAGCCCGGCAGCATCGTCGTCGCCCCGCTCGGCCCGCGCCAGCTGATCGGCGTGGTGTGGGAGGAGGACAGCTTCCCCGATATCGAGACAGTCGGCGACAATCGGCTGCGCAACCTGCTGGAGGTGGTGGACGCCCCGCCTCTGCCCGAAACGCTGCGCCGGCTGATCGAATGGACGGCGGACTATTATCTGGCGCCGCCCGCAGCCGTGCTGCGCATGGCGCTGTCGTCCATGGCGGCGCTGGAGGGCGCGCGGACGGTGATCGAATATAAAGCCACCGGGGCAGTGCCGGACCGGATGACGGAGCAGCGCACGCAGGCATTGGAGCGGATCGGCGAAAGACAGGGGTTGATCCGCGAACTGGCGATGATCGGCGGGGTGAGCGACGCGGTGATCCGCGGCCTCATCAAGCAGGATATTTTCGAGCCTGTCGAAGTCAGCGTCGATACGCCCTTCCCCATGCCCGATCCGGCCCATGCCCAACCCATCCTGTCGGAGGCACAGACCAGCGCGGCCGAGCAGATGGCGGACGCGGTGCGCGCGCATGATTTCGCACCCTTCCTGCTGGATGGCGTCACCGGGTCGGGCAAGACGGAGGTGTATTTCGAGGCGATCGCGGCGGCGATTCGTGCGGACCGGCAGGTGCTGGTGCTGCTGCCCGAAATCGCGCTGACCGAACCTTTTCTGGAGCGGTTCGAAAAGCGCTTCGGCACCATCCCGGTCAACTGGCATAGCGGCCTGCGCCAGACCGAGCGACGGCGGGCCTGGCGCGCCATCGCATCGGGACAGGCGCAGGTGGTGGTCGGCGCGCGGTCGGCGCTGTTCCTGCCCTATCCGAATCTTGGCCTGATCGTCGTGGACGAAGCGCATGAGGCCAGCTTCAAGCAGGAAGACGGCGTCCATTATCATGCCCGCGATGTGGCGGTGATGCGCGGCCTGATCGAGAAATTCCCGGTCATCCTGGCATCGGCCACGCCCGCCATCGAAACGCGGCATCAGGTGGAACTGGGCCGCTATGCGGAGATCAAGCTGCCGTCGCGCTTCGGCGGGGCGCAGATGCCGGGGATCGAGGGCGTCAACCTGCTGACCGATCCGCCCGAGCGGGGCCGCTGGATCGCGCCGCCGCTGGTCAAGGCGATCGACGAGGTGATGGCGAAGGGAGAGCAGAGCCTGCTCTTCCTCAACCGGCGCGGCTATGCGCCGCTGACCTTGTGCCGCCATTGCGGTTATCGATTCCAATGCCCCAATTGCACCGCCTGGATGGTCGAGCATCGGCTGACCCACAGGCTGGCCTGCCATCATTGCGGCCATGTGATCCCCGCGCCGCGCCGCTGCCCGGACTGCAAGGAAGAGGATTCGCTCGTCGCCTGCGGCCCGGGCGTGGAGCGGATCGCGGACGAGGTGAAGGCGCTGTGGCCGCAGGCGCGCATCGCACTGGCCACGTCGGACACGCTCTGGTCGCCCGCCCGCGCCGCCGATTTCGTGAAGTCGGTGGAGGCGGGCGATGTCGATATCATCGTGGGCACGCAGCTCGTCACCAAGGGCTATCATTTCCCCAACCTCACTCTGGTGGGCGTGATCGACGCCGATCTGGGGCTGGAGGGCGGCGATCTGCGCGCGGCCGAGCGGACCTTCCAGCAGATCGTGCAGGTGGCCGGGCGTGCGGGACGCGGCGAGAAGCCGGGCAAAGTCTATATCCAGACCCGCATGCCGGGCAGCGAGGTGATCCAGTCGCTGATCGAAGGCGATACCGAGCGTTTCTATGCCGTGGAGACGGAGAATAGACGGCGCGCCAATGCCCCGCCCTTCGGCCGCTTCGCCGCGATCATCGTGTCCAGCGAGGATGCCGATGAAGCGGCGCAGACCGCGCGGCTGATCGGCAAGTCGGCGCCGGTGATAGAGGGGATGCGCGTCTATGGTCCCGCCCCTGCGCCGCTGTCGGTGCTGCGCGGGCGGCATCGCCACCGCCTGCTGATCCACGCCACGCGGCAGGTGGATGTTCAGGCCGCGATCCGCGAATGGCTGGGCAACCTCGCCTGGAAATCAGGCACGCGCGTGGCGGTGGATGTCGATCCCTACAGCTTCATGTGACGCCATTCAGCCCTGACGGCCTGCAAATGGCGTCTTTCCGCGCTTCCGGTGCTCACGTACTTCTAGTACGCTGCGCTCCGGGTCACGAAAATCCACCATTTTCGACTCGTCATCATCTGAATGGAAACGCAGTTTAGCCGGCGTCGGCTGGTGAGACGATGATGACAACCCGGCGATTTTCCCGCCGGCCGGTCGCCGACCTGTTGCTTTCCACCGGCACTCGCGCGCCCATGCCCACGACCCGCATCGTCGGCTGCGTCATGCCGCCGCCGATCAGCGCGTCGGCCACCGCCTGCGCCCGACGCAGCGACAGCGCTTCATTATAACTGGCCGCCCCGGTCGAATCGGTATGTCCCTCGACCCGCGCGCCATGGATGCCGACCCCGACGAGCGCGCCGCTGATCCGGCCGATCGCGACCTTCTGATCCGGGATCAATGTGCTTTCATCGCTGGCGAAGAGCAGCCGGTCGGCCATGCCGAATTGCCAGTCGTCGCCCGCCTGCTCGAACCCCTGTCGTTGCAGCGCGCCGACCTGTTGCGGCGTGAAGCCGACCGGCCGCTGCTGCTGTACCGTCTGGCAGGCGGCCAGCAGACCCAGCAAGCCGATCGGCAAAATCCTGTGCATCATTCCAGTCCTTATTCCTTGCCGCCTGCGCGCCGCCCCTTGGCCGCATACATGGCCGCGTCGGCATGGCGCAGCAGGTCGCGCGCGTCGGCGCTGTCCTGCGGATAGCGGGCGCTGCCGATGCTGAGCGATCCGTCGACGCTCTCGCCACCGGGCAGCATGATCGGCTGGCGCATGCCATCCGCAATGCGCGCCTGCACCGCCTCCATTTCCTCCTGGCCCACGCCCGGCGCCAGGATCAGCGCAAATTCGTCCCCGCCCAGGCGAAAGGCCTGATCCCCACTGCGCAGCCCGGCGCGCAGCCGTGCGGCGATGACGATCAGCATCGCGTCGCCCGCATCATGGCCATAGGTGTCGTTGACCGGCTTGAACCGGTTCACGTCCAGATAGAGGATAGCGAAGGGCAGGTTGAGCGCATCGGCCTGCGCGATGGTGGCGGGCAGCGCGCGTTCGAACATCGCACGGTTGCCAAGGCCGGTCAGCGCGTCGCGGGTCGCCTGCCGTTCCAGCATGCGATTATGCGACAGGACGCCGCTATGCCAATCGTTCAACTCCTCCAGCAAGGCGTTGAAATCGCGGCCGAGCTGATCAACCTCACGAATATGCGCATGGGGGGCACGCCGGTCGAACTGGCGATTGGCGCGCACCTCATGAGCGACATCGGCGATTCGGCTGAGTGGGTCGGTGACGTCGCGTTGCAGGCGGCGCGCCAGCGTCCAGGTCGCGATCAGGGTGAGGACGAGGCAGGCGATCGCGGTCGCCAGGCCCGACAGGATGAAGCGGCCCAGCCCCTCCGCCCCGCCATGGACGCTGACGCGCGCGATCAGCCGATCCCCCCGCCGCACATCGACGGTCGCAGGAGCGGAGGCGACCAGATTGGCGATGCTGCCCTCTATCATGGTCATGATATCGTCGCCGGGGCGCCGCCAGCTGACCAGTGCCCGGCCATCGGGCGTGCGCACATCGACGCGATGGACGCTTTCGGACGCGGCGACGGCGGCGATCCCGCTGCGGGCAGCCTCCATATCGTCGAAGATCAGCGCCGGCTCGACCGTATAGGCGACCGTCTGTGCGATCAGCGCGAGATTGCGATCGGCATAGCCGCGAATGACGAGCACGCCGGTGACGGTCAGGGTCACGCCCGCCATCAGCACGGCAAAGAGGATGAGGCGCATATGCGCGCGGGCCAGCACCTGACCCAATGTCGGCAGACAGGGGGTTGGCAGGGGCTTATCGACGGGGGCTGACATGGATCAATAGCCTCCTTTCGACAGGCGCAGCACGCGGGGATCGATCCGGACGGCCGATCGCGATACCGCGTCGATATTGAGCTGAAAGGACAGGGTCTGCGGCGCGTAGAGCAGGCAGAAGATCACCCCGCTGCCGCAATCGGGATCATCCTCCGCTATGGTGAGGACCGGCTGGCCGCGTGTGCCCGCGACCAGACCCTGCATCGGTGCTGAGTCGATCTGGCCGATATAGAGGGCGTCGCAGCCTTCGGACCGGGTCGCACCCGCGCCGGTCAGGCTGGACAATTGCAGCTGCGCACCGTTGGACAGGCTGATGTCGGCCAGCCGCCCGGCATAGCGGGCAGTGCCCGCAAGGCAGAGGCGAAGCACCGGTCGGGGTGTGGGCCAGCGTGTATATTCCAGCATCGCGCCGACCATGCGCGCCGTGCTGGCCGCGCGCGCATCCGCGTCGGTGCCGATCGGCAACATGGCAGGCTGGACTGATGGCACCGCAAGCGCGACGGTCGGCAGCAACAACAACAAAGTGAAGAATAAACTGCGCAAGCCCGACCTCAGCCCCCAGACTCATCAAGGTCGGCTCGACTATAGTTAATCAGACGTAAAATACAGCAAAATTCATTCCGCTCGCGACATGGCATGGTGGCGGGCGGGGCATCGCTGGCGAAAGGCCGTCGGACAGGCGGGATTTTCTATGCGATTCCAACAAACTTACGACACGATGTTCCCCGGCGCAGGCCCGAGGCCAGTTCAGGTCGTGGGACTGGACCCCGGCCTGCGCCGGGGAACGATTATAGAAGCCCACCACATGGCGAATGAGTAGAAAGCCCATTCATCACAGCCTAAAGTCGCGGGATGGAAAGTCCTTGCCGCAACCTTTGTTCGCTCGATCAGAACCGACGCGCCTGCGCCGGCTGCGGCCGGACGATCGAGGAGATCGTCCATTGGCGCAGCCTGGGCGACACGCAACGCGCAGCGGTCATGAAGCGGGTGCGGGATTTTCAGCCTTTGCGCCGGCCTTCTTCTCCGCCGCCTGCGCGTCATAGTCCGCCTTCATCTTGATCGCCGCCTGCCGCATGTCCGATCCGTGCGGGGAAAAGGCGATCGGGTCGAGCATGGTCGACGCCGCCGCATAGTTGCCACGATAGGCCATCGCCTGCGCGATCTGGAATCGGTAATTGGGATTTTGCGGCAGCAGGCTGAACGCCTTGTACAGCCCGTCATAGCCGATATCGGGCATCTTGCCGCCGCGCATGGCGTGATAGCGGTAGAAGAGCGCAAGCGGCACCGGGTCTTCCGTATCGGCGCGGTTGGCGCGGACGATGGACGTCAGCGCCGCCTTCCAATCCTCATCCTTGTTGCTGTCCTGGGCGCGGGCCAGCAAGGCTTCTGCGCGGATCGCATAGGCGCGGGAGGATTTGGGGTCGACCGCGATCGCCCGATCGGCGTCGGCCAGCGCCGCGTCCGCCTTATCGGCATCCCATTCCGCCTCCGCCAGTAAGGCCAGTGCATAGGCGCTGTCGGGATATTTGGCGGCGGTGGTGCGGATGGCCATCACTATGCCCGGTATAGCGTCAGTCGGGGGATGGTTGATCAACGACAATTCATCCTCGACCAGCTCCGCCTGCGCGCCATCGATAGGCGTGACACTGACCGTGCCGATATTCATCTCCTTCACCGTAAGCTTGTTGTAGGGCAATGAAGATCGCCTGATATAGGCATTCAACGCCTTTTCGAGCCCCGCCAATCCACCCGCAAAATAGGTGTCGGGTTGCACGTTCGGAACGCCGGTGGCGAGATCATTGAGATAGCGCTTAATCTCCTCACGCCGACCGGTCTTATCATATTGATAGAGATGGGTGAGCAGCCAGGCGGTGCCATAATAGCGGTCGCCATCCCGAATGCTAAGGCCATTTGCATCGCGGGCGAAAAGATTCTGCACCGGATAGGGCGTCCCGAGCTTCATACCCGGCAAGCGTGCCAAGGGGATATGGCCATATTCGATCGCCCCATCCTGCGGGAATTTCACGACCGAGAAAAATTCGGCAAAACCTTCCACATACCAGGCCGGATAGGCGGCGGGGAAATGGTGGAGCATGAAATGATGGGCATATTCGTGGAACAACACTTCTTCAGCACCAAAATCGAACTTGCTGACCTTCTTCTCCCGCGACAGCACGGCAAAGGCATTGCGATCCGACGTCGTGTAAAATCCTGCGATACGGGAATTGCGCGCCAGTTTCTGGACCTTCGCTTCGCTGGACAGAAGGTAGACCTTCACCGGGCTGCCCTTCTCCGGGCTGTCCACGCCCGTCAGGCGCCGCAATAGAAAGTCGAACTTCTCCAGCCGCTCGGCAAAGCCGCGCAGCGTTTCGTCCCGGCCCTCGCTATAGACGGTGAAATGCTGCGTTTGCGCCTGCCACCAGGCCGCCTGCGCTGTCTCCATGCTCGCCATCGCCAGGCCAAAACCAGCCAGCGCCTTCACCCAGAATCGCATCGATCCACTCTTTCCCCAAAGACCTTGAGGGCAAGGTGGCGGAGCGCTGGCTGAATGAAAAGATGAAATTTCCCCGTTACTTGCCTTTTTCTTTGGCGAGCAGCGCCTGCTTCTTGTCCAGGCCCCAGGCATAGCCGCCCATGCTGCCATCGCGGCGCACGACACGGTGACAGGGGATGAGGATGGCGAGATTATTGTCGCCGCACGCCGTGCCCGCCGCCCGGACGGCACCGGGGCGACCGATCGCCGCGGCGATCTCGCCATAGCTGCGCGTCTCGCCGGGCGGGATGGCGCGCAGGGCGGCCCAGACCGCCTGCTGGAAGGCGGTGCCGCGCACATCGGTCGGCAAATCCGCACCCGCAGCCGGATCATCCACCAACATGGCGACCCGCGCCGCAATGGCGTCCAATTCTGCATCGGCCGGTTGCAGATCGGCCTGCGGAAAGCGAGTGCGCAATTCCGCCTCTCCTTCCCCGAAGCTGATGCGGCACAGCCCCTTGTCCGTCGCCGCCACCAGCATCGCCCCCAGGCTGCTGTCCACCGTGCGCCAGCGGATGGAAGCGCCGCGCCCGCCATCCTTCCACGCGCTCGGCGTCATGCCCAGATGCTGGCTCGCATCGGCATAGGCGCGGCTGGGCGCATTATAGCCCGCCTCATAGATGGCGTCGGTCACGCGGCCCTCTCGCGCCAGCGCATCTTTCAGCCGCGCGGCGCGCAGGCCCCGCGCATAGGCGGCCGGGGTCAGGCCCGTTTCCCGTTTGAACAGGCGATGGAAATGATGCGGGGCATAGCCGGCCTGGGCGGCGATCGTCTCCAACAAGGGTACCTCCTCCGCCGCCTCGATAAAGGCGATCGCCTTCTCCACCGCCAGCCGATCCCGCCCGACCGCATCCGGGTGGCAGCGCAGGCAGGCGCGAAAACCCGCCGCCCGCGCCGCTGCAGGATCGGGCTGGAAGGACATATTCTCCCGTCTTGGGTGGCGCGCCGCACAGCTTGGCTTGCAATAGATGCCGGTAGTGGCCACGCAGCCGACGAACAGCCCGTCCATCGCCCGGTCGCGACGCAGAAAAGCGGCCCAGCAGGCGTCCGGATCGGGCATGTCGGGCAAGGGGGCGGGGACAAGGCGAGTCATCTGGTTCATGACGATAGGGGATAGACGATCGCCCGTCGCCCTGCTTCCCGCGCCTTGCGATCAAAGCATTTCGTCTTTTCCACATTGCGCGGCGCGCGCCATGCAATATTGATGCGCACAGCTATGACCGCCCTCCTCCGCCGCTTCGCCCCGATCCTTGGCCTGACGTTCGCGCTGTTGGCGCCTGCGTCCCTCCATGCCGAACAGCAGGATATCGCCGCCGCTGCGCGCGGCGTGGTCCGCGTCGCGCTGGTCGCGACCGATGGATCGGACGCCTATTTCGTGGGCCATGGCAGCGGCTTTGCGGTCGCCCCGGACAAGGTTCTGACCAACGCCCATGTCGTCGAACTGGCCCGCGAAGAAAAGAATCTGGTCATCGGCGTGATCCCGTCGGAGGGGACGAAAACCTATGGCGGGCGAATCATCGCCTATTCGCCGGGCAACGACCTGGCCCTGATCCAGCTGGAGCAAGGCCATCTGCCGGTATCGACCTTCTATGCCGGCGCGGTGACGGATGGGCAGCATGTCACCGCCATCGGCTATCCCGGCACGGTCGACCGGGCGCAGGGGCTGGGCCTCAAGCAGTTGGTGGAGCCGCTCGCCACGGTGAAGACCAGCGGCAACATCTCCTCGGGCCGAGCCAGCCAGAGTTTCGACACCATCCTGCACACCGCCCCGCTGGCAGCCGGCAACAGCGGCGGGCCGCTGGCCGACGATTGCGGCCGGGTGCTGGGCGTCAACAGCTTCGGCTCCGTGTCGGACGGCAATGATGCGGAATTCGGCTTTGCCGTCTCCTGGCGCGAGGTCGCCTCCTTCCTGCGGCAGGCGGGCGTATCGTCGCTCCATAGCATCGTCCCCTGCCGGTCGATGGCGGAGGCCGACGCTGCCGAAGCGAGCATCACCCAGCGCGAATCGCAGGCGACCGAACAGAAGAGCCGCGCCAGCGCCGACGCGCGCGAGCAGGAAATGACCCGCGCCCGCGATGCGGCCGAACGCGACGTCATCACCGCGCGCGAGAATGCGATGGCCGGCGCCGCCGTGCTGCTGGCACTCGCCGTACTGGGCCTGGGCGCGGGTGGCCTTTTCTACAATCAGGGCAAGGAAAAACAGGCCACCTGGTTCTTGGCCGGTGGCGGTGTGCTGCTGCTGGCGGCGCTGGGCCTGTTCTTCCTGCGCCCCAGCTTCGCCAGCGTGGACGAGCGGATGAAGCTGCCCGCGGACAAGAGCGTGGTCGGCAACGGCGCCTTCGCCTGGACCGGCGAAAATATCTGCAAGGTCGATCTGGCCCGCAGCCGCCTGACCGTATCGCAACCCAATGATATCGGGCTGAACTGGGCCGATGGCGGCTGCGTCAACGGCGATACCCAATATGTCGCGTCGGGCACGGTGTGGCAGCGCACCTCCGTCCCCGACGACGGCAATTATGTGACCAGCAGCCAATTCGATCCGGCCACCGGCACGTTGCGCGTGCAACGCTGGCTGCCCGACATCGACACGATGGACAAGGCCCGCGCCCTTTTGAAGGAAGGACCGGGCAAAGGGCCGATCAAGGGTTGCGGCAGCGACTCCGGACTCCTGTCGCGGATCGCGACGCTCCAGAGCGACGTGACAACGTTGCTTCCGGCTCAACCCAACGAGCGGATCGTCTATCATTGCCAAAAGGGACGGCTTGCACCGGCCGATCCTGCCGAATGACCGATTCGTCGCAGCGGAAATACTCAGTCAAATAGGGCGTTTTTCGCACTATCGCTGGAATCGCGTCACATGACTTGCATAGTCATAATCGCACTGCTAACCGGCCCGGCAACAGGGGCTCGGGACGGGATCAGACCGCGCCCTCTTTTTGCATGACCCGCAAATCACGGAGGACGGCAGGCGCGTGGAGATTAATAGCGGCATTCAGGCCAGTCTCAGCGGCCGCTACGCGGTGGCGCTGTTCGACTTGGCTCGCGACGCACAATCGCTCGACACGGTGGCGGACAGCCTTGCCGGGTTGAAACAAGCTATTGCGCAGTCGCCCGATTTCAAGGGGCTGATCAACAGCCCGGTTCTCAGCCGTGACGCAGCAGGCAAGACGATCGCCGCCGTCGCATCCTCCATGGGGACCGACGCATTGACGACGAAATTTCTGGGCGTGCTCGCCCAGAACCGTCGCCTGGGCCAATTGCCCGCCGTGATCCGCGCCTATGAAACGCTGTTGTCGAATCACAAGGGTGAAGCCCGCGCCGAAGTGACGAGCGCCCACCCGCTCGACGCCGACCAGATCGCTGCCCTGGCCAACAGCCTCAAGGCACGCGTCGGCCGCAACGTCACGCTCGACGCGAAGGTCGACCCCGCGATCCTGGGCGGGCTGGTCGTCAAGATCGGCAGCCAGATGATCGACAGCTCTATCCGCACCCGTTTGAATACGCTCGCACAGGCCATGAAAGGCTAAGTCATGGATATCAACGCCGCAGAAATTTCGAAGGTCATCAAGGACCAGATCGCCAATTTCGGCACCGAAGCGCAGGTTAGCGAAGTCGGTTCCGTGCTGACCGTGGGTGACGGCATCGCCCGCGTCCATGGCCTCGACAACGTCCAGGCGGGCGAAATGGTCGAGTTCGCCAATGGCGTGCAGGGCATGGCGCTGAACCTGGAAGCCGACAATGTCGGCGTCGTGATCTTCGGCTCGGACGCCGAGATCAAGGAAGGCGACACCGTCAAGCGCACCGGCACCATCGTGGACGTCCCCGTCGGCAAGGGCCTGCTGGGCCGCGTGGTCGACGGTCTGGGCAACCCGATCGACGGCAAGGGCCCGATCGTGTCCGACCAGCGCATGCGCGTCGAGCGCAAGGCGCCCGGCATCATCCCGCGTACCTCGGTTCATGAACCCGTGCAGACCGGCCTCAAGGCCATCGACACGCTCGTCCCCGTCGGCCGCGGCCAGCGCGAACTGATCATCGGCGATCGCCAGACCGGCAAGACCGCCGTCGCGATCGATACCTTCATCAACCAGAAGGCCGCCAACGCCGGCGATGACGAGAGCAAGAAGCTCTACTGCATCTACGTCGCGATCGGCCAGAAGCGCTCGACGGTAGCCCAGATCGTCAAGCAGCTGGAAGAAAATGGCGCGATGGAATATTCCATCGTCGTCGCCGCGACCGCTTCGGAACCCGCGCCGCTCCAGTATCTCGCCCCCTATACCGGCGTGACCATGGGCGAATATTTCCGCGACAACGGCATGCACGCCGTCATCGTTTATGACGATCTGTCGAAGCAGGCCGTGGCCTATCGCCAGATGTCGCTGCTGCTGCGTCGCCCTCCGGGCCGCGAAGCCTATCCGGGCGACGTTTTCTATCTGCACAGCCGCCTGCTGGAGCGCGCTGCCAAGATGAACAAGGAAAATGGCTCGGGCTCGCTGACCGCGCTGCCGATCATCGAAACGCAGGCGGGCGACGTTTCCGCGTACATCCCGACCAACGTGATTTCGATCACCGACGGCCAGATCTTCCTGGAAACCAACCTCTTCTACCAGGGCATCCGTCCGGCCATCAACGTGGGCCTGTCGGTGTCGCGCGTCGGTTCCGCCGCGCAGACCAAGGCGATGAAGAAGGTGTCCGGCTCGATCAAGCTGGAGCTGGCCCAGTATCGCGAAATGGCGGCCTTCGCCCAGTTCGGTTCGGACCTCGACGCATCGACGCAGAAGCTGCTGAACCGCGGCGCGCGCCTGACCGAGCTGCTCAAGCAGGGTCAGTTCTCGCCCCTGCCGTTCGAAGAGCAGACCGCGTCGATCTTCGCGGGCACCAACGGCTATCTCGACAGCGTCGCCGTCAAGGACGTGACCCGTTACGAAGAGCTGATGCTCGCCTATCTGCGTCACGACCACCCCGAAGTGCTGACCGCGATCCGCGACAGCAAGGATCTGGGCGACGACGCGAAGAGCAAGCTGAAGGCTGCGCTGGACTCGTTCGGCAAGACCTTCGCCTAAGTCAGTGCTGACCGCCCACTCCCTTCTTGCCTGGACCGTGATGTCGATCGGTCTGGTGCTGCTGCCGGGACCGGACACCATGTTGGTGGCCGGTCACGCAGCGCGCCGTGGGCTGAAGGCGGGGATGGCGACGATCGGCGGCATCCAGCTGGGCGGCCTGTTCTACATGCTGCTGTGCGGCTTCGGTTTCCTCAGCGTGCTGAACGCGGTGCCGGGGTTGTTCATGGCGGTGAAGATCGCCGGCGCGCTCTATCTGGCCTGGATGGGCATCGGACTGTTGCGCGGCGCGATCAAACCGGCGCCGGCGACGACGGAAAAGCTGCGGATCGGCGGATCGCCCTTCATGCAGGGTTTCGTCAGCACCGTGCTGAACCCGAAGGTCGCGATCTTCTTCCTGGCCGCATTGCCGCAATTCGTCGGTACCGGCCCGGATGCGCCGTGGCAGGGCATGTTGCTGATCGCGATCGTCTATGCACTGGGTTTCGTCTGGTGCGCCCTGCTCGCGCTGCTCGCTACCAAGGCGGGCCGCAAGGTCGGTCAAAGCAGCGCGATGCGCTGGTTCGAAGGCGCCATGGGCGTCGGTTTCTTTGGTCTCGCGGGCCGTCTGGCCCTTGCTCGGAATGTTTGAACTATGCCTAGCCTCAAGGAACTGAAGCTTCGCCGTGACTCGGTGAAGTCGACGCAGAAGATCACCAAGGCCAAGCAGATGGTCGCCGCTGCGAAGCTGCGCAAGGCGCAGGCCGCTGCCGAAGCCGCCCGCCCCTATTCCAGCCGCCTCGAAGCCGTCGTGGCCTCGCTCGCGTCGAAGATCGCTGGCGGTTCGGGCGAAGGCGCCTCGCCGCTGCTCGCCGGCACCGGCAAGGATCAGGTGCATCTGCTGGTCGTCGCCAACAGCGACCGCGGCCTCGCCGGCGCATTCAACGCCAATATCGTCAAGGCCGCTCTCGCCAAAGCGCGCGAGCTGGAACTGGACGGCAAGACCGTGCAATTCTACCTGATCGGTCGCAAGGGTCGTCCGGTCATCAGCCGCACCTACCCCGGCAAGATCGTCGCGCAATATGACACGACCGGCACGAAGGAGCCGGGCTTCGCCCAGGCGCAGGCCATCGCGCAGGAACTGAGCAAGATGTTCCTGGACGGCAAGTTCGACATCGCGCACCTCTTCTATTCGCGCTTCAAGTCGGCCCTGGCGCAGATCCCGACCGAACAGCAGATCATCCCGGTCAAGATCCCGGCGGATGCCGACCGCAACGCCATCCCCGCCACGGTGGAATATGAGCCGAGCGAGGAAGCGATCCTGGACGATCTGTTGCCGCGCAACATCTCGATCCAGCTGTTCAAGGCGCTGCTGGAAAACAATGCGTCGGAACAGGGTGCGTCGATGACCGCGATGGACAATGCGACCCGCAATGCCGGCGACCTCATCAACAAGCTGAACATCCAGTATAACCGCAGCCGTCAGGCCGCGATCACCACCGAACTCGTCGAAATCATCTCGGGCGCCGAAGCCCTTTAAGTGCAGGCAAGGACATAAGTCATGGCAACCACCAACAATGTAGGCCGCATTTCGCAGGTCATCGGCGCCGTCGTCGACGTGACCTTCCCGGATGCACTCCCGGCCATTCTCTCGGCGCTGGAAACCAGCAACAACGGCCAGCGCCTGGTGCTGGAAGTCGCCCAGCATCTGGGTGAAAACACCGTTCGCACCATCGCGATGGACTCGACCGACGGCCTGACCCGCGGTCAGGACGTCACCGACACCGGTGCGCAGATCAAGGTGCCCGTCGGCCCGGCTACGCTCGGCCGCATCCTGAACGTCGTGGGCGAACCGATCGACGAACGTGGCCCGGTCCAGACCGAACTGCGCTCGCCCATCCATGCCAAGGCGCCCGAGTTCGTCGACCAGTCGACGGAAAGCGCGATCCTGGTCACCGGCATCAAGGTCATCGACCTTCTGGCCCCCTATGCCAAGGGCGGCAAGATCGGCCTGTTTGGCGGCGCCGGCGTCGGCAAGACGGTTCTCATCCAGGAACTGATCAACAACATCGCCAAGGGCCATGGCGGCACCTCGGTCTTCGCGGGCGTGGGTGAACGCACCCGTGAAGGCAACGACCTCTATCACGAATTCCTCGACGCGGGCGTCATCGCCAAGGACGCCGACGGCAACGCGATCAGCGAAGGGTCGAAGGTTGCGCTGGTGTACGGCCAGATGAACGAACCGCCGGGCGCCCGTGCGCGCGTCGCCCTGTCGGGTCTGACCATCGCCGAATATTTCCGCGACGTCGAAAATCAGGACGTTCTGTTCTTCGTCGACAACATCTTCCGCTTCACGCAGGCGGGCGCGGAAGTGTCGGCTCTGCTGGGCCGTATTCCTTCGGCCGTGGGCTATCAGCCGACCCTGTCGACCGACATGGGCGCGCTGCAGGAGCGCATCACCTCGACCAACAAGGGTTCGATCACCTCGGTTCAGGCCGTGTATGTTCCCGCGGACGATCTGACCGATCCTGCGCCTGCGACTTCGTTCGCGCATCTTGATGCCACGACGGTTCTCAACCGCGCCATTTCGGAACTGGGCATCTATCCGGCGGTCGATCCGCTGGATTCGACCAGCCGCGTTCTGGAGCCGCGCACCGTGGGTCAGGAACATTATGACACCGCCCGCGCCGTGCAGTCGATCCTTCAGAAGTACAAGTCGCTGCAGGACATCATCGCGATCCTGGGCATGGACGAACTGTCGGAAGAAGATAAGCTGACCGTCGCCCGCGCGCGCAAGATCCAGAAGTTCCTGTCGCAGCCCTTCCACGTCGCCGAAGTCTTCACCGGCATTTCGGGCAAGTTCGTCCAGATCGAAGACACGGTGAAGTCGTTCAAGGCCGTGGTCGAAGGCGAGTATGACCATCTGCCCGAAAACGCCTTCTACATGGTCGGCGGCATCGACGAAGCCGTCGAAAAGGCCAAGAAGCTGGCCGCCGAAGCGGCTTAAGCCTATAAAAAGCCCCTCCCTTTCAAGGGAGGGGTTGGGGTGGGTCGCGAGCGCAGCGAGCTTTTGACCTATCCTTAGAGGTTGCAGGCCATCGCCTTGCGATGGCGCCCACCCCCAACCCCTCCCTTGAAAGGGAGGGGCTTAGGATCGAAAAAATGGCACTGCATTTCGAACTCGTGACCCCGGAAAAGCTCGTCCGCTCGGAAGAGGTCTATCAGGTGGTCGTTCCCGGCACCGACGGCGACTTCGGCGTGCTGGAGGGTCATGCGCCCTTCATGTCGACCGTGCGCGACGGCAATATCCAGCTTTTCGCAACGGCCGGCGCCGCACCGGAAATCATTCCGGTCGAAGGCGGCTTTGCCGAGGTGAATGAAAAGGGCCTGACGGTTCTCGCCGAAAAGGCCGGCTGATCAGCCGGAGATCGTCGGCCACGATATATCCGATATGATAAAATAAGGCCCGGCTTGTCTGGGCCTTATTTTCTTTCCGGTCGCGGTTAATGCGATCCTAACCATTTCTCGACATGCACGACCTAAGTTAGCTAAATAACAGGTGTCAGTGATGTCGCGGCTATGGCCTGTAAATATGGATCGTCCCTTCGGGTCGATATTCCGCCAGTCCCATTATATCCCGAGCTTCCTACGGCGATATTATCCTTTCATTCTTCTGATCATCCTCGCCGTTGTTTTGCGCAGCCCCGCATATGGCGATTCAGATGTCAGCCTGGACGAGGAATTTTACCTCGTCTTGGCCGACCGGATGATACACGGCGCGATTCCTTATGTAGACATATGGGATCGCAAGCCGATCGGCCTGTTCTTGATATATGCTGCAACGCGGCTGATGGGTGGGGATGGTTTCATCCAATATCAGATCACCGCAGCCCTCTTTGCCGGGGCAACGGCCGGCTTTATCTGGTTGATCGCCCGTCGTTCTGCCAACAACTTGGCCGGAATTCTCGCTGGCCTAGGCTATCTTTGCTGGCTTAACTTATTTTCGGGCAGCGCAGGCCAGTCTCCGGTATTCTACAATCTGTTTGTCGCCGCGGCCGCATGGCTCGCTTTTCGTTCGAACGACAGCACATGTCCTCGACACATCGCGCGCCTGGGCGCAGTCGCGATGGCGCTATGCGGCGTTACACTCCAGATCAAATATACGGCCGTTGCAGAAAGTCTTTTTCTGGGCCTGTGGTTCCTACGGCGAATTTGGCTGACGGGACAGCGCCCCATGATGGTCGCCGCCATTGCCATAGGATATGGTTTGCTGGGTATCGTACCGACATTGGGTGCGACGGTCTGGTACGCGGCCATCGGGCACTTGCCCGAATTTGCCTATGCCAATTTCTGGTCAATATTCGATCGTGGTCGGCTTAGTGCAAAATTTCTTGCCCACGCCAGAGACTTCTTTCTTATCGTCACTATTCCGCTTCAAGTCTGTTTCCCTTTCGCCGTTATGCGCCGTTGGCAAATGCAACGCCTTAATGGGAAGCAGGAAGATTTCATCCTGATCACGGGTTGGTTATTTGCGGCATTCATCGGCTTTGTCATGATCGGCAATTTCTATGATCATTATTTCCTACCAGTGTTGCCGCCCATTTTCATCTACATAGCGCCACTGATGATCCGGCCGCTGACCGGTGTGCCAGTCTGCATCTTCCTTATAATCTGGGGTATGCCCGGTTATTCCAGCTTCACCTATAATCGGGAAAAGCATGAAAAGATCATGGAACTGACGGCCGCAGTCAGTCCCTATGTCCAAAAGGACTGTCTGTTCATTTTCGACGGACCAGCCGTGGTCTACATGACGACGCAGGCCTGCATCCCCACACGCTTCGCCTATCCCGACCATCTGAGCAACGAGGTAGAGAAGCACGCGATTGGCGCAGACACGGTGGAAGAAATGCGGCGAGTGCTCGCCACACGGCCAGGCGCGATCATCACAGCGGCGGCACCGGTGATACCGACGATGAACCGAGATACGCTGCCCGTGCTCCGTAGCGCCCTGATGAAAGACTATCGTCCGGTTGCAGCCATCCGACACCCCGACAGAATATTCTACGTCTATGCGCGGAACGATTTAGCCAAGAGCAAAGGGATGCGGCCATTCCTGCCCTATGCGGACTATTGATCTGCATCACGCCAACGGCTGCGCGCCTTTTCGTTAACCAATTTCGGTTACCCGTTTGTCAAATGTCCCGTTCGGAGATGTGAATGCAACAGGCCCTACATCGCCAGTTTGACTTTGGCGTTGCCCTTAGTCCCATCGATATTTGCGTTGTCGTCCCTGTTCTGAACGAACGCGACAACATCGCCGAATTGATCCCACGCATAGGGGCCGCCCTGATTGGCGTAGAATGGGAAATTATGTTCGTCGATGATGGTTCGACAGATGGAACGCCCGAACTGATCAGCCAGATCGCTGTACAGGACCGCCGCATCCGACTGATACGGCGTTTTAACAGACGGGGGCTCTCGTCTGCAGTCATCGAAGGCATGCTGGCATCGACCGCTCCGGTAGTTGCCGTCATCGACGGCGACCTTCAACATGACGAAAGCCTGCTGCCGCATTTCTATCGCGCGATCATGGAAGGCGGACACGATATAGCCACAGGCACGCGTTACGCTGAAGGCGGGTCGACGGGAGACTGGACGCGATCGCGCTTACGCATCAGCCAAGC
Organism: Sphingobium limneticum; assembly: GCF_008710155.1. Taxonomy (GTDB): domain Bacteria; phylum Pseudomonadota; class Alphaproteobacteria; order Sphingomonadales; family Sphingomonadaceae; genus Sphingobium; species Sphingobium limneticum. The sequence continues at coordinate 48,440 of NZ_VYPZ01000002.1, forward strand.
CGCAACCCGGCTGGCCACGTTCCTGACAGGATCGAAAATGAGCGATCCGATGAGCGGCCTTTTTGCTATACGCCACGATCGTCTCGTGGAATTGGCTCCGCAGCTATCAGGAATCGGATACAAGATCCTGTTGGACATCATGTCATCGGCGCCAACACCGCTCAAGTTGAGTGAACATCCTTATGTTTTCCGTGCTCGGCAGCATGGTGAGAGCAAGCTCGATTCCATGGTCGTGCTTCACTATCTGGAAATGCTGATCGAAAAGCGCGTCGGTCGCTGGGTTCCGATCAAATTTATCAAATTTGGTATCGTCGGCGCACTGGGCCTTATCGTCCACATGACCATCCTGTCGCTCCTGCTGAAACTCAATCTGGGCTTTGGCTTTGCCCAGGTCACTGCAGTGTTCAGTGCGATGACCTTCAATTTTTTACTCAACAACAGTTTTACTTATCGCGATCGGCGACTGAAAGGTCTTCGGATATTCGGTGGCCTATTGAGCTTTTACATTATTTGCGGCTTGGGAGCTGTGGCCAATGTGGGTGTGGGCGAGTGGCTCTTCGAAAACAGCTATCGATGGTGGCTGGCAGGACTGGCGGGGGCAGCGGTTGGGTCTGTATGGAATTACGCCATGGGCAGTATATTCACTTGGCGGAAGGCCAACTGAACCGCTCTGCCTATCCTAATGCGCCATTAGCCTTTTATCAAAGTTTCCAGCCTATTCACCTTTATCACCCATAGATGATCGGACCCTTCCGGGGTGGCGGGGCCGGTCGCGACAAAGTGGCGGAGAAGCATGAGCGCCTTTGGACGGAAAAATGGACCTGCCGGGATCAAGCCCGGCTTCGGGGTGGCCCGGCCGATGCAAGGCGGCGTGGCGACGCGTGAAGAGGCGCCGCGCGGTGGCGATCAGTTCCCGCCGCTGGACATCGCATCCCTGCCGGGCGAAGCGGCCTTCGATCCGCTGGCGGCGCCGACCAGCCAGATGCAGCGCAATGCCGATGCCATGGCGCGCCTGTCCGACCGTGCCAATGCCGAACATCTGCCCGATGCCGGACCGCAGGGTTTCGAGGCCAGCGTCCACAAGATCAAGGAGCAGGTGCTCCCCCGCCTGCTGGAACGTGTCGATCCCGAAGCGGCCGCGACCCTGACCAAGGATGAACTGGCGGAGGAATTCCGCCCGATCATCATGGAAGTGCTCGCGGAACTGAAGCTGACGCTGAACCGGCGCGAACAGTTCGCGCTGGAAAAGGTACTGGTCGACGAGTTGCTGGGCCTTGGTCCGCTCGAAGAATTGCTGTCCGACCCGGACGTCACCGACATCATGGTGAACGGCCCGGAACAGACCTATATCGAAAAGAAGGGCAAGCTGATCATTGCCCCGATCAAGTTCCGCGATGAGGAGCATCTGTTCCAGATCGCCCAGCGGATCGTGAACAAGGTCGGCCGCCGCGTCGACCAGACCACGCCGCTGGCCGACGCCCGCCTGCCCGACGGTTCCCGCGTCAACGTGATCGTGCCGCCGCTGAGCCTGAAGGGCACGGCGATTTCCATCCGTAAATTTTCGGCCAAGCCGATCACCATCGACATGCTGGCCCAATGGGGCGCGATGTCGCCGAAGATGGCGACGGCGCTGAAGATCGCCGGCGCCTGCCGCTTCAACATCGTCATTTCCGGCGGTACCGGCTCGGGCAAGACGACGATGCTCAACGCCCTGTCGAAGATGATCGATCCGGGCGAGCGCGTGCTGACCATCGAGGACGCGGCCGAATTGCGGCTTCAGCAGCCCCACTGGCTACCGCTCGAAACCCGCCCTCCCAATCTGGAGGGTCAGGGCGCGATCACCATCGGCGATCTGGTCAAGAACGCCCTGCGTATGCGGCCTGATCGCATCATCCTGGGCGAAATTCGTGGCGCCGAATGTTTCGATCTGCTGGCAGCGATGAATACGGGCCATGACGGGTCCATGTGTACGCTCCACGCCAACAGCCCGCGCGAGTGCCTGGGCCGTATGGAAAACATGATTCTGATGGGCGACATCAAGATCCCAAAGGAAGCGATTTCCAAGCAGATCGCCGATTCGGTCGACCTGATCATCCAGGTGAAGCGCCTGCGCGACGGTTCGCGCCGCATCACCAACGTGACCGAGGTGATTGGCATGGAAGGCGACGTCATCGTCACCCAGGAATTGTTCAAATTCGAATATCATGACGAGGATGACAGCGGGAAGATCATCGGCGAATATCGCTCGATGGGCCTGCGCCCCTACACGCTGGACAAGGCGCGGATGTTCGGTTTCGATCAGCCTTTCCTGGAAGCCTGTCTCTGATGGAATAAGAGTCTCTCCCCCTGCGTAAGTGCCTCAGTTGCAACGATGCAGGGAGTATCCAGTGTTTCGACGAACCATACGCCATCCCGTCAGCCACGGGGTGGCGTTTCTTTTTATCGGCCTATGCGCACCGGCGAAGGCCCAAACACACTATCCCGACGTGCCCGAGCCGATGGTCTTCGACATGATGCGGCCGCTGGGCGCGAAACGGGGCGAGATGGAGGCCAATACGCTGGCGACCACATCGCTGTCCGGCGCCGATCGCAGCGTGCAATGGGCGCCCGAAGTCGAATATGCGCTGGCCGACGGTTTCGCGATCGAAGGCGAATTGCCGTTCGAGGATGGCCGGCTGGTGGAACTGAAGCTGGGGTTGCAGGCGGCCCTCGGCACGTTCAACGGCGGGCGCAGCGCCCATGGCGTACAATATCTGGGCATTTACGACCGCGATGCCCGCCATTATCGCAGCAGCTTCGCCTATATGGTGGCGCATCGCTACAATGACCGCTGGAGCAGCGTGTCAATGGCGGGGCTTGGCAACGTCTCCCTTTCCGGCGGACGCGGGCGCAATGCGGCCATCGTCAACCATTCGCTATTTTACGACAGCACCGACGGACAGATATTGGGGCTGGAACTCAACTATCGCGGCGGCGCGGACGGCTATATGCTGGCGATGCCCCAAATCCACCAGCGGCTGGCGGACAAGGTCAATGTGCAGGCCGGCATCGGCGCGGAAAGGCCGCATGGCGGCGTCTTTCGACCCAAGGCAGGGATAAGGCTGATCCGGGAATTCTAAACGCTTGTCATGCCAGTGAAGGGCAGGCACATCGGATACAATCATCACGATAAGAGGATTGCCCGATGCGCCTTCCCGCCTTGCTTGCCGCCGCCGCCCTCATCCTGCCGGTCGGCGCCGTCATCGCCCAACATGCCGGCCATCACCAGGCGGCCGATCCGATCGCCACCGCGATCGCCGCGTCCAGCCGCACCCCGGCAAACACCGTTCGCGACAAATATCGCCACCCGGCCGAAACCCTCGCCTTCTTCGGTGTGACGCCCAAGCAGACGGTCGTCGAATATGCGCCGAGCGGTGGCTGGTACACCGAAATCCTGGCGCCGCTGCTGCGCGACCATGGGAGCTTCTACGCACTGCAACCGACCGGCCGCTATCTGGATGGCTACAAGCAGTTCCTCGCCGCCAAGCCGGACGTCTATGGCAAGGTGAAGGTCGTCGCCTATCCCGAGGAAAACAGCGCCATCCCGGCAAACAGCGTCGATACCGTCCTGACCTTCCGCAACGTGCACAACATGGTCATGGCCGGCAATGAGGCCGCGACCTTCAAGGCCTTCTTCGATATGCTCAAGCCCGGCGGTACGCTGGGCGTGGTCGATCATCGCCTGCCCGAGGATCGCGACACGGCGCTGGAAAAGAGCAGCGGCTATCTGAAGGTGTCGACCATCCGCCGCATCGCGCAGGCCGCCGGCTTCGAATATGTCGGCGCGTCGGACGTGAATGCCAATCCCAAGGATACGGCCGATTGGCCCAAGGGCGTCTGGACCCTCCCCCCGACGCTCAGCCAGAAGGATGTCGACAAGGACAAATATCTGGCGATCGGCGAAAGCGACCGCATGACGCTGAAATTCCGCAAGCCGGCCAAGTAAACCAAGGCAAACATCGCCAACTTCCGTCACCCCGGGCTTGCCCCGAGGTCCAGCTGTTAGTCATGTCCCACCGACAAGGTAGCGGGCCCCCGGATCAAGTCCGGGGCGACGAAGATGATGATCGCTAGACTTGCGCTACTTTGCGTCGTGGCTAAGGCGGAAGCGTGACCGCCGCCGACCGCCCCCATCGCCCGTTCTTCGCCATTGGGCTGCGCCTGATCGCCGTCATCTGCCTGTCGGTCATGTTCATCACCGTGCGTGTGGCAAGCGAGCGCGGCGTACATGTGGTGGAATCGCTCTTCTACCGTCAGGCGCTGGCGCTGCCGGTGGTGCTGGCCTGGGTCGCGATGGCTGGCGGCTTGCAGACCATTCGCACCCGGCGCATCCGCGTCCATGCCAGCCGCATGATGCTGGGCCTGACCGGCATGCTCCTGAATTTCCTGTCTTATATCCTGCTGCCCCCGGCGGAGGCGGCGACGATCGGTTTCACCATGCCGATTTTCGGCACGATCCTGTCCGCCCTGATCCTGCGGGAAGTGACGGGCATCCATCGCTGGGGGGCGGTGCTGATCGGCTTTGTCGGCGTGCTGGTGATGATCCGCCCGGACGCCGGCCATTTCCCGATGCAGGGCGTCGCCGTCGCCATCGCCGCCGCGCTGATGACCGCCAGCGTCAGCCTGGTCCTGCGCGAACTGGGCCGGACGGAGGCGGCCGGCGTCGTCGTGTTCTGGTTCACGGCCCTATCGATGATCCCGCTGGGCATCGCCATGCCCTTCGTCGCGCAGGCGCATGATCCCGTTACCTGGGGCCTGTTGCTGACCATCGGCCTGTTCGGCGGCATCGCACAGCTTTGCCTCACCGCAGCGCTGCGTTGGGGGCCGGTGTCGGTCGTGCTGCCGATGGATTATAGCGCGATCATCTGGACCACCCTGCTGGGTGTGGCCATCGGCGAGGATTGGCCGATGGCGACGACCTGGATCGGTGCGACCCTCATCATCGCCAGCGGCCTCTATATCGCCTGGCGCGAGCATCGCCGCGCCAGGAAACCGCTCGTCAGCCTAGCAACTCCGCCTCAAGACTGATGTCCGCCTTCAGCAGCTTGGAAATGGGGCAACCGGCCTTCGCCTTGGCCGCCAGTTCCTGAAAGGTCGCGTCGTCGGTGCCGGGGATGGTGGCCTTGAGCGTCAGGTGGCTGGCAGTGACGGCGAAACCTTCGTCCTGCTTTTCCAGCGTCACGACGGCGCTGGTTTCCATCTTCTCCGCCGTCAGCCCAGCTTCGCCCAGGATCAGCGAAAGCGCCATGGTGAAGCAGGAGGCATGCGCGGCGGCGATCAGTTCTTCCGGATTGCTGCCCGGCACGCCTTCAAAGCGAGTCGCAAAGCCGTAGGGATAGGCGTCCAGCGCGCCGCTCTGGGTCGAGATCGTGCCCTTCCCGTCCTTCAGGCCGCCGCTCCATACGGCCGAGCCGCTGCGATTGATCTTCATGGGCAATCTTCCTTGTTGTGAGCCGGAGGAACCCCGGCGGTCCCCCATGGTTGCATCGTAACAGAGACAATCGTGCAGGAGAGTGACAATGACTGATCTACCGCTTGAAAATCGCGGCGACCTGATCGCCTCCGACCGGGTCGAGGGCACCGCCGTCTACAACCGCCAAGGCGAGCGGCTGGGCAAGATTTCCAACTTCATGGTGGACAAGCGGTCCGGGCAGGTCCGCTATGCCGTACTGTCCTTCGGCGGCTTTCTGGGCATGGGCCATGACCATTATCCCCTGCCCTGGTCGATGCTGACCTATGAAACCGAACAGGGCGGCTATGTCGTCGATCTGGACAAGCAGTTGCTCGACAACGCCCCTCGCTATGCCACCGACCGGCAGCCCGATTATGACGAAGGCTATGGGCGGAATGTGTACGAATATTATGGGCTTATGTATCCCTGGTGACGCGCGACCGATGCCCGCATGGCGGCCGGGACGGCACGGTGTCGTCCCGGCCGTTCACATGTCTGCGTAACGACATTCCGGCTGCCTAGATTCCACCACAATTCATCGCTTGGCCATTGTCTACCGGATAAATAGAATTACTGTAGAAGGCTCGACTTGAAGGATGAGGATCAGAGCATGGAGCGATTCGGTTTTTCGGGTGACGCGCGCCAGCCGGTCGTGTTGACCATCCCCGGCCTGAACAACAGCGGGCCGGATCATTGGCAGAGTTTGTGGGAGGAAAAGCGCGGCGATTGCGAGCGCGTCGATCTGGGCAGCTGGGCCAGTCCCAACCGCAACGCCTGGGTCACGCGGCTGGATGCCGCCATTCGTGAGGCGAACGGGCCGGTGATATTGGCCGCGCACAGCCTGGGCTGCATGGCCGTCGCCTGGTGGGGCGCCTTGCAAAGCCAGGCCTATGGCTGGCCGGTGACGGGCGCTCTGCTAGTGGCGCCGCCCGATTGCGACCGGATGGAAACGCCCGAGACGATCGGCGGCTTCGGCCCGACCCCGCGCGCGCAACTGCCCTTCCCGTCCATTTTGGTGGGTAGCCGCGACGACCCCTACATCTTTTTCGAGCGCGCTCACAGCATCGGCAAAAATTGGGGCAGCCAGTTTGTCGATGCAGGCTATGCCGGCCATATCAACGCGCAATCGGGTCTGGGCGACTGGCAATTCGGACAGACACTGCTCGAACGGCTGATCGACAATGCGCAGGAACAGGCGTCCGCCATGCGGCAGATGCGCCCCGCTTTGCCCATGGCCCAGCAGGATCGCAGCAGCAAAGCCCCGCGCCCTACCCTCCACCCCTAGAAGCTCACCCCCGAGGGGCGCGACAAGGCAAACTTGCGCGCCCCTTATATTTGCTTTTTTGTCTATCTCTAAAGTTGAGATATTAGACGGGATTAGAGGTGTCCATGAGCGAACATAAAACCATCGAACTCCGTCACGCCCGCATCGACGGGCAGCGGGCCGACATCACCGCCAGCATCGACAAGGTGCGCGGCGTGCTGGAGGCGTTGCGCTTCGGATCGATCACGCTGACCGTTCATGACGCGCGCGTGGTTCAGATCGACGTGACGGAAAAGACGCGCCTGACCAACTAAGGGGTCAACAAGGGGGCGCTTAATCTTCGGGCCGCTGGACGGCCCATGCGGCGGGGGGTGAGCCGCACACAGCTTCATCCCCGACACTGTCGGCCTGACCGGATCATCGGCATGGCCGCAATCACAACGACCGGACATCCGGATATAAGGGGAATATCATGATTGCGCGTTTCCTGTTGCTCGCCAGTGCGGCTGGCGCTTCCATCATCACGCCCGGCGCCTTTGCGCAGGAGGCCGCGCAGCCGGCGGCGGATGAAGTCCAGCAGCCCAATGTTCGCGGCGACGTGATCGTCGTCACCGCCCGCCGCCGTCAGGAAACCGCGCAGGAAGTGCCGCTCGCCATCTCCGTCGTGAAGGGCGACAGCATCGAGGCGACCGGCAATTTCAACATCGTGAAGCTGCAGCAGCTCGCCCCCACGCTTCAGGTCTACACCACCAATCCGCGCAACACGTCGGTCAACATCCGTGGCCTGGGCGTGCCGTTCGGCCTGACCAGCGACGGGTTCGAACAGGGCGTGGGCATCTATGTTGACGACGTCTATAACAGCCGCGTTGCCGCTGCGACCTTCGACTTCCTCGACGTCAGCCAGGTCGAAGTGCTGCGCGGCCCGCAGGGCACGCTCTACGGCAAGAACACCACGGCCGGCGCGATCAATATCACCACCAACCAGCCGACCTTCGATTTCGAAGGCCGCGCCGAACTGAGCGTGGGCAACCTCAATTACAAGCAGGCCAAGGCCGCCATTTCCGGCCCGTTGTCCGAAACGGTCGCCGCCCGCATCGCGATCGCATCGACCACCCGCCGGGGCACACTCTATAATGTGACCAGCAAGCGCTGGATCAACGAGCAGGATAATCTGGGCATTCGCGGCCAGTTGCTGTTCAAGCCCAGCGAAGATTTCAGCATCACCCTGTCGGGCGACTATAGCAAGCAAGACCCCGAATGCTGCGGCACCACCTTCGTGCGGGTCGGTACGACGCAACGCCCGATCGCCCGTCAATATGATGCACTGGTCGCCGCGATCAACGCCGCCAATCCGGGCCGCAACTACGCCGTCCCCAGCCGCAACCCCTATGACCGGTTGAGCGACCTCGATTCCAACCTGAACGCCGGCAACAAGATCGGTGGCGTATCGGCCAAGATCAAATGGGATGTCGGCCCCGGCACGCTGACCTCCGTCACCGCCTGGCGCTTCTGGGACTGGAAGCCGGAAAACGACCGCGACTTCACCGGCCTGTCGGTCGTGTCGCGCTCGCAAAACCCCTCGCAGCAGGACCAGTATAGCCAGGAATTCCGCTATAATTACGAAAGCAAGGACGTCGACTTCGTCGTCGGCCTGTTCGGCTTCAAGCAGCGGATCGACACGCAGGGCACCGAACAGCAGGGCGCTGACGCTGCCCGCTGGAGCCTGACCGGCGCGAACGCCGCCAACCCCGCCACGCTTCAGGGCCTGACCGCCAGCAACACCCAATATCTCAAGGCCGACAGCGCCGCCCTGTTCGGCCAGCTGAGCTGGAAGGTGACGGACGCGCTGACCATCCAGCCGGGCGTGCGCCTGAACTACGACAAGAAATCGGGCTATTATGAGCGGGTCGTGACCAACGCGCAGGGTCAGGCGATCAGCTGCACCGCGACCCCGGCCCCCGGCACCATCGCAGGCACAACGTCGCAATGCGGCGTCTATCAGCCGCAGGTCAGCGCACCGTCGGACAGCGCGTGGAACTTCACCTATGACTTCAATGTCAATTACAAGGTGACGCGCGACATCCTCGCTTATGCGACCTATGCCAAGAGCTTCAAGACGCTGGGCATCAATCAGAACGGCCTGCCGCTCAACGCTGACAACACCGTCAATTACGACGCCAGCACGGTGAAGCCCGAATCGGTCAATCATTTCGAGCTGGGGCTGAAAACCCAGTTCTGGGATCGTCGTGCGACCTTCAACCTCTCCGCCTTCCGTACGGAGATCAAGGATTTCCAGGCAACTGTGAATGGCGGCCAGTTCGGCACCGTGCGCGGCTACCTCGCCAATGCGGAAAAGGTCCGGTCGCAGGGTATCGAAGCGGACTTCAAGGTCGTCGTCAGCGACCGCTTCACCGCCTATGCCAATGGCGCCTATACCGACGCCAAGTATAAGAAGTTCACCAACGCACCCTGCCCGCCCGAATTGTCCGGCGGCACCATCACCACCAACCCGGCGCTGTGGAGCCCGGCCGGCCAGGCCGGCACCGCCACCACGCCGTCCTACAGCCGCCCGCAATGCGACATTTCCGGCCAGGATCTGCCCGGCGTGTCGAAATGGGCCTTCTCCTACGGCGCGGAATATAATGTTCCGGTCACGCTGCTGGCGAAGGACGGTCAGGTCTATCTGGGCGTCGACGGCAATTACCGCTCGCACTGGAACAGCAACGCTTCGCCGTCCATCTATACCGAAGTGAAGGGCTATGCGCTGACCAACTTCCGCGCCGGCTTCCGGGGCGAAGGGTTCGACGTCTTCGGCTGGGTCCGCAACGCCTTCGACGTCAATTATATCGAAAATCTTCAGGTCGCACCGGGCAATACCGGCCTGATCGCCGGCCAGGTCGGCGATCCCCAGACCTGGGGCGGCACGATCAAGTTCAGCTTCTGATCGACGTGAAGTAAGAAGGGCGGCAGCGATGCCGCCCTTTTTTTGCATCGCCACGGCAAATGGACTATATATGGTCCATATTCAGCCCGAGGTATCATCATGCGCTATTCCACACGGATCAAGCCGATCAGCTATTTCAAGGCGAACGCAGCCGAAGTGCTTGCCGACCTGAACGATGGCGCCGAGCCGATGATCCTGACCCAGAATGGCGAAGCGAAGGCAGTCATTCAGGATATCCGCTCCTACGAACAGACGCAGGAAACCCTGGCGATGCTCAAGGTTCTGGCGTTGGGGATGGAAGATATCCGCGCAGGGCGCGTCACCCCACTGGCTGATGTGAAGGAACGGTTGGAAGCACGACGGCGCGAAACCGATGACTGAACCGGCCTACCCCGTCCAACTGGCCGATACTGCCATGGACGATCTTGCCGCCATCCGTTCGCATATTGCAGAACAGCGTTCGCCCGAAGAGGCAGACAGGCTGGTCGATCATTTGCTGGATCGTATGGCAATGTTGCGAACCTTCCCCTTGCGCGGGGGCGTTCCAAACGAACTGGATGCGCTGGGCGTCCGCGATTATCGGCAGTTGCTGTCACGGCCATATCGCATCATCTATCATTTCGACGATAAGGTGGTCGACATCCTCATGATCGCCGACGGTCGCCGTGACATGCAAACTTTATTGACACACAGGCTGCTGGCCAGCGGTCCAAAATAAAAGGCGCCACCCCACCATTTGCGCCGCGCCCTGCGCTCGGCTAGACCGCGCTCATGTCCACGACCTTCACGCTCGACACCGCGACCAGCCGCGCCAACCCCACGCCTTCGCCGATGAAACGCCTGACCGTACCGGCCATCCAGCGGCGCAAGTTCGAAGGCAAGACGCAGGAACCGCTGGTCATGCTGACCGCCTATACCGCGCGTCAGGCCCAGTTGCTCGATCCGCATTGCGACATGCTGCTGGTCGGCGATTCGCTGGGGCAGGTGATTTACGGCCTGCCCTCCACCCTGCCCGTCACGCTCGACATGATGATCGCCCATGGCGCCGCCGTGGTGCGTGGCAGCTATCATAGCGTGGTGCTCGTCGACATGCCCTTCGGCAGCTACGAAGCCTCCCCGCAACAGGCCTTCGCCAGCGCCAGCCGCATCATGGCGGAAACCGGCGCGGCCGGCGTGAAGCTGGAGGGCGGCGTCGCCATGGCGGAAACGATCGGCTTCCTGACCCAGCGCGGCATCCCGGTCATGGCGCATATCGGCCTGACGCCGCAGGCGGTCAACGCGCTGGGCGGCTATGGCGCGCGGGGCAAGACGCAGGAGGAACATGCCAAGATCCTGTCCGACGCCCGCGCCGTGGCGCAGGCCGGCGCTTTCTCGATGGTGATCGAAGGCGTGCTGGAGGATATCGCCAACGCCGTGACCGACAGCGTCGATGTCCCCGTCATCGGCATCGGCGCGTCGGCCCGCTGCGATGGGCAGGTGCTGGTGACGGAAGACATGCTGGGCATGTTCGAACGCACCGCCCGGTTCGTGAAACGCTATGACAATATCGCCGAAACGATCAGCCATGCGGCGCAACGCTACGCCGCCGATGTACGCGACCGCAGCTTTCCGGGCGACGATCAGGTGTATCGACCCAAAATTTGATTTGCCTGTGGCATAAGCACCGCTATTGATCGCGCCTTCCGGCAGAGTTTCTGTTCTATTTCTCGGAGAATGACGTGGCCCTCACGCCGCAAAACAGCGAAGCCTTCATGCGCGAGGTCGACGAAGCCGTCCGCCAGGACCAGCTTCTGACCTTCTGGGAGCGCTATGGCCGCCTGACTCTGGCGCTCGTCGTCCTTGGCCTCGCCGCGTTCGGCGGCTGGCTCTACTGGCAGCATTATAGCAAGACCCAGTCCGAGGCCGTGTCCGAGCAGATGGATACGGTGCTGACGACGGCTGCGGGCGGCGGCACGCCCGACGCCAAGCAGCTGGAAACGCTGACCAAGGCCAGCCAGCCGGGCTATCGCGCCGCTGCCTTGCTCACGCAGGCGGGCGTCGCGTCGCGCAAGGGCGACAGCAAGGGCGCGATCGCGCTCTACGCCGCCATTGCCGCCGACTCGAAACTGGACCAGCCCTATCGCGACCTGGCGCTGATCCGCCAGACCGCGCTGGAGTTTGAAAGCCTCAAGCCCCAGCAGGTCGTCGATCGACTGAAGCCGCTGGCCGTAGAGGGCGCGCCCTGGTTCGGCAGCGCCGGCGAGCTGGTGGCCGTCGCCTATATGAAAATGGGCAAGGCCGACCTGGCCGGTCCGATGTTCGCGGGCCTGGCGAAGGACGCCAATGTGCCCGAATCGATCCGTTCACGCGCCCGTCAGATGGCGGGTGTCATGGGCATCGACGCGGTCGAAATTCCGACCGAAACCACCGAAGGATGATCGAGCGGATGGCAAGCATGAAGATGGGCCGGCTGGTAACGATGGCCGCCATGGTCGCGCTGCTGGCGGGCTGCGGCGTCGTCGGCGGCAAGAAGGGCGGCCCCAAGACCCCCGTGGTCGGCAATCGCGTCTCGATCCTGAGCAACGAACAGGGTGTCGAGGTGGAGCCGAGCCTGGCCGATGTGCCGGTCACCCTGCCCGCCCCCTATGTCAACGATGCCTGGGCGCAGCCGGGCGGCGATCCGTCCAAGACGATGGGCCATGTCTCGCTGGGCGGTTCGCCCAGCCAGGTGTGGAGCAGCAAGATCGAGGGCAGTTCGCCCCAGGCGCGCCTCGCCGCGTCGCCGGTCGTGTCCGGCGGCAAGCTGTTCGTCACCGACGCCGGCGCCCATGTCATCGCGTTCGACGCGGCCAGCGGCTCGAAGCTGTGGCAGACCAACCTGCCATCGGAGGGCAAGGGCAATGGCCGCGCGCTGTTCGGCGGCGGCGTCAGCATATTGGGCGACAAGGTGTTCGCCAGCACGGGCCTGGGCGACGTATTCTCGCTCAACGTCGCCGATGGCGCGATCGTCTGGAAGAAGCATCCGGGCGGCCCGCTGCGCGGCGCACCGACGCTGGAAAACGGCCATGTCTATGTGATGGGGCAGGACAACCAGATTTTCGCCCTGAACCAGAGCGATGGCGAAACCCAATGGACCGACAGCGGTACGTTGCAGGTGACCGGCATCTTCGGCGTGGCAGCGCCGGCCGCGGCGCAGGGCACGGTGATCGCAGGCTACAGCTCGGGTGAAATCAACGCCTATCGCTATGAAAATGGCCGAACATTGTGGGGCGATGCGCTGTCGCGCACCAGCATCTCCACCGCCGTCGCCTCGCTGACGGATATCGACGCCGATCCCGTGATCGACCGTGGCCGGGTGTTCGCCATCGGTCAGGGCGGTCGCATGGCCAGCTACGAACTGACCAGCGGCCAGCGCCTGTGGGAAATCAACATCGCCGGCATTTCGACGCCTGCCGTGGTCGGCGAATGGGTGTTTGCCGTGACGAGCGATGCGCGTCTGCTGTGCGTCGCGCGCGCCACCGGCAAGATCCGCTGGGTCAGCCAGCTGCGCCGCTGGCAAAAGGAAAAGAAGAAGGACAAGGCGATCCGCTGGACCGGCCCGATCCTGGCCGGCGGCCGCCTGATCGTCGTGTCGACGCGCGGCGAAATGGTCTATGTCGATCCGACGACCGGCTCCGTCCAGTCGACCGTCGATATGGGCAAGTCCATGTCGCTGTCCCCCATCGTCGCCAACAACATGCTATATGTGCTGGCCGATGACGGAAAATTGACGGCGTTCCGTTAACGCCGCCATTCATGCTACAGCGTGCTCCTGCGAAGGCAGGTGTCCAGATCCTGCCTTTGGACTGGACTCCTGCCTTCGCAGGAGCATTGCGTTTTTGAAGTGATGCCTGCCCAGGCAGGTGCACGATGTTTTGAATCGGAAGGAATACGGGCATGCTGCCCACGGTAGCTATCGTCGGACGTCCCAATGTGGGCAAGTCCACCCTCTTCAACCGCCTGGTCGGCAAGAAGCTGGCGCTGGTCGACGACCAGCCCGGCGTGACCCGCGACCGGCGTGAGGGGGAGGCAAGCCTGCTCGGCCTCGACTTCACCATCGTCGACACCGCCGGCTATGAGGATGAGGATGCCAACTCCCTGCCCGGCCGGATGCGGATGCAGACCGAAGCCGCCGTCGAGGATTGCGACGTCGCGCTGTTCGTGATCGACGCCCGCGCGGGCATCACCCCGCTGGACGAGGAAATCGCCCGCTGGCTGCGCGCCAATGACGCGCCCGTCATCCTGTTGGCGAACAAGGCCGAGGGCAAGGCCGCCGACGACGGCGTCATGGAATCCTTCAGCCTGGGGCTGGGCGAACCCATTCCCTTTTCCGCCGAACATGGCCAGGGTCTGGCCGACCTGTTCCAGGCGCTTCTGCCCCATCTCGACCGCGAAGAATTTCAGGCCGAAGAGAAGGATTTTTACGAGGATGAGGAAGGCGCACCGCTCAAGCTCGCCATCGTCGGCCGCCCCAATGCGGGCAAGTCCACGCTCATCAACCGGCTGCTGGGCGAAAACCGCCTGCTGACCGGGCCGGAAGCCGGCATCACCCGCGACAGCATCGCCGTCGACTGGATGTGGACCAGCCGTGAAGGGCAGGAACGCCCCGTCCGCCTGATCGACACGGCGGGCATGCGCAAGCGTGCGAAGGTACAGGAAAAGCTGGAAAAGCTGGCGGTATCGGACGGCATCAACGCGGTGAACTTCGCCGAAGTCGTGGTGCTGATGATCGATTCCACCCGCGGGCTGGAGGCGCAGGATCTGCGCATCGCCGACCGCGTGCTGGAGGAAGGCCGCGCCCTGGTCGTCGCGCTCAACAAATGGGATACGGTCGAACATGGTTCGGCGCTCTACCAGGGGATCAAGAAGGCGCTGGACGAAGGATTGGCGCAGGTACGCGGCGTGCCGATCATGACCATTTCCGGGTCCACCGGAAAGGGTCTGGACGACCTGATCCATGTCGCCTTCGAAACGCGGACCGCCTGGTCGCAGCGCGTATCGACCGGCATCCTCAACCGCTGGTTCGAAACCGCGCTGGAGGCCAATCCGCCGCCGGCGCCGGGCGGCAAGCGGATCAAGCTGCGCTACATCACCCAGAACAAGACCCGCCCGCCGACGTTCGTGCTGTTCGGCACGCGCCTCGACGATTTGCCGGAAAGCTATCGCCGCTATCTGGTGAACGGCATCCGCCGGGAACTGGGCTTCGGTGCGGTGCCCGTACGCCTGACGCTGCGCAGCCAGAAAAACCCCTACGCGACCAAATAGGGCCATGGCCTCCGATCCGACGATCGTGAACGCCAGGGGCATGAAATGTCCCTGGCCCGCCCTGCGCGCCGCCCGTGCCCTGCGCGATGCGCGCGCCATCGTGATAGAGGCGGACGACCCGGTCGCCCCGCGCGAACTGGAAGCCCTGGCACAGGCGCAGGGATGGCAGTTTTCCGCGCTCGGCGATCATCGTTTCGCCCTAGAACGGGCCGGCTGAACATCCCGCACGACCGACGGCATCGTCGCCCGTTTTAACCTGCTATTTACCGGCAGCGTCTATGTTTGCTTCGCTAGAATGAAGGAGCGGCACGGGTGTCCCAAGATACCGAACTGGTCAACTGGAGCGAATTTTCGCGCACCCGCGGTGAGTTGGGGACCGCCTTTCTGCGCATCCTTGGCTATTTCCGCGAAGATGGCGTCAAGTCCATCAGCGCTGTCGAAGATGCGTTTCGCGCCCGTAGCGCCGTAGAGCTGATTCGTCCTGCCCATACGCTGAAGGGCGAATCGGCCCAGTTCGGCGCCTATCGCCTGAGCAGCATGGCCGAAGAGATCGAGATGGTGGCCCGCCGCTGTGTCGAAATGCACGAAAGCCCGGATGAACTGATTGAAGTCGTCGTCGCGCTGCGCCCTTGCTTTTCCGAAACCATGGCGTTGCTGGACCGCGACGCCAATCCGCTGGTCGCCCGCCGCCCCACCGGCTTTGGTCGCCGCACCGAAGCCCCCACGCCGACATTCGGCCGGGCCGTTTGATCAGGTCTTGAAGTAAAACCCTTCATGCTCCCATATGGGGGGCATGACCCGTTTTTCCCTGCTCGACCTCGTCCCCGTCCGCGAAGGCGATAGCGTCGCCACGGCGCTTGCCAATGCGGCGGACCTTGCCATCCATGCCGAAGCGCTGGGCTATCATCGCCTCTGGGTGGCCGAACATCATGGCATGGCGGGCATCGCCTCCGCCGCCACGGCGGTCGTGCTGGCCCATATCGGCCAGGCGACATCGACCATCCGCATCGGCGCGGGCGGCATCATGCTGCCCAATCATGCCCCCCTGCTGATCGCGGAGCAGTTCGGCACGCTCGACGCGCTCTTCCCCGGCCGTATCGACCTGGGCCTCGGCCGCGCGCCGGGGTCCGACCAGCGCGTGTCGCAGGCGATCCGCCGCAACCTGTCCGGCGGCCCCGACCAATTCCCGCGCGACGTGATGGAATTGCAGGCCTATTTCGCCAATGACGAACGCCTGTCGATCCAGGCGACGCCCGGCGCCGGCGCGGACGTACCGCTCTGGATCCTCGGCTCCAGCCTCTATGGCGCGCAACTCGCCGCCGCGCTCGGCCTGCCCTACGCCTTCGCATCGCATTTCGCACCGGCCGCGCTGGACGAGGCGATCGAAATCTACCGCCGCGACTTCCGGCCCTCGGCTCAGCTCAAATATCCCTATGTGATGGCCGGCTATAATGTCTTCGCTGCCGATACGCAGGCGGAAGCGCATCTGCTCGCCAGTTCGATGCAGCAGGCTTTCGTGCGATTGCGCACCGGTCAGCCGGGCAAGCTGCAACCGCCTGTGCCGGGATATTATGAAGGCCTGCCGATGCAGGCACAGGCGATGCTGTCCGACGTGCTCAGCGTCTCCAGCATCGGGACGCAGGCGGATGTGGAACGCGACATCGCCGCCTTCCTCCGTCGTACCCAGGCGGACGAGCTGATCCTGACCGGCCAGATTTTCGATCCGGCCGCACGCAAGCACAGCTTCGCCATCGCCATGGCGGCGGCTCAGCAGGTGGCGAGCCGCGAAACCGTCTGAGGTTCAGGCTTTTTTAGCCGGCCGCCACTCAATATGCCGGCGGCGGTCGGCGCAACCCTGCGCAACCCGCCGCCGATCAGCATCACGACGCCCAATATGATGAACGGCTGCGCGACGAGGTAGAAGGGGTAGAAGGGCGAACCCATCCGCCCGAACACGCCGCCCAGCACCGGCCCACCCAGCCAGATCAGGATCAGGTGCGCGCTGAACAGGAAGAAGGCATAGGGCTCGATCCGCAGCAGCACCGCGCGCGCAGGACTGGCCGCCAGCCCCCAGGCAAGACGCCAGAAGGCGACAGCCGCCGCGATCCGCAACGTCAGATCCAGCGCCCGCTGCGCCGCGGGCCAGGCATCGTCGGTGGTGGAAACCGCCACATAAAGCTGCCCCGCCATCAGCAACGCAAATGGCAGGGCCAGCAACAGCATCGGCCGCGCCGCCACGCGTTCCGCCCAGCCGCCACGCTGCGCCAATATGCCGAGCGCGAAGAAGACCAGGATCGATGCCCGCATCAGCACAGGCGGGCCAAAACCGGCAATCTGACATCCGGCGGCAACAAGCGCGATCAGCAGCAACGACCAGTTGGGCAGGCGTACCAGCAGCGGCGCGGCCATCATGCACAGGAACAGGTCGCGCAGGAACGGCATCTGCACATTGATGTCGGGATTGCGGGTAATGATGAAAATCTCGTCGATCGTCCACCACACCGACTGCGGCACCGGTGCGGCCAGCCCCAATTGCCAGGCCGCGCCGGACACCAGCACGATACCGATGATGTTCCACAGCGCCATGGGCAGCAGGATCGTGCGCGCCTTGCGCCGGACATGTTCGCCCCAGTCGCGGGTGCGCCGGCTATTGGCCACCAGCCAGCCGGAGATCAGGCCCAGCAGCGGCACCGCGCTGCGCCCGAACAATTCCATCAACAACCAGCGCAGATTTTCCTGGCCCGTCCCCCGCAGCGCATGCAGCGCCTCTCCATTCATACCCGTCCAGGCATGCACGTAAACGACGCCCAGGATACAGATGACCCTGGCTATCGCGATCGCGTCGGAGCGGCGCGCTCCATCAGGATTGGGGATATCGGGCAAGCGGCCATCCAGATTGTTACGCCTTCTCAATGCCCGAACCTCCTCCCATGTTCCTGCCCGAACATGCATTTGGTCCATATCGGACCCCGGCTCGGCGTCTCTTAACCCTGTCGCTTCATGCTGGCGGGGCGCCCGGTAGCGTGGCGAGCAAGGCAGCTAAGCCAATATTTACCTCTTTTCCCTAGAAGCGGCCTGTTAACCGGAAGCCTTTCCGGTCGAAGGGACGACGAAGGCTCATGACCCATATGCCGGGTGCACAACATTTCACCCCTGCCGCCGCAACGCACGGACATCCCGGCTCGGTCCAATCGATGGGCATGGTGTTCCAGATCGCCGGCTCCAGCTCCAAAGTGCTGATCGACGCGCAGACGCTGGCGATCCTGGGCCAGGATCCCGATCCCTGCATCGCCATGGCGGGCCAGGTCGGCAGCCAGGTGAAGATGCGCGTCGGCAATAGCTGGCTGGTCGCCAGCGTCCGCGCCATGACACTGGATCAGGCGAGCAAGGGCATCGTCGCCGACATCGACTTTCTGGGCGAAGGCGATGAGGAGAAGCTGACCGGTCGCATCTATCGCTTCCGGCGCGGCGTCACCCGCTATCCCACGCCCGGCACCGACATTTTTCCGGTGTCCGGCCATGACATGCAGCAGATCTATGCCGCCGACGACCGCGCCAATGTGGAAATCGGCACCGTCTATCCCACCACGGATACGCGCGCGGCCCTCTATGTCGACTCCATGCTGGGCAAGCATTTCGCGCTGCTCGGCTCCACCGGTACGGGTAAATCGACCAGCGCGGCGCTGATCCTGCACCGCATCTGCGACCTGTCGCCGCAGGGGCATATCGTCATGATCGACCCCCATGGCGAATATGGCGCGGCCTTCGCCACCAACGGCGCAGTCTATGACGTCAGCAACCTGGCCCTGCCCTATTGGCTGATGAATTTCGAGGAACATTGCGAAGTGTTCGTCACCTCCTCCGGCTCCGAACGCACGGTGGACAGCGACATTCTGGCCAAATGCCTGCTCGCGGCGCGTATGAAGAACCGCCTGGCCGAAAGCATCGGGCGCCTGACTGTCGATTCGCCCGTCCCCTATCTGCTGTCGGACCTGACCACCATCTTGCAGAATGAAATGGGCAAGCTGGACAAGGGCACCAATTCGCTGCCCTATATGCGCCTGAAGACCAAGATCGACGAGATCAAGGCCGACCCGCGCTACAGCTTCATGTTTTCGGGCATGCTGGTCGCCGACACGATGCAGGCCTTCCTGGCGAAGATCTTCCGCCTGCCCTCCGACGGCAAGCCTATTTCCATCATCGACGTGTCGGCCATGCCGTCCGACATCACCTCGACCGTCGTGTCGGTGCTGTCGCGGCTGGTTTTCGACTATGCCATCTGGGCGCGCGACGAACCGCAGCGGCCCATCCTCCTCGTCTGCGAAGAGGCGCATCGCTACATCCCCAACACCACCACCGGCAACGGTCAAGCCGTGCGCAAGATATTGGAGAGGATCGCCAAGGAAGGCCGTAAATACGGCATATCGCTGGGCCTCATCACCCAGCGCCCGTCCGACCTTGCCGAAGGCGTGTTGTCGCAATGCGGCACCATCATTTCCATGCGCCTCAACAACGATCGCGATCAGGCCTTCGTGAAGGCCGCCATGCCCGAAGGCGCGCGCGGCTTCCTCGATTCGATCCCCGCGTTGCGCAATCGGGAGGCGATCATCTGCGGCGAAGGCGTCGCCGTGCCGATCCGCGTCGCGCTCGACAATCTGGAAGAACATCGCCGCCCCGCATCGGGCGACCCGAGCTTCACCGAATTGTGGCGGCAGTCCGGCAGCGAAGCCGACATATTGGAACGCACCATCACCCGCTGGCGCAACCAGGGGCGTTAGGAAGAGACGTTAGGCAGGGGCGTCAACCGACCGGCGCGATCCGCCCGGCCGGTTCCGCTTCGCTGTTCACCGCCTCGCGGCATTCCTCTTCATGGACCGGCACCATCAGGCGCGCCTTGCGCCACCCGCCGCGCGCATAGACCGCCCATGCCAGCAGCAGCGCCACCCCCGACCCCACCGGGAAGCTGAGCCACAGCGCGTCCGCGCCCAGCACCGGATAGCCCAGCTCGTAAAAGCCCAGCCGCACCCCGAACAGCGTGAAAGTCAGGATGATCAGCGGCGCCACGACCACCCCATTGGCGCGCATCACCCCGAACAATATCATGGTAACGCCAAAGATCATGAAGCTCCAGCTGGCCAGCAACTGCATGTTCCAGGCCGCGTCGATCGCCGCCTGATTGCTCCCCAGGAACAGGGACAGCAACGACGCATGGAACAGCAGGATGATGACGATCATCGCGCCAGTGATCGCCAGCAGATAGGAAATGCCATAGTCGGCGATCTTGCCGATCCGGTCCCATCGCCCGGCGCCGACATTCTGCGCCGCCATCGCGCTGACCGCCGCGCCCATCGCCATCGCCGGCATCTGCAAATAGGTCCATATCTGCTGCGCCGCGCCATAGGCCGCCGTCACCAGCAGCCCCTCCCGATTGACCAGGCCGATCATCACCAGCCCTGACGCGGACATGACGATCATCTGCAATCCCATCGGCAACCCCTTGGCCACCAGGATGCGCAGCTGGTCGGCGGCCGGCCACAGATAGCGCAATTCCGCGCCGCGCAGCCGCAACGGCATATCCTTGGCATAGATGAAGGCGACCACCCCGATCAGGCTGATGATCCCAGCCGCCGCCGTCGCCGCCGCAGACCCGGCAATGCCATAGGCCGGGATCGGCCCCAGCCCCAGGATCAGCACCGGGTTCAGCACCAGATCGATCGCGACGCTCACGATCATGAAGATCAACGGCGTGCGCGCATCGCCCGCGCCGCGCAGACCCATCATGATCATCACGACCAGCAGGGTCGCAGGCATCGCGAAGAAGATGACGCGCAGATAGACCAGCGCCAGATCATAGGCCTCTGCGGGCGTCGCCAGCATGCGCAGCAGCGCCGGCGCCCCGATCCAGCCCGCAATCGCGACGCCCAGCCCAAGGATCGAACAGAAGCCCACCGCCGATCCGAACGCCCGCCGCGCCGCGTCGATATCCCGCGCACCGACCGACTGGGCGATCACCACGGTCGACGCCATGCCGAAGCCGAACACGACCGAAAACATCAGGAACATGATGATATTGGCGTTCGCGGTAGCCGCCAGCGCCTGCGCGCCCAGAAAGCGCCCGACCCAGATTGCGTTGATCGATCCGTTGAGCGACTGGAGGATGTTTGACGCCAGCGTGGGAATGGCGAACATCAGCAGCGTGGCGCCGATCGGCCCCTGCGTCAGGTCTTTGCTGCCCGGTCTGCTCGCTGCCATGTTCTGTTTCCCTCCACGCAGGCCGATCCAAGGGAGAGACATTCTCTCCCTCCGTTCGCCCTGAGCCTGTCGAAGGGCCGTCCTCTCTCTTCTAAGAGTGGATCAACCTTCGACAAGCACAGCACGAACGATAGTAGCTTTTATGCCCGGCTGTTAGGGGCTTACCTTATCCCAGTCGCTCCAGCGCCGCCTTCAGCCGCTCGGCTTCGGCGGTCTTCTCGGCATGATCTTCACGCGCCTTGGCAACGGCTTCGGGCTTGGCCTTCTCGACGAAGCTGGGGTTGGACAGGCGACCGCCCAGACCATCCCGCTCCTTCTCCGCCGCGGCCAACGCCTTGGCAAGGCGGGTCTTTTCTGCCGCGATGTCGATCACGCCTTCCAGCGGCAGGATGAAGGTCGCCTCATCCACCACGATCTGCGCTGCGCCGCCCGCCGGCGGTTCGCCAAAGGTCAGGCTTTCGACCCGGCCGAGCCGCGCCAGCGCCACACCCTGACGATCGAGGCGGCGATGCGTCTCTTCCGATCCGTCGCGCACCACCATCGGCAGCTTCGCACCGGGCGGTACGTTGAGTTCGGTCCGCGCGGTGCGGATCGCACTCACCAGCCGGATCAGCCAGTCGATCTCCGCCTGCGCATCGCTATCCACGGCGGCCAGCGCCTGCGGCCACTGCGCCACGATCAACTCGTTGGACCGCTCGCCGGTCAGGTGCCACAATTCTTCGGTGATGAACGGCATGAAGGGATGCAGCATCACCAAAATCTGGTCGAACGCCCATCCCGCGACGGCGCGCGTCTCTTCGTCCATCGCGCCCTTGGTCAGTTCGATATACCAGTCGCAAAACTGGTCCCACACGAAATGATAGATGGCGTTGGCGGCCGCGTCGAAGCGCAGTTCGACCATCGCCGTGTCAATCGCCTGCACGGTCGCGACCGTCTCCGCGATGATCCAGCGGTTGACCGGCAATGCGGCATGGGGCGCTTCATGACTGGTCGAGGCCGTGACGCCATTCGACTGGAGGAAGCGCGCGGCGTTCCACAGCTTCGTCGCGAAGTTGCGGTACCCCTCGACCCGCTTCTCATCCATCTTCACGTCGCGGCCCTGGCTTTCCATCGCCGCCATGAAGAAGCGCAGCGCATCCGCGCCGAACTTGTCGATCAGGCCCAGCGGATCGACCACATTGCCCTTGGACTTGGACATTTTCTGCCCGTCGGCCGCGCGGACCAGACCGTGGAGATAGAGTTTCTTCCACGGGGCCTCACCCATGAACTCCATCCCCTGCATCGCCATGCGCGCGTCCCAGAAGAACAGGATATCGAAGCCGGAAATCAGCAGATCATTGGGATAATGGCGAGAGAGCTTCTCGCTCTGCTCCGGCCAGCCCAGCGTTCCGAACGGCCACAGCGCGGAGGAGAACCAGGTGTCGAGGACGTCATCATCACGAACAATGTCCAGCTTCAGCGTATTTTCTGTCTCTAAGCCACGCTTAAGAAAATCTTCGGTGCTGCCATAAACTTCGAAATCCGCAGTTTCACCATAATATGCCCGCAACTGTTGCAGGAGATCTTGCTCGCCTTCAGCAACGAAAGGAACAGGGCGAACGGAATGTTCATCCGGCTCTTCTCCGAGACGCGCAGGCCCAAACCATGCCGGGATCTGATGCCCCCACCACAATTGGCGCGACACGCACCAGGGCTGGATATTCTCCATCCAGTTGAAGAAGGTCTTTTCCCATGTCTTGGGCACGATCTCGATCGCGCCGTCGCGCACGGCCTGCATCGGCGCCACCGCAAGCTTTTCGGCATCGACATACCATTGGTCGGTCAGCCAGGGTTCGATGACCACGTTGGACCGGTCGCCGAACGGCGTCTGGATCGTGCGCGGCTCGAAATCGGCGACGACGTCCTCGCCTTCCTTGTTCTTCGTGACATGGGGGACGAGGAAGCCGAGCGCCTTCATCTCCGCCACCACGGCCTCGCGGGCGCCGTCCAGCCCGTCATGCCGGAAACGGTGCAGCCCGATGAAGCGATCGGGGATCAGCCCGTCGGCGGTCTGCACGACATTGGCGTCGGCATCGAACATGTTCAGCATGTCGCCAGCCTTGAAGCCCGCACGCTTGCCCACGTCGAAATCGTTGAAATCATGCCCCGGCGTGATCTTGACCGCGCCGGTGCCCAGCGCCGGATCGGCATGTTCGTCGGCCACGATCCTGAACCGGCGGCCGGTGATGGGCTGGAGAATCTCCTTGCCGATGACGGCCTTGTAGCGCTCGTCGTCGGGATGCACGGCGATCGCCATGTCGGCCAGCATCGTTTCCGGCCGGGTCGTCGCGACGACGATATGGTCGCTGCCGTCCGCCAGAGTGACGCCATCGGCCAGCGGATAGCGGAAGCGCCAGAAGCCGCCTTTCGTCTCCACCGTCTCGACCTCAAGGTCGGAGATTGCGGAGCGGAAATGCGGGTCCCAGTTCACCAGCCTTTTGTCGCGATAGAGCAGGCCCCGCTTGTGCAGTTCCACGAAGGTCTTCACGACCGCCTTCGAAAAGCCCTCGTCCATGGTGAAGCGCTCGTTCGCCCAGTCCATGGAGCAGCCCAGCCGCCGCAGCTGGCCGGTAATGGTGCCGCCGCTCTCGGACTTCCATTCCCAGACCTTCTCGACAAATTGTTCGCGGGTGAAATCGGTGCGCTTCTGCTGCTTGGCGTTCAACTGCCGCTCGACCACCATCTGCGTCGCGATGCCCGCATGGTCGGTGCCGACCACCCACAACGCATCCTTGCCGCGCAGCCGCTCGTACCGGATCACGATATCCTGCAAGGTGTTGTCGAGCGCATGGCCGATATGCAGGCTGCCCGTAACGTTGGGCGGCGGGTTCACGATGGTGAAGGGCACCGCGTCCGGTCGTTCGGGACGGAACAGGCCGTTCGCCTCCCAATGGGCGTACCAGCGGGATTCGATATCGGCGGGGTCGAAGGTTTTGGGCAGTTCGGTCATGGTTGCGCTTTAACGGCTGGGGCGCGACACGCAAGAGAGGCAACGCGTCAGATCAGGCTAACCATGACCTCCTGCGGCAATCCCGACCGGATGGTGATGCCGCCATCGCCCTTGCGCGCCACCAGTTGCGGTTCGGACAGGCTATTGTCGAAAATCCAGGCCCTGTCCGCCCGGTCGAAGAACCAGCGCAGTTGCGCGAAAGACCGCGCCCGGCGCGCCGCCACCTTGTCCGGCGGCACATCATGGCCACCCTTGGCCACGCGATAGGCGATCCGTTCCAACTGCCGCTCGACCGAATCCAGATAGACATAGATCAGCAGAATCTCGAAGTCCTTGCACTGGGCCTTCTCCACCAGCCGGCGATATTTGGGACTGGAAAGGACGGTTTCGACGCCGATCGTCTGATGCACATCGATGGAGGCATCGAGCCATGCCTCGATCCGCTGCACCGCCGCCAGATTGGCCGCTTCCTGATCCAGGTTTTCGCCATCGCGCAGGCGTACCGTCAGCAGATCGGGATTGATGATCCACACGGACCCATCGAATTCGGCCACATCGCTGCGCCCATAAGCGGAACTTTTGCCGCAGCCGTTCGGCCCCGCCACGATCCACAGGCGCGGGCGGGCATGGCCCTTCCCGCTCAATCCTTCGCCTTGATCGCGCGATTCTCTTCCCGCGCCTTGCGCACACTCGCCTTGAACGAGGCCAGAAACTCCGCGCCGAAATTGGGACTGTCGGCATCGACCACGCGCAGCTTCACGACCTTCCCGTCCTTGTGGACGGTGCGGTATTTCGGCTTGCCCGGCTTGCCGAGGTCGATGGGACCATCGACGATATCGACCTTCATCTTTGCCATGGGGTCAATATAGCAGGCCGGGCGATCTGCTCAAAGGGTCATTTCCCCGTCCACTTGTCCAGCCAGCCCAGCGCCTCGCCATACCATTGCAGCGAGTTTTTCGGCTTCAGCACCCAATGATTCTCGTCCGGAAACACCAGCAGCTTCGATGCTATGTCGCGCCGCTGGAGCGCGGTGAAGGCGGCCAGCCCCTGCGTATAAGGAATGCGGAAATCCTTCTCGCCCGTCACCACCAGCATCGGCGTCTTCCACGCCGCGACATGATTGACCGGGTTCCATTTCTCGAACTCTTCGGGCTTCTCATAATAGGGGCCGCCATGCTCCCATTCATCGAACCACAATTCCTCGGTTTCATACGCCATGGCGCGCGCGTCGAAGACGCCGTCATGCTGGACGATGCACTTGAACCCGTCGGCCCATAGCCCCTCGATCCAGTTCATCATGTAACCGCCATAGCTGGCGCCCAGCGCGCAGGCATTGCCCGCGTCGACTTCGGCATCCTTGGCCGCAGCCGCCGCCAGCCCCAGCTTCAGGTCTTCGAGCGGCTTGCCGCCCCAATCCTTGTTGATGGCGTCGGTGAAGGCCTGACCATATCCCGTGCTGCCATGGAAATCGACGATCACAGCCGCATAGCCATGCGCCGCGAACGCCTTGGGATTCCAGCGATAGGACCAGCTGTCGTTAAAACTGCCCTGCGGCCCGCCATGCACCAGGAAGGCGACCGGCCGCTTGTTCACCGTGCCGCTGGCGGACGGGTTGAGCGGCTTGACGATCTGCCCCCACACCGTGTCGCCATTGGCGCCCTTGAAGCTGAACCGCTCCACCGACACGTCATCCACCCCGGCCAGCTTGGCCGCGTTCACATCGGTCAGGCGGACCGGCTTTCCTTTAGCCGGCATCTTCCAGAAATCGGCGGGCGACTGGATGCTGTCCATCGCATAGACGAAGCCGCCCTGCGGCAAGGGCACGACGCTCCCCGCATGCCCCTTCTGCGTCAGGCGCACCAGCTTGCCCGACGCGGCATCGACCCGGAACACCGGATTGTCGAGCACGTCATTGGCCGTGACCAGCAGCCCCTTGCCATTGGCTTCCCAGGCGATCGACGCCACCGACCGGTCCCATCC
Source organism: Sphingobium limneticum (assembly GCF_008710155.1). Classification (GTDB taxonomy): domain Bacteria; phylum Pseudomonadota; class Alphaproteobacteria; order Sphingomonadales; family Sphingomonadaceae; genus Sphingobium; species Sphingobium limneticum. The sequence goes on from NZ_VYPZ01000002.1 coordinate 74,643, forward strand.
TTCCGTCAGCGCCTTCGTCGCGCCAGTCGCGATGTTGCGCAGCATCAGCACCTGCCGGTCCGCTTCATAGCCGGGCCGCTTCATCGCGACATAGGCCAGCCATTTGCCGTCCGGAGACACGGTCGGCAGCGTATCGGTCGCATCATTGGCTTGCGTCAGGTTGACCGGCGCCGCGCTGCCATCGGCAACCACGGAGAAGATGTCGAGATTGGTCGACAGCGGTTCGATTCGCCCCGCCTCCCGCAACGCAAAGAACAGCGTCTTGCCATCCTTGCTCCACGCGACTTCCTCCGCGCCACCAAAGGGCTTTGACGGACTATCGCCGACCAGTGCGCCCATGACCGACACGGCGGGGCCGCCGGCGACCGGCATGACGAAGATCTGCGATCGCTGGCCGTCCGCCCATGTATCCCAATGGCGCACGAACAACTGGTCGTAGACACGGCCCGACCCCGCATCCTTGGGCGCGTCCGCCTTCACATCGTCGATCGTCTTCGCGCCCACCGGCCGATCGGCCCACAACGCGACCTTGCTGCCATCGGGGCTGAGCAGGAAACCGCTGATACCGCCCGGCGCCTTGCTGATCTGCACCGGCTCGCCACCACTCAGCGCCACGCGCCACAACTGGTCGTCGCCGCTGGCGTTGGACTGAAAATAGAGCGCCGATCCATCGGACGAAAAAACCGGCGACGCCTCATTCTTGTCGGGCTTCGACGCGATCAGCCTGGGTGCCTGCCCGACCTTGCCGATGTCCAGCAGATAGAGGTCCGTCCGCCCCTTGTTCGCTGCAAGATCGGTGCTGCGCAACTGATAGGCCATCCATTTGCCATCCGGCGACACCGCAGGCGCGCCGATACGGTCCAGCCCCACCATGTCGGCGGGCGTGAACGGACGCGCCAGTGCGGGCGCGGCGGCCAGAGCCATCGCGCCGACGGCTGCGAGCAAAAATCTCTTCATGAAAATCACCCCTGGATCGAACAGTCCAACATCGTGCAGGCGGCGCGCGATCGGCGCCGTCAGGATGCCAAGGGTCTAGGCCGCCGCGAAAGCGACCGCAAGAACGCGAATCAGCGCCCGGTGATGCGCGCGATTTCCTTCGCCACCATCTCTTCGACCATCGAAGGCAGGCGCGTATCGAGCCATTCCTTCAACATGGGCTTGAGCATCGCGCGCACCAGCCCTTCCAGCGTATTGTCGCCGCCATCCTTGGGCGTGACCAGCATGGAGGACAGCGCAGACAGCGAATGGCGCGCGGCGACTTCGCTCTCCACCGACAGGATCGAATCGTCGGTATCCGTCTCGGCGACGGGTGCGGTCTTGGGCGTGGCTTTGAGGGCGGGCACGGCTTCCTCCTCCGCAATTTCGTCGGTCAGTTCCAATACTTCTTCGACGACGGGTTCGATATGGACCGGCTCCACCGGCGCGGGCGCGGCCTTCGCTTCGGCCCGCATACGGCGGGGCGCGGCCTGAACCGCTTCCTCGCCCTCTTCGGCGATGATCCGCTTGATGGAGGAGAGTATCTCTTCCATCGAGGGTTCCTTGGTCATGTCACCCATGGATAGTCCCCGTCCAACCCGCATTGCGCATCCTTAACCGTTAAAATTACCCAGCCGGGTTAACAAGCGGTTAAGGCTGCTTTGTGCCCGGTGCGACATTGGCGTTTTGCGCAGGCGTGTCAACGGTCCGCGTGGCGACCGGCGCGGGCTTGCCGTCGAAACCCCAGTCCAGCCACTTGCCCTTCACCCGCTCATAATTGACCATCGGGTCATAGAGCGTGCCGCTATCCAGGCCCAGATCGCCTGCTTCGGCATGGCCCATGGCCGCCAAAACACTGAAACCCGCGACATAGGCGTTGCGCTGCGCCGTCACCAGCAACACCTTGGCATTGAGCGCTTCCTGCTCGGCATTCAGGATATCGAGGATGGTGCGGCTGCCCACGCTATTTTCCGCGCGCACGCCTTCCAAGGACAGATCCGCGGCTTCCACCGCCTTCTGATTCGATACGATGCTCTCCAACGACGCCTGCCAGCTGGCATAGGCGGCACGCGTCTGGGAAATGACGCTGCGCTCCACCTCGATCTCACGCTCGATCGCCTGCGATTCGAGCGCCTGATTCTGGCGCACCTGCGCGGCGGGCCGGCCGCCCTGATAGAGCGGGATGCTGAGCTGCACGCCGGCGGCGGCCTGCTTGTTGATCTGCGGCCCTTCGACCGCATTGCCCTGCGCATCCTGCGCGGTGCCGCCCAGCGTATGGAGATAATTGGTATAGCCCGCCTGGGTGAAGCCGGTGACGGTCGGCAGGCGGCCTGCCCGCGCCACCTTCACATCATAGCCCGCCGCGATCCGGCTCTGCTTGGCCGCCAATATGTCGGGATTGTCGTTGAGCGCGACCTGCACCGCGATCTGCGGCGTGGCAGGCAGACCCGGCAGTGCGGGCGGCGCATCCAGCGTGCCGGCCGCCTCACCCACCAGCGCCAGATAATTTTCGCGACTCGACACCAGATTGGCTTCGGCCGTCTGAAGGTCCGACCGGGCGATCGCCAGGCGCGACTGCGACTGCGCCACGTCGGTGCGCGTCACGTCGCCGACCTCGAACCGGTCGTTGGTCGCCTGAAGATTGACCTCCAGCGCCTTCACATTGGACTGGTTGAGCGACAGCACCGCATTGTCGCGCAGCACGTCCATATAGGCCGCGACCACCTGCGAAAAGATGCTGGCCTCGGTCCCGCGAAGATTGGCTTGGCCTGCTTCGACCCGGACCTTGGCCGCCTTCACGCCGTTGCGCACCGCGCCGCCGGAATAGATGGGCACGTTCAGGCTGGCCTGCGCATTCACCGTGCGCTGCGGCGATGTGAAGCTGATCGTGGGCTTCAATACGCTTTCGGAAAAGCTGCCGGTCACGTCCGCATTGGGGCGGCCGGCGGCCTTCTGGATCGGCACATTCTCGTCCGTCGCCCGCTGGCCGGCACGCGCGCCGGTCAGCGTCGGGTTGGACGTATAGGCCTTGGCCAGCGCGCCCTGAAGCGTCTCGGCCTGCGCCGCACCCGCCAAGGGGCCGGAAAGGGCGGAGGACAGCAACAGCAAAGCGGCTGCGGCATGATGCCGATACAATATGCGCTTCGCCGTCATCTATCCCCGCCCATCATATTTCAGAACACAAAAGCCTTCGGTGCGCCGAACCCCGGCAACACCACCATTTCGATATCGACCAGGCTGTTGAGGCCCAGCGCCCCAGCAACCACCCGGCCGCTGCTCAGGCGCGTGACGCCGCGATCCGCGACGCCCGTCACCACGCGGGCGTCCTCGGCAAGTTGCTGAACGAGCGTTGCGGGGACTTCCTCCACCGCGCCGTCGATGAAAAGCACGTCATAGGGCGCGCCATCGGCCGCGCCTGCATTCAACGCGCCGCGTACGACGGTGATGCCGGGCACCGCGATCTCCAGAACGCCCTCTTCCTCGACCGCCGTCACCACCGCGCCCATGTCCACCAGCAAAGCGGCGGCATAGCCGGTGGCGGCGCCGATCAGCAGCACCTTGTCGCCCGGCGCGATCTGCGCCTCGGTCAGCAGGCGGCCGGTGACCAGCGGCGGGTTGAGCGCACGGCCGCCCGCCAGCGGGATCGGCCGATCGACATAGGCCATGGACCGGCGTTCTGCGGGCACATAGGCTTCGCGCGGCACCTTGGCCATCGCGGCGATCACGCGCTGATCATCAACGTCGCTGGTGCGCAACTGGCTCTCGACCATGGCGGTTCGCATCGAAGAATAATTCTGCTCGGTCACGATAGTTCTCGCTTGATCCAGTGGGCTTGGCACAACTGTATTGGCAATGCAATACACTAAGCATGTCATCGGACCTCTAAATCAGCATGCGCCCCGCGCCAAGCGGCTTTGCGCGGCATGACCCAAGATTCTTGACGCTATGACGACAGTGGCGGCTTGACTTTGCGTCCAAAGCCGCACATCTGCGGCGTCCCACGCCGAGGCCCGATGGCGGAGTGGTGACGCAGAGGATTGCAAATCCTTGCACGCCGGTTCGATTCCGGCTCGGGCCTCCAAATCTGTTCGCGTGGCTGCGACTCTCATTTGCATCATCGACCATGGCAGCCGGGCATGCCGGGCGATGGAGTCGCGCGGGCGATTGTCGGCCTGACGGGATTTATCCCTTGCCTTGCCCCATCGGCTTCCGGCATGCTGCCACGACAAAATTATTTTCCGCTCGTTGGGCGCCTATAAACATCCTGAAAATCAGGCACATGCGCCTTAAATGATGCGAAGATGAAGGTCCGGCGCCGCGCTTGTCTTCAATCTTGCATCCAACTGTCTTGATAGCGCCATATCAGCCCTTTCGACGAACGAATAAACGTTGAAAAGGGGTTTGTTTTCATCATGTTAAACCGATTCACTCGGGCGACGCTGCTCGCCGGGGCCGCACTTGCTTGCCTGAGCGCGCCGACCCTCTTCGCCCAGACCGCCACGCCCGATGCGACCGCCGCTGCCGACACGCCGGGCGACGCCGGCCTTGGCGAAATCGTCGTCACCGCGACCAAGCGTGAAACCAATCTTCAGGAAACGCCGATCTCCATGGCGGTGATGAGCACGGAGGCGCTCAAGGATCGCCACGTCTCCAGCCTTTACGATCTGGCCGATGGCGCCGTACCCTCGCTGCGCATCGCGACCTTCGAAGCGCGCCAGTCCGCGCTGACCATCGGTATTCGCGGCATCGTTCCGCTCGACGCCAACCAGCCCGCCCGCGAACAGGGCGTCGGCATCTATGTCGACGGCGTTTACATGGGCCGCCAGCATGGCCTCAACGCCGCACTGTTCGACGTCGAGCGCGTCGAAGTGCTCAAGGGTCCGCAGGGCACCCTGTTCGGCCGCAACACCGAAGGCGGCGCGCTCAGCATCGTCAGCAAGGCGCCGACCGGCGAATGGGGCGGCCGCGTGGAAGCGGGCGCGGGCAATTATGGCGGCCGCAACGCCAATGCCCATATCAACCTGCCCTCGATCGCCGGCTTCTCGGTCAAGCTGGACGGCGTGATCCAACATCAGGACGCCACGACCAAGAACCCGATGGCGGGTCAGGCCGGCTTCAACTATTATAACCGCAAGGGCCTGCGCGCCGCGGTTCGCTGGCAGCCGACCAGCAGCATCACCAACGACTTCTCCTATGATGTCGCGAAGGACGAAAATACGCCCTTCTACAGCCAGCTGCTGAACTACAACCCCAATGGCTGCGCCAACGGCACCCAGGCATCGCATGCCGCCTGCACCCTGCCCGGCACCGCCTACACCAACCTGACCGGCGGCCCGGTCAAGCCGCTGATGCCCGGCGTGGTCATAAACGGCGACACCCGCATGAAGACCGCCGACATCGGCGTGCCGCAGCAGGTCAGCGTCGACAAGACCCACGGCTTTACCAATATGCTGAAGTGGGAAGTGTCGCCGCAGATCGAACTGCGCTCCATCACCGCATGGCGCGGCGTGGACGCCACCCAGTGGGACAATAGCGGTGGCGCCCATCGCCCGCCGCTGGTCAGCCCGGCCCTTGGCAGCACCGCAGCCGGCTGCACCGCTGCCGCACCCTGCGCCTTCAGCCGCTACAGCCTGGCCGACCTGCGCCAGCGCCAGTTCAGCCAGGAACTTCAGGCCGTCGGCACCTTCGGCAATATCGATTATGTCGCGGGCCTGTTCTACTTCAACGAACATGTCAGCGATGACGCCGCCACCCCCAGCTCGATGGGCGCAGTCGCCATCCGCAACGCAGCGGGCGCCATCACCGGCTATAATTATGTCACCATCCCCTTCTGCACCGCATCCACCCCGGCCTTCGTCGGCTCGGCGGTCAATGGCTGCTCGATCGATCGCGCTTCGGAAGTCTGGTCGAAAAGCTATGCCGGCTATGGCCAGCTGACCTGGAACGCCACCGACGCGCTGCACATCACCGTCGGCGGCCGCTACACGCACGACAAGAAGAAGGGCGTGCTGCATTATTCGCGCAATGTGAATTACGACACCAACCCGCCTGCCGCCAGCGTCGGCTACCAGCCGCTCGATGCCAGCTGGAACCGCTTCAACCCGATGGCGACCGTCGCCTATGACGTCAGCAACGACCTGCACGTCTATGCGAAATATGCGACCGGCTATCGCGCCGGCGGCGCCAGCTCGCGCACGTCCAACTATCAGGCCTTCGATCCTGAAGACGTGAAGTCCTACGAAGTCGGCCTGAAGTCGGACTTCTGGAACAACCGCGCCCGCTTCAACCTGGCCGGCTACATCATGGACCGCAAGGACAGCCAGGTGGACATCAGCTCCATCCAGTTCGTCGGCGCCAGCAGCTTCAACAACCTGGTCACGATCAACGCGCCCGGCACCACCAAGATCCGCGGGATCGAGGCGGACCTGACGGTGAACCCGGTCGAAGGTCTGACGCTGAACGCCTCCTACGCCTACACCTATACAAAGATCCCGCCGGTGCTGATCACCGCAACCGCCGCAGCCGGTGGTTCGACCAGCGTCTATCAGAATTTCTACATCGTGTTCACGCCGCGCAACGCCGCGAGCGGATCGATCGACTATGCGGTGCCGGTCGGCGGCGGCGACACGAAGCTGAAATTCCACTTCGACGGCAATTATTCGCAGGCTACCCAAGCCTTCGACCAGTTCGCCACGAAGAATGACAGCTCGCTGATCTTCAACGGTCGCGTTTCGCTGGCCGATATCGGCACGGGCAACGGTCGCAACCTGACGCTCAGCCTGTGGGGCCGTAACCTGTTCAACGAACAATATGTGTTCCGCCGCGACCCGTCGAACAGCCTGCCTGCCGCGCCGACCAGCAGCGTGACCAGCGGCAGCATCGCCAATGTGCTGGGCGACTATGGCAACTTCAACGCGCCGCGCACCTACGGCGTGGAAGCCAGCTTCAAATTCTAAGCATTTTGAAGTCAGCTGGCACAGCTGACGGCTCGCAAAATGCGACCAACAAAAGACTGATCCTTCGGGACCAGTGATTTGCTCTGAACCGGCGTGGCGGCCAACCGCCACGCCGGTTTTTTATGTGGGAAAGGTCATAACGATACGCAGGCCCGGTCCTGCATCTTCCAACGTCAGGGCGCCGCGATGCAGCCGCACGATCGCATCGGCCAGCGGCAGGCCCAGCCCATGGCCCTTGCTATGCCGGCTCGCATCCGTCCGGCCGAACCGTCGCATCACTAGCGCCCGCTGATCCGGCGCTATGCCCGGACCATTATCTGCGATCGCCAGCCTGATCCCCGAACTCGCCTGCTCCAGCGACACCCGCACATCCGCCCCCATGGGCGTATGGCGCACCGCATTTTCCAGCAGGTTGACCAGCATCTGCGACAGCAATTGCCGGTCGCCTTCCAACTGCGCCGGCTCGTTCAGGATGATGGCGATGCGCTGGTCCTTCTCCGCTGCCGCCGGCCGGACCATCTCGACCATCTCCTCGACCAGCTGGTCCAGCGCGATCGGCCGGAACCCGGCCCGGCGCGCACCGCTTTCGATTTCGGCAATGCGCAGCATCGCCCCGAACATCGCCAGCAGCTCGTCCGCCTGCCCGATCGCCAATTGCAGCGCATCGCGCACCGGCTCCGCCACCTCCCGCTGCTCCAGCAATGCCAGTTCGCCGCGCAACCGCGCCAGCGGCGTACGCATCTCATGCGAGATATCGTTCGACACGTTGCGCACCTCGGCCATCAGCTGGCCCATGCGATCCAGCATGCGATTGAGCGCGCCGGCCTGCCGATCGAACTCGCCGCCATCCCCGACCAGCGGCACGCGGCGGGCGATATCGCCGTCGATGATCGATTCGGCAGTCAGGCGCATCTGCTCGATCCGCTCGCCGATCAACCGCCGGAACAGCAGCAGCCCGGCCAGCACGACCACCACGATCGCCCCGAAACCCGCAATATAAATGCGCCGCCGCATCGCGAAATAATCGTCGATCGGCTCGGTTTCGGCGAACACCGCCAGCCGCACCCCCTGCCCCAGGTCGCGCACCAGCACCCGGCCGGCGCTCAGCCCCTCGATCCGGTCGCGCCGGTCCAGCGCGGAAAAGCCCAGCGGCAATGGTCGGGTGAAGCGCACATTCCCCGCAATCCGCCGTCCCTGCGCGTCGGTCAGCAACATGCCAAGGTCGGCCGTGTCGCGCTCGCGCGCCATATCGGCGATCCGCGCCTGCCATTCCGCCTGGTCGAACGCCGCGCCCACCGGAGCGATGGCATGGCTTTCCGCCTCGACCCGCTCGTCCACCAGCGCCGTGACCATGGACAGCGTCGCAAAGAAGGTACCCAGTCCCGCCGCCATCGTCACGGTCAGGAACAGCGCCAGAAAGGCGATGGTCAGCCCGCGCAGCGATTGCGGACGCCACCTCATGCGCGCAGCAGATAGCCCATGCCGCGCTGCGTGCTGATCGGATCGTCGCCATGCTCGGTCAGCTTCACGCGCAGATGGCGGATATGGGCATCGACCAGATTGGTCGTCGGCATGAAGTCCAGCCCCCAGATCCGCTCGATCAGCATCGGCCGGGTGACGATCGTCCCCGCATTCCGCGCCAGTTCCAGCAACAGCTTGAACTCCGTCTGCGACAGGTTCAGCGGCCGTCCGTTCCGCCAGGCGCGCAGGCGCGACGGGCTGATCGTGATATCCCCGGCGCTCACCGTGTCGGATGGCTGGTCGGTCGTGCGGCGGGCGCGGACCAGCGCATTGACCCGCGCGTTCAATTCCAGCGGATCGACGGGCTTCACGACATAATCGTCCGCCCCCGCATCGAACCCTTCGACCTTGTCGAACACCTGCCCCAGCGCGGTCAGCATCAATACAGGCACGTTCATGCCCCCTTCGCGCAACTGGCGCAGCACGGTGATCCCGTCCACGCCCGGCATCATCCAGTCCAGGATGACGATATCGAACGCCTTCTGGCCGATGATCGCCAATGCACCCAGCCCGTCGTCGGCGGTTTCCACCTGATGGCCGAACTGCGTCAATTGCTCGGCCAGCTGCCGCTGCAACTGCCTGTCATCTTCGGCCAGAAGAACGTGCATGCCCATGAAATATACCGGTCCGATTCCAAGCGAGTGACTGTCGCCGACAGGATAGTGCCCCCCGCCCCCGATGACCATCCCGACACTGCCTTCCTTCTCGACTTGTCGCCGCTCCCCCGTCTAAGAAGGGGACATGATGAAGCTGTTCATTGGCAACAAGGCCTATTCGAGCTGGTCCCTGCGCGGTTGGCTGGCCTGCAAACTCTCCGCCCTCCCTTTCGAGGAAGTGGTCGTCCCTCTCTATGACGAGGCGTGGGAGAAACGGCGGGAGGGCGACGAGTTCGCTCCTTCCTCCGGAAAGGTGCCGATCCTGTGGGATGGCGACGATGTGGTGGTGTGGGACAGCCTGGCCATCGTCGAATATCTGAATGAAAAGACGGATGGCGACCTGTTCTGGCCGACCGATCCCGCCGCGCGCGCCATGGCCCGGTCCATGGCTGCCGAAATGCACAGCAGCTTCGCCGCGCTGCGCCGCGAGCACAGCATGAACATCCGGCAAATCTACCCCGCCACACCCCCGTCGGACGCGGTAGCGCAGGATCTGGCCCGCCTCATGCAGCTTTGGGCGCAGGCCCGCGCGCGTCACGGTGGCGAAGGCGACTTCCTGTTCGGGGCGTTCGGCGCCGTGGACGTAATGTTCGCGCCCGTCGTCACCCGCCTCATCACCTATCAGCTGCCCGTCGCCCGCTTCGCCGAAGCCTATATGCGCGCCGTCATCGCCCATCCCTGGATGCAGGAATGGATCGGCGGCGCCCAGGCGGAGGATTGGGTGATCGACCGGTTCGAAATCCCCCCGCAGGCGGTGTAACGCCCATGAGCGATACGCCCGAAATGCCCAAGGAGGCCGCGAAGGAGCGCGCAGCGGAAGCCGCCGCGATTCGCCGCCGCTGGATCACGCTGGGCGAAGTGCTGGCGGTGCTGGCCGTTTCCATTTCCGCCCTCACCCTCTATCTCAATTGGGCGGACAAGAAGGATGAACGCGCGGACAAGGCCGCCGAACGCGCCGCCGAAAGCCGCAAGGCGTCCAGCCGCGCCGCCATCCTGGTCCTGAACGCCGAGTCGGTGAAGGATGATCGGATCGCGCTCAAAACCGCCGATCCCGACCAGCTGATCCAGAGCCAGACCATCATCTTCCCCCGCGCGCTCGGCATCGCGCCGGTCGACACCACCGGCGACCCGCGGATCGAGGCCGGCTGGTTCGAAAGCGCGCTCAAGAAAGCGCGGGCCAAGGCGAAGCTGCCCGACGACAGCGTGGGCGACGAGCGGCTGCCGGTCGTCATCACCACCCGTTTCGTGGTGGGCGGCGACGCGCATGAAAATGTCGCGCTCTACGATATCGGCTATGGCATCAAGGGCGGCTGGATCGCAGGGCACAGCGTGGCGCTGCGCGGCATTTCGCGGGTCGCAACCGTCAAGGCCGACGCCGCCCAGCCAAGTGCCGATGCGCGCTGGGCACGCCTCACCAAAAGCTGAAGTTCACGCCCTGAAACCCGAAACCCGCTTGTGTTACGCCCCTGAAACGGCTGGAAGGCAAGGCGCAGGGTTGCATATTATAAGGATAAGACGGGCGCCATGAGCGTGTTGGGATCGATCGACCTCTTCCATGCCGTGGCCGGGCTGCTGGTCGGCGTGCTGGTGGGCGTCACGGGCGTCGGCGGCGGATCGCTGATGACGCCGCTGCTGGTGCTGATGTTCGGCGTCAGTGCCAAGACCGCCGTGGGCACCGACCTGCTCTTCGCCGCCCTGACCAAGATCGTCGGGTCCGCCGTCCATGGCAAGCGCGACACGATCGAATGGCCGATCGTCCGGCGCATGGCGGCGGGCAGCGTACCGGCCGCGCTCGTCACGTTGGTCGTCCTGGGATGGATCGGCGATGTCGGCAAGTCGACCGAACATATCATCCTCATTTCGCTCGCCTCGCTGCTGGCGCTGACGTCGGTGGCGGTGATCGGCCGCAAATGGCTGTTCCGCCATCGCGGCGACCTTGGCACCACCCATTCGGCCGGCACGATCCTCTACGGCACCACGGCGCTGGGCGCGCTGATCGGCGTGGCCGTGTGCCTCTCTTCCGTCGGCGCCGGGGCGATCGGCGTGACGGTGCTGCTCATCCTCTATCCCCGCCTGCCGGTCGCCCGCATCGTCGGGTCCGACATCGCGCATGCCGTGCCCCTGGCGCTGATCGCCGGCACGGGCCACTGGCTGATGGGCGACGTCAACGGCATATTGCTGATGAACCTGCTGATCGGCTCCATCCCCGGCGTGATCGTGGGCAGCTACCTCTCCTCCCACGCCCCGGACAAGGTGCTGCAACCGCTGCTGGCGGGTGTGCTGGCCCTGTCCTCCTGGCAGCTGTTCGTCAAAGCCCGCACGCCCGACCCGGTGCGGGTCGAAGCCCCCGCGCCAATCCAGCCACATTAACCATCCCACCCACCGTTCGCTTCGAGCAGGTTCGAGCCTGTCGAGAACCGTCCGTCGAGAAGTCCGCGCTAACATTCTCGATACGTCTTCTCGACTACGCTCGAAGACTACTCGAACCGAACGGATGTGGAGAAAAACAGAAAAAGCCCGGCCGCTCCATAAGAGCGCCGGGCCTTTCTGTGTCCATCGGGACGATCGGTGATTAGCCGACGATTTCTTCCGGCTTGAAGAAATAGGCGATCTCGATCGCAGCATTTTCTTCGCTGTCCGAACCATGGACCGAATTGGCTTCGATCGATTCGGCCAGTTCCTTGCGGATGGTGCCGGCGTCGGCGTTGGCGGGGTTGGTGGCGCCCATGATGTCGCGGTTGCGCTTCACGGCGTCTTCACCTTCCAGAACCTGCACGACGACCGGGCCGGAAATCATGAAGGCGACCAGGTCGGCGAAGAAGGGGCGTTCCTTGTGAACGGCATAGAAGCCTTCGGCCTGTTCGCGGCTCATGCGGATGCGCTTGGAAGCGACGATGCGCAGACCGGCCTCCTCCAGCATCTTGGCGACCGCGCCGGTCAGGTTGCGACGGGTCGCGTCGGGCTTGATGATCGAAAAGGTGCGCGTGACGGCCATGGCCCTCGAAACTCCAGATTGTTGGGAATAAAGTTGCGCGGCCTTTAGACGCGCCCGCGCCGGGCCGCAAGGGGGCTTCGCTTATGTGCGTAGGTAGGTCGTCAGGCCGTTCGGGCGGAGCCGAGAAGCGTGATGTTCGAGCACCGGAGCGCAGCGTACTTCAAGTATGTGAGCACCGGAGCGCAGAATAGCGCGCTTCGCAGGCCCGGCTGGGCGGCCTGAGGGCCTGCCTACGGCCCTTGAACCCATTTGCGGCCATCCTGCCGCCAGAAGCGCGGCTCTACGCCATTGGCCTTGCTCAGCACCCGCCAGCTCGCCCGCGCACCATCGATCGTGTCGGCGTCGAAGAAGTAGAAGGCGCGCTCGAACCCCAGCGCCTCGTCGCGCCAGACGCCATCGGCCAGCGCGATATGCCGCGCGCCATTGCCCGCGTCGCAGGTCGCGCCGAGCAGGATCGGCTGATGCGCCTCGCCGCCTGCACCCGCCCGGCCATGCGCCAGAAAACTCTCCGGCGCCCCAGCCCAAAGCCCCGCGGAAATCCGCTCCAGCCGATCATCCTCCTGCGCCACCACCAGCAGCCGCGCGCCCAGGCCCAGGATACGCGCCGCGATCGCGGGCAGCACCTGGTCCACGGGATCGCGGCTCAACTGGTAGAAATCGACCTGCATGGACGATACCCTTGTAAATAGAAGTTCGTCATCCCCGCTTGCGCGGGGATGACGTTTATCCTTACGCTTCGAACTTATCCGCCACGAACCGGTCGATCAGGCGCACGCCATAGCCGGTCGCGCCTTTGTCCCATGTCGCGCCGGGCTTGTCCGCCCACACCATGCCGGCAATGTCCAGATGCGCCCATTTCACGCCATCCTCGATGAAGCGCTTGAGGAACTGCGCCGCTGTGATCGACCCGCCGAACCGCGGGCCGATATTCTTCATATCGGCGATCGGGCTGTCGATCAGCTTGTCATAGGCCGGCGACAGCGGGAAGCGCCACAGCGGATCGCCCGCCGCCTGCCCCGCCGCGATCAGGTCGCCCGCCAGACCGTCGTCGTTGGAGAAGATGCCCGCATATTCCGTACCCAGCGACACGATGATCGCGCCAGTCAGCGTGGCCAGATCGACGATCACTTCCGGCTTGTAGGTGCGCTGCGCCCAGGTCAGCGCATCGCACAGCACCAGCCGCCCTTCGGCGTCGGTGTTCAGCACCTCGATCGTCTGACCCGACAGGGACGTCACGATATCGCCGGGACGCTGCGCATTGCCGTCGGGCATATTCTCGACCAGGCCGCAGATGCCAACCACATGCGCCTTCGCCTTGCGTCCGGCCAGCGCCTTCATCGCGCCGGCGACCGCGCCCGCGCCGCCCATGTCCCACTTCATGTCTTCCATGCCGGCGGCCGGCTTGATGGAAATGCCGCCCGTGTCGAACGTCACGCCCTTGCCGACGAAGACGACCGGCTTGTCCGACGTGCCGCCGGTGCCGTCCCATTCCATCGCGATCAGCCGGGCTTCGCGCACCGACCCCTGCGCCACGCCCAGCAGCGACCCCATGCCCAGCGCTTCCATCGCCGCCTTGTCCAGCACGGTGATCTTGATGCCCAGTTCACTCAGATGCTGGCAGCGTTCCACGAAGCTTTCGGGATAGAGGATGTTCGCCGGCTCCGACACTAGTTCGCGGGTGAAGGCCACGCCCGACGCGATCGCCGCCTGCTTGTCCCACGCCGCGTCCGCACCGGTCGCCACCAGCGTGACGGTCTTCAGCGTGGGCTTGGCCTTTTCGGCCTGGCGCGTGCGATAGGTATCGATCCGCCAGCCGCGCAATTGCACGCCCAGCGCCAGATGCGCCGCCTGCTCGGCGCTCGCCCCGCCGAAAAATTCCACGGCGGCATGAGTCGCGCCGCTATTGTTCAGCTTGGCGGTCAGCGCTGCGCCGGCCTTTTCATAGTCCTGCTCGCTGCCGGCCCCCACGCCCAGCAACAGCACGCGCAGCGTCTTGCCGCCTTCCTCGACGAAGCTTTCGAAGCTCGTGCCGACCTCACCGGTGAAGCGCGACGCGGTGGCACCGGCGGCCAGAACGGGCGCAGCGGCCAGCGGCAGGGCGTCGAATCCGCCCTTGGGCACGACGAAGGCCAGCGTGTCGGCTTCGGGACGGGTCGGGCTGAACTGGATATCCATCGGGGTTCTTTTCCTCTTGTCTGATGCGGCGCGCACCGCTCTTGTCTGCCAGATAGTGCGGCTTTCCCCGTCTGGCAAAGCCGTTCGACCGATTTTCCCATGGCCAATGCACGACGGGCGATTGCCGACACGGCTTGTGTGCGATAGGCGGGTCAGCCTGATGCGCCTGTCTATTGAGGCACCACTGCTTGCAAAACGCCCTGTTCTCCCTTTCCTTCCGTGCCGCCCTGCTGGGCACCGCTGCGCTTGGCGCCGCGCCGGACCTGTTGGCCCAAGAGCTCAACGAGCCTGCCGCGCCGATCAGCGCGCCCGACGCACCCACGCCGGAAAATGACGACCAGATCGGTTTTGCCGCCGACGCGCTGCAATATGACAGCAATAGCGAGGTCGTGACCGCCAACGGCAATGTGCAATTGCTGCGGGAGGGCAATCGCCTGCGCGCGGACAAGGTCGTGTGGGACCGCACCAGCGGCAAGGTGGAGGCGCAGGGCAACGTCTCGATCATCGATGCCGACGGCAATATCGCCTATGGCGATCGCTTCGACGTCACCGACACGCTCAAGGACGGCGCGGTCGACAATATGCTGCTGGTGCTGCAGTCCGGCGGTCGCCTCGCCTCGGTCAAGGGCACGCGGGTCAACGGCGTCTACACGCTCAATCGCGCCACCTATACCGGCTGCGCGGTGGAAGACAGCGACGGCTGCCCCAAGGAACCCACCTGGCAGATCAACGCGATCAAGGTCGTCTACGACCCAACCCGCGAACGCGTCACCTATACCAACGCCAATATCGAACTGTTCGGCCTGCCGCTGATCCCGCTGCCCGGCCTGTCGCATCCGGTGGGCGAAGGCGGCGGCAGCGGCCTGCTGGTCCCCAATCTGCGCTACGACCGCAATAATGGGTTCGAAGCGGCTCTGCCCTATTATTTCAAACTGGCGCCCAATCGGGACGTCACCATTACGCCGCACGTCTATACCGGCGTCCTGCCGATGCTGGAGGCCAACTACCGCCATCTCTATGATCGCGGCGCCTACACCGTCACCGGCTATGCCACCTATGGCCGCCGCCTGGGCATCGGCAGCGACGCGGTTTCGACCAACGCCGAAAAGGATATTCGCGGCTATATCGACGCCAGCGGCAAGATGCAGCTGTCGCCCGAATGGAGCCTGGACGGCTCGATCCGCCTCGCCACCGACCGCACCTTCCTGCGCCGCTACGATATCAGTCGCGAAGATCGCCTGCGTTCGACCATCGGTGCGCAGCGGATCGACGACAAAAGCTATCTGTCGATTCGTGGCTGGGCGGTCCAGACGCTGCGTCAGGGCGATTCGCAGGGGCAGACGCCGATCGCGCTCCCCCTCATCGATTATCGTCGCCGGATCGCCGACCCGCTGCTGGGCGGCGTGCTGCAATTGCAGGCGAACACGCTGGCCATCACCCGCACCCATGGGCAGGATACGCAGCGCGCCTTCGTCGGGGCCGAATGGAATCTGCGCAAACTGACCGGCTTGGGTCAGGAAGTGACCTTCACCGGCTATCTGCGCGGCGACGTCTATCACAGCAGCGACAATGCGCTGACCTCCGTGGTCAGCTATGCCGGCGATCCGGGCTGGCAATCGCGCGGCATCGCGGCGGCGGCCATCGACATGCGCTGGCCATTCATCGGCGAAGCGTTCGGCGGCGTCCAGCGTATCGCCCCGCGCGTTCAGATCGTCGCCTCGCCCAAGATCGCCAACCTCTCCCTCCCCAATGAAGACGCCCGCGCCGTCGATCTGGAGGACAGCAATCTTTTCGCGCTCAACCGCTTCGCCGGCTACGACCGGTTCGAGGATAGTTCGCGCATCACCTATGGCCTGGAATATAGCCTCGACCTGCCCAATTTCTCGCTTCAGAGCATCGTGGGTCAAAGCTATCGCCTCGACAGCCGCGAAAGCATCCTGCCCGACGGTACCGGCCTGTCCGATCGCACGTCCGACATCGTCGGCCGCACCACTGTGCGCTACAAGGATTTCATTGCGCTTACCCACCGCTACCGGCTGGACAAGGATAATCTGTCGGTCCGCCGGAACGAGATCGACACGACGATCGGCAGCAAGAATACCTATGTCATGGCGGGCTATCTGCGGCTCAACCGCAACGTCATGTCGGGACTCGAGGATTTGCAGGACCGCGAGGAAATCCGCCTCGGCGCCCGCGCCCAGTTCGCGCGCTTCTGGTCCGTCTTCGGTTCGACCGTCATCGACCTGACCGATGCGAAGGAAGATCCGATCAGCGAAGCCGACGGGTTCGAACCTGTCCGCCACCGCCTGGGCTTCGCTTATGAGGATGATTGCCTGACCTTGGGCTTCACCTGGGTCCGCAGTTACCAGACCAATGGCGACGCGCGAAAGGGCAATGGCTTCCAGCTACGTCTAGCTTTCCGCAATATTGGTATATAAGGAACAGGCTCCTGCATCCCCGTCAGGGCCGGTTAAGGCGGACCAGCGCATCATGTGCGGGTTCGTATTGGAGATTATTGCCGACGATGCTGCCTGTCGTTTCCTCGCCCAACAGCCTGTTTCATGGCGTTCGCTCGGGCTTTCGCACCTTGCTCCTGTCCTCCGCGCTGCTCGGCGCCGGCCTTCAGCCGGCTGTCGCCCAGACGGTCGATGATGACGGCAATGTCGCCAGCCAGCAGTTGAACCTGCCCAAGGACGTCACCGTCTTCGGCAAGAGCGACCCGAACGTCCGCAAGGCGACCGCGATCGTCAACAACCGGATCATCACCGGCACCGACATCGACCAGCGCCTCGCCCTCATCATCACCGCCAATGGCGGCAAGGTGGAAGCGGAGGAAAAGGAACGTCTGCGCGTGCAGGTGCTGCGCAATCTGATCGACGAAACGCTCCAGATCCAGGAAGCCGCCGCCAACGATATCAAGATCGACCCGGCCGAAATCCAGCAAAGCTATGAGCGCGTTGCGGCGAATTTCCGTCAGTCGCCGGCCCAGTTCGACGCCTATCTGCGCGAAAAGGGCAGCTCTGCCGCCAGCATCAAGCGCCAGATCGAGGGCGAACTGGCCTGGAGCCGCCTGCAACGGCGCAACATCCAGCCTTTCGTCAACGTGTCTGAAGACGAAGTGAAGTCGGTGGTCGACCGGTTGAACGCGTCCAAGGGCAGCGACGAATATCGCATCGGTGAAATCTACCTGTCGGCGACGCCGGAAAATCAGGAACAGATCATCGCCAACGCGCGCAACATCATCCAGCAGATTCAGCAGGGTGGCAGCTTCCAGGCCTATGCCCGCCAGTTTTCCGAAGCCTCCACGGCGGCGGTCGGCGGCGATCTGGGCTGGGTCCGCCCGGCGCAGCTGCCGCCAGAACTGGCGCAGGCCGCGACCGAAATGCAGGTCGGTCAGATTGCCGGGCCGGTCCCGGTCGCCGGCGGCGTGTCGCTGATCTACGTCATGGATAAGCGCAAGGTGCTGACCGCCGATCCGCGCGATTCGCTGCTCAGCCTGAAACAGCTGTCGGTCCTCTTCCCGCAGGGTACGACCAAGGAACAGGCCAGCGCCAAGGCCGCCAGCTTCGCCGCCGCGATCAAGGAGATCAAGGGCTGCGGTCAGGCCAATGAGGTCGGTCAGAAGATCGGCGCCGACGTTGTCGATAACGACAATGTGAAGGTGCGCGACCTGCCGCCGCAGTTGCAGGACATTCTCGTCAACCTTCAGGTCGGTGAAGCCACGCCGCCTTTCGGTTCGATCAATGACGGTGTCCGCGTCCTGGTGGTCTGCGGCCGTGACGAACCGGCTTCGGCCAATGCGCCCAACGCCGAACAGATCATGGCGCAGTTGGAAGAGGAACGCGTCAACAAGCGCGCCCGCATCTATCTGCGCGATCTTCGTCGCGATGCGGTGATCGAATATAACTGACGCCTTGCCTCTCGCACCCTTCGCGGTGTCGCTGGGCGATCCCGCCGGGATCGGGCCGGAGATCGTCGCGAAAAGCTGGGTGATGCGCGAAGCGCGCGGCCTGCCGCCCTTCTTCGCGGTGGGCGACGCGGCCTCGCTGCGTGCCGTCTGGCTGGGACCGATCGCACCGATCGGCTCCCCGGAGGAGGCCGCATCGGTCTTCGACAAGGCGCTGCCCTGCCTTCAGGTCGCGGACGCGGGCGCCATCGTGCCGGGCACGCCCAGCATCGACGGCGCCCGCACCGCCTTCCAGGCGCTCGAAGTATCGGTCGGCCTGGCCCGTCAGGGGTCCGCCGCCGGGATCGTGACGGCTCCGGTGGGCAAGGAACAGCTGTACGGCGTCGGCTTCACCCATCCGGGCCAGACCGAATTCGTCGCGGAACGCTGCGGCGTGTCGGCGCATAATGCGGTGATGATGCTGGCCGGACCGTCGTTGAAGGTCGTGCCGATCACCATCCATATCGCCCTGGCCGACGTGCCGTCCGTGCTGACGATCGACCTGATCCGCGCCCGTGCGCTGACCACGGTAAAGGGGCTGCAACGCAATTTCGGCATCGCCCGCCCGCGTCTGGCCGTCGCCGGCCTCAACCCCCATGCCGGCGAAAATGGCGCGCTGGGCCGGGAAGAGATCGACGTCATCCGCCCCGCGATCGAATCGCTGCGCGCGGAAGGGCTGGACATATTCGGGCCGCTCGCCGCCGACGGCATGTTCCACGCCCGCGCCCGCGAAACCTATGATGCGGCGCTCTGCATGTATCATGATCAGGCGCTGATCCCGATCAAGACGCTGAATTTCGACGATGGCGTCAACATCACGCTGGGCCTGCCGATCGTGCGCACCTCGCCCGACCATGGCACCGCCTTCGGCATCGCCGGCACCGACAGCGCCAATCCCGGCGCGATGATCGCCGCACTCAAGATGGCGGCCGAAGCCGCCCGCGCCCGCATCGCTTATGGCTGACACCCGCCCGGCCCTGCCGCCCCTCAGAGACGTGATCGCGCGCCATGGCCTTAATGCCAGCAAGGCGCTCGGCCAGAATTTCCTGCTCGACGAACAGTTGCTGGATCGCATCGCCGCGATCCCCGGCCCGCTCAGGGACGCCCCGGCGTTCGAGGTCGGCCCCGGCCCCGGCGGCCTGACCCGCGCCATATTGCGCGCCGGCGCAAAGCTGGTCGCGGTCGAGCGCGACCATCGCTGCCTCCCCGCGCTCGCCGAACTGGAAGAAGCCTTCCCCGGCCAGCTGCGCGTCATTTCCGGCGACGCGATGCAGGTCGACGCCCTGACCGAAACGGGCGCGGGCGCGCACATCATCGCCAACCTGCCCTATAATGTCGGCACGCCCCTGCTGGTCGGCTGGCTCTCGGCGGAATGGTCCCCGCTCCCCTGGTGGCAGAGCCTGACGCTGATGTTCCAGATGGAAGTGGCCGAACGTATCGTCGCCAAGCCCGGCACCGATCATTATGGCCGCCTCGCCGTCCTGTCCCAATGGCGCAGCGACGCGAAGATCGCGATGAAGGTCCACCGCAGCGCCTTCACGCCCCCGCCCAAGGTCATGTCGGCGGTCGTCCACATCACGCCAAAGCCCGCGCCCGACGGCGTACAGCTCAAATTTCTCGAACGCCTCACCGCCGCCGCCTTCGGCCAGCGCCGCAAGATGCTGCGCCAGAGCCTCAAGGGCCTCCCCGGCGCGCTCGACGCGCTGGAGCAGATCGGCATCGACCCCCAACGCCGCGCCGAAACGGTCAGCGTCGAAGAATTTGTCGACGTCGCCCGCATATTGAGCCGCTAGGAAACCATCCTTTATTCAGCCAATCCGTTCCTGCTGAGTAGAGACTGAGCTTGTCGAAGGCTCGTATCGAAGCATAGTCTGGATAGCCCATGCCCCGCCTGATCCTGTTCAACAAACCCTATGACATGCTCTCGCAATTCACCGATCGCGGCACAGACACCGCGCGCGCGACCCTGTCCGACTGCATCGCCATTCCCGACGTCTATCCCGCCGGGCGCCTCGACCGCGACAGCGAAGGCCTATTGCTGCTGACCGACGACGGCCGCCTGCAATCGCGCATCGCCGATCCCAAGTACAAGACCGCCAAAACCTATCTGGCGCAGGTCGAGGGCGACGTTACCGACGAAGCGCTCGCCGACCTGCGCCGGGGCGTGGACCTCAAGGACGGCCTCACCCGCCCGGCCGATGTCGAACGCATCGACACGCCGGACATCTGGCCCCGCAACCCGCCGATCCGCGTGCGCAAGAGCATCCCCGACAGCTGGATCAGCCTCACCATCCGCGAAGGCCGCAACCGCCAGGTCCGCCGCATGACCGCCGCCGTCGGCCATCCCACGCTGCGCCTTGTCCGCTGGCGTATCGGCGACTGGACGCTGGACGGCCTGCAACCGGGGCAATGGCGCGAAGTGCAAGTCGGCTAACCCTTAGCTGCCCTTGCCTTTCATGTTCCCCGGCAAAGGCCGGGGAACGCCCACTACACGCTCTCAATGACGCATCAATTTCCGCCTACAATCGTCCCGGGCAGTACCCGCTTCCCCTTGGTCCGGCTGGTCAGATGAAATTGCCGACACCGATCGCACCGATAGGGCCGCAAAGGCACATCCGCGCGCAACGCCACCGCCAGTGCCGCCTCTTGCGACGCAAAGCGCGTCTTCTTCGCGCAAATGCTCAGCCGCGTGCGGATCGCTCAGTCCTCCGGGTCGAAGCTGACGCTGCCCTCATTGAACAGCGTCACGATCAGCGCCACCGCCGCCTCATCCTCGATCAGCGCAGAATCGATCACCAGCCTGTCGGCCGCGCATAATTGTCCGGCCAGCACCGCCGCCGCTCCGCTGCAATCATAGGCCTGCCCATCCACGAACAGGGTCAGCCCGCCTTCCCCCTGCGCCACGAACGCGAACCGGCTCGCCGGATTACGGCACAGCGCGACGCCATCCTCCACCAATTCACGCACATCCTCGGCGGCGATCGGCTCCTCCGGCCGGAAGTCCAGTTCGGGATATTTGCGCTCGCTATTATAAGCCCCGAACCAGCGGGCAAAGGCCGCCGGATCGCGCACCGCATCCATCACCATCGCCTGCAACCGCGCCAGCGCCGCTGCATCGATCTCGCCCGGATTGGCCTGCACGGTCAGGTCCGGGTCGGCATAGCGATCGTCGTCCACCATCTCACCCACGACATGGGCGCAAAATTGCTCGACCAGTTCGCTGCGTGCGGGCGCCCGAAAACCGACCGAATAGGTCATGCAATCGTCGCCGATCGCCACGCCATCATGCGCGATCCCCGGCGGCACATAGAGGATATCGCCCGGCTCCAGCACCCATTCGTCCGTCTGCTCGAACTCGGCGAGCAGGCGCAGATCCTCCTGCAACAACAAGGGCGTATCCGCATCGCAATGCTGCCCCACGCGCCAGCGCCGCCGCCCCAGCCCCTGGATCAGGAACACGTCATATTGGTCATAATGCGCGCCCACGCCGCCGCCGTCGGTGGCATAGCTGACCATCACATCGTCGATCCGCCAGTTGGGCACGAAACGAAAGGGCGCGATCAGCGCCGCGACATCGGGCACATGCATGTCCACCGCCTGCACCAGCAGCGTCCAGGGCGCCGCGCCCATATGCCCGAAGCGATCCTCCGGCATCGGGCCATGCTCCACCGTCCAGCGCCCGTCCGCCCGACCGATCAGCCGCGATTCGACGCCCTCTTCGCACGCCAGCCCGGCCAGTTCGTCCGGCTCCACCGGATTGACCCAGCGGCCCCAAGGATTGCGGATCAGCAGCGGCTTCTTCTGCCAATAGTCGCGCAGGAACAGGTCGACGTCGAAGTCGGTGAAGGTCATGGAAAATCTCGCCAGAAAACGACCCGCATCATGCGCCCGTCGCCCCGGCCTTGCCCCGCCCGGACGGCGAAGTCAAAAGGATCAGGATTGGTTGAGCTGACTGCCAACCAATCCTTATTGCGTCTCGGTCGGCGCCTTCTTGGCCGCAGGATCAGTGTCCTTCGCCGTCGTCATCGCGACAGCCGGCGGTCCTTTCTGGATCGCGGCGGCCAGCTTGCCGACCGGCGCACAGTCGCCCTTGCACACGGCCTGCGCCTGCGCCAGCACATCCTTCGCCTTGGCGATCGCGCCCTTTTCTACCATCGCTTCGCCCTGCCCGGCGAGCGCCACGATATCGGTCGGATCCAGCAGCAACGCTTCCTTGTAGAGCCGGATCGCCTTGCCCTGAAGTCCTTGCGCGCGCGCGACCTCAGCCAGTTCGACGAAGGCAGCGCGGTTGCGCGGGTCGATCGCCAGCGCGCTTTCCAGCGCATCGGTCGCACCTTCCAGATTGCCGGCCTTGTGCGCGGCTTCGCCCGCCTTCTGCCATTCCACCGACTGCGGGCTGATCTGGCTATCGGGCTTCTGGCTCAGCCCCACGCTCGACACGGTGGTCAAAACGACGGCAAGCGCGATCGAGGCGGGGGTAAAACGCATTACTATCTCCAGCCATGTTTCAGGCGTTAATTCGGAACAAGTGTCGCTATTTTGCGGGCGCTTGTCCATGGCCTGTTTCACGCCCCCCGGCGCAGCCGCGCAAAGAAGAACCCATCGCTGCCGTCATGCCCCGGCGTCAGCAACAGTCCCTCGCCATGCGAGCGCCCCACGGGCAGGTCGATCGGCTCGGCACTCCAGCCATCATGCCGGCGCAGGAAGGCATCCACCTGACCCCGTCCCTCCCGGTCGGTCAGCGCGCAGGTCGCGTAGACCAGCAGCCCGCCCGGCGCCAGCAAGGGTGCCGCGAAATCCAATATCCGCGCCTGTTCGCCAACCAGCCGATCCAGCCGCGCCTGAGTCAACCGCCATCGCGCTTCGGGGTTGCGCCGCCAGGTGCCCGTGCCCGAACAGGGCGCATCGACCAGCACCACATCCGCCTTGCCGCGCAGGCTCTCAAGGCCCCGCGCCTCATGACTCTGGTCCAGCAGCAGCGTTTCGATGAAGGTCGCGCCCGCCCGCGCCGCGCGCGGCTCCAGCCGGGCCAGCCGCGACCGGATCGTATCCGCCGCGATCAATGTGCCCTGACCGGCCATCGCCGCGGCCAGCGCCAGCGTCTTGCCGCCCGCGCCCGCGCACATATCCACGACCGTCATGTCCGGCTGCACGCCACAGGCGGCCGAAATCCACTGGCTCCCGGCGTCCTGCACCTCGACCAGCCCGTCGGCCCAGGCGGCCTGCTGCTCGATCGAATAGCCTTCGGGCAGGCGCAGCCCATCGCTTAGCCCCGCGATCGCCACGGCATCGGGCAGCATCGGCGCGACGGCGGCCGGATCGGCCTTCAACCGGTTCACGCGCACATCCACCGGCGCCCGGCCGAGCAACGCATCCTGCTCCACCGGCGCGGCCAGTAAGGGTTGCAACCAAGCCGGCACCGCGCCCGCCTGCGCGCCCAATTCACCCGGCTCGATCGGCAGCGGCGCATGGGCCGATCCGTCGAACAAGGCCGCGACATCCGGCCGCGCCTGCGCCACGCCGATCATCGCCTCGCGCCCCGTCTCCGGTCGCTCGGCTGCGCGGCGGATCGCGTCATAGACATGATCGCGCACCGCCCGCCGATCCCGCGACCCGGCATAGCGCCGTTCCTTAAAATAGCGTGCGATCAGCGTATCGGCCGCCGGCCCGCCATCGCGCGCCGACGCGATGATGGCGTCGAGCAGATCGATAGCGGCCTGTATGCGGGCAGAGGGTGTCATGCCATTCCTCCCCCCTCCCTTTCAAGGGAGGGGCCGGGGGTGGGTGCGAGCGAAGCGAGCAGCATGCTCGCCCTGCTGGGCAGAGGCGCCGCTTACGCGGCGCACCCACCCCTAACCCCTCCCTTAAAAGGGAGGGGAATGAAGAAAAATCAACGCGTCGGATAATTGGGCGCTTCCCGCGTGATCGTCACGTCATGAACATGGCTTTCCGAAAGCCCCGCGTTCGTGATCTGCACGAAACGCGCGCGTTCCTGCAAATCCTTGATCGTGGCGCTGCCGGTATAGCCCATCGCGGCCTTCACGCCGCCGACCAGCTGATGGATGACATCCTTGGCCGGACCCTTGAACGGCACCTGGCCTTCGATCCCTTCGGGCACCAGCTTCATCTGGTCCTTGATATCCGCCTGGAAATAGCGGTCGGCGCTGCCGCGCGCCATCGCGCCGACGCTGCCCATGCCGCGATAGCTCTTATACGCCCGGCCCTGATACAGGAAGGTTTCGCCCGGCGCTTCGGCCGTGCCCGCCAGCAGCGACCCGACCATGACGCAACCTGCGCCCGCCGCCAGAGCCTTCGCCACGTCGCCCGACGTGCGCAGCCCGCCATCGGCGATCACCGGCACGCCATGCTTGTGCGCTTCCTCGGCCGAATCCATCACGGCGGTCAGCTGCGGCACGCCCACGCCCGCGACGACGCGCGTGGTGCAGATGGAGCCCGGTCCGATGCCGACCTTCACGCAGTCCGCGCCCGCGCCGATCAGCGCCTTGGTCGCCTCGGCGGTGGCGACGTTACCGGCGACCACCTGCACATGGTTGGACAGCTTCTTCACCGCTTCCACCGCGACCGCCACCTGACGGCTATGGCCATGGGCGGTGTCGATGACGATCAGGTCGCATTCCGCGTCGATCAGCGCCTTGCTGCGCTCCAGCCCCTTTTCCCCCACGGTGGAGGCGGCGGCCACGCGCAGGCGGCCGGTGCCGTCCTTGGTCGCCTGCGGATAGGTGACCGCCTTTTCGATGTCCTTGACGGTGATCAGGCCCACGCAATGATAGGCATCGTCCACCACCAGCAGCTTTTCGATCCGGCGCTGGTGCAACAGGCGCTGCGCCTCTTCCTGACCCACGCCGACCTTGACCGTGGCCAGATTGTCCTTCGTCATCAGCTCGCTGACCGGCTGCGCGGGGTTCTCTGCAAAGCGCGTGTCGCGGTGCGTCAATATGCCGACCAGCTTGCCGCTCTGCTCCACGACCGGGATGCCGCTGATCTTGTGCCGCTGCATCAGCATCTGCGCGTCGGCTAGCGTGGCGGTGGGCAGGATGGTGATGGGATTGACCACCATGCCGCTTTCGAACCGCTTGACCGCGCGCACCGCATCGGCCTGTTCCTCGACTGTCAGGTTGCGGTGCAGCACGCCGATGCCGCCCAACTGCGCCATCACGATCGCCATGTCGGCCTCCGTCACCGTGTCCATCGCGGACGACAGGATCGGGATGTTCAGCTTGATCGCCTTGGTGACATAGGTGGACGTATCCGCCTGGCTGGGCAGCACATCGGATTCGGCGGGCTGCAACAGCACGTCGTCAAAGGTGAGGCCGAGGCGGATGTCCATGGAAAAAGCCACTTTCTGCTGCGGGGCTGCTGGCTGACCCCTGGGGATTTGTGGCGGCCCATGTAACCACTCCGGGGCCAAACGGCCAGACCCCATGACTCATTTAATTGCGCCGCGCCGCCGGGGGATCAAACGGACACCCAACAGGGCCAGGATGACGACCCCGTAAAGGATGGGGTCGCGATGGTCGGCCTTTACCAGCAGATAATAATGGACGACGCCCAGCACCGCGATCAGGTAAACCAACCGGTGCAGCCAAAGCCAGTGACGCGGCCGCATCGCCCGCCGCACCTTGTTGACGGATGTGACCGCCAGCGGGATCAACAGGATGAAGGCCGCCATGCCGATGGTGATATAGGGGCGCTTGACGATATCCTTGACTATGCCGGGCCAGTCGAGCGCCTGATCGACGAGGATATAGGTCGTCAGATGCAGGCAGACATAGGCGAACGCCCACAGGCCGATGCGACGGCGATAGACCATGGCCCGCCGCCACAGGCCAAATCGCGCGATCAGGCCGATCGCCAGCGTGACGCACAAAAATCGCAACGCCCACACGCCCAGCGCGCGCAGAACATATTCGACCGGATTGGCCGTCAGCCCATCCGTCAGCCCCTGCCCCGCAAGGATCAGGAGCGGCATCACGCATAACAGCCAGATCAGGCCGGACTCGATCCGGCGCGCCATGGTCCCCGTCGCGCGCGCCATCAATAGAGCGTTCGGGCATCGAGGCCGCGATACAGGCCGGCCACCTGATCACCATAGCCGTTGAACGGCAAAGTCTTGCGCCGGAAAAATTCGCCGATCCGCCGCTCCTTGGCCTGCGACCAGCGGGGATGATCAACGTCCGGGTTCACATTGCCGTAAAATCCATATTCGCGCGGGGCCAATATATTCCAGCTCGTCTTGGGGCGGTTGGCGGTAAACTGGATGCGCACGATCGACTTGATGCCCTTGAACCCATATTTCCATGGGGTCACCAACCGGATCGGCGCGCCATTCTGATTGGGCAGGGTCTGGCCGTACAGGCCGACGGCCATCAACGTCAGGGGATTGAGCGCCTCGTCCAGCCGCAGCGCCTCCTGATAGGGCCAATCCAATATGTCGCTGCGCTGGCCGGGCATCTGCCGGGGATCGCGCAACGTCTGGAACGCGACATATTTCGCCTGAGACGTCGGCTCCAGCGCCTTGATCAGCTTGGCCAGAGGAAATCCGACCCACGGGATCACCATCGACCATGCTTCGACGCAGCGCATGCGATAGATGCGCTCTTCCAGCGGAAAACGACGGATCAGGTCGTCGATCCCATATTGCCCCGTCTTCTCGCAAAGCCCTGCCACGGTCACGGTCCAGGGGCGCGTCTTCATCATCTTGGCGTAAAGTGCGGGGTCGCTCTTGTCGGTCCCGAATTCGTAGAAATTATTATAGCCGGTGACGTCCTTCAGCGGCGTCTTGTCCTCGTCGATCGCCATGCGATTGGGGCTATATTTAAGCGCCGCGGCCTGCGCCGCCGATCCGCCGATCAGCGATGCCGCGCCCACCCCCGCAGAACCGAGAATGAATTCCCGCCGGCGCAGGTACAGACCATGATCGGTGACGTCGCAATCCTTAAAGTCCGCTGGAGGGCGAATGAGCACGCTATATCTCCTGGCCAATGGCTGCCTGCGATAGCGGCCCTTTGCTGAACGCAGCAGGAATGACGACGATCCAAAACGCGCGGGCCGACCGATATGCCCCAAAGGGCATAGGGCCTTCGCACCCCATGCGCCAGGATCCGAGATGGGCGCCACCATCGGCCACGCCCGACACGCCATCAGGCCCCCGTGGTCGACACTGTGCGACATCGCCCCTCATGCGCGCGCGGGCGGAACAACCCGAATACCCGGTCGCCGCCGGCCTATCGCTAAAAGATCGACGTCCCGTTCCGGCAATGATCTTTCACGTCCAGCAGGGCGTCGCGCAGATCCGTTCCACGCGACTCATGGCGGATCAGCAAAGGCTGCGATCCGCCCGCCAAGTGCCTGATCTCGATAAGATCTGCCGCAACATCCCTGACGACGCTCTCCGTCGAAAAGTCGAACGACACGCCCCCGACCACTCCAGGCTGCGCAGCCGTCTCGAAAAAGACGAGGCATTCGGCCACTGCCACGCCCCGGACAGGAACGGCATGTCCATCCTTCGCCAGCGCCATCTGCCCTGCACGCGCCGCCTGCTCCAGCGTCCGGACGGACGCCGCCGATACAGTTTCCGCACCGCCGTCCAGCGGACCAGCCAGAAACATAGCCATCGCCAGCATCATATCCGCCAACCCGTTCACGCTGTCACCTTCCTGATATTCCCGACAAACCTATATCGGCAGCATGACGCTTTTACGTGGCGCTATCCCCGCGCTAATGAAAAAGGGCGCAGCCATCGGCCACGCCCTTTTTCATTACATTCCTGAACCCAGGCTTCAGGCCCCAGCAGGCGACGCCTCACCGAACGGCCCCTTGCGCTTGCGGGTGCGCGGGATCGAAGAGCCTGCCACCGGAATGACCGAAGGCTTGATCGTCGTGCCGTCGTCGCGGGTGATCTCGCCCTTTTCCAGCAGCGCCTTGATCTCTTCGCCGCTCAGCGTCTCATATTCCAGCATCGCGTTGGCCAGCAGGTGCAGCTGGTCCTCATGCCCCTTGAGCAAGTCCTGCGCACGGGCATAGCCCTGCTCCACCAGAGCGCGGATTTCCGCGTCGATCAGCTTGGCCGTCTCGTCCGACATGTGGACGCGCTGGCTCTGCGAATAGCCCAGGAACGTCTCGCCCTGCTGCTCTTCATATTGCAGCGGACCCAGCTTGTCCGACATGCCCCATTGCGTGACCATGTCGCGCGCCAGCTTGGTAGCGTACTGGATGTCGCCCGAAGCGCCCGAAGACACCTTGTCGTAACCGAAGATGATTTCCTCGGCCACGCGCCCGCCCATGGCGACGGCCATGTTCGCGTGCATCTTGTCGCGATGATAGCTGTAGCTGTCGCGTTCCGGCAGGCGCATCACCATGCCCAGCGCACGGCCGCGCGGGATGATCGTCGCCTTGTGGATCGGGTCGGACGCCGGCTCATGGACCGATACGATGGCATGACCCGCCTCATGATAGGCGGTCATCTTCTTCTCGTCGTCGGTCATGACCATGGAGCGGCGTTCCGCACCCATCATCACCTTGTCCTTGGCCGACTCGAACTCGTCCATGGCGACCAGCCGCTTGCCGCGCCGCGCCGCCGTCAAAGCCGCCTCGTTGACCAGGTTGGCTAGATCCGCGCCGGAAAAGCCCGGCGTACCGCGCGCGATCGTGCGCGGATTGACGTCGGGCGCTAGCGGCACCTTCTTCATATGGACGGCCAGGATCTTCTCGCGACCCTCGATGTCGGGACGGGGCACCACGACCTGACGGTCGAAACGACCCGGACGCAGCAGTGCGGGGTCCAGCACGTCGGGGCGGTTGGTCGCCGCGACGATGATGATGCCCTCATTGGCCTCGAACCCGTCCATCTCGACCAGCAGCTGGTTCAGCGTCTGTTCGCGCTCGTCATTGCCATTGCCCAGACCCGCGCCGCGATGACGGCCGACCGCGTCGATTTCGTCGATGAAGACGATGCAGGGCGCGTTCTTCTTGGCCTGCTCGAACATGTCGCGCACGCGGCTTGCGCCCACGCCCACGAACATTTCGACGAAGTCAGACCCCGAAATGGTGAAGAAGGGCACACCCGCCTCGCCCGCGATCGCGCGCGCCAGCAATGTCTTGCCGGTACCGGGCGAACCGACCAGCAATGCGCCCTTGGGGATCTTGCCGCCCAGACGCGCAAACTTGCTCGGGTCTTTCAGAAATTCGACGATTTCCTGCAATTCCTCGCGCGCTTCGTCGATGCCGGCGACGTCATCGAACGTCACCTTGCCATGCTTTTCGGTCAGCAACTTGGCCTTGGACTTGCCGAAACCCATCGCGCCACCGGCGCCGCCCCCCTTCTGCATCTGGCGCAGCACGAAGAAGGCGATGCCCAGGATCAGCAGGAACGGCAACGACTGGTAGAGCAATATCTGCCAGAAGCTCGGCTGGTCCTGCGCCTGCCCCGAATATTTGACATTATAGTCGTCGAGCAAGCCGGTCAGGCCCGGATCATTGACCGGAACCGTGGAAAATTTCTGGCCGCTCGACAGGGTGCCGCTGATCCGGTCCGGCGCGATCGCGACGTCCTTGACCTGCCCTTCCTGCACCTTGGAACGGAATTCCGAATAGGCGATGGCCGATCCCGCAGCCGATGTCGTGCGGCTGTCGAACAGCGACACGAACAGCAGCAGGGCGACGATCACGCCCGCCCAAATCATGGCGCTCTTGATCCAGGGGTTGCCCTGCGGGTCTTTCTCGTCGTTCATCATCACTCACTTTCACCGGCCAAGATAGGGCGCGTCCGCAAAAGCGCAAGCAGGCTCAGGCCCAACGCGCCCGCTATTTCACGCCCTTCTCGTCGACGGTCAGGCGCCCAGCAACGTCAGCGCAACATAGCCCAGCGCCAGCGCCAACCCGGCCGACAGGCCACACAGCAGATAACCGACATAGAGCAGCAGCGGCGGATGCGGCCGCGCCAGCATCCGGTTCCGCTTCGCCGCCGAAAGAATGACACTGGCCAACAGGCCATAGGTCAGCGCCGCAAACTCCACCATGCACCAAATTCCCCGCTAGAAAGCCCGCCCGATAGCATGATGCGCGTTAAGGAAAGGTCATTTCGCTGCGCCTAATCGGCAAAGCGTGGGGCTTGCGCGATAGTCCGTGGAACCTTTCCGTAACGATCGATCCACAGGTTAGCGCCGTGGCGGCGCGGGCATCAACGTCCATGATGCGCCACCCTTGAGCAGCCAGTCGCCCAGGCTCGCCTGCCGCCCGGCGGCCGCCTCGGCCAGCGCCAGATCCAGGCTCTCGCCTCGCGGCACCGGCGCATCGGCCAGCGCCACCATATGCAGCACCAGCCGCCGCAGATATTCGCGCGGCAGGTCGGTCCGCTCCAGCCGCCATCCTGCCCCGTCGCTGCGGACATGCGCCTGCGCCAGTTCGGCCGCGCTCCATGCGATCGCCGCTTCGGCCTCCCCCAGCGCCGCCGCACTGCGGGCCGCCGCCTGCGCGTCAAGCCAGGGCGCCTGCGCCAGCGCCGTCCGCATCGCCGCCCGGTCGAATCGCGGATCGGCATTGGACGGATCCTGGACATGGGGCAGCCCTTCCGCGTCCGCCAACGCCTGCAAATCGGCCTTGCGCATCCCCAGCAGCGGCCGGATCACCCGGCCGGATCGCCCCCGCACCCCAGCCAGCCCGGCGACACCCGATCCCCGGTTCAACCGCATCAGCATCGTTTCCAGCTGGTCGTCGGCATGATGGGCGGTCATGATCCACGCGATCCCCTGCCCCGCGCACCAATGTTCGATCAACCGGTATCGCGTCGCCCTTGCCCAGGCCTGAACATTGCCCTGCACCGGCGCATCGGGCGTCAATATGGCATGGGGAATGGCGCGTTCGGCGCACCAGCGCGCGACCATCGCCGCCTCGTCCGCCGACGCCGCCCGCAACTGATGATCGACCGTGACCGCCGCAACCCGCCCCGGAAAGGCGCGCGCGGCCAGAAACAGCAGCGCCATGCTGTCCGGCCCGCCCGATACCGCCACGCAGAACCGCGCCGCCGGATCGTCCCCGACCAGCGCCCGCGTCGCTGCGATCAGCCGCGCCTCCAGCGCCGCAATCTGCGTCTTTAGCTGCACTTCGCCTTGGCGCGCCCGGCCGTCATCATCCCGCGCAGGCTGTTGGACAGGCTCTCGCCATAGACCTGCTCCAGTTCCTGATAGACTTTGCAGGCATCGGCCGGCTTCTTCAGCTGGATCAGTGCCTCGCCCAGATAGGTCAGGCTGTCGGCCGCGCGGTCGCCACGCGGGCGCTTCTGGTAATTTTCGTAGAAGGCGACCGACGCCAGCGCCGGCTTGCCATCGTCCAGATAGGCGCGGCCCAGCAGATTCTGCGCCTTGCTGGCGACCGGGCTGGAACCATATTTTTCCACCGTCGCCTTCAACTGCCCCTGCGCTTCGGGATAGAATTTCGCGTCCCACAAGCGGAAGCCATAATTATAGGCGTCACCCGCCGCATCGCCGGTATCGGGCCGCTCCACCGCCGCCACGGCGGCCTTGCGCGCTTCGCTGGCGACCGGCGCCGCCGCTGCGGGCTTGGGTGCGGCAGGCTTGGGCGCAGCAGCAGTCGGCGTCGGCGTGACCGGAACCGACACGGCGGGCGCCACCGGCGCCGGCTCCGCCAGCCGCGCGTCATTCTCCGCCTTATATTTGGTGAAGGCCGCCTCCAGCTGGCGCAGCTTGTAGCTATTTTCCTCTACCTGTCCGGTGATGGAGGCCAGCTGAGATTCCAGCGCCCCCACCCGCGCGGTCAGGTCCGCGATCGGGGTCGATGCCGGCGATCCGGGCGCGACCGTGGGCGTGGTGGGACGGGTAATCTCCGCCTCGATAGGCGTGCCGGCCGGGAAAACCTTGCGCTGCACCGCGCGCATTTCCTTTTCCAGCCGATCAACCCGGACCTCGACCGGCGCATTTTGCGCGGCAACAGGTTGAACGATGGCGGGCGCGGCCATCGCCAGCAGCACGGCCGATGTCGCAAAGAGGGCGTTACGCATGATGATCCCCGACTAAATCTGTTGGCTTGACCATAAGCCGTTATTCCGCGCGGTAAAGCGCGACATGCCTCAGGGCTGGGTACCGGTCGCGCCGCCCGCCG
Organism: Sphingobium limneticum; assembly: GCF_008710155.1. Taxonomy (GTDB): domain Bacteria; phylum Pseudomonadota; class Alphaproteobacteria; order Sphingomonadales; family Sphingomonadaceae; genus Sphingobium; species Sphingobium limneticum. Next base: position 107,004 of record NZ_VYPZ01000002.1, read on the forward strand.
CCGGCGCAGGCGCTGCCGGCAACGGCACGCTCAACCCGCCGGGCTGTCCGGCGATCTGGCCATTGGCTGCCGACGGGGCCGCCGCCGTCGGACGCTGGGCAGGACGCGGAGCCGGTGTACGCGCGGGCGCGGTAGCGGCCGGCGCAGCGCCCGGCACGGCCGGCGTCTCCGCCGCCCGCGCCAACAGCGCCGCCGCGCTCACCGGCACGTCGGAAATGGTGCGATCGGGCGCGCCCAGCGGCGGGATCGTCTTGCCACCCACGGTCACGGTCAGCGCCTGCGGGCGACCGGTCAATATGGTCGGCCCCTTGGCCTCGGCCGGCAGGGTGAAGCTCTCACCCTTCTTGAGCGTCCCGTCCTTCAGCCGCTCGCCCGCTTCGTCCACAATGCGTAACCACACATCGTCCACCGCGGTGAACACCACGGTCTGCACGACGGGTGCGGCCGGGGCAACGCCGGCCGGACGCGCGGCGATCGCTTCCTGCTTGTCCTGCGCGATTTCCTCGGCCGTGGGCGGCGTCAGCAACTGGGTGCGCCAGATGGTGAAGCCCGCGATCAGCACGACCACGATCAGCGCAGCGGTCCAGGCCAATGCCCGCGACGGGACACGCGCCGGATCGACCGGCTCGAACGCCTCATAACGGTTGGCGCCGATATCGCTGTTATGCACGCCATGGCGTACCTCCGCAGCGATCTCCACCTCGTCCAGATCCACAGCGCGGGCGTAGGCGCGTGCGAAACCGACGGCATAGGGGATGCCCGGCAGCGCGGCATAATCGTCCCGCTCCACCGCTTCCAGCTGGCGCACGGCGATGCGCGTGCGGGTCGCAACATCCTGTATCGAAAGGCCCTGCGCCTCCCGCGCGGCACGCAACTTCGCGCCGGGGGTGGAAAGCTGCGCGTCCGGCGCGCCGATGGCGCCGGCTTGGGTTTCTGCTTCGTCTGCCATGCTGCTCCGCGACCTGTAATGGCCGGCCTTGTCTCATTGCGGGACGGGCGTTGTCAACGCCGCATCCCGCCTAATCAACTGAGTTCGATATTCCGTTCGACCGCCCATTGCGTCAGCCGCGCGCGAATGTCGACCGCGCCGCCATCCAGCATCTCGCGCATCAGCGCGCGCAATGATTCGGCATCCACCGCCCGGATCATCGCCTTGACCGGTCCCACCGACGCGGGCGTGATCGACAGGCGCCGGATGCCCAGGCCGATCAGCGCCATCGCCTCCAGCGTGCGCCCGCCCATCTCGCCGCATACGCCAACCGGCACCTTATGGTCCTGACAGGTGCGCACCACCCGGTCCAGAAAGCGCAGGATAGCGATGCTCAACCAGTCGTACCGCTCGGCCAGCCGCGGATGCGCCCGATCGGCGGCAAACAGGAACTGGGTCAGGTCGTTGGTCCCGATCGACAGGAAATCCAGCTTGGGCAGCAACAGGTCCAGCACTTCGGCCAGCGCCGGCACTTCCAGCATCGCCCCATATTTCACCGCGATCGGCAGCTTCTTCTTCTGCGACACCAGCCATTCGCGCTGATGTTCCACCAGCGCGCGCGCCTGCTCATATTCCCATGGTTCCGACACCATCGGGAACATGATGTGCAGCATCTTGCCCGCCGCCGCCTCCAGCAGCGCGCGTGCCTGCGCCTTCATCAACCCGTCGCGGTCCAGCGCCAGCCGCAGTGCGCGCCAGCCCATCGCCGGATTATCCTCATGCTCGTCATCGTCGCGCTGCATATAGGGCAACGCCTTGTCCCCGCCGATATCGACGGTGCGGAAAATGACCGGCCGGTCGCCTGCCGCGTCCAGCACATCCTTGTAGAGCCGCTGCTGCTTTTCCCGCTGCGGCAGGGTGGCCGACACCAGAAACTGGAATTCCGTGCGGAACAGGCCGATGCCGTCCGCCCCCACCAGGTCCAGCGCCTGCGCATCCTCGCGCAGCCCGGCATTGACCATCAACTCGACCCGCTGCCCATCGGCGGTCACCGACGGCAGGTCGCGCATCGCCGTAAATTCGGCCCGGCGCTTCTGCGTAACATGCAACTTGTTCTCGAACGCCTCTTCCATGTCGGCGGTCGGGCGGATCAGCAGCGCGTTCGCGCCCACATCCATCAGCACCAGATCGCCCTCCGTCACCAGATGGCGGATGTCGCGCACGCGCCCCAGCACCGGCACGCCCATGGCGCGCGCGACGATGGTGACATGGGCGGTCAGCGACCCTTCCTCCAATATGACGCCCTTCAACCGGCGGCGGTCATATTCCAGCAGCTCGGCCGGGCCCAGGTTGCGCGCGATCAGGATCGCGTCCTGCCGCAACCCCATCTGCGCTGCCGTGCCCAATTGTCCCGACACGATGCGCAGCAGCCGGTTGGCCAGATCCTCCAGATCGTGCATCCGGTCGGACAGCAACGGATCGTCGATCTGCCGCATCCGCATGCGCGTGCGCTGCTGCACCCGCTCGATCGCCGCTTCGGCGGTCAGGCCGCTGTCGATCGCCTCGTTGATCCGCCGCGTCCACCCTTCGTCATAAGCGAACATCTTGTAGGTTTCCAAAACCTCCTGATGCTCGCCCTCCATGCCGAACTCGGCCGCACCGGTCATCCGGTCGATCTGTTCGCGCATCTTGGCAAAGGCGGAAAAGACGCGCTGCCGCTCCGCCTCCACATCCTCGGCCACCGTATGTTCGATATGCACGCGCGGCTGGTGGAACACGATATGCCCCCGTGCCATGCCCATCACCAGTTGCAGGCCGTGCAACATGCTGGTGCCGGTATCGGCAATCCGCGCGTCGGCCGGGCCGTCATCGGCCAGTTCGGCGTTCGCGATCAGCTCCGACATCACCATGGCGACGGTCTGGAGCGCCTCGATCTCGACCTCTTCATATTTGCGCGGGTCGGCATGCTGCACGCACAGCACGCCGATGGCGCGCTCGCGCCGCACGATCGGCACGCCGGCAAAGCTGTGGAACAATTCTTCGCCGGTTTCCGGGCGATAGGAAAAATCGGGGTGCGACGCCGCCTCGTCCAGGTTCAGCGTCTCGACATTGGTGGCGATCAGGCCGACCAGGCCCTCCCCCATCGCCATGCGGGTGACATGCACCGCCTCCTGCTTCAGCCCGCGGGTCGCGAACAGTTCCAGCACGCCCTCACGCACCAGATAGATGGAGCAGACCTCGCTCGACAGCGACTCGCCGATAATCTCCACCACCTTGTTCAGCTTGGCCTGGGCGCTGTTGCGCGCGGCCATGACCTCCTGCAATCGGATGAGGATCTGGCGAGCGGCGGCGGCGGGGGTGCTGGGCATTTCATTGCGCTATCAGATTGACGCACCGCTTTCCAAGGCGTTTCCTATGATCGGACCCGCAATATTGTTAAGCAGAGCTGATTTGCATGGCGGGAACAATCTGTACATTCGTCCAGCAGGCTGAAAGCCCGCACGCGGGCATGGAGGGAGAAGAGGGATCATGGCGACGCAACTCGAACCGGCAATGGAACAGGAACTGATCGGACGCGGCTATTCGCGCCGTCAGATGGCAAAGGTCGCGGCGCTGCTGGGCGCCGGCGCGGCTGTCATCCGCATCACGGGCGCAGGCGCGCAACAGGCGGCCAAGGCAGTTGCCGGCGCCGTGCGCATCGGCGCCAACGAATGCTGGACCGGCCCCTTCCCCGTCGCGGCCGAAGCCGCGTTCAAGCTGGTGCAGGAAGGCAATCGCTACGAACCGGACAATGAACATCAAAAGCTGTTCGACGCCGTCGCCTCGGTCGAAGGTATTCCGGCCGACCGCGTCGTCGCCTGGCCCGGATCGTCCGATCCGCTCAGCCGCGTCGCGATCGCCTATGCCTCGCCCACGCGCGGCATCGTCACCGCCGACCCTACCTATGAAGCCATCTGGCGCACCGCCGCCTGGCTCGGCGCCCCGGTCAAGAAAGTGCCGCTGACCAAGGATTACGCCCATGACGTAAAGGCGATGCTGGCGGCGGACCCCAATGCGGGCGTCTATTATATCTGCTCGCCCAACAACCCGACCGGCACCGTCACGCCGGTCGCCGACATCGAATGGCTGGCCAACAACAAGCCCAAGGATTCGATCCTGGTGGTGGACGAAGCCTATATCCACTGGGTCGATGGCCCCAACGCCGCAAAGCTCGCCGCCACCCGCGACGACGTGCTGATCCTGCGCACCTTCTCCAAATTGTTCGGCATGGCCGGCATGCGCCTCGGCCTCACCTTCGCCTCGCCCACGCTCATGGAAAAGATGATGCGCTATGACGGCGGACAGGTGACCGGCATGCTGCCGATGACCGCCGTCGCCTGCGGCACCGTCTCGGTCGCGCAGGCCGACCTCATCAAGGCGCGCCGCGCCGAAATGAACGCCGCCCGCGAAAAATCGGTCAGCCATCTGAAGGCCAAGGGGATCAAGGTCATCCCCGGCAGCCAGGCGAACATGTTTATGGTCGACTGGGGCAAGAAGAGCGCCAAGGACATGCAGGCCGCCCTGCTCGCCGCCAATGTGCAGATCGGCCGCAACTGGCCGATCTGGCCCAATGTCTCGCGCGTGTCGGTCGGCTCGATGGCCGAAATGGAAGCCTTCAACGCCGCCGTCGACAAGGTGTGGAAGGCCTAACGCAACAGCATCCGGACAGCAGGACACCCCACTTTTCATTCATGTCGCCAGAGCGGTGCGACACTCCAGAAAAATTACAGAAAAGAAAGGGCGGCGCATTGCGGAAATGCGTCGCCCTTTCGTCTTTCCCCATGACCACATTGTTTGCAGGACAAGGGGACGGACGACATGACCATGATGCTGAACAAGGATGCCCAGGACGATCTGATAGAGCGCGGCTATTCGCGCCGCCAACTGGGTGAAGTCGCCGCGCTTTTGGGCGCCGGCGTCGCCGCCAGCTCGCTTCTGGGCGGCAGCGCCATGGCGCAGCAGCAGGCCGCCCGCGGCGTCAAGGGCGCGGTGCGCATCGGCTCCAACGAATGCTGGACCGGCCCCTTCCCCTCGGGCGTTCAGGCCGCGGCCGAAGCCGCTTCGTTCGGCAACTGGTACGACCCGGACAACTATAAGGGCGACCTGATCACCACCGTCGCCACGGTCGAAGGCATTCCCGAAGCGCAGGTCATGCCCTGGCCCGGTTCGGGCGGCCCGCTGGTCAGCATCGTGGCGGCCTATTGCTCGCCGACCAAGGGCCTGGTCACCGCCGACCCGACCTTCGAATCCGCATGGCGCACCGCCGACTACATGAAGGCGCCCATTGCCAAGGCGCCCCAGGCGATCGGCAAGGGTCATGACGTAAAGGCGATGCTGGCCGCCAATCCGAACGCGGGCCTCTATTATATCTGCACGCCCAACAACCCGACCGGCACCATCACGCCTTTGGCCGACATCAAGTGGCTGCTGGACAACAAGCCCGCCGACGCGATGCTGCTGGTGGACGAAGCCTATATCCACTTCTCCGAAGCACCCAGCGCCGCTTCGCTGATCGGCAACCGCAAGGACATCATTGTCATGCGGACCTTCTCGAAGCTGTTCGGCATGGCCGGCGTACGCCTCGGCCTCACCTTCGCCGATCCCGAAGTGCAAAAGCGCATTTCGCTCTTCGGCCCCTCGGCCGGCGGCCTGGCGATCACCGCCATGCACTGCGGCAATGCGGTGTACAAGGAAGCCGCCCTCATCAAGGCGCGCCGCAACGAAATGATCGGCAACCGCGACGAAACGATCGCATGGCTGGCCAAGAAGGGCATCGAAGTACAGCCCGGCAGCCAGGCGAACATGTTCATGGTCAACTGGAAGAAGCCGGCCAAGGAAATGCAGGCCGCCCTGCTCGCCACCCCGGAAAAGGTACAGATCGGCCGCAACTGGCCCATCTGGCCCACCGTCTCGCGCGTAACCGTCGGCAGCGCCGACGACATGGCCAAATTCCGCGCGGCCGTGGACAAGGTCTACAAGGCGTAAACGGCTCCCACCGTCACGAATGAAAAGGCGTCCGGGCAACCGGGCGCCTTTTTTGGTGGCGGTGGATGAAGGTGCGAAGAATATAATCCCCGCCCGCCTGCGGGAGGGGCAGTGAGACTTACGCGCGCAGCGCGTTAGTCGCAGCGGGGTGGGCTATCACGATGTCCCGCCCACCCCCTAACCCCCTCCCGTAAACGGGAGGGGGAACATGTCTAATTCCTGCCGAGAACGCCTTATCCCTCTCCCCATGGGGGAGAGGGCTGCGCAGACTTGGCAGCTTGCTGCCTAGTCGGAGCTGGGTGAGGGGGAAGCAACCTCACGCGAATACAGCGCGATCGCGCCAATTCCCCTCACCCAGCCCGCGCGTCCAGCACCGCCACCATCGCCCGCCCCAGTTCCGCCAGCGGCCCATCACCCTCGCGCGCGTAGAGCGACACCCGCATCGGCGCGACCCCGCCCAGATCGGTTCGCCGCACCAGCTTCGCCCCGCCCACAGCCGCCAGCGGCAGCAGCGACACGCCCACCCCGGCCGCGACCGCCGCCACCACGCTCTGCAAACTGCTCCCCGAAAAGGCCACGAACCAGCGCCGCCCCTCCCGCTCCAGCTGCGCGAACATCTGATCGCGATACAGCCCCCCTGCCGGAAAGCAGACCAGTGGCAACGCCTCTTCATCCACCACGCCCACACCCTCGGCCGCCGCGAACCAGCCCAAAGGCTCTGCAAAGGCCGCCCGACAATCCGCCCCGGTCTCGGCCTCCTTCACGACCACGATATCGAACTCCCCCTGCCGATATCGCTGCGCCAGGTCGCGGCTCAGCCCGGTCGTCGCGTCCAGCCTGATATGCCGGTGCGCCCGCGCGAACCCGGCAAAGGCCTGCGCCATCGCCCCCGTCGCCAGATCCTCCGGCAGGCCGATGGAGATCGCCGCTGTCCCCGCCGGATCGCGCAGCAGCAGCGCGGCATCCTCATTCAGCAACAGTATCCGCCGCGCATGACCGATCAGCCGCTCACCCATCGCGGTCAGGCACACCGGTCGCGCCGAACGGTCGACAAGCCTGTGCCCCGCCATCGCCTCCAGCCGGCCGATCTGCTGGCTGATGGTCGACTGGGTCATGTTCAGCCGCTCGGCCGCATGGGTGAAATTGCCGCTATCGGCAATGGCGACAAGGCTGCGCAGCAGGCGGGGATCGAACATGGCCATCATTATCGATGTGCATGCTATCCATTCCAACATCTAATTTGCGCATGGTGGTCAAGCAGCTAAAATCGCCTATCCCCTTTCGGAGCGCGGACCGAAGATGAAGACCCTGCTGGCCACCACTTTGCCCCTGATCGCCCTCATCGCGTCTCCAGCGCCCGCACTGGCCGCACCCGCCCCGCAACAGGGCGACATGATCATCCGCCACGTCTCCGTCATCGACGTCGAGCATGGCCGCGCAAACCCGGATCAGGCCGTGGTCCTGCGCGGCCCGGATATCGTCGCCGTCGGCCCGGACAAGGCCATCGCCAAAAACTGGCAAGCCGCCGGCACGATCGAGGGCAAGGGCCGCTTCCTCATCCCCGCGCTCTGGGACATGCACGTCCATTTCGGCGGCGGCCCGGACCTGATCGAGGAGAATAAGGCGCTCCTCCCCCTCTATGTCGCCCATGGCATCACCACCATCCGCGACTGTTCGGGCGACCTGCCCGACAATGTCCTCCAATGGCGCCACGACATCGCCAGCGGCAGCCTGTTCGGCCCGCGCCTCCTCACCTCCGGCGCCAAGATCGAGGGGATCGCGCCTGTCTGGAAAGGTACGATCGAGGTCGGCAGCCAGGCCGATGTCGACGCCGCCATCACCCGCCTGCAACAGCGTGATCATGTCGACTTCGTGAAGATCACCGACAGCACGTTGAAGCCAGACCTGTTCCTCTACGCCGTTGCGCAGGCGAAGGCGCATGGCCTGCGCAGTTCGGGCCATATCCCGATGGCGCTGACGGTCGGCCAGGCGGTAGACGCCGGCATCAGTTCGATCGAGCATCTCGATTACGCCTATAAGGCCGGCGTCAGGCAAGAAGCCGCGATCGCCGCCGATTTCGCCGCCGGCCGCATCGACCGGGCGGAGGCCAGCCACCGCCTCGACACCGGCTTCGACAGCGCCACCGCCATGGCCGCCTATCGCAATTTCGCCGCGAAGGGCGTGTTCGTCACCCCGACGCTGAACGGCAGCCGCATCATCACCTATCTCGACCGCGACACCCACGCGAACGATCCCTATCTCGCCTATATCGGCCCGAAACTGCGCAAGACCTATGACTGGCGCATCCAGCGCGCCGCAGCGGCCGACGCCGCCGCCATCACCGCGCGCCACGATCATTTCGAACGCATGGCCGCCATATTGCCGCTGCTGCAAAAGGCGGGCGTCACGATCATCGCCGGCACCGACGCGGGCTTTTTGAACAGCTTCAACTATCCCGGCATCGGCCTGCATGACGAACTGTCCCTGTTCGTGAAAGAAGGCCTCACCCCCGCCCAGGCGCTCTCCGCCGCCACCCGCGCCGGCCCGGCTTGGTTCGGCCAGCTGGACCGCTATGGCAGCGTGGAGGCTGGCAAGGCCGCCGACCTCGTCCTGCTCGACCGCAATCCGTTGCAGGATATCGCAGCGACCCGCGCCATCGCCACCGTCGTCATGCGCGGCAAAAGCTACGACCGCGCCGCCCTTGACGCGATGCTCGCCGACACGAAGGCCAAGGTCGCGGATTGGAACAAGGCCCCCTGACCCGCTGCCGTCTCGCGTCGTTCAGCACCGGGCCATGATTTGAACCGTGACGTTATGTTCCCCGGCGCAGGCCGGGGTCCAGTGCCACGCAAGGGGCTGGACCCCAGCCTGCGCCGGGGAACGCCAGATATGCGTCGATGTCTGCGCGCGATGCCATTGTCCGTGCCAAGCAAAATCCTATCCCTTCGATTGCCTAAATTTCCACCATGCGTTACCAAGTTCCACAGAATGGATGTGTGGAGACGATAATGCGCGGAAAACGGCTGGCTCTATTTGGACTCCTGCCGCTGCTGATTGCCGCCGCGCCCGCACCCAAGCCCGCCTCGTGGATCGACCCCACCACCGGCCACCGCATCGTCCGCGTCGATGACCGGCCCGGCAATTACGGCCTCTATTTCAACTATAACCCGTTCACCCCGGACGGAAAGCGGATGATCTACCTGACGCCAGAGGGCATCCGCGTCGCCGACACTGCCAACTGGACCACCCGCCTCGTCCTGAAAGAAAAGATCGACCGCCTGCTCTTCGTCGGCAATCGCGCGGCCGTCGCTTATTACAGCACCAGCCCGATCGGCAACGAAGCCGCCTCCACCATCTGGTCGGTGGATCTCGACACCGGCAAACGCCGCCGCATCGCCGACCTGCCCGGCGGCCGCATCGCGTCGATCAATGCCGACGACACGCTGCTCGCCGGCCATCGCGAACTCGCCCCGCCCCCTGCCGCCATCGCCGCGCAGGGCAATCGCGATCCCAAGACCGGCTCGCCCACCTATGCCGCCAACGGTCCGGATGGAAAGCCCCTGCCCTTCGCAGTCGCCAAGGAACAATGGATGGCCCGGCGCCTCGCCGCCGGCGTGCCGATGGAAATCTTCACCATCGACATCCGCACCGGCGAACGAAAGACGGTGACCCAGTCCAGCGACTGGCTGAACCACGTCCTCTTCTCCCCCTCCGACCCGACGCTGCTCATGTATTGTCATGAGGGGCCGTGGCAGAAGGTCGACCGCATCTGGACCATCCGCACCGACGGCAGCCAGAAGACGAAGGTGCATCAGCGCACCTTTCAGGGCGAAATCGCCGGCCATGAATATTGGGCGCCCGACGGCCGCACCATCTGGTACGACCTCATTCAGCCGATGGGCGTCCGCTGGCTCGCCAGCTTCGACGTGCGCAGCGGCAAGCGCCTCTGGTACCGGCTAGGCGCAGGGCAAGGCAGCTATCATTTCAGTTCCTCCCCCGACAACCGCCTCTTCTCGGGCGACGGCAATGACGAAGGCAAATATATCAGCCTCTTCCGTCCCCGCGCCGATACCAACCCTCGCGCACCCGACACGCTGGACCGCGACCGGCTGATCGCGGCCGGCGACCTGGAAACCCAGCGCCTCGCCGACCTATCGAAACAGGACTACACGCTCGAGCCCAACCAGCATTTCACACCGGACGGCCAATGGCTGGTCTACCGCGCCAATGTGGAGGGCAAACCGGCGATCTACGCCGTGGAAGTGGCGAAGGCCCCATAAGCCGCCTTCGCATAAACGCATATTAACCCGACGCCATCATGCTGTCGCGCTGACAATGTCGGCTCTACAGGATAGTCATGCGCCACCTTGCGGACAGCTTTTTCGACAGCGCGTTCGGCCACACCGCCGACGGGCGCGCGCTGTTCATGCCGTTCGGCCTGCTCGGCGGGCGCTATTTGATCGATGCGCGGCAACAGATCATGCTGCGCCGGGGCTTGCGCTGGCTGATGCCGCTGGCGATGTTGCCGATCATGGCGCTGCTGCCTCTGTTCATACGGCCGATCAGAAACGCCTATGCAATGCCGTTGTTCGCGCTGGTGGCGGGCAGCTTCCTGCTCTTCACGCTGGTCTTCTGGCTGTGGGTGCGGCACGTCAGCAGGGGCCTCGACCGGATCGACGCACAAGCCGATGACCTGCCGATGGTCGTCGATCCGCACGCGGCGATCGTCCGCCGCCTGATCGACCGCTTTCGTCCGCCGCGCACCCCGTCCCCGCCCGAAAGCTTCGGCGTGCTGGCGGGCTTCGCCTGTCAGTTGCTGGTGCGGGCCCGCGCCCAGCGCAGCGGCATGGCGGCCCCGTTGATAGAAGTGGCGACGGTCGACGGGCGGCTGCGCTATTTCGGCGATGCGCTGAACGGTCTGGTGGCCGAAGACGGCGATTCCCTGCTGGTCCATGCCGGAAACGGCCTGCCCGTCGCCGCGCTTGCACCAATCTTCACGGAAATGACGAATGCCAGCGTCGGCGATGGCGCGGAATATGCCGGCTTCATCGCCCTGCTTCAACGCCACTGGTCCTCGACCGCATTGCTGCTGCGGGGGCATGGCGTCGCCATTGACGACTGGCCTGCCCTGCTGGCGCGCGCATCGCGGCAATGGGCGCTGGACGAAGGCGATGCGTCGCCCCGCCCCACCCTGCTGTTCATGCGCGCCGCCATCGCCATGTCGAAAATCGATCCGGCGGAAATACTGGTCCCCGACGACGAACCCGAACCCGCTAGGCGCTAGCGGCAGACGTTTCGCACAGCGCCTTGAATTGCTCCATCATCTGGTCCCAACCCGGATGAAAGCCCATTTCCTCATGCCGTGCCTTGGCCTCCGCATCCCAATGGCGCGCCGTCGCGGTGAAGCGCGTGCCCTCGCCCTCATCCTCGAACCGCCATAGCCCGGTGATGAACGCCGTCTGCGGTATCCATCCCGACGCATAGGCGTCCGTCGTCACCGCCAGTTCGTTCGGCACCACCTCCAGAAACACGCCCTCCATCGGCCCCGTCTCTTCGCCATTCGGCCCGAACATCTGCACCGCGCTCCGCCCGCCGGGGCGCAGATCCTGTTCGATCACCTCGGCCCGCCAGGGCTTGGGGCAGAACCATTCCTCCTTCAAATCCACCCAGACCTTCCAGCATATCTCGCGCGGCGCCGCGATATGGCAGGTCACGGACAATTCATGCTCAGCGCTGCTCATATCGCTTTCCCTTCGAAGGCCGCCTGCATCGCGGCGGTGTCCAACTTCCGCATCGACATCATGACCCCCATCATGCGGGCGATGCCGGCTGTGTCGTCCGTCTTGTAATTGTCCATGATCTGCCGCGTCACCAGTTGCCAGGACAGGCCATATTTGTCCGTCACCCATCCGCACGGCCCATCCTTGCCGCCATCGGCGGTCAGCGCGTCGAAATGCCGGTCCAGCTCCGCCTGATCCTCGCACGCCACGGACAGCGATATCGCCTCGTCGAAGGTGAATTGCGGCCCACCGTTCAACGCCTGATAGCTTTGCCCGAACAGGGTGAATTCGACCAGCAGCACGCTCCCGCCAGCCAGCGGCGATGGCGACGGATTCTCCTGCGGATAGTAGCTGACATGATCGATCGACCCGCCAAAGACGGACACATAAAAAGTCGCCGCATCCAGACCATTGCCGTCGAACCACAGGCAGGGGGTGATCTTGTCCATCACGCCTCCCCCTTGCTGCCGACAGCCGCAAACATCGCGCCTTGCGGATCGCTCGCCTGGATGATCCATCCGCCGCCCGGCACCTCAATCGGCCCGTTCAGCACCGTGCCGCCACCCGCCTTCACCTTCTCCACCGACATATCGATATCGTCGACGACGAAGTAGAAGAGCCACGCCGGTCGCGGCATTTCCTTCGGGCATGGCATGATGCCGCCCGTCATATCCTGAAAATCGCCGCCCCCGGTCTGCGACACGAGTTGGTAGCTGCCCATTTCGCCCATATCCATGGCGTCCCCGGTCGTCCAACCGAACTGCCCGGTATAGAAGGCCAGATCCTTGTCGAAATCGCCAGCATATAGTTCATGCCAGCCGACATGGCCCGGCGCCATCGGCGAAGCCGCTTCCATCCCCCCGTCGCTCGATCCTTTCAGCAGCATGAAAACCGCCCCTCCCGGATCGGCCATCACCGCAAAGCGCCCGACGCCCGTTATGTCTTCGGCCGGCCGCATCACCTTGCCGCCCGCCGCGCTCAGCCGCTGCGCATCCGCATCGACGTCGGCCGATCCCATATAGCCACCCCACCAGGGCGCCATGCCGCAGTCCTTGGCCTCGGCCGGGATGGCCATGACCCCGCCGACCGCACCCGCGCTGCCCGACACGACATGATAGGGATCGTCCGTCCGCTCGCCGCCGAAAGGCTGCGACGTCCAGCCCAGCACATCGCCATAAAAAGCCAGCGCCGCCTGCGGATCGCTGGTTATCAATTCATACCAGAAGAATTTGCCGCCAAAATCGGTCATCGTCTTTCTCCTGAAATTTGGAATTGCAGGATTGATCGCCATTTCGTTCAGGTGGAGCCGAAAAGCGTGATTTTCGAGTACCGGAGCGCAGCGTACTCAAAGTACGTGAGCACCGGAACGCAGAAAAGCGCGCTTTGCAGGCCCGCCTGGGCGGAATGGCGATCAATCCTAGGCCTTCGCGTCCAGCAACACTTCAAACCCGCCATAAATCAAACGCGCGCCGCTGAATGGCATGTCCTCACCCTCTTTGGGCTGCATGCGTTCATCCTTCATGACTCTCTCGGCGCCCGCGTCGCGGGTCGCCTTGTCGGGCCATTCGATCCAGGAAAAGACGACCTCCTCATCCTCCTCCGCGATCACGGCGGTGCGGAAATCGTTGGTCTTGCCGATCTTGACGTCGCTGCCCCAGCATTCGACGATGCGCAGCGCGCCATGTTCGATGAAGATCGGTGCGGCATAGGCCGCGACCTCGCGATAGCGTTCTTTATTGCCCTTGGGCACCGGGATCACGAATCCGTCCATATAGGCCATATTCTCTCTCCTCTTCGTCGCTCGTCGTCGCGCAACCCTAAGGTTAAACGACGCGCATGCCATTATGCGCATCGCTTATATCAGATGACGCGAAAAGAAGAACGGCCCGTCCGAAGGCGCCTAAGCCTGCGCCGACAGCTTCATCAGCACCAGCCCGGCCAGGATCAGCCCCGCCGCGATCAACCGCGCGACGCTCAGCCCCTCACCCAGAAAGGCGACCCCGACCGCGAACGCGCCCAGCGCTCCTATCCCGGTCCAGATCATATAGGCGGTGCCCAGCGGCAGGCTGCGCATCGCCAGCGACAACAGCCCGAAACTCGCGACCATCGCGCCCAATGTGATGAGGCTGGGCACCAGCCGGCTGAACCCGTGCGACTGTTTCATCGCAAAGGCCCAGACGATTTCCAGCACACCGGCGATAAAGAGATAGATCCAGGCCATGACGGCTCTCCTTTCCAAAAGAGAGCCGGGCCGTCCCGGACTTGAAAACCCGACGTGCCGGGGGAGGACGTGGCCTCGCTTGCGGCGAAGACAAATAGGCCTGCCTCTGCCGAGAGGCAAGCCCAGCAAAGACCGTGCTCCTGCGAAAGCAGTCGCCCAAGGTCGAACGATGTGCCCTAAATCCTGGACTCCTGCGTCCGCAGGAGCACCAGTTCTCAATGCGCCCCGTTCAGCATCCCGAACACTTGGCCAAATTCCCCACGCTTCGTCGCCTCGCTCAGGAACTTCACCCGCTCGACATGGATTTCCGCGGGCGTCGGCTGCTGCCGCAACAATCCCATCGTCTCGGCGATGAAGTCCGCCAGCGGCATCATCTGGTCATTTTCCGCATGGCCGGGCATCAGGTCGGTCTGCACGCCGGGCGGCACGATCTCCACCACTTCAACACTGGTCGCCTTCAACTGCTCCCGCATCGCCAGCGACCAGCCATGGATCGCCGCCTTGGTCGCGCTATAGGTCGGGGTCGCCACCAACGGGACGAAGGCCAGGCCCGACGACACGGTCAGGATGGTCGACGCCGCCTGCGCCTCCAGATGCGGCAGCAGCGCATGGGCAAGCCGGATCGGACCAAGCAGATTGGTCGCCACCGTGGCCTCCGCGATGGCGAGGTCGATCTTCTCCTCCGCCACCATGATGCCGGCATTGAGCAGCACGGCATTGAGCGCCGGGAAATCCGCGACCAGCTTCTCCGCAAAAGCCTTGATCGCCGCCGGATCTTCCATGTCCAGCGTCACCGCCGCCATGCCCGGATGATCGGCCACGACCGCGTCCAGCACCGCCTGCCGCCGCCCGGCGATGATGACCTGATTGCCGGCCGCATGAAATTCATGCGCCAGCGCCGCGCCGATGCCCGACCCGCCGCCGGTGATGAGGATGGTGTTGCCTGTGGATTGCATGGGAAAGCTCCTTTCGATTGGCTTGCCCCGCAATTTAGCCCTATGCTCTCTTTTGGAAAGTAGGCACCGCAAAGTGCTGTAGTTACCCGAAGGTGAGAAATGGCAAATCCGCTCCAAACCCGCTTCGCCGCCGCCGATATCGCGCAGGCCGAACAGTATCTGGCGCATGAACCGCCGACCGACATCGACCCGCGAATCGAACGACTCGTCAACGAGTTGATCGGCCGCATCGCCGACAAATGGACGTTGCTGGTGCTGGAGGAGCTGGAGGCGAAGGGCACGCTGCGCTTCACTGAAATCGGGCGGCTGGTGGAAGGGATCAGCCAGAAGATGCTGACCCAGACGTTGCGCCAGATGGAGCGCGACGGCCTTTTGACCCGCACGGTCCATGCCGTCGTGCCGCCCCGCGTCGACTATGCGCTGACCCCGCTCGGCAACAGCCTCAGCGCCGCCTTTTGCGGCGTCTGGGTCTGGGCCGAACGCAATCTGGAAACGGTAGAAAACGCCCGCACCACCTTCGACGCGCGGGATTAAAACGAGGCGAACCTATGACTCTACGTTCCCCGGCGCAGGCCGGGGGCCAGTTCCCCGCTCCGATCTGGACCCCGCGGCCTGCGCCGGGGAACACGTCATATGCCCGTCTTGCTATTACTCGCCCGCCGTCGGCACCGGCTGCACGATCAGCTTGGGCGTGCTGTTGTCGGGCAGCGTCCGCGCCGGGGCCGGCGGCCCGGACGGTGTCACCGCTGACGGCGCAGATGGCGCGGCTGACGGCGCAGGCACCACCCCTGTCGAAGGCACAGCCCCCGCCGCAGGCGCCGTCGCCTCGATCGAACTCTTATATGTCGGCGTCCACCCCTTGGGCGGCGCTTCGCCCGGCGGCACCGGCGGCGGCGGCAGCGGCGTGGGCGACACCACGACCGTCACCGTGGCGCCGAACCGCGACTGCCATTCGGCCAGCCGCCGCAGATAGTCGGCATAGGCCGCGTAAAATTCCTGGAACGGCTTTTCCAGCTCGGCCAGCAGCGCAGGCGCCTCCTCCAGCAATTGCGAAGACGGCATGGCGATGATCTTCTGCCCCACCGTCACCGCGACCGGGCAGAAATTCTTGATCACCGGCGGCAGCGCGAAGAAATTATAGACGACCGTGTTCAACCGCTCGCGCGACGCCATGCCCGAACTGCCATAGGCCACGCTATAATTGCGATCGACCGCCGCATTGGCGCTATTCAGAGTCGCCTTATGCAGCGCCAATATCTGGTTATACTGGTTGCGCGCAGCCGGCCCATATTTGTCGCAATTGAGCGCCGCGACGTTCAGCGCCATGCGGATATGCCACAGCGCGGTATTGGACGTGACGCCGCGATTGGCGGTCAGATATTTCCCGTCCGCATCCTTTTCCGGAATGCTCATCCCCTCGGCCGCGTTCGATGGCGGCACCGGGCGGATGGTCGGCACCACCGGCGGCGGCGGCGCGGGTGGCGGCGGCGGCGGCGGGGTCGAACAGGCCGCCAGCACGGCCAGCGAGACAAGGGAAAGGCGGCCGATAAGGCGCGAAGACAACATCAAATTCTCCGGCAGGACGATAGGCACCGGCCATGCCGGTCGTGGGTTAGGGGGAATATGCCTAACCCGCGACTCACCGCAACCCTTTAAGCGACTCGCCGTTCCAGCGCCTCGGCAGCCTGCGCCATCAACTGGGCGATGATGTCGGCGACCGGCTCTTCCTTCGTCACCATGCCGACCGACTGGCCCGCCATCAACGATCCGCCCTCGACATCGCCGTCGATCACCGCCTTGCGCAGCGCGCCGGCCCAATAATGTTCGATCTGCAACTGCGCTTCCATCATGTCCACCGCGCCGCTGTCCAGCAGGTTGGCGACTTCGCGCTGCTTGGCGGTGAAGGCTTCGGTCCCCGCATTTTTCAGCGCACGCACCGGGATGACCGGCAAACGCGGGTCGATCTGCACGCTGGCGATCGCATCGCGCGCCGATGCGCGGAAAAACGCCTTCTTGAAATTGGGGTGCGCAATGCTTTCGCTGGCGCAGGCAAAGCGGGTGCCCAGCTGTACGCCCGCCGCGCCCATTTCCAGATAGGCGGCGATCGCCTCGCCCCGGCCGATGCCCCCCGCGACGAACACAGGCACTTGGGCGGCCATTTCCGGCAATATTTCCTGCGCCAGCACGCTGGTCGCGACCGGACCGATATGGCCGCCCGCTTCCATGCCTTCCACCACCAGCGCATCCACG
Organism: Sphingobium limneticum; assembly: GCF_008710155.1. Classification (GTDB taxonomy): domain Bacteria; phylum Pseudomonadota; class Alphaproteobacteria; order Sphingomonadales; family Sphingomonadaceae; genus Sphingobium; species Sphingobium limneticum. Next base: position 124,164 of record NZ_VYPZ01000002.1, read on the forward strand.
CCCGACCGCACCAGCTTCTTGGCCAGCGCCAGCGCGGGCGCGAAGCAGATCAGCTTGGCCCCCTTCTGCTTGATCGCCTCGATGCTGCCCTTGGGCGGCAAGCCACCGGCCAGCACGACATGGCTGACATCATGTTTCGCGCATATGTCGATCAGGTCGAACAGCAGCGGGTGCATGGTGATCAGGTTCACGCCGAACGGCTTGTCCGTCAGCGCCTTGGTCGCCACGATCTCCGCATCCAGCAATTCGGGCGTCATCGCGCCGCACGCAATCACGCCGAACCCGCCGGCATTGGAAATCGCCGCCACCAGATTGCGCTCACTGACCCAGCTCATCGCCCCACACAGGATCGCGCTCTGGCTGCCGAAAAATTCGGTGCCGCGAGCCATGAGGGAGGTGAGCTTGGCGTGGGTCATATATAATCCGTTCAAAACCAAAAAAGCCCCTCCCTTTCAAGGGAGGGGTTGGGGTGGGTGCGCCGCACAGCGGCGCCCCAAGCTATCGACCAAAGGGCAGGCTCGCTTCGCTCGCACCCACCCCTAGCCCCTCCCTGGAAGGGAGGGGAATAGAAAATTTACGCGATCGGCGCGTCCAGACCATAAGCGGTGTGCAACACACGCACCGCCAATTCCGTCTCATCCTCGTCGATCAGCACCGAAACTTTGATTTCGCTCGTCGAAATCGCTTCGATATTGATGCCGCGCTCGGCCAGCGTCTTGAACATGGTGGCGGCGACGCCGGCATGGCTGCGCATTCCCACACCCACGACGCTGATCTTGGCGACTTCGGTATCGGTGATGATGCGGAAGAAGCCGATGACGTCCTTGTTCGCTTCCAGAATGTCGACGCTGCGGGCCAGGTCGGCGCGCGGGACGGTGAAGGTGACGTCCGTCTCTTCATTGTCCTTGCTGTCATTCTGGATGATCATGTCGACGTTGATCGCCGCATCGGCCAGCGGCACGAAGATGTTGGCGACCGCACCGGGCTTGTCGGGCACGCGCGTCACGATGATCTTCGCCTCATTCTTGTCATGGGCGATGCCGGTGATGAGCTGACGTTCCATCTTGTCTTCCTTGAGCTTGGCTTCCAGTTCCGCGTCGCTGACGATCAGCGTACCGGGCAGATCGGTCTGGGTGGGATCATCGAAGGAGGAAAGCACCTGCACGACCACGCCTTCCTTCATGGCGAGGCCGACCGAGCGCGTCTGCAACACCTTGGCACCGACCGAGGCCAGTTCCAGCATTTCCTCGTAAGTGACGAGGTTCAGCTTGCGCGCGCGCGCCACGATGCGCGGGTCGGTGGTATAGACGCCGTCGACGTCGGTATAGATGTCGCAGCGATCGGCCTTGATCGCGGCGGCCACCGCGACCGCCGACGTGTCCGACCCCCCCCGGCCCAGCGTCGACACCCGGCCATCGGCCATCATGCCCTGAAAACCGGGGATCACCGCCACGGTGCCCGACCGCATCGACGCCAGCAGGTCCAGCGTATCGATGTCGCTCACCCGCGCCTTGGCATGCGCCTCGATCGTGCGGATCGGCAATTGCCAGCCCAGCCAGCTGCGCGCATCCACGCCCAGCGCCTTCAATGTCATGGCCAGCAATCCGCTGGTGATCTGCTCGCCGGCGGCAACCACCACATCATATTCGGCCGGATCGTAGAGGGCGGACGCTTCCTTGCAGAAACCGACCAGCCGGTCCGTCTCGCCCGCCATGGCGGACACGACGACGGCGACTTCATGCCCCTGTTCGACGACATGTTTGACGCGCGCCGCCACGTTGCGAATTCGCTCCATCCCCGCCATGGAGGTGCCGCCGAATTTCATCACGATGCGCGCCATTTGCTTGTCGAACCTATCCGTTATTATGAAAGAAAATATCCCAAAAGGGCTAAACGGCGCTCCTATTAGCAGCGCAGGCGCATATGGCAAGCAATCCTGCCATACGCGTCGCGGCATCCGGCGCTCACTCTTTTGGCTTTACCAGGATAGGCCCATTTGCCTCCTGCCCATGGCCTGCTAAAAGCAGCCTTCAGGATAATCGAAACAACCCCTCCCCGTTCGCCCTGAGCCTGTCGAAGGGCCGTTCTTCTTTTGGGGGCCGTAGACCAAGGCGCATCATGACCCAAAATACCGCCACCATCGACCCGAAGGAAGCCGCCCATTTCGGCACCATGGCCGCCGACTGGTGGGATCCCACAGGGTCCAGCGCGATGCTGCACAAGCTGAACCCGGTGCGCCTGCGCTACATCCGCACCGCGATCGACCGCCATTGGCCCGGCGACGCGCAGGCCTTCCGTCCCCTCACCGGCAAGCGCGCACTCGACGTCGGCTGCGGCGCGGGCCTGCTCACCGAACCGCTCGCCCGCCTCGGCGCCACCGTCATCGGCCTCGACGCCGCCCCTGAAAATATCGCCGCGGCGCAGGGCCATGCCGCAGGTCAAGCGCTGACCATCGACTATCGCGCCACCCCGGTGGAGGACATGGCCGATACCGGCTTCGACCTCGTCACCTCGATGGAAGTGATCGAGCATGTTGCCGACCCCGCCGCCTTCGTCCGCGCGCTGGCCGGCAAACTCGCGCCCGACGGCCTGATGATCCTCTCCACCCCCAACCGCACGCCGCTCTCCCGCCTCGCCATGATCACCATCGGCGAAAGCGTCGGCGGCATCCCCAAGGGCACGCATGACTGGCACAAATTCATCACGCCTGAAGAACTGGCCACGCTGCTGGATCAGGCCGGCCTCGACGTCACCGACAGCATCGGCCTCAGCTTCGACCCCGCCCGCGGCTTCACCTTGTCCGCCAACACCGCGATCAATTACCTGCTGACGGCGAAGCACAGAACATAAACCTTCTCCCCTCGGGGGAGAAGGATACGAAGCCTTGCCAGCTTGCTGGCTAGGCGAAGTTGGATGAGGGGTGGAAGGACCATGACCGACGAATCCAAAGTCGACACCTATATCGCCGCCCAGGCCGACTTCGCCCGCCCGATCCTCACCCATGTCCGCGCGCTCGTCCACGCCGCGCATCCGGACGTGACCGAAGCGATCAAATGGGGCTTTCCCCATTTCCTCTACAAGACCAAGAATCTCGCCTCGATGGCCGCCTTCAAGAGCCATGCGGCGGTCAACCTCTGGTATAGCGACGCCGAAAAACCGCGCGAAGGCATGGGCCATCTGGGCAAACTCACCAGCCTGACCGACCTCCCTTGCGACGATGATCTGCGAACCCTGCTGACCAAAGCCCTCGCCCTGATCGACGCCGGCGCCAAACCGCCCCGCAGGACCGACCGCTGCCCACGCGAACCACTCCCCGTCCCCCCGGCGCTCACCGCCGCGATCGCAGCCAACCCGGCCGCCGCTACGATCTGGTCCAGCTTCCCGCCCGGCAAGATCCGCGACTATTGCGAATGGATCATCGAAGCCAAGACCGCTCCCACCCGCGACAAGCGCATCGCGCAGGCGATCGAATGGATCGCCCAAGGTAAAAGCCGCAACTGGAAATATGAAAAACGCTAAGGCCGCATGGGTGGGGGGGAGGCAACCCCACGGCAGTACGCCAGTCTTGCGCCCATCCCCAATAGCGACCGCCCCTTACGCCCCCACGGCCTCCGCCCGCGCGATGAGCGCCTGCGCTTCCTCGACATGCATCGTCTCGATCATGCGGCCCTCGAACCGCTCCGCCCCGCCGTTCGCCGCCGCGACCAGCCGCCGCGCGTCCGCCAATGCCTGCGCATCGGGACCGAACATCTGATTGGCCACCGTCACCTGGCTCGGATGGATCAGCGTCTTCCCATCAAAGCCCAGCGTATAGCCCTCGGCACATTCCGCCTCCAGCCCCGCTTGATCATCCAGCCGGTTGAACACCCCGTCGAACACCGCAATCCCCGCCGCCCGCGCCGCCAGCACCACCGCCTGCATCGCATAAGACAACCCTGCCCGCCCGGCCGACGGCGGAATTCCCAGATCCTTGCGCAGGTCGTTATTGCCCATGAACAGTGCGGCGCAGCCCTCCGACCGCGCAATCTCGCTCGCCGCCAGCACGCCCCGCGCGCTTTCGATCATCGCGATCACCGGCTTCTGGCACACGCTGAACACATCCTTGACCTGCTTGGGATGCTCCACCTTGGGCAGCACGATATAATCCAGCGCCGCCGTCTTGGCCGCGACCATCTCCACCCCGTGCCAGGGCGTGCCTTCGATATTGATCCGCACCGCCGCGATCCGGCCGCCAAAGCCCTGCGCCAGCGCCGCCACCGCGCCGTCGCGCGCGCTGTCCTTGGCATCGACCGGCACCGCATCCTCCAGGTCCAATATCACCATGTCGCACGGCAAGGTCCGCGCCTTGGCGATCGCGCGGGCATTGGACGCGGGCAGGAACAGCAGCGAACGGGCGTGGCGCAGCAACATGATACTCTCCTGGAACGGTTTGACTTTCCCCGTTAACGAATAGGGCGCATAATCCAAGCGATAACGGGGAGACATCGATGCTGACGACCTTCGCACTGACGCTCACGGGCCTCGTGCTTTTCTACCTCGCCGTCAGCGTGAAGGTGGTGCGGCAGGGCTATCAATATACGATCGAACGCTTCGGCCGGTTCACCGAAGTCGCCAAGCCCGGCCTCAATTTCTACCCCGCCTTCTTCTACGCCGTGGGTCGCAAGATCAACATGATGGAGCAGGTCGTCGACATTCCGGGGCAGGAAATCATCACCAAGGATAATGCCATGGTGTCGGTCGACGGCGTGGTCTTCTTTCAGGTGCTCGACCCCGCCAAGGCCGCCTATGAAGTATCCGAACTTTACGTGGCGATCATGCAGCTGGCCACCACCAACCTGCGCACCGTCATGGGCTCGCTCGACCTCGACGAAACCCTCTCGAAGCGCGACGAGATCAATGCCCGGCTGCTGTCGGTGGTCGATCATGCGACCAACGCCTGGGGCATCAAGATCACCCGCGTAGAGCTGAAGGACATCCGCCCGCCCGCCGACATCGTCAACGCCATGGGGCGCCAGATGAAGGCGGAGCGCGAAAAGCGCGCGAACATCCTGGATGCCGAAGGCGCCCGCGCCGCCGAAATCCTGCGCGCCGAAGGGCAGAAGCAATCGCAGATCCTGGAAGCCGAAGGCCGTCGCGAAGCCGCCTTCCGCGACGCCGAAGCCCGCGAGCGCGAGGCGGAGGCCGAAGCCAAGGCGACCCAGATGGTGTCGCAGGCGATATCGGAGGGTAATCCGCAGGCGCTCAATTACTTCATCGCGCAAAAATATACCGAAGCGGTCGCCGCCTTCGCCACCAGCCCCAATGCCAAGACGATCCTCTTCCCGGTGGAGGCGACCCAGTTGATCGGCACGCTGGGCGGCATCGGTCAGCTGGCCAAGGATGCGCTGGGCACGGACGGCACGCCCACCCCAACGCCCCCATCCGCCCCCCGCCGCGGCCCCTTCGGCCAAAACCAGGGATGACCGGCGTGGACAGGCTCGCCATGCCCAACCCGTTCCCCGCCCCATCCCGTCATTCCCGCGAAGGCGGGAATCCATCTCCCAACCCATCCGCTGAAAACAGCGCGCAGGGCGTACCCCCAACCATCGATCACCGGGCCACCCACATATGACCGACCTCCTCACCCTGCTGGAGGATCATTGGGGCTGGCTGGTCTTCGCCGCTTTGCTCGGCATCGCCGAAGTGCTGATGCCCGGCGTCTTCCTGATCTGGATCGCGATTGCCGCGGCCATCACCGGCCTTGTCGCGCTGGCCTTGCCGATCACCCTGCCGTTTCAGCTGCTGCTGTTCGCCGCGCTCAGCCTGCTCGCGGTCTGGGCCGGCCGCCGCTGGTATGTCGACAACCCGGTCCCCTCGTCCGATCCGTTGCTCAACGACCGCAGCGCCCGCCTGATCGGCCAGAGCGTCACGGTCGTCGATGCCATCATCGCCGGCGAAGGCCGCGTCAAGATCGGCGACAGCGTCTGGAGCGCCACCGGCCCGGACACCCCCGCCGGCACCCGCATGCGGGTGGTAGGCGTGGATGGCACGATCATCCGGGTTGAAAATCTAATACCTTAGAACCGTTCGATATTCAGATGATGACGTGCCGAAAATGGTGATGCCTCGCGACCCGGAGCGCAGCGTACTAAAAGTACGTGAGCACCGGAAGCGTGAGGAATCGCCATTTGCAGGCCGTCAGCGCTGAATAGCGAGCGGTTCTAGAAATCGACCGTGGCAGACAGCCACAACCGCCGCCCTTCCTGATTGATCGAATAGGCCGGCGTATAAGCCGTCGCATTCGCCGCCGTCCGATACGGCACATAGATCGCATAATCGGTATCCACCACATTATACACCGTCGCGGCCAGGCGGAAGGCCGGCGTCAGCTGATATGATCCGCCCAGATGGAACACCTCATAGCTTCGGAAGTCGCCCACGGCGGTTTGCTGCACATTGGCCCCGCGATAGCGGCTGGACCGCACCTCCGCCCGCGCCCACACACTCGCCTTATCGCCCAGTTTCCAGCGCAGATTGCCGTTCAGCATATGTTTGGGCATCCCGATCAACGGCAAGCCTTCCTCCGACCCGCTCAGCTGCTCCGTCTCGGTATAGGTGTAATTGGCGCTCAGCGACAAAGCCGGGGTAAAGGCGAAGCGCGTCGCGACCTCGACACCGCGCGTGCGCGCCTTGTCGATATTGATCGACTGGCTGAAGACGTCGACATTGGGGAAATTGCCCACATCCACGCAACCCGGCAGGTTGGGCGCGGACGCGAAGCGGCAATTGGGCACGCCCGGCCCGCTGGCGATCTTGTCGGTAAAATCATTGTTGAACAGCGTTACATTGCCGCTGAATAAGCCCTGCCCGTCATAATAGAGGCCCGCTTCATAGCTGGTGCTGGTTTCCGGCGTCAGCCCCGGCGATCCCAGCAGCGGCACGCGCCCCTGGCTGCCAAAACCGATGATGCCTTCCGCGATCTGCTCGACACGCGGCGTCTTGAACCCGCGGCTCACCCCGCCCTTCAGCGTCAGCGCCTCATTGATGTTCCACACGCCATAGACGCGCGGCGACCATTTATCGCCGAAAGTGCTGTGATTGTCGTAGCGCGCACCGCCGGTGATGTTGAACCCGTCCACCACGGTCAGCGTGGCTTCGGCAAAGCCTGCCCATTGGGTGAATTTGAACGGCTCGGGCGCCACGCCCTCGACCATCCGCGCCTTCCAATATTGCCCGCCGACGGTGAAGGCCAGCGCCCCGACCTTCCCCGCAAAGCGCGAATCCAATATGTCGTTGCGTGCCTCCAGCGTACGCGGCGCGCCCGGCGTCGCCCCCGGCGTGCCATTGGGGATCAGCCGCCCGATCGTCTCCGTCTCGTTGCGGGTCAGCGTCGTGTCCAGCTGGCCAAAGCCCATGCGCCAGCTATGCGCTATCACATAGTTGGACCGGTTGAACCGCTGTTCCGGCGCATAGCCACCCGACCCCAGCGTCCCCAGCTGCCCCTCGCTATTGTCATAACTCTGCTCGTTGCGGTCATATTCGACCCACAGGTCATGATCGGCATGGGGCGTCAGGCTCAACCGCCCGCCATAATTATAAACGTCCGACCGCACCGGATTGCGCCCCAGCGTCAGCGCCGGATCGCCCGGAATATCGATATTCGATCCCTCGCGATGGAACACACTGCCCCGCAGCGTCAGCCCCAGCAGGTCGCGGATGATCGGCCCCTGCGCAAAGCCGTTCACCGACTGGATATTGCCGAAGCGATCGTCGCCCTGGATCGTGCTTTCGGCGGTCGCGGTGCCGACCCAGCGCATGCCGACCTTGCGCGTGATGATGTTGACGACGCCGCCCATCGCATCCGACCCATAGAGCGTGGACATCGGCCCGCGCACCACCTCGATCCGGTCGATCGCGGAGAAGGGCGGCAGGAAGCTGGTGGACGTCTCGCCAAAGCCGTTCGGCGTCACCCCGCCCGGCGCATTCTGGCGGCGGCCGTCGATCAGGACCAGCGTATAGTCGCTGGGCATGCCGCGAATGGAGATGTTGAGGCCACCGGTCTTGCCCGCTTCGCCGCCGACATCCACGCCCTGCACATCCTGCAACGCCTCGGCCAGGCTGCCGAAGCGCTTCTCCTGCAACTCCTCGCGGCCCAGCACGGTGATGCTGGCCGGCGCCTCGACGATATTCTGCTCATAGCCCGCCGCCGTCACGACGATCGCGTTACTATTGTCGCCCTCCACGGGCGCAGCATCGGGCGCCTGCGCCGCGACAGCCGCCTGCCCCATCACCGCCAGCGCAATCAGCCCAGCCCCACCAAAAGCCCGCCCCACAGCGCGCAACCGCATCGACCCCATGATATCCCCCTCAGCTAATGCAAATGCGTATCAGTAATACACCCGCCGTTGAGAGGGCCGGGGAAGATGAGTCAATGAGGGTAAGCAGGCGGATGGCGGCGGCAACCATTCCTTACAGAAGGGAGACGGATTGGCGGTGGATGGGACGGGTTGGGCATTGCAGAGGGTGAGGCAGCCACATTTGTCACGCCATGATGCTGAGCATCCCTTGAAGGAAAACATAGTTGGCTATCAGCTATGCGCCAATTCCAGCCATCCAATGCGTCAATTATCGTTTCAGAAAGCGGACACTCGCGAACTGACATCTTCGATGTGCAAAAATCACAAGCTTGGGAATTGGCAAGATCGTCCAGGTTGAACCTCAGCACATGCGCTTCAAATCAGAACCGACCTTTGCTCCCCGCCACTCCGCAGCCTTGCGGGCGAAGTGGAGGCTTGCACCCTTCCAACCCAATCAGCCCGATACCAAAGCGCATCCCGTTTCATAGTGCGTTTTGACGAGCGATGCGGCCGTAAATTGCGGCGCTCGGCTTGGCTGTACGCTGAAATGTTACCGGATCCACTGAGGCCAGACCCAGCTTGGGTGCATAACCAGAAGTCCATTCGAAATTGTCCATCAGGGACCAGTGAACATACCCCAGGACCGGCACTCCCTCGTCCATCGCCCGCTTCAGTTCGGCCAGGGCAAGCGGCAGTTGCTTCGCGCGGATCGCGTCGTCGGTAATGTAATAACCGTGTTCGGTCACGAGTATCGGTCGTTTGGTCGCTTCATGCACATATCTGACCGCTCCTGCGAGCGAGCCTGGCACAATCTCATTGCCTTCGCTGCTCAGTGTCGCGCCGGGCGATGGAGGCAATTTGCCGGTTTCCGTCCAGACATTACGGTTGTAATTCTGCACGCCGACGAAATCATCGGTCTTCACATTGTCGATCCACGCGCCGTAAAAAGCTTGCTGCATGGCATCGCGCTTGCTGCGCGGGCCAACCGCTTGTTCGTCGGAAACCGCAAGGGTCGCGCCGACGGGCAAGTCCGATCGCACTGCCTTGATCGCCGCTTTGCCTAAGCGGTGCGCGTGCAGCATGTTCGGCAACATTTCCTCGATTTGCCCGAATGCGGGACCGCCGACAAAATGCGACACGCCATGATCCTTGCTGGCGGCGTCAAGCATCGCAGTCTGCGCTTCGACCACTTGCGGTGGCAACATACGCAACGCAATCAACAATCCGTTCGGCTCGTTCAGTGTGAAGGCGATGCCGATTTCTGCCCCCAAATGGCGCATGGCCCGATCACAGTAGCGGGCGAACAGATCGGCCGAGTCCGCCATCGTCCAACCGCCACGCGCCGCGAACCACACAGGCACAGTCCAATGGCTGAACGTGACCATCGGCGTCATCCCGCGCGTGCGGCATCCGTTGATCACACGCTTGTAATGGTCGAGCATCGCAATCGAAAACTGACCCGGTTGCGGTTCGATGCGGGACCATTCGATCGAAAACCGGTAAGCGTTCAGCCCGATCGCTTTCGCCAGATCAAGGTCCGCCTCCCACAAAAACAGGCTGTTGCATGCGTCACCGGACGGCACCGAGAAGGTGGTTGGCTTGGTATTCTCCAACACCCAGAAGTCGCTATTGACGTTGCTGCCTTCGATCTGATGCCCCGCAGTCGCAGCGCCCCAATGGAATCCCGATGGGAAAGCCGCGCCCGCGCGGCTTAGGGCGATCGCTGGCGTGGACGCGGTAGCCGTTGCAGCAATTCCGATCTTCACAAGCGTACGGCGCGATACGTCCATTCAATATCCCCTCATCTTTTACGGCATTGTAACGAGCGCATGCATCGAAAAATAATATGAAAATTTTCTACTTCCATAGCCTGAGTCTATGGTTAGCGACGTTCAGCCCCAGCGTCAGCATCTTTCGTTCACGCAAGCGTGTCACTAATCCTAATGGCTGATCACCTCCTATTTCCCTGTCCTACACCCCCGCCCGCATGCCACCCTCCCCGGCATGACCCAGCCAGATCTTCTCCATTTCGCCCCCGTCACCCTCGCCCGCCGTGCGCGGGGGTGGACGCATGATGCCCAAATCGCCTTCATCACCGCGCTGTCGCGCCATGGCGTGGTGGCGCAGGCGGCGCGCAGCGCCGGCTGTACGCCGCGATCGGCCTATTATCTGCGGGCGCGGCCCGGCGCGGAAAGCTTCGCCGCCGCCTGGGACTGGGCGCTGGAAATGGGGCTGGACGAAAGCCGCGCCCGCGCCGTCGCCCTTGGGCAGGAACGGCTGGAGCGGCCGATCGTCCGGCGCGGCCAGGTCGTCGGCACGCGCAGCGAGCCCAATCACCGCCTGCTCTTCGCCGCCCTGCGCTCCCATGCCAGCAACCGCCACGCCACCATGCTCCATCGCGAGCGGATCGCGCATCGCCGCCTGCTCGCCGACCTTGCCGAACGCGGCCCCTTTTCGCCCGAACAATGGTCGCGGCTGCACCCGATCCTGGTGCAGGCCAGCGGCGGCGGAGGCGCCCCACGCAGCACCCCGTCCTTGTCATAATCTGTCGCCGGTAGGAAATAAGATGTCGAAATCTGCGGGAAATATGCGAAGTTAAGGGGACAAAACCCACCGGAGACTTCCCCCATGCTGACCACCCGCCGCGCGCTGCTCGCAGCCGGCGCCTCCGCCGTCACCCTCGGCGCTCTTCCTGCTCGCGCTGCCACCGGCGCGGATACCGCCGCGCAGGCCTTGCTGGCGGACATGGCCGAAGCGATGCTGGCCGATGCCCCCGAAACGGCGAGCGGCCTTGGCATCGACACCGGCGCCCGATCCGCGCTCAAAAGCCGCCTCGGCAACAAGACGCCGGCCGGTCAGGCGCAGATCGCCGCCCATGTGCAGGATCGCCTCGCCCGGCTGCGCGCCATCGACCTCGCCCCGCTCTCGCCCGCGACCCGCATCGATGTGGAAGTGGTGCTGACCGCGCATGAAACCGCTGCGGAAGGCTTCACCTTCCCCTTCGGCGACATGGCGATCATGAACAGCAACTGGTCCTATCGCAACAGCCCCTATGCCGTGGCGCAGAATACCGGCAGCTTCGTCGAAACCCCCGATTTCCTCGACAGCAATCATGGCATCAAAAGCAGCGCCGACGCCGACGCTTATCTGGCCCGCCTGCAACTCTATGCCGCGAACCTGAATGGCGAAACCGAACGTCTGCGCCATGACGCCGGCCTTGGCGTGATCGCCCCCGCCTTCCTGCTCGACAAGACGCTGGCCCAGATGAAAGCGGTGCAGGCCCAACCGATCGACAGCCAAGTCCCCGTCGCCTCCATCGCCCGCCGCACGAAGGACATGCCCGGCGACTATGCTGCCAAGGCCGCGCAGATCGTCCGCGACGCCGTCACCCCCGCCCTCGCCGCCCAGGTCGCCGAACTCCAGCGCCAGCGCGCCAAGGCGACGATGGATGCAGGCGTCTGGAAATTCCGTGACGGCGACGCTTATTATGCCTGGGCGCTCAAAGCCGGCACCACCACGACCATGTCGCCCGACGAAGTCCACAAGCTCGGCCTTGCCCAACTCGCCGCGCTGCAATCCGAAATGGACGGCCTGCTCAAACAACTGGGCATGACGAAAGGCACGGTCGGCGAACGCATGACCGCCATGGGCAAGGATCCGCGCTATCTCTTCCCCAACGACGACAATGGCCGTCAGCAGATCCTCAGCTTCATCGACGGCCGCCTCGCCGACATCCGCACGCGCCTGCCCCGCGCCTTCGCCACCTTGGTCCCCGCCAACCTCATCGTGAAGCGCGTGCCGGTGGAGATCGAAGCGGGCGCACCCGGTGCCTATGCCGGCGCCGGCTCGATCGACGGCAGCGTGCCCGGCAACTATTATATAAACCTGCGCGACACCAGCATCTGGCCCCGCTACTCGCTGCCCACGCTCTGCTATCATGAGGGGATTCCGGGCCATATCTGGCAGGGCGAATATACCTACAAGCTGCCCCTCATCCGCTCGCTCCTCGCCTTCAACGCCTATAGCGAAGGCTGGGCGCTCTATGCCGAGCAGCTGGGTGACGAGCTGGGCGCCTATGATGGCGATATCGCCGGGCGGCTGGGCTATCTGCAATCCATCGCCTACCGCTGCTGCCGCCTCGTGGTCGACACCGGCCTCCACGCCAAGCGCTGGACGCGCGAAAAGGCGATCCACTGGTTCGCCACCACCAACGGCTCCAGCGTCGAGGACGTCCAGGCCGAAGTGGACCGCTATTGCGCCTGGCCGGGGCAAGCCTGCGGCTACAAGGTCGGCCACGGCGAAATCGTCCGCCTGCGCGGCATGGCGCAAAAGGCGCTGGGCGAAAAATTCGACTTCCGCCTCTTCAACGACGCCGTGGTCAAGGGCGGCGGCGTACCGATGACCGTGCTGGCGAAAAATGTCGACGCCTATGTCGCGGACCGGAAGGGGGCGTAACAGGATCCAAAATGAAAAAAGGCCGGAGGATCGCTCCCCCGGCCTTCCCTATTCTCACGACCGTCGTCCCTCAGCCAACAAAAGCCCGCTCGATCACGAACTGCCCAGGCGCCGCATTCGACCCTTCGGTGAAGCCCTGCTCCTCGAAATAGGCACCGAACTGCTTGATCATCTCCATGCTGCCGCACATCATGATCCGGTCGGTTTCGGGGTCGAATTTCGCCGCGCCCGGAATCCCTTCGAACAACGCGCCGCTCTCGACCAGCTTGTCGATCCGCGCGGTGTGGCCATCGAACGGCTCGCGGGTCACGGTCGGCACATAATGGAACTGGGTCGGCGCCTGCTCCGACACCAGCGGGTCTTCCGACCATTTGCCTTCCATCTCGTCGCGGAAGGCCAGATCGCTGACCCGGCGCACCGAATGGACCACGACGACCTGCTCGTAAAACTCATACACGTCCGGATCGCGCGGCAGGCTCAGGAACGGCGCCAGACCGGTACCGGTCGACAGCATGAACAACCGCTTGCCCGGCAACAGCGCGTCGGTCACCAGCGTACCAGTCGGCTTGCGGCCCAGATAGATCTGGTCGCCCGGCTCGATCTTCTGGAGCTTGCTCGTCAGCGGACCATCCTGCACCTTGATCGACAGGAATTCGATTTCCTCGTCCCATGCGGGGCTGGCGATCGAATAGGCGCGCAGCAGCGGCTTGCCATTATCGCCCTTCAGGCCGATCATGATGAACTCGCCCGACCGGAAGCGGAAGCTGGCGGGCCGCGTGATGCGGAAGCTGAAAAGATGCTCGTTCCAATGCTTCACCGACAGCACGGTTTCCACGGAAAGCGCGCCGGTGGGTTCCAGAACCGGCTTTTCGATCGTCTCGTCGGTCAACAGTCCATCCTTGCAGTCTATATGGCATCGCACCGGCGACGCCTTTTGCGGATCGTTCGCAATAAAGTCGAAATCCGCGAATGGCCCGCCCGCACCATTAAGGCAAGGCCAAAAAAACTTGTGGTCCCGATAGGGCGCCCTTCGTCCGGGCGCCCAACTCTATGGCTTAACCGAACAGGCCCTTGGCGATGCCACCCAGCTCATTCATCGGATTGCCATCGCCATCCTTGTCGAAAAATCCGCCCAGCTGGCCCAATATCGCTTCCGGCCCGCCGAACGTGCCCAGCAATTCCTGCAACTTGTCGGCCGACACGCCATGTTCCGCCGCGACTTCGGCCAGCGCCGTCACGCTCGTCTCGCCCGAACCGATCTTGGCGCTGATTTCGCTGAACAGCCCCTGCATCTGTTCCGGCGTCAGGCCGATCTGCGCTGCGATCGCTTCCAGCCCACCGAATTTACCGATCAGATCGTCGAACATGCCCATAACTCCCGCTTCAAAAGGTTGGGCCGCATAATAGCAGCTTGCGCCCTCGATCCAAAGCAAAAGGGCCGGGGGATCACGCCCCCGGCCCCTTGCTTGCCTTGTCGCGATGGATCAGGCGGCGACCAGCGCCGCGCCACGCACGCCATCGTCGACATGGTCCACGAACTGCGCGAAATTGTCCACGAACGCCTTTACCAGCGTGGCGGCGGTCGCATCATAAGCGTCCTTGTCGGCCCACGTGGCGCGCGGGTCGAGGATGGTCGGCTCCACGCCATTGACCGCCACCGGCACGTCGAAACCGAAGTTCGGATCGGTACGGAACTCCGCCTCGTTCAGGCTGCCGTCCAGCGCCGCGTTCAGCAATGCGCGCGTCACCTTGATCGGCATGCGTTTGATGCCCGGCATCGTCGCCTTGCCACCGGCCCAGCCGGTATTGACCAGCCAGCAGGTCACGCCGCCCTTGTTGATCCGCTCCTTCAGCAGATTGCCATAGACGCTGGGATGGCGCGGCATGAAGGGCGCGCCAAAGCAGGTGGAGAAGGTCGCGGTCGGCTCCGTCACGCCGATCTCGGTCCCCGCGACGCGCGCGGTATAGCCGGACAGGAAGTGATACATGGCCTGTTCCGGCGTCAGCCGCGCGATTGGCGGGAGAACCCCATAAGCATCCGCCGTCAGGAAGATGATATTCTTCGGGACCGGACCCAGATTCTTCTCCGACGTGTTCGGGATGAAGTCGATCGGATAGGAACCGCGGCTATTTTCGGCCAACGAGTTATCGTCCAGGTCGATCTCGCGCGTTTCCTCGTCGATCACGACATTTTCCAGCACCGTGCCGAACCGCTTGGTCGTGGCGAAGATTTCCGGTTCGGCCTCGGCCGACAGGTTGATCATCTTGGCATAGCAGCCGCCCTCGAAATTGAAGACGGCGGTATCCGACCAGCCATGCTCATCGTCGCCGATCAGCGTGCGGCTGGCGTCCGCCGACAGCGTCGTCTTGCCCGTGCCCGACAGGCCGAAGAAGACCGCCGTATCGCCATTCGCGCCGATATTGGCCGAACAGTGCATCGGCATCACGCCCTTCACCGGCAGCAGATAATTGAGGATGCCGAATACCGACTTCTTCATTTCGCCGGCATAGCTGGTGCCGCCGATCAGGATCAGCTTCTCGGTGAAGTTGACCGCGATCACCGTTTCGCTGCGGCAACCATGGCGGGCCGGGTCGGCCTTGAAGGTCGGCAGGTCGATGATGGTATATTCGGGCGCGAAGTCCGTCAGTTCCTCAGCGCTCGGCCGCACCAGCAGCGTGCGGATGAACAGATTGTGCCAGGCGCGCTCGTTGATGACGCGCACCTTGACACGATGTTCGGGCTGCGACCCACCGAACAGGTCGGCCACGTACAGCGTGCTCTTGTCGCCCAGCGCCTTGAAAAAATCTTCCTTCAGCGCGGCGAAATGCTCCGGCGTCATGGGCACATTGGTCTTGCCCCACCACACCGTGCCCTGCGTCTCGGCATCCTGCACGATGAACTTGTCGCTTGCCGACCGGCCGGTATGCTTGCCGGTCTTCACGACCAGCGGACCGTCCTTGGACAGGATACCTTCGCCGTTGCGGACCGCCGCTTCGACCAGCGGCGCCGTGCCCAGGTTCCAGAACTCGGTGGCATGGGTGGTGATGCCCTGGTCGGCCAGGGTGATTGAGGATTTGGCCTGCACGCCTTTACTCCTGATATGGTTTCCCTACCGCTTCGCTGTTTGCGAATGCGATCGATCCGCCCCTTGAGCGCCGCTTGTATAAACGCGGCGTCTCTTGCTGCTGACAGGCATTGGCATAGGGCTTTGCGCGCACAGCGTCAAATCCCCGAAATACCCCATATGTCCCGAATTTCGACGCTTGTACCGCAGGATCGACCGACCATGTCGGCCCAGCCCCTTCCTTGCGACATGGCGCACCTTCGTCTAACGCTGGCTCCATATCCCCCTTTCTCACGATCACGGGACCCTGCATGACCGCAACCATCGCCCTGGTGGATGACGACAAGAATATCCTGACATCGGTGTCGATCGCGCTTCAGACCGAAGGCTTTCTGACGCGCATCTATTCCGATCCCGAAGGCGCGCTGAAGGCATTGCTGGACAATCCCGCCGACCTTGCCGTCTTCGATATCAAGATGCCCCGCATGGACGGGATCGAATTGCTGCGACGGCTGCGCGAAAAGAGCCAGATGCCGGTCATCTTCCTGACGTCCAAGGCGGATGAACTGGACGAGGCGCTGGGCCTGGCCATGGGCGCGGACGATTATATCGCCAAACCCTTCTCGCAACGCCTGCTGCTCGCCCGCATCCGCGCCATCCTGCGCCGCGCCGAAGTCAGCAAGACGCCCGACGCCCCGGACCAGCCGGTGGCCGACCCGATCATCCGTGGCCGGCTGGAAATGGACCCCGCGCGCCATCGGGTGAAATGGAACGGGCAGGACGTGACCCTGACCGTCACCGAATTTCTGATCCTGGAAACGCTTGCGCAGCGCCCCGGCGTGGTCAAGAACCGCAACCAGTTGATGGACGCCGCCTATCAGGACGACGTCTATGTCGACGACCGCACGATCGACAGCCATATCAAGCGACTGCGGCGCAAATTCCGCGAGGTGGATTCCGACTTCAATGCAATCGACACCCTCTATGGCGCCGGCTACCGATTCTCCGAAGAATGACTGCGTGCCGCTGTCGGTGCGCTGGTCGGGGCGACTGAGCCTCACGCCGCGCATTCTGGCAGTCAACGTCTTCGCCCTCGCCTTGCTGGCGGGCGGCTTCTTCTATCTCGACAGCTATCGCACCCGCATCGTCGACGATCGGCTGGAACAGTCGGCGCGTGAATTGAAACTGCTCGCCATCGGCCTGGAAAATGCCCCGGCCGACCGGCACAATGCGCTGATCGCGGCCTATTCGCGCCAGACCGGCGACCGGGTGCGCCGCTATGCGCCGGGCGGCGGCCTGATCGCCGACAGCTTCACCATGGATGCGCCGCGCTATCGCCTTCGTTCCCCGTCCGAAGAGGAATGGCAGCGCCATGTCGCGCGCTTCCTCGACAAGGCGGTGGACAAGATCGTGTCCGCCGACCGCCCCCCCGACTTCGAGGAGCCGACGGTCGATCGCGCCGATGCCTGGCCCGAACTGCTGCTGGCGCGCAAATCCGGCCGGCCGCAGGCGCTCAACCGCTACGCCCCCGACCGCACCTTCATGATCTCGGCCGCCGCGCCGGTGCGCGACGGCTCCAGCCTGCTCGCGACTGAAAATGCCCGCGACATCACCCGCATCGTCCGGGCCGAACGGCTGCGGCTGGGCATGGTGCTGGCCGTCGCGGTGCTGGCCTCGGTCCTGCTCTCGCTCTTCCTCGCCCGCACCATCGTCCGCCCGTTGCAGGGCCTTGCCCGCGCCGCCGTCCGCGTGCGTCTGGGTCGCGCGCGGGAAGTGACGGTGCCTCGCCTGCCCGAACGGCGCGACGAAATTGGCATGCTCGCCCGCGCCCTGTCCGACATGAGCCTGGCGCTACGCCAGCGGATCGACGCGACCGACGCCTTCGCCGCCGACGTATCCCATGAACTCAAGAACCCGATCGCCTCGCTCCGCTCCGCTCTCGACGCGCTCGACCGGGTGGATCGCCCGGATCAGCGTGAACAGTTGATGGCCATCGCGCAGGACGATGTCCGCCGCCTCGACCGCCTCGTCACCGACATCGCCGAAGCCTCGCGCGTCGATGCCGAACTCTCCCGCACCCGGTTCGAGCCGATCGATCTTGGCCTGCTCATCGAAAAGATGGTGATCGCGCGGGAGGCGCGCGGCGTGCCGCGCAGCGTCCGCCTCGCCTTCGCCCGCCCGCGCAAGGATGTCGCGGTGGTGCTGGGAGAGGAAGGCCGGCTGATCCGCGTCCTCGACAATCTCATCGACAACGCCATCTCCTTCTCGCCCGAAGGCGGACTGGTCCGGATCATCGCCACCGTCGCCGACGATCAGGTGCTGGTCAGTGTCGAAGATGAAGGCCCCGGCGTCCCGCCATCGGAGCGCGAACATATCTTCCGCCGCTTCCACAGCGTCCGGCCGGAAGGGGAAACGTTCGGCAAACATTCGGGCCTGGGCCTTGCCATCGCCCGTTCGATCGTGGAGGGGCATCAGGGCAAGATCGCGATCGGCGACCGCGAAGATGCGCAGAACGGCGCCCGCTTCGTCGTCCGCCTGCCCATGGCGGTGGCGCGCGATCCCGGCATCGTGTCGGAATAGGACGAAGGGTCGCCCGCCAAAGGCATAGCTATCCCCTGCAACTCAGGTTAGAAGGATCGCCAAGGGGTTATGGCACGCGCACTTTCATCAGAGACGCTGCATGCAACGAGCGTGGCCATTGATGGCCGCGTCGTCATGCTGCGCGGGCCAAGCGGCAGCGGCAAGTCCGACCTTGCCCTGCGCCTGATCGACCGTGGCGCCGCCCTGGTCAGTGACGATTACACTCTGGTCAAGCGTATCGACGGCCGGCTGGTCGCCACCGCGCCGGACACGATCCGGGGCAAGATGGAGGTGCGCGGCATCGGTATCGTCGCCATGGCCGCCTTGTCCGACGCGCCGGTCGCCCTGATCGCCGACCTGTTCGATACGGTCGATCGCATGCCACTGGAGCCGGTCCATCGCACCGTCGCCGGCATCGCCGTGCCCGTAGTGAAAATTTCCCCGTTCGAAGCCTCCGCCCCGATCAAGGTCGAACTGGCACTACGCACTTTGGGACTGGACGCAGCATGACCCAGCCCAAGACGATCCTCCTCCTGTCGGGCCTTTCTGGCGCCGGCAAGACCACGGCACTCAAGACGCTGGAGGATATGGGCTGGGAAGTGGTCGACAACCTCCCCCTCGTCCTGCTCGACCGGCTGCTCGACACCCCCCTGCCCGCCGGTCATGCCGGCGCGGACGAACGGCCGCTGGCGCTGGGCATCGATGCGCGCACCCGCGATTTCGACGCCAATGCCATCGTCCAGCGGATCAAAGCGATGCGCGAACGCCATGGCCACGACATCGAAACCCTGTTCCTCGACTGCTCCGGCACCGAACTGGAGCGCCGCTTTGCCGAGACGCGCCGCCGCCACCCCCTCGCGCTCGACCGCCCGGCCGCCGACGGCATCGCCCGCGAACGCGAACTGACCGAACCGCTGCGCCGCTGGGCGACGCAGGTGATCGACACCACCGGCTTCACCAGCAACTCGCTGCAACAGGAAATCCGCAACCGCTTCTCGCGCGAGCGGCTGTCGGACCCGGTGCTGACCATATTGTCCTTCGGCTTTTCGCGCGGCGTGCCACGCAATGCCGACCTGATGTTCGACATGCGCTTTCTGCGCAATCCGCACTGGGACGCGGACCTGCGGCCGAAAACCGGTCTGGACGCGCAAGTCGCCGCCTATATCGCTGCGGACCCTGCCTATGACGAAGCGGTGGGCAAGATCGAGGATCTGCTGACCACCCTGCTGCCGCGCTATTCGGAGGGCGGAAAAGCCTATATCACCGTCGCGTTCGGCTGTACGGGGGGCAAGCACCGCTCCGTCCATGTGGCGGAACGTGTCGCGAAATACTTGCAAGAGGCCGGCTTTTCGCCCACCATCTTGCACCGCAATATTGAATCGACGCCCCAGGATGGTCTGGAGAAGCGTCGTCCGGGAGGCCCGAAAGCATAATCATGACAAAGGTGGGCCGCGAAAGCACATGATCGGACTCGTACTCGTCACCCATGGGTCGCTGGCGACCGAATTCGTCGTGGCCATGGAACATGTGGTCGGGCCTCAACAGCAGATCGAAACGATCTGCATCGGGCCGGAAGACGACATGGAATTGCGCCGCGCGGACATCGCGACGGCCGTCGCTCGCGTGAACAGCGGATCGGGGGTGATCCTGCTGACCGACCTGTTCGGCGGCACGCCCTCCAACCTGGCCATCTCCCTACTCAAGGCGGGCGAGATTGAGGTGATCGCCGGCATCAACCTGCCCATGCTCATCCGCCTGGAAAGCGCACGCAAGGTCATGGACGTGCGCGCCGCGGTTGCCGCCGCGCGCGAAGCGGGGCAGAAATATATCAGCGTAGCGTCGGAACTGTTGGGCAGCACCACATGAATGAAATCAGCCAGGAAGTCCGTATCAGCAACAAGCGCGGCCTCCACGCCCGCGCCAGCGCCAAATTCGTGACCCTGGCCAGCGGCCTGCCGGCAGACATCGTCGTCAGCAAGGACGGCAACCATGTCACCGGCACGTCGATCATGGGCCTGATGATGCTGGGCGCCGCCATGGGCGACAGCATCATCATCAAGGCCACCGGCCCCGAAGCCGTCGATTCCCTGGGCAAGCTGGTCGGCCTGGTCGAAGATAAATTCGGCGAAGAGTGAGATAAATACCCCTCTCCCCTCGGGGGAGAGGGCTGCGCAGACTTGGCAGCTTGCTGCCTAGTCGCAGCTGGGTGAGGGGGATGCCACCTCACGAAAATGGACCCGCCTTCTACCCCTCAACCACTGCATCCGCGCCGCGCATCCGCGTGAAGATATTCCATGTCGCGATGAACAGCGCCGCAATCACCGGCCCGATCACGATCCCGCTGAAGCCGAACAGCTCCAGCCCGCCCAGCGTCGAAATCAGCACCACATAATCGGGAATACGCGTGTCGCGCCCCACCAGGATCGGGCGCAGCACATTGTCCACCATGCCGATCACCAGCACGCCGCACACGACCAATATCACCGCCTTCACGATCGCCCCGGTCGCGAACAGATAGATGGCGACCGGCACCCAGATCAGGCCCGTCCCCACCGCCGGCAACAGCGAGAAGGCCCCCATCAGCACCCCCCACAGCAACGCCCCCTGTATCCCCAGCGCCCAGAAGACGATGCCGCCGATCAGCCCCTGCACGATGGCGACGACGATGCTGCCCTTGATCGTGGCGCGGATGACGATGACGAACTGCTCGATCAGCGCCGTCCGCTGACTGGGCCGCAACGGCGCAGCGGTGGCGATCCGCTGCGACAAGGCCTCACCATCGCGCAGCAGGAAATAGGTCAGGTACAACATCACGCCCAGCGCGACGAGGAAGCTGAACGCGCTCTGCCCGATCTGGAATGCCTGCGCCGCCAGCGTACGGAAACTGCTGGTCACGCCCTTCGTCACCATTTCCTGCGCGGCGTAGAAATTGGTGAGGCCCAGCCGCCGGACATAGGGCCGCAGCCAGTCCGGCAGCGCCGCGATCGTATCGGAAAATATCCGCACGAAATTGATCTCGCCCGACTGGATCTTGCCATAGAAATAGGCTGCTTCCTGCAACAAGGCCGCGCCCAGCACGAAGGCCGGGACGATCACCACGCCCAGGATCAGCAGCAATGTGATCAGCGCCGCGCCATTGGGATGTTTAGGGATGGCCGACAATATCTGCCGGTTGAGCGGCGCGAACACGATTGCGGCAATCACGCCCCACAGCACGGCGGCAAAGAACGGCTCGATCACCATCGCAAAGGCGATCGACACGGTCAGCACGACGCCAAGGAAGAAGCCATCCTCGATTTTCGGCGTGACGTTCAGCGGCGGGGGCGTTTTGGCATCCATGTCCGTCCCTTCGCAAAATTCGCGCCCCAAATCCATTGCGGAACGATCATCATAACCTGCCCCCTGTCCTTTTCACCTTTCCATGGGTAAGGAGGCCGCTTCCTCCGCTCTTTTGGGACCAGTAACGATCGTGGCACGCGAAATCACCGGATTTTCAAACCCGCTGGTGAAGCGCGTCCGATCCTTGCGGGAAAAGAAGCATCGCAAGGCGGAGGGGCTTTTCCTGGCCGAAGGCTTACGCATCCTCACCGAAGCGCGCGAGGAAGGCGTACTGCCCGAAATGCTGTTCCACGCCGGATCGACGCATCCGCTGGCGCTGGAACTGATCGACGCGATCGAGGATGCGGGCGGCGACGTCATCGAAACGACGCCCGACATCCTGTCCAAGATCAGCGGCAAGGATAATGCCCAGGCGGTGGTCGGCGTCTATCGCGACCGGCTGACCCCACTCAACAAACTGGATCGCAGCACGGCCGACATCTGGATCGTCGCCCAATCGCTGCGCGATCCCGGCAACTTGGGCACGATATTGCGCACCGGCGACGCCGTGGGCGCGGGCGGCCTCATCCTGATCGACGATTGCGTCGACCCCTTTTCGGTCGAATCGGTCCGCGCCTCCATGGGCGCGCTCTTCACCCAATCCATCACCCAGGCGCGCTGGGGCGAATTCATGCACTGGCTGCGCGAAGGCCCCGGCGAACTGATCGGCACCAGCCTGAAAGCCACACAAGATTATCAGGAACCCCGCTACGCCAGCCCCAGCTTCCTGCTGGTCGGCAACGAAGCGCAGGGCCTGCCCGAATCCTACGAGGCCGAATGCGGCCAGCTGGTAAAGATGCCGATGCTGGGCAGGGCCGACAGTCTGAACGCAGCCGTGGCGACGGCGGTGATGGCCTATGAATTGCTGAACCAGAAACGGCAGCGCGGATAACATAGCGTTCCCCGGCGAAGGCCGGGGTCCAGTTCCACGCTTCGATCCGGACCCCGGCCTTTGCCGGGGAACCGATCGGCGGAACAGAATGCGGGAAAGACGGGGGCGAAAAGACGTGACACAGACGAGCGGCATGGGAGAGATGTGGCGGCACAAGCGGGTGCTCGCGGCCAGCCTGATCGGCACGGCGGTCGAATTTTACGACTTCTACATCTACGCCACCGCCGCCAGCCTGATCTTCCCTTCGCTCTTCTTCCCCGCCTCTTCCCCCTCCGCGCAGTTGATGGCGTCCTATGGCAGCCTCGCCCTCGCCTTCTTCGCTCGGCCGGTCGGCGCGGCCGTGTTCGGCCATTATGGCGACCGCATCGGCCGCAAGGCGACTTTGGTCGCCTCGCTGATGCTGATGGGCGGCTGCACGCTGCTCATCGGTTTCCTGCCCACTTATCAGATGATCGGCTATTGGGCGCCGCTGATCCTGTGCCTGCTGCGCTTCGGCCAAGGCTTCGGCCTGGGCGGCGAATGGGGCGGCGCGGCGCTGCTGGCGGTGGAGAATGCCCCGCCCGGCTGGCGCGCACGCTTCGGCATGTTCCCGCAGCTTGGCGCCCCGGTCGGCTTCATCGCCGCCAACGGGCTGTTCCTGCTCTTGGGCGCTTTCCTGTCCGACGAAGACTTCTTCGCCTGGGGCTGGCGCCTGCCCTTCATCGGCAGTTCCGTGCTGGTGATCCTGGGCCTGTGGGTCCGCCTCAAACTCACCGAAACGCCCGAGTTCGCCGCTGCGCAGAAGGAAACGCCGCCGCCCGCCGTACCGCTGGCCACCCTGCTTTCCTCGCATCTGGGCGCCGCGATCGCCGGCACCTTCGCCTGCGCCGCCTGCTTCGCGGTCTATTATATCGCGACCGCCTTTGCACTCGGCTACGGCACCACCGCGCTCAAGATCGACCGGGAAATCTTCCTCGCCATTCAGCTGGGCGCGATCCTGTTCATGGCGGTCAGCATCGTCCTAGCCGGCTGGTGGTCGGACCGCACCACGCCGACCACCGCGCTCGCCTGGGGCTGCGTCGGCACGGTGGCGATGGGCCTGGTCTTCGGCCCGCTGATCGGCACCGGCGCGCTGCTGCCGATCTTCGTGGCGCTCAGCCTTGCGCTGTTCGTCATGGGCTTCATCTACGGGCCGCTGGGCGCCTATCTCCCCGCCCTCTTCCCCATCCAGCTGCGCTATACCGGCGCGTCCTTCGCCTTTAACCTCGGCGGTATCATCGGCGGCGCGCTGGCCCCGATCGTCGCCACCTGGCTCATCGGCATGCAGGGCGTGGGCCTTGTCGGCCTCTATATGTCGGCAGCGGCGCTCATCAGCCTCGCCGGCCTCTGGTTCACCAGCCGCAACGCCTGAACCCCTTTCTTCTCGGCGTCTCTGCGGCTCCGCGTGAACCCTTTTTGATTCACGCGGAGCCGCGGAAAATGAGAGCCTGCCGCGCCTAATAGCTTATACCAAGACGCGATCAGGCTGACGCATAGGAAATGTTCCCCGGCGCAGGCCGGGGTCCAGTTCAAAGCGTGGACTGGACCCCGGCCTGCGCCGGGGAACACGCCTTTTAAATCAGCCGCATGATATCATGCTCTAAGCTATGACCTTGCGCATCAGCAGCATCGGCACGCCGCTATCCTCGAATTCGCGTACGCCCTCGAACCCGAAGCT
The DNA here is from genome assembly GCF_008710155.1 of Sphingobium limneticum. Lineage (GTDB taxonomy): Bacteria > Pseudomonadota > Alphaproteobacteria > Sphingomonadales > Sphingomonadaceae > Sphingobium > Sphingobium limneticum. Next base: position 148,566 of record NZ_VYPZ01000002.1, read on the forward strand.
GCGATAGAGCGGCACCCCGGCCATCGTGCCGGACAGTTCCAGCGCGCCGAACCCCTCCGCCCTGGCCGCCGCCTCGCACAGCGTCAAGATCAACGTCCCCACACCTTTGCGCACATGATCGGGGTGGGTGTACATCGCCCGCACCTTCGCCGCCTCGGTCGCAGGATCGAGCGGCCGGTCGTCGCGCCCTGCGCTATGATTGCCGCCATAGGGCGTCGCCCGCCAGCTCCATCCGCCACAGCCGGCAATGTCGGCCCCGTCCTCGATCACGAAATAGGTGCCATCGGCAATCAGCCGGCTGTCCAGCCCCATGAAGCCATGGCTGGCCGCCACCTGCTCGGGCGTCAGCCAGCTCCCCTGCAATTGCTCGATCGCCCGCGTCATCAGGGCGGGCAGGGCAGCTTCGTCGGCGATGGTCGCCAGTCGGTGGGTCAGTCGTGTCATGGACTGTCTGAAACAGCAAAGGCCGGCCCCATGCAAGGGACCGGCCTTCACGCGTCGATATCAAATCAGAATTTGAAGCCGACCTTGCCGTACCAGTAACCGCCGTTGATGCCGTACGGCGTGAAGGTGACGGGCGCATCCAGCACCGCGCCGCCATCGATCGGCAGGCCGTCCGGACCATTGGGCACGGTCGATGCCTTCTTGTCGAACAGGTTGTTCGCGCCGGCACTCAGCGTCAGCCCCTTGGTCAGTTCATAGCTGACTTCCAGGTCGGTGATCGCCGCTGCCCCGGCCCGCACCGTCGGGGTCGTACCGTTGTAGATGACGACCTGCGACGACTTGCCATAGAAGGTTTCCCGCAGCGTCACGCTCAGGCCACCCAGCGTGAACAGGCCGCCCGCAATCACCTTATATTTGGGCGATGCCTTTTCCAGCACGCTGCGCGCATCCGCCGCGTACAGATCTTCGGGCAGGCGCAGCCTGGTGATCTTGGTCGTGTTGTAATTGGCCGACAGCGTCCACAGGATCGATCCCTCGCCCACCGGGGTCGGATAGCTGGCGGTCAGGTCGACGCCGCGGGTGCGGGTGTCCGCGCCGTTGGTGAACAGGTTGATGCCCGCATCACCCACTTCCAGCACATAGGGATCCAGCACATTGCCATGCGCCGCGATCGCATCCAGCACCGCCTGGTTGGTGACGACGCCACCGGTCAGGCCGACGATCGATCCCGTCCCGACGATGCGGTTCTTCATCTTCACCTGATAGGCGTCGAGCGTGATGTTCAGCTTGGGAATGGGCCGCAGCACCAGGCCCAGGCTGTAGTTGGTCGATGTTTCCGGCTTCAGGTCGTCATAGCCCAGCAGCTTGGCGGCGGCACTGTTCGGCGGCAATTGCACATAGGCCGATGTCGGCCCCACATTGGTCGAGCTATAATAGGATTCGAGCAGCGACGGCGCCCGGAAACCGGTGCTCACCGTACCGCGCAGCGCCACCTGATCGGTGAAGTCGACGCGGCTGGTCACCTTCCACGTCCATTTGGTGCCGAAATCGCTATAATCCTCGAACCGCACCGCGCCGTCGATCTTCCAGATATCGACCGGGCTGAGCGCGACGTCCAGATAGGCCGCCTTGTTATCGCGCTTATGCTTGCCCGCGTCCGTCGCCAGGAAACCCGGATAGGATTGCCCGCCCTCGAAATAGGTCGACGCAAAGTCGCCCTTGCCGATCTGGAACAGATTTTCGCGATATTCCCCGCCGAATGCGACGTTGACCGGCGCGGCCAGCCCCACCTCTATCTCCTTGGCGATGTCGATATTGGTGGTCCATTCCGACGCCTTCAGGAAGCCGTCATAGAAATTGCCCGGCGTTTTTCCGGTGTTGATGAACAGCGTGCGATTGGCCGAATCCAGCGTGAACAGCTTGGCATAATCCTGGCCATAAGTGGTGCTGATATCCCAGCGGAAACCGCCGGCTTCCCCCTTGATCCCGCCGGTATTGGAGAAATCATCCTCCTTAATCGCCTCACGCGGGTTGAAGCCGGTCGCGCTATACAGAATCTGCTCCCCGGCGACGCCCAGAACCGGGGATCGCGACACGCGCCAGGGCTGCCGATAATTTTCGTAAGCGCTGGCTTCACGCCGGCCATAGCTGCCGAAGGCATAAAGCTCGACACCGCCGAAATCATGGCCGGCATTATACATGATGGTGCTGAGCGTGGAGCGGGAATCGCCGACGATGCGGTTGGTATAAGGGGCGTTGGGCAGGCCCACGGCCACCATCGCCGCATGCGCCGCGCTCACATCGCTCCGGATCGATCCGTCTTCGTTATAGATGCGCGAATCCACGCCGCCCCGCTGCGAAAAGCCGTGATAGCGGTGGAACATGGTGAAGTTCAGATAGGTGTCGTCATCGATCTTCGGCGCGAAGGTAATGCTGCCCGAAAAAGTGGTGCCATCGCCTTCATAATATTGGCCACCGGTAAAGCTGCCCGAAATACTGTCCTTGTCGTCCTTCAGAATGATGTTGATGACGCCGGCGATCGCGTCCGACCCATATTGGGCGGCAGCGCCGTCCTCCAGCACCTCGATCCGGCCGATCGCGCCGGGCGGGATCATGTCGAGGTCGGGCGCGGCGCCACCCTGATAGGGACCGCTCAGCACATGCAGGTTGGACGTGCCATGGCGACGCTTGCCGTTGACCAGAACCAGCGCATGGTTGGGGCTGAGGCCGCGCAGGCGGGCCGACAGGGTCAGGTTGGCGGTGTCGCCGCCAAAGGCCTCGGCAGTGAAGGAGGGGACCAGTTGGGTCAGGATCTGATTGAGGTTGGGCTGCCCGACCTTCTCAAGGCTGGCGGCGTCCAGCACCTTGATCGGTGCGGCACTTTCGGCGGCGGTTACGCCGGTGGCGCGTGTGCCGGTCACGATGATGGCAGCGCCCTCATCAACCGCAGCAGCCTGCGGCGCGCTATCCTGGGCAAATACAGCAGAAGAAAAACTTATCGCGATGGCAATCGCCGCGCGAGAAACCAGACCTCTATAGTTCATGAAACAGCCCCCTAATATATTATCGAAGAGGCCTCTCCCTGATATTTTTTATTATCTTCAATATACCTCTGTATTTGGCATGAACGTCTTCATCCTCGAACCCATAGGGATCCTGAATGGAAACACTCAGCAATGTCTGGAAACGGAAGGCTGACATAAATCCGCCATCAGGCGAAATGCTATTTATGCCGCACTGCAAAATCCTCGCGCAGGCACCTATTACCGGGTGACCGTTGAGCAATTCAAATATCTGTAACATAAAGAAAAAGGCGGCGACCCCGGGGGTCACCGCCTGTTTCATTTTTACAACTGTCAAGAAGCGTTTTTAAACGCTCGACAGCCGTGCCATTAACCTTCGCGGTTGTCGCGACGCTCGGCAATACGGGCGCGCTTGCCGGTGCGGCCGCGCAGATAGTAGAGCTTCGCGCGACGCACGACGCCACGACGGACGACGGTGATCGAATCGAGGTTGGGCGAATAGAGCGGGAATACGCGCTCCACGCCTTCGCCGAACGAAATCTTGCGCACGGTGAAGTTGGAACCCATGCCCTTGTTCGAACGGGCGATGCACACGCCTTCATAGTTCTGAACGCGGCTACGCTCGCCTTCGATGACCTTCACGCCGACGCGCAGGGTGTCACCGGGACGGAATTCGGGGATATCCTTGGCGAGAGCGGCGATGTTTTCCGCCTCGATCTGCTGGATGATGTTCATGTAACGTCAGTCCTTGGTCTTTTGCTGCGCACCAGAGGGCGAACGGTCCCGAACGCCGATGTGACGTTCCCAAAGGTCCGGCCGCCTTAGCCGTGTATCTGCCTCCGCCTGGTGTTTCCGCCAGGCGGCGATCTTCGCATGATCCCCCGATCGCAACACTTGCGGGATCGCGCGACCCTCCCATTCCACCGGGCGGGTATAATGCGGATATTCGAGCAGCCCCGTTTCAAAGGACTCCTCGACTCCGCTGGAAGCCGCGCCCATTACACCGGGAAGCAGCCGAACACAAGCATCCAGCAGCAGCAAAGCAGCCATTTCCCCGCCGGACAATATGATGTCGCCCATGCTGACCTGCTCGATCGGGCGCGCGTCGAAAATCCGCTCGTCAAACCCCTCGAACCGGCCGCACAGGATCGTCACGCCCGGCCCCTGCGCCAATGCCCGCACCCGCGCCTGCGTGATCGGCGTGCCGCGCGGCGTCATGGCCAGCACCGGCAGGTCGGGCCGCTTGTCCAGCGCATGATCGACCGCCTGCGCCAATATATCCGCGCGCAGTACCATGCCCGCCCCGCCGCCTGCCGGCGTATCGTCCACGGTACGGTGCCGATCGGCGGCGAAATCGCGGATATGGATGGGGTTGCACGACCATTTGCCGTCGGCCAGCGCCCTGCCCGCAAGCGAAGCCCCCAACGGCCCCGGAAACATGTCGGGGTAAAGGGTCAATATCTGCGCGGCAAAGCTCATGCGCGTCGCGTCCTGACCCAGGCGGCCGACACGCCACCCGCCATGCACAGCGCCCCGCACAGCAGCAAGGTCAGCCCGCTCGCCCGCATCAGGTCGCCAAAGGGCCGGCCAGGGTGCAGCAATGCCGGAACCAGCAACAGCAGCGGGATCGGGCAGATCAGCGTCACGGCAGTGGACAGCTTCGCCCCGCGCGACCAGTCGACGCCGAACAGGCGCCAACCTGCGGCCAGCATTGCGAACAGGTAGATTGCGGTAAGGATTTGCGCCATGGCCCGCGCTTAGGCGATGCGCGCTGCCCCGTCCAGTTGCGCCTCAACCCCGGCCCGCGTCAGGGCAGCTTCACCGCCAGCTTCAATTCCTGAATCTGCGCCTCGCGCGTCGGCGCCAGCAGGATCGATCCGCTCACCCGCCCCTTCTCGCAAACCCATGTGAAACTGCCGGACAGGCCACCGCTCGCCTTGATCGGCGCATCGCTCTGGCAGGCCCCGACCTCCGCTTTCAGTCCCGCCAGTTTCCGCCGCCAGCTGTCCAACTCGCTGTCCATCAGGAAATTCATCGCCAACCGGTCCCGCGCCACGCCCACGTCACCCGCGGCATAGATGCGCCCCGCCGTCGCATAGCCCTCCGCCAGCAACGGCGACACCGCCAGCACCCGTTCGACCAGCGCACCGGCCTTCTGCAACGCCATCGCGGCGTCCCAGGCCGGACCCGCGCCGCCATTATAGGTGCGGTTGGTGAAGACGAAGATCCCCACATCATGGTCGGGCATCAGCATGACATGACTGCCATAGCCCGGATAACCGCCGCCATGCGCCAGCGTCAGGCCCAGGTCGCAATCCTGCGCGATCCGCATGCCAAAGCCATAGGCCGCCGCCTGACGGCAGGCTGACGGCCCGCTCGCGCCATTGCGCTGGGCGATGGTGACGAAATTGCTCCCCTCCGCCAGCATCCTGACCGAGGCGCGCGACACAGGCCCATCGTCAGCGTTATCCCGCGCCGGCCAGGCGGACAGCAGGAAAGCGATCCAGCGGGCATAGTCGTTCGCACTCGTCTGCAACCCGCCCATCGCGCCGAACGCGCCATCGCGCATCGCCGGTTCCGCCTTCCACCGACCATCTTCCCAGCGATAGCCGATCGCCCGCCGCTCGACCGGCCATTCGCTGATCTCATAGCCGCTCGACGTCATGCCCAGCGGCGTCAGTAGCGTTCGCTCGACATAGCGGCGATAGGGCAGACCAGAGACGTTGGCGACGATCCGCCCCAGCAGCGCGAAGCCGAAATTGCTATATTCATAGTGGCTGCCCGGCGCGCTGCTGAACGGCACCCCCTGCTGCACCATGCGCGTGAAATCCGCCTCCGGCAGCGGTGTCTGCCGATCGCCCCAGGGATTGTCGTCGACCAGCCCCGCACTATGGGTCAGCAGGTCGCGAATGCGGATATGCGGGCTGTCCTTGGTCGGATAGGTCCAGCCGCGCATTTCGGGCACATGGGTTTCCGCCAGATCGTCGAGCGACAATTGGCCCTGCTCGCGCAGCTTCAGGATCGACAGTGCCGTGAACGCCTTGGTCATCGACGCGATGCGGAACAGGCTGTCGGGCGTCACCGGGCGTTTCTGCACCAGATCCTGCACGCCCAGCCCCTTCACATGGACCAGACGCCCATTGGCAACGATGCCATAGACCAGGCCGGGCGCATGGCTATCCACCTGAAAATCGGCGAACAGCTTGTCGATGGCCGGCAGAGCCGCCTCGATCTTCCTCTCATCGGCTGCCTGCGCCGTCGCCGGCACTAGGGCCAAGCACAGCAACCATGAGAAGAAGCGCCCCGTCACTGCGTCCAATCCTCCACTTTCAGGCCAGGAATATCGGCGAAGTCTCGATCATTGCGCGTGACCAGTATCAGACCCAGAGCCAGCGCCTGCGTTCCGATCAACCGATCGAAGCCACGCCGACGCACCCCAACCTGTCGTACCACGTTCGCATAGATATGCGACGCCGCATCGTCGAAGGCCACAACCTGCATCAGAGACAGGAACGTATCAATCCGCCGCATATCGCCGTCCGGATCGGCCGACATGTGGCTACCCACCCGCAATTCCGCTGCCGTCACCGCAGATACGGCCAATGCGCCTAGGCTGGCTGCCATGCGCTGGGCCAAAGGCGCACTACGTCCCAACAGAAAATCAATGCAGACATTGGTGTCGAGCAGATGGGAAAGTTCAGTCACGCAACCGCCGTCGCGCCGCCATCATCACCCCAGTCACGATCCGCCTGATCGACGTCACCGCGCCCATCGCTCATGAAGCCCGCCGACATGCTGCCATACAGGCCCAGCAATATCTCTTGTGACTGATCCTGCTTCCAGAAGGAGAAGCTGCCATCGTTATGGGGGATGACCACGACTTCCTCGCCATCGGCGAGGCCCAGAGCCTTGGGCAGGCGCAACGCCAAGCTGTTGCCCGATTTGAAAATCTTGGCCTTATACTCTTCGCCCATGACGGACCCTCCGTATATACGAAGAGTATATACTATTCCGTGAAGGCTGCGTCAATTACGGCGCTGTCGTCGCCCACGGTCACCGCATGCATCGGCGCCATGAAACGCTTGGCCTTCTGGCCCTCGACCGCCGGACGCTCCACCTCGATGATGTCGCCCGCGCCGAAATTCTCGACCGCGATGATCGTGCCCAGTTCTTCGCCGGTACTGGCGGTACAGGGCAGGCCGATCAGGTCGGCATGATAATATTCGCCCTCGGCCAGCGGCGGGAGGGCGGAACGGGGCACGGTCAATGCCGTACCGCGCAGTGCTTCGGCCGCGCCGCGATCGCCGATTTCGGCAAAGCGGGCCACCGCGCCATTGGGGCCGGGGCGCACCGACTTCAACGTCAGCGTGCGCCCCGCCACATCGAAGCTCTTGTAGCTTTTGAGGCTTTCCGCCCCTTCGCCAAAGAGCTTCAGACGGACATCGCCCGCCACCCCATGCGCACCGATGATCGCGGCCAGAGTGACGGGCTTGTCTGTCATTATGCTCAGCCTTCAGCCTGTTCGGCAGCAGCTTCTTCAGCCGGTGCTTCTTCGGCGGCCGGAGCAGCAGCGGCTTCAGCGGCAGCAGCCTTGGCGGTTTCGGCAGCTTCAGCGGCTTCGGCAGCCTTGGCAGCACGATCTTCGGCGCGATCCTTGGCCTTCTGACCCGGCTCGGCCTTGTTCGGGTTGTTGCGCACCTTGCGCTCCTTCACGCCAGCGGCGTCCAGGAAGCGGGCGACGCGGTCGGTCGGCTGCGCGCCGGCTTCGACCCAGTGCTTGGCACGATCGATGTCCAGAACGACGCGCTTTTCGTCGCCCTTTGGCAGAACGGGGTTGTAGCTGCCGATGCGCTCGATGAACTTGCCGTCACGCGGTGCGCGGCTGTCGGCCACGACGATGCGGTAATAAGGGCGCTTCTTGGAGCCGCCGCGCGACAGACGGATGGAGGTTGCCATGGAACTAAACCTTTCTAACTCAACTGCTCTTTAGGATTGCCATCCCAGCGATAGCTGGCGCCTCTCTTGCCTTTCAGGGGCAGTGAGGCCCCAGCTTTCGCTGGGATGACGGTTACTTCACTTCTTCATGAAATTCTGAAAGCCGGGCGGCAGCTTCGGCATATTGCCACCCAATCCGCCCAGGCCACCCAGACCCGATAGGTCGGGCGGTCCACCCGCGCCGCCATCGGGGCCACCAAGGCCTCCCATGCCGCCGCCGGTGAACATCTTGGCCAGTCCTTTGAGGCCGCCCATCTTGCGGATCTTCTTCATCGCGCCTTCCATTTCCTGATGCATTTTCAGGAGACGGTTGACGTCCTGCACGGTGCGGCCGGCGCCCTTGGCGATACGGATCTTGCGCTTGGCGTTGATCAAAGCGGGCTTTTCCCGCTCCTTGGGCGTCATCGAACCGATCATCGCGTCCAGATGGATCAGCGTCTTGTCGTTCGCGCCGCTATTGGCCATCGCCGCCTGCGCTTTCTTGAGGCCCGGCAGCATGCCCGCCAGCGCGCCAAGGCCACCCATGCGACGCATCTGGTTCAGCTGGCTGCGCAGGTCGTTCATGTCGAACTGACCCTTGGCCATCTTCTTGGCCAGCTTGTCGGCTTCTTCCGCGTCGATCGTCTCGGCGGCGCGTTCGACCAGCGACACGACGTCGCCCATGCCCAGAATGCGCTGCGCCACGCGAGCCGGATGGAACGGCTCCAGCGCGTCCAGCTTTTCGCCCGTGCCGGCGAACTTGATCGGACGGCCGGTCACGGCCCGCATCGACAGCGCCGCACCACCGCGCGCATCGCCGTCCATACGGGTCAGCACGACGCCGGTCAGCGGCACTTGCGCGGTGAAGCTGGTCGCGACATTCACCGCGTCCTGCCCGGTCAGCGAATCGACCACCAGCAGGATTTCGGCCGGATTGGCGACGTCGGCCACCGCCTTCATCTCGTCCATCAGCGCCTGATCGACGTGCAGGCGCCCTGCGGTATCGAGCATGACCACATCGAAGCCCTGAAGCTTCGCCGCCTGCAACGCGCGCTTGGCGATATCGACCGGCTGCTGCCCGGCAACGATCGGCAGGGTCGCGACGTCGGTCTGCGTACCCAGCACCGCCAGCTGTTCCTGCGCGGCCGGACGCTGGACGTCGAGCGACGCCATCAGCACCTTCTTGCGCTCTTTTTCCTTCAGCCGCTTGGCGATCTTCGCCGTGCTGGTCGTCTTGCCCGAACCCTGAAGGCCGACCATCATGATGACCGCAGGCGGCGCCACATCGATCATCAGGTCGCTGGTTTCGGATCCCAGCGTCTCGGTCAGCGTGTCGGATACGATCTTGACGACCATCTGGCCGGGCGTGACCGATCGCAGCACGTCGCTGCCGACGGCCTTTTCGGTGGCCTGATCGACGAACTGGCGCACCACGGGCAGCGCGACGTCGGCTTCCAGAAGCGCGATTCGCACTTCGCGCATCGCGGCGCGGACATCGTCCTCCGTAAGCGCACCGCGCCCACGCAGCTTGTCGAATACCCCACTGAGACGATCGCTTAGCGAATCGAACATCATCACCTCATTTGGGCCGAAAGGCCCGGAAAACTGTGCCTACCCATCAAACGACAAAATCGCCGGCGGGCGAAACCTCGCCGGCCAGCGTCCATCCGATGCCCCATGCGGGCGCCCTGGAGTCGTCAGAGTACGGACGGCGGACCGACCGATTGCAGAGGCGCCTTTACGGGAAAGCCGATCAAAGCGCAAGCGACCCTTGAAAAGCCGCCAATCGCCTCGACCACAAACCGCTTTCCTACCCGGCCGGCCTTCGATCTAACCTGCGGAATGGAACCGCCGCCGGCCACCTGCCCCCAGATCCTCGCTCGCGCGCAAACGCCAAAGTGCGCCTGTCGAGCGATCATTCAATACACGCCACCTCTAGCGCGCGTCCGCGTCGCCCCGATGGCGCACCAATGACGCGCACGTGTGACCCAACCGCCGCGCGTGTGACGCGGCACAGGCGCTTCGCGAAAGCCTCGCGAGCGCGTCCGGCCCGAATAGGCCGACGACACTGTGAACTTCGCCCTGTCGCGCGACTGTCGCGTCGCGCCGGCTCAGATCAGCCCGGCCAGCGGACTCGACGGATCGGCATAGAGTCGCTTGCCCATGCGCCCGGCGCGATAGGCCATGCGGCCCGCCTCAACGCCCGCCTTCATCGCGGCGGCCATCAGGATCGGGTCTTTCGCCTCGGCGATCGCGGTGTTCATCAACACGCCGGCGCAGCCCAGCTCCATCGCCACGGTCGCTTCCGACGCCGTGCCCACACCCGCATCGACCAGCACCGGCAACTTGGTGCCCTCCACGATCAGGCGGATCGTCACCTTGTTCTGGATGCCCAGGCCCGACCCGATCGGCGCGCCCAGCGGCATGATCGCCACCGCGCCGACATCCTCCAGCCGCTTCGCCGCGATCGGATCGTCCACGCAATAGACCATCGGCTTGAAGCCTTCCTTGGCCAGCACTTCGGTCGCGCGCAGCGTTTCCACCATATCGGGATAGAGCGTACGCGCCTCGCCCAGCACCTCCAGCTTCACCAGATCCCAGCCGCCCGCTTCCCGCGCCAGCCGCAGAGTGCGGATCGCATCCTCGCCTGTGAAGCAGCCCGCCGTATTGGGCAGATAGGTGATCTTTTTCGGATCGATAAAGTCGGTCAGCATCGGCGCCTTGGGGTCGCTCACATTGACCCGGCGCACCGCCACGGTCACGATCTCCGCGCCCGAAGCGGCCACCGCCGCCGCATTCTGCTCGAAACTCTTATATTTGCCGGTGCCCACGATCAGGCGCGACCGAAACGTCTTGCCCGCCACGCTCCAACTATCGTCATCGACTGCGGCGACGTCGCCACCACCAACGAAATGCACGATCTCCAATTCGTCGCCATCCTCGACCTTGACCTGCGCGAGGGTCGAACGCGGCACGACCTCCAGATTGCGCTCCACCGCCACCTTTTCCGGCACGAAACCCAGTTCGCTCGCAAGGTCCGCCAGCGTCAGCCCGTCGCGGATGCGGCGATGCTCGCCATTGATGTGGATGGAAATGGTGCCGTCTATGCTCACTGCGCTGTCCCGGACAAGAAGGAGTCTCGACTAGGCGAGACGGGAAGGGCTAAGGATCGTGCGCATATAGGGGCGGCCTTGCCCGCCAAGCAACATCAGAAGGGTTCGCCATGGCCGACACGCGCAAAATCTACGTTCTCAATGGCCCCAACCTCAACATGCTGGGCACGCGCGAGCCGGAAATCTATGGCTACGACACGCTGGACGACATTGCCGAACGCATGGAGGATGTCGCCGGCCGCGCCCATGTGGAGATCGTCTTCCGCCAGTCGAACCATGAAGGCTATCTGGTCGACTGGCTGCAGGAAGCCCATGCGGAAGGCGCCCATGCCGTCATCATCAATCCCGGCGCCTACACCCACACGTCGATCGCGCTGCACGACGCGATCAAGGGCATCACCGTGCCCGTTATCGAAATCCACCTCTCCAACCCCCACAAGCGCGAGCCTTTCCGCCATAAAAGCTATGTCGGCATGGCGGCCAAGGGCACCATCGCGGGCTTTGGCCCCATGTCCTACATGCTGGCGCTGGAAGCCGCGCTGGAACTGTAACGCCTTACGTTTTGGCGCACGAAAGTTGCGCTTTGCCGTAAATGCGCATAGGCGCGGGCACCAGAAACGATATTCACCGGCCAGGGACTTCACATGACCGACAAACAAGAAAAGGGCGCAATGCAGGTGGACGTACAGTTGGTGCGCGATCTCGCTGCGCTGCTGGACGACACCAACCTCACCGAGATTGAGGTTGAGGATGGCGATCGCAAGATCCGCGTCGCTCGCAAGGCCGCATCGGCCGCTGCGCCCGTCTATGCCGCCGCGCCGGCCGCCGCCCCCGTTGCCGCTGCGCCTGTCGCGGCCCCCGTCGCTGCACCTGCTGGCGAAGCCGCTCTGCCGTCGGGCACGGTGGTCAAGTCGCCGATCGTGGGCACCGCCTATCTGTCGGCCGAACCCGGCTCCGCCCCCTTCGCCCGCGTGGGTGCGCAGGTCGCCGCCGGCGAAACCATCCTGATCGTCGAAGCCATGAAGGTCATGAACGCGATCGCCGCGCCCGTCGCCGGTACGGTCAAGGCCGTACTGGTCGATAACGGTCAGCCGGTCGAATATGACCAGCCGCTGATCGTCATCGAATAAGGCCCGCACAAGCTTATGGCCATCGAGAAACTGCTGATCGCCAACCGTGGCGAGATCGCGCTTCGCATCCACCGTGCCTGCCATGAAATGGGCATCAAGACCGTCGCGGTGCACTCCACCGCCGACGCCGATGCCATGCATGTGCGCCTGGCCGACGAAGCCATCTGCATCGGGCCGCCCGCGGCCAAGGACAGCTATCTGAACATCGCTGCCATCATTTCGGCAGCGGAAATCAGCGGCGCGGACGCGATCCATCCCGGTTACGGCTTCCTGTCGGAAAACGCCAAGTTCGCCGAGATCGTCGAAGCGCACGGCCTCGCCTTCGTCGGTCCCAAGCCCGAACATATCCGCACCATGGGCGACAAGATCGAAGCCAAGCGTACCGCCGGTGCGCTGGGCCTGCCACTCGTCCCCGGTTCGGACGGCGCGGTCAGCGATGTGGAAGAAGCCAAGGCGATTGCCGAAGCCGCCGGCTATCCGGTGATCATCAAGGCCGCTTCGGGCGGCGGTGGTCGCGGCATGAAGGTGTGCACCTCGCCCGACAGCCTCGAAACGCTGATGCAGCAGGCGGGCTCGGAAGCGAAGGCCGCCTTTGGCGACGCGACCGTCTATATCGAAAAATATCTGGGCAATCCGCGTCATATCGAAATCCAGGTATTCGGCGACGGCAATGGCAATGCCATCCATCTGGGCGAACGCGACTGCTCGCTCCAGCGCCGCCACCAGAAGGTGCTGGAAGAAGCCCCCTCGCCCGTCCTGTCGCAGGCCGAGCGCGAACGCATCGGCGGCATCTGTGCCAAGGCGATGGCCGACATGGCCTATCGCGGCGCCGGCACGATCGAATTCCTGTGGGAAAATGGCGAATTCTACTTCATCGAGATGAATACCCGCCTTCAGGTGGAACATCCGGTGACGGAAATGATCACCGGCCTCGACCTGGTGCGCGAACAGATCCGCGTCGCCGAAGGCAAGCCGCTGTCGGTCACACAGGACGATATCCGCTTCACCGGCCATGCGATCGAATGCCGCATCAATGCGGAGGATCCCAAGACCTTCGCGCCCTCGCCGGGCACCGTCACCAGCTATCATGTTCCGGGCGGCATGCACGTCCGCGTCGATAGCGGCCTGTATCAGGGCTATAAGGTGCCGCCTTATTACGACTCCATGATCGGCAAGCTGATCGTCTATGGCCGCACCCGCGAAGGTGCGATCATGCGCCTGCGCCGCGCGCTGGAGGAATATGTGATCGAAGGGATGAAGACCACCATCCCGCTGCATCAGGCCCTGCTGCGCGATCCGGAATTTCTGGACGGCAACTACACGATCAAGTGGCTGGAAGAATGGCTCGCCCGTGAGGATGGCCAGTGAAGGCCACCATCTGGCATAATCCCAAATGCGGCACGTCGCGCAAGACGCTGGCGATTCTTGAGGAAACGCCGGGCGTCGAGGTGGAGGTGGTCGAATATCTCAAGACGCCCTTCACCCGCGACAAGCTGGTCCAGCTGTTCGCCGACGCCGGGCTGACTCCGGCGCAAGCGATCCGCAAGATGGGCACCGATGCCGAAGAACGCGGCCTGTCCGACATGGATGGCGACGCGATCCTGGACGAAATGGCGGCCAACCCCGCCTATGTGAACCGCCCCTTCGTCGAAACGGAAAAGGGCGTCCGCTTCTGCCGCCCGCAGGACAAGGTCCTGGAAATCCTGTGATTATCCAGTCCCTTGTCACGCAACCGTAACAAGGGACTGATTTGAGTTCTTGCTTTGATGGCGGGAAGCCTTAGCTTCCCCATTCATGGCAAAGGAACCGGTATTGGCGACCATCGCCGTCTACAGCCTCAAGGGCGGCGTGGGGAAAACCACCTTCGCGATCAACTTGGCCTGGGCCTCGGCCTGCATCTCGAAGCGGCGTACGCTGCTCTGGGATCTGGATCCGCAGGCGGCGTCCAGCTGGCTCCTGTCCACCGACACGGAAAGCCGCGATGCGGCGCAGGCGATCTTCAGCAAGGATGTGGACGTCCGCAAGCTGATCCAGCCATCGACCGTGCCGGGGCTCGACCTGATCGCCGCCGACACCTCGCTGCGCAGCCTCGACCATCTGTTCCGCGAAATGGACAAGAAGAAGCGGCTGGCCAAGCTGATCGAAAGCCTGGGCCGCGATTATGACCGCATCATCCTCGACTGCCCGCCGGGCCTGACCGAAACCAGCGAGCAGGTGCTCCGCGCCGCCGACCTGATCGTCATCCCGGTCATCCCGTCCCCCCTGTCGCAACGCGCCATGGGCGAAGTCGCCCGCTATCTGGTGCAGCGCGGCGGCAATCATGCGCCGATCCTGCCGGTCTATTCGATGGTCGATCGCCGCCGCAGTCTGCATCGCACGGCGCTGGAAAGCCAGTCGGGTTGGCCCGCCATTCCCATGTCCAGCACGATCGAACAGATGACGGTGCGCCGCAAGCCACTAGGCGTCTTCGCTCCGGCGTCGCCCCCGGCGCAGGCCTTCTCTGCGCTATGGACTCAGGTGGAACGGCAGCTGCTGGCGAAATAGGGTCAACCTAAGGCGACGCGCTGCGGCGCAGGGAACAGCCGGGCCGCATCTTCGGGCAGCATCGGCCGGCCGAAAAAATAGCCCTGCACCTTCTTGCAGCCCAATCGGCGGACCATCTGCAATTCCGCTTCCGTTTCCACGCCTTCGGCCGTCGTCGCCATGCCAAGGCTGTCCGCCAGCGTCACCACGGCACGGATGATCGCCAGGCTTTCCGCCGTGTTCTTCGATGCGCCCACGACGAAGCTGCGGTCGATCTTGATCGTGTTGAAGCGGGTGCGACTGAGATAGCCGAGCGAGCTGTAGCCCGTGCCGAAATCGTCGAGCGACAGTTGGATGCCAAGGCCCAGCAACTGATCCAGCACTTTGAGCGCGCCCGTATCCTCGCCCATGAAGACGCTTTCGGTGACTTCCAGCTCCAGCCGTCGCGCCTCCAGCCCGCTCTGCGCCAGCGCGGAGACGACGGCGGACACGAAACTGGGATGGGCCAATTGTTCGGCCGAGACGTTCACGGCGATCCGCACGTCGTCCGGCCAGGTCGCCGCTTCCATGCAGGCGGTGCGCAACACCCATTCGCCGATCGGCCCGATCAGCCGTGCTTCCTCCGCCACCGGGATGAACTTGACCGGCGATATCGCGCCCAGTTGCGGATGGGTCCAGCGCACCAGTGCCTCAAAGCCCAGCACTACCCCCTGATCGGCATCGACCACCGGCTGATAGAGGACATGCAACTGTTCCTTTTCCAACGCCTCGCGCAACGCCAGTTCCAGCTGCCGCCGCTCTTCGGCTTGGGCATGAAGCTGCGGCTCATAGGCGCGATGTACGCCACCGCCGTCATCCTTGGCCCGGTAGAGCGCCAGGTCGGCGCTGCGAATCAGCGCTTCGGATTCGCGGCCGTCCATCGGTGACAGCGCCGATCCAACGGACGCGCCGACATGCAACATATGCTGGTCGACCTGATAGGGCGCCGACAAGGCACCGATGATCGCCGACGCAAGCCGGGGGATGACCGCGCCGTCCGCGACATGCGGCAGGACCACGGCAAATTCGTCGCCGCCAAAGCGCCCGCAAAATTCACCCGCATCGCAGACCTGCCGCAGGCGGCGCGCCACCTGGCTCAGCAGCTTGTCGCCGATCTGGTGGCCCAGCGTGTCGTTGATCGACTTGAACCGGTCGAGGTCGATCATCATGAAGCCGCAGCCGGGCGAACGGCCCCGCGCCGTATCCATCGCCTGATCCAGCACTTCGCGCAGATGGCTGCGATTGGGCAGGCCGGTCAGCGGGTCGAAACGTGCCAGTTGCGCAATCTTGTCCGCTGATTCGCGCTGGATCGTGACGTCGGAGCCGACGCCGCGAAAGCCCTGGAACACGCCATGTTCGTCATGCCGGGGCGACGCGGACAATTCCCACCAGCGCCATTGCCCCTTAATCTCGACCGGCAGGACGAGGTTGCTGAAACTCTCGCGCCGCTTGAGATGGTCGGCCAAATTGTGCAGCCCAGCGGCGAAGCGGCCATTGTCCCAACCGCTGCCGGCCAGGATTTGTACCATCGACACGCCCTCCAGCTGCGCGGGTTCGACGCCCAGCGTTTCGGCGAAGCGGCTGGACACGCCACTGATCCGCCGCAGCGTGTCGGTCTGCCACAGCCAGTCGGAGCCGCCGACCTCATATTCGCGCAGCAGCAGGCTCACCACCTCGCTCTTTTCGGCCAGTTGGGCCGTGGTGCTGTGCTGGCGGGCGAAGGTGCGGGCGTAGATGAAGCAGCCGGCGAGCAGGGACAGGGCATAGCTGGTCGCGAGCGCGCGCAGCGGCAGTTGGCCATGGTCGTCGAACATGAAGAAGAGGCCGACGATGCAGGGCAGGAGATAGGCGCTGGCGGCGAGCGGGGTCGCGGCATAGCTGATCGCGCCGCACACCATGATGCAGCTGACCAGCGTCCAGAGCGCGATCAATTCGGTCGTCTGTCCGGATCGGCCGATGAGTGCCATGCAGCTGGCCCAGACCAGCCCCTGCAACAGCGCGCCCAGCCCATGGCGGCGCAGGTCCGAAGGCCCGTTCGCCCCGCCGCGATGGGTGCTCAGGCCGATGGCGGCGGCCGTGGCAACGATCAGCGCCGCGCTCCAGCCGGCAAGCAGCATCAGCGGGCAGCAATGTGAAAACACCTGCCACAGGAAAAGCAGGCCGCACATGTTCATGCCATGGCGCAGGATGGCGACGCTGTCGGCGGACCGCAGCTGCGCCTCCAGCACGCGCATGCCGGTTTCGTCCGCCATCGATGACAGTCCCATCATCGCCCGAAGCGATGCCCGTTCCTGTCGACCCGGCTCTTCGCTCTGATCGATCTTGCTACCCACATGCCGGCGTTACCAGCCATGGGTTAGCAATCGGTAACCTTACCGGGCGTTTATGCCGCGATATCGTAAGGCCGGATTTCGCCGGTCAGATAGAGATTGCGCGCCTTCGACCGGCTGAGTTTACCCGAAGAGGTGCGCGGCAGGGTGCGCGGCGGCACCAGTTCCACGACGCAATTCATGCCGGTGATGGCGCGAACCCGCTCGCGAATCTGGTCGCGCAGGCGCGAGCGCTCCTCATTGTCCGACGTGCGGCAATGGACCAGCACGGCGGGCGCTTCCTCACCACCGGGCGTGGTGATGGCGAAGGCGGCGATGTCGCCCTGCTTGAAGCCGGGCAGCTGTTCCACCGCCCATTCGATATCCTGCGGCCAGTGATTCTTGCCGTTGATGATGATCATGTCCTTGGCGCGGCCGACAATGTAGAGATAGCCGTCGGACAGATAGCCCATGTCGCCGGTGTCGAGCCAGCCGTCGGCCATGCAGGCGGCGGTCGCGGCATCGTCGCGGAAATAACCGACCATGAGGCTCGGCCCGGTGGTCCACACCTTGCCGATCTGACGCTCGTTCATCAGGCCGCCATCCTCGTCGCGGATTTCCACGACCATGTCCTTGGCCGGCTTGCCGCAGTTGACGATGGAGCGGAAACGCTGCGGACGGCCCTCCGGCGCATCGCCGCCCGACAGGTCGGTTTCCTCGACCAGTTCGACGATGATGCCCTCACCCGGCGGCATGATGGTGACGGCCAGGGTCGCTTCGGCCAGACCGTAGCTGGGCAGGAACGCCTTGGGGCTGAAGCCGGCGTCGGCGAAGGCGTCGACGAAGCTCTGCATCACGTCGGGGCGGATCATGTCCGCGCCATTGCCGGCCAGACGCCAGCGGGAGAGGTCAAAGCGATCCTGCGCCTTGGTCTGGCTGGACATGCGGCGGGCGCAGATATCGTAGCCGAAGGTCGGCGAATAGCTGATCGAGGTGCCCTCGTTACGGCTGATGAGATCCAGCCAGGCGAGCGGGCGACGAGCGAAATCCTCCGTCTTCATGTAATCGGTCGACACCTGATTGGCGACCGGCGACAGGAAGCAGCCGACCAGACCCATGTCATGATACCAGGGCAACCAGCTGATGCAGCGATCGCTGTCCTGCACTTCCATGCCGTGGCTGTGCGCCGACAGGTTGGAGAGCAGCGCATGATGGGTGACGGCCACACCATGCGGGAAACGGGTCGAGCCGCTGCTATATTGCAGATAGGCGATTTCCTGCGGCTGCGCCTGCGGCAGGTCGACAGGGATGGCTTCGCGCGCCAGGAAATCCTCGAACGCGATGCTTTCGACCGATTTTTGCCGACCGGACTCGCCCGCCATCTCTTCCAGCTCCTTGGGGAAGAGGAACAGCATCGGGTCGCAGCTGGACAGCTGAACATTCAGCTGGTCGATATAGCTTTCCTTGCCGCCGAAGCTAGTGGGCAGCGGCAGCGGCACCGGCCAGGCGCCGGCATAGACGATGCCGAAGAAGAGCGTCGCGAAATCGGCGCCGGTTTCGGCGACCAGCGCGATGCGATCCTGCGGCTTGACGCCATGGGCGATCAGGCGATGGGCGCAGGCGATGGCGTCAGCACGCAGTTCATAGAAGGGATAGGGCCGGGCCAGATTGCCACGGGCGTCATGGAAATTCAGGCCGCGTTTGCCCAGCGCCGCATAGTCCAGCGCTTCGCCCAGCGTCTCGAAGTCCGAGAAGCGGCGTGGCAGATCATCAGTGGTCGGCGTTGGTGCCATCATCTCTTGCGAACCCGTCATATTGGTTTCACCCAATGTCTTAAAACTCATGAAAGCGGGGCCGCTAGCAGCTTTGGCCGCCGCTTGCACCGCCTATTCCATGCCAATCTCGCTTATTAGCCGACAAGGCACGGTGAAATTCCGGCCCGACTGTGGCATAAACATGGCGCATCGGTCATTAAGTGTCATCATGACCGGCAAACGCCTCCCCCCACCGCTGGATGAACAGGCGCTGCGCGACATGGCGCTGCGCCATGTCGCGCGTTTTGCGACCAGCCGGGGGAAGTTGCTGGCCTATCTGAAGCGCAAGATCAAGGAGCGCGGCTGGGGCGGCGAAGAGCCGGCCGATCCGGAGGGTCTGGCCGATCGCTTCGTGGACCTGGGCTATATCGACGATGCCGGCTTTGCCGTGATGAAGAGCGGGTCGCTTGGCCGGCGGGGCTATGGCGCGCGGCGGATAGACGAGGCGCTGCGTGCCGCCGGCATTGCGGAAGGCGACCGGGAGCAGGCGGACGCGAACACCGCATCGGAGGCGTGGAATGCGGCCGAGCGCTTCGCCCGGCGCAAGCGGGTCGGCCCTTATGCGACCGGGCCGCTCGATCCCAAGCAGCGGGACAAGGCGATCGCCGCCTTCCTGCGGGCGGGCCATGATTATGCCATGGCGCGGCGCTGGGTGGATGCAGCCCCAGGCGAGGCATTGGCGGAGGAATAGGCCGGCAAGGTCATCATCGGGTCACTATTGGGTCATTGGCGGGGCTGGCCGGCAAAGTTCACACCGTTCATATCCCGCGTTGACAGGCGAGTGCGACAGTCGTGCGCCGCCGATGCACGCATGATGCGACGGCGGCGCGCCATAAGGGGCATGGCTGCGCGCCACTTGGGTCATGGGTGCGCGCTCGCTCCGCGACAGGGACGCGCCTGTCAGGTCACGCATGGGTCACGCCATGCTGGCGGGTTGGGTCGGTAAAGGGATCGGCCAGGCTTTGTGCGTGCAGCGCCAGCGCATGGCTCCATGTCCGGTCGAACACCGTGCCCGAAAGGCGCCGACGCAACCGATGCGCGCTGGCCGGCGACATGCCCACGGCGCGGGCCGCCTGCGTAACGTTGCCGGTGGCGAGCAGATGGGTGAGGAAACGGCGCTGCCGGTCCGGCGTCCAATGGGCGCGTTTGGCGGGGGCGCCAGTCGTGGAAAGGGTCGCGGCGGGCGCGGGCGGATTGGGGGCGAAAGGCTGTTCCATCGACAAGGATAGAACAGACGAAATCCTATTTTGGAAGGGCAATTTGGGGGTGAGAAGGGAGCGGTCGGCTTCTTAGCCCTCTCCCGTTTTTCACGGGAGAGGGTTGGGTGAGGGTCTTTCTTTCTGTACGACGGAGCGATGCCGCCCGTCCGACGTCAGATCAGCCCACACGCGGCGCCACTGCGCCAACACGCGACGGATGTCGAACAAAAATTCTGGGCCGCTCTTCGCAATCGCCAATTGGATGGGTTCAAATTTCGTCGTCAGGCAACGATCGGTCCATTCATTGTCGATTTTCTGTGCGTGGAGCGGCGATTGATCATCGAACTCGATGGTGGCCAACATAACGAAGACAGGGATTTAGCGCGATCGACATTGTTGCTGGCCAAGGGTTATCGACTTTTGCGTATCTGGAACCACGATGCGATCGAGAATTTTGATGGCGCAATTGAGGCCATCCGTCTGGCGCTGATCCAGTAAAAAGACCCTCACCCTTCAAAGCAGTCACGTGCCTGCTTTGAACTCTCCCGCGAAGGCGGGAGAGGGCTTTGAAAACGTCCGCCGCTGCTCGTCACCAGCCTTTCCCTGATCGGGTCACATCCGTGCCATGTGCCGACGCATTACCCCCTCCCCTTGCGTGCCGAATCGCTTTAGGCATCGGTCCTATGATCCGCCTGTCCCCACTTTTGGCTTCTGCCCTCCTCTCCATCGGCCTGCTGGCCGGTTGTTCCAGTCCTAAGCCCGCTGCCGACAATGGTGCGCAGGCGCAGGTGGCCAGTGGGCGCCTGCCCGTCGTCATCCGCACCGCCAAGGGCACGCATCGCTTCGATGTCGAGGTCGCCGCCTCGCCGCAGGCGCAGGAAAAGGGGCTGATGTTCCGCAAGGCACTGGAGGCGGACAGCGGTATGCTCTTTCCCATGGACCCGCCGCGCACCGCGAGTTTCTGGATGAAGGACACGCTGATCCCGCTCGACATGCTGTTCATCCACACTGACGGGACGATCGCGTTTCTGAAGAGCGAGGCACAGCCCTATGCGCGCGAACCGGTGTCGGCGGGCGTGCCGGTGGCGGCGGTGCTGGAACTGCGCGGCGGGCGCGCGGCGGAACTGGGCATCGCCGAGGGTGACAGGGTCAGCTGGGGGAATTGCGCGATCGGATCGCCCCGACCGGACGAAGCGTGGGACCGCCTGAGTTTCTGCCCGAAATCCTGATCGCCCCGGCACAAGCGCCCTTGCCAATGGCCTGTCATCGGGGCTAAGCGCTGGCGCATGGGAATCCTGGCTAACGTCTTCACCTGGTGGAATGGCGCCACCTTCGGCACCTGGCTCTTTACGGCTCGCAAGGGCACGAAAGTGGGCGAGGATCATCAGGGCAATATCTATTATGAAGGCGGCACCGACCCCAATGGCCTGACGCGCCGCTGGGTCATGTATAATGGCGCCAACGACGCCAGCCGCGTGCCGGCCGAATGGCATGGCTGGCTGCATCATTCGATCGAGGGTGCGCCCGAAAGCTTCCTGCCGCCGCCGCGCATCTGGGAAAAGGAATCGAGCGTCAACCTCACCGGCACCAGCAATGCCTATCGCCCGTCAGGCGCGCTCGAAAAGGGCGGCCTGCGCCAGAAGGCGACCGGCGATTACGAGGCGTGGAGCCCCGACGCGGCATGACCCGGCGTCCGGCGGGAAGCGTCCCGCCGATCCTCTACTCCCTGCCCCTGCTTTCCTGTGCCCTGGCGCTCGGCGCCTGCGGCAAGTCCGATGTGCCGGCCGCCAACCAGAGCGGCCCGGTCAAGGTGGAAAGCGCGCCGATCCGCGCCGCGACCAACGGCGCGACGTCCGGCACCCCGATGGCGCAGCGTAGTGCCGTCATCGGCCTGCTCAACAAGCGCAACGGCCTGACCCGCGACCTGACCATGAAGCCGGGCGAAGCGCTGCGCGTGGGCGATGCGATCGTCCGCTTGCAGGCGTGCGAAACCAGCGCGCCATGGGAAAATGTGCAGGAAACCGGCGCTTTCGTGCAGTTGGACGTGCGCAGCAGCGCCGACGGCAAATGGCGGCGCAATTTTTCCGGCTGGCTGTTCCGCGAACGGCCCGACCGCAATGTCGTGCAGCACCCGATCTATGACGTGTGGGTCAGAAGCTGCACGATGGAATGGCCCGAAACCGGTCCCGACACGGTCAAGCTGGGCGCCGAGGGCAAGCCCGCCAGCGGCGCGAAGGCCCGTTCCGCCGCCGCGCCCGATCCCGAAGTGAGCACGGACGCGCCCGCCGCTGCGCCCAGCGCCACGCCGCCGGTCGCGCCCGCCAACAACTGAAGATAGTCGCGCTGGCTGATTTCGATCGCGCCCATGCTGCGCAGATGATCGGTCATGAACTGGCAGTCGAGCAGGGTGAAGCCACCCGCCCGTAGCCGCGCCACCAGCCAGGCGAGCGCCACTTTCGACGCATCGGTGCGGCGCGACACCATGGATTCGCCGAAGAAGGCCCGGCCGATCGCCACGCCATAGAGGCCGCCGACCAGCTCCTCCCCCTCCCACACCTCGATCGAATGGGCGAAGCCGGATTCGTGCAGCAGGCGATAGGCGCTTTCGATCTGATGGTTGATCCAGGTCGAGGGGCGATCCGGCGCGGCCTGCGCGCAGAGCGCCAATATCTGCGGGAAGGCGCGGTTGGCGGTGACGGCGAATCGGTCGCGGCGGATGGTCTTGGCCAGGGAGTGCGACAGGTGGAAACCATCCAGCGGCAGGATCGCCCGCCTTTTGGGTTCGACCCAATAGACCTCATCCGCGTCGCGATCATCCGCCATGGGGAATACGCCGATGGAATAGGCCTGCAACAGGACGAGCGGATCGATCATCATTCTGACGCCAAGGGTAGCAGACGCAGCGGAAGGGGAAAGCCCCGCCGTGCCAAGTCATTGCCGGATTGACACGTATCGTCTTGGCCCTAGCTTCCGCGCCCATGAAAACTCTTCCCTTGGCCCTGCTGCCCCTCCTCCTCGCCACCGCCGCTCATGCCGCGCCCGATCCTTATGCCGCGCGGGTGGCGAAGGTGCTGAAGGCCACGCCGCTGATCGACGGGCATAATGACTGGCCCGAAGCGCTGGCCGACAAGGTCAAGGACCAGCGCTGGACGGTGCCGCTGAACCGGCTGGACCCGGCGACCTTCCACACCGATATCGAGCGGTTGCGCGCCGGCGGCGTGGGCGGGCAATTCTGGTCGGTGTGGGTGTCGGCCGACCTGCCCGAACTGCAACAGGTGAAGGATACGCTGGAGCAGATCGACCTGGCGCACAGCTTCGCGCGGCGTTACCCCAAGGACTTCGCCTTCGTGAACACGGCGGCGGAGCTGCGCGCGGCGCACAAGGCCGGGCGGGTCGCGTCGCTGCTGGGCGTGGAGGGCGGCGGCCAGATCGACGGCAGCTTGGCCGTGCTGCGCAGCTATCGCCAGCTGGGCGCATCCTATCTGACGCTGACGCACGCGCGCACCATCGCCTGGGCCGACAGCGCCACCGACAATCCGCAGCATGATGGGCTGACCCCGTTCGGCGAAGCGGTGGTGCATGAACTTAATCGGCTGGGCATGCTGGTGGACCTGAGCCATGTGAGCGAGGGCACGATGCTGGACGCGCTGCGCGTGACGAAGGCGCCGGTCATCTTCTCCCACTCCAGCGCGCGGGCGATCTGTAACACGCCGCGCAACGTGTCGGACACGGTGCTGAAACAGGTCGCGGCCAATGGCGGCGTGGTGATGGTCAATTATGCGCCGCAATATGTGTCGGAAGCCCGCCGCATCTGGAGCGCGGCGCGCAGCGGCGAGATTGCCCGCTATAATGCGCCGCCATTCAACGGCCTGTATATCGGCGATCCCGAGGGCGCGAAGAAGGCGCTGGCGGATTGGGAGAAGGCGAATCCCGAACCCGTTGTGACATTGTCGCAGGTCGCCGACCATATCGACCATATCGCCAAAGTGGCCGGCGTCGACCATGTCGGCATCGGCAGCGATTTCGATGGCGTGGGGTCATTGCCGCAGGGGCTGAGCGGGGTGCAGACCTATCCGGCCTTGCTGGCCGAACTGATGCGCCGGGGCTGGAGCGACGCGGATGTCGCCAAGCTGGCCGGTGAAAATGTGCTGCGCGTGATGGCGGCGGCGGAGAAGGTCGCGGCTGGGATGGCGGGCGAGCCGGCCGGGACCGGGACCGTGGCGGGGCTGGACGGGGTGAAATAGTCGGCTTTCGGTCGGGAGGCTGCCGGAAGCGGACCTTCCTTCTCCCCTTGAGGGAGAAGGATATGAAGCCTTACCGCGTAGCGGTTAGGCGCAGTTGGATGAGGGGGCTGGCGCAAGATTGGCGTACTATCGCGAGGTCGCTTCCCCCTCACCCAGCTCCGACTAGGCAGCAAGCTGCCAAGTCTGCGCAGCCCTCTCCCCCAAGGGGGAGAGGGATAAGGGAAGTCCGCTCTCTGCCCATCCCGCCCTAAACCACCGCGCTTTCCAGCAAGCGCATCGTGCCGGCCGTCGCGTCCATTTCCGCCTTTATGCCGATCGGCAGGCTATATTGGTTGGCGACGTGGCCGAATTGGGCGCCTTGGAAGGCGGGGATGCCGAGTGGCTCCAGATGCTGTTGCAGCACTTGCGACAAGGTGAAGCCGCCATAGCTGGGGCCGCCAGGCCCGCAATCGGTGCATTGGCCGAAGATCACGCCCTTCACGCGGCCCAATATGCCGGCCAGCGTCAGCTGGGTCAGCATCCGGTCGATGCGATAGGGTTGTTCGCCCACATCCTCGACAAACAGCAGCGCGCCGTCGAAATCGGGGAGCCAGTTTGTGCCCATCAACGCCGCCAGCACGGTCAGGTTGCCGCCGAGCAATCGCCCGCGCGCCACGCCGGGGCGGAAGGTGCGGACGCGGCCGACGCGCTGCGCCAGTCGATCCTCATGCCCGACCGGATTGGCGAAGGTCGGCGTCGCAGCATCGAAGGCGACGGCGCGAAAGGCGTCCCAGCTATATTGGCCCCAGCTGCTCGCCGCATTGGGACCATGGATGGTGGTGAAGCCGGCCTTCGCCGCGAAAGCCAGATGCAGCGCAGTAATGTCCGAAAAGCCGACCAGCAGCTTGGGATTTTTGCGGATGGTGGCGAAGTCCAGCAGCGGCAGGATGCGCGCGCAGCCCCAGCCGCCGCGTACCGCGAACACCGCGCGCACATCCGGGTCGGCGAACATCGCATTGACGTCGGCCGCGCGATCCTTGTCGGTGCCGGCGAGATAGCCGTAGCGGCCCGCCAGATGCGGCGCGGCCTTGGGCTTCAGCCCCATGGCAGTGATCGTGTCCTTGACCAGGTCCAGGTCGAAATTGTCGTCGGTGAAGCCCGCCGGTTCGATCAGGCCGACCGTATCGCCCGCGCGCAGGCGGGGCGGCTTTACCCATGGCGTCGGCGCGGCCATCGCCGGCAGGCCCGCCAGCATCGCGCCCATGCCCGCCAGCGCGCCGGCCATCATGTCCCGTCGATCGATCCGCATCATGGTCCCTTCTCTCGTCCCGTGGGCGCCAGCTTCGTGACACTGGCCAAGGCACATGGCTTTCGCTAACGCGACAGGATGAGCATGACCAGCAGCAATGAAGATGTCGTGGCACTGGCCCAGCGCCTGCTGGCCTGCCCGTCCGTAACCCCTGCCACCGGCGAGGTGTTCGCCGCGTTGGAGGCGATGCTGGTGCCGCGCGGCTTTACCGTGGACCGGTTCGTGGTGGGCGAAGCGCCTGACGGGCCGGTCGAAAATCTGCTGGCATGGCGCACGACGGGCGCTGGCCCGCATTTCGCCTTTGCCGGGCATCTGGACGTGGTGCCGCCGGGCGCGGGATGGACCAGCGACCCGTTCGCGCCGGAGATTCGCGGCGACCTGCTTTATGGCCGGGGCGCGGTGGACATGAAGGGGTCGATCGCGGCGTTCGTCGCGGCGCTGGACGCCCTGCCCGAGGATCTGCCCGGTACGATCAGCCTGATCATCACCGGCGACGAAGAAGGGCCGGCGGTTTACGGCACGCTGGCGCTGATGGACCGGATGAAGGCGCGCGACCTGCGCCCGGACCTGTGCCTGGTGGGCGAGCCGACATCGTCGGCGCGGCTGGGCGATGTGGTGAAGATCGGCCGGCGCGGGTCGGTGAATATGTGGATTCGCGTGGCGGGCGCGCAGGGCCATGTCGCCTACCCCCATCTGGCCGACAATCCGATCCCCAAGCTGGTGCGCATCCTGACGGCGATCGAGGCGGAGGTGCTGGACGCGGGAACCGACTGGTTCCAGCCCAGCAATATCGAGATTACCGACCTGGAAGTCGGCAATGTCGCGCATAATGTCATCCCCGGCGCGGCGACCGCGCGCATCTCCATCCGCTTCAACGACCAGCATACAGGCGCGTCGCTGATCGAGCGGATCAAGGCGATCGCGGCAACCGAAGGCGGCACGGTGGAAGCCAGGATCAGCGGCGAATCCTTCCTGACGGCGCCGGGTGCGTTCAGCGATCTGGTGAGCGGCGCGATCCGCGATGTGACCGGCGTGGAGACGGAATTGTCGACCACGGGCGGCACATCGGACGCGCGCTTCCTGTCGCGGATCTGCCCGGTGGTGGAGTTCGGGCTGAATAATGCGACCATGCACAAGCTGGATGAGGCGGTCGCGGTGCAGGATCTGCGGGATCTGGCGCGGATTTATACGCTGTTGGTGGAACGGGCGCTGGGGTGAGTGGAACGTTGAACGCCCCTCCCGCAGGCGGGAGGGGCAGCGAGACTTAGGCGCGCAGCGCGTTAGTCGCAGCGGGGTGGGCTGTCACGACGTCCAGCCCACCCCCTAACCCCCTCCCGTAAACGGGAGGGGGAATAAGAGCATCCCCTACCCCACATCCCGAGCCATGGGCCGCCGCGGGGCGAATTGCGCCAGATAGGCCTGCTCCCCCGTCGGGCGCGCCAGATGATAGCCCTGGAACAGGGTGCAGCCGATGACGCGCAGCACGTCCATCTGCGCTTCGCTTTCGATCCCTTCGACCACCACTTCCATGCCGAGGCCCTGAATCAGGCCGACGACGGCGGAGCAGATGGTGCGGGCTTCGGCCGAGGTGGCGATGTCGCGGACCAGGCTGCGGTCGATCTTGACCCGGTCGACGGGCAGTTCCTTCAACCGCGCGAGATTGGAATAGCCGGTGCCGAAATCGTCGATGGCGATGCGCACCCCGTCGCGGCGCAGCGCGCGCAGCTGCTCCAGCACGCGCGGCTCCATCTCCATCGCCAGCGATTCGGTGATCTCCAGCTCCAGCATGGAGGGCCGCGCGCCATGGGTGGCGATGGCGTGGCGCAGGCGCAGGAAGAAGTCGGCCTGCGCCAGTTCGCGGGTGGAAATGTTGATGGCGATGCGCTGATGAATGCCCGCCTGCATCCAGCGTGCCGCCGTCTGGCACACGCGGCCCATCACCCAGTCGCCCAGCGCGACGATGGAGCCGCTTTCCTCCGCGATCGGAACGAAGGCACCGGGCATGACTAGTTCCCGTTCGGGATGCGCCCAGCGGACCAGCGCTTCGGCGGTGACGGCGCGGCCGGTGGCCACATCGATCTGCGGCTGAAATTCCAGCAGAAATTCGTCCCGCTCCAGCCCGCGCAGCAGGTCGCGCTCCAGCTCGGCGCGATCCTCCGCCTCCAGCGCCAGCGCGTCGGTGTAGATTTCCGCGCGGCCACGGCCCTGATGCTTGGCATGATACATGGCGATGTCCGCCGCACGCAGCAGGTCGGCGAGCGTGGCACCATGGTCGGGATAGCAGGCGATGCCGATGGACGCGCCCAATTCCACATGCTGGCTGCCAAGGTCGAACCGTTCGCCCAGCGCGAACTGGATCGCGCGGGCGATGCGATGCGCCGCCGCCGGGCCGGACAGATGGGGGAAGAACATGGTGAATTCGTCGCCGGCAAGCCGCCCGATCACGGCATCACCGCCACCGGTACTGACCTGCGCCATCACCACTTCGCGCAGGCGACCGGCGACGCGGGCGAGCAATTGATCGCCCGCCGCATGGCCCAGCGTGTCGTTGACGCCCTTGAACCCGTCCAGGTCGATGAAGAAGAGGGTGGCGATGCCGTTATCGTCGCGTTCGGCGAGCAGCCGTTCGACCTGCCGGCAAAAGCTGGTGCGGTTGGCGAGGCCGGTAATCTGGTCGAACAGGGCCAGCGTCTGGACATGGTCGAGATTGGTGCGCACCTGGCTGAACAGGCTTTCCATCGCAACCGACAGGTCGGGCAATTCCTGGCCGATCTCCGCCGGGACATGCGATTGCAGGTCGCCATGGGCGGCGGACAGCAGCCGCTCCGTGGCAGCGTCGATGGCGGTGGCGGTGGTGGCGATGGTGCGGCGGGCCGATGCCCAGCTCATCGTGCCGCACAGGATGGCGATGATGAGGGCGCGGCCGACCTGAAGCAGATCATCCGCCTGCCCCGGCGTATAGCCGAGCACGAGCGACAGGATGAACACCAGCGCCCCCGCGGCGAAGGCGAAGGCAGCAGCGCGGCTTTTCAACGTCACGCCCTGCATGTGCCTCCCGCCCGATACCGTTCCGCAGAACCTCCGATCATTGGGATATGAAGGACAGTGGTTAAGAAATGATCAGCGAGTCTGACAAAAATGGGTCATTTTTTGCGGCGCAATATCAAATAGATCGCGCCATCGCCGCCATGGCGCGGGTGGGCGATGCGCACGCTGGCGATGCGATCGGCATAGGGACTGGTTTCGAGCCAGTGGCCGATCTCGCCGCGGATGGCGCCGCGTCGCGATGCGGCGCCCGCACCGGCGCTTTTGGGCGGTTTGCCGGTCACGACCAGCAGCACGCGGACGTCGCGCGTCAGGGCCTGTGCGATCGCCTGGTTAAGGCGGGCATGCGCCATGGACAGGGTGTGACCGTGCAGGTCGATGCTCATGTCCGGGCTGATCGTGCCGCTACGGATGCGCCGTTCCCAGCCGCTGTCCAGCACGGCGGCGGGGGTGCGGGCGGGCGGTGCGACGATCATCCGGGACGGCGGCGGCGTTAACCTTGTTTTGCCGGAGCCTTTCACGACCGGGAGGTCGATTAACTCTTCCATGCTGGGCGTGGCAGGCGCGATGACCGCGCGCGCGGTGGGGCGGAGCGGCCTGACCGTCCGGGCAAGCGCGGTCCAGAGCGCTTGTTCGTCATTGGACAGCCGCCGCCGGGCCATGGGTCAGGGCTTGGCGAGGCGGGCCGCCGATCCGATCGGCAACAGGATGAGCGCGCTGCCGCGCCCCGACATGCCGCCGGCAATGCCGCGCGCCCGCGCACCTGCACCCCAGAAACTGTCGAAGCGGTTGGCACCCTTGATCGCGCCGCCAGTATCCTGCGCGATCCAGATGCCATTGGGTTCGGCCCGGTCGAGCGACAGCAGCACCGGCGCGCCCAAGGGGATGAATTTGGGATCGGCGGCAACGGTCGCCTCCGCCGTCACCGGGACGCCGAGCGCACCCAGCGGGCCGGCGCCGGTCAGTTCGCGGAAGAAGACGAAGCTTTTGTTTTCGTTCATGATCGCTGCGCCTTCGGCCGGATGGGCGCGCAGATATTGCATGATGTCCTGCATCGAGCCGGCCTGGATCAGCCCGCGATCCTTCATCAGCTTGCCGATGCCGGTATAGTCGCGGCCATTCTGCCCATCATAGCCGATGCGCATGACGCCACCGTCGGGCAGGTTCAGCCGGCCGCTGCCCTGCACCTGAAGGAAGAAGAATTCCACCGGATCGGCGGCATAGGCCAATTCCAGACCCCGGCCGGCGAGCGTGCCCGACACGATCTGGCTGCGATCGTCGAAAGGCACGAACTTGGTGCCGTTCACCTTGCCGCGAATGGTGCGGCCTTTCAGGCTGTCGCTGAACTGGCCGAGATCGACGTCGATCAGGTCGGTCGGGCGGCGGTAAATGGGGACGTCGTAACCGGCCTGGCGGGTGCGCGACCCGCTGATTTCCGGTTCATAATAGCCGGTGACGAAGGCCGTGCCGTCGCCCACCTGCACCGCTTCGAAATAGCGGGAGAAAAATTCGCTGGCGGACGCTTCGGGCCAGCTGGAGGCGGCGGCGCAGGCATTGTTCCAGTCGGACCCCTTGGTCAGGCCACTGGCGTCGGTGCGCCGCATCAGCGTCGGGCAGGAAATGCGGAAGGCCTGAAGCGCGAGGCGGGAGCGTTCGCCCGAGGGAATGAGGCTGGCGATATCCGGGCCGCGCGTGACGCCAAGGCCGGCGGCCGTCGCCTTGTCGAGCGCGGGGTCAGCGGGCAGATCGACCGGCAGGGTCGGGCGCGGCGTGGCGGGAACGGGACGGGTCGCCTCCCCACTCGATCCGCCACCAGACGCCGGGCGCGTGGGCGCGGGACCACCGGCGGACGGCGGAATGACGCCACCCGCGCAGGCGGACAGCATCAGCGCCGCAAGCAGCGCTGCCCCCGACTGACGCGCGATCATGCCGCTTCGTCGGTTTCGCTGAGCTTCCAGTTGGGATCGGCGCTGCGAATATCGCGGGTGAAGGTCCAGATATCCTTGGTACCCACCGCATCGGTCAGCGAGCCGGCGACGACATTGCCGTCCTTGTCGCGGGTGACGGCGGCGATATCCGCTTCGAAACGCAGGGCGACTTCGGCGATACGGCCATTGACCGAGGCTTCGACGATCTGCGCCTTTTCGATGCGGACCAGACGGTTGTCGAGGACATGGCCGTCAACTTCGCGCGCCGCGATCGATTCTTCGAAGGAGGCGCGGACATCATCGTCGCACAGCCAGGCCAGTTCGTCGCGGTCGCCGCGCCAGAAGGCCTCCAGCACCATCTTGTAAGCGCTTTTGGCGCCTTCCACGAATTGCGGCACATCGAAATTACGATCGCTGGCGATCAGGGCGCGCACGTCATTTTCGGCGCCGGGGCCGATCAGCCCTTCGGCCAGACGGACCGAATCGCCGCTGTTCTGCGATGCCGGGCCGGGTTGCAGCACCGTCACCTTGGCGCGTTCATCGGCGGGGCGCGGCGCAGGCTCCTGCTCGTGGCCGGTGCGCTTGCCCAGCACGGAATAGAGCCGCAGCGCCAGAAAACCGGCGATCATGGCGAGGATGACGATCACATACACGGAAGGCTATACCCTTTTGCGTGGGATAATGTTCCGGCCAACATAGGCATGTTTGCACGCAACTTCAAATAGGGGCTTATCCATTAGGGCAGCAAAGCCCCCAGCGCCGCCATTGCCCTGTCGGAAAGCCCCTGCTAAGCGCGCGGGTCGAGATATTCGGCGGCTTCCCGCCGCCGGACCAGAGGAAAGTCAAGGGAAGAGCATGGCCGACGAAACGGACCACATCACCACGAACCTGGGCAATGGCGCCGACACCGCGCCGCAGATCGCCCTGATCAGCCAATATGTGAAGGATCTGTCGTTCGAAAATCCGAACGCGCCGGCGGTATATCAGTGGCAGGACCAGCCGCAGATCGACGTGCAGTTCAACATCGGCGCCGAACGCGTCGCTGACGACGTGCTGGAAATCGCGCTGAAGATCGACGTGAAGGCGATCGCGCCGCAGGGCACCGCCTTTGCCGTGGAACTGCTTTATGCCGCGCTGTTCGGCATGCGCAACGTGCCCGAAGATCAGGTTCAGCCCTTCATGCTGGCCGAAGCGCCGCGCCTCATCTTCCCCTTCGCCCGCCGCGTGCTGGCCGACGCGATCCGCGACGGCGGCTTCCCGCCGCTGCTGCTCGACCCGATCGACTTCGGCTCGCTCTACCTGCAGCAGGCCGAGCAGATGCAGCAGACCGCAGGCGAACCGGCCGGTCACGCCTGATAATTTGGTGATGGTGGCTGGCCTTCTTAAGCCCCTCCCCTTCAGGGGAGGGGTACGGGGTGGGGGCCATCCTCTTGGTACAGTGCGTGGGGCACTCCCCCACCCCAACCCCTCCCCTGAAGGGGAGGGGCTAAGGATGGTCCCATGAAACTCGTTCGCGCCCTTGGCTCCGTCGGTGGGCTGACGCTCGCCAGCCGGGTGCTGGCGCTGGTGCGCGATTCGCTGGCGGCGCGCTATGTCGGCGCGGGCTTTGCGTCGGATGCGTTCAACGGCGTCGCCTTCCGCCTGCCCAACATGTTTCGCGCGCTCTTTGCCGAGGGCGCCTTTTCCGCCGCCTTCATCCCGCTGTTCAACAAGAAGGCGGCGGGCGAAGGCGGACTGCCCGCCGGTTATGATTTTGCCGAGCGGGCGCTGGCGGTGCTGCTGCCGGTCCTGATCCTGTTCACCGCCATATTGATCGCCGCCGCCTGGCCGATCACCTGGGCGCTTTCGGGCGGCTTTGCACGGCAGAACCCGACGGCGGATCAATTCGCCTTCGCCGTCACCCTGTCGCGCATCACCATTCCCTATCTGGCGCTGATCAGCCTCGCTTCGCTGCTGGGCGGTATCCTCAATTCGCTCGACAAATTCTGGGTCAATGCCGCCGCGCCCATCCTGCTGAACGTCGCGATGATCGCGGGGCTGTGGTTCTTCCACGGCGCCGACGAATATGAGACGGCGCGGGTGCAGGCCATGTCGGTGACGATCGGCGGCGCGCTGCAACTGCTCTGGCTGATCTGGGCGTGCAAGCGGTCGGGCGTGTCGATGAAACTGAAACGCCCGCGGCTGGATGGCGACGTGCGCGAATTGCTGCGCAAGATCTTGCCCGCCGCCGCCGGCGCGGGCGCCTCGCAGATCAATTTGCTGATCTCCACCGCTTTGTCCGGCTGGCTGCTGGCCTCCGGCTCCATCACCTATATTTATTATGCCGACCGGTTGAATCAGTTGCCGCTGGGCCTGATCGGCATCGGCCTCGGCACCATATTGCTCCCCACCATTTCGCGCATGCTGTCCAAGGGGCAGGAGGCCGAGGCGATGGAGACGCAGAATCGCGGCATCGAACTGGCGCTGTTCCTGACGCTGCCGGCGACCGTCGCCTTTCTGGTCGTGGCCGAACCGATCGTGCGGGGGCTGTTCCAATATGGCCGCTTCACGCCGGAAGATGCGATGCGCTGCGGCTGGGCCCTGTCGGCCTTCTCGATCGGCCTGCCCAGCTACGTCCTCGTCAAGGTATTGACGCCGGGCTATTATGCGCGCGGCGACACGAAGACGCCGGTGCGCTATGCCATGCTGTCCATCCTCATCAACATCGTCGGCAACCTGACCATGATTCCGACGCTTGCCCGTTTCGGATTGGGCCATGTCGCCCCGCCGCTGGCGACGGCTTTGTCCTCCACCATCAATGTCGCGATGCTCTATACCACGCTGGTGAAGCGCGGCCATTTCGCGGCCGATGAGGGGCTGCGGCGCCGCCTGCCCCGGCTGGCGATCGCCGCGCTCATCATGGGCGTGGCGCTGTGGGCGGGCGAGGATCTGCTTGATCCCTGGCTGACCGGCGCGATGGTGCAGCGCTATGCCGCGCTGGCCGTGCTGGTGGGTGCTGGCGTGGCGCTTTACGGGCTGGCGTCCGTCGTCACGGGGGCCTATCGGCTGTCCGACATCAAGGCGCTGATGCGCCGCAAACATGCAAACTGAAGAAGAACGGATCTCCTAATGCGCGTCCTTTCCGGCATCCAGCCCACCGGCAATCTGCACCTTGGCAATTATCTGGGCGCGATCCGCAATTGGGTGCGGATGCAGGATGAGATGGACGCGGATAGCCAGTGCTTCTTTTTCCTGGCCGACATGCACAGCATCACCGTGCATGAAGGGCGCGAGCAGCGCATCCGCAACGTGCGCGACATGGCCGCCGCTTTGGTGGCCGCCGGGATCGACCCGGATCGCAGCGTGCTGTTCAATCAGGCGCGCGTGCCGGCCCATGCCGAGCTGTGCTGGTTGCTGAACGGCACGGCGCGCATCGGCTGGCTGAACCGCATGACGCAGTTCAAGGACAAGGCGGGCAAGGATCGCGAGGGCGCCTCGGTCGGCCTGTTCGTCTATCCGGTGCTGCAAGCCGCCGACATCCTGATCTACAACGCCACCCATGTCCCGGTGGGCGAGGATCAGAAGCAGCATCTGGAATTGTGCCGCGACATCGCGACCAAGTTCAACACCGACTTCGGTGTCGACCTCTTCACCCTGCCCGCCCCGATCATCCCCAAGGAATCGGCGCGCATCATGTCGCTGCGCGACGGCACGGCGAAAATGTCGAAGTCCGACCCCAGCGACATGAGCCGCATCAACCTGACCGACGATGACGATGCGATCATGGCCAAGGTGAAGAAGGCCAAGAGCGATCAGGAATTGCTGCCCGAAACGGCCGAGGGCCTGACCGGTCGCCCGGAAGCCAGCAATCTGGTCGGCATATTGGCCACGCTGACCGGGCGGACGACCGATGCGGTCTGCGCCGAATTTGCGGGCAAGGGTTTCGGCGCGTTCAAGCCGGCGCTGGGCGAGGTGCTGGTGGAAACGCTGCGCCCGATTCGCCAGCGCTTCCTGGAGCTGCGTACCGAAGATGCCGCGCTCGACGCGATCCTGGACAAGGGCGCGGCCAAGGCGGCGGCGGCGGCGGAGCCGACACTGCGCGCGGCCTATGATGCGATGGGTCTGATGCGCTAACCCGCGACTGATGCGCCAAAGTCACAGGGGCTGTCCGAAAGGATGGCCCCTTTTCTTTGGGGTACGGAATAGCCATCTCCGCAGCGTCGTAAGTGTGAGAACATGGTTTTGCGCCCGTTCGATGGGTTCGCGCGTTCAAACGATGTTCAGTTGCGTTTTGCTATGACAGGGCGCAAAGATGGTCGCAGGCGGGTTCGCCTGAAATAGGACGTAAAAACATGGCTCGTTTCAAGAAGTTCGGCTTGATTGCAGCGCCCGCTCTGGCGCTGGTCGCGCTGTCCGGTTGCACCACTGGCTTCAAGGCCAATGTCGCCCGCTTCCAGCAACTCCCTGCCCCTGCCGGGCAAAGCTATACCGTCGTCGCCGACGATCCGCGCCTGGCCGGTGGGCTGGAATTCGCCCATTATGCCGACCTGGTCGGGCAGCGTCTGGCCCAGACCGGCTATGTCGCGGCCAGCGACCCGGCCCGCGCCGACCTGATCGTGCGCGTCGCCTATGATGTCGACAATGGCCGTGAAAAGGTCCGCTCGACCGGCTTTGGCGGCGGGTACGGATCGGCCTGGGGGCCGTGGGGCGGTGGCTTTGGCGGCCGTTGGGGTCGCCCATGGGGCTATGGCTTCTATGATCCCTGGCTGTTTGGCGGTGGCGGTTTCAACGACGTGTCGAGCTACACCGTCTATACCAGCGACCTCAGCCTGAAGATCGACCGCGCAGCCGACAATCGCCGCCTGTTCGAAGGCAAGGCGAGCGCCCAGTCGCTGTCCAACAAGCTGACCTATCTGGTGCCGAACCTGATCGACGTGATGTTCACCAACTTCCCCGGCAAGAGCGGCGAAGATGTGAAGGTGACGCTGCCGCCCGAAAAGCGGGGCTGAGTACAGACCCCGCTTCATGCGGTTCAAAAAGCCGGTGCATCGCAGGATGCGCCGGCTTTTTTGTCATGGGACTGAAATTTCCCTGTTTCGTCCGTCCGCATAGCGGATAGCCTGCCCCGGCCCGTTGCCATTCAGGCACCCTTGCCAGGAAGTTCACACCCATGTCCCTGACCGTCCGCATCCTGATCGCGCTTGTGCTGGGCCTGGCCTGCGGGATCGCGCTGGCGGAAGGGGGCGGGCCATGGGGGGACGATATCGTGGCGCTGGCCCAGCCGATCGGCAAGGCGTGGCTTGGCGGGCTTCAAATGCCGCTCATTCCGCTGATCTTCGCGCTGCTGGTGACGGGCATCACCCAGGCGGCGACCAGTGCGCGGACCAACGGCCTGGCCGGGCGCGCGATCGCCCTGTTCGCGATCCTGCTGGTCGGATCGGCGGCCGTCGCGGCGCTGGTGGGACCGATGATGCTGCATGTCTGGCCCGTGCCGGCCGGGGCCGTCGGCGCGCTGGCGGGGGCGGAGGGCGTGGCCGAAGTACCGGACGTGCGCCCGTCTGCCGACTGGCTGCTGGGTTTCATCCCGGTCAATCCATTGAAGTCCGCCAGCGAAGGGCAGGTGGTGGCCGTGGTGCTGTTCGCGCTGATCTTCGGCTTTGCCGTCACCCGCATCGCCGAAGCGCGCCGCGCGCTGCTGACCGGCTTCTTTCAGGCGCTGGCCGATGCGCTGCTGGTCGTGGTCGGCTGGGTGTTGTGGCTGGCCCCTGTCGGCGTCTTCGCGCTGGCGCTGGTGGCAGGCGCGCGATCCGGTCTGGCGACGGCGGGCGCGCTGCTTCAC
This sequence comes from Sphingobium limneticum, assembly GCF_008710155.1. GTDB lineage: Bacteria > Pseudomonadota > Alphaproteobacteria > Sphingomonadales > Sphingomonadaceae > Sphingobium > Sphingobium limneticum. Next base: position 184,956 of record NZ_VYPZ01000002.1, read on the forward strand.
TATATCGGCTTCATCGTGCTGATCTGCGTCATCGTGACCCTGCTCGTCTATCCGCTGGTCATGATCGCCGGGCGAATCGGGCTGGGCCGCTTCGTCCGCGCCGCTGTGCCCGCGCAGGCCATCGCCTTCTCCACGCAAAGCTCGATCGCGTCGCTGCCCGCGATGATTCAGGCGAGCGATGGCCCGCTCGCCGTGCGGGAAACCACGCGCAGCATCGTCCTGCCGCTCGCCATATCCCTGTTCCGCATCACCAGTCCGCCGGCCAATCTGGGCGTCGCCCTCTATGTGGCGGCGATGAACGGGGCGGCGCTCGGCCCGGCGCAACTGGTGATGGGCGTGCTGGTGGCCGCGATCGTCAGCCTGGCGGCGGTCGGCCTGCCCAGCCAGATCACCTTCTTCACCACCACCGGTCCCATCTGCCTGGCCATGGGTGTGCCGGTGGAGGCGCTGCCCCTGCTGTTGGCGGTGGAGACGGTGCCCGACATCTTCCGCACGGTCGGCAACGTCACCGCCGACATGGCGGCGGGCCGGATTTTGGATCGGGCGTAAAAATCAAGGCACCCGCCGCGCGGTGACGATGCGAATCGGGGCGGCGAGCATCTGGCCCTTCATCACGCCTTCCCCGGCGGTGGGCGATTTGGGCGCGGCGAGGATCGCCTTCACCACGTCCAGCCCCTCCACCACATGGGCGAAGACGGCAAAGCCCTGATTGTCGCCCGGTGCTTCGGGAAGGGCGTCCATGGCAGGCATCTTGCCCAGCACGATGAAGAAGTCACCCGTCGCGCTGCCCGGCGCATAGCGGGCCATCGACAGCGCACCGTCATCATGGGTGAGGCCGGTCTGCGTGGTCGGCTCATGCTTGATCGGCGGCAGGATGCGCTTGGGGTCGTTCTGTGCCCCGGCCTGCACGAAGCCGTAATCGGCCGCGCCCACGCCGCGATAGAAAGCGGTGCCGTCGAACCGTTTCTGGTCGACATATTTCAGGAAGTTGGCGGCAGTGACCGGCGCCTTGTCCACATGGACGGCGACGATGATCGGGCCGGCGCTGGTATCGAGCGCGACCCGCACGTCATGGGACGCCGGTGCAGGCGGCGCGGCTGGCGCCGTCTGCGCCGCGACGGGCGAAAGGGTCAGCAGGGTGGCGAGCAGCAGGGCTAGGGAGCGAATCATGCGCCCAGCCTAGCCTGTCTTGCGGCAGGCGCCAGAGGGCTGCGTTCAGCCTTCCAGCAGGCGCTGCAACGCGCGGACGTCGGCGTCCATATCCGGGTTGCTCTCCCGCAGCGCCTCGATCGTGCGCACGGCATGGATCACCGTGCTATGATCGCGGCCACCGAAGATGCGGCCGATTTCGGGCAGCGAGCGCGGCGTCATCTTCTTGGCGAGGTACATCGCCACCTGACGCGGGCGGGCGACCGCGCGGGCGCGGCGCTTGGAGCGCATTTCCGACGGGTCGATCTTGAAATGGGCGGCGCAGGCCTTCTGGATTTCATCCACGGTGATGCGACGGGCATTGGCGCGCACGGCATCGGCCAGCATCTGCTGCGCGAAGTCGAGGTCGATCGAGCGGCCGGTCAGCTGGCCATAGGCGACCAGCTTGTTGAACGCGCCTTCCAGTTCGCGCACGTTCGACCGGATCGAACGGGCCAGAAAGTCGATGACGGCGTCGGGCACCGGCGGATCGCCCGCCACGGCGCGCTTGGCCTCCAGGATGGCGAGGCGCAGGTCGAGGCCGGCCGGCTGAATGTCGGCGACCAGGCCACCGGCCAGACGCGACAGGATGCGCGGGTCGATCGATTCGAGCAGCTGCGGCGCCCGGTCGGCGGTCACGACGATGCGCGCGCCGGTATCGATCAGGTCGTTGATCGTGTGGAGAAACTCCTCCTGCGTCGATCCCTTGCCCGCGATGAACTGGATGTCGTCGATCAGCAGCAGGCGCGCGGCGCGCAGCCGGCCCTTGAACGCCATGGTCTCATTGGCGCGCATGGCGTTCACGAATTCGACCATGAAGCGTTCGGCCGACATGTAGAGCACCGCCTGCGACGGGCTGTGCGCGGAGAAGGCGCGAGCGATCGAGTGCAGCAGGTGCGTCTTGCCCTGACCGGTGCCGCCATGGATGAACAGCGGGCTGAAACGCGGCGTGGCTTCGCCCGCCATCGCCTGCGCCGCCGAAAAGGCCAGGCGATTGGTGTCGCCGGTCACGAATGCGTCGAAACCATGGCGCGGCAGGAAGTTGGACGCGATCGCGACCGGCGCTTCGACGAGCGAAGGGGCCGCCGCTTCGACATGCACGACTTCGAGCAGGCGCGGGCCGGGCACGTCGGTCGCCCGGCGCAGGCGCACTTCGCGCACGCCGACGCTGGCACTGCGCCAGGCCATGCGCAGGCGGTCGCCAAACTGGCCGGACACGAAATTGGCGCTGAAGTCGCTGGCGACCAGCAGGTCGAGCGTCTGCGATTCGGCGCAATAATCGCCCAGGCGCACGGGCTTCAACCACTGGTCGAACATGCGGGCGCCGACATCTCGGCGCAGGCCGGCGCGGATCGCGGTCCAGGCGGATTCCAGACCTGCGTCGGCCTTGTCCACCTGTCCGTCCTGCCAACCAACCACGCGCACACTATCCTTCATAACCTTAGACGACCCTACCAACTATGCCCCCCGTTATCGGGCAGGAAAAAAGACGCACGAAGCCTGACCCGGAAACGCCCCCGTTTCCGGATTCTCCACGACAATCAATCTTTCAAGATGGCCGCCTCAAGGTGATTCGACGGCGGCCGGATTTCAAAAATAGACGGGCCTGCTTCATGGGATCAAGGGCAGCCTGGTTCAAAAAAGTGAAATAAAGCCGTTGACTCGGCAAAGCCGCGGGAATCCGCCGACAATCAAATTATGACAGTTTTTCAACACTTTATTAGCTGCAATTTATGCCGCAGCGCGTCGAATCGCGGGAAATTGGTCGATCGTTAAAGTGACGTTATTGTGAAGAAACGACGAAAGGCCCGCCCCGATAGCCGGGGCGGGCCTTTAATGCGTCCGTAAAGCCAGAGGCTTTTAGGCGATCGCGCTGACAGCCTTGGTTAGGCGGCCGAACTTGCGCGATGCGGTGTTCTTGTGCAGCACGCCGCGGGCAACGCCACGGGCCAGCTCAGGCTGAACGGCCTGAAGAGCGGTTGCAGCAACATCCTTGTCACCAGCGGTGATGGCGGCTTCCACCTTCTTCACCAGGGTGCGGATCCGGCTGATGCGGGCGCCATTGATTGCGGCGCGACGCTCGTTGCGACGGATGCGCTTCTTGGCTTGCGGCGTATTGGCCATTCTATTCCTCGGTTCTCATCAAATCTCGGGAAGAGGCCCGCCGAACTGCCGACATGCCTCGTGAAGGTGCGCCCCTTACAGAGTATCGGAGCAGGCGTCAACGGATTCGGGCCAGCCTATTTCTGACATTTTGGGCAGAAGAAGGTCGATCGGCCGCCATCGACCCGGCGCAGGACGGTGCCGCCGCACAGGCAGGATTCGCCTTCCCGCCCATAGACGCGCCATTGTTTGGAGAAATAGCCTAGCTCTCCGTCCGGCCGCGCATAATCGCGCAGGGTGGAACCGCCCGCGACGATGGCGGCCGACAGGACATCGCGAATCGCCTCCACCAGCAGCGCGAGTCGCGCCCGGCCGATCTTGCCCGCCGCCCGAGTCGGCGCGATGCCGGCCATGTTGAGCGCTTCGCACACATAGATATTGCCCAGGCCCGCCACGATCCGCTGATCGAGCAGCGCCGCCTTGATCGACGTCCCCTTGCCGCTGAGCGCGCCGGCCAGATAGGCGGTATCGAAATCCGGTCCCAGCGGCTCGGGCCCCATGCGAGTGAAGGGCGTATAGCTTTGCCACGCGTCCGACCGCACCAGATCGAGCGATCCGAATCGGCGCGGGTCGTTGAGCGCGAGGACATGGCCTTTTCCTGTTTCCAACAGCAGATGGTCATGCGCGCCGATCTCCGCCGGATCGATTCGCCAGCGCCCCGACATGCCGAGGTGAAAGATCATCATGTCGCCGCGATCGGTTTCAATGAGGCCATATTTGGCGCGGCGCGACAGGCCCGTCACCGTGGCGCCGGTCATCCGCTGGCGCAGGTCGACGGGAATCGGCCAGCGCAGGTCGGCGCGGCGCGGCTCCACACGGGTCAGGACGCTGCCCTCCAGCACGGAGCGCAGGCCGGCGACGGTTGTTTCGACTTCGGGAAGCTCAGGCATAGGCCATCATGTAGGGACTAAAGCCGTCCTGCGACAGGGGCTGCGGCGGGGGCTGCGACGGGGGCCGTCGCCAAAGCGTCATATGCGCGCGTTCGCGCTGGCATGGCGCCGGAACTGCGGCTAGAGCGAGGCGCATGAGCGAAACAGCATCCTTTGGCTATCGCGACGTCGATGCCGCACAGAAAGCGGGCATGGTCCGCGAAGTCTTCTCCAATGTCGCAGCCAAATATGACCTGATGAACGACGCCATGTCCGGCGGCGCGCATCGGCTGTGGAAGGATCAGTTCGTGCGTCGGGTAAAGCCCCGCGCCGGCGAGCAGATTCTCGACATGGCGGGCGGCACCGGCGACATCGCGTTTCGCATGCACAAGCATGGCGCGCAGGTGACGGTGTCCGACATCAACCCCGAAATGCTGGCCGTGGGGGTCGAGCGGGCGCAGAAGAAGGGCTATGAGGGGCTGATCTGGTCGGAACAGAATGCCGAGACGCTGACCTTTGGCGACCGCGCGTTCGACGCCTATACGATCGCCTTCGGCATCCGCAACGTGACCCATATCGACCAGGCGCTGCGGGAAGCGAACCGGGTGCTGAAGTTCGGCGGGCGTTTCTTCTGCTTGGAATTTTCGACCACCACCTGGCCGGGCTTTTCGGACGTCTATGACGTCTATTCGCACAAGCTGGTGCCGCATCTGGGCAAGCTGTTCGCCAATGATGCCGACAGCTATCGCTATCTGATCGAATCGATCCGCCGTTTCCCGCCCATGCCCAAATTCGAAAGCATGATCCGCGAGGCCGGTTTCGTGAACACGAAGGTCGAGCCGATCTTGGGCGGGCTGGTCGCGATCCATTCGGGCTGGAAGATTTGACGCCTGTTTCCAAAAGCCCCTCCCTGTCAGGGAGGGGTTGGGGTGGGTGCGCCGCGCAGCGGCGCCTATGCCCTATGGAGATGGAACAAGGCTCGCTTCGCTCGCTACCCACCCCCAGCCCCTCCCTGAAAGGGAGGGGGGAAGAATTGGCATGACCGCTCATATCACGCATCTCTGGCGCCTCGTAAAATGGGGCCGCACGCTGGCGCGGCATGGCGCGCTGACGGGAATCGAGCGCGATCCGCTCACGCCCGGCCCGGTCCGCCGCCTCGTCCGCATCGCCCGTTTCGGCGCGCGCGTGCCCAAGCAGCCCCGCTATGCCGACGCCTTCCAGTCGATCGGTCCGGCTGCGATCAAGCTGGGCCAGACGCTGGCGACCCGGCCCGATCTGGTCGGCGATCATGCGGCGAACGATCTGCTGCGCTTGCAGGATGCCCTGCCCCCCGTGCCGTTCGACACGATCCGGGCGCAGATCGAAACCAGCTTCGGCCGCCCGCTGGAGGCCATGTATAGCCGGTTCGACGAAGTGCCCGTCGGTGCCGCCTCGATCGCGCAGGTGCATCGCGCGCTGACCACCGACGGGCGCGACGTCGCGGTCAAGGTGATCCGCCCCGGCGTGATCGAGAAATTCAACCGCGACATCCAGACCTATGAATGGGCCGCCGCCCATGTCGAAATGCTGGGCGGCGAACTGGCGCGCCTGCGCCCGCGCCTCGTCATCGCGAACATGAAGCGCTGGACCGCGCGCGAGCTGGACCTGCGCCGCGAAGCCGCGTCCGCCTCCGAACTGGCCGAGGCGATGGAGGCGATGCCGGGATACAGCATCCCCGCCATCGATTGGGATCGCACGACCGGCAAGGTCATGACGATGGAGTGGATCGACGGGATCAAGATTTCCGATCGCGACGCCCTGATCGCGGCGGGCCACGACATAAAGGATCTGGCCGCACGCCTCGTCAACGCCTTCCTGCGGCAGGCGATCGCGGAGGGGTTCTTCCACGCCGACATGCATCAGGGGAACCTGTTCGTGACGCCCAATGGTGACATCGTCGCGATCGATTTCGGCATCATGGGCCGGATCGACCGGCGCGCGCGCATGTGGCTGGCGGAAATTCTCTACGGCCTGATCACCGGCAACTACAAACGCGTGGCGGAGATTCACTTCGAGGCGCAATATGTGCCCGGCCATCATAATGTCGACGAATTCGCGACGGCTTTGCGGGCGGTGGGCGAGCCGATGCGCGGCAAGCCGGTGCGCGAATTGTCGGTCGGCGGGATGCTGGACGGCCTCTTCGCCATCACCCGCGATTTCGACATGCAGACCCAGCCACATCTTCTCCTTCTTCAGAAGACGATGGTGATGGTGGAGGGCGTGGCGACCGCGCTCGACCCCGACATCAACCTGTGGGAAACCAGCGGCCCCTATGTGAAGAACTGGCTGCGCGACGAGCTGGGGCCGGAGGCAAAGGCCGCCGACACGCTGATCGAAAATTGGCGCACGCTGCAACGGTTGCCGGGGCTGGTCCGCCGGATCGAGGACGCTTTCCCGGAAAAGGGCGGCGCCCCGCCTCCCCCGCCCCTGAGCGAGGTGAAGCTGATCCGCGTGGGTGGCGGCTGGCGCTATGCGCTGGTGGCGGTCATCGCGGCGGCGGCCGGGGCTGGCGCTATGGCGTTGCTTACCTTATCTTGAGGCCATGACGCGCGAAGAAGCCATTGCCCGGATCAAGCCGCATGAAGCGGAACTGCGCGCGGCGGGGCTGGCGGCGCTTTATCTGTTCGGATCCACGGCGCGCAACGATGCGCGTCCGGATTCCGATGTCGATCTGATGTGCGATATTGCCGCGACACCAAAGATCGGCCTCCTGGAATTTATAGGTTTGCAGGAGCGGCTGTCTCACATATTGCGAGCAGAAGTTGACCTTGTCGAACGGCAGGCTCTGTATCCGCGCGTTGCGCGACACGCAGCCGCAGACACGGTGCGCGTTTTTTGATGGATGACGATCAAAGAGACGCGACCAGGCTGGAGGTGATCCTGCTGCTGATCGACCGGATTCATGCGCGTTTGGTAAAGACAGATTTGGCTGAATTTGTTCGCGACCATGACGATATCGATCTTCTGGCTTATCGGCTTGCCATGATCGGCGAAGAGGCGAACAAACTGACGCTGGGGTTCAAGGCCCGTTTCCCGCACATGCGGTGGAACGATATGTATAGGCTCCGCAACATCATCTCCCATCAATATCAGAGAGTCGCGCCGGAACGGATATGGATCACCGCCACGTCAGACCTGACTGATTTGGCTATTCTATGCCGTGCGGAACTGGATCGGATCGGCGAATGACCCAGCGCGTTCTCCTCATCGTCTCCGGCGGTATTGCCGCCTATAAGTCGCTCGAACTGGTGCGGCTGCTGCGCAAGCGCGGCGTTGCGGTGCGAGCGGTGCTGACGCAAAGCGCGCAGCAATTTGTGACACCGCTGACCCTGGGCGTGCTGACCGAGGATCATGTCTTCACGCAGTTGTTCGACCTGAAGGACGAGCAGGAAATCGGGCATATCCAGCTGTCGCGGCAGGCCGATCTGGTCGTCGTGGCGCCCGCGACCGCGAACATATTGGCCAAGATGGCGAACGGCATCGCCGACGATCTGGCGACCACCTTGCTGCTCGCCACCGACAAGCCGGTGCTGGCCGTGCCGGCGATGAATGTGCGCATGTGGCATCATGTCGCGACCCAGCGGAACCTGACCCAGCTGCGCACCGATGGCGTGCATGTGATGGAGCCGGACGACGGCGCCATGGCCTGCGGCGAATTTGGAAAAGGGCGGTTGCCCGAACCCGAAGCCATTGCGGCGGAGATTGCGCGGCTGCTCGAAACACCGTTCGCTTCGAGCGAAGTCGAGAAGCGCTCTGCACAACCGGTTCTCGACAGGCTCGAACCGAACGGCCGTTTATCGGGGAAGCATATCCTCATCACCGCCGGCCCGACGCACGAGCCGATCGATCCGGTGCGCTACATCGCCAATCGATCGTCGGGCAAACAGGGCTTCGCCATCGCCGCCGCCGCTGCGAAGGCGGGCGCGCGCGTCACGCTGGTCGCAGGCCCGGTCCATCTGCCCACGCCCGCAGGCGTCGATCGGGTCGATGTGGAAACCGCGCGACAGATGCTGGCCGCCGTCGAAGCCGCTTTGCCCGCCGACGCCGCGATCATGGTTGCGGCCGTGGCCGACTGGCGCACCGCCGATGCGGCCGACCAGAAGCTGAAAAAGGATGGCTCCGGCCAGCCCGCTCCGCTCGCTCTGGTCGAGAATCCGGACATTCTGGCGACGCTGGGCCATCATGCGCAGCGCCCGGCCCTGCTGGTCGGCTTTGCCGCCGAGACGCAGAAGATTGCCGAGCATGCACAGGCCAAGCTGGCGAAAAAAGGCGCGGACTGGATCGTCGCCAACGATGTGTCCGGCCCTCCCGGCATGAGCGTGATGGGCGGCGATTCCAACGCCGTGCAGATCGTCAGCGCCGCCGGCATCGAATCCTGGCCCAGCCTCCCCAAAAGCGAGGTGGCCGACAAACTCATCGAAAAGGTTGCCCATGCCCTCGCCTCTTACCCCGATTGAAATCCAGCTGAAGCGCCTGCCCCATGGCGATGGGCTGCCGGTGCCCGCCTATGCCACCGCCCATGCGGCGGGGATGGATGTCGTGTCGGCGGAGGCGCTGGTGCTGGCGCCCGGTGGCCGTCATGCGGTGCCGACCGGCTTTGCGATGGCCATTCCCGAAGGCTATGAGGTACAGGTGCGCCCCCGGTCGGGACTGGCGCTGAAACATGGGATCAGCCTGCCCAATACGCCCGGCACGATCGATGCCGATTATCGCGGCGAATTGAAGATCATCCTCATCAACCTGGGCGACGCGCCCTTCCCCATCGCGCGCGGCGACCGGATCGCCCAGCTGGTGGTGGCGCCGGTGCAGCTTGCCAGCTTTGCGGAAGTCGATAGTCTGGACGATACCGTTCGCGGAGAGGGCGGGTTCGGATCGACAGGAGTGTGATGCGATGACGATGCTGCTTTCGCTGATGCTGGCCGCAACCCCGGTAGCGGGCGCCGCGCCGCCGATGCCGCAGTATCTGGGCAGCGTGCCGGTCATCGACGGCTGGCTGGGTCGACGCAAATCCCCGGAATGGTCGGAAGATGTCGCCCGCCTCTATCGCCGTGGCGAATGTAGCGGCGCGGTCGACCATCAGGGGTCGCATCTGCTGGAAATCGACATGCTGTTCCTGTTGTCGGGCGACGGCAAGCCGTTGAAGATCGCCCCCGTCAACGCGCGCTGCCCCGAAGTGGAAAAGTTCGTGAGCAGCCGCATCCTGAGTTCGTTGCGCAACAGCTTTCCCAAGAGCGGCGCGACGCAAGCCTATTGGATGCGCTCGCAGGTCCGCTTCCTCTGGTCCGATGCGCCGTGACGCTAAGCGATGAGCAGCTGGATCGCTATGCCCGGCATATCATCCTGAAGGAAATAGGCGGCGCGGGTCAGGCCCGGCTGTTGTCCGCCGATGTGGCGGTGATCGGCGCGGGCGGCATCGGCAGCCCGGCGATCCTCTATCTGGCGGCCGCCGGCGTCGGCACCATCCGGGTGATCGACCATGATGCGGTCGCCCTGTCCAACCTTCAGCGGCAGATCATGTTCGGCACGGCCGATGTCGGCGCGCCTAAAGCCGAAGCGGCGATGGCGGCGGTGGCGCGGCTCAATCCGGACGTGAAGCTGATCCCCATCAACGCACGGATCGACGCGGCCAATGCCGACCTGATCCTGCGGGAGGCCGATGTGGTGCTGGACGGCTGCGACAATTTCGACACGCGGCTGGCGGTGGCGGATGCGACCCAACGGCTGCGCATTCCGCTGGTATCCGCGGCGGTCGGGCCGTTCGAAGGGCAGATCGCCACCTATCGCGGCTGGGAAGCGGACAAGCCCTGCTATCGCTGCCTGGTCGGCGCGCCGGAGGATGCATCCGAACGCAATTGCGCGGAAACCGGCGTGATCGGCGCGCTGACCGGCGCGATGGGCAGCCTGGCCGCGCTGGAGACGATCCGCGCGCTGGTGCCGTTCGGCACGGACATGGCGGGACGGCTGCTGATCGCCGATCTGCTGTCCATGCGCTTCCGCACGCTGGATGTGCCCAAGGATCCCGCCTGCCCCGGTTGTGCGGCCGCCCTATGCGCGCCCTGAACATCGTCGTCGCCACTACCGATGCGGAGCGGCTGCGCGGCGCATTGATGCTGGCGGCGGCGCAGGCGGCGATGGGCGGGGAGGCCGCGATTTTCCTGCAACTCGATGCGGTCGCGCTGCTCAGGGCGCCGATCGCCGGCCTGCGCGATGCCGATCATCGGGCGGCGGGCCTGCCGGATCTGGCCGCGCTGCTGGCCGAATCGCTGGCGCTGGGCGTTGCGTTATCCGCTTGTCAGAGCGGGCTGGCATTGAGCGGCATGAGCGCGACGGACCTGCCCGAGGGCGTCGATATCGGCGGACCGATCGGCTTCCTGCAACAAGTGGACGACGGCGCCCGGCTGTTGATGGCCTGACTTATCGAAGAACCGGCAAATAGCGCCAATTGCCCTGCGCCTGATGCTGCGCGGCGGGTGCGACATCGAAACCGGGAATGCCTGCGCCGTCCGATGCCGGCAAGGTCGCCATATGCGCCACGCCCCAGATGGCGCCGAGGCAGAAGAAGGCGATCAGACCATATCGAATGGATTTCATGCGCCCTGCCCCCTTTCCATGCGCGCCTGTGTACAGGGGACGCAGGCAGGGCACAAGGCACAGAGGCTGTCATACCATCGTCGCTCTAACTTGGTCCGCTCAAGCGTAGGCAGGGGTTCAGTTCCACGCTCTGAACTGGCCCCCTGCCTACGCCGGGGAACAGTTCACATGAATCAGGCGCATTACATCGGGAACGCTAGAAATCCCGATAGCGTTCGTTGCCGACGAAGCCGAGATGGGTGACGCCGGACCGTTTGATGTCGGCCAGCACTGCATCCACGGTCAGGTAACGGGCATCGGCCTCCGGCTGGAACCGCAATTCCGGCTCCACCGGCATGCGCAGCGACGCGGCCAGATATTGGCGCAGCGTCAGGCGATCGATCGCCGTCCCGTTCCAGCGGATCAGGCCCGCCGCATCGATCGTCACCTTGTTCTTCACCGGGTCCATGGGGATCGTCTGCGCGGTCGCCTGCCCCGGCAGGTCGACGCCGATACTGTGGGTCTGGATCGGGATGGTGATGATGAACATGATCAGCAACACCAGCATCACGTCGATCAACGGCGTGGTGTTCAGATCGGAAATGGGCGTCCCCTGATCGCCCGATTGGGGTGTTGCAAAGCTCAAAGCCATACGTCCCTCCTCATGCTGAAAATATGATATATCAGCACATAAATCATGCATCGCCTGCCGCATCTTGGCAAGAGGGGTTCTATTGACAGGACCGACCGCCCATTTAAGGGGAAGGCGCGGCTTTCTGGATGCCGCGCGACCTGACATTTTCAATAGAAAGACCCCCCGTGTCCGCCATGCTCAAGATCACCCTGCCCGATGGTTCCGTGCGCGAAGTCGCGCCCGGCACTACTCCGGCGGATATTGCAGCGGCGATCGGGCCGGGTCTGGCCAAGGCCGCGATCGCCGCGCGCGTCGATGGCGAACTGCGCGACATCGGTCGCCCGCTGGAACAGGATTCGCAGCTGGCCCTGGTGACGAGCAAGGATGAGGCCGACGCGCTGGAACTGGCGCGGCACGATTTCGCCCATGTTCTGGCCGAAGCGGTGCAGAGCCTGTTCCCCGGCACGCAGATCACCTTCGGCCCGTCGACCGACGATGGTTTCTATTATGACTTTGCGCCCAAGGACCGCCCCTTTACCGAGGAAGACCTGCCCGCGATCGAAGCGGAGATGCGCAAGATCATCGCCGCCAACAAGCCGTTGCGCCGCGAAGTCATCGCCCGCGACACGCTGATCGCGCAATGGGAAGCGGCCGGCGAGACGTTCAAGGCGCAATGGGCTGCCGAACTGCCGCAGGGCGAGGAACTGACCGTCTACCATTCGGGCGACGGCTGGTACGACATGTGCCGTGGGCCGCATCTGGCCTCCACCGGCCGGCTGGACCCGGCCGCGTTCAAGCTGACGCGGGTGTCGGGCGCTTATTGGCGCGGCGACCAGAAGAATGCGATGCTGTCCCGCATCTACGGCACCGGCTGGCTCAACAAGAAGCAGCTGGCCGAACATCTCACGCGCCTGGAAGAAGCGACCCGGCGCGACCATCGCAAGCTGGGCGCGGAGATGGACCTGTTCCACCTTCAGCAGGAAGCGCATGGGTCGGTCTTCTGGCACCCCAAGGGCTATTTGATCTGGCGTCAGCTGGAAGCCTATATGCGCCGCGCCATCGACGATGCCGGCTATCGCGAGGTGAAGACCCCGCAGGTGATGGACGCGCGCCAGTGGGAGCAGTCCGGCCATTGGGGCAAATATCGCGAAAATATGTTCGTCATCCCCGACGAAGTTCCCAATGTAGAGGATGAAGGCCCACTGGTGTCGAATGACGCCGAGTGGATGGCGCTGAAGCCCATGAACTGCCCGGCGCATGTCATGGTCTTCCGCCAGGGCATCAAAAGCTATCGCGACCTGCCGCTGCGCTTCTACGAAAATGGCTGCTGCCACCGTAACGAGCCGCATGGCGCGCTGCACGGCCTGATGCGCGTGCGCCAGTTCACGCAGGACGATGCGCACATCTTCTGCCGCGAAGACCAGATCGTCGAGGAAGTCCGCGCCTTCTGCGCGCTGGCCGACCGGATCTACAAGGATTTCGGCTTCACCTATTCGATCAAGCTGGCCCTGCGCCCCGAAAAGCGTTTCGGCAGCGAAGAAGTGTGGGACATTGCCGAGGAAGAGCTGCGCAACGCGGTGGCCGCCGCCGGCCTCAACACGCCCGAATATGGCTGGGAAGAATTGCCGGGCGAAGGCGCCTTCTACGCGCCCAAGCTGGAATGGCATCTGACCGACGCGATCGGCCGCACCTGGCAGGTCGGCACCATCCAGTCGGACCGCGTGCTGCCCGAACGACTCGACGCCAGCTACATTGCGGAGGATGGCGAACGGCATCGTCCGGTCATGCTGCATCGGGCGATCTTCGGCAGCTATGAACGCTTCATCGGCATCCTGATCGAACATTATGCGGGCAAATTCCCGCTCTGGCTCGCCCCGGTGCAGGCCGTCGTCGCGACCATCGTGTCGGACGCCGACGACTATGCCAAGGCGGCGGTGGAAAAGCTGCGCGCGGCGGGCATTCGTGCCGAAATCGACGTCCGGAACGAGAAGATCAATTACAAGGTGCGCGAACATAGCCTGGCCAAGGTGCCCAATCTGCTGGTCGTGGGACGGCGCGAAGCGGACGAAGGCACGGTCGCGCTGCGCGAGTTGGGCAAGGACGGGCAGAGCATCCTTTCGCTCGACGATGTCATTTCGCGTCTTGCAATCGAGGCGCGCGCACCCGATATGCAGTGAGGCAGCAATGCCACAAGGGTTCGTGATTTCGCTTGCGCGAGGGCACGGACCCCTTTCGGCTTTGCCAAAAAGCCGCTAAGAGCCATCCGTTTTTGAAACGACCGTAGGAGATACTGCTATACGTCCCCCAATGATGCGCCGCCCGCTGGCGCCGCCGCCGAAGTCCGGCCCCCGGTATAACGAGTTCATCACCGTGCCCAAGGTGCGCGTGATCGACGACGAAGGCGAAAATCTGGGCGTGATGTTTACGCAGGAAGCGATCGAGCAGGCGGCCGATGTGGGCCTCGACCTGGTCGAAGTCTCCCCGAACGCCGATCCGCCAGTCTGCAAGTTTCTGGACATCGGCAAGTTCAAGTACGAAGCCCAGAAAAAGGCGAATATCGCCCGCAAGACCCAGAAGACGCAGGAACTCAAAGAGATCAAGATGCGTCCGAACATCGACGATCATGACTATGATACGAAGATGAAGAAGGTCCATGATTTCATCGGCGACGGCGACAAGGTGAAGATCACCCTGCGCTTCCGCGGCCGCGAACTCAGCCACCAGCAACTCGGCATGGCCCTGTTGCAGCGCGTGGCCGAAAATGTCGGCGAAATCGCGAAGGTCGAAGCCTATCCGCGCATGGAAGGCCGCCAGATGCTCATGGTGCTGGCACCGAAATAAGCCGTTCGATCATACGAACCGCAAAAAGGGCGGGGTCTGGATGCAGACCCCGCCCTTTTTGGTTTTGGGGCAATGGATGTTGATCACCCATAACATCATCCTGGCCTTGAGCCGGGATCCCGCTATTCTTAGGATCAAACACACATGGCGGCAGAAGAAGCGGGATCCCGGATCAGGTCCGGAATGACGAACGTAGAGCGCCGCCCCCCGCCCCCCTATCCGTTGGGCACCAGCAGATATTTCTCGCCCGTACGCCGCGCATTATAGGTCAGCACGGCCTCGCGGGTCAGCGCGTCCTTCAGCGAAATCCGCGCCTTATATGAACTGGCGAAGGTCGTGGTCAGGCTGTCGCGCACCCGCGCCCGCATCCGCTCGCCCACTTCGGACGGCGCGCTTTGCAGGAAGGGAAAGAGCAGCCAGCCGCCCACATTCCAGCTGAAACCGAAATTGCGATTGAGGATGGTCGGCCCGGTGTCGAGCGCGCCATAAATATAGGCGCTCTTCGCGCTGTTGGAGCCATAGCGGCTATAGACCTGCCCCTCCGACGCCACCTGCTCCATCGCGTGCAATATCTGCCCCACCAGCGTCCCGCCGCCGATCGCATCGAAGGCCAGCGTCGCGCCAGTAGCCCGCAACGCCACGCGCAGATCCTCGCCGAACGTCTCGCTGCTGCTGTCGACCACATGGTCGGCGCCCACGCCCTTCAGGATCGCGACCTGCGCCGGACTGCGCACGATGTTGACCAGCGGCACGCCATCTTCCCGCGCGATCCGGACCAGCATCTGGCCCAGATTGGAGGCGGCGGCAGTGTGGACGATCGCGCCATGCCCATCGCGGCGCATGGTTTCGACAAAGCCCAGCGCGGTCAGCGGATTGACGAAAGCCGACGCCCCCTGCTCGGCGGTGGCCTCATCCGGCAGGGGCATGACCGTTCGGGCGTCGACGATACGATATTGGGCGAACATGCCGCCCGGCACGCAGGCCACGCGCTTGCCCAGCAACGCCTGCGCCTTCGCCGAATCGCCCGCAGCGATCACCGTGCCAGCGCCTTCGTTGCCGACCGGCATCGCCTGCCCGACCCGCGCCGCCATCGCCCGGCGTGCGCCGTCGGGCATCTGCGCCACGATACGGCCCTCGCCATAATCGGCATCGGCCACATCGGCCGGCCCGAACAGCAGGCCCAGGTCTGACGGATTGATCGGCGCCGCCTCCACCCGGATCAGGATTTCGTGCCCCTGCGGCGGCGGCAGGCTTTCCTCCGCCAGTTCGACGACCAGTCGCCCGTCATCCGTCAGGGTGGATATTATCTTGAGGCCGTGCGTGTCGGTCATGCTGCTGCTCCCGTGATGATGGAAGGCAGGTAGGCACTCGGCGCGCGAGTGCAAGCAGGCCCGACCGGTTTCGATCGGGCCGCGGCGCATATCATGATGTCAGGCAAAAGGACGGCAACGATCATCGCCGCCGGAATAGTCAGCGCCGCGCGATCAGAGCGCCTGGCCGTTGCCGGCAGCGTTGGTCGAGGTCGCCGCGATCGCGGTAGACCCGAGCACCGGAGAATCCTCCGGCTGGAGCATGAACATGCCGACCGCACCGATGGCGAAACCGCCCAGGAAGCGCAGGAACAGGTCGGACTTCAGGAATGCCAACATGGCAGACGCCTTTCTCATATATCTTTCAGGCCTTCTAGACCTGCTGACTAGCTCCATGCGTCTTGCCCCTGACTGAACGGCCACCTGCCCTTGAGCGGGTTTCGACCAATGCCAGCGATAGAACGACGAACGGATGCAGCCTTTTAATCAGTTTCTCTATGCAACGGGCATATAAGCCATGCCGCGCCAATCGCAAGACGGTGCGGCGCGAAAAAGACCGTTTCCATTTTATGACATATCGGAAAAAAACCGGCGCTTTCACGCCGGTCCTTCCCGTGTCGCAGATGCGAAGTGGCGCCGCTTATTTCAACGCGGCGCATGCTTCCTGAATTCGCGTGCAGGCCTTTTTCAGCACATCGTCCGAGGTCGCATAGCTGATGCGGAAGGCCGGCGACAGGCCGAAGGCGGCGCCATGCACGGCCGCGACCTTGGCTTCGTCCAGGAAGTAGCCGATCAGCGTTTCGTCACTGTCGATCAGCACGCCCTTGGGTGTGGTCTTGCCGATCACGCCGCTGGCGTCGGGATAGACGTAGAAGGCGCCTTCGGGCGTCGGGCAGTCGAGGCCCGGCGCGTCGTTCAGCATGGCGACGACCATGTCGCGGCGCTTCTTGAACACGCTGTTGCGCTCTTCCAGAAAATCCTGCGGGCCGGTCAGCGCGGCGACGGCGGCGGCCTGGCTGATCGAGCAGGGGTTGCTGGTCGACTGCGATTGCAGCTTGCTCATCGCCTTGATGATCCATTCGGGGCCGCCCGCGAAGCCAATGCGCCAGCCGGTCATGGAGAAGGCCTTGGAACAGCCATTGACCGTCAGCGTGCGGTCATACAGCTCCGGGCATACCTGCGCGATGGTGGCGAAAGGGGTCGATGCGTACCAGACATGCTCATACATATCGTCGGTCATCACCAGCACATGCGGGTGACGCAGCAGCACATCGGCCAGCGCTTTCAGCTCATCGGCCGAATAGGCGGCGCCCGAGGGGTTGGACGGCGAGTTCAGCATCACCCACTTGGTGCGCGGTGTGATCGCGGCTTCCAACTGGGCGGCGGTGATCTTGTAACCCTGGCTTGCCGGGCCTTCGATGAAGACCGGCTTGCCGCCCGCGAAATTCACGATGTCGGGATAGCTGACCCAGTAAGGCGCCGGGATGATGACTTCATCGCCCGCATCGACCGTCGCGACCAGCGCGTTGAACAGGGTATGCTTGCCGCCCGAATTGACGCTGATCTGGCTGCGCTTGTAGATCAGGCCATTGTCGCGCTTGAATTTGAAGGCAACCGCTTCCTTGACGTCGGCAGTGCCGTCCACGTCGGTATAGCGGGTCAGGTTCTTGCGAATGGCCTCGATACCCGCTTCTTTCACGAAATCGGGCGTGTCGAAATCGGGCTCACCGGCGGACAGGCCAATAACGTCCACACCTTCGGCTTTGAGCGCGTTCACGCGGGCGCTCATGGCGAGCGTGGCGGACGGCTGGATGCGACCGAGGGCAGCGGAAGTCTGGCTCATGGTAATAATCTTTCGAAAGAATCCCCGAGGCCCGCAATAAGGCGGACGCGGAGCGCCTTAGTGCGCAACGGACGATCCGGCAACCGGCCACTGGCCGCTTATTGGCTTTACGGCAGGATAGTGTGGCTATCGCGCCCCAATCAGTGCTGCAATGTCGCCGCGACCATGCCGCGCGAGGCGTTGCCGATGAAGAAACCGCGCTCCAGATCATGGACGCGCAGGTCGCCCTCCACCGCTTCACCCATCTCGATCAGGCTGCGGCGCAATATACCCGGCAGCAAGCCGCGCGACAGCGGCGGCGTCACCAGCTTGTCGCCACGCTCCACGAAGATGGAGGAAAAGCAGCCTTCGGTCAGATAGCCGGCCGCGTCGATCAGCACGACCTCATAAGTGCCGCCCCGTTTCAGCGCATCCTTGTAGAGGCTGCGGTCGCTGGTCTTGTGCAGCAGGCGCTGGTCGTCGGCCGGCGCATGGCGCGGCACGGCGGCGACCCGCATGATCGCGTCGGGCCAGGTCCGATGAGCGCGCACCTCGATCGCCAGCGATCCGCCGCGCGACGCCATCAACCGCACCCGGCTGCGTTCGCGAAGGCGGAAGGTCGCGGCCTGCAATTCGTTGCGCACATCATGGCGATCGAACTGAAAGCCGAGCGCGTCGGCACTCGCCTTGATCCGCTCAAGATGCAGGTCCAGCAACCTGATGCCTTCGAGTGGATCGAAAGCCATGGTTTCCAACAGGTCGAACCGTCCGTCAGCCAATGCCATTGAAACTTCTCAAGCCCCACAGCGCCAAAAGTCAAGCGCCCCAAAGATCATAGGAGTGAAAGGAACCGCCCCTTGGCCAGACACTCCGCCCATTCCGAAGCACAGTCGGAATCCGCGACGACACCCGAGCCAAGGCCAAGGCGCCCCACCCCCGCGCCTTCTTTGACGCAAAGGGTGCGAATGGCAACATTGAACGCCGCGTCGCCCTCCGGATCGATCCAGCCCATCGTGCCGGTATAGACGCCGCGCGGGTGCGGCTCGACCGCGTCGATAATCTCCATCGCCCGCACCTTGGGCGCGCCGGTGATGGAGCCGCAGGGGAAGAGGATGCGCAGCACATCGACCGGCGACAGGCCGGGCAGGATGCGCGCGCGCACGGTCGACACCAGCTGATGCACGGTCGGATAGGTTTCGACCTTGAACAGGTCGGGCACGGTCACGCTGCCGGCCTGCGACACGCGCGACAGGTCGTTGCGCAGCAGGTCGACGATCATCAGATTTTCGGCGCGCTGCTTGGCGTCGCTTTCCAGCCAGCGCATCTGCGCTTCGTCCTCGACCGGATCGGCGGCGCGGGTCGCCGTGCCCTTCATCGGCCGGGCGGTCAGCTGGCCGCGCACCTGCGTGAAGAAGAGTTCGGGCGAAAAGGACAGGATGGACTGCCCGCCGGTGCGGATGACGCCGCCATAGCCCGCCGCCGCGCGCGGCCGGATCGCGGCATAAAGGGCCATCGGATCGCCCGACAGCGCGACGTCGCAGGGGAAGGTCAGGTTCACCTGATAGATGTCGCCGGCGTGGATATAATCCTGCACCCGGCCAAAGGCGGCGGCATAGGCGGCCTCATCGACCAGCGGCCGCAACGGACCGACCGTAGCGCCCGACGGATCGGGCAGCAGGCCGGGCAGGTCGGCCGACGGGATCAGCCTGACCCCTTCGAACAGGCCGAACCAGAGCAGAGGGCCGGCGGCGCCGTCCTGCCCGGTATGGGATCGGGCATGGGCGATCGGCGCCAGCCGATCCTCCAGCGCAAGCCCCGCTTCATAGGCCATATAGCCCGCGACATGCAGGCCCTGTTCGCGCGCCTCGGCCAGTCGGTCCAGCGCAGGCTGAACATCGGCCATGGTCTGCGCGGCGATGACCTCCACCGGATCGCGATAGAGCCGCGCCGCCGCGCCGCGCGGACGGGCATCGTCGAACAGGCAAAATTCTTCATGAGGACCGGGCAGGCGCATGGCGCTTCCTAACAGACTTTACGATCAGCGGAAGGCGCTATGGCGGCGATGGGACGTTGCGCCGCGTCATCAAAGCCCGTAGCGGACGGGCCATGACCGATCCGACGCCCCGCGAAGACAGTTCCGGCGAACGCCCGGTCGGCCCCGCCATCGCCCACGGCCTGCGCGGTCGTTGCCCGGCCTGCGGCGAAGGACGGATGTTCGCGCGCTTCCTGAAACCCGCATCGGCCTGCCCGCATTGCGGCCTCGCGCTGGACGGGCATCAGGCGGACGATTTCCCCGCCTATATCGTGATCCTTCTCCTGGGTCATATCTTGGTGCCGTTGATGATAGAGGTGAACAGCGCGCTGGCCATACCGCTGGGCTGGCAGGCGCTGATCTGGCCCGGCCTGGCGATCATCCTGGCCCTGGCGATGATCCAGCCGGTCAAGGGCGCGGTCATCGCCGTGCAGTGGAGCCGGCGCATGGCCGGTTTCCGCTAAGAAACGCCTGACCGGTCCTTATCAGTCCGGCTGGCGCAGGAAGTTCAGTTCCATCGCTTCCCGCAGCGTGTCGTCGATCGACCGGCGGCCTTCGGCGCCATGGGTGACGACCGTGGTGTCGCAGGTGGCGACGCATACGCCCTTCTGGAACCCGGCCGAGCTGATCGTCCAGCTGGTGCGGCCGATATGGCCGATCGCGCAATGCACTTCGAACGGATAGGGGAAATGCGATTCCTCGACGAAGTTCAGGTTCACGTTCGCCACCAGCCAGCGCACGCCCTGTTCCTGCGGATGGCGGCCCATATGATGATGGAAACGGATGCGTGCGGTTTCGAAAATGCCGGAAATCGCCACATTGTTGATGTGGCCCATGGTGTCGAGATCCTGGAACCGCGTGTCGATGCTGGTCACGAAGCGATAGGCTTGCGGGTTCAGACGCCAGGATTCGGGTTTGGCCATGTCCTGCAATTCCTTATTATGATCGTTTCTAGCCTCTTAACCCGGATGGCGGGTGATGCAATCATACCCGCAAAAAGTGACGCTGGTGCGGCCTTTTGGACACATAGGGCGGATATGCGGCAACGAAGCGTTTCCGGCACGCCCAATGGACTCGGCCCGCGCGCCCGCCTAGTTTCGCGATCGATATGATAACGGATCAGGCATCGCGCGTATCGGTCCATCGGATCGGCCGTGGCGACGCGCCAAGGGAAACGACCATGCAACGCTACAGCCGCGCCGCCATCTTCCTGCATTGGGCCATCGCCGCCCTGCTCGCTTTCCAGATCGCCGTCGGCTGGGCGCTGGAGGATCTGGGGTCGCATGGCTTCTTCCTCTATCAATGGCACAAGTCGGTCGGGATGCTGATCCTGGGGCTGACGCTGGCGCGGATCGCCGTGCGTTACTGGAAGCCGCGCCCGGCGAAGCTGGAGGGCGGCTGGCAGGGCGCACTCGCCTCGGCCGTGCATGTCGGCCTTTACGCCTTCATGCTCGGCGCGCCGCTGACCGGCTGGGCCTTGGTATCGACCGCGAAGGTCAAGGTGCCGACGCTGCTTTTCGGCATCATTCCCCTGCCCCATCTGCCGCTGCCTGCAGCGAGCCATGCGCGGGCCGAAAACGGCCATGGCCTGCTCGCCTGGCTCGGCATCGCGCTGTTCCTGCTGCATGTCGCGGGCGCGCTGCGTCATCATGTGATGATGGGCGATGGCCTGATCTGGCGCATGATACCGGGCCGATCGCCGATCCTGCTGGTCGGCCTGCCCGCCCTGATCGCCGTCGGCTTCCTTGCCGGCCGCGCGATCCTGCCCGCGCCGCAAGCCGCCACCACCGCGCCCGTCGCAGCGGAAGCGGACAATGCGGTGGAAGAAGAGAGCAATGCGGCGGAGGTGGCCAACGTCGCCGCGCCTGCCGACAATGCCGCCGCCAACGCCAGCGAAGCCGCAGCCGAAGAACCCGCCGGCCCGCCGCCCGCCTGGACCGTGCAGCCCGGCGGCCGCATCGGCTTTTCGGTCGGCAATGATGGCGACACGATCAGCGGCAGCTTCGCCAAATGGACCGCCGCCATCGTCATGGACCCCGACCATCCCGACAGCGCGGATATCAAGGTGACGATCGACATGGCCTCGGCCAGCGTGGGCGACGCCTATAAGGACGGCATGCTGCCGGGCGACGAATTTTTCGGCGCGGCCGCCCATCCCACCGCAACCTTCGTCGCCAAGGGCGCGGAAGCCACCGGCCCCGACAGCTACCGCGCCCGCGGCACGCTGACGCTCAAGGGCGTGTCGAAGCCGCAGAGCATCCGCTTCACCCTGTCGGGCAAGGACGCCACCCGCAAGATAACGGGCAGCGCCACCATCGCCCGCGCGCCCTTTGGCGTGGGCAATGGAGACAGCAGCAACGGCCTCGCCCCACAGGTGGCGGTGACATTCGCCTTCACGGCGAAGCGGAAGGACTAAAACATCGTTCGCGCCGAGTGGGGTGTGATATAGTCTTGGCGCATGCGCCTCTTGCTCCTCCCCGTCGTCCTCGCGGCCGCATCCCCCGCTCCGATCGCGGCACAGGCGTTCATGTTCGAAACCGGCACCACCCTGCTCGGCAAATGCCGCAACAAGGCGCCCGAATATGCGCTGGCCTGCACCGCCTATATCGTCGGTGTGGTGGATGGCATCCGCAAGGACATGTTCATCGGCCGCGCGCGCCCGGTCTGCTGGCCCGACCGGATGAGCGCGGACGACGCCCGCAAGACCGTCATCGCCTATCTCGAACGCTGGCCCGACCAGCGCAAGGCGCCGGCCTCTGTCCTCGTCAGCGTGGCCTTGAACGAGCGCTGGCCCTGCACGAAATAGAGTGAGCCGATTAGCCTGATCGCGACAATTCATTGCGCGCATCCATGGCCTAACTGGTACATTCTTGCCTTGCCTCCCGCTAAAGCGTAGGGGCGGCGCCTATTTTATCTTGTGCGAAGGAGACTCGACGTGGCGGCGAAGTGGACGCCGGAAAGCTGGCGGGAGCATAAGGGCATCCAGATGCCCTTTTACAGGGACGCAGAGGCGCTTGCCTCGGTAGAGGCCCAGCTTGGCCAGTTTCCGCCCCTCGTCTTTGCGGGCGAGGCACGGAATCTGAAGACGGACCTGGCAAAGGTCGTGACCGGTGACGCCTTCCTGTTGCAGGGCGGCGATTGCGCGGAAAGCTTTGCCGAATTCCATCCGAACAATATCCGCGACACGTTCCGCGTGCTGCTGCAGATGGCGGTGGTCCTGACCTTCGCGTCGAAGCTGCCGGTGGTGAAGGTCGGCCGCATGGCGGGCCAGTTCGCCAAGCCCCGCTCGGCCGATACCGAGACGATCGGTGGCGTGGAACTGCCCAGCTATCGCGGCGACAATGTCAACGACATCGCCTTCACGCCCGAAGCCCGCGAGCCGAACCCGCAGCGCATGGTGCAGGCGTACAACCAGTCGGCGGCGACGCTGAACCTGGTGCGCGCTTTCTCGACCGGCGGCTATGCGTCGCTGGATCGCGTCCATGGCTGGATGCTCGATTTCATGGGCCGCTCGCCCTGGGCCACGAAGTTCGAGGCGATGGCCGACCAGATCGGCCAGGCGCTCGACTTCATGCGCGCCTGCGGCCTGTCGGCGGACACGGTGCCCCAGCTTGGCGGCACCAGCTTCTACACCAGCCATGAAGCGTTGCTGCTGCCGTTCGAACAGGCGCTGACCCGTCAGGATTCGCTGACCGGCGACTGGTACGACACGTCGGCGCACATGCTGTGGATCGGCGACCGCACCCGGTTCGAAGGGTCGGCCCATGTCGAATATCTGCGCGGCATCGGCAACCCGATCGGCCTGAAATGCGGTCCCAGCCTGGAGCCGGACGCGCTGCTGCGCCTGCTCGATGTTTTGAACGCGAAACGAGAAGCCGGGCGCATCACGCTCATCACCCGCTATGGGCATGACAAGATTGAGGCGGGCCTGCCCAAGCTGGTGCGCGCGGTGTTGCGCGAAGGGCATCCGGTCATCTGGTCGTGCGACCCGATGCACGGCAACGTCATCAAGGCGGCCAATGGCTACAAGACGCGTCCGTTCGAGCGCATCCTGACCGAAGTGCGCGGCTTCTTCGCCGTGCATCGGGCCGAGGGCAGCATCGCCGGCGGCATCCATGCCGAAATGACCGGGCAGAATGTGACCGAATGCACCGGTGGCGCCATCGCCATCACCGACGAAGGTCTGGCCGATCGCTACCACACCCATTGCGACCCGCGCCTCAACGCGGCGCAGAGCCTGGAGCTGGCTTTCCTGCTGGCCGAAATGCTCAACGAAGAACTGAAGGAACGCCGCGCCGCGGCGTGACGCAAAAAAGGGGCGGGATCGCATGATCCCGCCCCTTTTTTATCCCGCGTTCTTCATGAGTTTTGACGCTATGAAGCCGCCGACAAGAACCGTTCCCCGGCGCAGGCCGGGGAACGCTTAGGGTTGCTACGCTCCGTCAGCCTTCCGCTGCCACCACCACGATGTTCAGCGCAGCGCCGCCCTGCGCGATCGCAATCAGCCGATCGACATTGGGGTGCGCGCCCGGACGATTGCGGGCATCGGCCACATGCTCGGCGAACAGCGCCAGCCCATGATCTGCCGCCGCCGCGTCCAGCGTCCCGAACGCCTGCCCCAGATAATGATAGAGCGCCAGCGAACCCTGCTTGCCCGGCTGGTTCTCGATGCTCGCGATGACCACGCCGTCCGCGTCGGTCAGGTCGACCCGCGCCAGCCCGTCGATCGACGGCAATTGCGCCAGATTATCCTTGAAAATTGCGCCCGGTTCGATGGTTGCCAGCATATGTCATGTTCCCGCATTGATAGGTCGCGGCGCCTCTCGCATCTTATGGCGCGCGCTGCAATCGGCTGCCCTTGGGCGGAGGCTGGGATGGGTGATTAGGGGACTGGCAGCTTATCTTAGCCCTCTCCCGTTTTCACGGGAGAGGGTTGGGTGAGGGTCTTTCTTCTTGCTGGCAGAAAATGCTTGTCCAGAAAGAAGAAAGACCCTCACCGACATCGACTAGGCAGCAAGCTGCCAAGTCTCCGTTGCCTCTCCCGCAAAGGCGGGAGAGGGTAACAGGAGCGCCCACAAATCCAACACCCTTCCAATGTAGGATTTTATCTGATCCACCCTGATAAATGGATCACCGCCCCTATCAGCGTCCGCCCCCACCATCGCCGTCGCGCGCACGGCGCGCCTCTGTCGCATCAGCGCCGCGTGCGTGGCGCGTGGCTGTCCCCCGACTGTCGCGCAGGGGACGCGCAACCGTCGCGTCACAGCGGCACATATGGCGCCCACCCGTGATCCACCTGTCGCGCCGCTGTCGCGCAAGGGACGCTTCGCGATCGCCTCTCGAGCGCTTCGAACCGAAAAAAGCCGACAACGGTGTGAACTTCGCTCCTGTCGCGTCGCAGGCGCGTCGCGACCTACGCCCCGCCGGCCCGCTGCTTGGCCTTGCGCGCGAAGATGTTCAGCACCTCGACCAATGTGGAGAAAGCCATGGCCGCGTAGATATAGCCCTTGGGCACATGCACGCCGAAACCGTCGGCGATCAGTACCGCGCCGATCATCAGCAGGAAGCCCAGCGCCAGCATCACCACGGTCGGGTTGCGGGCGATGAAATTGGCCAGCGGATCGGCCGCGATCAGCATCACCGTCACCGCCACGATCACGGCGATATACATGACCGCCAGATTGTCCGTCATGCCCACCGCCGTCAGGATGGAATCGAGCGAGAAGATCATGTCCAGCACGATGATCTGCGCGATCGCCGCGCCGAAGGTCATGGTCGCCACGCCCTTCTTGTCCAGCACGCCGTCCGCCGGCGCCGGGTCGACGCTATGATGGATTTCCTTGGTCGCCTTCCAGATCAGGAACAGGCCGCCCGCGATCAGGATCAGGTCGCGCCAGGAAAAATCGGTTTCGAACGTCGGCGCGCCATGCTGGTCCAGCGGGCCGGAAAAACCCAGGTTGAAGACCGGCTGCGTCAGGCCGACGATCCATGCGATCATCGACAGCAGGATCAGCCGCATGATCAGCGCCAGGCCGATGCCGATCTTGCGCGCCCTGGGCCGCTGCGCCTCGGGCAATTTGTTCGTCAGGATGGAAATGAACACCAGATTGTCGATGCCCAGCACGACCTCCATCACCACCAGCGCGATCAGCGCGGCCAGGGCTGTGGGGTCGGTAAAGGCGGTGATCAGACTGTCCATGACGCTCCTCTTGGCCAACGCCCATATTGGGCCTTTTGGCACGGCATCGCAACGATGGGGCGGCCCGCCTGTTCCAACAGACATTGTTTGTCACATGACAGCGCTAACAAGCCACGGATGACATTGCCTGCCGCTGGACTAGGCCGCGCCGCTGCCCTAGCGAGACTGGCATTATTCTTTTCCGTCCGGCTTCACGGCCGCGACATTCCGTCCATCTGACGAAAGGCGTTTCATGGCTCGTACCACCCTGACCCGTTTCCTGATCGAGCAGCAACGCACGGCCAATGCCCTGCCCGGCGAGTTGCGCCTGCTGATCGAAACCGTTGCCCGCGCGTGCAAGACGATCAGCCATTCGGTGGGCAAGGGCGCACTGGGCGAAGTGCTGGGCAGCCTGGACAGCGAAAATGTGCAGGGCGAAGTGCAGAAGAAGCTGGACGTGATCGCCAACGAACTGCTGCTCGACGCCAATGAATGGGGCGGCCATCTGGCGGCGATGGCGTCGGAAGAGATGGAGACGATCTATCCCATCCCCAACCGCTATCCCAAGGGCGAATATCTGATGCTGTTCGATCCGATCGACGGGTCCAGCAATATCGATGTCGACCTGTCCGTGGGCACCATCTTCTCGGTGTTGAAGGCGCCCGACGGCTGCGCCGGCCGCGATGTGACCGAAGAGGATTTCCTGCAGGATGGCCGCCAGCAGGTCGCCGCCGGCTACGCCATCTACGGCCCGCAGACGATCCTGGTGCTGAGCGTCGGCACGGGCGTGTTCGAATTCACGCTGGACCGCGAAGTCGGCAGCTGGGTGCTGACCGATCCGGACATGAAGATGCCGCAGGGCAAATGCGAATTTGCGATCAACATGTCGAACCGTCGCCAATGGTCGCCGGCCATCGCCCGCTATGTCGAGGAACGCGTATCCGGCACCGCCGGCCCATGCGGCAAGGATTACAACATGCGCTGGACCGCCTCCATGGTGGCGGACGTGCATCGCATCCTGAAGCGCGGCGGCATCTTCATGTATCCCTACGACCACCGCACGCCGGGCAAGGCCAAGCTGCGCCTGATGTATGAAGCCAATCCGATGAGCTACCTGATCGAACAGGCCGGCGGCGCGGCGACCGACGGCTTCATCCCGATCATGGACGTGCCTGCCAAGGGCCTGCACCAGCGGGTCGGCGTGGTGCTGGGCGACAGCGCGGAAGTGGCGGCGGTCGTAGCCTATGGCGCGGAAATGGCCACGGCCTGATCTGGAGCGCCTGATCTGAAACGGAGGTGGCGAGAGGCATCGTCCCCTCCGTTCGTTTCAAGCAAAGGCGACACATGCTGGCCGAGGAATGCAGGCATAGCGTCGGAAAAGAAAAAAGGGGGGAGAGCATATCGCTCGATCCCCCCTGCTTCGGCTCGCCGTGCCGGTCTTAACCGGCGGCTCCTCTCCAGAAACTTGTTATATGGCGCGCCAAACAGCGATGCCGCTCTAGCCCAGCGCGATGACAAAAAAAAGGCCGATCGCAAGACCGGCCCGAAAGTTTTTAGGAGAGGATGCCTGAAAGGCACAGTCTTATTGCCTCGGCGACCGATTCCGCGCAAATGCGAAGGGCGGAACCATGGTTGCACGAAACGCAATCCATTGCCGTCCGGGGTGTCAGCCTGCATTCATTCCCGAGTCGCGACGCTAAGCAAATATCAGGGCTTGGCCGCTAAGCCGCACCGATGCACGGCTCCGCCCCCCATATGACCAGCGCGATTCGCTATCGCCGCGACATTGACGGCCTGCGCGCGCTCGCCATCCTGCCGGTGCTGCTGTTCCACGCCCATGTGCCGGGATTTTCGGGCGGCTATGTCGGGGTCGATATCTTCTTCGTCATTTCGGGCTATCTGATCACCGGCATCCTCGCCCGCGAAGTGGATGAAGGGCGCTTCTCGCTCGTCCGTTTCTACGAACGCCGGTTCCGCCGGATCATGCCGGCCCTGTCGCTGATGATCCTGACGGTGCTGGCGGCGGCGGCTTTTCTCTATCTGCCCGGCGATCTGGAGGGCGTGCCGAAATCGGCGCTGGCCGCGACCCTGTTCGCATCCAACCTCTGGTTCTTCACCGACACCGGCTATTTTTCCGGCGGCGCGGATATGAAGCCCCTGCTCCACACCTGGTCGCTGGCGGTGGAGGAGCAATATTATATCGGCTTCCCGATCCTGCTGATGCTGCTCGCCCGCTTCGCGCCGCGCTGGCGCACGATGGTGGTGGCGGGGATCGCGGCGCTGTCACTGGCGATCGCCATCGCGATGCAGCGCGACACCAGCGGCTTCACTTTCTATCTGCTGCCGACGCGCGCGTGGGAATTGTTCGCCGGCGCGCTGCTGGCGCTGGGCGCCGTGCCGCCCCTGCGATCGCGCTGGTTGCGCGAACTGGTGGCGTGGAGCGGCCTCGCGGCTATCGCACTCGCTGTCGCATTCTACGATCGCAGCACGGTCTTTCCCGGCGTTACCGCCCTAGCGCCAGTGCTGGGCGCGGCGGCCCTGATCCATGCAGCGCCAGGTACCGCCATCGGGCGGCTGCTTGGCTGGGGCCCGATGGTGGGCGTGGGCCTTATCTCCTATTCGCTCTATCTGTGGCACTGGCCGCTGATCGTCTTCACCGAATATGCGACCGACCTGCCGCTGTCAGGCAGCACGCGGATCATCGTGATCGGCGCGGCGCTGCTGACGGGGACAGCCTCCTGGCGCTTTGTCGAGCGCCCCTTCCGCGACGCGCAGCGGATGCCGGCCCGCACCATCTTCCGCTTCACTGGCGGCGCCATCGCGCTGCTCTGTCTGTTGTCGCTCGGCCTGATGGCGATGGGCGGCTGGCCCTCCCGCTTCGCGCCGCAGGTGTTGGCGCAGATGGCGGGGCAGACGGATTTCGCCCCCACGCGCAAGCAGTGTCACGACAGCTATATGCGCGGCGCCCAGCCCTGCACCTTGGGTGCGAACGTGCCGCCCGATGCGATGCTGTGGGGGGACAGCCATGGCGTCGAACTGGCCTATGCCCTCTCGCTGGCAGCGCGCGCACAAGGGCGGTCGTTGATCGAGCGCACGACGTCGAGTTGCCCACCCGTGCTGGGCTATGATGCGAAGGATCCGCGCTGCGCCGCCGCCAACCGCGTCGCCTTCGACGCGATCCGTGCCGATCCCGCGCTCAAGCGCATCTACCTCGCCGCCTTCTGGGCCAATGGCGATTTCGACGATCCCGGCTTCGTCGCCAAGCTGGACCGCACCATCGCCGCGCTACGCGCCGAAGGCCGAGAGGTCGTGCTGATCGGCCCGGTGCCGCCCCAGCCCTTCGACGTACCGCGCCACCTCGCCCATCTGGCGCGGGCCGGGCATCTGGCGGAGGCGCATGGCGTCGATCGAACCTGGGTAGAGGCGCGGACCGTGCATCTGCGCGCGCTGTTCACGCGATGGCAGGCGAAGGGCGTGCGGCTGATCGACCCGATCGCCGCGCTATGCGCCAGCGGACGCTGCGCCATCGAACAAGGCGGCCAGCCGCTCTATTTCGATTCGCACCATTTGAGCGTCGCGGGCGCGCGGCTGGTCACGGACGCGCGATAAATCTATTCGGCGGCGAGCGCATAGTCGGAGCGCGGTAGCTCAGCCGCCAGCGCCTCGACCATGCGCGTGACCACCGCCTGCATCCGCGCCACACCCGGCCCCGGCCGGTCCAGCGTCACGTCCAGATAGAGCGCCCGGTCGATCTCCACCTGCAACGCGTGGATCCCCTGTTCCGGCCGCCCATGGCGATCGACCATATGGTCGCCGGCATAGGGATGATTTTGCGCGACGATCAAACCATGGCCGGTCGCCACATCGGCCGCCAGCGTCATCAGCCGGGTCGATGCGCTGCGCCCGAACCGGTCGCCCAGCACCATGTTCGGGGCCGGCTGACCGGCGGCCGGCGGCGCCAGAGGCGGCATGGAATGGAGGTCGATCAGGATGGCATGGCCATGCGCCTGCCGCGCGGCGGCCAGCATGTCGGCCAGCATCGCATGATAGGGCCGGTGCAGCGTCTCGATCCGCCGGCGCGCCTCCGCCCAGCGCATCGGGCCGCGCCATAATTCATGCGCGCCCGGCAATCGGCGTGGAAAGAGGCCAAGGCCACCGCGCAGTTTGGCACTGCTCTGCAACGTCGCATCGCGCGGCAGATCGGCGATCATGCCGGGGTCGATTTCCCGTTCATGCCGGTTGAGGTCGACCAGGGCGCGTGGCGCGCGGGCGATGACGACGGAAAAGCCGCGCGCGATCAGCGGGTGGGCAAGCAGGTCGACCCAGCGATCCTCCAGCCGGCGCAGGATTTCCGGCTGAACACGAGCGGCGGAGAGCAGATCCGCATCATAGGCGCGTCCGGCATGGGGCACGGACAGGATGATCGGCCGGTCGGGAAGGGCCGGGCCATAAAGGTCGAACGCTGTCTCGCTAAACGTCGGGAAACACGGCGCAGGCTGATCCAATGCGGCTCCTTTCACCGGCGCGCCAAAAAAGGTTACCCGGCTGGCAAATATTTAAACCTTGTCGCATATATGCGGACTTCGCGCCACCCTGTCGGATCGGCGCCAAGGGCCGAGGGGCGGCCGAGTGGGAATGTTGGGGGCAATGGTTCGCATTTTATTGGCGGAAGATGACGAGAGCATGCGGGTCTATCTGGCCCGCGCGCTGGAACGGTCGGGTTATGAGGTCGTGTCGGTCGGGACTGGACGAGAAGCCGTGCCGCATATCGAATCGGATCGGTTCGATTTGTTGCTGACCGACATCGTGATGCCCGAAATGGACGGCATCGAACTGGCGCAGCATGCCGCGTCGGTCGCGCCGGACATGCGCATCATGTTCATCACCGGTTTTGCCGCCGTGACGCTGAAGGCCGGGAAGGCCGTGCCGCAGGCGAAGGTGCTGTCCAAGCCCTTCCACCTGCGCGATCTGGTGCTGGAGGTCGAACGGATGTTCGGCAGCGAAAGCGTGCCGGCGTCTACCGACAATCCCTGATCGCCATATGAACGGTGCCCGACCTTAATCGCGCACCACTTCCTGCATATCGGGCGTGGGATCGAGCGGACGGCCCGCCATCGCGGCGTTGAACCGTTCGCGGTCCAGCCCCTTTTCCCACACCGACACCACCACCGTCGCCACGGCATTGCCGACGAAGTTGGTGAGCGCACGCACTTCACTCATGAAGCGATCGACGCCCAGGATCAGCGTCATCCCCGCGACCGGCACCGACGGCACGATGGACAGCGTCGCCGCCAGGGTGATGAAGCCCGCGCCGGTGACGCCCGCCGCGCCCTTTGACGAAATCATCGCCACCAGCAGCAGCAAGATTTGCTGCTCCAGGCTGAGATGGACATTGCACGCCTGCGCGATGAACAGCGCCGCCAGCGTCATGTAGATATTGGTGCCGTCCAGATTGAAGCTATAGCCTGTCGGCACGACCAGCCCGACCACGGACTTGCGGCAACCGGCGCGCTCCATCTTCTCGATCAGGCTGGGCAGCGCCGCTTCCGAGGACGATGTGCCAAGCACCAGCAGCAATTCCGCCTTCAGATAGCGGATCAGATGCAGGATGTTGAAGCCCACGGCCCAGGCGACAGTGCCCAGCACGACCAGCACGAACAAGAGCGACGTCAGATAGAAGGTCGCGACCAGCCCGGCGAGATTGGCCAGCGTGCCGACGCCATATTCGGCGATGGTGAAGGCCATTGCGCCAAAGGCTCCGATCGGCGCCGCCTTCATCAGGATCGATACCAGCTTGAACACCGCATGGCTGGCTGCTTCCAGCACGGTCATCAGCGGCTGCGCCTTGTCGCCGATCAGGGTCAGCGCGATGCCGAACAAAATGGCGACGAACAGCACCTGAAGGATGTTGCCGTCCGCCACCGCCGACACCATGGTCGATGGGATGATGCTCATCAGGAAGCCGGTCAGCGTGCGCTCATGCGCCTGATGCGCATAGTCGGCGACCTTGCCGGCATCGAGCGTGGCGGGATCGATGTTGAGGCCGGCGCCCGGCTGGATGAGATTGGCGACGATCAGACCAACGATCAGCGCCAGCGTGGAGAAGGTCAGGAAATAGGCAAACGCCTTGGCCGCGACGCGCCCGATCGCGCCCAATTCCTTCATGCCGGCAATGCCGGTGACGATGGTCAGGAAGATGACCGGGGCGATGACCATCTTCACCAGCTTGATGAAGGCTTCGCCCAGCGGTTTCAGCTGCTTGCCGGCGTCCGGCCAGACATGGCCGATCAACACACCCAGAGCGATCGCGGCCAGCACCTGAACATAAAGCTGACGGTAGAAAGGCAGCCGTGGCGCCGCCTGAACCGGCGAATTTGGCGATGGCAGCATGATGGTCGGCGTCCCCCTGTTTGCATGGCAGCATATGGGCGACCCCACCCCTGTCCAGAAGAATGTTGAGATTATGCAATTTCCTGCTTGCGCGATTCACCGCCCCCCGTTATTGGCCCGCTCCACGGCGGGCGTGTAGCTCAGTGGTAGAGCACTGTGTTGACATCGCAGGGGTCGCAAGTTCAATCCTTGCCACGCCCACCATGATAAAGCCCGTCGCTTCATCCGAAGCGGCGGGCTTTCTCTTTTTCCAGACTTGTCAGAACCGGGTCGACAGGTGGCTACCTTAGCCCTTGCGCCGCTTGCGGGTGGCTTCGCGCTTCGCCGACAGGGCGCGTTCGACCTTCGCCCAGGCGACGATATCGGCCGGGGTAATCGTCTCGTCATCAAAAGAACGGATGGGGAGGGACATCAGAACGGACATGAAGCGGGCCAACTCAGCAGACAGACACAGGCTCGACTATAGGTTGCGCGGATGTCACGGGAGTGTCCTGAACATTACAGACCGGCAATGCGCCGGATCGGAGCGGGAATGACGATAGCGTGCGAGATGATCGGTGGGCAGCGTGTGCTGTTCGTCATGGCAGTGGACGCCGAATATGGCCCGCATCTGCGCGCACGCTTCACGCCATTGCTGACAGGCGTGGGGCCGATCGAGGCGGCGCTCGCCACCGGCATGGCGTTGCATGAACTGGAGCGGCAACAGGCGCGGCCCGATCTGGTCGTCAGTCTGGGGTCGGCCGGATCGCGCATTTGCCCGCTGGGCGAGATTTTCCAGATCGCCAGCGTGTCGTGGCGCGACATGGATGCGTCGCGCCTGGGCTTTACCAAGGGCGTGACGCCATTGAGCGACCATCCGGTCGATGTGCCGCTGGTGACGCCGCTTGCCCTGCTATCCGTTCGGCTATCGACCGGCGCCAATGTGGTTGGTGGCGAGGAATATGCCGCGATCGATGCGGACATGGTCGACATGGAGACATTTGCGGTGGCGCGGGCCTGCGAGCGCTTCCATGTGCCGCTCATGGGTCTGCGTGGCGTGTCGGATGGGCCAGGCGAACTGGAGCATATCCATGGATGGATGGAATTGCTGGGCCTGATCGACGAGCGGCTGGCACAGGTCGTGGATCTGCTGCCGGATACGCTAAGCCGTCAACAGCCGCCCGTCATGGCGGCGCTGCGCGGCCAGGACAGCATATAGGTCACGAGAAAGCCGTCATGGTCGGACAGTTCGGGACCGCTGGGACCGCCGTCGAACATGGCCTCGACACGGATCGGGTGGACCGACACCGTATCACCCGGCCAGAAAAATTGCAGATCCTGCGTATCCATCCACGGTTCGTCGCCGTCCCATGACATGCGCACGTCGCAGCCCGATGCGGGATCGGCGCAGACGCGATGGACCAGATTGAGCGACTGGTAGCGGGAGAAATTCTCCCACCGATCTTCGGAATGGCGCATGTTGAAATCGCCGCCGAAGATCAGCGGATAGGCGTCCTCATGGCTGCGGTCGATGAAGGCGGAGGCTTCGAGCGACTGGCGATCATGGGCGGCAAGATTGCGGTGCGCCGGCGCGCGGGATGCGCCACGGCTGTTCATATGCGTGTCATATATGTCGATCGGCGTCGGCACGCCGGGAATGGCGATGCGTGCCAGCATGATCCCCTTGTTCGCAAGGCAGTCGATCCCGGCGCAGGAGCGACGACCATAAGCATGCATATCGACATGGACGATCGGGTAGCGTGAGGCGATGGCAAGGCCGCTGCCGGTGAAATGCAAGCCCAGCTCGCCGCGCTTGATGTGCGATCGGCCGGGGAGCGATTCCTTCGTCACGCCTTCCGCACGGGTGGTACGGCGCGGGCCGGTGACGATGGCGGGATAGCTGGTGGCAGCGATCGCCCGCTTGGCCGCGCCGCTGAACATTTCCTGGAACAGGACGATATCGGGCGCCCGCCCATCCGCACGCAAGGCAGCCAGCCGTTCGCCGATGGCGCGCAAGGACGGCGCGCGGCCGGAGCGGGCGGGCCAGCCCAGCCCCTCGATATTATAGGTGAGGACCGTCAGGGTAGTGGTCACCCGCTCCCGGTCCGGCGCGGCGAGGATGGGCGGGGTCGCCTCCGCGCAGTTGATGGCGCTGCGCGGCAGCGGCGTGGCACAACCGGTCGCCAGCATGGCGAGGCCAAGCGCTGCGGTCCGCAGGCTCCATATCCATCGCTGTCGCGCCGACATGGCCCCTATCTGGCCTATTCGCCCTCGAAGACGATCAGCGCCTGCGATGCGACGCCGTCGGCCTCCAGTGCTGCCTTGCCACCCAGATCGGGCAAGTCGACCGCGAACAGCGCCATGAGGACACTCGCTCCCTGCTCGCGCAACAGCTGCGCGGCGGCGAGCGCCGTGCCGCCGGTGGCGATCAGATCGTCGACCAGGATGACGCGGGCGCCCTGGGGCACCTGCCCTTCATGCAGTTCCAGCCGGTCGGTTCCATATTCCAGCACATAATCGATGCCCACGACCTTGCCCGGCAGCTTGCCCTTCTTGCGCACCGGCACGAAGCCCTTACCCAGCGCATGGGCCAATGCGGCGCCCAGGATGAAGCCTCGCGCCTCGATCCCGACGATCAGATCGACGTCCAGAGGGCGGGCGACATTCACCAGCCGATCGACCAGTTCGGCAAAGCCGGGACCGTCAGCCAGCAACGTGGTCACGTCGCGAAACATGATGCCCGGCTTGGGGAAATCGGGGATGGTGCGGATCAGGGCCGTCAGGCTGTCGATGCTCATGACGCCTCCATAGAGCGTTTTCGAGGCGGATGGAATCATCCGCCGGTTAAGAAAACGCATCCATACAAATAGAGAAAGGGCGCGGCCCCCTCAAGGAACCGCGCCCTGTCATTTTGTCTCAGACCGCCAGATTTCAGACGGCGGCCTTTTTCTTGTCCGCCCAGATATTCTGGTAGGACATATAGGCCAGGCCCGTGGCGATCAGCAGGAAGATGATCGTCGCCAGACCCGCGCGATGGCGGTTTTCCAGCTTGGGTTCAGCGGTCCAGGTCAGGAAAGCCGAAACGTCCTGCGCCATCTGGTCCACGCTCGCCTTGGTACCGTCGCCATAGGTCACCTGACCTTCGGCCGACAGCGGGGGCGCCATGGCAAGGTTCAGGTTGGCGAAATAGGGGTTGTAATGCAGCCCCTCCGGCGTTTTGGCGTCCGGGAAATGCTTGAGCAGTTCGGCCGGCTGGTCCTGGAAGCCCGTCAGCAGCGAATAGACATAGGCGCTGCCATGATGGCGGGCCTTGGTCATCAGCGACAGGTCTGGCGGGATCGCATTGTTGTTCGCCGCCGCCGCCGCGACATTGTTCGCGAAGGGCTTGGGGAAGTGATCGGCCGGGACCGGATCGCGGGTCGATGCTTCGCCGGTGGCGGGATCGACCGACGGGGTCTTGATCGCCCACTGCTTGGCGATCGCCTTCACTTCGGCCTCGTTATAGCCCAACGCTTCCAGATCGCGGAAAGCCACGAACTTCAGGCTGTGGCAGGCCGAGCAGACTTCCTTGAACACCTGGAAGCCGCGCTGCAGCTGTGCCTTGTCATATTTGCCGAAGGGGCCGTCGAACGAGAAGGCGACATGCTTGGGGGCCAGGTGGAACTCATGCTCCACCGTGGCTGCCGGTGGCTCCGTCACATAGGAATAGGCACCCACGAGGAAGGAAATGAACAGCCAGCCGGCGAAGAAGAGGCCGACGAGAAATGCGCCGATGCGAACCATATCTGTCTACCCCTTTATTCGGCCGGGACCGCGGCGGTTTCACCGTCGGTCTTGCCATATGTCGCCAGCACGGCCTCGGTGATCGAACCGGGCAGCGGCAGCGGCATTTCAAAGCGCGCGATCAGCGGAAGGATGATCAGGAAATGGGCGAAATAATAAGCCGCCGCGATCTGCGAGATCATCACGAAGGGTTCTGCCGCAGGTGCGCCGCCGCAATAGCCCAGCACCGCCACATCGCCGAGCAGGATCCACCAGAATTTCCGGAAGGTCGGGCGATAACGACCCGAGCGCACCGGCGACGTATCCAGCCAGGGCAGGAAGAAGAGTAGCAGGATCGACGCGAACATCGCCAGCACGCCCAGCAGCTTTGCGGGGATGAAGAAGAAGTCCACGGTGAAGGCGCGCAGGATCGCGTAGAAGGGCCAGAAATACCATTCCGGCACGATATGCGCGGGCGTCGAAAGCGGGTTCGCCTCTATATAATTGTCCGGGTGACCCAGGAAGTTGGGTGCGAAGAACAGCAGGATCGAGAAGGCGATCAGGAAGACGCCCGCCCCGAAGCCGTCCTTGGCCGTGTAATAGGGATGGAAGGGCACGGTATCCTGCGGCCCCTTCACTTCCACGCCGGTCGGGTTCGAGGACCCCGGAATATGCAGCGCCCAGATGTGCAGGATGATGACACCCGCAATCACGAAGGGCAGCAGGAAGTGGAGCGAGAAGAAGCGGTTCAGCGAAGCATTGCCGGGGGCAAAGCCGCCCAGCAGCCACGTCTGGATCGGCTCGCCAACGACCGGGATCGCGCCGAACAGGCCGGTGATGACCTTCGCGCCCCAATAGCTCATCTGGCCCCAGGGCAGCACATAGCCCATGAAGGCGGTCGCCATCATCAACAGGAAGATGACGAGGCCGAGCAGCCACACCATTTCACGCGGCGCCTTGTAGCTACCGAAGTACAAGCCGCGGAAGATGTGGAGATAGACCACGATGAAGAAGAAGCTGGCGCCGTTGGCGTGGGCGTAGCGCATCAGCCAGCCCGCGTTCACGTCGCGCATCGTCTGTTCGACGGTGCCGAAGGCGACCAGGTCATTGGCGCCATAATGCATCGCCATGATGACGCCGGTGACGATCTGGATCACCAGCGCGAGGCCGGCGAGCACGCCGAAGTTCCAGAAATAATTGAGGTTGCGCGGGACCGGATAGCCGGCGCCGACCGCATTATAGACGAGGCGCGGCAAAGGCAGCTTCTCGTCGACCCACTGCATCACGGGATGCTTGGGGGTATATTGTTCAGCCCATGGAAAGCTCATGATGGTCCCCCTCAACCCACAAGAATGGCGGTGTCGGAAGTGAAGCTATACTTCGGCACTTCCAGGTTCTTGGGGGCAGGCCCCTTACGGATGCGGGCGGCCGTGTCGTAGGACGAGCCGTGGCAGGGGCAGAAATAGCCGCCAAATTCGCCGCGATTCTCACCTTCGCCCGCGCCCAGCGGCACGCAGCCCAGATGGGTGCACACGCCCATCGTCACCAGCCACTGCTTCTTGCCGTCGACGGTCCGCTCCTCCAGCGTCTGCGGGTCGCGCAGCGTGGCAGGGTCCACCTTGTCGGCTTCGGCGATTTCCTTGGCTGTCAGCTGGCGCACGAAGAGCGGCTGGCTGCGGAACGTGGTCTTGATGGCCTGGCCCGGCTGGATCGCCGAGAGATCGACTTCGGTCGACGCGAGCGCCAGCACATCGGCGCTGGGGTTCATCTGGTCGATCAGCGGCAGGACGACGGCGACACCGCCGACCCCGGCGAAGCTGACCGCAGCGATGTTGATGAAATCCCGGCGGCGTACGCCATCTTCGCCGGATGGACCCGTACCGTCTGTTTGTTCAACGCTCGCCATGCACCTCTACCCTTGCAAGACTTCCCTGTCACACCGGAATGCCGTTACCGGCGCTGATTATCAAGGGCGTTGGGCACTCGACCAAGGGTCGACCCGCCTCCCCCCGGCGTGGTTCGATGGGCGTGATAACCGCACTGCGCCCGCTTTGCCAGTCGCAATATCACCTAGTCTATTGCAAATGCTCTTGATCGACTATGGCGCAACCCATGCGTATCGCCCTTTACCAACCGGAGATCGCCGGCAATGTCGGCGCCATATTGCGCCTGGCGGCCTGTTTTCAGGTGCCGGTCGACATCATCATGCCCACCGGATTCGCCTTTTCCGACGCCCGCCTGAAACGTGCGGCGATGGATTATGGGGAATCGGCCGACGTCACCCGCCATGCCAATTTCGCCGCCTTCGATGCGGATCGGCGCGCGCAGGGCCGCCGCCTGTTGCTGATGAGCGCCCATGCGTCGCAGAAATTGCCGGAGGTGCAGTTCCAGCCCGACGACGTGCTGCTGATGGGATCGGAAAGCGCCGGCGTGCCGACCGACGTGCGCGATCTGGCCGATATCCGCATCCGCATCCCGATGGCGCCCGGCTTTCGATCCTTGAACATCGCCGTTTCCACGGGCATCGCCGTCGCCGAAGCCCTTCGCCAGACCGGAAAGTTTCCCGAATGACCGCCAGCAATCCCGTGCCCGCCGTGTCTTTCCCGCTCGATGCGCGGCAGCAGGCGGCGCGCAACTGGTTCGAATCGCTGCGGGACCGGATCTGCGCCGAGTTTGAGGCGATCGAGCGGGAAGCGGGCAGCGATGCGTGTTTCGACTTTACGGCCTGGGACCGTGAAGCCGAAGGACAGGCCCCCGGCGAGGGTGGCGGCGGCGTGCGCGGCGTCATGAAGGGCAAGGTGTTCGAAAAGGTCGGCGTCAACGTCTCGACCGTGGGCGGCGAATTTGCTCCCGGCTTTGCCCAGACCATCCATGGCGCGGGCGACAATCCCGCCTTCTTCGCCACCGGCATCAGCCTGGTCGCGCATATGGCCAATCCGCATGTGCCGGCCGTCCATATGAACACCCGCTATCTGGTGACGACCAAGAGCTGGTTCGGCGGCGGCGCGGATCTCAACCCGCCTTTGCCGCGCGAGGACGATACGGCGCATTTCCATGATGTGCTCAAAGCCGCCTGCGACGCCCATGATCCGGACCATTATCCGCGTTTCAAGGCATGGGCGGACGACTATTTCTTCATCCCCCACCGCAATGTGCATCGCGGTGTCGGCGGCATCTTCTACGATCATCTGGAATGTGCCGACGATGCCGCGTTCGACGCGAATTTCGCCTTCACCCGCGCGGTCGGCGACGCTTTCCTGAACGCCTTCCCGCCGATCGTGCGGCGACGCATGGATGAGGCGTGGAACGAGGCGGATTATCGCACCATGCTGGAATGGCGCGGGCGCTATGCAGAATTCAACCTGGTGCATGATCGCGGCACGCTGTTCGGCCTCAAGACCGGCGGCAATATCGACGCGATCCTGATGAGCCTGCCGCCGATGGCGAGTTGGAGCTGATGCCCTTTATTCCAGTCGAGCCGGGCATGGTGGCGACGGTCGTCACGCATCTGGAGATGCTGGAACGCCCCCGCCCCGCCCCCATCCCGCCCGCGCCGCTGCGGCTGGTGCCGTGGAAACAGCCGGACTTGGGCGCCTATCGCACATTGTTCCGCCGGGTGGGCACGCCATGGCTGTGGTTTTCGCGGCTGGTGATGGCCGATTCGGATCTGGCGGCGATCCTGCATGACCCGTCGGTGGAGATTTATGCCGTCACCGATCCGCGGGGCACCGAGGTCGGCCTGCTGGAACTGGATTTCCGGTCGCTGCCCAATTGCGAGCTGAGTTTCTTCGGGCTGGTGCCGGAACTCAATGGCAAGGGGCTGGGCCGCTGGCTGATGGCACAGGCCAAATCGCTTGCCTGGCGCAAAGGCGTGGAGCGTTTCTGGGTCCATACCTGTACGCTCGACAGCCCGGCCGCGCTGGCTTTTTACGTGAGGTCGGGTTTCACGCCCTATGGACGCGAAATCGAAATCTTCGCCGACCCACGACTGGCGGGCATACTTCCGCGCGAGGCGGCGCCGCATGTGCCGCTGCTGGACGTGCGATAGGCGTTCAGCTGAAAATGTCCGTCACATCCTGCGGCTGGGCCTGCCGATAAAGGCGCGCCAGCATCACCAGCATATAGACCTGGGCGATGCTGGACACCGCAGCGCCGGCCAGGCCACCAGCCAGACGCGCAGCATCTGCCCCACCTGCGAGGCCCGCCAGCGAGCCGATAATCGCCTGCGCCGCGGATCCGGCGATGGTGGACAACAGCATGACGATGATCAGGAAGCCGAACAGGCGCCAGAAATAGCCCCGCGTCAGCGCCCACGCCTGCCGCAGCGAATCCATCACCCCCAGTCGCGTGTCGATCACCACCGGATTGAGCAGCACGAGCCGGATGCTGGCGAAGAAGACGATGCCCGCCAAACCGAAGCCAAGCAGCAGGCCGGCCGCAGCGGCCAGTTGCTTCGACGCCAGCGAAGCGACCACGCCCACCAGCGCGGCGGCAATGAAGATGACGGCCACGGCAACGACCACGACCAGCGCCGTGCCGATCAGCACCGGCAGGCGCGCGAAGCTCAGGCGCAACGCCTCCCCCACGCTGATGCCGGGGCGCAACGCCAGCGCGAACAGGGTGAGCGAGCCGAACCAAATGAGGATGATCGTCAGCAACATCGCCAACCCGAAGCCGGGCGGCATGGCCGGAATCGCATCCGCCTTGGGCTGCGCGAACCAGGCCTGCAATTCGGGCGGCATCATTTCCTGCAGGATGAGGCCGGGCAGCGCGACGAACAGCAACGCCACCGGAAAAAGCAGGGTCGCTTCGCGCGCGACGAAGGCCACGGCCTCCTCCCACGCCTTGCCGATCGACATTGTCGCCATATCTATGCTGCCTGCCCTATCATGCTGGAAATGCGGCGCGAGACTTGATCGCTCGGCCCGCCCAAGTCAAGGAAGTGCCCATGTCCGATGTTCCTTCCGATACACCTATCCTGCCGTTTCCCGAATCCGTCGAATGGCGGGCCGATCCGGGGCTGGTCGATTATCCCACCGCGCTGACCGAGATGGAGGCGCGGACCACCGCCATATATGAAGGGGCGGCGCAGGAACGGGTGTGGCTGCTGGAACATCCGCCGCTCTATACCGCCGGGACCAGCGCCGATCCGGCCGAACTGCTCGACCCGCGCTTTCCGGTGCATGATGCCGGGCGTGGCGGGCGATATACCTATCATGGGCCGGGGCAGCGGATCGGCTATCTGAACATCGACCTGCGCGAACGGGGCAAGGATGTCCGCAATTTCGTGCACCATCTGGAAGGGTGGATGATCGCGGCGCTGGGCGACCTGGGCATCACCGCCCGGCGCGCGGAGGGGCGGATCGGCATCTGGACCGACGACCCGCAGGGGCGAGAGGCCAAGATCGGCGCATTGGGCATCCGCGTGCGGCGCTGGGTGACGCTCCACGGCTTTGCGATCAATGTCGATCCCGACCTGTCCCATTTCGGGGGCATCGTGCCGTGCGGCATCAGCGAATTTCCGGTGACCAGCATCGCGGCGCTCAATGGCAACGCGTCGATGGCGGCCCTCGATGTCGCGCTCAAGGCGCATTTTCCCGCCTTTCTGGGCAACCTCAAACGCTGCGGCGCGGGGGTTGAGGAATGTAACACAGGCCGTTAGGTTTGTGGCTTTCGCCGGGCGGGGGAATTGCCGGGCACCCATCATATAAGGAGATCCGGATGCGTTTTGGCGCGAAGACAGTCTTTACCCTGACCCTGATCGCGGCAACCCTGCCGCTGGCCGCCTGTGGCGGCAAGGAAGAGGGCGGCAACAAGGTGCAGATGAAGGATATGGAAGTCGTGGACGGCACCGCCACCGACGCCATGACCGATCTGGACGGCGTGCGGAGCGAAGGCACCGCCGTGGCGCTGCCCGACAACAACAGCGCGGGCAACAGCAGCGCCCCCGCCAAGCCCGCCCCGGAAAAGGCCCCGGCCGAAGAAGCGGAAGTCCTGTCGGATCAGTAGGGCTGGCGCGATCGTTCAGTATTGGTACAAGAGGCCCGATAGAATGAGGGCGCCGGTGTTGGCGTCCTTCCAGAGAGGCAAGAATTCATGATTTCGCGTTTCCCGTTGCGCCGCGCGCTCGCCGGTCTGACCCTGGCGATCGCGCCGATGATGGCGCAGCCGGCTTCGGCTCAATTCTTCTGGTCCCCGCTCGACATGAGCGCCCCGCCGCTGACCGATGCCGCCGCTGCCACCGCACTTGGCCTGCCCGGCGCCACGCCGGCGGAGATCAAGGCTGGCCTGGCCTGGAATCTGCGCGCTGCGCTGAACGTCGCCGCGCTGCAATGCCAGTTCGAACCGACCCTGCTGTCGACCAGCAATTACAATGCCATGATCGCGCATCATGACGCGGAGCTGGACACGGCGCAGGCCGCTCTGCTGGGCTATTTCCAGCGCACCGTAGGCAAGGGCAAGCCGGGCCAGTCGGCGTCGGACATGTATAATACCCGCATCTATTCCGGCTATTCCACCGTGCAGGCGCAGAAGGGCTTTTGCCAGGCGACGGCGGAAGTGGGCCGGCAGGCCATCTTCGCCGATCGCGGCGCGCTCAACGAAGTCGGCCGCACGGGCCTGGCCTCCATCAAGAAGTCGCTCGTCGCGGCCGGCGAGCAATTTTATGGCACGCCGGGCTATGACTATGCCGTCGCTCTGCCGTCCTTCGACCCCAAATGCTGGAAGAAGGGCGTGCTGCTGCCGGTCTGTCATCAGGCCTGGAACGACAAGACCGGCGTAAAACCCTGATCAACTGACGATATTAGCGCAGGCCCAGATATTTATGGGCCTGCACCGTCAGCCGCCATTGCGGCCGGTCCATGACCATAGCGATGGCGGCGCGGGCATTGTCGGCCGCATGGGGATCGTCCAGCGGCTGAAGCAGATGATGGTCGAACGCCCATCCCTCCATCACCGCGACATCGGCCAGGCTATGGCCGCCATCGGGCTGCGGCCAGACCAGCTTCAATTCATTGCCGGATCGCTGCACCACATCGCTGCCCGCCTTGGGACTGATACAGATCCAGTCGATGCCGGGGTGCGCGGCGATGGTGCCATTGCTCTCGATCGCGATCGTGAAGCCGCGGGCATGGAGCGCATCGACCAACGCATCATCGACTTGCAGCATAGGCTCTCCGCCGGTCAGGACGATATAGTGCCCGGCAACGCCCTCACCCCAGAAAGCCAGCGCCGCGTCCGCCAGCGCATCGGCATCGGCGAACTTCCCGCCGCCAAGCCCATCGGTGCCCACGAAATCGGTGTCGCAGAATTTGCAGACGGCGGCGCGCCGATCCTGTTCCCGCCCGCTCCACAGATTGCAGCCGGCAAAGCGCAGGAATACCGCGCGCCGGCCCGCCTGAACCCCTTCCCCTTGCAGGGTGAGGAACATTTCCTTGACCGCATATGTCATCGCCGTCCGCCTTTCAGGGCCGCGCGGCGTAGATGGTGGGATCGGGCAGGCCCGCTTCCTCATAG
The DNA here is from genome assembly GCF_008710155.1 of Sphingobium limneticum. GTDB lineage: Bacteria > Pseudomonadota > Alphaproteobacteria > Sphingomonadales > Sphingomonadaceae > Sphingobium > Sphingobium limneticum. The sequence continues at coordinate 228,248 of NZ_VYPZ01000002.1, forward strand.
CCCTTCGACCGCAGGCGGCAGCTGTCGCACAGGCCGCAATGTTTGTTGTCGGGCGTGGGATCGTAGCAGGACCAGCTGAGGCCCGCGTCCAGCCCCAGTCGATCGGCTTCGCGGGCGATATCCGCCTTGCTCATATATTGGAGCGGCGTCTGGATGCGGATCGGATGGCCCTCCACCCCCGCCTTGGTCGCCAGCGTCGCCATCGTCTGGAACGCGTCGATGAACTCCGGGCGGCAATCGGGATAGCCCGAATAGTCGAGCGCGTTGACGCCGATGAAGATGTCGCTCGCGCCCGCCACCTCGGCCAGGCCCAGCGTCAACGACAGGAAGATGGTGTTGCGCGCCGGCACGTAGGTGACCGGGATTTCTTCCCCCACGCCGCTCTTGGGCACGGCGATGTCGGCGGTCAGGGCCGATCCGCCAAAGGCGGTCAGATCCAGCGGCAGGACGATATGGCGGATGGCATTGAGCGATTCGGCGATGCGCGCCGCGGCGCGCAATTCGACGCGATGACGCTGATTATAATCGATCGACAGCGCGAAGATGCGATAGCCGGCCTCACGCGCGAGTCCGCCCGCGACCATGGAGTCGAGCCCGCCAGAGAGCAGGACGACGGCGAATTTTCCTTCATTGGCAACCATAGGCCCCGCGCTACGCCTCGTTGCGCCGCAGTGCAAGTATGAGGCGGCTGGTGGCGCAGGTCATGAACAGGCGCCGATCCGCCGGCCTTCGGCCGCGAAAGCGAAGGGCGCGCCATCGGCCACGCCTTGCGAGCGGATCTGCACCAGCCGGGTCGTTTCGACGCGCAAATCGGTGCGGCCATTGCCCGCCGCCGCGCAATCATAAGTGACGGTGACGGCATGATCGCTGTCGCTGATCGTGAAGCTGCGGCACAATGTCCGGCCATGCTGGACCTGAAGCAGTTGCCGCAGGTCGCTGACGCACAATTTACGCGTCTGCGCGCCTTCACCCCGGTCGCGCAATTCCCACTCGCCGGTTTCCAGCCCTTGCAACGCCTGAGGCGCTGGCACGGCTGCCGGTATAGCGCCGGCCCCGGCCGCCGATGCGGTCGCCGCCGCCATGGCCATCGCCAGCGCGCCGAGCGCGTACCATCCCGCCCTCATCATGATATCGCCCGATCCCGTTACCGACTTCACTGCCGTCCGGAGCAACAATCGCTCGCCTGACCCATGCCGTCCAATTGCGGCATTTTCATAACGTGGGTGGCGGCGGCTGCCCTAATTGCGAATATCGGTAGCGAAACGATTATTTTCAATGGGCGACGAAACTGTCCAGCGCGAGCGGGAAGAGGCGCGAGCAGAAGGCGCAATCCACGCCGATAATGCCCTTTTCATCCGCCATTTCCGCCCGCTCGCTGGCCGGGAAACGGCCGATCACGTCGCGAATATGGCCAAGGTCGCAGCGGCAACCCTTCGCCAGCGGCGCCGCTTCCGACACGCGCACTTCCTCTTCCTCATGGAACAGGCGCCACAATATGTCCGTCAGCGGCAGCGCGTCGTCGGTCAGCTCCTCTCCCTTGAGTGTCTGGGCCAGCGCCTGGACATGCTCCCATTCCGGATGATCGTGGCGCACATGCAGACGCTCGCGCCCGACCTCCCCCTCCGGCAGATGCTGGAGCAGCAGGCCCGCAGCGATGCAGCCGGCGCCGGCATCATGCCGCGTGTCGATCTGGATGATGCTGGGGATCTGTTCGGACTGGAAGAAATAATGCTCGGCGGCCTGCGCCAACGACTGGCCCTCCAGCGGGACGATGCCCTGATAGCGCTCGCCACTGACGGACTGGTCGAAGGTGATGGCCAGATAGCCCTTGCCGAACAGGCCGAAGAGGGTCGGGTCGGCGCCCTGTTCCGCCAGACGATCCGCGTCGAACTTCACATAACCGCGCAGGGCGCCATCCTTGTAATCGGCCACCAGCAGGCTGACGACGCCATTTTCGGTCTGCGCCTGAAGCGTCAGTTGGCCGTTGGCCTGCTTGAGCGTGCTGCCGAGCAAGGCCGCCAGCACCAGCGCAGAGGCAAGCAACCGCTCGATCGCGGGTGGATAGGCATGGGCGGCAAGCACCTGGTCGAGCACCGGACCCAGTCGCACGAGGCGGCCGCGCGCATGGCGCGAGGGAATGGTGAAGCCAAGGGCCTGGTCGAGATGGGGACTGGTCACGCTATTTCCTTCCGATCCCCCCGCCCCCGAAAGCCGCGAAGGCCCGCCCTTCGCTGTTCAGCGCAGGACAGGCCCCGACGATTTCGAGGGCGAACGGGAAATTTCGCCCGAATATAAGGTCCGCTTACAGCTTTCCAAGCGCCCAGAGCAGAACCGACTTCTGGGCATGGATGCGATTTTCCGCTTCGTCCCAGATCAGCGACTGCGGGCCGTCGATCACCGCTTCTGTCACTTCCTCGCCGCGATGGGCGGGCAGGCAGTGCAGGAACTTGGCGTCGGCCTTGGCGCCTGCCATCAATTCCGGCGTCACCTGATAGGGCATCATCGCCGCCAGCTTGGCTTCGGCATGGGCCTGCCCCATGGAAATCCAGGTGTCGGTAACGACGACATCGGCGCCGCGCACCGCCTCCGCCGCATCGCGGGTGAGCATGATGGTCGATCCAGCCGCCCGCGCCGCGTCGGCGAAGGACGGATCGGGATCATAGCCTTCGGGAATGCCCATGCGCACGTCGAACTTGAGCAACCCGGCCGCCTCGACGATCGAATGGAGGACATTATTGCCATCGCCCAGCCACGCCCACTGGCTGCCGGGCAGCGCCACACCATGTTCCACCACGGTCAGCAGGTCGGCAACGATCTGGCACGGGTGCGACAGGTCGGTCAGGCCGTTGACGACCGGGACGCTGGCATATTCGGCCATTTCCTCGATCTTGGCATGATCGTCGGTGCGGATCATGATGGCGTCGCACATGCGGCTGAGCACGCGGGCCGTATCCGCAATGGTTTCGCCGCGACCGATCTGGCTGGTCGCCCCTTCCAGGATCAGCGACGTGCCACCCAGTTGGCGGATCGCCATGTCGAAGCTGACGCGGGTACGCGTGCTGTTCTTTTCGAAGATCATCGCCAGTGTATGGCCGGCCAGCGGCGCGTCGGCGTCCACCCAGCCCTTGGGCTTGCCTTGCCGTGCGGTCTTCCGGTCGATGGCGTCGGCGATCATCGCAGCGATGGCGTCGCCGCCTGCATCGGTGAGATTCAGGAAATGCTTGGTCATATCATTACCCCCACAGCCGTTCGGGCTGAGCCTGTCGAAGCCCGCTTCTTCGTTTGAAGAGAACGGCCCTTCGACAAGCTCAGGGCGAACGGAGGTTGGTTTTAAGCCGCCTTGGCGTTCGCGAAGGTCCGCGCGCCGGCGGAAATCTTCTCGATACATTCGGCGATGTGGCTTTCCTCGATGACGAGGGGCGGCAGGATGCGCAGCACATTCTGGCCGGCCGACACGGCCAGCAGGCCATGATGGTCGCGCAGATGGGCAACGAAGGTTCGCGCATCATAGGCGTCCTTCATCTTGACGCCCAGCATCAGACCCATGCCGCGCACATCCTCGAACATGTCGTCATGATTGGGGATGAGCTGCTCCAGCGCCGAACGCAGACGCGCGCCCATGGCCGTCACCTTGTCCAGGAAACCGTCGGCCAGCACTTCTTCCAGCACGGTGATGCCGACCGCCATGGCGAGCGGGTTGCCGCCATAGGTCGACCCATGGGTGCCGAACACCATGCCCTTGGCCGCTTCTTCGGTGGCGAGGCAGGCGCCGAGCGGGAAGCCCGCGCCGATGCCCTTGGCCACGGCCATGACGTCCGGCGTGATGCCATATTGCTCATGGGCGAAGAAGGTGCCGGTCCGGGCATAGCCGCACTGCACTTCGTCCAGGATCAGCAGCAGGCCATGTTCGTCGCAGGCCTGGCGCAGGCCCTTGAGGAAGGCCTGGGTTGCCGGGGTCACGCCGCCTTCGCCCTGCACCGGTTCCAGCAGGAAGCCGGCGGTGTTGTCGTCGATCGCCGCCAGCGCCGCGTCGAGATCGTTGAAGGGCACGACCTGGAAGCCGGGCAGCAGCGGTTCGAAACCATCGCGCATCTTGGGCTGGCTGGTGGCCGAAATGGTCCCCAGCGTGCGGCCGTGGAAGGCGTTGTCGAAGCTGATGATCTTGTGCCGATGCGCCTCGCCATTGGCGAAATGATAGCGGCGCGCCGTCTTGATCGCGCACTCGACCGCTTCCGCACCCGAATTGGTGAAGAAGACGGTGTCGGCAAAGCTGTTATCGACCAGCTTCTGCGCGAACTGCTCCCCCAACGGCGAGCCGTAGAGGTTCGATGTATGCATCAGGGTCGCGGCCTGATCGGCAATCGCCTGGACCAGTTTCGGATGACCATGGCCAAGCAGATTGACCGCGATGCCGCTGGCGAAGTCGAGATAGCGCTCACCGCGCTCCCCGATCAGATAGCAGCCCTCGCCTCGCACCGGACGAACATCGCACCGGGGGTAAACGGGCATGAGCGGCGTAATCGACATGGGCCTTCCCTTTCTGGGTGATGCTGCGCGTCCTGTGCGCATTAGGTAGAACGCAAAAAGGCGGCCCCCGCCGGGCCGCCCTTCGCGAGCACCGCCTATACAAGCGGCATGTTGGGGGCGCAACCCCGCCCGGACGGGCGCTCGCGCCGTAGATCAGCGGCCGATCTGGGTCCAGGCTTCGGCAATTTCGGCGACGATGTCGCGGGCCTGCTCGACCGGCTCGGCCGAGTGTTCCTGGGCACCGACTAGCAACAGCCGGCGGGCTTCGCGGTAGATTTGAGCCAGGCCGACCGAAATGTCACCGCCCTTGTCGAAGTCCAGGCTGGATTCGAGCGCAAAGAGGATCGACATGGCGCGCGCCTGCTTGTCCGACACCTTCACCCGGTCGCCATTGCGTTCGGCCAGCGCCGCCGCTTCAAGCGCGAGCAGCAGCTCATCGAACAGGATCTTGACCAATGCGTGCGGCGTCGCGCCTTCGGTACGGCTGCCCGAATGGACCGCTGCGTAACGGCGTGCTGCGCTGGCGCCTGCATAACCCTGATTGTAAAACATCGTCTGTTGCGTCCCCGATTAATTGCTGCCGCTATTGTTCCAAACCTCGATCTGCTGTTCGAGGTAGCTTTGTGTCGCTTTGAGCGCGGACAGCCGCGTCTCCATCGCTGCGTAGACCTTGGTCAGATGGTCCTCATAATTGGCCATCTTTTCGTCCAGGTCTTCGAGCTGCTTGGTAAATTCCTTGGCCAGCGTGTCATATTGCTTCTGCGCCGTCTTGAGAGGACCATCTTCCTTCTCGATATTGTCGCGAACCGTCGACATCAGCTTGGACAGGCCCGGATTGCCGTCAGTCGCAACCTTGGGATTGACCATGTTGGTGATGGCTTCCGGATCGGCCTCCATCACGGCCGCCAGGCGGACCGTGTCCAGCTTGAGCGTACCGTCGCGATTGGTCGACACGCCGATGTCGGCCAGCGTCTTGTAGGTGCCGGTCGACGCCAATTGGGTCGAGGTAATGGCGGACAGCTGCCGCTTCATGTCGCGCACACCCGACACACCGTTCAGGACACCCGCGCTGGACGAATCCGCGCCGGTCGCCGTCGCCGTGTTCAGCGCGCCCATCAGCGTATTATATGCGCTGACAAATTCCTTCAGCAGGTCCGACAGGCCGGCCGTAGGCTGGCTCATCGACAGGGTCACGTTCGTACCCGGCGATGCCTTGTTCAGGTCGATCCGCAGATAGGGGATCGCATCGTCGACCGTGTTGCTGGCATATTCATAGGCAACCCCGTCGAGCGTGATCTTGGCATTTTGGGCGTTCGACGTGCTGGTGAAGCTCATGCCGCCCAGTATGCTGCCGCTATCGTCGGCATTGGCGCTGATCGTGAAATCATTGGCCGCACCGGTTTCGCCCTTGAATACCAGGCGGGTGCCCTGGGTGTCGGTGACGACGCGGGCGGTGACGCCGGTATTGGCGGCGTTGATGGCCGATGCCAGACCGGCGAACGTATTGTTCGTGGAATCCAGCGTGATGGTGGTGGCTTCGCCCGCCGCATTGGTCAGGGTGAAGCTGCCGGTGCCGATCACCGTGCTGCCGGTTGCGCCACTGGTCGCGGCGGAGGAGTAAACGCGCGCGCTGGCAAGCTGTTCGACGGTCAGCTGAGCGGGCAGGCCGCTGGGGCTGCCACCGCTGAGCAGCGTGACCGACGCGATGCTGGCGTCGTTGGACGATGCCGCGCCGGTATAGGCGGCGCCGGACAGGACTTCGGTCAGGGCGTTGGCAAAGGTGTTGAGCGAGCTGGTCGCGGAAGCGAGGGCGGAAATGCGCGAGCTGTTGAGCGACTGACGACCGGTGATCGCAGCCTGCTTGGGCTCGCGGGTCGCGCTCACCAGGCTGGAAACCAGCGCCGAGGTGTCGATCCCCGATCCGGCATTGAGTGCCGTCAAAATGCTGCTGCCTACCGCGGTCATGCCGTTTTCCTTTCAAGGGGATAGAACGGCGGTAGCGCCAAGACCTTTAGGAAAGATTTTCGGGATGGCATATTGCCGGGCGACAACGCCAAAACGCGGAAAGGCACGATCCGCACCGGCGGATCATGCCTTTCCCGAACACCTGATGGCGATGGATATCAGATGGCCGAGGTCGCCACCTGCTCTACCGTGCCGCGCGAAACATGGGCATGGGCGGCATGGGAGTAGGATGCCCGCTCCACGATGCGCTTGGCCAGCACCGCAGCATGTTCGACCGCCTCCTTGCTGGCGGGCGGTAGCGGGACCAGCACCATCGGGCGCGGGATCATCGCCTGGATCGCGCCGGCCGCATCGTCCACGCTGCCGGACCCCGACTGAAGATCGGCCAGGATATCGGCGATGCGGGCGTGAACCTCCACATATTCGGCGACGCTGGCCAGATCATCGTCCACGACGACCTGATCCTTCTGCGCTGCCGCAGCCTGTTGCGCCGTATCGCGAACGGAAGCCTGGGCGGAACGACTGGCTGCCACAGACTGGACCGTCTGGACAGGCGAAGGCGCACGCGAAACCGCCCGGTCCACTGGCGGCAGTTCGGTCCTAGTTACATAGTCGTTCATGACGCACCACCAGAATGCATCCCCACAACAGCTATTACGACCAGCCACAGTTAAACTTTAATGGATGGCGCAATTTTTTTTCGATGTGACTTGAGACAGCGAAAGAGACAGCTGCGCGCCCGGATTCAACATGCCTTCGCCATTGGACGGGGCCGATGGAAAGCAACGCCCTTCTTCGATCCGAACATGGCAAACCCCTGTCCAACTCGGTGTCGCACTTTCGCGCGGATTGCCCGGACGATCGCCCTTATTGCTTCTGCCCGTTCGCGTCGAAGCGCATATCTTCGGGGACGGTGATGAAGGGGCGGTCCATTTCCGTCGCCATCTTGTTTTCCACGCGAAAGACGAAGGCCAGCACGGTCGCCACCGCCATGAAGAGCCCTTCATTGACGATCTCTCCGGCGCGCGAGGTGAAATAGACGGCACGGGCCAGGTCGGGATATTGCAGGACAGGCACGCTATTCTGGTCCGCCAGTTCGCGGATCGACGCGGCGATGGCGTCGCAACCGCGCGCGACCACCACCGGGGCGGCGTCCACACCTGGTCGATAGCGTAGCGCTACGGCGAAATGCGTGGGATTGGTGATGATGACGCTGGCTTCGGCCACGGCCTGGCGGGTGGAACCGCTCAATACTTCGAACTGGCGGCGACGGATCTGGCCTTTCAGTTCGGGCGAGCCTTCGCTCTCCTTATGCTCGTCCTTCACTTCCTGCTTGCTCATGCCCAGTCGCTTGGCCCGCTGCATGATCTGCGCCGGCACGTCGATGCCGGCGATCAGGAACAGCCCCCCCGCCATGACGAGACAGGTCAGGATGAAGATGTTGCCAAGGTCCGCCATGGCCGGCGCGACGCCCATCTTGCCGAGCGCGGTGATTTCCGTCAGTCGATCCCAGATCAGCCAGACACCGATGCTGCCGAGCAGGCCGACCTTGGCGATCGACTTGAGCAGTTCGATCAGGCCCTGCGTCCCGAAAATCTTCTTGATGCCGCTGGCCGGGTTCATCCGCGACGCCTTGGGCGCGAAGGCGCCGGGGCGGAAGCCGAGCGATCCGAGCAGGGCCGGCGCGGCGATCGCGGCGATGAAAGTGGCCAGCATCACGCCTGCGGCCGGGAGGGCGATGGCGCCGAGCAGCGCCGCACCGCGCGCGGCGGGCGAGAAATCGACGATATCCTCCCTGCGGAAGCGCAGCGCATCGGCCAGCATGTCCGACAGCGCATCGATCAGCGAAGGGCCGGTGATCGCCAGCCAGGCGATGCCGGCCATCACGACCAGCGCCGTGCCCAGTTCGCGCGACTGGAGGATGTCACCCTTCTTGGCGGCGTCACTCAGTTTTTTCTGGGTCGGTTTTTCGGTCTTTTCGCCGCCGCCGGGACTGTCCGCCATGGCCCTAGCGTCCTTCCGCGATCGACTGGGCCTCTTCCAGGCCAGCCTTGAGCGATACGGTGATGCCTTCCGCCATGATCGGCGCGGCGATGGCCAGCAGGATGATGCCGGCCATCATCGCCACCGGCATGCCGACCGCGAACAGGTTGAGCGAGGGCGCGGCGCGCGCCAGCATGCCCATGATGATCTGAACCAGCACCAACGCGAAGCCGACGGGCAGCGCCACCGTGACGCCCGCGCCCAGCAGCGATCCGCCGAACGTCACGAGCCGCCAGACCGTGTCGTTGGACAATAGCCCGGCGCCGGGCGGAAGCGCCTGATAGCTTTGCACCACGAAGCTGGCGAGCAGCAGATGGCCGTCCATGCCGAGTAACAGGAAGGTGGCAAGGACCGAGAGAAAGGTGCCCAGCACCTGGGTCGACTGACCCGAAGACGGATCGATCATCGCCGCGAAGTTGAGGCCCATGGCATTGCCGATGGTTTCGCCCGCGACGAAGGCGGCGGCATAGCCGATCTGGACGGCGAAGCCGAGCGCGAGGCCCGCCAGCACTTCGCCCGCGACCATCATCACGCCTTCGAAACTGGCGACGCCATCGTGCGGCAGCGTGATGGTAACACTGTTGAGTGCGGCCAGGCCAAGGGCGAGGCTGAGGATCAGGCGCAGTTGCAGCGGGACCGCGGGCGCGCCAAAGACCGGTGCGGCGATGAAGGCCGCACCCGGACGGATCATGGCGATGAGCCAGATCCACAGCTGCGTTTCCACGCCCGTGAAGCCGGGCGCGATCATTGCAGCAGGTCCGGGATACGCTCGAAAATTTCGCGGGTGAAGTCGGCGATCAACACCATGATCGACCCGCCGAACAGCGCCAGCATGCCGCCCACGACGATGATCTTGGGAATGAAGCTGAGCGTCTGTTCGTTGATCGACGTCGCGGCCTGCACCATGCCGATGATGACGCCCGCGATCAGCGCTGGGATCAGCACGGGCGCGGCGGCAAGCGCCGTGATCCACAGCGCCTGTTGGGCCAATCCCATGAAGAAATCGGCGTTTTCCATATTATCGGTTACTTTTCTCCGTTCGGTTCGAGCTTGTCGAGAACGAAGCCTGGTGGATGGTTCTCGACATGCTCGAACTGAACGGATGTGGGCAGAGAGGTTGAATCATGTCGCGAACGACCCCGCGAGCGACCCCATGGTCAGCGCCCAGCCATCGACAAGCACGAACAGCAACAGCTTGAACGGCATGGATATGATCGTGGGCGACAGCATCATCATGCCGAGCGCCATCAGCGTCGACGCGACGACGAGGTCGATGATGAGGAAGGGGAGGAAGATCATGAAGCCGATCTGGAACGCCGTCTTCAATTCGCTGGTGACGAAGGCGGGCAGCAGGATCGTGAAGGGAATGTCGTCCGGCGTGTTGAAGGCCGGCGCCTTGGCGAGATTCTGGAACAGCTTGAGGTCGCTTTCGCGCGTCTGCTTGGCCATGAAGCCGTGCAATACCTTGCCCGACCGGCCGACCGCTTCCTCGATGCTGATCTGTCCCTTGCCATAAGGATCGAACGCCTGCGCGTTGATCGCGTCGATCGCAGGGCGCATCACGAACAGGGACAGGAACAGGGTAAGGCCGACCAGCACCTGATTGGGCGGCGTCTGTTGCAGGCCCAGCGCCTGACGCAGGAGCGAGAGGACGATGATGATGCGGGTGAAGCTGGTCATCATGAGTACGAGCGACGGCAGGACCGTCAGCAGGCTCATCAGGACCAGGATCTGGAGGCTGAGCGAGAGCGAGCGGCCGTCGCCCGAAATCTGGCCCATGGCGCGGCTTAGCGCGCCACCATTGTCCGCTGGCGGCGCTGCGGCAGGCGCGGCCTGTGCGAAGGCCGGCACGGTGAAGACGAGGGCAGCCAAAAATAGGATCGCGAAGACCGCGAGCATCCCATAGGCCTTGCGCGGGCGCCCAGTCCGCAAGTGGATTCCCGCCTTCGCGGGAATGACGATGCTATTGGAGTCAGCGCAGACGGGCATGATCGCCTTCCGCGATCTTTTCGATCCGGCTGCGGGTGACGGACAGCAGGATTTTCTTGCCCTCGAACTCGACCACAGCGAGCTTGCCGAAGGCGCCCATGGGCAGCGCTTCGAGCAGCTTCAACGAGCGGTCGCCCTGCCCCGTGATCATGCCGGGCTGATATTTGCGCCACAGCCATAGCGCGGCAAAGGCCATGCCGCCCACCAGCGGCAGCAGGATCAGCAGTTTGACGAAATACCAGAACATGAAATGGCCTGCCCGCAGCTATGGTTAACCACACCTGCGATCCGCAGTTTCGCGGCGGAAGGCAAGCTTAAATTCGATGGCGCAAAATCAGATGATCCGCATCAGCCGCGCCGTTCGATACCGGCGAGGCGGTTTTCGGTCGCGGCGATATCCACGATGCGAATGCCATAGCGGCCGTTCACCGTGACGACTTCGCCCTTGGCGATCAGCGCGCCATTGACCATGATGTCGAGCAGATCGTCGGCCTGGCGGTCCAGTTCGACGATACTACCTTCGGCCAGATCCATGACTTCGGCGAGGCGCAGCGAGGTGGAGCCGACCTCCACCGACATGCGGACCGGGATATCGGCCAGCAGCTTGAACTGGCGATTGTTGGTCATGCGGCTCAGCGGATCTTCGCCACGCTCCATGCGGGGGGCTTCGCTCATGTCGCTCATTGATCGGGTTCCTGTGCAAGCTTTTCAATCTGGAAGGCGGCGCGGCCTTCCTGTTCGCCGATCGTGCCATGCGCGACGATGCGGTTTCCGACGATCAACGGCAGCGATCGGCCGATGGTCACGGGGATGACGTCGCCGACCTTGAGCTGCATCAGCTCGGCCAGCGAGAGATTGGGGCGCGCCAATACGGTACGCGCGGGCAGGCGGATATCGCGCATCCGCCGCGCGATCCGCGTCTGCCAGACGGGATCGGCATGTTCTTCGTCGGCGGGCAGGTTGCTGCCCATCAGCGCTTCGACGCCGCGCAGGGCCAATAGCGGAAAGACCAGGTCGATCGGCCATTCCTGTTCGCGCGTGATGGATATCTTGAAACGCTGCAACACCATCTGGTCGGCGGGCTGCGCCGCAGCGGCATAGCCGACCGCGCTCTCACGCAGGATCAGCCCCTGCTCGAGCGGCAGGATATCGGCCCAGGTTTCGACAAGCCGGGTGACGATAGCATCGGAAAGGCGAGCGATCAGCCGGTCTTCGGTGGGCGTGAATTCGCCACGCGCGGGCAGCGGGCGATTGCCGATGCCGCCGTAGAAACAATCCACCATCGTGGAAATCATCGCCGCGTCCATGCGCAGCAGCATCTGGCCCTTCAGGGGCAGCAGGCGATAGATGGAAAGGCTGCAAAAGGCAGGGACTTCGGCCGTCCAGGCACCGAAATCGAGCACGCGGGTCCCCTGCGCCTCGACAAGGGGGCGCACGCCCGCGATCGGCTCGATAAGCGTGCGCATGCGCCGGCCGAGCTTCTCGCTCAGCCGGTCCAGCCCCGACAGCATGATCGGCGCCTGAGAATCCCCGCGCCCGAAGGCGTAGGTTTGTACGTCGTCCATCTTGGTCCCCTGCCCCATAGCGGATCAGGGGCCATCCCGATCCTTTGGTGCGAGGCCCATTAATAACGAAAATGGTAAAATTGGGGTTAATGGGCCTGCGACCGGCGCTCGCGCCGATCGCAGCCGCAGGACGTTTCCAAAGCCGATTCTACTGGATCACGAAGTTCGTGAAATAGACATTGTCGATGCCGCCATAGCCGGTCTTCTGCTTCAATATGTCGTTGATAATGCCCTTGATCTTGCCCTGGAGCATCTGCTTGCCCTTGGGCGTGTCGAGCACTTCCTGCGGCTGTTCCGCCAGCATCATCAGCACCTGGCTGCGGATCGGCGTCTCATGCTGCTTGACCGCCGCGATGACGCGATAGTCATAATAGGTCGACACAGCGACGCTGATCTGGGCGAAGGCATCGGTGTCCGACATGTTGGACGTGAAGGGCGCCTGCAGCTGGAAATAGGTGGTCTGATAGGCGGTCGGATTGGTCGGCGAAGGCAAATCGATGCCCTTGCCCGGCGCGTGACCGGTCGAGACGGCATGGCTTTCGCCACCACCGCCACCGGCATGTCCGCCGCCTTCACCGCCGCCGCCGCCGCCCTCGCCCGCCCAGCCATGGGCGGTCGCGATCGCCTGCGCATCTTCACCGGCCAGCACCAGCACGGGCTTGTTGGGATCTTCCTTCGGCCCTTCGGCCTTGGGGCTGAAGAAGCCGGCGGCATAGAGGCCGCCCGCCGCGCCTGCCCCACCCACGACGACGCCCACGACCAGCAGCAGGATCATTTTCATGCTCCCGCCTTTTTTCTTCTTGGCCTTTGGCTCGTCGCTCATCTGTCTCGTCCCCTGGGATTAAAGCTGGTCACGCGTAACGCGCGCGCACGGCTCCGCCTGCGGTATCGCCGGCGTCCATATGGTTAAGAACGGCTCCGTCATTCCCTGCTTTATGCCCGAAGGCGATATTTTCTCGCTGTTGCCCGCGGCCCTGCATATGCGACTGGGTGGAGGACTGGCCCATATTCTGGCCGGCCGCCTGACCCTGATTCTGGTGGCTGCCGCCGGACTGCTGTTGCGCTGTATTCTGGTTGGTCGAACCTTCGGCGCGGGTGACTTCCGCGACATGGGGCGCCCGTTCGATCTTCACCTCGCTGATGCGCACGGCCGACAGGCTGGCGTCCAGTTTCAGCCGGTCGCCATCCTGCCGCAACGCCTGCTCGGCCGCCTCGGTCGCGACGGTCAGGCTGATGGCGGCGCCATCATCGCCCTGGCGAATATTGACCTCGACCGGGCCTAATTCCGTCGCGTTGATCTGGAAACGGCCCTGCGCGCCGTTGGCAGAGAGAGAGGCGATGTCACGGGCCAGCCCGTCGATCCACTGGCCCGACACGCCCATGTCGACGACTTGCGCGCCAAGGCTGGCGGAGAGATCGACGGTCGGGATGGCAGGCGCGATGTTGGTGACGGTTTGCGCGGTCGGCTGGGCGAGCGCGGCTGGTGGTGGGGCGCTATCGTTCAATGCCGCCGGCACGATCGGCAGCGCAGCGTCGGGGGACGCGTCGCGGGCGGGCGCGATGGTTTCGGTCCGACGTGGCGCGTGCAGAGTCATATGATCGCGGACCAGCTGGAGCAGGGACACGGCTTCTGCGCGCGGCTTTGCGGCTGCGATGTGGGCGCTTGGCTGAGCAAGGTCGGAGGGTTGCTCCAAGACTTCGGCAGCTTCCTGTTCGGCGGGCAGCGCCTGCGCGGTCGGGATGCTTTGGGCGACTGGGACTGCAACGGCCGGTGCCGAGGCCGCATCCGGGGTCGGTGCCGGGCTGGGGGCCGGATTGGCAAGCTGTATGGGCATTGCCGGCGCGGGCTGGTCGGCAGAGCGCGTGGCGTCCGGAACAATCGTGACGACTGGTAGATCAGCCGGGGCCGTAGCCTTGCCCGACGGCAGGGGCGACGTGTCAGTCGACATGATAGCGGGGGCTGGTGGCGTCGCAGCTTCCCGAACGTTCACGGTCGGAACGCCGGCGCCATCGACCGGGACAGATGTGGCCGGTCGCGTTGTCGATGCGGCAACGGCGGCCGGACGGACGCCAACGGCTTCTAGCGGAGCTTGTTCGACCTCAACCTGTTCGGCTTGAGTAACGATGGGCGGGGTCTGCTGCACAGACGGTGCCATGATCGTGATGGACGGCTCTGCCGAGCGTTGACCATCATTCTGTGCGACGGAGGTCGCATCGTCGCTGAACGGTTCTTCGGTTGCCGCTGGCGTATCGGCCGATTCGGTCGGCAGCTGCGGGGCGACCATGTTCGCCGACACAGCATCATGCCAATGGGCAGAATGGGCCTTGACCGAGACGGGCTTGGGTTCCTGCTCGACAGCGGCGGGGGCAGTCGGTGCCGTCGCGATGGCCGGGGGGGCCGCCGGCGCCAGCACCGCAGGCTTCACGTCCGTCTGCTCGGGCAGACGTACGGCGGTCGCCGTTTCGGCAGCAGGGGGCGTTTCGGGATCGGCGACGGGTATGATGGCGGCCGGCGTTTCGGCTTCAGTCGCCGGAACGCGGTCAGCAAATGCCTCGACATCGCGGGCGGGTGGGCTGTCGGCCGATATGTTTACAACTGCGATCGCGACCGAGCCGGGCAGGTCTGCGGCGGCGATTGCCGCTTCAGGCTCGGGAGACGATACAGCGAGTTGGACAGGTGAATGCGGTTGTTCAGCCTGCGCCGCCGGAACTACAGGGATCGAAGCGGGAGCCGCATTGGCAAGGGCCGGATGCCACGCACCTTCATCAATATGTTCGGCATCGATATCTGGAACTTCGACGTCATTTGCGACGGCAACTTCCGGCACGATCGGCTGCAGCGCGGCGGCCGGCGCTGCGCCGACGCTGCCGAGCAGTTGCGCGAAGTCTGCACCGCCCTCGGCCGACACCGTCGTTCCCTTTACGCCCGTTTGCGCGGGCGTCGGAAACAACATGGCCTTGAGACTGGTCAGCATCGTCATCGTCAAACGTCCCCCGTCCGCTGCATGCGGCGATAGCGCGGCAAGGCCGCGAGCTTATTCTCTCGCCACTCCTCGAGGTTCGCGCGGGCGCGGTCCTTGAGGCGGGTGGCGATTTCCTTCTCGCGGTTCGCTGCAAGAGTCATGCCTTCTTTCGCCTCGACATTGCGCTTGGCATCATAAAGTGCGCCATCGAGCTGACGACCGGCCTGTTCGAGGCGGGTGGCGAGTTCCTGCATCGCGGCGAAGGAGGCACCGCTGGCCATGCCTTCCGTCTCGAACAATTCGCTGCGGACCTTGTTCAGGCGATCGATATTATTGGCCAGAGCACTGGCTTCATCGCGGGCGCGGGCGGTTTCGGCCACGGCCATGGCATGCTGGACATGCCGGACGCGCAGCACGCGTTGGCGGCGGCCGACCAGCCCCTTCACGCGCCGAACCCGGTGATCAACGCGTTGGCGCTGGTGTCGAGGTCGATGCGGCTTTTCTGGTCCTGACGGATGAAGTCGAGGATTTCCTGCCGGCGGCGGACGGCTTCGTCGATGACGGGGTCGTTGCCGGGGCGATAGGCGCCCATCAGGATGAGGTCGCGATTTTCCTCATAGGCGGCCCAGAGGCGGCGATAGACGGCAGCCGCCATGCGATGCTCGTCCGACACGACGTCCGCCATGACGCGGGACAGCGATTTGCCGATGTCGATCGCGGGGAAGATCGCCTGTTCCGACAATTGGCGCGACAGGACGAAATGTCCGTCGACGATAGCACGAGCGGCGTCGACGATCGGATCGTCGGTATCGTCGCCATCGGCCAGCACGGTGTAGAGCGCGGTGATCGAGCCGCCGGTGCGGGCGTCCACACCGGCGCGCTCCACCAGACGGGGGATGAGGGCGAGGGCCGAGGGCGGATAGCCCTTCATCGCGGGCGGTTCGCCCAGTGCCAGGCCGATTTCGCGCTGGGCATGGGCGCAGCGCGTGAGGCTGTCGATCAGCAGCAGCACCTTCTTGCCGCGGGCACGGAAATATTCGGCGATGGCGGTGGCGCGCGCGGCGGCGCGCAGGCGCAGCACCGGAGGATGGTCAGCCGGTACGGCGACGACGACGCTCTTGCCCATCGTGTGCTTGAGCTTGGTTTCGAGGAAGTCGCTGACTTCGCGACCGCGCTCGCCGATCAGGCCGACGACGACGACATCGGCTTCGGCGCCGGCGATCATCTGGCCCATCAGGACGGATTTACCGACGCCCGAGCCGGCGATGATCGCGATACGCTGGCCGCGCCCGGCGGTGAGCAACGCGTTGACGGCGCGCACGCCAAGATCGAAGGCTTCGGTCACGCGACCGCGATCGAGGACATTGCCCTTCACGCCGTTCAATGGCCATGTGCCGCCCGCGATGATCGGCCCCTTGCGGTCGAGCGGCTGGCCCATGGCGTCGATGACGCGACCGATCAGGCCATCGCCCACCTGCACCATATTCGCCTGACTGTCCGGTTCGACGCGGATACCGTTTTCCAGCGGCGCGTCGGCATCGAGCGGCACCAGCAGCGCGCGGTCGCCGCGAAAGCCGACGACTTCGGCGCGACAGACCGAACCGTCGCTGGCCAGTACGCGCGCGCCCGATCCGATCGGGCGGCGGAAACCGGTGACTTCCAGCATGCCCGCATCATGGCTGACCAGACGGCCGACATGACGGGGCGCACGGTTCTGGACCTGCAAATGGTCGAACAGGGTTTCGGCCTGGGCGATCTGGGCACGGATCACGCCTTGCCCTCCATATCGTCCATCAGCGCGCGCAGGCGCGACAGGCGGACGTCCGGGCCATCCTCGACCCAGCCTTCGCTGGTTTCGAGGCGTACGCACCCACGGTGCATGTTCCTGTCGCCCACCAGCTTGACGCCGATCGCTTCGCCTTCCAACAGGTTGATGTCTTCGGGATGAAGGTGAAGCGCGTTCTTGCCTTCATTATCCTCGATAAAGGCGGCGACGGTGTCGCAGCGCTGGACGAGGCGTTCGATGTCGATCTCCACCTCCCCCACAATCTGTTCGACCAGACGGACGACGGTAGCGGACAACATGGTGGAGAGCATGCCGCTGGGCGCGGGGGCGAGCATCTCCAGCGCTTCGGTCAGGCGAGCACGGGCATCGGCTTCCTCGCCATGGGCTTCGGCGGTGACGCGGCAGCCTTCATCGAAGCCTTGGGTAAAGGCCTCCATCCGGGCTTCTTCCAACAGGTCGATTTCCGGTTCGGGTTCGAACACGCCGTTGCGCATCGTCGCGGCAATCGGGGTTTCGGGCGAGGCATAGAGCGTGCGGAAGCCGCCGCCTGCGGGGCGGAAGCCCGCGACCGCGACGGGCGCAGCGTCCTGAACGGCCTGAGCCCCCCAAATCTTAGACAAAATCGTTGCCCTTCCCGCCGAGCATGATGGTGCCAGCGTCGGCCATGCGGCGCGCGGTGGCGATGATGAGTTTCTGCGCGTCGATCACTTCGGCGAGGCGGATCGGACCGCGTTCCTCGATCTCGTCGGCGATCGCCTGCGCCGCGCGGGCGGACATGCAGCTGAAGATCTTGGCCTTGAGCATGTCGTTCGCACCCTTGAGCGCCACGACCAGCACCTGGCTGTCGACGGTACGCATCAGCGTGCCCAGATTCTTGTCGTCCATGTCGATGAGGTTGTCGAAGACGAACATTTCCTCCTCGATCGTCTGGGCGATCATCTTGTCGCGCTTGGCGACGGCCTTCATGATCCGCTGTTCATTGTCCTTGCGGACATTGTTCATGATCGCGGCCGCTTCGACCGTGCCGCCGCGCTGCGACGCCGCGCCCTGCTTGTTGACCGGACCGCGCAGCAGCAACTGCTCCAGATCCTCCAGCGCCTCGTTCGACACCGGTCCGAGCGTGGCGATGCGGTAGACGATCTCTTCCTGATATTCGACCGGCAGCAATTGCAGCACGTCGGCGGCGACGGGCGCCTCCAGATGGGCCAGCACGATCGCCATGATCTGCGGATGTTCCGCCTCGATCAGGGTGCCGATTTCCTTGGCGTCCATCCACTTCAGCATTTCCAGCTGGGTGGAGCGGGTCGGCGGGGTGATGCGGGCCAGGATGGTTTCCGCGCGCTCCTCGCCCAGAGCCTTGGTCATCGCGCCGCGGATATGGCGGGTGGCGCCATAGCCGATGGTGGTGCGCTTCTTGGCCTTGGTGACGAAATGGTCGAGCGCTTCGTTCACTTCCTCCGGATCGACATCCTGCACGTCATACATGGCATAGCCGAGCTGGCGTACTTCTTCGGGTTCCAGGCGGGACAGGATCTGGGCGGCTTCATCCTCATCGAACAGCATCAGGAGGACGGCGGCGGCGGCGCTGCCTTTCAGCGCCTCGGGGCGACCGGGGACGATCTCAGGCATTTTCCTTCTTAGCCTCCTTCAGCAGGTCGCGGACGACCAGGGCGGCACGATCGGGATCCTGCTTCACGAAGTTGCGGATCAGGTCGGCGCGCTGGGCATAGTCATAGGTGGAGGAAATCATGTCGAGCGTGACCTTGGGCTCCCCGCCTTCCGGCGTGATGACGGCGGCCTGCTTGGTGATTTCGGTCGAAATCTCGCGGCCGATGCGCTGACCTTCCTCGGGGGCCGGCGCGGCCAGAGCGTCCTGCGGCGCGGCGCGACGCTTGAGCAGCGGGCGGCCGATGCCGAAGATGACCAGCAGCGCGACCAGCAGAGCCGACACGTTGCGCACCAGCGGCGACACCCAATCGGCTTCATACCAGGGGGCGACCGCGTCTTGCGTCTTGAGGAAGCTGCGCGAAGACAAGGCCACCACGTCGCCACGGGTCTGGTCGAAGCCGACCGCGCCCTTCACCAATGCTTCCAGTGCGGCGATTTCCTGCGGCGTGCGCGCCTTTCCGTCGGGCGCGGTGTCGAGCGCGACAGCGACCGACAGACGCTTGACGGTGCCGATGGCATCGCGGGTGACGGACACTTCACGGCCCAGCTCGAAGCTGCGGTTGAAGGTTTCCTCGGTCTTCATCAGCGGGTTGGGCGGCGTGCCGGGCTGGCCAGCCTGTGCGCCCTGCGCCGTCTGCCCCTGCGACACGGCCTGACCATTGGGATTGGTCTGGGTGACGGTGGGGTTGACCGGCGCCTGGTTGCTGAGCGCGCCGGGGATGCCCGATGCTTCGCCCGTACCCTGACCGCGCGGGTCGGAAGCCCAGGTGCCGGTTTCGTTGCGCAGGCGCGCTTCGTCCTGCGGATAGGTTTCGCGGGTGGCCTGACGCTCCGCGAAGTTCAGTTCGGCATGAACTTCGGTCGAGAAATTGCCCTGACCCAGGATTGGGGTCAGCAGCGCGATCACCGACTGGCGATAGCGATCCTCGATCTTGCCCTGCACCGCCAGTTGGCGATCGTCGCCGGCGTTGCTGTCATTGTCGCTCAAGAGCCGGCCATTCTGGTCGACCACCGAGATATCGTCCGGATTGAGTTCCGGGATCGACGAAGCGACGAGATGGACGATCGCGCTGACCTGCTGATCGGTGAGCGTGCGACCGTTGGCGAGACGCAGCATGACCGAGGCCGAGGGCTTGGACCGTTCGCGCAGGAAGACGCTGGGCGGTTCGACGGCCAGATGCACCTTGGCGGTTTCGACGCTGTCGATCGCCTCGATCGTGCGGGCCAGGTCCATTTCACGGGCCGAGCGCAGCTTTTCGCCTTCCACGGCGCGCGAAGCGCCCATTGGCAGGCTGTCGATCATGCTGTTACCGTCGGGCGCGCTCTTGGGCAGGCCCTGGGCGGCGAGCATCATCTTCGCCTTGAAATAGTCGCCTTCGCCCACGGTCATGCCGCCGCTATTGTCGAAGTCATACTTGATGCCATTCTGGTCCAGCACCTGCGCGACGGCCGACTTGTCGGTATCGGGCAGGGCGCGGAACAGATCGCGCTGCGGCGGTTCGCGCAGCGCGAGCCAGGCCGCGCCGGCCACCGCGACGGTGCCGATCAGGCCGAGCAGCGGCAGGCTCTTTGCCACGGCGGGTTGCTTGATGAAGCCGGTGAAGCGCGCCTTGAGCGCGTCCATGCCCTTGGCTCCGTTCCCGAAGGCGGCGCTGGAGGGGAGAGCAGGCGCGGATGCGCCGACATTGGTGCTGAGTGCGTTCTCGCTCATGGTTTAAACCGGCATGCTCATAATGTCCTTATAGGCGGACAGGAGTTTGTTGCGGACCTGAAGGGTCGCTTCGAAGCTGACCGACGCCTGCTGTTTGGCCAGCATGACGGCGGCGATGTCGGTGGTTTCGCCACGCTCGAACGAGGCCGCTGCCTCACCCGCCTGATTTTGCAGGCCGTTGACCTGTTGCAGCGCGCTGTTGAGCGCATCGGTAAAGCCGCCGGGCGCGGTGCCCTGCGGTCCGCCGACGCCGGGCGCGCCGACCGTGCCGGTCGAGGCGACGTCGCGCAGGGCCGCATTTTTCTGCAGGATGGCGTTGCGGATCGCCATCACGCTGTCGGTCGGGGAAACGCCGTTGATAGCCATGGTTCAACCCTCCCTTTATGCTGCGGCCAGCTCACGCATTTCGGCGAGCCGATAGCGAAGCGTGCGTTCGGAAATGCCCAGCTTGCGGGCGGCGGCGGCGCGATGACCATCGGTTTCGCGCAGGGCGATCCGGATGGCTTCGAGTTTGCTGTGATGGGCGACGTCGCGCAGGCGGACCGGCTCGACCGGGATGGACGCCGGCGCGATGATCGGCGCGACGACGCGCAGCGGCTGTGGCGCGCCGGTCAGGTGCAGGTCGTCCGCCTCGATCATCATGCCGTCGCGCAACACCAGCGCGCGCTGAAGCACATTGCCCAGTTCGCGGGCGTTGCCGCGCCAGTTGTGGGCGCTGAGCTTGTCCATGGCGGCGGCGGTCGGCCATACGAACGGCGCCTTGCCCATATCCTGATGACGCAGCAGCATGGCGGCGGCGATCGCGGCGACGTCGCCGGGACGTTCGGCCAGCGGGCGCAGTTCCAGCGGCATGACGTTGAGGCGCCAGTAGAGGTCTTCGCGGAAGCGGCCGGCAGCGACTTCACCTGCCAGATCGCGGTTGCAGGCCGCGATGATGCGGACATTGACCGGCACCGGATGGGTCGCGCCGACGGGGAGGACTTCGCCTTCCTGCAGGGCGCGCAGCAGCTTGGACTGGAGCGAGAGCGGCAGTTCGGCGATTTCGTCGAGGAAGAGCGTACCGCCGTCGGCGGCCAGGAACAGACCTTCCGAGGCGTTGGACGCGCCGGTGAAGCTGCCCTTCTTATGACCGAACAGCATCGCTTCCATCATGGTTTCGGGCAGCGCGGCGCAGTTGACGGCGATAAAGTCGTGAGCGGTGCGACCCGATTGGGCGTGGAGGAAGCGCGCCATGCCTTCCTTGCCGGTGCCGGTGTCGCCCTGAATGAGGACGGTCGCATCGCTGCGAGCGACGCGGCCGGCCAGCGTCATCAGACGCGCGCTGCCGCTGTCGCCGACCGCGGGAACCGATGCCGGGCGAACGAGTTCAGCGATCAGGGCAAAGGCAAAACCCATGTCCGCGATGCCGAATGCGACGCGGGCCGGCAGGCCGTTGGCGGCAGCGATCAGCGACGGCGCGCCATCGATGACATTGATGAGTATGTCGCGATGCGTGGCATGACCGATTTCGGTGGCCAGCAATATGCGCCGGTCGTCCCGTTCACGGGGGCTGGCGGCGTCGACGATACGAACGGTGTAGTAGGCATTCTCAAGCCAGTGCTGCAAGCCCGGAAGAAGCGCGCAGACCCCACGGCTCACGTCAAGCATAGACATGAACAGACCCCATGTTTTGGGCGGTTTGTGCCCCCGCACGCCCCAACCCCCTTCGATGGTTAATAAATACCCGTTCTGTGGTTATCAGATAGTTAACGCGACACGGCAGCTTGCCGCAGTGCGGCAGGTTTTTTCCGGCAAAAGCGGCAATTTTTTCCACCTTAGTCTAATCCGCGCGCGTCGCACGCACGGTGCGCCCGCGTAAGGGCCTTTGCGAACCCCATGATTCGCACCTGTTTCGAAAAAAATCGACGTCGCGACTAAAAGCTTCCCGCACCCCGCCGTTATCCCCTTTCGAGGCCGCAAGCGCTCTGACTGATGGCAGCGACCTGATATTGAATTGGAAAGGGAACACCATGACTGTTATCGCAACCAACACCGCAGCGCTGCGCTCCGCCAACGCTTCGACCGCCGCCACCAAGGCTCTGGGCACCGCAATGGAACGCCTGTCGACCGGCAAGCGCATCAACAGCGCCAAGGACGACGCCGCTGGCCTGGCCATCGCATCCAGCATGACCGCCCAGATCCGCGGCATGACCCAGGGCGTCCGCAACGCCAATGACGGCATCAGCCTCGCCCAGACGGCGGAAGGCGCGCTCGGCGAAGTCGCCAACATGGTTCAGCGTATGCGTGAATTGACCGTCCAGGCGATCAACGGCACCAACGACACCGACGCCAAGACCAACATCAAGGCGGAAATGGATCAGCTGTCCACGCAGATCACCGACACGCTGGCCAACACCAAGTTCAACGGTACGGCACTGTTCGTCGGCACCACCGACACGAAGATCCAGGCCGGCGCCAATGCAGGCGACTCGGTGACGATCAAGGCGAGCAACCTGTCCGCCAGCGCCGACATCACCGCCATCGCCGGCGCCACCGCCGCCGCCGTGGACGTGACCACCGCGACCGACGCCGACCTTGCCAAGTTCGACACCGCGCTGAACACCATCTCGACGACCCGCGCCGACCTGGGTGCCGTCCAGAACCGCCTGGAATCGGCGGTCAGCAACCTGACGAACAACATCACCAACCTGACGGACGCCCGCAGCCGCATCGAAGACGCCGACTTCTCGGCCGAAACGACCGCGCTCGCCAAGCAGCAGATCCTGAGCCAGGCCTCCACCGCGATGCTGGCCCAGGCCAACCAGAGCCAGCAGGGCGTGCTGAAGCTGATCGGCTAAACCCGACACAAAATTGGTCGGCTGAGGTATTGGTCACCGCCAGCCGACCATGGTGCCCCCGGCACATCAACAGTCCCCACCGTGCCGGGGTCACACCTTCGATCGAACGACCAGCTTTTAGAAGCCTCCGTCCCCCCGGGCGGAGGCTTCTTCATTATAGCGCCTGTCGGCGCAGAACCGCACCGGCCCTCTCCCCCACCCGGCCACCCAACGGCAGTATCATATGGGTGGCCGGGTGGGGGAGAGGGCCGGTGCCGCCTTCGAAAGGCGCGGTCACGCGCATTTCCAGACGAACCCCGGATACAAGTCTTGGCTCGGTCGTTTTCCGGGTCCATGATGAACGCCATGACACAGATCGACCGGCGCGCGATGATCGCCGCCTCCGCCGCCGCCCTGCTTTTGCCCGACACGCTATTGGCGCAGACCAGAGGTGCCGCTTTCTCCTGGGACAAGCTGATCGCGTCGGCACAGCGCCTGTCGCGCACGCCCTATAAAGAAGTGCCGCGTCATCCCGGTGCGGCGAAGGTCGATTATATAGCGCAGCATGAAGCGCGGTTCCGCGACGAGCGCACCTTGTGGAACGACCTGCCGGGCGATACCGGCATACGCTTCTTTCCCTTGTCGCAATATTCGACCCAGCCGGTGCAGATCTCGACCGTCGAGAATGGGCGCGCTACGCCCCTTCGCTACGATCCGACGGTGTTCGACATGCCAGCCGACAATGCCGTCGCCAAGCTGGGGCCGGATGCGGGCTTTGCCGGTTTCCGCATCATGAACGCCAAGCGCGACGGCGACTGGCTGTCCTTCCTGGGCGCCAGCTATTTCCGCGCGCCCAGTCCGCAGAAGCAGTTCGGCATGTCCGCGCGCGGGATCGCGATCAACACCAGCCTGCCGGGCAAGGAGGAATTTCCCGCCTTCACCCATTTCTGGCTGGAGCGCACCGGCAATAGCAGCGTGACCATCTATGCGCTGCTGGACGGCGCATCGATCACCGGCGCCTATCGTTTCGTCAGCAGCCTGGGGCCGGACGGGGTGAAGCAGGATATCACCGCCGCGCTCTTCCCCCGTCGCCCGATCCAGGAACTAGGGCTGATGCCGATGACCAGCATGTTCTGGTATAATCAGGCGAACCGGACGCAGGGCACCGATTGGCGCCCGGCCGTGCATGACAATGACATGCTGTCGATCGCCGGTGCCGACGGGACGGCGCATGTCCGCCCGATCGTGAACCCGTCCGCCCCGCATTTCAGCGCCTTTACCGAAGTCAGCCCCAAGGGGTTCGGCCTGTTGCAGCGCGATCGCGATTTTAGCCATTATCAGGATGACGGCGTCTTCTACGATCGTCGCCCTTCGCTCTGGGCCACGCCGAATACGCCATGGGGCAAGGGGCAGGTGCGGCTCTACGCCTTCCCCACCGACAGCGAATATACCGACAATGTCTGCGCCTATTGGACGCCGGACGGCGCGGCGCGGCCGGGCAGCCGGATCGACGCCAGCTATCATCTAGACTGGTCGGCTGCGCGCGCGCCGGCGTCGGCGGGCCTGGCCATCGTCCAGAATGTGTGGCGCGGCCATAGCGAGCAGAAGGGCGCGGAAAAGCTGGTGATCGATTTTGCCGGCGTGGCTGCCGATCCCAAGCCCGACATCTGGGTCGATGTGAGCGGCGGCACGATCGCCAAGCAGGCGGGCTATCCGGTGCTGGGGCAGGATCGTCTGTTCCGCACGGTGCTTGATGTCGTGCGTCCACAGGGTAAAGCGGTCGATGTCCGGCTGCAATTGCGATCGGGCGATCGCGCGCTCAGCGAATATGTCCATTATCCGATGGGTGCGTAAAGGGAACCGTCGGCCTGCCCAGCGGTTCCATCACCTTGGGTCAAACGGGACGGGTCTTTTGAATGACGGGGAACGGAGGCGTTCAAGCGCCGCACGGCGATGCGGAAGGCGAGCCGTTGGCGCGCGCCTTTGAACATGTGCCGGCGGAAACTCCGCTGGCGATGCCCGAGCAGGATTTCGGCACGAAGCCGGCGATGACCATGCGCCGGCCGCTCAATATCGACATCTGGGCGCGGCGATTGCTGGTCGTACTGCTGGCATTGCTCCCCGCCGCGATGGCCGGACATGAGATGCGCCAGTCGATCGGTCTGGACGGCATCGATTGGATGGAGGGCCTCTATCTTGCCCTGTTCATCCCCCTCTTCGCCTGGATCGCCTTCGGCTTTGCGACGGCGATGATCGGCTTCCTGTTGCTGACCGTGGGCAAAGGGCGCAGCGTCACGCCGCGCCCGCTCAATCCCGCAACCCCGCTCAAGGGCAAGACCGCCATCCTGCTGCCGGTGTGCAACGAGGATTTTCTGGGCGTGCTGGGCCGGCTGTCGATCATGGAACGGTCCTTGGCGCAGGTGATGGGCGGCGAGCGGTTCGAATTTTTCATCCTGTCCGATTCCAACGTGGAAAGCGGCGAAGTGGAACGGCGCGCCTATCAGGAAATGCGCGACTCCTTCTCCCGACCGGTTCATTATCGTCGCCGGGCGCTGAATATCGGCCGCAAGCCCGGCAATATCGCCGAGTGGGTGCAACGCTTCGGCGGCGGCTATGATTATATGGTCGTGCTGGACGCGGACAGCGTGGTCAGCGGCCAGACGATGGCGCGCCTGGCCGCTGACATGGAGCGGCATCCGCATGTCGGCCTGATCCAGACAGTTCCTACGGTGATGGGCGCGGCCACTTTGTTCGCGCGCTGGCAGCAATTTGCCAGCCGCCTGTTCGGCCCGACATCGGCCGCCGGCATGATCTGGTGGGCCGGTTCCGAAGGCATGTTCTGGGGCCATAATGCCATCGTGCGCGTGAGCGCCTTTGCCGAGAGTTGCGGCCTGCCGGAATTGCCGGGCCGCGCGCCGTTTGGCGGGCATATTTTGAGCCACGATATGCTGGAGGCCGCACTGCTGCGTCGGCGCGGCTGGGACGTGCATATGGTCACGGCCGACGACAGTTTCGAAGAATTCCCGCCGTCCATGCCCGACCTGTTCACCCGCGACCGGCGCTGGTGCCAGGGCAATATCCAGCATGTGCCGTTGCTGGTGAAGATCAAGGGGTTGCACCCGGTCAGCCGATTCCAGCTGCTGGTCGGCGCATCGGCCTATTGCACGTCGCCATTATGGCTGTTGCTGATGCTGGTCGTGCTGGGTGGCGCGATCAGCGGGCTGTGGCCGCCGACGGCCGTGCTGCCTTCGGGCGGGTTGCTGGCACTGACCGTGGTGCTGCTATTCGGGCCAAAGATATTGGCGATATTGTGGGCCATGGCCGATCCGGCCCGGCGCATCGGTTTTGGCGGCGCAGCGCGGATGACGCGCGGCGTGATCGTCGACATCATCCTGTCGATCCTGATGGCGCCGGTGGCGATGCTGACCCAGACGATCAACCTGTTCGGCATATTGATGGGCAAGAAGGCGAGCTGGAACGGGCAGACCCGCGACCGCGACGGCATGGCCATCACCAGCGCGATCTGGCTGTTCAAATGGCATTTGTTGCTGGGCGCGGTACTGACCGCGATGGCGGTGAAGGCCGGCAGCCTGGGCTGGATGTCGCCGGTGGTCGCCGGCCTGTTCGCTGCGCCGGTGCTGGCGGCGGTGACGGCGCGCAAGGATCTGGGCCGACGGGCGGAAGAAAGCGGCCTGTTCGAAGTCGCCGATCCATGGTGGCGGACGCAAAGCTATCGCCCGCTCCGCTTTCGCTGGCCGACCACCGATGGCCGGCCGGTCGGGCCGCTGCCGGCGAACGACGAATAAAATCGCGTTTCGCGGCGTAGGACGGTTCGATCGATAGGGTTGGACTGGGCCCCGGCCTTCGCCGGGGAACAGAAAGATGTTGGATCAGTCGTCCCAGTCGCGCAGTTTCTCACGCAGCTTGTCGAGCGCGGCCTTCTTGATCTGGCAGACGCGCGCGGCGCCGATGTCCAGCGTATGACCGATTTCCTCCAGGTTCATTTCCTCGACGAAATAGAGTTGCAGGACCATCGCCTCACGCTGGGGCAATTCGCCGATGCAGCCGGCCAGCGCCTTTTTGAGCGACTCTCGCTCCATGATGTCGTCGGCACGGTCCTCCACATCGGCGAACCACATGGACTGGTCCGAATAGACTTCGTCCATGCTGGTGTGCTGGACCATCTCGACGCTGTCGGCGATCTCGCGATAGGCGGCCGGTTCCAGCCCCATGTCGGTGGACATTTCCGCTTCGGTCGGCAGGCGGCCAAGCTTCTGCTCCAGCCGGTTGCGTACCTTGGCAAGTTCTTTCCGCTTGGCCATTGCCGACCGGCAAATTGTTGCCTGCCGCCGCAGATGGTCGATCATCGCGCCGCGTACGCGCAACTGGGCATAGGCGGCAAAGCCAAGGCCGCGATCCTCGAAACTGTTGGCGGCCTCCACCAGCGCGACCATGCCGATCTGAAGCAGATCCTCCACCTCGATCGCGGTCGAGACGCGGCCATGGACATGCCAGGCGATCTTGCGCACCAGCGGCATATATTGGCGGGCGAGCCGCTCCGGGCTGTTTTCACCGGGCTTGGCATATGTATGAGCGCCAGCCGAAATCTTGTTCATATACATGGCTCAACCCTCCTTTCAGGCGACCCGTTCACGCTGAGGCGCGGGGTCGTGGCGGGGCGTGGGACGCGGTTCGTTGCCGACGACGGCGACCACCTCGACACCCTTGCCGTCGGGAATTTCGAGGAAGGACAGCACCGGCGTTTCGGGCAGATGCGGCTTGAACAGGCGGGCAAGCGCGCGGCGCGCCACCGGCGATGTGACGATGGCGAAGGCGCGCGCCTGACCCATCAGCGGACGGGCGGCATGGATCACCGCTTCGACGATGCGGTTGGCCAGCGCCGGTTCGATCGGATGTTTGGCATCGCCCGCGACGCGCATGGCCTGGGCCAGCAGCCCTTCCAGATCGCCGTCCAGCGTGATGACCGGCAGCGGCATCTTCACCGGGACCAGACCCTGGATGATGAGCGCGCCGATACGCTGGCGCACCGCTTCGACCAGTTGTTCGTGGCTCATGTCGGGCCGTGCGGCATCGACCATGGCTTCGCAGATGCGGCGGAAATCCTTGAGCGCGATGCCTTCGGACAGGAGCGCACGGCACAGCGCGCTGATCTGCGTGAGGGTAAGCGTGCCGGGGGTCAGGCCATCGACCAGTTGCGGCGCAGCGTCCTTCAGATTGTCGAGCAGCTTGCGCGCTTCGTCGAGGCCGAACATTTCGGCGGCATTCATCGCGATGAGCTGATTGAGGTGGGTGGCGACGACCGTCGGCGGATCGACCACGGTATAGCCCGCGACCACGGCTTCGCTGCGCTTGCCCTGCGGAATCCACACGGCGTCGAGGCCGAAGGTCGGATCTTTCGCCGCGCGACCGGCCACTGTGCCCTCCAGTGCGCCGCTGTCGAGCGCCAGCAGGTCATCGGGCCAGATTTCATCCTCACCCACGACAACGCCGGCGATGGTGATGCGATATTGGTTCGGCTCCAGCGCCAGATTGTCCTTCACACGGACCATCGGCACGACGAAGCCCAGTTCCTTCGACAGCTGGCGACGGATGCCGGTGATGCGAGCCATGAGCGGCGCGCCCTTGCGTTCGTCGACCAGGCCGATGAGGCCATAACCGATTTCGAGGCCGAGGATCGCGCCATCCGACACATCGTCCCATTCGATGACGGCCGGGTTGGGCGCGGGTGGTGTCGGCGCAGGTTCGGCCGCCTTCTTCTGGCTCGCCTTGCGCAACTGCCAGGCGATACCGCCGGCGATCGCCGCAGCGGTCAGGATGATGATGTGCGGCATGCCGGGCAGGATGCCGAGGAAACCCAGGATCGCGGCGACCGGCACCCAGGACTTGCCCGAACCGAACTGGCCGGCGACCTGGCTGCCCAGATCCTGCTCGCTCTTCACGCGGGTCACGATGGAGGCGGCGGCGATCGAGAGCAGCAGCGCGGGGATCTGTGCGACCAGCGCGTCGCCGATGGCCAGGATGATATAGGTTTGCGCGGCTTCGCCGATCGCCAGCTTGTGGCTGACGACGCCCAGGATGATGCCGCCGACGATGTTGATGACCAGGATCAGGATGCCCGCAACCGCGTCACCCTTCACGAACTTGCTGGCACCGTCCATCGAACCGTAGAAGTCGGCCTCTGTCGCGACTTCGGCGCGGCGGATCTTGGCTTCTTCGGGCGTCATCAGGCCGGCGTTCAAATCGGCGTCGATCGCCATCTGCTTGCCCGGCAAGGCGTCCAAGGTGAAGCGGGCCGACACTTCGGACACGCGGCCCGCACCCTTGGTGATGACGACCAGGTTGATGATCATCAGGATGGCGAAGACGAAGATGCCCACGACATAGTCGCCACCGATCAGGAAGTGACCGAAAGCCTCGATCACCTGGCCTGCCGCGTCCGATCCTTCATGGCCCGACACCAGCACAACGCGGGTCGACGCGACGTTGAGCGCAAGGCGCAGCAGCGTGGCGAACAGCAGCACGGTCGGGAAGCTGGAGAAATCGAGCGGCTTGGCGGCGTTCAATGCCACCATCAGCACGGCAAGGCTGATCATGATGTTGGTGATGAAGCCGATGTCCAGCATGACCGCCGGAACCGGCACCATCATGAACAGCACGACCATCAGCGTGGCAAAGGGAAGCACGGCTCCCTTGGCAGCGCTCATCCAGATCTTCGCTTTGACTTGGGCAGGGGACATTGCGGCCGATTACCTTCCGAGGGTGGCAAGCATGAGATAGGCGAGGCGCGCCGTCTGCGGTTGCGGCTTGACCATGATGTCAGGCTGTTCGCTCAGGCGCTGGGTTTCGATCCGCACATAATCGGCGGGCTGCACCGTCTTCGCGCCGGTGGGCAGCGCGGCGGAGGCATATTGGATGTCGCCGCCCAGGCTATCGACGCCCTTTTGCAGCTTGGACACGAAGCGATCCCGGATTTCGGCGAAGCTGCGGGCATTGCCCTGCTTGTCGTAGAAGATCGAGCGGTTCGCGCGCGCAGCGGACGGGAAGAGCGACGCGGCGCTCGCATCGGGCGCGCGATCGTGAACCGACAGGAATTTGGAAGCCCCGCCGACGCCCAGGAAATGGGCGAGGTAGAGATCGACCGGCTCGGCTTCGCGGCCCAGCTTCGATTCCAGAAAGGCCTTGTTGTCGGCGGCATGTTCCGCCGCCATGACCGAAGCGGTTTCGGGATGCTTGCGCAGGTCGAGGATCTGCTGGCGCAGTTGGGGGTCCGCCACATAATAGCGGCCGCCGCTTTGCTGGATCGCGTTCGACGCCCAACCCAGCCCATATTCGCTGCCATGCTTGTCGATGACGGCGAGCCAGCTCTGGTCGATGAATTGATAGAGGCCAGTGGCAGACGATGTCGCCGCGCGGGCCGTGGGGTTCAGGCTCGATTCGATCTTGGCCTGACCCAGCAGGTAGGAGAAGTCGACACCAGTACGGCGGCTCGCCATGGCAATCGCGTTGGTCACGCGATTACCCGTCGAAGTCCCCGTTGCTGATATGTCTGCGAAAGCGGACACGACTAAAATCCTCACTAGCTAGCGAGGACATTAGAGCAATGTTTGTGCCAAGATTTGGTTAACGCGGGTAAGGATTTCGCGCCGTACAACGAAAAACGGCGCCCGAAGGCGCCGCTTTAGTCGAAAGTCGAAATATTTTTTACGAAGTCTTTCAGCGGCCGTAGGTGAGC
Source organism: Sphingobium limneticum (assembly GCF_008710155.1). Taxonomy (GTDB): domain Bacteria; phylum Pseudomonadota; class Alphaproteobacteria; order Sphingomonadales; family Sphingomonadaceae; genus Sphingobium; species Sphingobium limneticum. Next base: position 259,034 of record NZ_VYPZ01000002.1, read on the forward strand.
GGGGCCGTCTGCGCGCCATGGGCAGCCAGGATGGCAAGGCGCTGTTGCGCGTGATCGGCGAGCAGCTTCACCCGGATCCGGGCGCTGTCGAGCAGCGGCATCATGATGCTCAGCCGTTCCACCACCGCGGGGTCGGATCGCCAGGCGCCGATCGCGCGGACGGACGAGGCCGCGCGGCTGACACGATTGCTGGCGAGTTCGATCGCGGCGGCATCATTGCCGTCAAGCACAGCACGAAGATCCTCGAACGCGTCGAACAGATCATCCAGCGCGGCAAGACCCAGCGGCATGACGTCAATCCTCTATCAGGCGGCCGACAGGTCGAGCGCGATCATGCGTTCGGCAATGGCGGACGGGTTCACCGGGTAATTGCCCGATGCGATGGCCGATTTGATGGCGGCGATTCGGTCCATGTCGACCGGCGCACCTTCGGCGGCCATGCGCGCGGCAGGGCTGCTCGACGTGGCGGCGCTGGCGGCCGTGGTCGATCCGGCGGTGGCCGTCGCGCGCGTCTTGGCCCCTTCCCGCAGGCGGGAGGCCTCAATGGCGGCGCTGATATTCTGGCCCACTGACTTGATCATTGGAAAATCCTTCACTCGTCCCTACTGACTATAACGGACAAGTTCAAAAATTATTAAATCCAGGAATGCGCACTACGCCCATTTCTACGACTTGGGCGAAAATCGGTGCGCTTTTCTTGTCTTCGCGCACACGGATCGTTTCACCCATGGCGCCATCTTCATCCGCGACCATCATGCGCGATACGCTGAAAACCGAGTTGCCGGCCATCAATTGCACCGGATCGCCTTTGCGCACAACCGCCTCCTTCGCGGCGGCGGGTGCCGGGCGAACATAGCGATTGGCGGCGCCATAGGCCGATGCGGTGCGCGGCAGCGGCCCCGAAGCGGCAGCGGCCGATCCGGTCATCAGCGGCACGCGAATGCGCCAGCCCAGAGCTTCGCACTTCACCATCGCGGCCCCGAAGATCGGACCTTCGACGCTGGGTGTGGTGGGACAGGCGGCCAAACGCAAACGGCGATCGACCGGCGCGGCAGGGCCGCCCGGCTCACCCAGATTGGCGCCGACGGTCATCGCCACCAACCCGTCGATACGATCGAGATTTTCGAATTTCTGGTTTCCCTGTGCCTGATTCCCTTGGGCCTGGGCCAACGCGGGCAATATGCTGGTCAGCGCGGCGGCGGCAAGAAGGGCGGAAAATCGAAACACGGCATGTCTCCTGACGGAAGAACGGTCTTGTCAGGATTTCAGCAATTTCCGTGCCAAATATGATTAACGGCCCGGCGCGATGTGGATGACCTGCCCCTTCCCGCCTTTGCCGTCGCCCTGATCCAGTCCACGGATCAGCAGGCGATCCTGCGCAATGCCGTCCATCCGCAGGGCGCGGGCGACGGCGCCCAAACGGGCCGCCGCCAGATCCCAGTCGTCGAAACGCTGACGGCCCCGATCGGACCCGTCGCTGCGGATTTCCAGCCCGCCAGGCTTATGCTCGAAACGCTTCGCCACGGCGGACAGGCGGGCGCGGCCAGCATCGCTGAGCAGCGCTTCGCCAGGCTGAAAAAGGTCGGCAGCGCGCAGTTCAACGCCCTGCTGCATCGCCCGACCGCCAAATTGCTGGCTGACCTGCGAAAGCAGGGCGTCGCGGCGCGACCCGCTGGCCTGCAACAGCACGAAGAAGGCAAGCAGAAGGAGCAGCAGATCGGCAAAGCTGACCGCCCAGCGATTGCGCCGGGCGGAGGAGGCCGATGCCGTGGCGGCCGATGTCGTGGAGTAAGGCGCGGTCATGCGACTTCGCGGATCGCGGCGCGGCGCAGCGGCGCATTTTCACGCCGGGCGATCGCCAGCATCCGGTCGGCCACTTCACGCTGCCAAGCCAGTTCCCGCTCCGACAGGTCAGCAAGGCGGGCGGCGACCGGCGCGGCGATGATGTTGGCGATGACGACGCCGTAGAAGGTGGTGAGCAGGGCCAAGGCCATGGACGGGCCAAGCTTTGCCGGATCGTCCATGGCGGCGAACATGCCGACCAGGCCGATGATCGTACCCGCCATGCCGAGTGCCGGCGCGGCGTCGGCGATCGACAGCCAGGCCTTGTGCACCGCGCCATGGCGTTGCGCCCGGTCGGCAAGCGACTGCGCCGCCCACAATTCGAACATGTCGGTCCGCTCGCTATTGGCGAGCTTGCGGGCGGCTTCGGTCAGGAAGATATTGGCGGTCTTGACCCGGTCGGTGCAGGACAGGCCGCGCAGCTGCGCCACCTGATCGATCTTGAGCATGGCCGCGCGGGCGGCATCCCGGTCGCGGGCCGGATCGGCGGTCAGCAACAGCCGCAGCGCCGCCATCGCTCCGCCCATGGCACTCACGCCATTTTGAAACAGCGCCACCGCCGCGATCCCGACCAGCATCACTGCCAGCGTCAGCGGATCGAACAAATGGCTGATTATCGCGATCATGAACGCCTGCTTCCCATCATCCTATCGACCAACGGCAACGCCCTGCCGCTGGCCGGCAAAAAATTGCCGCCCTTGCCGCCTCCCCCAGCAAGTCCCCCGTTTGCCGGGGATTATCGTGCTGCCGATGCGTCACCCACGCAAATTGGCACGGCTCTTGCTGATCTCCGACAGGATCACCCGTAAGGAGACGCCATCAGGTGTCAGAACGACGGGAGACGCAAAACTTTTAGAGCGAATTTGACCATGTCGGTGGATGACAATCTGTTCGGGATACACGGAAAGGCGCTGGCGCTTCGTTCGCAGCGCCTGTCCCTGCTCGCGTCCAACATCGCCAATGCCTCCACGCCCGGTTACAAGGCGCGCGACATCGATTTCGAGTCCGCGCTGAAGGAAGCCACGACGCAGGCCGGCAACAGCGCGACCGACGTGTCCAAGGCCGTCGATGACAGCATGGGCTATCGCGTCCCGCTGCAACCCAGCCTGGACGGCAATACGGTCGAACTGAGCACCGAACAGACGCTGTTCGCCGAAAATGCGGTGAAATATCGCACGACCCTCTCCTTCCTTGAGGGCCGCATCAACACCATCAACCGCGCCCTGAAGGGAGAATGAGCATGAGCAACAATGCGCCCATGAACATCTTCGACATTGCCGGCCGCGCCATGAGCGCCCAGCTGGTGCGCCTGAACGCCACCGCGTCCAACATGGCCAATGCCGGCAACGTCACCGGCAGCGCGGGCGAAGCGTATCGCGCGATCAAGCCGGTGTTCGAAAGCGTCACCGATACGCCCGGCGTGTCGACGGTGAAGGTCAAGAATGTCGTCACCACCAATGCGGAGCCGACCAAGCGCCACGATCCCAATCATCCGCTGGCCGATGCCAATGGCGATGTGTGGGAAGCCGCCGTGGACGGCAACGCCGAGCTGATCGACATGATCGAGACGGCCCGCATGTATCAGAACAACGTCCAGGTCTTGAACACGGCCAAGTCCCTGATGATGGAAACCATAAGGATCGGCAAATGACGACCACATCCACGGTCACCGATAGCGCGGGCCTTTCGGTCTATAACCCGACCAAGAATGTCGGCACCGGCAGCGCGGAGATGGGTCAGGCCAGCTTTCTGACGCTGCTGACCGCGCAGATGCAGTATCAGGATCCGTTCGAACCGGTCGATAACGCGCAGATGGTGTCGCAGATGGCGACCATCACCAATTCGTCCGGCATTGCCGAAATGAACCAGACGCTGAAAAATCTGGCGAGCGAGCTGACCGGCACGCGGCTGGGCGATGCGGCCAGCTGGATCGGCAAGTCGATGCTGGTGCAGAGCAATATCGCCGCGCCCGACGCGACCGGCACCTATGCGGGGCAGGTCACCCTGTCCGCCGCCACCGAAGGCGCCACCATCAATCTGGTCGATTCCGCCGGCAATGTGGTCAAGACGATCGAAACCGGCGCGCAGCCGGCCGGCGACCTGACCTTCTATTGGGACGGCAAGAATGACGCGGGCGAGACGGTGTCCACCTCCGCCCTTCAGGTGAAGGTCAGCGGCGCGACCACCAGCAAGGTCGCGACCTGGGCCACCATCGCCGCCGTTCAATCGCCCGCCGACGGATCATCCTCCAAACTCATCACCGCGCTCGGCAGCTACAGCCCGTCGGACGCGATCAGCCTGATGTAATCTTTCTCACCCTCACTCCCCACATCCTTTTCACCCAAGGAGCAACGCCATGTCCTTCTACATCTCCCTGTCGGGCCTGAAAGCGGCCCAGATCGACCTCGCCACCACGTCCAACAACGTCGCAAACGTCAGCTCGACCGCGTTCAAGAAGAGCAAGGCGCAATTTGGCGACATCTTCGCCGCCGCGCCGATGCAGACCACCAACCAGGTCGCCGGCCAGGGCGTGCGCGTGCAGGACGTGGCCCAGCAGTTCACGCAGGGCACGATCGAAGGCACCGACAAGACGCTGGACCTTGCCATCACCGGCGAAGGCTTCTTCACCGTGAAGGGCGAGGACGGCACCGTCAGCTATACCCGCAACGGCGCTTTCTCGGTCAATGAGGACCGCTTTGCCGTCGACACCACCGGATCGCGCATCCAGGTGTTCGCCGTCGATCCCCAGACCGGCAATCGCACGGGTGCGACCGCCAATGCCACCCCGGCCGACCTGAGCGACCTGCAAATCCCCACGACCCTGAACGGCGACGCCAACGGCGCGCAGCTCAACAGCGTCGGCGTGTCGAAGGAAGGCCTGGTTTCGGCCGTCTATGCCGATGGCACCACCGTCTATCTGGGTCAGGTCGCCATGGCTTCGTTCAACAGCCAGGAAGGCCTGCGTCAGGAGGGCGATGCCCACTGGACGTCGACCGTCGCCAGCGGCCAGCCCACGCTGGGCACCGCCAATCAGGGCCTGTTCGGCGCCGTCAACTCGGGCTTTCTGGAACGCTCCAACGTCGACATCACCGACGAGCTGGTCAACCTGATCGCGGCGCAGCGCAACTTCCAGGCGAACAGCAAGGCGATCGAGGCGGCGAACACGCTGACCACCACCATCGTCAACCTGCGCACCTAAGACGCTTAAAGGCACGGGATAGAAGGTTTAGCCCATGGATCGGCTCGTCAACACGGCACTTACGGCGATGCGCGGCGCGATGGCGCGGCAGGCGTCGGTCGCGAACAACCTCGCGAACGTCAACACCGTCGGCTTTCGTGCCGAAATCGCCAATGCCGAGACACGCTGGATCAAGGGCGACACGTTCGACACCCGTGCCCAGGCGTCGGAACAGGTCGTCGCCGCCGACATGGCGCAAGGCGCGATGACCGAAACCGGCAACAACCTGGACGTGGCCATGAACGGCGATGCCTTGCTCGCCGTTCAGGCCGCGGACGGTAGTGAGGCCTATACGCGCCGCGGCGACCTGAAAGTCACGGACAGCGGCCTGCTGACCACCGGCGACGGCCTGGCCGTCATGGGAGAAGGCGGTCCGATCACCCTGCCCCAGATGGACAGCGTGTCGATCGCCAAGGATGGCAGCATCTGGGGCGTGCCGCAGGGCGGCGATCCCGCCAACCCGGCGCAGGTCGACAAGCTGAAACTGGTCAATGCCGCCGGATCCAGCATCGCCAAGGGCACCGACGGGCTGTTCCGCGAAGTGAATGGCGGCACCCTGCCCGGCGATCCGCTGGCGAGCGTGACATCGGGCGCGCTGGAAGGGTCCAACGTGAATGCGACCCAGGCCCTTATTCAGATGATCGAGGCCAGCCGTGCCTGGGAAACCCAGGTGAAGATGATCGATACCGCCAAACAGCTGGACGATGGCGGCGCTTCGCTGATGCGCCTCGACAGCTAAAATAGTTGGTTAATATTGGCACGCATCTTGCTGTGATGAACGCATGAGCATCCTTTGGGATGCCGCCACGGAGATACAACGATGACGAACGCAGCCCTTCATGTCGCCCGCACCGGCCTTGACGCGCAGAACACGAAGATGCGCGTGATCGCCAACAACCTGGCGAACGTCAACACGACCGGTTTCAAGAAGGACCGCGCCGATTTCGAGACGCTGGCCTATCAGCAGATCATTCAGGCCGGTTCCAATTCGGACAGCGAGAACAAATTCGCCAACGGGTTGAACCTCGGCTCCGGTGTGGCGCTTCAGGGCACCAGCAAGATCAACACCCAGGGCACGCTGAACCAGACCAATAATGTGCTGGACATCGCAATCGAGGGTTCGGGCTATTTCCAGGTGCAGCAGCCTGACGGTTCCATCGCCTATACCCGCGCCGGCAATTTCAGCGTTACCGCCGAAGGCACCGTCGTCACCAGCGACGGCCTGCCCCTGATCCCGCAGATCACCGTGCCACAGGGCGCGACGTCGGTCGCGATCGGCAATGACGGTACCGTCACCGCCACGTTGCAGGGTGAAAGCGAACCGAGCAACCTTGGCCAGATCGAAATCGCCAGCTTCATGAACCCGTCGGGCCTGACGTCGATCGGCGGCAATTTGCTGACCGAAAGCGCCGCCAGCGGCGTGCCGCAGGTCGGCGTTGCGGGCCTTGAAGGCCGTGGCCTGATGCGGTCGGGCTATCTGGAAACGTCGAACGTCAACATCGTCGAGGAGCTGGTCGACATGATCGAGACGCAGCGCGCCTATGAGGTCAACAGCAAGATGATCAAGGCGACCGACGAGATGCTCCAGTACGTCAACCAGAATATCTAAGGCTGAATGATGCGCCTGTCCTACGCCGCCATCGCAGCCGTCTCGCTGATCGCTCTGACCGCTTCCCCGCTGGAAGCCGCCAAGAAGAAGCGCGAGGTCGAGCGCGACTATTACACGCCGACCATCGCCCAGCCGGTCGCACCGGCGGCGAACGGCTCCATATTCCAGGCGTCGGTGGGCTATACCCCACTGACCAGCGGCGCGCGCGCCACCACGGTGGGCGACATCATCACCATCGTACTGGTCGAACGGACGCAGGCGAGCAAGACGACCAGCGCGGACACCGCCCGCAACGGCAATGTCGGGCTGACGCCGCCGACCACCGGCATCCTGTCCAAGCTGATTTCGCCCAGCGACATCGGCGCCAGCGGCCAGAACACCTTCACCGGCAAGGGCAATGCCAGCCAGTCGAACGCGCTGACCGGCGAAATCACCGTGACGATCGCGGCGGTCTACCCCAACGGCACGATGCTGGTGAAGGGTGAGAAGGCGCTGACGCTCAATCGCGGCGACGAGTTCATCCAGATCAGCGGCCTCGTCCGCCAGGCCGATATCGCGCCGGACAATCGCATCGCATCGACCCGCGTCGCCGACGCAAAGATCATTTACAAGGGCAAGGGCGAGATCGCCAATGCCAGCCGTCAGGGCTGGTTCCAGCGCTTCTTCTCCGCGATCAGCCCCTTCTGATGGAAACCGGAACAGCCATGATCCGCCTGCTTCGCCTGATCCTGCCGATCTTCGCGCTCCTTGCCGTGCCGGCCCATGCCGAACGAATCAAGGATCTGGGCACGTTCCAGGGCGTCCGTCCCAACCAGCTGACCGGATATGGCATCGTGGTGGGTCTGGCCGGCACCGGCGACGACAGCATCCAGTATGCGACCGAGGGCATGAAGGGCGTCGTCTCGCGCTTTGGCCTGACTTTGCCGCAGGGTGTGAACCCCGCGCTGAAGAATGCGGCGGCCGTGCTGGTGACTGCCGACCTGCCCGCTTTCGCCAAGCCCGGCCAGCGGCTGGACGTGACCGTGTCCGCGCTGGGCAAGGCCAAGTCGCTGCGCGGCGGCACACTGATCATGACGCCCCTGCGTGGTGCGGATAACGAAATTTACGGCATGGCGCAGGGCAATCTGGCCGTCGGCGGCCTGGGCGTGACCGGCGCGGATGGCAGCCAGGTGTCGGTCAACGTACCGTCGGCCGGCCGCATTCCCGGCGGTGCGACGGTGGAACGAGCGGTCGCGACCGGGTTCGACACCGCGCCTTCCCTGACGTTCAACCTGGCCGAAGCCGACCTGACCACGGCGCTGCGCGTGGCGGACGGCATCAACCATGCCTTTGGCGATCGCCGCGCCCGCGCGACCGATGCCGTGTCGGTGTCGATCGACGCCACGCCGGGCGCCGAAGACCGCATCCTGATGATGGGCATGATCGAGAATATCGAGATTTCGCCTGCCGATGCGCCGGCCAAGGTGATCGTCAACGCCCGCACCGGCACGGTCGTCATCAACGGCGCGGTGAAGATCCATCCGGCCGCCGTGGCGCATGGCAAATTGACCGTCAGCGTCAATGAAAGCCCCCGCATTTCGCAGCCCGCGCCCTTCAGCCAGGGCCAGACCGCGGTCGAGCAATCGAGCAGCATCAGCATCGACCAGGAAAAGAAACCGATGATTAATTTTAAAGGTGGAGCGTCGCTGGCCGATATAGTGAAGGCGGTCAATGCGATCGGGGCTTCCCCGGCGGATATGGTCGCGATCCTCGAAGCCTTGAAACAGGCGGGCGCGATGAAAGCGGAACTGGTGGTGCTGTGATGCAGGTAACGACGACGAACAGTACCGCCGCGACCGGCGCAACACCTTCGCAAAAGGCGCAGCTGCAAAAGGCTGCCCAGCAGTTCGAGGCGGTTTTCCTGCGCCAGATGATCGGCGCGATGCGATCGGCCAGCCTGGCCGAGGGCATCAGCGATTCCAGCGCGACCCAGCAGTTTCAGGACATGGCCGATGCCCGCACCGCAGACGCGATGGCGGGCAAAGGCGCGATGGGCATCGCCGAATTGCTGATGAAGCAATTTGGCGCCCGCGTAAGCGATACCCCGGTCGCGCCTGATGCAACGGCCGCCGGCAAGGCGACCGGCGCATGAGCGATCTGTTCATCATCGGCGCATCGGGCACCCGTGCCTATCGGTCGGCGATGGCCGCGATCGCGGAAAATATCTCCAACGCCAGTACCGAAGGCTATGCCCGTCGGTCGGTGACGACCATCGAATCCGGCGCATCGACCGCGACCATGTCGCTCTATATTTCACGCGCCAATTTCGGCGGCACGCAGGTGGCCGGCGTCAATCGCGCATCCGATCCCTATCTGGACGCATCGGTCCGCAATACCGGCATGGCGCTGGGCAGCGCGACATCGCGGCTGCGCTGGCTGTCCGATGCCGAAAATGCCATGAACGACAGCAGCACCGGCGTCGGCCAGCTGATGATCGGCATGTTCCAGAATATGGAAAAGCTGGCGGCCAGCCCGACCGACACGTCGCTGCGCGTCACCACGCTGGACAGCATCAGCCGGGTTGCGCAGGCGTTCAACCAGACCGCCACCGACCTCAAGACCGTGTCCGAAGGGATCGCCACCGAAGCCAAGGCATCGGTCGCGACCATCAACCAGTCGCTCGACGCGCTGGCCGACATCAACAATAGCCTGCTGCGTGCGCAGCCGGGCACGTCCGCTTATGCACAGCTGCTCGACAGCCGCGATTCCGCGTTGCAGACGCTGTCGCAGAATATGAACATCACCGTCAGCTTTGGCGCCAATGACAGCGCCATCGTCAGCTTCGGCGACCAGACGCTGGTGAGCGGCAACGCGGCGACCAATGTGGCGCTGACCGCCAACAGCAATGGCACGCTCTCTTTCGGGCTGGCCGATGGTACGGCGCTGGGCGCGCCGGCGAACGGGACGCTGGGCGGATTATTTTCCGCCGCGAACACCGTGACGCAGCGGCGCACCAGCCTGGACACGCTGGCCGCACAATTCACCACCGACGTCAATGCCTGGCATGCGCAGGGCGTGACCGATGGCGGCACCGCCGGCACGGCATTGTTGTCCGGCACGACGGCGGCCAGCCTGGCCGCGCTGGTGACCGATCCGGCACAATTGGCAACCCGATCTTCGGACGGCACGCTCAACGGCAATCTGTTGACGGTCAGTTCCGTCCTGCGCGGCAATGGCAGCGTCGAACAGAATTGGACGTCGATCATCGCGCAGCAGGCGACATTGCTGTCGTCCACCAAGGCCGAGTTCGACACCGCCACCAGCCGCAACGACCAGGCGGTCGCCGCGCGCGAAGCGGTTAGCGGCGTCGACCTGGACCTGGAAGCTGCCGACCTGTTGCGCATCCAGCAAGCCTATTCGGCGTCCGCGAAGATTTTGCAGGTCGCCAAGGAAACGCTCGATTCCATCATGAACATCATCTGACGCGGAAGGACTGAGTCATGGTAGGCATCACCAACAAAATCATGCTGGCCGAGGTCCGCCGGCAACAGAAACTGTCCCAGGAACTGGTCGACGGGCAAACTGCGATCTCCACCGGAATCACGCTGAACAAGCCGTCGGACGACGCGCTGGCCTGGGTACAGGTATCGGACGTCGGCCGCGCACAGGCGCAGCAAGCCGCCTGGAAAACCAATGTCAGCTATGGCACGGCCCGTTCCGGCAGCGCCGAAGCCAATCTGTCGGAAATCGACAATCTGCTGACGCGGGCGCAGGAATTGGTGACGTCGGCCCGGAACGGATCGCTGAGCGAAACTAACCGCACCGCGATCGTGGAGCAGATGTCGACCATCCGCACCACCATCAGTGAACTGCTGAACCAGAAGGATTATCAGGGCATATCCGTCTTCGACGATGGGCAGAGCGTGCTGGTGCCCGTCAGCCGTGGCCTCAATCTGGAGGTGGTGGGGACGAGGCAGGACGTATCGACGGTCAATGTCGGTGGCACGTCCATGTCGATCGACGACATATTGGCGCAGGGTATCGCCGCCGTGCAGAGCGGCGACGATACGGCCATGGCGTCTTCGGTCACGGCCGTTCAGTCCGCGCAAGGCCATATCACGGTCGAGCAAGCCAAACAGGGTGTGCGCAGCGACCGATTGGAAGTGGTGGGCACGCGCCTGACCGACGTGGATCTGAGCCTCACCGAGAAGCGTACCAACCTGGAATCGACCAAATTGGAGGATGTCATCGCCAGGGTGAAGGCAGGCCTGTTGCAGCTCGATGCGGCGCAAACGACCTTTGCGCGGATCAACCAGCAGACGCTGTTCGACCTGATCAAGTGATCCGCCGCAAAAAGGCGCGATGGTCCTAAACCGGATGATAACCAGTCCGTATTAACCTTAAGAACGGCGTCACCACCAAAGGCGCCATCGGACGACCGCCTGTGGGGCGTTTCAATCGGGGATAATCATGTTCGCAGCCATCGGCCTTGTCATTCTGCTCGTCATGGTGTTCGGCGGATTCGCCTTCACCGGTGGCGACCTTGGCCCGGTGCTTCATGCCCTGCCCCACGAAATGCTGATCATCGGCGGCGCGGCCGTCGGCGCGCTCGTCATCGGCAATAGCGGCGCGGATTTGAAAGCGCTGGGCGGCGGTCTGGCCAAGGTGTTCAAGGGCGCCAAATACAAGAAGCAGGATTTTCTCGACTGCATCTTCCTGGTCAGCAAGCTGATGAAGACGCTGCGCGTCGAAGGGCCTGTCGCGCTGGAACCGCATATCGAAGATCCGTCCAGTTCCACCATCTTCACCGAATATCCCAAGTTGATGAAGGACAAGGCGCTGGTCCACCTGATCAGCGACACGCTGCGTCTGGTCGTCATCTCGTCCGGCACGCTCGACCCCCATGCGGTCGAGGACGTGATGGACAACGCGCTCAAGACCCATCATCATGAAGCGATCAAGCCTGCCGACAATCTGCAAGGTCTGGCCGACGCCCTGCCGGCGCTCGGCATCGTCGCGGCGGTTCTGGGCGTCGTGAAGACCATGGGTTCGATCGACCAGCCGCCCGCCATCCTGGGTGCGATGATCGGTTCGGCGCTGGTCGGCACGTTCCTGGGTATTTTGCTCGCCTATGGCATGGTCAATCCGTTCGCCAACCGCTGCCGCAGCGTGATCGAAGCGGACGGCGCCATTTACCATGTCGTCAAGCAGATCATCATCGCATCGCTCCATGGTCATCCCCAGCCGCTGGTGATCGAAGCCGCCCGTTCGGGCCTGACCCATGCCAACCAGCCCGGCTTTGCCGAGGTGTTCGACGGTATGCGGGGCAAATAAGCCATGGCGGAAAAGAAGCGCGGGGCGAACGAGCCGGAACCCCGGCCAATCATCGTCAAGAAAATCATCGTCGAAGGACATGGCGGCCATCATGGCGGCGCCTGGAAAGTGGCCTATGCCGACTTCGTGACGGCGATGATGGCCTTCTTCCTGCTGATGTGGCTGCTGGGTGCGACCACCGAAAAGCAGCGCAAGGGGCTGGCCGACTATTTCACGCCGACTTTGGTACAGATGAAGGAAAATTCGGCCGGATCGAACGGCCTGTTCGGCGGCGACAGCATGATGGCGAAGGAAAATTACCCGACCACCGGTGGTCAGGGCAATCTGGCCATCACCATCCCGCGCGACGCCAGCGGCACCAAGGATCAGGGCGGCAAGGCGACGCGCGCGCAGGACCGGCAGAAATTCGAATCGATCAAGAAGAGCCTGGAAGAGCGCATGATGCGCAACGGGCTGGGCAAGCTGCGCAAGAATGTGCGTTTCACTGAAACGCGCGAAGGGTTGCGCATCGACCTGATCGACGAGGCCGATTTTGCGATGTTCGCCATGGGGACCGACCGGCTGGTGCCGCAGGCCCGTACGCTGATCGGCGAAGTGGCGAGCGTATTGAAGACCATGCCCAACCCGGTGATCGTGCGCGGCCATACCGATGGCCTGCCCTATGCGTCGGGCCGGACCATGAACAATTGGATGCTGTCGTCCAGCCGCGCGGAATCCACGCGTCAGGTGCTCAACCAGTCGGGCATCGGCAACGACCGCTTCGCCCGGATCGAAGGCGTGGCCGACCGCGAGCCGTTCATCAAGAATGATGCCTATGACCCGCGCAATCGGCGCATGTCGATCATCCTGGGGTGGACCCGTGGCGGCGGCAAGGACGACGATGCCGACACGCAGGATCCCGAAACCCAGGCGGCGATCAAGGAACGCGACAATCCGATGCGCGTGGCGAAGGAACAGGCGCAGAAGCTGGACATGGGCGGCACCGGCCTGCCCAGTGGTGCGGCGCTGATCAACCCCGCTGCGCCGGGGACGTCGACCAAGCCGGGCAAGCATTGATCCTACCAAGGCGGCGATGGCGACATCGCCGCCTTAACTTCGCACTTTTCCCGCTGAGTCCGTAATTTCCGGTCGTGAGACGGACATTATGTTACGATGGGCGTGGTCAAGCATAACTGAGGGTGGGTGGATAGGACACGGTTAGTGGAGAGCGAGCGGTCAGGTTTCGCGCCGGGGGCGCTTATATTTGTTCACGCGGAGACACGGAGACGCAGAGGAAACATGCACAGTCTCCGCGTCTCTGCGTCTCCGCGTGAACATTTTGGCCTACGGCGGCTCGTGAGCGAGAGTCCATTTCCGTTCGAAACCCGGCCTTCAGGCCGGCAGCACCAAACTTGCTTCCAGACCGCCTTCCGGCCTGTTCTCCAGGCGCAGTTCGCCCTGATGTTCGGCCATGATCGCGCGGACGAGGGCGAGGCCGAGGCCGGCGCCGCCGGTTTCGCGGTTGCGCGATCCTTCAAGACGGGTGAACGGCTCCAGCATTTCGGCCATGCGGTCCTGCGCGATGCCCGGCCCTTCGTCGGCGACGGCGATGCGGATCGTGCCTGCTTCGTGCATCACCGTCACATGGGCGCGGTCGCCATAGACGATCGCATTTTCGATGAGGTTGCGCACCGCGCGGCGGATCTGCTGCGGGCGCACGAAGGCGACGGCGCGGTCGCTGTCGGCCATGTCGACGGGCGATCCCAGTTCGATGAAATCCTCCACCACGGCGTCGGCCAGTGCGGCAAGATCGACCTTCTGCGCGGCCTCCGTACTGCGGCCGGCGCGGGCAAGGGACAGAATATCTTCCAGCATGCGGTTCATTTCATCGATCGTTTCGGACATGCGGGCGCGCTCGCCTTCATCCTCCACCGACTCGGTACGAACCCGTAACGATGCCAGCGGCGTGCGCAGATCATGGCCGATCGCGCCCAGCATCCGGTCCTTTTCATCCAGCATGGCGATGATGCGCGACCGCATGGCGTTGAACGCCATGGTAAGGTCGCGCACGTCGCCGGGGCCGCGCTCGTCCACCGCATCGGCGAGGCCGGTGCGGGCGAATTGCTGCGCGGAGCCGGTGAGTTGCTTGAGCGGCCGGGCGAGACGGCTGCCGATCCAGAGCAGAGGCAGCAGGACGATGACGTAGAGGATCAGCGTCTGGCCGATCAGCCAGCCGCCAAAGCGCGCCGGGCGATTGCCGATGCGCGCTTCGGTCGTCACCCATTTGCCAGGTTCATATTCGACCGCCAGGCGCAGCCGGCCGACGCGCCGGTCGCGCGGCGTTTCACCGGTGGCGCGGCTGCGTATCTGTTCCCAACGGCGCATCGGCATGATGCGGCTGTCCTCCGCCGCGACGACCGAGTGCACGGTAAGGCCGATATCGTCGAACATCGCCTCCGCCCGAGCCTGCACATCCGGGCGCGGTCTGCCCTCCAGCACGGGGCGGGTCGTGGAAAATTCGACGTTGCGCCGGTCTGGGCGCTCGCGACCCTCCTCGCGCCGGTCCGGGTTGGGCGGCAGATCCGGGCGATCGGGGCGACGATCCGGCCGCACATCCAGCGCGTTGATGACGCGATAGACGACCGGCGCGGTCTGGCTGGTCAGATCGACGCGGTTGCGTTCGCGCAGCAGCAGGCCAAAATTGATCGCCTGCGCCACGAACAGCGCGATCGCCACCAGGATGATGATCTGGCCGACCAGGCTTTGCGGCCACAAACGAAGCCGCTTCACAGTTTGCGGACCTCCGCCGAGAGGGTGTAGCCCCCGCCCCATACGGTCTTGATCAGCGTAGGGTTTTTGGGGTCCGGCTCGATCTTCTTGCGCAGGCGGCTGATCTGATTGTCGATCGCCCGGTCGAAGGCATTGGCTTCGCGGCCCTGGGTGATGTCGAGCAACTGGTCGCGGCTCAGCACGCTGTTGGGACGCGTGGCGAAAGCCAGCATCAGATTATATTCTGCGGTGGAAAGCGGCAGCGACACGCCTTCACTGTCGACCAGCGTGCGTTCCTGCGTTTTCAGCAACCAGCCGGCGAAGCTGTAATTGGCGCCATCGGGCGCGGTGACGCGCTGACCACCGGTGGCGACGCGGCGGAAGATCACCTTGATACGGGCGACCAGTTCGCGCGGCGAGAAGGGCTTTAGCACATAATCGTCGGCGCCCATTTCCAGGCCGACGATGCGGTCCGTCTCTTCGGTCCGGGCGGTCAGCAGGATGACGGGGATCTCGCTCGTCTCGCGGATATGGCGGCAGAGCGACAGGCCGTCCTCCCCTGGCATCATGATGTCGAGGATGACGAGGTCGATGGCGTTGGCGTTGAGCCGCACGCGCGCCTCGGACGCGCTTTCCACGGCGGTGACGCGAAAGCCGTTGCGCGACAGATATTGCGCCAGCGGTTCGCGGATCGAACGCTCGTCATCGACGAGCAGGAGATGGGGTCGTTCGCTCATCTTGCCTGTCTGTCATGGGTGGAGGATGGTTGGAAGGGCGAAGGCAGGGGAAAAAGCCCCCGCCCTTCCCGGTCATCGGCACGGCGCCAGGGGAGGAACGCCGTACCGATATGCAGCATGTCAGTTGGCCGGCGGCGGCGGCGGGGCGTCATGACCCGGACCACCCTGACCCGGACCACGGTGCCCCATGGGACCGCGCATCTGCGGACGGGCTGCCTTCAGTTCGTCGGCGGTGACGAAGCCGTCCTTGTTAGTGTCAGCCTTGTCGAACATGGCGAGCGGGCCAGCCATGAATTCCGCCTTGGTTACGGTGCCGTCCTTGTTCGCGTCGCCGAAGCCGGGGCCACCGGGGCCAAAGCCGTGCGGACCGCGACGGCCCGGGCCGCGATGCCCGCCCTTGCCCCAGCCGCGTCCGTCGGGCTTGCCGGCTTGCTCACGGCGATCTTCCCGCTTGTCGGCGCGGGCCTGATGACCGGCGGTAAATTCGGCCTTGCTGATCTGGCCATTCTTGTCGGTGTCGAGCGCGGCGAAGCGTTCGTCCGTACGCTGCTGGCGGCGCAGATCGCGATCCTTCTGCGTCAGCTGGCCGTCACGGTCGACGTCCATTTTCGCGAAGCGGGCTTCGAGCGCGGCGGTCAGTTCCGCCTTGCTGATTTTGCCGTCCTTGTTGGTGTCGGCCATCGCCATCAGGCCGCCGCGCGGACCGGGGCCACCATCGGCACCGGGCTGGGCGTAGACGACATGGGTAGCCGCAAGGCCGCCGACGAACAGCGATCCGACCGCGACCGTGGTGAAGAATTTGCGAAGCATCTGTGTCTTCCTTCTTAAAGGGTCTTGCTGAACGGCGGTTCGCCGTCCTTGAAACCGTTTATGAAGGCCAGTTGTCCCGAAGATATGTCAGGTCAGCGGGTGAAGTGTCGCAATTTGTATCGTTTTAGCCCGCGATAATCGCGCGGGCACGGCCGGTTGCGGCCTGGGTATCGACCGCGAGTTTCTTCACTTCCGACGCGACGACGGAGAAGCCACGGCCTGCGTCACCGGCGCGGGCCGCCTCGATCGAGGCGTTGAGGGCGAGAAGATTGGTCTGGCGGGCGATGCCGTCGATCGCATCGACGATGCTGCTGACTTCGCCCAGCACATGTTCGACCACGCTGCGGCGATCGCTTTCCTGCTGGCGCATCCGCTGTTCCGCCTCTTCGCGTGCGGCGATGGCGCGATGTTCGGCGCTGATGTCGTTGGCGAATTTGATGACGCCGGTCTGGGTGCCGTCCGGGCCGATGATGGGGTTGTAGCTACCACGAATCCAGACATGCTGGCCGCGCGCATCGAGGCGGCAATAGGCGCCGGTGTCGAAATGGCCGGACAGAAGATGCTGCCAGAAGAGCGCATAGTCGCGCGACCGGGCATAGTCGGCATCGCAGAAGATGCTGTGATGCCGCCCCTCCACCTGATCGAAGCGATAGCCGAACAGTGCGAGAAAATTGTCGTTGGCACCAGTGACCCGGCAATCGCGATCGAAGGTTATGATCGCCGTCGAGCGATCGATCGCGCGCCAGACAGAAGCGGCTTCAAGATCAAGCCCGTGCACAGCATATCTCCATTCTGAACCATATGCCGTGCAAAGGTTAAGGCGTTGCTAACCCAATGGCCAGCAACGCCGATAGCAATCAGCGGTCGCGGCGACCCAGCAGACGCAAACGCAGGGCGTTCAGCTTGATGAAGCCGGCCGCGTCGCGCTGGTCATAGGCGCCCGCATCATCCTCGAACGTCACGACCTTTTCGCTGTAGAGCGAATAAGGCGACTTGCGGCCCACGACATAGACGCCGCCCTTGTAGAGCTTGAGGCGGACGGTGCCCGTCACCTTTTCCTGGCTGTAGTCGATTGCGGCCTGCAGCATTTCGCGCTCAGGCGAGAACCAGAAGCCGTTATAGATCAGCTCGGCATATTTGGGCGCAAGTTCATCCTTCAGATGCGCGGCGCCACGGTCGAGCGTCAGCTGCTCGATGCCGCGATGGGCGAGGTGATAGATGGTGCCGCCCGGCGTTTCGTACATGCCGCGCGACTTCATGCCGACGAAGCGGTTTTCGACCAGGTCGAGACGGCCGATGCCATGCTTGCGGCCATATTCATTGAGCGTTTCGAGCAGGGTCGCGGGCGACATGCCCACGCCGTTGATCGCGACACCGTCGCCCCGTTCGAAATCGATGGTGATATATTCGGGCGCATCGGGCGCGTCTTCCGGATTGACCGTGCGCGAATAGACATAGTCCGGGGTTTCTTCCCACGGATCTTCCAGAACCTTACCTTCCGACGAGGTGTGCAGCATGTTCGCGTCGGTCGAGAAGGGGCTTTCACCACGCTTGTCGCGCGGGATCGGGATCTGATGCTTTTCGGCGAATTCGATCAGCTTGGTGCGGCTGGTCAGATCCCATTCGCGCCAGGGGGCGATCACCTTGATGTCGGGGGCCAGGCCATAATAGCCCAGTTCGAAGCGGACCTGGTCGTTGCCCTTGCCGGTCGCGCCATGGCTGACGGCGTCGGCGCCAAGCTGCTTGGCGATTTCGATCTGGCGCTTTGCGATCAGCGGACGGGCGATCGAGGTGCCGAGCAGGTAGAGGCCTTCATAGAGCGCGTTGGAGCGCATCATCGGGAAGACATAGTCCTTCACGAATTCCTCGCGCAGATCGTCGATGAAGATATGCTCTTCCTTGACGCCCATCAGGCGGGCCTTGGCGCGGGCCGGTTCCAGCTCTTCGCCCTGGCCGAGGTCGGCGGTGAAGGTGACGACTTCGCACTGATAGGTTTGTTGCAGCCATTTCAGGATCACGCTGGTGTCGAGACCACCGGAAAAGGCGAGGACGATGCGGTTGATCTTGTCGGACATGGGCTGGCGATTCTTCCGTTAAAAAGGCGCGGTAAAGACCGGCGCGCCGGTAACAGCCGATCGCCAAAAGCGCAACATAAGCCGCACAGGAAAAGGGACGGAAGACCGATTGGTCCTCCGTCCCTTTTTTCAGATAGGGGTATGCCTTACTTGGCGGGGCGCGGACGCAGGAAGCCCGAAGAGGCCTGCTGGCCGCCGAAACGATAGACCGTCTGGCTGCGATCGGCAGCCGCAACCGGCGTGGGTTCCGCGTGCGTCGTCTGCGGCGCGGGCGCGGTGACCGAAGCGGCTTCACGCTGCGCGATCAGATATTGCGCACGACGCAGACGCTTGGTGCGGGTGCGGAAGGGGTTTTCCGCACTGGGCGCAGCAGCGACCATCGCTTCCAGCGTGGCGTCTTCGGCAAGACGCGGGCTGGCCATGGCGGGACGCGAAGCGACCGGTGCGACCGTGGCCGGCATCGGGGCTACGGGAACAGGCTCCGGCGCATAGGTCGGCGCGATCGCGTCTTCCTCATCCGGGCGACGACGGCGGACCAGCGCGGCACCGCCCAGCCCCAGAAGGAGCAGCGCGCCGCCACCGAGCGCCCAAAGCAGCGCCTGATCGGTGCGCGCGGTGGTCGGCTCAGCCGGGGCAACCGCCGGCGCCGGCGTGGCCTGCGGCTCTTGCTGCGCCATCGGCGTCACTGGCGGCGTCGCGGGAGTTGGCTCAGGCGTAACGGCAGGTGCTGGCGTAGCCGGCGCGGCAGCAGCCTGGCGTTCGACGGCGCGGGCCGGGGCAGCACGTTGTGCGGGGCGGGGCGCAACGGCAGGTGACGCAGCCTTTTCCGCTTCGACAGCGGCGGTCGCGGCGGCGATGCGCTCGTCGATCGGCGGAGTAGCCTGCACGACCGGCTGGCTAGGCGTAAATTCCGGCGCAGCGGCCGGTGCGGCGGGCGCCGTCATCGCAGGCGCGGCGGCAGGCGCCGCTTCCGGCACCGCGAGCGGCGCGGCCGGCGGGGTGGCAGGCATGTCGACGGTCTGAGCCAGCAACGGGGTGGCAGTCAAAGCCAGAACAGCGGCAATCGCGGCCCTGGCGGGGCGGGTGGTGCGAATATTTCCAGTCATAGCAGGAGGTCAACGACCGACCACGCGATTCAACACAAGACATCCAACGGAATCGCGATGAATTGTTATAGTTCAGCGTCAGGACGATCCATATGAACAGATGTTCATTTCAATATGAACGGCATATTTACAGAACGACATGCATCATGACTTTGCGCCCATATACTATAGATGGATATTTACTTAGCACCGTCTCGATCCAGCTTTAGGCCATCCAGTAAAGCTGCGCGTCGTTGTTCATCCGCGCTGTCCGCCTGCCGCTGCGCCTTGGTCCGGCCGAAGCGGGCGCGATTTTCCTCGGCGGTCTTCGCCTTGTCCACACGCGCCTTGGCCTTGCGCGCCTGGCGGAGGTTGACGATGTTGGTCATGGCTGGTCCTTCGTCGCGTGCCATCCCTTGGCCATCGCGGCGCGACCATAAACTTCCGCCCCGCCTCTTGCCAACCGCCATCGGCTGTCGCCATGGTTTATCCATGACCAGCATTCACGACGTCGCCGCGCTCGCCCAGGTTTCGATCAAGACGGTATCGCGCGTCGTCAACAAGGCGCCCAATGTCAGCCCCGCCTTGCAGGAACGGGTGGACGCGGCGATCGCGCAACTGGGCTATCGCCCCAACCAGTCGGCGCGGCGGCTGGCCGGGGGCAAATCGTTCATGATCGCCTTCCTCTACAACAACCCCGCCCCCGGCTATGTCAGCCGCATCCAGATCGGCGCGGCCTGGCGCTGCCGCGAGCTGGGCTATCATCTGGTGGTGGAGCCGATCTCGATCGGTGGCGAGGAGCGCTATGAGGTGCTGGAGCGGCTGGTCGGGGCGCTGCGTCCGGACGGCGTGCTGCTGGTCCCGCCGCTGTCGGACGATGAGGGGCTGCTGGCGCGACTGGCGGAGATGAAGCTGCCATGCGCCCGGATCGCGGGGTCGGTGACAGCGGCCAGCTTCACCATCCACACGCCCGAGCGCGCGGCGGGGCGGATGGTGGCCGACCATCTGATTGGCCTGGGCCATCGCCGCATCGGCGTCATCACCCCGCCCCCCAGCCACCGCGCCGCGCTGCGCCGGGTCGAGGGATTTCGCGACGGGCTGGCGGCGGCGGGCATCGCGGTGGATGAGAGCCTGTTCGTGGAGGGGCGGTTCGATTTCGCGTCGGGCATCGAGGCGGGCGAAGCGTTGCTGGCCCTGCCCCGGCCGCCCAGTGCAGTCTTTGCCACCAATGACGAAATGGCGCTGGGCGTGCTGACGCTGGCGCATCGCGTCGGCCTGCGCGTGCCGGAGGATCTGTCGGTGACGGGTTTCGACGACACGACGGCGAGCCTGACATCCTGGCCGCCGCTGACCACCGTACGCCAACCGTTGGAGGATATGGGCCGATCCGTCATCGACGCGCTGGCCAACGGCCCGAGCGACGCACCGGAATTCCTGTTCACGCTGGTCGAGCGGGGGAGTTCGGGACCGCCTGCGGGGGATGTCGGTTAAGGCTGGAGCGGGTAGCGGGGATCGAACCCGCATCACAAGCTTGGAAGGTTTGGAATATTCCCCGCGCATAGTTGTCCATAATTCTACAAACTTGAGAAATCCGTTTGTTTTAACATGCCTTCGCCGCTTATGGTTGGAACGGAAATGACGGTATAGGCCATGGCGTGCTTATCCAGTGCTTATCTGGAAGGTGTGATGAAAGCGAAGTTGACCAAGGAATTCGTTGATCGGCTGGAGCCCGATCCAGACCCCAAGAAGCGCCTCACCGTTTGGGATACCGAGCTCGCTGGCTTCGGTGTCACCGTAACTCCACCCGGCGTCCGAGGCGGCGGGGTGAAGTCATATATAGTCCAGTATCGTCCAGGTGGTAGCGCCAAAACGAGACGGGTCACAATTGGAAGGCATGGCCCAGAGTGGCAACCAAAAGCGGCGCGCGAAGAGGCGGCTGAAATCCTTCGGATGCGCCGCAAGGGCATAGACCCATTCGAGGAACGTGCCCGGCGCCGGATGGCGGAGCAACAGGCCCATGATGATGCCGCCATCGCTAGGAACATCGCAAACGATCGGGCCTACAATTCGTTCTCAGAGCGATTTATCGAGGAATATGCGAAACCGCACCAGCCGCGCAGTTGGGAAGGAACCGCAAGGGCGCTGCGCGACATCGGTCGGTTGTTCAACAATCGTCGTGTCGACGAGCTGAAGCGCGAAGAGATACGCATCGCGCTTGCCAAGCTTGTCGAGCGAAGCCCCTCCGCTGGGATCGCAGCCCACAAGGCGCTCCGGAAACTGTACAATTGGGCCACCGCCGAGACGATCTTTTTCTGGCATCCCATGAAAGACATGCCTGCGCCGGCAGAGACCACTGTGCGCGATCGAGTTTTGAGCGGGCCCGAGATGAAGATCATTTGGAAGGCCGCCCTTGCCATGGGCTATCCCTTCGGCACCATGTTTCAACTTCAGCTCGCCACTGGGCTGCGAATTCGTGACGTGGCCAACCGTAAGTGGGGCCAGTTTCAACTGGACAATGAGGCAATCCTTATCCCTGCCGCCGAGATGAAGCGGCCGAAATCAGACAAGCGCGGCGACTTTCTCGTTCCGCTGAACGAATATGCCATGAGGGTAGTGGAGATTCTTCCCCGTATCGCCCCTCCCGCTGGCATCACGATCGCGGAAAAGGATCGGCCGATGTTCACATCGAAAGGCATCAAGCCTGTTGCGGGGTTTAGCGCAGCGAAGGCCGACCTGGATGCCATGATTGAGGAAATACATGACTCTCCCCTGCCCCATTGGACCAGCCATGATTTCCGTCGGACGATGGCAACTGTGATGCAAGCGTTGGGCATTGCCTCCAACATCATCGACCGGCTTCAGGATCACAGGGACCGGGATTTGTCGAAAACGGCGCTGCACTATCAGCATTGGGACTTCTTCGAGGAAAAATGTGAGGCTGCCGAGCGCTATGGCGAATATCTTTGCGGCGTGCTGGACGATGATCAGCGATACGCCGACCTAGCGCGCAAAGTGGAATTCAGGCTGCGACAAAGCGAGTAAAAAGAGCGACGTATTGTATCCGTTACCATCGCTACAAACGCTTAAAAACAAAGAAAATTGCAATTATCTCATTGATAATAATGAATTTTCTAGTCGATACAACTTTTCTAAAATCGCTTTAACTGTCCCTGTCACTCATTGACGATGGAGTGACGTATGGACGGAAAGTTGTGTTTCATTCGTGAACCGGAGGTGCGCCGCCGGACCGGGCTGTCTCATTCGACGATCTGGATAATGCGCAATGCTGGCGACTTTCCTCAGCCGGTTAAACTTGGTTCGCGCGCGCTCGGGTGGGTGGAGCACGAGATAGACGAGTGGCTGGACGCTCGCCTCCGCGCGCGGGAGGCCGCGTAATGGTCGCGGACGCTGGTGACGAATATCTGACCGTTGAGAATCTCGCTTCGTACACCTCTCTGACCCGCGATTTCTGGAACAAGTTGCGGTGTGAAGGAGGCGGCCCCCGCTACGTGAAAATCTCTGCGCGCGTAGTTCGGTATCGGCGTAGCGATGTCGATGCTTGGATGGCCGAACGGACACGCCTATCGACCTTCCAGGAGGCGCCCCAGTGACCGCGCGGGCTTCACCAAAAGAAATGGCCCCCGCCGGCAAGCAAGGGGCCATCTCCATCGTGATTTTCGATAACGCCCGATCGTACCTCAGCCGAATCACCATCGCAAGCGCGGAGGTGGGCCGTGGGTGAAGTGATCGCATTTCCCGGAAGGCCTCTCCGCGGCTGGCTCGTGTTCCCGGATGGAGAATTGTGGGGCGCCCGGAAGATTGGCTTTGGCGGTGAAGCAGAAGCGTACCCACCATCCGAAGCGCTTGTCACGTTCGGCTGCATCATGTCGATCATTCGCGAGCATGACGTGCGCATGGGCTTGCCGATAATCGTCAATCCGTTGGCGACGGCCCTCGGAGGCGCGGCATGACTTCTCGTGTCATCGAGGTCGCCCCGCTGCCCAATCGCGACGGGTTCAGCGTGATAGTCCAGCCTCCGATACCGGACGAGCCCCTCGACGCCGAGCTTCCGGACTATGACAGAGCACGCGCCTGGGCAGATGGTCTTCGCCGCACGCGCGGCTCGCGGATCATCGACAGATCAGGGGAAGCGATATGAGCTTCGACGCGCTCGCTTGGGCTAGCAAGCAGCAGCCCGGAAAAATGGCAGCGAAGATGGTTTTGCTGTGCCTGGCCAATTACGCCAACGAAGATGGCGAAGCCTATCCCTCAACGGCTGCGATCGCAGCCTTCGGCGACATGAACCATAAGACCGCTACCACAGCCCTTGATCGGCTGGAGGAGATTCAACTGATCTCTGACACCGGCCGCCGACAGGGTAAGTCGGGCCAGATCAAGGTATATCGACTGCACCTTGAAAGGGGGCCGGAAAAGGTAGCCTCCCTAAAAAGGAAGCCGCCCGTTTCTTCTACTCAAGCCGACCTAAAACGGGAGGTTGAAGCCTCCCGAAAACGGGTGACGGATACAGTCAAGGAACCAATCAAGGATACCCTTCCTCAGAGAGCCGCGATTTCTTCAGAAAAGATCGGCGCGCGCGGCACTCGACTTCCCGACGGCTGGTGCCCTGGTCCATTGCCGGGATCTGTGGCCCAGCTGGTCGCGCAATGGCCAGCGAAACGTGAGGAACGTGAGCTTGATAGCTTTCGTGATTTCTGGCGGTCGGCAGCTCGCAATGCGACAAAGCTCGACTGGGATAGAACGTGGCACAACAGGATTCGGGATGTGCATGACCGCGTATTGCGCACAACCAGCGCGGCTACCGCACCGCAGGAATACAGCAACCCACTGGTGAGGGCCGCAATGCGCTTTGAGGCCGAGCATCTGGCTCGCGAACTTCATGATCACCAATTCCACGCAGGAAAAAGCGGATGAACGCCCATATCGCGATCGCTGATCAGTCGGGCAACGTGCTTGCCCGTGAGGCGCATCGATTGTTGCCACCTAAGTTAAGCAAGCTGCTCGACGAAAGTGCCGCATTCAATGATCTGCCGGTGATAGGGCCGATTAGCGCACAGAAACTGCGAGATTACGTCCTCGCGTGCCAAGCCACAGCCGCCACTCCCCTGCAAATCAATCGAATGATTGCGCACGTGGCCAACATGATGCCGTGTCCTCGCGGGATGACGGACGAAGAAGCTGCCGAGCGGATGACGATGATGCGCCATGCTCTTCGCAGCTTAGCAGCGACCGATCTCAAAGCCGTGTTCGATGCGATCCTGCGCACCTGTCGCTTTTTCCCGACCGTCGCCGAAATTGAGCAGATCAGCGCTCCAATTCGCGCCAGACGCATGGCCCGCGCCAACCGCGCAGAGATGCTGGTGATGAAGCACGATAGAGAATGGCAACAGCCGCTCCGTGATACCGGAGATGGAAATGACTGACCTTACCCCGTTCAAATTCGAGAGCCGCCCCGTGCGGATCACTGATCGAGATGGCCAGCCTTGGTTCGCGCTGGCAGACGTTTGTGCGGTCCTCGAGCTTCAGAACGTAGGCAACGCAGCCGCTCGGCTCGATGACGACGAGCGCGATAGCATCCGCAATCCGGATGTTAATCGCGGTCGCGGCAACCCCGACCTGCTCGTCGTCAATGAAAGCGGGCTGTTCAAGCTCATGTTGAGGAGCAGGAAACCAGCCGCGAAACGCTTTACCAAGTGGGTGACGTCGGAAGTGCTGCCATCGATCCGGCGCTCCGGACATTACGGCGCTGCAGCCGCGCCGCTTAACCTGAGTGACCCGGCTGTCCTACAGCGCCTGTTGCTCGAACATACTGGCAGAGCACTGGCACTTGAAAATCGCAACAACGAGTTGGCCACCCAAGCGGCGGCGCTCGCGCAGTTGACCCATGCAGAGGGCGCGCTATCCATTACCGATGCGGCGAAAGCTCTTAATACCGGCCCGCGCGCGCTGTTCGGCTGGATGGAGCAACGACTGTGGATCTACCGTCGATCGGGCGGTTCGCGGTGGCTGGGCTACCAAGCAAAGATCTCGGCTGGGCTCATCACCCACAAAGTCACGCGGCTGGAGCGGCCGGGCCAGCCGGCGAAGTTCGTAGAACAGGTATTGCTGACGCCCAAAGGCATCGCGAAGATCGCGGAAATGATGGCATCTGAAAAGGCCGATACTTGGAAAGGCGCGGAACCATCATGATGGACGGGCACATCCAAATGAACATCGATGCTGCCGAGTTTCGCGCATGGCTGAAACAGCGCAACGGCGGGCAGGAGCCGGATTGGGACTGGGTGCGCCGGAATTACGTTTCGCTCGCCAAGGCTTATGGGAAAGAGGCTCCCATCTTTTGCTCGCCATCTCCGCCGCCAGCACCTTCAAACGACCGCTATGACGAGCTTCATTGATGGCAAAAAACGATGGGCGTGCCCTCACAGTTGGACCAGTACGCACGCGCGCACGCGCGAGCCGAAAGACGGAGAAAATCCGCCAGGAAATCCTGCAGTTCATCGTCGCCGGCGAAAGCATTCGCAGCATCTGCGATCGTGAAGGGATGCCGTGCAAATCCACCGTCATGAACTGGATTGCCGCCGATCCGGAATTCCGCGCGGGTTATGTCGCCGCCAAAGCGCTATATGCTGAGGTGCTGGCAGAAGAGATTATCGAGATTGCCGACGACGCCAAGTATGACTGGGTGGAGGGCGAGAATGGCAAAGAGCTGGATTATGAGCATGTGCAGCGCTCTCGTCTTCGCGTTGATAGCCGCAAATGGCTCGCTGCCCGACTGTCACCCAAACGGTACGGCGATTCAGCAATGCTGAAAATTGGTGAAGCTGAGGCGGCTCCTTCCGCCGCAAATGGGTTGAGCCAGAACGAAATAGCGGTCCGCTTGGCGGCTCTCGCGCAAAGCGTAAGCAAACAGAAGGGATAAGACATGGCATTTGACATCATCAGCTTCCTGGAACGGTCAACCCAAGAGCAGTGTCGAGAACTGGGGAATTTGCTGCTGGAGTATGCGGAAATTCCTCGCGGGCAGAAGATGCAAGAACAGATGATCTTGATCCGGAGCATGATGCCGCCGGAAGATCAGGATATGGCTGCTGCGATTGAGCGGGGGCGCAATCGCGTGCGCGCCCTTTCAAATGGGATGCGCGCCGATGGCATGGATCATCAGGCGCTCATCGAAGCCGAGTTGAAACGACGTGGCGACACGCGGACGTTTGAGCAGTATCGTGACGATATCGGCGGGGTGCATAGCGATGCGCATTACCGCGACTGACCGCCAAGTTTGCGGCGCAGTGCGGCGAGATGGAGAGCCTTGTCAGAAGATGCCGATGCGCAACGGACGCTGCCATCTACACGGTGGAAAGACGCCCAGCCGCAAAAGGCTCATGTCTGACGTAGTATCCTTACCTTCGCATCCATGAATCCCGCCCGAATGGGTTGCGGTTCACCGCTCGGCTTTGATCGGCAATTTCTTTGCGTCGGCGGCTGGTCTCTTCAGCGGCCGTGACGCCGGATGGCAAGTAGATCGAAACGGGCTGATATTCGTTTTTGCAAGTTGGGCATTGAGCTTTGTTCGCCAACCGCGACTGCACGGTCTGCATCACGCGACCTTCCGCTTTGCATTTCGGGCATACGGGAGCGCCCTTCGGGGTGCCATCTTCATTTGGGAGATAATAGTATCCCCCAGGCCCTTCCACCAGTTCACCTATCTGCTGGATGGCCGCCTTGAGCTCCGATATCTCTTTGTCCTTGCCCGCCAGCACTTCCTGCACCTCCGCCAGCGCCACCCGGCCGTCGGCGAGCGCGACGGTGACATCAGCCAAGCGCTGCTTCAGTGTTGCCTCATCGAGTGATTTCTCGGCAGCCCTGATGGCCTTCACGACCTCGCTCGCCGTCTTGAGCGATGATAACGCCGCGATCAAATCCATTGGTCACCTCCTGCCTTCGATCGGTCGATTCAACCGCTCGATGTCGAACCCTATCGTCGCAGCGACGATCGACAAGGAGGAGTTTCGACCGTGGCAGACAAACCGACTTTCACCGAACAGGATTATATCGCGCAGCGGGATGCGCTGGATCAGCAGATCCGCGTTGCCGAGGATGATCATCACCGTGCCGGCTATCAGCAGGTTCTCGGCGAAACGACCCAGGATGATGTCGACAAGACACTGGTGACGCTGGATGCGCTCAAGAACCGACGTCGCAGTTTGGAGGCTGCATGGCAGGAAGCCCGTCGGCGTGCGGCAGGCGATGCGCTTAGCCGTTCCCAGGCTGCACAGGCTGCCCGCATTACCGAAATTGACCGGCAACTTGTCAACCGGCTGGCAATCGCCGCCAAGATTCAGGATGCCGCCAAGCTGCTCGCACGGCTTGTCGTCGATTATGACGCGGCTGGCTCGACAATCAAAGAGAATGCCAAGCAGCTATATTCGATGGCATCTGTAACGCCAGGCGACAAGGCGCGGCACTCGCACGCTGTGTCAGCCTTGCAGGAGGATCTCTTCGACGGCCGCGATATGGCGTTACTGTCCGGTCTGCTCGCGAAAGAAGGCGTCACCTTCTCCACTGTTCCCAGCGCCAACGCGCGTACAGAGTATGAACGGGTTGGCGGGCTCACCTCGTTTGTCGCAAAGGTCAATGCGAAGATACGAGCGCGTGCCGCTTCCCTTTGCCCCCAGGGGGAGAAACTTTCATGAGCCAGCAACGCGCCCTCGTTCGCGTTCAGCTACCCCAACCTGACGATCGCATCGCCGAAATCGGCGAGACCGTCGAGCGAGAGGGGTTGGACTGGAAGTTCGAGCCGGTCGATCCTGCAGAATGGGCGGTTTGGAACGCTAACCATCGCAACGATGAACGTGTTGCCAATGAGTGCCGGCGGACTGGCCAGTTGCCGGATGTGCCGCCACCGGCTGGGGTCTACACGCCACCGGAGGCGATCCGTCGTCCAACCAGTGGATGGACGCCTGATATGAAGTGGACCCGCTGACCGTGTGCGCCCCAGTCGCAACCCTCGCGCTCATCGGAACGGCGATCTCTGCGGCTGGGACCGGCTTTGCCGCCCTGCAGTCCAGCGCACAGTCCCGATACCAAGCCCAAGTTTCGGACCAGAACGCCCGCCTGTCTGCCGAGGCCGCCCGCACCCAGCAGGACGCCACGCGCCAGGAATTGCAGACACACTGGCGACGACAGGCGCAGCTTCAGGGGCAGCAGCGTGTCGCGATGGCGGCCGGCGGGCTCGACTTGGGCTTTGGCAACGCGGCGGACCTTTCGGCCGATACGGCGATGCTCGGCCGTGAGGATGCCCAGCGGATTATCGACCAAGGCGCCAATGCCGTGAAGGGCTTTGACATCGAATCCGCCAATTACCGTGCGCAGGCGCAGGCATCCCGACAGTCAGCGTCCGGCGCACTGGTGGATGGCGCGTTCGGTGTAGCAACAACCGCGCTCAGCGGTGCGCAACAGTACGGCACTTTGAAGGCTCAGTTCGGGAGCGTCGGCCGCAACGCATATGGCATTAAAGCCGGGAGCATCTACTAATGCCGCGCATCCCCCAATACGGAGCCCCTACCGTAGGCCCAATCGCCCCGGTACAGGCGCGCTTCCGCCCGGCCGACAATAACGGCGGCTTGTTCGGCGCCGTCGCGACTGGGCTCATGAAAACCGGCGCAGCGATCGGCGACTATGCTCAGGTGCGCGCACGCATCGTCGCCGAGGAAGAGGAAACCAGCGCCAAGGAGGCCGATAACCAGTTTGCATCCTTCATCCAGAGCGCCATGGATGATCCTGAAACCGGCCTCCGCAACAAGCATGGCAAGGATGCCAAAGATGCGTTTGAGCCGACAATGAAAGAGATCGAGCGAAGACGATCCGAACTGCGCGGCACCCTCAGCACACCGATCGCGCAGCGTGCCTTCGATAGCGTCGCCGACCAGCGTATGCTGTCAGCCCAGTCTCTCGTATCACGCCATGTCGCACAGGAATTCGATAGTTGGCAGGACGATACGCAGGCTGCACGCATCGCCCTATCGGTGTCGGACGCTGGTACCGCGTATGACGATCCAGCCGTCGCCGACAAGCATATCGCCACCGCCTTGGGCGAGGTCCGCAAGATGGGCGAGCGCAAGGGATGGTCGCCGGAGATGGTGGCAATCGAGAGCCTTAAGACCGAATCGGCTGCCCGACGGCTGGCCGGCAATCGCCTCTCGGACGTCGCCCCTGATTTGGGTGAGCAATATCTGAAGGTCTACGGCGCGCGGATGGAGCCAGGTGATGTTGATGCCGTGCAGGATCAGATCCGCACCCGCCGGAGCGCTGAAGCGGCCGAGCTGCGCCGAATGCAGGCGCAGGCGCGGCAGGAACAGCGGGAAGAGGCTGCCCTTGTTTCCGAGCAGGCCCGCGATGTGCTCGACATGATCGACAATGGCCATGAGGTCGACGCCACCTCGCTGGGCAAGCTCGCCTCTCGTCTCGATCAGCTCGACAAGCCGGTCTTGGCATTGCGTCTGCGTTCGGCTGGTGAGGTCCAGACATTTACCAGCGAGGCCCGCCAGTGGCGGCCGGACCAATTGCAGGGCTGGCTCAACCAGCAGCGTGGAGAGAAGGGCCAGCGCACACCGGTGCAGGCTGCCCGCATCGATGCTGGCGAGCAGCTGCTGGGCAAGATGCGCGCCCGGCTGAAATCGGACCCGCTATCATGGGCCGCGGAGGCTGGTGTGGCTCAACTGGCACCGGTGGATTATAGGGACGCCCGCAGTATGCAGGCCCGGATCAAGACGAGCCTAGCTGTATCGGAGCGATATGGAACGCCCCCGACCTTCCTGACTGATGAAGAAGCAACGCTGATGGCGGGGCAGATCGCGAAGGCCAACACTCAGCAAAAAAGCAAGATCGCCGAAAACATCGTCACGGGCTTCGGTCGCTATGGCCGGGATGTGCTGGGCAGCATTTCGGGCGCAGATCCGATCTTCGCCCATGCCGGCGGGCTGGCGGCCACCGTGCCAGGGGGCAAGGATACGGCCGAACGGATTTTCGCAGGGCAGCAGGCGTGGAAAGATAAGGCTGTCGCCATCCCTTCACTCGATGCTTTCCAGGCGGCGCCCGGGCTTGGATCGGCATTAGCATTCACGCCGAAAACGCGGGGCGCGCTCTTCAAATCGGCGCAGGCCATATATGCGAGTGAAGCAGTCGCGGCTGGTCTCGACCCGAAGTTCGTAGATCCCGACACATGGGGTAAGGCCCTCAATCGCGCGGCTGGAGCAACCTACAGACAGGATGGCAGCCGCGTCGGCGGGCTAGGCAGCTATCGTGGAAACAATATCATCCTCCCGCCCGGCGTCGCGCCTGAAGAATTCGGCACCCTCATGGGCAGGATCAATGCCGATGATCTGAAGGCGATCGGTGCGAGGCCGACATATGGCAATGGCAAGCCTGTGAATCTGGAAACGCTGCGCTCCGGCTACCTCTTTGATGCCGGCAGCGGCCGCTACTCCGTGGCGCTCGACAAGCGCGGGACGCAATTTCTGCGCGGTCCAAAGGGGCAATTCATTCTTGATATGAATGCCCTCGTCCCACGCCTTCGCGGCCGGGCGCCACAGGGTGTACTTGAACAAGTCGGTGATTGGCTGGGGTTCTGAGATGCCGCAGGATTATTTCTTCGGGGAGGATGGCGAGACAGGCCAAGCTCCAGCCGATTTCGCCACCGGTCCCGCCACCGGTTTCCTCGACAACTTTCGAGAGGCATATCGATCCACCAGCATGGCTGGACGCACCGACAGCCGGGATCTCACATTGGCCGATGCCTACGAGCCGGTTATCGAAAGTCTCAATCAGGGCTTTCGCAAAGCTGGCGGCTGGACGCTGGTTTCCCCCGATCGCGACCGGATGTTCACCAACCCCTATCGCGGGGAGAGCAACAGTCCATGGGTCGTAGGGGACAGGGGCATCCCGGCACAGGAGCAACGGATCTGGGACGAGATCGGGCGCCGTCGCCGTTCCGACCCGAAGTTTCTCGCCGAGCTGGGTGCGGATCGTGCAGCTTTCATCCAGCAAATCAATGCGCGGGCGAAAGCGCAGCTGGAGCGAGAGGGCGACGTCGGCGACCGTGCCACGACAATGGGGACGATCGGCGGGTTCGCCGGCGCATTGTCTGGAGGCTTCTCCGACCCGGTCAACCTTGCGACGCTAGTGCTTGGCGGCGGGCCTTCGCGCTCAATCCTGAATACCGCCCTTCGCGAGGCGGGGATAAATGCCGCGACTGAAGCCGTGACGCTTCCCATCATAGCGCAGCGTCGGGAAGAGATCAGCGTACCCATGACCGCGAAGGAGGCCGCCATTTCGGTGACTGCCGCCGGCGTATTGGGCGGTGTGGTCGGGGGCAGCGTGGAAGGATTCCGGCGCCTTGGTAAGGAATTCCAGCCCGGCCGGGTACGCACCCTGTCCGATGAGGAGTTGCTGGCCGCCACCAAGGACATGCCCGATCCAGAAATTCAGGCTGCTCGTGACGTCGTCGCCGAAAATCTGGAGATCGATCGCCTCAACCCATTCGAAGATACGCCATCCGGGCAGGTCCGCCATCGTGAAGCGCTTGAGGCTGCCACGGCTCAAGCCCTTGATGACGGATTTACCGGCCGCGAGCCGCTCCCGCCTGTTACTCCTTCGGTGCAGGAGCGGCTCGCCACATTCTCAGAACCAGCCGGTCCCGGCCAGGCTGACCAAATCGCAGCTTTGACCCACGACATCCGCGCAGCGATGGCAGCGCCGCCGCCCGGGCTTCCAGCCGCCGCCGCTCCGCAGGCTGGCGCCGCGCCGGCGCAAGCGATCCCCCGCGACCGGCTCATCAACGCCGTGATAGGGCAGGAATCCCGTGGCAATCCCAACGCGGTCAGTCCCAAAGGCGCGCGCGGCCGGATGCAGGTCATGCCGGGCACAAATGCTGATCCCGGTTTCGGCGTCCGGCCAGCGGCCGATAGCAGCGAGGCAGAGCGTGCGCGCGTCGGCCGTGATTATCTCGACGCCATGATGACGCGCTATGACGGCAATGTCTCGATGGCACTCGCGGCCTACAACGCCGGACCAGGCCGCGTGGACCAGTGGATCAAAAAGATCGGCGACCCCCGCACGGGCGCTATTACCGATGCCGAATGGGCGCGGCGCATCCCGATCAAGGAAACTCGCGAATATGTGCCGAGCGTGCTGGAGCGCGCTGGCGTCGTGGCGGACGACATGCCGGCGATCGCCATCGAGGAAGCTGTGACCGACGGCCAGGCCGTGCCGGTCATGCGCCCGCTCCAGGAACTGTTCGCCGAGCATGACGCGGACGACGCATTTATTTCAGCCGTGGAAGCCTGCCTGCTATGAGCCTCGACAAATGCCTATCCACCCTCGCGGCAACCGGCGCGATCGATCCCGGCCGTGAAGAGCAGGCCCGCAAGATCTTCGAGGAGATCCGGGCCGCCATCGGCGACGAGCTGGGCGCCGACGAGGCAGCGGCTCAGGCCACGCATCGGGCGCTGGAGCGCATGAAGCGGGAGGCAGCGGAAAAGCGGAGGCAGACCCTCCTTCAGGCATCCCGCCAGCGTGAGATCATGGGCAATCTCCGTGGCTATCGCGACGCCAAGGGCCGGGAGGACTGGGCAGCCGCCGCGACTGCGCATTTCGATCGCGATGAAGCAGCCACCTTTTCCAACATGGAGGCCCGGCGCAAATCGATCCTCGGCCAAGCCCATGGCCGCATGACGGAGGTTCTCGCCACCTTCCGACGCGATCTCCTCGGCCGCGTCCGCAACGACGCTGAGATGGATGATCTGGCGCGCGCCTCGTTCGGGCAGAAGATCGACAATGCCAGCGCGCGCGAGCTGACCACGGCATGGACCGAGACGCATGAATATCTTCGCCAGCGGTTCAACCAGGCTGGGGGCCATATCCCGAAGCGCGCGGATTGGGGCCTGCCCCAGACCCATTACATGGTGGCGGTGCGCAAGGCAGGCTTCGACGAGTGGCGCGCCTTTGTGTTACCGCGGCTGGACCCATCGCGCATGTATGACGATCTGACCGGTCGACCGATGACGCCGGCGCAGGTGGAGCGGACGCTGCGGGAGGTGTTCGACACGATCTCGACGCAGGGATGGAACAGCGTCGAGCCGTCCGGCGTCCCCATCAACGGCAAGCTCGGCAATCGCCGAGCCGATCCGCGCTATCTCGCGTTCAAGGATGCCGACGCCTGGCTGGAGTATCAGGGGCGCTTCTCCAAAGGCACGCCGTTCGACGTGATGCTGGGTTACATCGATGGCATGGCTCGCGACATTGCAGCGCTGGAGGTACTCGGCCCCAACCCGAGCGCTACGATGCGCTGGATGGAGCAAATGATCACGAAGCAGGCGGCCGAAGCGGATGCCAAGACGGGCAAGGGCATGCGCAGTCAGCGAGCTCGATCGGCAGTCAAGCAGATGCGCGATATGTGGTCGCACCTGTCAGGCCGTTCAAATGCTCCAATCAACAGCAACTGGGGTAATGCACTCGCTGGCACTCGATCCATGCTGGTATCTGCGCAGTTGGGAAGCGCGTCCCTAACGGCGGTATCTGACCTTGCCTTTCAGCGCATGGCAGCGAAATTCAGCGGCTTGCCTATCACCGGGGTTCTCCGCAATTACGTCAAACTCTTCCGGCCTACCGTAACCGAAGATCAGAAACTGGCGGTGCGGCTGGGCCTGATCGCAGAAAACTGGTCGACGATCGCGTCGGCCCAGCAGCGCTACACCGATGAAGTGGCGGGCCCGGAGATCGCGCGACGGCTGTCCGACTTCACGATGCGGGCATCAATGCTTTCACCTTGGACGCAGGCAGGTCGATGGGCGTTCGGCATGGAGTTCATGGGCTTCATGGCTGATAACCGCGGGAATGGCTTCTCGGCATTGCCCCTGCCGCTTCGGAACACGCTGGGACGCTATGGCATTAGCGCAGAAGAATGGGACATCGTCCGCAAGACTCCCGTCTATTCTCACCAGCGAGCGACATTCCTGCGGCCCGACGACTTGGCCGGCCGCCGTGACATTCCGGAAGGCATAGCGAACGATCTCGCGACACGCCTGCTCGAAATGGTGCAAACCGAGACCGAGTTTGCCGTCCCCAGCGCAAGCGTGCGCGGCAAGGCACTGCTCTTTTCCGACGCGCCGCCCGGCACGTTCGTTGGCGAGTTGGTCCGTTCCGTTGCGCAATACAAGAATTTCGGGGTGACGATGATGTTCACCCATGGCCAGCGGGCGCTGATGCAAAAGGGAAGGATGGCCAAGGTCGGATACGCTGCGAACCTGTTCATCGGCGCGACCGCCATGGGCGCCCTCGCCTATCAGCTGAAGCAGATCGCCAAAGGCAAAGAGCCGATCGACATGACGGGCGAACATGCTGGCGAATTTTGGGGCGCCGCAATACTCCAGGGTGGCGGCCTTGGCATTTACGGCGATTTTCTCTTCTCCGACGTCAATCGCTATGATCGCGGGATGGCGGAAACACTGGCCGGTCCGACCGTCGCCGCGGCCAACGATATACGCAAGCTGACGATCGGCAATGCCATTGAGGGGACTTCCAATGCCTGGGAGGCGGCGCGCGGACGGCCGACGGAAGACACGAAGATCGGTAAAGAAGCCGTCCAGTTCGCGCGCAACTACACGCCCGGCGGTTCGCTTTGGTATGCGCGGCTGGCCTATGAACGCATCTTGCTCGACCAGCTCCAGAAGGAGTTGGACCCGGACTACCAAGAGCGATTCAGATCAATGGAAGCCCGCGCCCGGCGCGAGATGGATCAGGAATACTGGTGGCGGCCGGGAGAAGCGGCGCCGAACTGAACCGAAACAAGACGGGTACCAAAGCGGAACGCGTATGAATGGTTAACAATTCTCTACCTGCGCGGTGCGCAAGTGGGGAGAGGGCCACCTCTTAACCCCCTCGATTTGCCACCCAGGACGCCACCACAGTGACAAAATGGGACTCGATGGCGTCATGCCCCACTTCTTGGCGAATTGCGCCCTGCGAGCTTCTGAGGAGGATTTTTGCTTGTGCGCAATAACAAGTCGTTGCATAACGAATGCGGCCCAGAATCGCTCCAACGATTCCAGGCCGCTAACCGCGAGTGAACCGCGGTCGATTTTTGCTGAAAGCCGGTAGAAACTGACGTTCTACCGGGCAATTGTCAACCCGGTTCATCGCATTTGGTAGAAAGCCAATGCTATGAAACGCACTTCATCTCCTCCCATATCGCCTGAAATGGCGGCCCATATTAAGTTCCTGGTGCAAAGCCAGGGGCTTTATCAGCATCAGGTTGCCGCCCTCGTCGGCGTTAATCAGGGGCGGGTCTCCGAAATCATGCGGGGATACAGGTATCCCGACGTTCAGGCTGCCCAAGGCTCCTTTCCTTTCTGATGGGCAGCAACGACGGCGAATGGGTAATTGTGCAGTGTATAACGCTGCGCAATGGCAGCCGATTGTGTAAGCCGAAGGGACAGGCCTTTCGCTTTCGCGCCACTACCCCGCGCAAGCCGAAGCGCGACGAATAACCCTATCAACGAAAAAGTGGGCCGGTAACTCCGGCCCGCTTTCTTATGCGCGCGTCACCGTCACAATGCGGAGAGATCGCCAGCGTCCTTGACCATGCTCGCGACGATTTCCTCATTTGGCGCACCGCCATCCCCCCATAGGGCGAGAAATTTCAGGCGGAATTCTCGATCGTTTGACGGCCGGGTTTCTATCAGCACGCGAAAAACTGCGTGGTAAGCCTCTCCAAGGCGGCCTTCATCATCGCCGCCAGCCGCGTTGAGCGCCTCGTACGCTGCCATGAACTGCCGGCAGATAGACATGAAGGGTGTATCGCCCAACGTCGCCACCGAAATCTCCGACACGGCAGCGCCAGGCGCTTCGGCCGTGCGAAGTTTCCGCAGGTCACCCAAAATGACATCAAATTCAGCCTGGCCGAGCGTGGCGTCTTCCGCCTCGACCTGCAAAGAAAGGATTTTCCATTCGATTGCGTCAAGGTCAGGCGCCCGCATCCGGCGAAGGCGATACTCAGCATCGATCATTGCGTTACAAAGCTCATCCGAACGATCTCGTTCGTAGGCGTCTTTCGCGGCGGTGTAGGCCCCCATTGCTTCCTGCCAATTTGCTACATCGTTGATGTCTTTGACAGGTTGGCCGACATTCCAGATTCGCGTGAGATCGGTCAGCAATTCAGCATGGTCGACGTCGCATTCCTGCGATTGCAAGAATTCAACCTTCGCAACCAAGTCGCCGAGCGTAACGGCTGGAAATCTGATGACAGCATCCCAAGCCGGTTGATCGAGTTGCTCAAGCCGCTTCATCTCGGCGTCTATCGCTGGATCAAACGGCCCATCGTGACTGAATTCGAAGCGGTCTCGGATTTCCTGCTCTGCTGCGAACCTATGCCCGATTCCGCGCACCAGCTCACGACAACACAGACTAAAATCCTCTTCGTCGTCATATCCATGAAATACCATAGCCGCGCGCACATCGACCGGATTGCCAGTCGACATATGGCGCGTGCCAGACGCAGCCTTATAAGATAGTACGGTGGTGTAGTGCGGGATCTCATCGATCTGACGCTGCAATTCACGCTCCTCCGTCTGGCGCTGCTGTTGAGCTGCGTCCCACGCCGGATCGAAAATCTCTTCGCCATACGCTCTGCGCGCCGCGTCCGTCTGCCGCCATGTTTCCACGGCATCATCCCATGCCTGAGTCGGCGCCAGCCGGCGCTTTGGGACTATCAGCGATAGCGCGTCTGCTGCATCAAACTCATATGCCGGCTGGAATTGGCTGGGTTGCATCATCTGCATATCTGACTGTCCTTCTTCAATTTTGTGAGGCGCCGCGAGGCGGGTGCGCTCACTTGCCGGAGGACAGTCAACGAGCTGTGAAGGATTGGCGGTAATTTTCCAGTGGGGTATCGTGGCCTTAGCCATGACCGTCTCCTCATGACGATATTGGTCAGGCCGGGGCGGTCGTTGGTAGCTTCCGCCTCGGCTGTTCCATTATGGAACTGATCCAATTGGTATCAATTAACGATCTTGGCATCAACCCGATATTGATACTAAAAGGATCATATGTTGATGTCAGGAAGACAGTGCAGCGCCGCGCGCTCCCTCCTCGGCTGGTCGTCCGCCCAGCTCGCCGAAGCCGCCAAAGTCGGTCAGGCGACGGTCAAACGATTCGAGGCGGGTGACAGCGTGCGGGATACCAGCGTCGGCGCTATCAGGGCCGCGCTGGAGGAAGCGGGATTGATGTTCATTGCGGCTGGCGAGAGCGCTACAACCGGTGGCGAAGGTGTCCGTCGGCGGACTTAAAAACCGCTTTCCACCTCGCGACGGAATTCAGCCAGCTTTTCCTTGTAGCCTTCCGCAATTACTTCGGACGCATATCCCATGTCCGCTTCGGCCGCGTCTTGCATACAGCGAACATAGCGCGCCGCATCGGACTTGTAGCTTTCCCAGGCGAATCGATCGTTGCCATAGGGGCGTATCGGCTTGGAGCAGTTTTTAGACGGGTCATATTCGAGCCTGAAGAACAGCGTGGAGAACCCGCCCTTTGGCCCCATAAGTGGTGCCGCTGTCAGACCAGATCCGAAGGCAACACCTGCTGCCAGAATGACGGCGACGCTGATTTTCATGCCTGTTCCCCCAAAAGCATGGTGTCGCAATAGCACAGTTTCGCGCCGAAACAGGCGCAAACGGCGTGCTTATCCAGTGCTTATCCGAAAATCAGGCCGGGAGTTGGATCAGCCTAAAAATGGCTGAAAACCGTGGAGCGGGTAGCGGGGATCGAACCCGCATCACAAGCTTGGAAGGCTAGTGCTCTACCATTGAGCTATACCCGCCCGGCAGGAGAGCGCCCTGCCATTATCGGATGGCGCTCGTCAACCATGATTGCGCCATAAAGCGCAGATCGCCCCTTAACCCCCTGCAACATTTGTTCTACATCCCGGACATGAACAGTCCTTCCCTGCGCCAGTTGGATATATTCGCGCAGATGGTGGCGGTGGGGAGCGTGGCGCGCTGCGCCGCCGATCTGGGCGTCGGCGTCGAACAGGTCTTGCAGGATCTGGCGTCGCTGGAGA
Organism: Sphingobium limneticum; assembly: GCF_008710155.1. Lineage (GTDB taxonomy): Bacteria > Pseudomonadota > Alphaproteobacteria > Sphingomonadales > Sphingomonadaceae > Sphingobium > Sphingobium limneticum. The sequence goes on from NZ_VYPZ01000002.1 coordinate 297,617, forward strand.
TGCGACTGGGCTATCGATTGTTCGACAATCTGGATGGCATGGCGCGGCTGACGTCGGCAGGGCGCAAGACGGCGCAGGCGATGACGCTGCTGACGCAGGACGCACCCACGCCGGTGGAGGAAGCGCCGCCCGCCCCCGCCCCCGAGCCTGTGCCGGAAGCAGCGCCAGTCCAGCCCGTCGCGCCGGTGTTCGTCCCGCTCGTTTCGCCGACGCCGGCTGTCCCGGCCGGGCCACCGCGACAGGTCATTACGCTGGCCGCCCCGGCGCCGGTGTTCGGCCAGATTCAGGATGGCCTGACCGCGTTCGAGGCCGCGAACGAGGATATCGCCATCACGTTGGACCTGCATGTCCATACGGCGCAGGATGCCGCGAGCGCGCTGGCCAATGGGCGGGCGGACATCGCCTATTTCTATGCGCTGGAGGAACCGGGCGGTTTCGGTTCGCGCTATGGCTGGTCGGAGCAGTTGAACCTCTATGCCGGCAGCGACCATGCGTTGGCGCGCGCCGATAGCGTCAGCCGCGACGATCTGGCGCTGACACCGATGCTGGCGCTGGAGACGCGCAGCGGCATGCGCGACATTATCGAGGCAGCGCTGGCCAAGGGGCGGTTCCGCAACATGATGCCGCTGCTGGAAAGCGACAATATGTTCGAGATCATCGCCGCGCTGCGCGAGGGCGCGGGCTGTTTCGCGGCGTTCGGTCCGCTGGCGCGCGACATCGGGCGAATGAGCGGCGTGCAACGGCTGGCGCTCGACATGCCCCTGCCCTCGATCGAGATTCGCCAGGCGATCGCGCCGCGATCGACCGACAAGCCGGCGGTCGAGGCCTTGGCGGAATTTCTATTCCTCTGAAACATGACGAAGATTTAATGCCGCGCCGCAGCGAAAATACGGCAGGTTGAACTTGATATGATGTATCATCCTAGATACAGGGTCACATCAGACCAGAACCAAAAGGGTTGATCTTCATGTCCCGCTTTCCCCTGCTGCGCGCCGGCTGCGCATTGTCCGCGCTGTGCTTTGCCCTCCCCGCCCTTGCCGAGGAGGCCCCCGCCCCCGACCAGGCCTATCATGACGGTGCCAAGTCCGACATCGTCGTCACCGCGCTGATCCCCCGCCGGCAGGGCGACATTCTATCGGGCACGTCGGTGCTGACCGGCGACAAGCTGACTCGCGACCTGCGCCCCAGCATCGGCGAGACGCTGGCGCGCCAGCCGGGCGTGTCGTCCACCAGCTTTGGCCCCAACGCGTCGCGGCCGATCCTGCGCGGTTTCCAGGGGGAGCGCGTGCGCATCCTGACCGACGGCATCGGCAGCTTCGACGTATCCAACACATCGGTCGACCATGCCGTCGCGATCAACCCGCTGACCGCCGACCGGATCGAAGTGCTGCGTGGCCCTGCCGCCCTGCTGTACGGATCGTCGGCGATCGGCGGCGTGGTCAATGTGATCGACAGCCGCATTCCGCGCCGCGTGCCGGACGAGGCGATCCATGTCGATGGCATCGCCACCTATGGCAGCGCCGCCAATGAGCGCACGCTGAGCGGCGAGGTCGAAGCGCCGATCGCGGAGAATTTCGTCGTCCATGTCGATGGCAGCTGGACCAAGACCGACGACCTGCGCACCGGCGGCTATATATTGTCCAAGCCGATGCGGGCACTGGCCGCCCAGTCGGACGATGCGGAAATCCGCGAGGACGGTCAGTGGAAGGGCAAGCTGCCCAACACCGCGGCCGAAACATGGGAAGTGGCCGGCGGCTTCGCCTATGTCGGCACCGGTGGCAATCTGGGCGTGTCGGTGTCGCACAGCGAAAATCGCTATGGCGTGCCGTCGCGGATCGACGTGGCCGAAGATCATGATCACGACCATGATCATGACGAGGAGCCGGGGCACACCCATGAAGATGTGACATTGTCGATGAAGCAGACCCGCGCCGACCTGCGCGGCGAAGTGTCGACCGGCGGCGGCTTCCTCGATTCCATCCGCCTGCGCGCGGGCTTTGCCGATTATCAGCATCAGGAAATCGAACCGACCGGCGAAGTCGGCACGACGTTCAAGAACCAGTCGATGGAAAGCCGGCTGGAATTCGTGCAGGCCCGCCATGGCGGCTGGGACGGCGCGTTCGGCGCGCAATTCTTCACCCGCCGGTTCGAAGCGATCGGCGATGAAAAATTCCTGCCGCGCAACGAAACGAACCAGCTCGGCCTGTTCACGCTGCAATCGCTGGACCTTGGCAGCACGCGCATCGAAGCGGGCGGCCGGTTCGAGCATACCGACCTCAATTCCGTGGCCGACGCGGACCTGTTCGTCGGCGCCTATCGCCGCAGCTTCAACGCGCTGTCCGGATCGCTGGGCATCAGCCAGGAAGTGACGCCCGGCTGGCGCGCAGGCTTGAACCTGTCGCGCAGCGAGCGCGCACCGTCGGCCGAAGAATTGTTCGCGCGTGGCAATCATGCTGGCACGCAGGCGTTCGAACTGGGCGACCCGACCTTCGGCAAGGAAAAGAGCTGGGGTATCGAAGGCACGCTGCGCGGCAAGGGCGAGGGCTATAGCGTCAGCCTGTCGGCCTATCATAACTGGTTCAGCGGCTTCATCTACGATTCGATCGTGGACGACAGCGTGTGCCAGGCGGCCAATGGCGGCGCGGAACTGGAATTCCCCTGCTATGCCTATAGCCAGGCCGACGCCCGCTATTATGGTTTCGAGGCCGAAGGATCGGTAAAGCTGGCGCAGCTGGGCGGCTATGCCATCAATCTGGACGGCGTGGCCGACTATGTCCGTGCGACCATTAAGGGCAGCGGCCCGGCGCCCCGCATTCCCCCGCTGCGCCTGCTGAGCGGCATCGAGGCACAGGGCGACCGGATCAGCGCACGGGCCGAGGTGGAGCATGTGTTCGAACAGAACCGCATCGCCGCGACCGAAACGCCGACCGACGGCTTCACGCTGGTCAACGCATCGCTTTCCTTCAAGCCGTTCAAGGATAATGATCGCACGACGCTAATGCTGTCGGCGAACAATATCTTCGACGTGGAAGCCCGTCGCCACGCCAGCGTGTTGAAGGATTTCGCACCGCTCGCCGGCCGCGACATCCGCGTGACGGCGCGCTTTTCGCTGTAGAGCGTTCGTCGCCGCACGGCCTTACTTGTTCCCCGGCGCAGGCCGGGGAACATTGAAGCCCAACTCCGTCGGCCATCCCGACATGCGCGGTTTCCGCGACAGATCATTGCATTTTGTGACAATTTCGTTACAGGCGGTCCATGCGTCAGATCGCCGCCCTTCCCTATACGACCGATGCGAACGGCGCGATGCAGATCCTGCTGATCACATCGCGCGAGACGCGGCGATGGGTGATTCCCAAGGGGAACAGGATCAAGGGCATGGCCGGCCACCGCGCCGCCGAACTGGAAGCCTATGAAGAAGCAGGGATTCACGGCATCGCCTGTCCCGCGCCGCTCGGCCGCTATCGCTATGACAAGCGCAAGCGCAATGGCAACTCGCGCGAGGCGACGGTCGAGGTTTTTCCGCTTGCGGTCACCGGCCACCTGACGCAATGGCCCGAACAGGGTCAAAGGGAGCTGCGCTGGTTCCCCGTGGCCGACGCTGCAAAGGCGGTGGACGAACCGGATTTGCAGTCGATCATCGCGGCCTTCCGCGAACCGCCGGCCAATCCCGGCTGGTTCCTGCGCCTGTTGCTGGCGATCCGCGAAAAGCAAAGTGAAAGGACTGGAATGCTGCGCTGGTTTCATGCGTTGATGCCCAAGCAGGGGCGCTTCTTCGAGCAGTTCGAGGATCACGCCGCCACTTTGGTCGTCGGCGCGGATGCGCTGGCCAAGCTGCTCAAGGGCGGCCCGGACATGGCCGAGCATATCAAGGAAATATCCGACCGCGAGCATGAGGCGGACGATATAATCCGCGACGTGTTGCAGGACGTCCGCCGCATCTTCGTCACCCCGTTCGACCGCAGTGCCATCACCGGCCTGATCGGCGTCATGGACGACGCGATCGACCAGATGAACCAAACGGCCAAGGCGATCGCGCTATACGAGGTCAAGGAATTCGCGCCGCAGATGCAGGATATGAGCGCGCTGATCGTGGAATGCGCGCGCATCACCGCCGAGGCGATGCCGCTGCTGCGGTCGCTGAACCTGAACGCGACCCGGTTGCACGACCTGACCGAACGGCTGGTCAAGCTGGAGGGGCATGCCGATATCCTGCACGAGGCGGGCCTGAAGGCGCTGTACGAACAGGCGCGGGCCGGCAATCCGATGGACTTCATCGTCGGCAACGAGATTTACAGCCATCTGGAAAAGGTCACCGACCGGTTCGAAGATGTCGCCAACGAGATTTCCGGCCTGGTCATCGACCACGCCTGATGGGCTTTGCCCTTACCCGTTCGCCCTGAGTAGGGACTGAGCGAAGTCGAAGTCCCATATCGAAGGGTCGCGCATCGCTCCGATCCTTCCATACGCCGCTTCGACTTCGCTCAGCGGCTACTCAGGACGAACGGAATATTGAAGGACAGATGTCAATCCCATGGACCCCATCGCCCTCCCCCTGCTGATCGCGTTGATCGGTGTCGCCTTGCTGTTCGATTTCCTGAACGGCCTGCATGACGCCGCCAATTCGATCGCGACCATCGTGTCGACCCGCGTGTTGAAACCGCAATATGCGGTCGCCTGGGCCGCCTTCTTCAACTTTATCGCCTTCCTCTTCTTCGGCCTGCATGTGGCCGAAACGGTGGGCAAGGGCATCGTCGACGCCAGCATCATCGACCCGCAGGTCATTTTCGGTGCGCTGATGGGCGCCATAGCCTGGAACCTCATCACCTGGGGGTTGGGCATCCCGTCCTCCTCCAGCCATGCGCTGATCGGCGGCCTGCTGGGCGCGGGCACGGCCAAGGCCGGGCTGGGCGCGGTCGTGTGGAGCGGGGTGTTCAAGACCAGCGCGGCGATCGTCATTTCCCCCGCCGTCGGCCTGTTCCTGGCGCTGATGCTGGTGCTGATCATCAGCTGGATCTTCCGCAAGTTCACGCCGCAGGGTGCGGACCGGGTGTTCCGCAAGCTGCAACTCGTCTCCGCATCGCTCTATTCGCTGGGCCATGGCGGCAATGACGCGCAGAAGACGATGGGCATCATCGCCGTATTGCTCTATTCGCAGGGCATGTTGACCGGCGGCTTCCATGTGCCGCTGTGGGTGGTGCTGAGCTGTCAGGCGGCAATGGGTCTGGGCACATTGCTGGGCGGATGGAAGATCGTCCATACGATGGGATCGAAGATCACCCGGCTGACCCCGGCGCAGGGTTTCTGCGCAGAAACCGGCGGGGCCATCACCCTGTTCATGGCGACCCATCTGGGCATTCCCGTGTCCACCACCCACACCATCACCGGCGCCATCGTCGGCGTGGGCGCTTCGCGGCGGCTGTCGGCAGTGCGGTGGAACGTGGCGTCGAGCATCATCGTAGCCTGGGTCGTGACCCTGCCTGCGTCGGCGGCGATCGGTGCGCTCTTCTATTGGCTGACGCGACTGTTCTGAGGGAGCAAGCAGCCTGTTCCCCGGCGCAGGCCGGGGAACAGCAATATCAGGCCACCCGGCCGAGGCGGTGGTAGAGATTGGCATATTTGATCGATTCCGGCTGATCCTGCACTTCCTTGAGATAGTGCGCGATGGCCGTGCGGATCAGGCCGAAATCCTGCTGGGAGAAGACGGCGCGCGAACGGCTCGGCTCGCGGGTCTGGTCGATCGTGTCGGTGGTCATGTCTTGGTCCTTCGCGGCTGTGCCCGTTCGGGCTGATGAACACCGAGATAGACAGGTAATTAGCGTGCGGTAAGGCCTATGAGTGGCCGCAAGTCATGATCTTATTTGGTCATTTTGTCATTCTATGACATTATGACCTTATGGCAGAACTGACCGATCGCAAACTCTATCTGGGACCGAAGCTGCGCGTCTTGCGCCGCGAACTGGGCCTTAACCAGACGCAGATGGCCGAGGAACTGGGCGTATCACCCAGCTACCTCAATCATCTGGAGCGCAACCAGCGCCCCTTGACGGCGCAGATGCTGCTGCGGCTGGCCAATACCTATGACATCGACATTCGCGATTTCACGGCGCAGACGCAGGAGGGCGGCCCCGGCGAACTGAGCGAAATCCTGTCCGATGCACTGGTGCGCGACATCGGCATCGCGCGCGACGAAGTGCTGGAGGTGGCGGAAAATTATCCCGGCGTTAGCGAGGCGATTGCCCGATTCTATCGTGCATTGAGCGACTTGCGCCGGCTACCGGGTGAGGCAGCGGATCGCAGCGGCCCCGCGCCGCTGGTCGCGCCGATCGACTGGCTGCGTGAGACGATATCGCGGGCGGGCAATTATTTTGCGGAGATTGATGCGGGGGCGGAGGCTATCGCCGCCGATCTGCCGGACGATCCTGCCTTGTTGCAAGCAGAGTTGCGCGCCCGGCTGAAGGAGCGGCACGGCATGAGCGTGCAGGTGGTGCGCGGCGATGTGCTGGCCGGGACGCTGCGCCATTATGACATGCACCGGCGGCGGCTGTTGCTGAGCGAGCGATTGCCGCCATCCGGGCGGTTGTTCGCCATCGCCTATCATCTATGCGCGCAGGAACTGGCCGACGCCATCGCCGCGCAGATCGCCCGCGTCGCGCCGCCCGATGAGGATAGTCGCAGGCTCGCGGTCATGGCGCTGACCAACTATGCCGCCGCCGCGCTGATCATGCCCTATGACCGATTCCGGCAGGCGACGGAGCAGAGCCGGCACGACCTGCCATTGCTGCGCGACCGGTTCGGCGTATCGACCGAGCAACTGGCGCATCGGCTGACCAGCCTCAATCGTACCGGCGCGCGCGGCATCCCCTTCTTCATGGCGCGGATCGACCGGGCGGGAATCGTTTCCAAGCGCTTCGATGGCGAAGCCTGGCCCTTTGCGCGGTTCGGCGGCACCTGCCCGCGCTGGGACGCGCATGGTACGCAGGATGCCGACCGGGTCGTGCCGCAACTGATCGAGACGCTGGACGGGAAGCGGTTTCTGACGCTGGCGATCGGCCTTCCGCAGGGTGCCGCGCGCGGGCGGGGCGTGATCGCGCTGGGATGCGAGGCGAAACATGGCGGGCGGATCGTCCATGCGGACGGGATCGACCTGGACAAGGGTGACGCCACCGAGGTTGGGCCGACCTGTCATTTGTGCGAGCGCCGGGACTGTCCGGATCGCGCCTTGCCACCCGTCACGCGCGCGCTGGACCTGCACAGTTATGAACGGACGATCGCGCCCTTTCCGTTCCGGCGGGTTTAGCGGCGGATGAGCCTGTGGCTGGTAGCAAGACGCCACAAGGCTGATCCATATAAAGCGTTCCCCGGCGTAGGCCGGGGGCCAGTCTCACGGTCAGAACTGGGCCTCGGCCTGCGCCGGGGAACCAATAAAGGAAGGTTCGTCGGGGTTCAGGCCGCCTTGGCCACCCAGTCGCGCTTGAGGTGGCGGGCAAGGAAGTCGAGGCAGGAACGGACCTTGGCCATTTCCCCCTGCCCCGGCACATAAAGCGCCACGATGGAGGAGGCCGGCAGGGCGATTTCGGGCAGCAGCGGCTGGAGCCGGCCGGTATCCAGATCGTCCGCCACTTCCCAGAGCGATTTGATGACGATACCGGCACCATCCAGCGCCCAGGCGCGCGCCATTTCGCCGTCATTGGTGCTGAGCGTTACGCGCGGACTATTACCGCTCCCCACGACCGAGCGCCAGATGTCCTGCTGCGCTTCGCCCACGACGATATTGTCGTGGAGCGCAAGGTCGGCGATGCTGGTCGGCCGGCCGCGACGGGCGAGATAGTCCGGCGAAGCGCAGAAAAGACGGGGATTGTCGGTCAGCCGCTTCATCGTCAGCATACTGTCAGGCGGCGGATCGAAGCAGATGGCGATGTCATGCCCCGTCTCGACGATATTGGTCGCCTGTTCGGCGGTTTCGAGATGGATGGCGACGTCGGGATGCAGCGTCGCATATTCGCGAAATAGCGGCGCAAGGCGCATGCGCGCGGCGTTGATGGTCGTCACCACCCGCAGCAGGCCGGTCGCTTCGGTCGCGCGGCGCATGACGTCGGTTTCGACATCATCGATGGCGCTCAATGCCCGGCCCGCCTTGTCATAAAGCAACGAGCCTTCTTCCGTCAGCGACAGGTGGCGGCTGTTGCGGCGGATCAGCATGACCCCCAGCCGCGCCTCCAGTTGCGACAGGCGGCGACTGGTTGCCGCGAGCGACAGACCGAGGCGACGCGCCGCTTCGGACAGAGTGCCCGATTCGGCAATCTTCACGAAGGATTCGATTTCGGCAAAGCGATCGGGCATCCGTCCAAGCTAGGCACTCGATGCTGCAACGCAATAGATCGGCTGTTGCGATACGGTATGGTTTCGTTGCTGCGTCTCTCCAGACCGACGTTTTTGTAAGCTTTTCTTGCCGGATCTCACAAGACGCAACCCAGCCTTGCGTCTGACGCATGGCGTTGACGGCGGCTTTTGCGCCGCATCATTTTCATAGGCGAGCCCCCAATTTCACCACGGAGTTTTCGCCCATGCCGATGCTGAGCGCCCGCCGCGCCAAGGTCGATCCGCCGATCGCCTGGAACGATATCGAAGCCCTGCCCATCTATGCCGCGATGGCGCTGTGCCTGATCTGCCTGGGTCTGGCGCTGATGGATTCCACCCCCACCATCCACGCCACCATGTTGAAACTGGTGGGCATCGTCGGCGGCCTGGCACTGCGCCATGCCTGGTTGAAACTGGACGATGAGGGCGGCGACGCCCTTTAAGAGACATATTATATGATCGTCGGACGGTCCCCCCGTATCCGCCAGAGCTTCCAGAAGGCATGGAGCGCGCTGATCGCGCTGTTCTTCTGGGATCTGGCCGTCACCATCTTTTATTATATCTCGCCCTTCAAGGCGCCGGCGCTGCCGCTGACCATCTTCGGCACCGCGTTGGCGCTGGTACTGGGTTTCCGCGTCAACAGCGCTTATTCACGCTGGTGGGAGGGCCGCATATTATGGGGCGCGATGGTCAATGTGTCGCGCAGTTTCAGCCGCGCGGTGCTGGCCTATCTGCCCGACACGCCCGATGCGCGCGCCATGGGCGTGACGCTGGTGAAGCGCCATATCGCCTATGTCCATGCGCTGCGTTGCCAGTTGCGACGGGAAGACCCGGCGCCCGATATGCAGCGCGTGCTGGGCGAGGATGGAGCGCTGCCTGAGCTGGAGCGGCGCAATCCCGCCAATGGCGTGCTGGACGGGTCCGACCGGCGGTTGATGGAAGCGGTGCATCATGGCTGGATCGACACCATCCAGCAGACGCGGATCGAAGGCATGCTGGTCGATATGTCCAACGCGCAGGGCGGCATGGAGCGGATCAAGAACACGCCGCTGCCCGCGCAATATCGCGCCTTCCCCAAATATTTCACCCGGCTGTTCTGCATATTGCTGCCGATCGGACTGGTCGAAACGCTGGGCATGGCGACGCCTGTGGGGTCGGCGGTGGCGGGTTTCATGTTCCTGGCGGTCTTGCAGATTGGCGACGATCTGGTCGATCCGTTCGGCAATGACGTCCACGACCTGCCGCTGACGAGCATCACCACCACGATCGAGGGCGACCTCAATCAGGCGATCGGCCTGCCCGCCCCGCCGCCCTTGCAACCGGTCGATGGGGTGCTCTGGTAAGAGCGAACGATAGGAGGGAAAAGAAAAGCGCGGTCCGAAGGGAGCGCGCTTTTTTCTTATTTCTTTTTGCCGAAGTCCACGGTCACGACATTGGAGCCATCTTCGCTCGTCACCTGCGGGCCGTCATTTTCGGCCTCTTCATGCAGTTCGGGCAATTCGTCTGCGGCCACTTGGAACTGAAGGGCGAAATTGACCGCCGGATCGACGAAGGCGGTAATCGCCGAAAAGGGAATGGTCAGCTGGGCCGCGACCTGATTGAAGGTCAGGCTCACCTGGAACAGATCGCTCTGAACCTTCAGATCCCAATATTTATTCTGAAGGACGATGGTCATTTCGTCCGGGAAGCGTTCCACCAGATGCTTGGGGATATCGACGCCCGGCGCACTCGTCTTGAAGGTGATGTAGAAATGATGCGCGCCCGGCAGGCCGCCGGACTGCTGCACTTCGCCCAGCACGCGGCCGACGACTGCGCGCAGGGCCTCCTGCACGATTTCGTCATAGGGAATCAGGCTATCGGGCAGGTCTTCACTCATGCGCCAATGTCCTAACGGCACGAAACCGACGGTCAACCCCGTCCTGACAGATTGCATGAATGGCGACAGGCGCTATAGGGCGGCCATGCGCACGGCCGAGATTCACCGCAACACGGCGGAAACCCAGATCGACGTCACCGTCAACCTCGACGGGACTGGCCTCTATACGGTGTCGACGGGCATCGGCTTTTTCGATCATATGATCGAACAGCTGTCGCGCCATTCGCTGATCGACATGGATGTGAAGACGGTCGGCGACCTGCATGTGGACCAGCATCACACGACCGAGGATACCGCGATCGCCATCGGCGAAGCGGTGGCCAAGGCGCTGGCCGACAAGCGCGGCATCAGTCGCTACGGCAGCGTCTATTCGCCGATGGACGAGACGTTGAGCCGCGTGGCGCTCGATATTTCGGGCCGCCCCTGGCTGGTGTGCAAACTGCCCTTCACCGTCACCAAGATCGGCGAATGGGATACGGAGATGGTGGAGCATTTCTTCCACAGCTTCGCGCAGGCGGCCGGCATCACGCTGCATATCGAGCTGCTCTACGGCAGCAACAATCACCATATCGTCGAAAGCGCGTTCAAGGGCCTAGCCCGCGCGCTGCGGCAGGCGGTGGAGATCGACCCGCGCAAGGCGGATGCGATCCCGTCGACCAAGGGCATCCTGTAAATCTTACCGAAGGGTCATTCCATGTTCGTCATCGCGCTCACCTATACCGCTTCGATCGAAGTGCTGGACGGGCATCTGGCGGATCATCGGGCGTGGCTGGACCAGGGGATTGCCGATGGCTGGCTGTTGCTGGCCGGGCGGCGCGAACCGCGTACCGGCGGCATATTGCTGGCGCGGGGCGAGCGGGCCGAGGTCGAGCGGCTGGCCGCGACCGACCCCTTCGTGCTGAACGGCGCCGCCACGGTCGAGGTGATCGAATTCCATCCGGTGCGCGCGACCGCCGGCGTTAGCCTGGACAGCCTGCTGGCATGACCATCGCCCTGATCGACTATGGCGCGGGCAATCTCCATTCGGTGCATAATGCCCTGCGCAAGGCGGGCGCGGATAATGTCGTCATCACCGCCGATGCCGATCTGGTGCGACGAGCCGACCGGATCGTGCTGCCGGGCGTGGGCGCCTTTCGCGCCTGCCGCGACGCATTGGTGGCGATCCCCGGCATGGTCGATGCCATGAACGAAGCGGTGAACGGGCGCGGCATCCCCTTTCTGGGCGTATGCGTGGGCATGCAATTGCTGGCCGATGCGGGCGAGGAATTCGGCCGGCATGAAGGGTTGTGCTGGATTCCCGGCACGGTGCGGCTGGTAGAGCCGACCGATCCCACCGTGAAGGTGCCGCATATGGGCTGGAACGATGTCGTGCTGAACGGCGCGCCGCCGCTGATCGAGGCGGGCGAGGCCTATTTCCTGCACAGCTATCATTATGAGGCCGCCGATCCGGCCCATGTCGCCGCGGTGACCGACCATGGCGGGCCGCTGGTCGCCGCGGTCGCGCGCGACACCATCATCGGCTGCCAATTCCACCCGGAAAAGAGCCAGCGCTACGGCCTGTCCTTCCTGTCCCGTTTCCTGGGCTGGAAACCGTGAAATAATGTAACCTCCGTTCGGTTCGAGCGTGTCGAGAACCATCATGCAACAGGTTCTCGACACGCTCGAACCGAACGGATTTTTGGAAATCGGATTATGTCCCTGATCGTCTTTCCCGCCATCGACCTTAAAGGCGGCCAGGTCGTCCGCCTTGCCGAAGGCGATATGGATCGCGCCACCGTCTATGGCGACAATCCCGCCGCCCAGGCGCTATTGTTCGCGGAAAGCGGCGCGCAGCATCTGCATGTCGTCGATCTGGATGGCAGCTTTGCGGGCCATGCGGTCAATGCCGACGCGGTCGAGGCGATCGTCGAGGCCTTCCCCGGCCATGTGCAGCTGGGCGGCGGCATCCGTAACCGCGAAGCGGTGGAGCGCTGGTTCGACCTTGGCGTATCGCGTATCGTAATCGGCACGGCGGCACTGAAAGACCCGGCCTTCGTCAAGGCGGCAGCGCGCGACTTTCCCGGGGGCATCGTCGTCGCGGTCGATGCGCGCGACGGCTTCGTCGCAACCGACGGCTGGGCGGAAAAGAGCGACATGCCGGTCATCGACCTGGCCCGCCGGTTCGAGGATGCAGGCGTCGCCAGCCTGCTCTTCACCGATGTGGGGCGCGACGGGCTGCTGAAAGGCGTGAATATCGACGCGACCGTCGACCTTGCCCGGGCCACCGACATGCCGGTGATCGCCAGCGGCGGCGTGGCAGGGATCGCGGACATCCGCATATTGAGCCTGCATGCTGACGACGGGATCGAAGGCGTCATCACCGGCCGCGCGCTCTATGACGGGCGGCTGGACCTGAAGACCGCGCTGGCCGTGGCGCAGGCGGCGGCTTGATCGAAATCTCACAACCTCCGTTCGTTTCGAGCGAAGTCGAGAAACAGGAAACACGGCTATAGCCGCTTCTCGACTACGCTCGAAGCGAACGGAAACTGGAAGTTAATCCCATGACCGTCCGCACCCGTGTCATCCCCTGCCTCGACGTCGCCAATGGGCGCGTGGTCAAGGGCGTCAATTTCGTCGACTTGAAGGATGCCGGCGATCCGGTGGAGCAGGCCAAGCTCTATGATGCGGCGGGGGCGGACGAACTTTGCTTCCTCGACATCACCGCCACTCATGAGGCGCGCGGCACGATATTGGACGTGGTGCGCCGCACCGCCGAAGTCTGCTTCATGCCTGTGACCGTCGGCGGCGGAGTCCGCACGCCCGAAGATGCGCGCGCGTTGCTGCTTGCGGGTGCGGACAAAGTCGCGGTGAACAGCGCGGCGGTCGCCCGGCCCGAACTGGTTGCGGATATTGCCGACCGTTTCGGCGCACAGTGCATCGTCGGATCGGTCGATGCCCGGCGCGTAGGCGACAATCGCTGGGAAATCTTCACCCATGGCGGGCGCAAGCCGACCGGCATCGACGCGCTGGAACATGCGCTGCGTCTGGCGGAACTGGGGGCTGGCGAATTGCTGGTCACGTCGATGGACGGGGACGGCACACGCCAAGGCTATGATCTGGTGCTGACCCGCGCCATCGCCGATGCAGTATCGGTGCCGGTGATCGCCAGCGGGGGTGTCGGGACGCTCGACCATCTGGTCGAAGGGGTGGTCGAGGGCCATGCCAGCGCGGTGCTGGCCGCCTCCATATTTCACTTCGGTCAACACACTATTGCTGAGGCGCATCAAGCTTTGGCGGCCGCCAATATCCCGGTGCGTAGCCATTGAGGCCTAACATGATCTGAACATGTCGGGTTAATTGACATTAACCCTGTTTCCCCGCCGATCGCCTCATCGGACAATCGCGAAAAAGCGTCTTTTCGGGGATTTGGCATGCAACCTGCGAAGTTGAGGACGGGTCGTTTCAGAACGATGCGTTCTTTTCGAAACAGGGGTTACAATTATGAAAATCAGCAAACTTCTTCTCGTCGCTGGCTCTGCCAGCCTGATGGGCCTGGCGACGCCGGCGCCCGCCAACGCCACCTTCTGGTGCTGGTTCGGCAAGTGCGGTGGTTCGTCCAGCGGCGGAAATAGCAGCACGGGTGGCAACAGCAGCACCGGCGGCAACAGCTCGTCGGGCGGCACGCCGACCCCGGTGCCCGAGCCGGAACAGATGGCGCTGTTCGGCATGGGCGCGGCTGTTCTGGCTGGTCGCATGTTCTTCGCGGGCCGCAAGCGCAAATAATCGATTGACGGGTCGCGCGCACGGCGCTTCATGCGCTTCCATGCGCGCGACCCTTCACACTCTCGAACAGACCATCCGCCAACGGCGGAGTGCCGACCCGTCGACATCCTATGTCGCCAAGCTGGCCGCCAGAGGCCGCGCCAAGATTGCGCAGAAGGTCGGCGAGGAAGCTGTCGAGACGGTGATCGCCGCCATGGCGGAAGATCGCGCCGAAATTGTCGGCGAAAGCGCCGACCTCATCTTTCACCTGATGATGTTGCTGGCCGACATGGACGTGCCGTTCGACGCCGTTCTGGACGAGCTGGACCGACGCGAAGGCGTGTCGGGCATCGCCGAAAAGGCCGCGCGTCCCAAGGACTGAATGGTCCGGCAGGGACATATATCATCCCACCTGCGTTGATGTGGCAATCGTCACGGCAACAAGGGGGTGGCATATGGTTCGCACATTGATCGGGGGGCTGCTGGGCGGCCTTGCCATGTTCATTACAGGCTTTATCTTCTGGGGGACGCCGTTATCGGCGCTGGCGCTGAGCCGCGTCGGCGATCAGGCGAGCGCCAATTTGCAGGCGGCGATGGCACAAGCGCTCAGCCCGACCGGCACCGGCGTCTATGTGATCCCCGATCCGGCGACCGCGCAGGGTACCATTCTCTACGGTCGCGGCCCGGTCGCGCAGGTCTTCTATAATGAGGGCGGTTTTCCGGTGATGGATAGCGGCGCGCTGATCGGCGGGCTGATCCTGTCGCTGGTCGTGGGCGTCATCATTGCCCTGGCCCTGCGGTTTGCCCTGAGCGATTTCGCCAGCCGGGCGCGCGTCACGATCCTGTTCGCGCTGGCGGCCGTGTTGTGGCTGCATATCGGCCAGGCCGTGTTCAACCATGCCCCCTGGGGCTATATCATCTATCTGGCCTTTAGCGATTTCGTGGCGTTGGCCGTAGCGGGCCTGATCGCCGCCAAGCTGATGAACAGCAAAGCGGACACGGGCATGGCGACGGCGGACGCGGGCACTCTGCATTAATATCGCGCCGTGATGAGGCTGGCTCATATGCGGCGTTCACTGGCGCAAGCCGGGTTCACTTCACAATGTCGGACTGGACCCCGGCCTGCGCCGGGTAACATGAGGCCATAAGTTCAAATTTCCTGCGCCATCCGGATCATGCAGGCTGCATGGCGGTGGGCGACGGCCATGCGGTCTTCGCCATAGCCGCCGCCCATGGTGCTGGCGACCGGGATGCCCCGCGCCTGCGCCTGTCGCATGACATAGCGGTCGCGCGCGTCCAGCCCGGCATCGGTCAGTGCCAGTCGGCCCAGCCGATCCTGCCCATGCGGATCGACGCCCGCCTGATAGAGGATGAGGTTGGGTGCGAAATCGGCCAGCACGCGCGGTAGCGTGTCGGCCAATATCGCCAGATAGGCGTCGTCGCCAGTGCCATCCTCCAACCCGATATCGAGCGTCGAGCGCGCCTTGCGCACCGGGAAATTCTTTTCCGCATGGATCGAAAGCGTGAATATGTCGCCACGCCCAGCCAGCAGCGACGCGGTGCCATCCCCCTGATGCACGTCGAGGTCGAGGATCAGGATGCGTGCGGCCTCTCCCTCCGCGATCAGGCGGTTGGCGGCGATGGCGAGGTCGTTGAAGACGCAGTAGCCAGCGCCCGTATCGGCCAGTGCATGATGGCTGCCGCCCGCCGCATTGGCGGCATAGCCATGGATCATGGCCAATTTCGCCGCCAACCATGTGCCGCCCGGCGACAACAGAGATCGGCGCATGACCCGCTCCGTCACCGGAAAGCCGATCCGGCGCGCTTTTTCCGGCGGGACGGTCAGGGTCAGCACTTCGTCGACATAGGCCGGATCATGGACCGCATCGATCCAGATGCGGTCCATGGGTTCGGGTTCAACTAGCTGGAACGGCACGGCGGTTTCACGCAACGCGTCCATCACCAATCCATATTTGTCGAAACGAAATCGGCTGCCCGGTGTTGCAGGGGAGACATAGGCGGGATGGTGAACAACGTGCAGCATGATCTTTTCCCGCTATCGCGATTTGAACCGTGGCGGCTTTGCGCTATCTGGTCCAGCATGAACCGTCCCAAGATGATCCGTTTCCCGCTGCTGGCAATTGCCGGCTTCACCGCACTGCCGATCGCCGCGCAGACGCCGCCGCCTGTCGTGGCGCCGACTTTGCCGGTGCCGACGGTGCAGTCCATCCCCGCGCCCCCGCCGCCGGTGCCGATTCCGGCCTTGTCGCCGACGCAGGAAGCCTGGGCCAATGACTGGCTGAAGAGCGGCGCGGCGCAGGGGCTGATGGCCCGGCAGAAGGCCAGCGGCGCGCTGAAGGGCGATGCTCTGGTCAATGCCTTGCTCGATCGGGCCAAGGCGCTGAGCACCGGGCGCGTGGATACGGCCGACTTCCTCAATATCTGGGCGCTTCGCCCCGCCGCCTTCGATCCGCGTCCGGGCCTGGCCAAGGCGGTGGGCGAGGATCGACTGGCGCAATGGTCCGCCGGGCTGACGCCGCCCTGGGCAGGCTATGACACGCTGCGCAAGGGCCTCGCCAAATATGAGGCGATCCGGGACAAGGGCGGCTGGCCGACGCTGACCGCAGGTACGTCTCCCGATGTGGTGCGCGCGCGCATCGCGCTGGAAGACCCCGCCGTCACGCAGGACGAGAAGCTGGTCGATGTGATCCAGCGCGCCCAGCGCCGCTATGGCCTCGAACCCACCGGTTCGCTCGGCGCGCGTACGCTGGAAGCGCTCAATGTCGGCGTGGACGATCGGATCGCCGCGATCATGGCCAATATGGAGCGCTGGCGCTG
The DNA here is from genome assembly GCF_008710155.1 of Sphingobium limneticum. Lineage (GTDB taxonomy): Bacteria > Pseudomonadota > Alphaproteobacteria > Sphingomonadales > Sphingomonadaceae > Sphingobium > Sphingobium limneticum. Next base: position 314,430 of record NZ_VYPZ01000002.1, read on the forward strand.
GATGCCGCGCAGCCTGCCGGTCAATCGCGTGCAGGTGAACATCGCCGCCGCCGTGCTGACCGTGTTCGAGGGCGACCAGCCGGTCAGTTCGATGCGCGCCGTCACAGGCAGCCCGGACAATCAGACGCCGATGCTGACGTCCAGCATCCATTCGATCGTCGTCAATCCGCCATGGAACGTGCCGATGTCGATCGCCAAGCGGGAGCTGTTCCCCAAGGGCCGCGCGACTTTGGCCAAGCAGGGTTACAAGATCGTCAAGACGCCCGAAGGCGGCGAGCGGATCGTGCAGCCGGCGGGGCCGGGCAGCGCGCTCGGCCGGTTGAAGTTCGACTTCAACAATCCCTTTGCCGTGTATCTGCACGATACCCCGTCGCGCGGGAAATTTTCCAGCTATGATCGGCTGGCCAGCCATGGCTGCATCCGCCTGGAAAAGCCCGTCGCGCTGGCCGAGCAGATGGTCGCGGCCGACCCGAACCTGAACGGCCAGATCCAGACGTTGATCGACGAAGGCAAGACGCAGCGCGTGTCGCTGCCCAGCCAGGTCGCGGTCTATCTGCTCTACTGGACCGCCTTTGCCGGCAATAATGGCACGGTCAGTTTCCGCGCCGACCCCTATGGCTGGGACAAGCTGCTCGCGCAGAAGATCGAGGCATCGAGCCGCCGCGTCGATCCCACCGCCGCCCCCTCTCCCGCTATCGCATCGAAGGACTGACCCATGCGCAAAATCGCCCTTTTCGCCCTTGCCGGCGCCCTGACCCTGGCCGCTTGCGGCAAAAAGGAAGAGCCGGCGCCCGACGCCACCAACAATCTTGTCGAACCGCCGGTCGAAAATGTGATCGTCGAGGAACCGGAAGCGCCGCTGCCCGAAGTGCAGAACAATGCCGCCGCGACTCCGGCCGCCGCGCCGCCCAAAGTATCGGAACATCAGCAGATTCTGGATGACGCCGAAGCCAGCGGGATGACCGCGCGCCTGCCCGAAGGCGGCGAACAGAGCCAGCCTGCGGACGAAGCGAGCAAGACGGGCGAGTGATACCCCGCGCCCCGGTCTTGGACCGGGGCGTCGCCTTTGCTATATTGCGGTCATGGATCGCCGCAATTTTACGAAGTTCGCTTTAAGCGGACTCGCCTTTTCGTTTCTGTCGGACAGCATGGGCCGTGCCGCGCTTCCCGTGACAGGCCCTGAACCCGTGACACCGGCTTCGGTTCCCACGGTGCCGGCCACGCCGCGCGCGGTTGCGCAGCAGCCATATGCCGCGCTGCTGGAGCGCGCCAGGGCGGCGCTGGACAATCATGCCCATCATTTCGAATTGCGCGATCGGCTGGCGATCGTCGATTTCGACGCGCCGTCGAAGAATCCGCGCATGCATATCGTCGATCTGATCGGCGGGCAGACCAGCAGCTATCTGGTGTCCCATGGCCGCGGGTCCGACCCGGCCCATTCGGGCTGGCTGCACAGCTTTTCCAACGAGTTCAACTCGCTGGCCAGTTCGTCCGGCGCGTTTAAGACGGGCGACATGTATTTCGGCCAGCATGGCCGCTCCATGCGTCTGCTCGGCCTGGACGCGCAGAACAGCAATGCCGAATCTCGCGCGATCGTGGTCCATGGCGCAGATTATGTGAGCGAGGACCATGTCGCCGCCTGGGGCAAATGCGGGCGATCGGAAGGCTGCTTTGCCGTCGCGCCGCATATCGTGCCGCAGGTACTGGGCCTGCTGGGGCCGGGGCGGATGCTCTATGCCGACAAGATTGGCAATGGCTGAATAGCTGGACCGGCTGGTCCATATATTGCCAGTCTGGAAAGCAGCCTTTTTTTCCTGATCCGTTCGCTTCGAGCGAAGTCGAGATGCGGCTGATGCCGTGCTTTGGGTTTCTCGACTACGCTCGAAACGAACGGAGGAATTTCCGAGAAGGTCTGACTTGATTCCGAGTCAGCCCTCGGTCGCGGGGGCGCCGGTCATCGTTTCGATCTGCGGCTTGTTGGTCGCGTCGATCGATCCGTCTGCGATCATCGCCTGGCCCATGCTGATCGCTTCGTCTCGAATGCCCTCTTCCGTGCCGGTCTGGCTGGCACCGACCAAGGCGGCCAGCAGGATATTCTTCGACGCCGCGTCGCCGGGCTGATCCGTGACCGTCTGGCGCGCCAGTTTCAACGCTTCGGCGAAGAAGGGATCGGCACCGCCACGATCATGATCGCGCAGATTCTGGTTGCCCAACTGGATGAGGATGCCGGCCAGGATGTTGCGACTGGCGATATCGGTCGGCTTGGCCTCCACGACCTTGCGCCAATAGGGCACCGATTCGTCGTAGATGGGGATAACCCGTTCCATCTGGCCCAGCGCACCATAAGCGGCAGCCTGCGCATAGAGGGCGTTGGCGAGGAAGTTGAGATTGTCGATTTTCGCCGGATCGGCCTGCGCCGCCACGCGGATGGCCGGCAATGCCGCGTCATATTTGGCGACCGCGGTGGCATTGTCGCCCTTTTGCTGCGCGGTCTGGCCGGCGGTGAAATCGGTCACGGCCTTGTTGAAAGCCGCGATTTCCGCCGATGTCAGTTCCCGCGCGACGGGGACTTCCGCCGCAGGTGCGGCCTCCTCCACAGGGGGCGCCTCTGGCGGGGGAGCGTCAGGCACCTGCTGGGCAAGGACCGGGGCGGAAACGGCCATCAGGGCCGTCAGGATGGATTTTGCGAACGTCGAGGCCAACGTCGAAGTCTCCTATAGCGTTGCAGCGGGATGGATGCCGGACATAGGCTGTCCGTGCTGGCGGCAGAATGAACGAAGCGGTGCCCCGGTTCCAGTGCTTGTTCTTATACCCGGCTTAATGCGCAAAAAGCGCCGGCGGTGGCGAAGTCATCGGCGCGGCGGACGCTGCGCGCGGCGGCCTCCGCATCTTCCCCCCATTGTTCGACCTGCCAGGCTTCGTCGATCTCCGCCGCCTCCCATATGGCGCCGATCTCATGGCCGCCCTCCACCACCGCAAGGGCGCAGACCAGCGATCCGCTGAGCGTCACCAGCGTCGACAGGCCGGTGAGGATGAAGGGGTCGAGCGCGACCACCGCCGCGCCCAGCCGGTCCAGCGTCTCGTCGGGCTGGGGCACGGGGATGATCCCCTGCGTCACGGCGAAGGTCACGTCATAGCGACCCCGCGCCCAGTCGAGCAAAGGTTCCCAGGCCGCGGCCTGCCGCGCGACCAGCGTGTCGGGGCCATTGGCACGATAGCAGAGCAGGTCGGACTGCGCATAGCGGGCCACGCCCTCGGCAAAGCTGGCGCGGTTGGGCGCAACATGGTCGATCGCCGCATTGGCAAGGCCGGTCATCGGCATGGAGGCAGGATCGACCTCTTCACCCTGCGCGCGCCATTCCTGCGCAATCGCGTCGGCCAGCACGGCGGTGGGCAGGGTCAGCGACGCGCGCGCCGGGGTGCGGACCGGGCGGCCATCCAGCCGGATGGCATGGCCGCCCTCTTCGGCCAACACGGTCACATCGGTGTAGAAACGCTTCATTGCGGCGGCCTCTTGCGGAACAGCGCCAGCAGCAGGCGGGGGACGACGACGAACTGGAACAGGCCGGTGACGACCATGATCGCGCCGAACGCCTTCGCCTTGTCCCCCTGAACCCAGGTGAAGCGCTGCATGATGGCGAGGAAGCCGAACATCACGATGAAGGCGCCCGACAGGCGGAACAGGCCGATCGCAAAGTGGCGCTGACGCGCGACGGAATCGGGATTGGGTGGAGGCGGTGGCGGAAGATCGGTCATGGCGCGCCGATATGGCCGCGCAATTGCGCGCTGTCCATCGCCACCGCATGGGCGCCCGCCGCGATCAGCTCGTCGGGCAGATGATAGCCCCAGGCGACGCCGATGCTGCGCACGCCCGCAGCCCGGCCCATGTCGATGTCGAAACTGGTGTCGCCGATCATGACCGTCGTGTCCGGCGCGGCGCCCGCTTCGGCCATGGCGGTCAGCAGCATCGAAGGATGCGGCTTGGACGGATGGCGATCGGCGGTCTGGAGCGTCACGAACCGGTCGATGATGCCATGATGGGTAAGGCAGAGGTTGAGACCCCGGTCCGACTTGCCGGTCGCCACGCCGAGCAGCCATCCGGCCGCGTCCAGTTCCAGAACCAGGTCCACGATGCCGGGATAGAGCGGTTCCTGCACGCCCTGTTCGCGCCGCATCGCCTGGAACGCCAGCTTGTAGCGGTCGGCGAGGTGATCGTGGAAGTCCGCCTCTGCGTCCGGCAGCAGCCGCGCCATCGCGACCGGTAACGACAGGCCCACCGCCGCCAGGATCGCCAGCCGGTCGGGCGGGGGCAGCTTCACATCCTCGAAGGCGCGGACCATGGCGGTGCAGAGGCTGTGCTGGCTATCGACCAGCGTACCGTCGCAATCGAAGACGGCAAGTCTGTTGCTCATGCGCGCTCCCTCATACGGCATCGGCTCGCGTCAACGTCTCGCGCATCAAAGCGGCCATGGCGCCATCGCCCGCCGCCGCCATGCCGTCCGCCGCGCCGCTGCGGGCGGCCGGAACCTTATTCTGGCCCAACTTGCGTGTGCCGCGCCAGTCGGTCACCTGCATTTCATAGCCGATGATGGCACCGGCCATCCTGTCGAACAGGCCGGGCGTCATTTTGTCGCGGGTCCAGACCGGCTTGGGCGCGAGACGGGTTTCGCTGTCCAGCGAGAGGGCATCGATCAGGTCCGGCAGCGCGTCCGCCGGCAAAGCCCGGACATCGCCTTCCAGTTCGGCGGCGACATAATTCCAGGTCGGCACCTGATCGGCCAGCCCATACCAGTCGGGACTGACATAGGCATGCGGGCCGTTCACCACGAACAAAGCCCGCGCGCCATCGACATGCTTCGCGAGACGATTGCCGCGCGACAGGTGAAAGCCGATCCGCCGATCATCCAGCCACACCACAGGGATATGGGCGACGGCCGGGCCGTCCGGCGTCTGCGCGAACAGCATGCCGAATCGCTGCGCGCCGACAAAGGCCCGCAATGCCTGCTGATCGCGCCAGCCGAATGTAGGATCGGGATGCACCCTCGCCTCTCCCGTCAGCGCGATCCGCGCGACCGCCGTTCGCCCTTGCGATCCTTGCGGACCTGCTTGGCATGTTGGCGCGCGAATTTCTTTTCATCTTCGCGGGTCGGGGTCCGGTCGATCTCATCGTCCAGCGGCATGTCGCCCAGCTTCAGATCGAAGCCCAGTTCGGTCAGGCTGTTGGCGAAATGGGTCGGCAGGTCCGCCATCACGTCCACACGCCCGCCATCGGGATGATCCACCCGGATACGGCGCGCATGCAGATGCATCTTGCGGCTGATCGTGCCGGACAGGAATGCATCCTTGCCGCCATATTTGCCGTCGCCCACGATCGGGAAGCCGATCGCCGCCAGATGCACGCGCAACTGATGGGTGCGGCCGGTATAGGGTTGCAGTTCGACCCAGGCGGCGCGGTTGCCGGCGCGCTCGATCACCCGATAGCGGGTGCGGGCGGGCAGGCCCTCTTCCTCATCCACATGCATCTTTTCGCCGCCAGTGCCCGGCTGCTTGCCGATCGGCAGCTCGATCATGCCGTCGTTGATCGACGGCACGCCGATGACCAGCGCCCAATAGACTTTGCGCGCGGTGCGGCTGGAAAAAGCCTTGGCGAAATGGGCGGCGGAGCGGCTGGAGCGGGCGAGCAGCAGCGCGCCCGACGTATCCTTGTCCAGCCGATGGACCAGCTTGGGCCGCGATTCGGCGTCGAACAGCAGGCCGTCGAGCAGCTTGTCGACATGCTCGTCGGTCTTCGTGCCGCCCTGCGTGGCGAGGCCCGGCGGTTTGTTGATGACGATCGCCTGTTCGTCGCGATGGATCACCATGTCCTGCACATAGGCGATCTCGTCCGGAGTCAGGTCGATGACGCGGACGCGCTTGGGACGCTGGGCCGCTTCCGGCTTGGCTTCGGCCGGGGGCACGCGGATCATCTGACCTTCGACGATGCGGTCGCCCGGCGCGGCGCGCGCGCCATCGACGCGCAGCTGGCCGGTACGCGACCAGCGCGACACCAAGTTGAAGCCGACATCGGGCAGGTGCCGCTGGAACCAGCGGTCGAGGCGGATGCCGTCATCGTCGGGCTGCACGCGATATTGCCGCACGTCGAGCGAGACACCCTTGGCCGGGTTGGGCTTGGCAGGCTTTGTGGGCGCGGCCACTACGAGCTTGGCCGCAGCCGATTTTGCGGCGGCTGGCGCCTTGGGCTTGAAGGCTGGCTTACCGTCCTTGAATGCGGGTTTACCGTCCTTGCGCGGGCCGGCGGGCTTGCCGCGGCCGGACGGAGGGCCGGCTTTGCGATCGCCGGGCTTGCGGTCCGAAGGCCGGCCGCCCGAAGGCCCCTTGGCGAAGGGCGCTTTGCCCGCAGGCTTGCCGCCGCGCGGACCTGCGCCGCCGGTCTTGGCTGGAGGACGCCCCTTCATGCCGCAGCACTCCGCATGACGGTCAGGCCCAGCGCCAGCGCGCCGACCGCGCCGATCACCGATGCCACCGCATAGCCCATGGCCATCGCAGCCTGGCCGCGTTCGATCATCAACATGGTTTCCAGGCTGAAGGCGGAGAAAGTGGTGAAGCCACCCAGCACGCCGACACCCAGCAACAGGCGGATCGGTTCGCCCGATGCGGCGCTGCCGCGCGCCAGCCAGCCGGCGAGCAGCCCCATGGCGAAGCCGCCGATCAGGTTTACGGCAAAGGTACCCCAGGGCCAGGCCGCGCCGGGCATCATTTGCCCCGCCAGCCGACCGGTCAGATAGCGCGCCAGCGTGCCTAGCGCACCGCCGCCCATCACAAGAAACATATTGGTCATGAAACCCGCCCTATAGCGATTCCGCCAAAGGGGAAAGGCTGCAATACCCCTCTTTCCGTTCGGTTCGAGCCTGTCGAGAACCAGGCGCCCCGTTCTCGACAAGCTCGAACCGAACGGATCTGGGCTTAGATGGTCGCCGTCACATCTGTAGCTGGGCGCCGATGGACGGCGATGCAGCTGATGACGCTGGCCACCACCAGCGCGAAGGCGGCGCTTTCCAGCAGGGTCGGCAGGCGTTGTTCCCACAGAAAGCCGTAGATCAGCGCGAAGCCGGTTTCGAACAGGATCATCTGCCCCACCATGGTGAGCGGCAGCAGGCGGCTCATGCGGTTCCAGAGCATGTTGCCGACGATCGATGCGAAGAGTGCGACAGCGAGTGAGACAGATAAAAATTTGGTCCAGGCCGCCGCATCATGGTGGCCGATGCCCATGGCCAGCGCGACCGGCAGCAACAGAAACGCCTGCGCACCGGTCATCAGGCCGATCGCCAGATTCCAGTCCTGCGCCGATATGCCGCCCAGACGGCCGAGCCAGCGACTGTTGCCGACCGCAAAGGCGCTCCAGGAAATAAGGGCACCCACCGCACAGAGAAAGCCGATGATCCGGGGGCCGAGCGATGCCGTGCCCGGCACCGCGATCGCCTGCCAGCCGATGCACAATGCGCCCGCACCGCAGAACAGCAGGGAGGGCGCCAGCCGGCGCAGCGATACCGCGCCGCGCTCGCGGCTGCCGATGATCGTGACCGCCACCGGCAGGAAGCCGATCACCAGCGAGGTCATGGCGATGCCGCCCATCTGCACGGCGGTCGCCAGCAGCACATAATAAAAGAGATTGCCGGCCAGCGCGAGCCAACCAAGCGCCCACCAGGCACCCGAACGCATCTGCGCGACCAGGCTGCGCCAGCGCGGCGCGATCAACAGGCCGGACATCAAACCATAGGCAAGGTAACGGCCGATAGCGAGGTCGAGCGGGCGGAAATCGCGCACCAGCGCCGGGGCAAGGAAGACCAGCCCCCATAAGGCGCCCGCCCCCATGCCGCACAGGATGCCGGTCAGATGCCCACTCTCTCTGGATGTCCCGTCCATGCCCTGCCCTTCGATCATGATGACGAGAATTATCATCATTGCAGCGGGAAAAATGCTCTTGATTGGGCATGTGATTGCAACAATTACTCGATCATGCCCATCCCGACGCCCCCTGCCCGCTCCCTCGACCCGTTCGACCGGGCGATTTTGCGAATCATCCAGCGTGACAATCGCACCCCGCAGCGCGCCATCGCCGAGGCGGTGAACCTGTCCACCGCCGCCGTGCAACGCCGGATCGCCGCGATGGAAAGACAGGGCGTGATCGCCGCCAATGCCGCGATCGTCGATCCCGATGCGGTGGGCCTGGGCGTCACATCGATCGTGGAGGTCAATCTGGTCGATGAGAAGGCGGCGACCGTCGATCGGGCCAAGACGCTGTTCCGTAACGATCCCGACGTACAGCAATGCTATTATGTCACCGGCGGCCGCAGTTTCATCATGATCATCGTCGCGCCCGACATGCGCAGCTATGAAGCGACCACCCGCCGCCTGTTCGCGGAGAATGAAGCGGTGGCAAGCTATCACAGCTATCTGGCGCTCAGCCGCGTGAAGGCAGGGATGGAATTGGTGATCCCCTGATCGGGCGGCATGCCATGGGCAAAAACAACCCCGCCGGAGATAACTCAACGGCGGGGCCAAGGTTCAGGGAGTCACTCCAAAGGGGGAAGAGTGACAGGGCCAACATAGGACGATAGAATGAAGGTTCAATGACTATGCCGGATAAAAATGCCGGGCAACCACTGGCAGCAAGGTGACTTTACAGCTTATGCGCGAGCCTACCTCCCTCTCCCTCACCTTCGACTGCTGGAATCTCGGGCTGGAGGCTTGCTCGGTCATCGGCATGCGCCTGCCCCGATTGATGACCGGCAACGCCGCCGCCATGGCCGAAGCCCAGCTGATGGTCAGCGAAAAGCTGGACGCGGTCGCCCGGTTGCAGTGGAAGATGATGACCGGCCAGCTCGGCACGTCCGGCCCCGCCATGCTGGACGCGTCGGTCGCCCATTATCGCAAGGCGGTGCGCAGGAATCAGCGCCGCCTGGGCGGCACGCAAAAGAGCCGGTAACAGCCGAGGATCAGGCCCGCCGCAATTGGCCGTCCGCCGCCGGAACGACGGCCGGCATGGCCAGTGCGCGGCGAACACAGACCCGGTTGCGCCCTTTTTCCTTCGCTTCGTACAGGGCGCTGTCGGCGCGGGCGATCGCTTCATGGATCGACGGATCGACCCGATGCAATGTGGTCAGGCCGAAACTGGCCGTGAGCGATTGCGCCAGGCCCAGCCGCGAGGCCGCCTGCTCGGCGAAATGGAGGCGCACGGCCTCGGCGATACTGGCCGCGGTGGCGGCATCGGTGGCGGGCAGGAACAGCAGAAACTCTTCACCACCGAAACGCGCGGCGACGGCGCCGGGCGGGGCAAGCGTGCGGAGCATGTCGCCCAGCGTGACGATCACCCGGTCGCCGGTCGCATGGCCATGGGCATCATTGACCGCTTTGAAATGGTCGATGTCGCAGGCGATCAGGATGCCGCCCTTGCGACGCAGCCGTGCCACCGCTTCGTCGAAGCCCCGCCGGTTGAGCAGCCCCGACAGCGGATCGACATGGGCGTCGTGACGATAGCGGGCGATAAGGTCGAGCACGCAGGCGGCCAGCGCGGATAGGGCGAGAAACAGGCCGAACATGCAGGCCAGCGCCTGCATCAGGAAGGCATAGTCGCTGTCGCGGAAGGACACGCCGCTGGGCAAGGTGAAGGACACGGTGCTGCCGCGCATCAGATTGTCGAGCGCGACGAGAACCGCTGCGGCATAGAGCGCCCGGTCCGGCCAGCCGCGCATTTGCCCGCGTGCGACCACCAGCGGCAGGGCAATCAGAAGGAAGCAACCGAAATCGGACGACACCAGTTCCAGCGGGACATGGCCGATCATCATGGCAAAACCGCACAGCGCCACAGACCCGGCCCATATGACCAGGCGCAGGCGCAGGATCCAGTTGGCGCGCCAGCGGTCGAGCAGCGCCTGGCTGAACAACAGGAAGCCGGTGGCGAAGAAAAGGTCCGCGACGATGCCCCACAGATCGGTCGGCAGCGCCTGAAACGCGACCGGCACGGCAAAGCCGCCCGCGACGCTGAAGAAGCCGCCGCTCCACCAGCCCGCACCACGCGCGCCCCAGCCCCAGACGATGAGGAAGGCGACTCCGAAACTGGCCATCATGATAGGCAGGAAAAAGGCGAAATTCTCACCCACGCGGCGGTCGAATCCTTCATGCGATGCGGCGACGGGCATGCATGGCGCGACCGTCCGATCGGCAGCGTCTTAGGCGCGGATGCTTAACAAAGGCTTTGATCCGCAATGGCATGCGACGCGCCGTCGCGTTCGCGCAGCGGCGGCCGGAACGAGGGCAAGGAGAAATCAAAGATGCCAAGCCGAAGGCCGCCCGACACAAAAAAGGCGACGCCGGAGCGTCGCCCTTATCTGGTGCGTACTGACACTTGTTAACTGCCAGACCGCGATCTCTGAGGTGCCTAGTCTATCGCCGCTTATGAATAGGTCAAGTAACTTTCTCGGATGACTAGGCATTGCCTTCACATTGGACTTGACCTTCCCGTCTTCATTTTCAATGTCTTGGATATCAGGGGGATGGCAGATTTATGACACAGCATAAAATCTGGCGCTTGGGCGCCGACCTTGGGACCAATTCGTTGGGATGGGCTGCGATCGAGTTGAGCGCGCCGATCAATGGCGAGCCTGTCTCCATTCTTGCCGCAGGCTCGCGGATATTCAGCGACGGGCGCGACCCGAAATCCGGCGCATCGCTGGCGGTGGATCGGCGCGATGCGCGGGCGATGCGGCGGCGGCGGGACCGGTTTCAGCAGCGGCAACGCGCCCTCATCAAATATCTGATCGCGGACGGGCTTTTCCCGGCGGACGAGGCGGCGCGCAAGGCGATGGCGGCGATCGACCCCTATGCCGCACGCGCGCGGGCGCTGGACGAAGTGCTGACCTTGCCGGAACTGGGCCGTGCCCTCTTCCACCTCAACCAGCGGCGCGGGTTCAAGTCCAACCGCAAGGCCGATCGCGGCGCCGACGACGATGCCGGCAAGATCGCGACCGGCATCGACCGGACGTGCGACGCCATCCGCGACGACGAAGCGGCGGCTGGCGCGGAGCCGGGCAGCTGGACCTATGGCAAATGGCTGTACGAACGGCGCCTGGCCGGCAAGAGTGTCCGCACGCGCCTGCGCCCCGAAAGCGATGAAGGCGCCAAGGGCGACGGCTATGATTTCTATCCCGGCCGCAAGCTGATGGAGGAGGAATTCGACGCCATCTGGCAAGCACAGGCGCCGCATCATCCCACCGTCCTGACCGACGAAGTGCATGACAGGCTCCATGAAATCATCTTCTATCAGCGGCCATTGAAGGCGCCCCGCATCGGCATGTGCACGCTGATCGCCGGCGACGAGCGCCTGCCCAAGGCGCACCCGCTATTTCAGCGCCGCCGCCTGCTGGAAGAACTCAACGCGCTGATGATCGTGCGGCCCGGCGAAGTGGCGCAGAGGCTGACGCGCGAGGAGCGCGACATCCTGTTCCTGAAACTGAAGGACAAGGGCAAGGTCAGTTTCGCGAGCTTGCGCAAGACGCTGAAGCTCGATCCCGATGCGCGGTTCAACAAGGAAAGCGAGAACCGCACCGACCTGAAAGGAGACGAGGTCGCAGCGGCGATGGGCGCCAAGACGCGCTTTAGCAATCGCTGGGCGCATCTGTCGGTCGAAGAGCAATGGGATGTGATCGCGCGCCTGAGCGAAGTCGAGAGCGAGGCGGAGGATAGTGCGTTTCGCCAATGGCTCACCGAACTATACGACCTGACGCCGCAGCAGGCCCGCGCCGTCCTGAATGCGCCGCTGCCGCAGGGCTATGGCCGTTTCGGCGAGACGGCGACGAGGCGGCTGATCGACGCGCTGCGCGATGGCGAGAAGGACGGGCGGGTGATCGTCTATAGCGAGGCGGTCGTGCTGGCGGACCTTGGCCATCATAGCGATCGGCGCACCGGAGAAATATTCACGGACGAAGAAGGTCGCCAGCAACTGCCCTATTATGGCGTGGCGCTGGAGCGGCACATCATGCCGGGCACGGGAAATCCGTCCGATCCGGAGGAAATGCGGGTCGGGCGCCTGACCAACCCCACCGTGCATATCGGCCTCAACCAGTTGCGCCGCATCGTCAATCGCCTGATCCGCGCCTATGGCCCGCCCGCCGAGATCGCGATCGAACTGGCGCGCGAACTGAAGCTGACCGACGAAGACAAGAAGCGGATCAACCGGGAGAATAATGATAATCGTTTGAATGCGGAGCGGCGGTCGGAAAAGCTAATCGCCATCGGCCAGGCTGACACGGGCGCCAACCGCGCGTTGCTGAAACTCTGGGAAGAGCTCAATCCCGCCAATGTGCTGGACCGTCGTTGCATCTATAGCGGCCAGCAGATTTCGATCGACATGCTGTTTTCCGCAGCGGTCGAGGTCGATCATATCCTGCCGTTCACCGCGACGCTGGACGACAGCAACGGCAACAAGATCGTCTGCCTGCGCGAAACCAATCGCGAGAAGCGCAAGCGGTCCCCTTATGAAGCCTGGGGCCATACTGGTCGCTGGGACGACATCGCCGCCCGCGCCGCGCAATTACCGCGCAACAAACGCTGGCGCTTCGAGCCGGATGCGATGGAAAAATTCCGGGACGAAAGCGGCTTTCAGGCCCGGCATCTGGTCGATACGCAATATCTGGCCCGGCTGTCGCGCGAATATCTGGCGACGCTCTATCCCGAAAAGGGCGAAGGCAGCGGCCATATCTGGGTCTCGCCGGGTCGGCTGACCGAAATGGTCCGACGCAAGCTTGGCCTCAACGACCTGCTGCCCGACCATAATTTCGGCGGTGGCGCGGATCAGGCGAAGAACCGGCTGGATCATCGCCACCATGCGATCGACGCCGTCGTGGTCGCCATCGTCGATCGGCGGATGCTGAACGAAATCGCGAGGGTGTCCGGCCAGGAAGGCGCCGAGGGGCGCGAGCGGATCATCATCCCCGATCCGTGGGATGGGTTCCGCGACGACCTGCGCACCGCCGTCAACGCCATCACCGTCAGCCATCGCACCGATCATGGCACGGCGTCGAAGGCCGGCCTTCCCAAGGGTCAGGACGCGACCGCCGGGCGGCTGCACAACGACACCGCCTATGGCTTTACCGGCGAAACGGACGCCAAGGGCAACAGCATCGTCGTGCGCCGCGTACCGTTAAGCAGCTTCAAGAAACTGGCCGACCTGGAGCGCGTGCGCGACCCCGATCTGAAGGCCGCGCTCTACCAGCATCTCGATGGGCTGGAGGGCAAGGCGTTCGAGAAGGCGATCGGGGAATTTGGCGATCGCGAATGGCATGCCTATCGCAATGTCCGCCGCGTCCGCGTGGTCGAACCGCTGACCGTGATCCCGATACGTGACCGGAATGGACGTATCTATAAGGGATATAAAGGGGATTCCAATTATCGTTACGATGTTTGGGAATTACCGGATGGGAAGTGGGTGAACGAAGTCGTTTCCATGTTCGATGCGCATCAGCCCGGCTGGCTGTCCGGCATCCGTGCGGCCAATCCGACGGCGCGCAAGATATTGAGCCTGCATCGCGACGATGTGCTGGCGATCGAGCGCAATGGCGGGGACCGCGAATTGGTGCGCGTCGTCAAATTTTCCGAAAAGCAGTTCGCCGTTGCGCCACCCAACGAGGGCGGCGCGCTGAAGGGCAGAGACGCGGATAAGGAAGATCCGTTCAAATATAGCTATCCTTCGCCCAACACGTTGAAGGCCTGGCACGCGCGGCAGGTGCGCATCGATGAGATCGGGCGCGTGCTCGATCCCGGATTCCCGCCGCGCAAGGCCCGTCGCAAGACGCGCAAACCCGGCTGACGACAGGTAGCGGGGGCGGGCAATGGATCGGATCGTCGACATCGCCACGGACGGCCGCCATTTGTCCGCCTATCGCGGCTTCCTGATCGTGTCGGAGGAACGCGTGGAAGTCGGCCGGGTGCCGCTGGACGATGTCGCCGCCGTGATCGTCCACGCGCATGGCGTTACCTGGTCGACCAACCTGATCGTCGCGCTGGCAAAACGGGGGGCGGTGATGCTGCTATGCGGCAGCAATCATGCGCCGGTGGCGGTGTGCCTGCCGCTGGACGGCCATCATGCGCAGAACAGCCGGATGCGAGCGCAATGGGACGCGGGCAAGCCGCTGTCCAAACAGCTTTGGCGGCGTATCATCATCGCCAAGATACGCTGGCAGGCGGCGGTGCTGGAGGCCAATGGCGTATCCGCCTCCGCCTTCGACCTGCTGGCGCGGCGGGTGGGATCGGGCGATCCCGACAATGTCGAGGCACAGGCGGCGCGGCGCTACTGGCCGCTGCTGATGGGGAAGGATTTCCGGCGCGATCGCGATGCGGAAGGGATCAACGCCCTGCTCAACTATGGCTATACGGTATTGCGGTCGCTCTGCGCGCGGGCCGTCGTCGCATCCGGCCTGCATCCCTCGATCGGCGTGCATCATGCCAACCGCACCAACGCCTTTGCCCTGGCCGACGATTTGATCGAGCCGTTCCGGCCGCTGGTGGACGCGCTCGCCATCCGCATCGTAGCGCGCGGAACGGCAGAGGTCACGCCCGAGGCCAAGCGCGCCTTCGCTGGCCTGATCGCGCTCGACCTGCCGGGGACGGAGGGCACCACCACCGTGGCGGGCGCCGCCAATCGCGCGGCGCAAAGCCTGGCCCGCGCGTTTCAGAGCGGGCAGGCCGCCGACATCCTCCTGCCCGCCCCGCCATCCGCCGTGGCACTGGCCGGTCTCGATTCGTTGCTCGCATGAGCGCCACCCAACTGAGCGGATACCGGCTGATGTGGATATTCGTCATGTTCGACTTGCCGGTGACCACCCGGGAACAGGCCCGTGCAGCGACCAAATTCCGCGAATTTCTGCTGGATGAGGGTTTTGAAAAAAGCCAGTTTTCGGTCTATGCTCGCTTCTGCAACGGCAAGGAACAGTTCGAAGCCTATATGCGGCGGGTGGAAGCAAGCCTGCCGGATCGCGGCGACATCCACATCCTCAGCTTCACGGACCGCCAATATGAAAATATCGTGCGATTTTCAGGACAGAAGCGACGCCGGCAGCGAAAAAATCCGGATCAGCTGGCGCTATTCTGATGATTCGCGCGATTTTATCCTGGCGGATCGGCGGATATTCGCATTGCGTTTCAATGCAATATCCACCGATCCATCATAGCCGCTCAGAGATCGCGGTCCAGCGGCAACTGCCCCAACAATTACCAAGCGGCGTTTTCAATCATAGCCGCTCAGAGATCGCGGTCCAGCGGCAACCGGTAAAAGCCACAAGGGATCTTCGACGGCGATCATAGCCGCTCAGAGATCGCGGTCCAGCGGCAACGCGACGCAGCTGCTGAGTGCCGGAAGGACCATCATAGCCGCTCAGAGATCGCGGTCCAGCGGCAACGGTCGGCCGCCAGCTATGACGAGGTGATGGATCATAGCCGCTCAGAGATCGCGGTCCAGCGGCAACTGGAGGCCGCCGCATGAAGCCCATGACCCAATCATAGCCGCTCAGAGATCGCGGTCCAGCGGCAACGGTCAGCGGGTCAGTCTCGTAGCTGTAGAGATCATAGCCGCTCAGAGATCGCGGTCCAGCGGCAACCCTCGCTCATGCCTGCGCCTCCAATGCTTGATCATAGCCGCTCAGAGATCGCGGTCCAGCGGCAACATCGGCCGCTATCCGCCGGATCAGCACTTGATCATAGCCGCTCAGAGATCGCGGTCCAGCGGCAACCGGCGGCGCAGACGGGGGCCGGTCAAAGCGATCATAGCCGCTCAGAGATCGCGGTCCAGCGGCAACTGCGAGCGCGCCTTCGACGCCAGCCTGACAATCATAGCCGCTCAGAGATCGCGGTCCAGCGGCAACTGCTCACCGCGCGCCAGCGGCTCGCCAAGCATCATAGCCGCTCAGAGATCGCGGTCCAGCGGCAACCGCCGCGTTGTATTGCCCCGGCTTGGCTGGATCATAGCCGCTCAGAGATCGCGGTCCAGCGGCAACCCAGCTGGTGCAGCACACCGACGCGCCGCAATCATAGCCGCTCAGAGATCGCGGTCCAGCGGCAACAAGGTGGCGGAGCGGGAGGGATTCGAACCCTCGATACGCTTTTGACGTATACTCACTTTCCAGGCGAGCGCCTTCGACCACTCGGCCACCGCTCCGCATTTGCACTGGAGGCGGCTCCCTATCGCGCGGCGCGCGGCTAGGCAAGGGGGGATGGCAAGGCGCTTTACTTTATCTTTCGGCCGCTGTCTGATCGGGTTATGAACCGCCTTCTCCCACTCGCGCTATCCGCCATCTGCTTTATGGCGCCGATGGCAGCCGCCGCCACGCCTGCTGCCGTGGTGGCGCAGGCCCCCGCCGCCGCCTGGCGGCCCATTGCCGCCGACGAACTGCTGGTCATGACGCTGGAAGGCGGCAAGCGCGTCGTCATCCAGTTGGCACCCGGCCTGTCGCCGCGCCATGTCGCCAATATCGTGAAGCTGGCCAAGGCCCATTGGTGGGACGGAACCAGCATCAACCGGGTGCAGGATAATTATGTCGCGCAATGGGGCGACGCGACCGAGAAGAAGCCGATGCCGCCCGGCCTGTCCGCCACCAGTGCGGACGATTATGGACTGCCGCTGGCGAACCGGCGGCTGGCGATCACGCCCCTGCCCTATGCAGACCCCTATGCGCCCTCGACCGGCTATGTCGGAGGATGGCCGGTGGCGATGGACGGCAGCGCCGCATGGCTGCCGCACTGCTATGGCTATGTCGGCGTAGGGCGCAATCTGTCGCCCGACGCGGGGACGGGGGCAGAGCTTTATGCGGTGATCGGGCAGGCGCCCCGCCAGCTGGATCGCAACATCGCAGTCGTGGGGCGCGTGATCGATGGGATGGCGACGCTGTCCAGCCTGCCGCGCGGATCGGGTGAACTGGGTTTCTACACGCCGCAGGAGCATCCCGTGCCGATCCTGACCGTACGTTTGGCCAGCGAGTTGCCGCAGGCCGAACAGCCTCGTTTTGAGATGATGGACACCGGCTCGCAAAGCTTCGCCGACTATCTGCGCCTGCGCGCGAACCGAAAGGATGATTTCTACGAGCGGCCGGCGGGCGGCGTGGACCTGTGCAATGCACCGGTACCTGTCAGGGCAGCGCCCTAGCCAAGGGACCGTCGCACGGCCTCCACGACCGGGTACAATGTTGAATTTGAACGGATCGTGGAAGGTAAATGGCGGAGAGGGTGGGATTCGAACCCACGGTACCCGCTAGGGCACGCCGCATTTCGAGTGCGGTACATTCGACCACTCTGCCACCTCTCCGCAGAAGGTTCAACAGGCCGTTCAAGGCGCCGCATTCCCGGTCGAGGGGCGGCCATTAGCGAATGAATTCGCACTTGCCAAGCGCTCTTTCGGGTATTTTTCTTGTGTCCGCGCAATAGCCTCCTAAATTGGTCATATGAGAGACACGATTCAGATTTTCGGCACCGGCATCACCGCTCCGCCGATCGTCCATGCCCGTTTCAGCATCGGCGATGTGGTCAAACACCGCATGTTCGGCTTTCGCGGGGTCGTGTTCGATATCGATCCGGTCTTCGCCAATAGCGAGGAATGGTATGAGGCGATCCCCGAACAGGCCCGGCCCGACAAGCAGCAGCCCTTCTATCACCTGCTCGCCGAAAATGGTGAATCCAGCTATGTCGCCTATGTCAGCCAGCAAAATCTGGCGGCGGACGACAGCGACGAACCGGTCGATCACCCCGCCATCACCGGCATGTTCGGCAGCTATGCGGACGGCAAATATAATCTGCGCCCGCTCCACCGCCATTAAGGCGACCGCGCTTGACGGGCGGAAGGCGCTGGCTGCGCTGCTGATCGCCTGCGCGGCGTCGGCGAGCGCCGTTGCCGCTCCGCCGCCCGGTCCGGCCGCTTCGCTGGCGCCCAATGCCGATCCGGCCTTCCCCTTTTCCAGGGAGATAGACGCTTTCGCCAGGGCGAACAGCGCCGGACTACCGGTGCGTGACGCCACGCTGTTCCTGGGCAGTTCCAGCATCCGCCTGTGGGACATAGCCGGCAGCTTCCACGATATCGGTACGGTCAATCGCGGCTTTGGCGGCGCGACCACGGCCCATGTGCTGCATTATTACAAGCGGCTGCTGCCCCCCGTGCCGCCCCGGTCGGTGGTCGTCTATGTCGGCGAGAATGATCTGGCCGCCGGTACGTCGCCCGAGGCCGTATCGCGCGACATATTGACGCTGCTCAAGAAATTGCGGGCCGACTATCCGCGTGCTTCCATTGCCTGGCTGTCGCTGAAGCCCAGCCCGATCCGCTGGACATTGCGGCCCAAGATGGCGCAGGTCAACGCCGCCGTTGCCGCACGGGCCAAGGCGGAGGGGTTCGACTATCTGGATGTCGGCACGGTGCTGCTGGCCCGCGACGGCCTGCCCGACGCATCGCTCTTCAGACCGGACGGACTGCATATGAACGCGCGCGGCTATCAGCGCTGGACCGGCCTGGTCGACAATTGGCTGGATCATTTGCCACCGGTCGCGTCGGCCCGAAACGCCTCCTGATTCCACTTTCCGATTGATCCACGCCCAAGCAAGATTATTACCACCCGATTGATCAAGCTGCCAAGCCAAGGGAAATAAGGTGATGACGGACGTAAAGGGCCAGGGCGCGCAAACCCACGCCATGGCCGAACTGACGCTGCGCGGGGTCATACTCGGCGCGCTCATCACCCTCGTCTTCACGGCGGCCAACGTCTATCTGGGGCTGAAAATCGGCCTGACCTTCGCGACGTCGATCCCGGCCGCGGTCATCTCCATGGCGGTGCTGCGTCTGTTTGCGACCGGCACGATCCTGGAAAACAACATAGTCCAGACGATCGCGTCCGCCGCCGGCACGCTGTCGGCCATCATTTTCGTGCTGCCGGGCCTGGTCATCATCGGCTGGTGGCAGGGTTTCCCTTATTGGCTCTCCGCCTGCACCATCGCGCTGGGCGGCATATTGGGCGTGATGTATTCGGTGCCGCTGCGCCGGGCGCTCGTCACCGGGTCCGACCTCCCCTATCCCGAAGGCGTTGCCGCTGCCGAAGTGTTGAAGGTCGGTGCCGGTTCGCGCGAGGGGCTCGAGGAAAATAAGCGGGGCCTCGCCGCCATCGTCGCCAGCGCGGTGTCCGCCGCCAGCTTCTCGATCATCGCCAAGACCCGCATCCTGGCCGAAGAGGCCGCCACTTTCTTTAAGTTCGGCGCGGGTGCGACCTCCGTCTCCACCAGCTTCTCCATGGCGCTGATCGGCGTCGGCCATCTGGTCGGCCTGTCGGTGGGCGTCGCCATGTTCATCGGCCTGCTGATCAGTTGGGTCGGCCTCGTCCCCTATCTCACCTCGCCGCTGCCTGCTGGTGCGGAACTGTCCGACATCGTCGGCACCGCTTTCCGCATGAAGGCCCGCTTCATCGGTGCCGGCACGATCGGCATCGCGGCGATCTGGACCCTGCTCAAGATCCTTGGCCCCATCGTCAGCGGCATCCGTTCCGCTTTGGTCGCCAATGCCGCGCGCAAGTCCGGCAATGCCGCCAGCCTCGACATTACCGAACGCGACCTGCCGATCGGTATCGTCGGCGGCACCATCGTCGCCGCGCTGCTGCCCATCGGCATCCTGCTCTGGGTCTTTGCGCAAGGTGGCCCGATCGCCGCCAATCCTGTCCCGGTGATCGGCCTGACACTGGCCTATGTGCTGGTCGCCGGCATCGTCATCGCTTCGGTCTGCGGCTATATGGCGGGCCTGATCGGCGCGTCGAACAGCCCGATTTCGGGCGTAGGCATCCTTGCCGTGCTGGGCGCGTCGCTGCTGCTGGCGGCGATCTACGGATCGGGTAACAGCGATCCGTCGCAGACGCAGGCGCTGATCGCCTATGCGCTGTTCACCACCGCGATCATCTTCGGCATCGCGACCATCTCGAACGACAATTTGCAGGATCTCAAGACCGGCCAGTTGGTCGGCGCGACCCCCTGGAAGCAGCAGATCGCCCTGATCCTTGGCGTGTTGTTCGGCGCGCTGGTGATCCCGCCAGTGCTGGATCTGCTGAACAGCGCCTTCGGTTTTGCCGGCGCACCGGGTGCCGGTCCCAACGCCCTGCCCGCGCCGCAGGCCGCACTGATCTCCGCTCTGGCCAAGGGTGTGCTGGGCGGCGACCTCGACTGGAAGCTGATCGGCATCGGCGCCGGCATCGGCGTGGTGGTGATTGCGATCGACGAACTGCTGGGCAAGTCCGGCAAGCTGCGCCTGCCCCCGCTCGCGGTCGGCATGGGCATCTATCTGCCGATGGCGCTGACCCTGCTGATACCGGTCGGCGCACTGGTCGGCCATCTCTATAATCGCTGGGCCTTGCGTCAGGCGAACCCGGAATTTGCCGAGCGCATGGGCGTGCTGATGGCGACCGGCTTCATCGTGGGCGAAAGCCTGTTCGGCGTCGCCTTCGCCGGCATCGTCGCCAGCACCGACAGCGATGCGCCGCTGGCGCTGGTGGCGGAAAATCACTGGTCGGTACCGCTCGCCATCCTGGTCTTCGCCGGCGTGATCGCGGGCCTCTATGCCCGGCTGAAGCGCTGGTCGTCCGATCCCCTGACCTAAAGGGCAGGGATAGGTTCGACCGGCGGCGCGTTAGGCCTGTTCATCAGGAACGGGACTATCGCATGCCTGAGGAAGACCAGGCACCTTCGTGCGGGCAACGTACAGAGCTGCGCTCCGGCATGACTTCGCCCGACGC
This sequence comes from Sphingobium limneticum, assembly GCF_008710155.1. Lineage (GTDB taxonomy): Bacteria > Pseudomonadota > Alphaproteobacteria > Sphingomonadales > Sphingomonadaceae > Sphingobium > Sphingobium limneticum. Next base: position 335,228 of record NZ_VYPZ01000002.1, read on the forward strand.
ACACCCCCATGCACCTGAGAGAGAGGATGAAAAGCGGGGGGACCAAATCCCCCTCGCGGCTCCAACCCATGGCGGGCCGGGGCGGTCATCCATGGGTGATGCGCCACAGGATGTGAGCCGGGTCGTGCTGAATAAACCGCAGGCCATGCGATACTGGACAACTCGCTTCGACCTGTCGGTCGAGGAGTTGACCGAAGCGGTCGACGCCGTCGGCGACGATGTGGCTGCCGTGGCGGCTTATCTCAACCACCCTGCCTGACGGACAGGCCGCAACGAAAAAGGGCCGCGCAATGCACGGCCCTTTTCTTTTGGCGAGGACGCCGGATCAGAAATTGAAGCGGAAGCCCCCGGTATAGCGGCGACCAAAGCGTTCCCATTCCATCGTCTGGCTGGTGATGCTCTTGGTCGGCGTGCCGGATGCAGTCAGCAGGCTGGCCGGGTCTGCGAAGCGGCGGCCCGGATTGTTCAGCAGGTTCGACGCGTCGAAATAAATCTCGAAATTCTTGGTGATCGCATAGCGGGCCGAGAAATCGAGTTCGTCATCCGAGGCCCAATAGGTGTCGCCGCCATCGCCGGTAGCGCCGACCGTATCCAGCCATTTGCTGCGGTTCTGATATTGCAGACGCAGCGACAGGCCATATTTTTCGTAATAGCCGCCGAGATTGTAGACGAAATCGGACGTGCCAGGCAGACGCATTTTGCGACCGGCGATATCGACCTTGCTGTTGTTCAGCGTGATATTGGCCGAAACGCCGAAACCACCCAGGAAGTCGGGCAGGCCCAGATTTTCGGTCCATGGCTCCAGCTGCAACTGCGCCGCCGCTTCCAAGCCGTAGATTCGACCCGAACCGCCATTGACCAGACCGCTGAAGATATAGTTCGACCGATCGACGCCATTGCTGTTGAGCGCGCCCGAGTTGAACCGGCGCGCGGAGGTGTACAGCACGTCCTCGATCTTCTTGTAGAAGGTGCCGATCATCAGATAGCCCTGCGGACGCATATACCATTCGAAATAGGCGTCCACGCCATAGGCGCGCTCAGGACGGATCGCCGGGTTGCCGCCGGAAATGGCTTCGTTCGTGTCGTTGATGACGACATTGGGGCGAAGCTGATCATAGTCGGCCCGCGCCGCGCCGCTGTTGAACGACAGGCGCAGCTTCTTGGTATCATCGACATTATAGTTGATGTGCATGCTGGGGAAAGCCAGCGTCTGGCTGGCCTGCGCAACCTGCAGCCCGTTGACCCCGCCGATGGTGGCGATGGCGCGGCCTTCATTCTTGATATGTTCGACGCGCACGCCGCCCACGACCGAACCCCAGTCGTAACGGAACGTGCCCATCAGGAAGCCGGCGAACACTTCTTCACGGACATTGTAGTTGTTGCCGCTCACCGGGACGAAGGCATAGAGGTCCTGCGCCTTTGCCGATGCGGCGCGCATCTTGTCGCGGTCGAAATAGTGGAAGGTGTAGCCCATCGGCAGTTCACCCATGAACGGCGTGTTCTGCGAAAAATCGGCATAGTTGGTCGGCAGGCCCACTGCCGCAAACTGCGCGGCCGTATTCAGGACGATGTTGTTTTCATTGGCGATCTTGTTGCGACGGTCATACTGCACGCCCGCCTTGAGCGTGGCATGTTCCAGTTCCCGCGACAACACGACGCGGCCGGTATAGGCCTTGGTCGTATCGACTGCGTCCAGCACGGTGAAGGACGACAGCGGCTTGGTGAAATCGTCAGCCGACGTCACCGCGGCCCCGGCCAGATAGCGGGTCGGGTTGCTCTGCTGAAGCGTGCGGTTGAGTATGATAAGCGACTGGTTGGGGTTGGTGAAATCGTAGCTGACGGTCGGGCGCAGCGTACGCGTGCTGGGGCTGTCCCAGGTCGCTTCGCCGGTGACCGAACGGTCATCCTTCGATTCGGTGTAATTGCCCACCCACGACAATTTCCATGCGCCGTCGCCAAATTCATGATCGCCAGCCAGTGTGTTGGTGAAGATCGACTGGCGGAACGCGCGCAGCGTCGAACGCTGGCGGATGTCCACGCCATAGACCGTGCCCTTTTCGGGCGTGTTGCCCGAACAGATGTCGGCATAGTTGGACGTGGTATTGACCGTGTTGGTGGTGCAGGCGGCGCTGCTGTTCGACAGGTCGGATTCGCGATCGTCCAGGTCGAAACGATAATTGTCGCGCGCTTCGTCGTCGGTGAAGATGGTGTAGACCGACCGCAGCGAAATCATGTTCTGCTCGTCGGGCTTCCAGTCGAGCCGGCCGGACACCGACCAGTTCTTGCGGGTCAGGCGGTACAGTTTGTTTTCGACTTCATGCGCCCAGAAACGGGTGGCGTTGCCGGGGCGGGCATCACGGGCGACCTGTTCACGGTCAATTTCGAAATTGTCCGTGATCATGTTGCGTTCGTAATAGCTGCCGGCCAGCAGCACGCCAAATTCGCCGATGCCGGTGTCGAAGCGGTTCGAAATCACCGCCGAACCTTCATATTCCTTGCGGTCGCCCAACTCGGCAAAGCCCAGGCCGCCCTTGCCCGCCAGATGGAAGCCGCTGTAATCGAAGGCCGAACGGGTCACGACATTGACGTTGCCGGCCACGGTTTCACCCGGCATGTCGGGCGTCACCGCCTTCGACACGATGATCTTGCCGGCGATGGCGGACGGAATGGAATCGAACCGTGCGTCGCGGCCTTCCGGGCTGACCACGTTGATGCCGTCGAACGACAGGGTGGTCCAGCTCTTGGGCGCGCCGCGCAGGTTGATGTAACGCGCCTGGCCCTGGTCGCGCTCGACGCTGATGCCCGGCAGGCGGCTGGCGGCCTGGGCGATATTCTGGTCGGGCAGGCGACCGACGGAATCGGACGCGGCGACAGCGACCAGCGAATCGCTGTTCTTCTGAATATCCAGCGCGGCGGCTTCCGATTCGGCGATCGGGCGGCTGCCGGTCACGACGATGGATTCGCTTTCCTCTTCGCCCAACGGCTGCTGTGCCAGCGCTTCGACCGACGCCATTGCGCCGAACGCGATGCCGCACGTCAGCGCAAGACGAACAAGCTTTATGCCGGCGGGACGCCGGGCTGAAATAATCTGCATGATTTCCCCCTGTGGTTCGCTCGAAAGGCGATCGAGGGCCACCTAGAGGGCGCAAAGGTCAGAACGATGAAGATCGAGTGACAATTTTATTACTGTGCCTTGTGTTTGCGCGGGATTCTTCGTCACATATTTGTCACCGGCCGCGTCCAAGGCGCGCATCAGAATCAGGGGGACATGATGATGATGAAATTCTCGACAATCGCCGGCCTGGGCGCCGCCATGATATTGGCCGGATGTGCGACCGTGCCTGCCGAACCGCCATTGGCACAGCGCATCGCCAATGCGACGCCAGCGGTGACCGTCACTGCGCGCGGTGAAACCACGCCGGTCGGCACGCCCAATGCCGACGCGGCGGACGATCCGGCAATCTGGCGCAACGCGGCCAATCACGCACAGAGCCTGATCGTGGGCACCGACAAGAAGGCCGGCCTCTATGTCTACGGCCTGGACGGCAAGACCCGCGACTTTCTGGACGCGGGCCGGGTCAATAATGTCGATCTGCGCGACGGGGTCAGCATCAACGGCAGCAACGGCATCCTCGTCGTCGCCAGCGACCGCAATGACGTGCTGAACGCCAAGCTGGCGCTGTTCCGCCTCGACCCCGCCACCGCCAAGATCAGCGCCCTGGGCAAGGTCGATGCCGGCAAGGGCGAAGCCTATGGCATCTGCATGTATCAGGCGCCCGAAGCGACTTACGCCTTCATCGTGCTGAAGGATGGGAGGGTCAATCAGGTCGCGCTCGACGCATCGGGGGCAACGCCCACCGGCAAGATCGTGCGCACGATGAAACTCGGCACCCAGTCGGAAGGCTGCGCCGTAGATGACCGCACCGGCATCCTCTATGTGGCGGAAGAAGATGTCGGCCTGTGGCGTTTCGATGCCCGTGCGACCGGTGCCACCACGCCCACGAAGATCGCGGCAGCCGACGGCAAGAATATCGTCATGGATGCCGAAGGCGTCGCCATCGCCCCGATGGGTGAGAAGGACGGCTATGTCCTCGTTTCCAGCCAGGGCGACAATGCCTATGTCGTCTACCGGATCAGCGACGATAGCTATGTCGGCCGCTTCCGCGTGGTCGATGGGGCCATCGGCGGATCTGAAGAAACCGATGGCATCGAATTGATGCTCGGCGATTTCGGCCCCGCCTATCCCGGCGGGCTGTTCATCGCGCAGGACGGCCATAACGCGGCGGCGGCGCAGAATTTCAAGCTCGTCGCCTGGGACGATATCGTGAAGGCTCTAGGTCTGCCGCGCTAATGTCCCACTAATGGTGGATTGCCCTCTCCGCGTCGCCGCGCGACAAGGCTGGAAAGAGCCATGGAGAGGGCATGACCATCAAGGCGACCTATGACGCAAAGCGGATGACGGCGGATCAGGCCGTAGCCCTGATACCGAACGGCGCGAAGATCGCCACTGGCCTGGCCGTCAGTTTCCCACCCGCCCTTGTGGCCGCGATCGCCGATCGGGTCCGCGCAGGCGGTCTGCATGATGCCAGCATCTACACCATGCTCCCGCCCGCCGCGTCGGCCGCGCCGATCCTGTCGCCCGACCTGGCCGGCCGCATCCGTCAGGTCAGCCTGTTCCATGGCGGCATAGAACGCGCCGCGGACGGCGCGCGACTGGACGGCGACGGGCTGCTCATCGACGTGCTGCCGGTCCAGTTCCACCAGATACCCCGCACGCTGACCGACCATATCGGCGTCGATACGTTCGTCACCACCGTGTCGAGCATGGACGCCAATGGCTGTTTCAGCCTGGGTACCGACGCCGATTATGCGCTCGCCGTCGCGCGCAGCGGGGCGCGGCTGATCGTGGAGGTGAACCCGGCCATGCCCTATGTCCATGGCGACTGCATGATCCATGTGTCGGACGTCGCTGCCCTCATCGAAAACCATGTTCCACTCTGCCAGGTGCCCGCCTTGCCCCGCAACGCGACCGACGATGCGATCGGCGCGATCATCGCGGACATGGTGGAGGATGGCGCCTGCCTGCAAATGGGGATCGGCGCGGTGCCCGATGCGGTTTGCGCCGCGCTGATGGGGCACAAGCGGCTCGGGATCCATACCGAATTGCTTACCCCCGGCCTCGTCAGCCTGATCCGGGCGGGCGTGGTCGATAACAGCGCCAAGGCTCTCCATCCGGGCCAGTCGGTTTTCACCTTCGCCATGGGCGACCAGTCGCTCTACGACTTCATCCATGACAATGTGGCGGTCGCCGCCCACCCGGTCGAGCAGGTGAACGCCCCCCATATCATCGCGCAGAACGACCGGGTGCTCTCGGTCAATGCGACGATCCAGATGGACCTGAGCGGCGCGTGCAACTCCGAATATATGAACGGGCGCCAATATAGCGGCACCGGTGGCCAGCTGGATTTCGTGCGCGGCGCCTATGCGTCGAAGGGCGGCCGGTCGATCATCGCCTGCCATTCCACAGCGGCGAAGGGCAGGATTTCGCGCATCGTCCCCTGGCTCGACGGGCCGGTAACGACGCCGCGCACCGACACGCATATCGTCGTCACGGAATATGGCTGGGCCGACATGAAGGGCAAGAGCCTTGCCGAGCGTGCCCGCGCTCTCATCGCCATCGCCCATCCCGATTTTCGCGAGGATCTGGAACGCGCCGCCCGCGACCGGCGCATCTTGGCCTGATCAGCGCGCGTTCAGTGCCGTCAGCGCCGCCTTGGTCGATATCGTGAGCGGTCCGGGCAAGTCGTCCAGCGCAAACCAGCCGCATGCGGCCAGCGCTTGCGGTTCCTTGACCATGGCATTGCCCTGCGCATCCTCCACCAGATAGACCGGCGCCACCCAATGGGTGCCACGCGCCGTGTCGACCTGGTCCGTCAGGCACAATAAGTCGCGCGCCACGATCGTCAGTCCCAATTCCTCGAAAATCTCGCGCTCGGCCGCTGCCGCCATGGTTTCGAACAGATCGACCTTGCCGCCCGGCAGCCCCCAATGCCCGGCTTCCGGATCTCGCCGCCGCTGGACCAGCAGTAATTTACCGTCGCGCAAGATAGCGGCCCCACATCCGACACGCGGTTCGCTTTGCATCTTCATCCTATCGTCTAGAAAAAGGGCGGCGGATCGCGCCGCCGCCCCTTGGCTCTTACTTCCTGCCGGCGAACCAGGCGGCGGTCGGCGCCTTCAGCCGGCTGCGCGTCTCGATCCGCGTCTTGATCGCGGCGATGGAGCGATCCACCACCTTGCGCGAGTCCGGCGTCAGATATTGGGTCGCATAGGTGTCCAGCTTGGTCACCATCGCCGGATCGGCCGATCCGCCGCCAAGACGGGCCAGCGCCTGACTGCGCGCCGACACGTCGATCAGCGCCTCATATTGCGCCTTGTGCGCCAGCACATAATCGACCGCCTGCATCGGATGCGCTGCGCCCACCTGACTGATGATCGCCGCGCTGGTCGTCTTGCCCGGCTCGTCGGTCAAAGCGAGGTCGAGCGCCTGCGCGCTCAGCTTTTCATTTTTCGCCTTGCCGAGCAGCGCGTAGACGGTGCTCTTCTCCAGGTCGCTCTTGGCGCCCTTCGCCATCACCCGCAGCTTGTCCCAGGTCGCCTGATCGGCATTTTCCGCGATGATGCCCAGCCAGACATTGCGCAGCGGCCCGTCCAGCGCCGCAGGGTTGCTCGCCAAAGCGGCGAAGCGCTTATTGGCTTCCGCCACCACCGCCTTGTCGCCCATGCTGCCCAGCGTCGCGACCAGGCTGGTGCGCAGCACCGGCACCTGCGGCCCTTCGCCTGCCTTGGCGTCATAGCCGATCGCGGCCAGCGCCGGGTTCAGCTTCTTGCTGGTATAAGCCGCAACCTTCGTCCGTCCGGCGGCATCGCCCTCCAGCATGTCGTAGCTGCTCTTGAGGTAGGACGGCACCTCCGCCAGCACGGCGGGGCTGCCATTGGCCGGCACCGCATCCACCAGATCGAGCGCCAACCCGATCGGCTGATATCCGCCCAGCGCCAGCTGGAAATTGTCCGCCAGCAGGCCGGTCTGGTCGATGCTTGCCAACTGGCCAAAGCCCTTGGCCAGCGCCTTCACATTGGCCGCCGGATAGAGCGAGCGATAATAGCCCGTCTGGCCCGCATTGATGACATAGGCGCCGCAGCCCGGCAGCGTGATCTGCCCTTTGCCACCGGTCAGGATCAGGCGCTGCGCCTCCCCGCCGGTCGTCTGCGCCTTCACCGGCACGTTCCAGCTTTGCGGCGCCTTGTCCTTGGCATCGCGGCTATATTCGCCCTGGCTCAGCGTCAGCAGCGTGTTCCCGCCCTGACATATGGCGCTCTCCACCTTGACCAGCGGAATGCCGGGCTTGCTGGTGAAGTCGTGCGCGATGCTGACCAGCCCCTTGGCGCCGGCACCCTCGACCGCTTTCCACAGGTCGTCGGTCACGGTGTTCCCATAGGCATGGGCCTTCATATAGGACTGAATGCCTGCCTTCCACACATCCTCGCCGGCATAGCCTTCCAGCATGGTGATGACGGCCTCGCCCTTCTGGTAGGTGATGGCGTCGAACGCCTGATTCACCTCATCCACCGTATGGATTTTCTGCACCACCGGGTGGGTGGTCTTGAGCGCGTCGAGGCTCATCGCCCGCTCGCGCCCGTCGACCCGCGACAGCAGGGTTTCCCATTCCGGGTTCAGCTTGTCGGTGACTTTCGTCGCCATCCAGCTGGCGAAGCCTTCGTTCAGCCACAGATCGTCCCACCAGGCCATGGTGACGAGATCGCCGAACCACTGGTGCGCCATTTCATGCGCGGCCACTTCGTAGATGGTCCGCTTGGTTTCTTCCGACGTGAAGCGCGGATCGACCAGCAGGGTGCGCTCGAAGGTGAAGATCGCGCCCCAATTTTCCATCGCGCTGAAAAACTGGCTCTGGCCCGGCCCGGCGACATTGTCGAGCTTGGGCAGCGGGAAAGGCACGTCGAAATAATCGTTATAATAGGGCAGGATCGCCGCCGACGCGTCGAGCGCCAATTGCGCCTTGCCCGTATTGCCCTTGCCGGTGATGACGCCGACTTCGGTATTGCCCGCCATCTTGGTCGCGCGGTCCAGCTCGCCAAGGCCGAAGAAGAGCAGGTAAGAGGACATTTTGGGGCTGGTGCCGAACGTCACCAGCTTCTTGCCACCGCCGACATCCTTGCTCGCCTTGACCGGCATGTTGCCGACCGCCAGCTGGTCCGCCGGGACGATTGCCGACAGATCGAAGGTCGCCTTGTAGCTCGGCTCGTCGAAGCTCGGCACGAAGCGACGGGCATCGGGCGCCTCGAACTGGGTGAAGAGCGCCCGCTTAGCCGCGCCGGCATTGTCCGTATAGTCGAGCGCGAACAGACCGTTGGCCTGCTGGTTGATGATCCCGGCATAGGCGACATCCAGCTTGTAGCTGCCCGGTGCGACCGGCTTGCCGAAATCGAAGCTGACCGTCTGCGCATCGGCATCGACCTTCGCCGTGCCGGTGATGGCCTTGCCCTTAACCGGCGTCAGCGTGACGGTGGAGACGGTCAGGTCCGCAGCGTTCAGCACCAGCGCGGGCAGCGCGGTCGCGACGGTGACGTCGATCGTCACCTTGCCGCTGAACTTCAGGTTCGCCGCATCGGGCGTCACTTCGATCGCATAATGGCTGGGCGCGGCACCACGCGGCAGCTGGGTGGTAATGCCGGCAGCGGGGCCGGCTGGCGCGGGCTGCTGGGCCAGTGCAGGCGTCGCCAGTGCGACCGGGGCGGCCGCGATCAGCAGCGGCAAGATTTTCTTGAAGGACATAGGGTTTCAGACTCCGACACGTCTTGAAAGCGACATGAGATAATATCACGCGCCACATGAACGTCGGATCGGCCGTTTGGCTGCACGGGTCAAGTGAACTCTCCGCAAGCCTATGTCGTTGGTCGAACCCTGTCGGCCGTTCGTCAGGCAGAGGCGCGGATATCGCCAGCCCAATATCACGTCGTCATCCCGGCCTTGAGCCGGGATCCCGCTTTGTCAGTTACGTCCGAAGAAAGCGGGATGCCGGATCAAGTCCGGCATGACGACGCTTGTTTTGGCGAACCTGCTTACCCCCGCCCGCGATAGCCCGGCACATCCTGCGCCGGCAGCCACAGGCCGGCCGGCGGCACATCGGATTGCCAGAAGACGTCGATCGGGATGCCGCCGCGCGGATACCAATAGCCGCCGATGCGCAGCCAGATCGGCTTCATCTCGTCGAACAGGCGCTGGCCGATGCCCACGGTGCAATCCTCATGGAAGGCCGCATGGTTGCGGAAGCTGCCCAGGAACAGCTTCAACGATTTTGATTCGACGATCGTGTCGGCCGGAGCATAGTCGATCACCAGATGGGCGAAGTCGGGCTGGCCGGTCACCGGGCAGAGCGAGGTGAATTCCGGCGCGGTGAAGCGCACCAGATAGGGCTTGCCGGGGCGCGGATTGGGCACATAGTCAAGCACGGCCTGTTCGGGGCTGGCGGGCAGCGCACTGGTCTGGCCCAGATGCAGCGGAGTAGTGGAAAGGTCGGTCATGACCGGCCATCTACGCCATCGCACGGCTGATGTCAGCCTTTCGCATTGTTCACTTGCGGTTCAGCCATTCTTGTGCCTTGGCTGGGCCATGGGGTTTCATATTCGTCCGTTGCTTTTCGCCGCGCCGCTGATGCTGGCTGCGCCTGTGCACGCCCAGCAGAGCGACGCGCCTGCCGGTGGTTTTCAGTTGCCACCGACAGGGTCCGCGCCGACGCCCAATAGCAACCAGCAGGGGCCAGAACTCAACGTCTATCGCGATCCGGCAACGCCCAGAGCCACCCAGCCTGCCACGCCGCCGGTTGTCGTTCCGACAGTCACGCCGCCGCCCGCCACGGTGCAGCCTACGCCGCAGCCCAGCCGTCCACGCCCGGCGCCTGCCACGACGCAGACCACGACCCCGGCCGAACCGCGCGCCACGCGTCCGGCCGAGCGCACCACGCCAACGCCGCCGCCCGCCCAGACGCGCCCTGCGCCTGCGACGTCGGCAGCAGCCCCGACTCCGCCCGAACCGGCCCCGGCAGAAACGGATGCTTCCGCCGCCAACAGCAGCGCGCCTGTTGCGCAGCCGGCCCAGCCGCTCCCGACCCCAGCCGCCAATGCGGTCGCCAGCCCGGAACCTGCACCCGCCGCTGCCGCCACGCCGGAAGAGGAAGGTATCAGCCTGCCCTGGATCATCGCCGCTGCGGTCGCGGCGCTGGTGGTATTGGCGGGCCTTGTCCTGCTGCGTCGTCGCCGACCAGCCGCATCGCGGGCAGACGCGCCCGTCGCCCAGTCTAAGCCAGCCGCCCCTACGGCACCTGCGCCGGCAATGCCACCGACACCTGAATCCGCCGACACGTTGCATGTCCCCGCCGCAGCCTCCGTTGCTGCCGCAATCGCGACCGACCGTCCGTGGCTCGACATGGACATGGCCGTGGGTCAGGCCCGCTATTCGCTGATGGGCGTGACGATCAGCTATGCGTTGATCCTGCACAATCGCGGCGATCGCCCGGCGCAGGATGTGCTGGTGCGCGGCATGATCGGCAATGGCGGCGCGCAGCAGCAAGCGGTGCTGCAAGGCTTCTTCACCGGGCAGGACGGCTTGCCGCTGCACAGCGCCGTGGCGATCCAGCCCGGCGAGACGATCCAGCTGAGTGGCGAACTGCGCCTGGCGACCGACGACATCGTGCCGGTCGAAATGGGCCAGCGCAGCCTGCTCATCCCACTCGCCGCGTTCGACGCGGCCTATCGCTGGGACGCGGAGGCTGCGGATCCGGTGGGTCAGGGCCGCACCGCCCGCGCCTTCATCGTCGGGCAGGAACAGGAACCGCCGGCCGCCCGGCTCGCGCCGCTGCGCCTGGATCAGGGGCCGCGCCAATATCGCCGCCCCGCCGCCCGTGCCGCTGCCGAACTCACGCCGGCCTGAAGCAATACTCAAGGATCAGCGGCCTGCCCGCTCTTGTCGAAACGCCCAGCCTTCTCCAAAGACAGGGCAGGACAAGGCCGAAAGGAGCCGCATGACCATCTTCGTTTCCACCGACTGGCTTGCCGACCAACTGGGCGCGACCGACCTCGTCATCCTGGACGCCAGCCTGTTCCTGCCCGGCACCCCGCGTGACGCGCGCACCGAATTTGAGGCCGCCCATATCCCGGGCGCCGCCTTCCTGGACCTGCCGACGCTCAACGATTCCGAGGATCCGGTTCCCGGCCAGCTGCCCCCCGACGCGCTGATGACGGAGCGGATGCAGGCTCTGGGCGTCAACGCCGACAGCCGCATCATCGTCTATGACAACAGCCCGACCCACAGCGCCGCGCGCGGTTGGTTCATGATGCGCGTCTATGGCCTGGGTGCATCAGCCGCGATCCTCGATGGCGGCCTGCCCAAATGGATCGCGGAAGGCCGCCCGACGGACAATGGCGTTCCCGCCACCGCCCCCGGCAATGCCATTGCCCGGCTCGACCGCGCGCGGGTCCGCAACAAGGCCGACATTCTCGCCAATCTCGACAGCAACGCAGCGCAACTGCTCGACGCGCGGGGCGCCGGCCGTTTCACCGGCGCAGAAGCGGAACCCCGCCCCGGTATGGCATCGGGCCATATTCCCGGCAGCCGCAACATCCCCTCCTCGGCCTTCTTCGCCGCAGACAACAGCATGAAGCAGGGCGATGAACTGCGCCGCCTGCTGCTGGACGCCGGGACCGATTTCGACCAGCCGATCGTCACCACCTGCGGCAGCGGCGTGACGGCCGCGATCATCCTCGCCGGGCTGGAATCGCTGGGGAAGACCGACGTCGCCCTTTATGATGGAAGCTGGTCGGAATGGGGCCTGGACCCCGCCACCCCGAAAGCGACGGGCGCGGCATGAGCGGATCCGACGACCGCAAGCCGCTGACCAAATTGGCGCAGGCCGGCCGCAAGACAGAATGGACCGGCATGCCGGGGCAACCCGGCGGCATCGTCAGCCCCCCGGTCTGGCGCGCCTCCACCATTCTTTATGACGATGTCGCCCATCTGCGCAAAGCGGCGGGCAGCAGCACGCATGAGCGTCTCTTTTACGGGCGCAAGGGCACGCCGACCGCCTGGTCCCTCGCCGATGCGCTCACCGAAATGGAGCCGGGTGCGGAGGGCACGATGCTCTTCCCCTCGGGCGTCGCGGCGATCGCCTGCGCGCTGATGGCGGTGCTGAGGCCCGGCGACCGGCTGATGATGGTCGACAGCGCCTATGATCCGACCCGCAATTTCTGCGAGCAGATGCTGCGCCCCTATGGCGTGGACACCATCTATTACGACCCCACGGACGTCGCCGCGCTGGACGCCCATCTGGCTGCCGGCCCGATCCGCGCCATCTTCCTCGAAAGCCCGGGCAGCCTGACCTTCGAGGTGCAGGACATCCCGGCCATTACCGCATGGGCCAGGGCGAACGAGGTCGTCACCTTGGCTGACAATACTTGGGCGACGCCGCTCTATTTCCCCGCGCTCAGCCACGGGGTGGATATCTCCATCCTGGCCTGCACCAAATATATCGTCGGCCATAGCGACGTGATGATGGGCAGCACGACCGCGACCCCAGAATGGTTCGGCAAGATCCGCCAGACCGCCTATCTGTTCGGCCAGATGACCAGCCCCGACGATGCCTGGCTCGCCTCGCGCGGCCTGCGCACCCTGGGCGTCCGCCTGAAACAGCATCAAGACAGCGCGCTCGCCATCGCTCATTGGTTGCAGGATCAGCCCGATGTTGCCCGTGTCCTCCATCCCGCACTCCCCGACTGCCCCGGCCATGCGCTCTGGCAGCGGGATTTCAGCGGATCGACCGGCCTGTTCAGCTTCATCCTGAAGGGCGGCGACGAAGCGGCGCGCGCTGCGCTGATCGACGGCCTCGCCCATTTCGGCATCGGCTATAGCTGGGGCGGCTTCGAAAGCCTCGCTCTGCCTATCGACCCCACCCGCTATCGCAGCGCAACCCGATGGGAAGCGGAAGGCCCGGCGGTCCGCTTGCATATCGGCCTGGAAGACACGGCCGACCTGATCGCCGATCTCGATGCCGGCCTCACCCGCTTCCGCGCCATCCGCGATACAGCCTAAAGCGATGGGGCCGGCCGCCCCATCGTCGATCGACCATCATCGCTTTCTCCGCCCTATGACCGTGCGACGGCCGTAGGACGGATGCCGTCCATGGCAGGCAAGACATTGCCGGACCGGCCCAGCCTGCCTTTGTTGCACTCTAGCAACATTAAAGAAGTAAAAGACATCATTAGGCAATAAATTCTTGTGCACCGCAGCGCGGGGAGGCACATCCAAAGGCGTTGAGGCAGCCGGCCCATCCCGAGCGGGGGAAATATAGAGGCAGGCGCCTGGACGCAGGCGGGACGATCGCAGACCACCATCAAGGGGAATCCCATGCGTAAGTCCATCATCGGCCTTTCGGCCCCCATTTTTTCGGCCATCGCTCTCGTCAGCGCGCTCGTCGCCATGCCGGCCATGGCCCAGGACGAGCCCACGCCCGAGATCACCGTCACCGGCAATGCCGCCGTCGTGACCGACTATCGCTTCCGCGGCATTTCGCAGACCAACAAGAAATTCGCGCTTCAGGGCGGCATCACCGTTGCCCACGCTTCGGGCTTCTATGCATCGATCTGGGGCAGCTCCATCGACGAATATGTCGCGGCCGGATCGGATCAGGAACTCGACCTGATCGGTGGCTATTCGACCACCGTGGGCGCCGCCACGATCGACGTCGGCGTCCTCTATTATTATTATCCGGGCAATGCCGGCCAGAACACCGACTTCGTCGAGCCTTATGCATCGGTCAAGGGCACGTTCGGCCCCGCCACCGCCAAGCTGACCGTCAATTATGCGCCCAAGGCGAAGGCGCTGAGCGTCGGCAATGGCAAGGAAGACAGCCTCTATGTCGGCGGCGACCTGTCGGCCTCCGTCCCCAACACCCCGATCGGTGTGTCGGCGCACCTGGGTCACAGCTTCGGCCCCAGCTACCTGACCATCGGCGACGAATATACCGACTGGAATATCGGCGCGACTTATACCTGGAATCACCTGACCTTCGGCGTGTCCTATGTCGATACCGATAAATCCTCCTACACGGCGGCCGGTCATAATATCAGCAAAGCGGGGGTAGTGGGATCGCTGACCGCTTCCTTCTGATCCCCATATCCTGCAACAGTTGCTCAGGCCGCGATCTTACAGGGGATCGCGGCTTTTTTTGCGCCGGCGCCTCTTATACCCAAACGCCATGAGGCGGACTCTAATGCAGCGTTCCCCGACGCAGGCCGGGGTCCGGTCCCATGCTCTCAACTGGACCCCGGCCTGCGCCGGGGAACGCTTCTCGTGGGTATTGCGCACCGGACTATTACGGGGTCGCCACTCCGCCCCGGCCGCCCTATAGTGACGCGTATGTCGCCCATCATTCTCCTGCTGCTCTTTATCGCCACGGTCGCTGTGATGGAGGGGTTCGCCTATGTCATGCACCGTTGGGTGATGCACGGTCCCGGCTGGTTCCTGCATGCCAGCCATCATCGGCCCCGGACCGGCTTTTTCGAAGCGAACGACCTTTATTTCGTGATCTTCGCCATGCCCTCCATCGTGCTGCTGCTGGGCGGGGTGCAATGGGGTTGGGGCGATTGGGCGACCGCAATCGGCGCCGGCGTCGCCGCCTATGGCGCCATCTATCTGGGTTTCCATGACATCATCGTGCATCAACGGGTCGCCCACCGCTATGTCGCCCGCTCCCGCTACATGAAGCGGATCGTTCAGGCGCACCGGCTGCACCATGCGGTCGAAACGAAGGAAGGCACGGTCAGCTTCGGCTTTCTGGTGGCGCCCCATCCCACCGACCTCAAACGCACGTTGGCGGAGCGCGGCCGCGCCGGCATCCGCGCTGCCAAAGGGCGGGAGGATGCACGGGCGGAAGGATAATCGGTGCAATCAAGCCTTGGATTTCCATCGCTTCTCCTTACATGGGATTGAGTTTTGCGACCGATTCTTAACTGGGAGTCCTTCTGAATGTCCGCTACCCGTACCGAGACCGACAGCATCGGCGCCATCGACGTGCCGGCCGACGCCTATTGGGGCGCGCAGACGCAGCGTAGCATCGAGAATTTCCCCTTCGGCGAAACGGAACGCATGCCGATCGGCATCGTCCATGCGCAGGCGATCGTGAAGCAGGCGGCGGCGCGGGTGAACGGCAAACATGGGCTGGACGGCACAATCGTCGCCGCGATCGAGGATGCGGCGCAGACCATCGTGTCGGGCAAGCTGGACGACCAGTTCCCGCTCGTCATCTGGCAGACCGGGTCGGGCACGCAGACCAACATGAACGTCAATGAAGTGATCGCCGGCTTCGCCAACGATCAACTGGCCGGCACGCGGGGTGGCAAGAGCCCGGTGCATCCCAACGATCATGTGAATATGAGCCAGTCGTCCAACGACAGCTTTCCCACCGCGCTGCATGTCGCGACCGTGATCGCCACGCGCGACCGGCTGATCCCGGCGCTGGAAAAGCTGACCGGCGCACTCACCGCGAAGGCGGAAAGCTGGAGCCATATCGTCAAGATCGGCCGCACCCATACGCAGGACGCCACGCCGCTGACGCTGGGGCAGGAATTTTCCGGCTATGCCGCACAGCTGATCAGCGGCCGGGCGCGGGTCGAAGGTGCGCTCAATGGCAATATCCGCAAGCTGGCGATCGGCGGCACGGCAGTCGGCACCGGCCTTAACGCACCGGACGGCTGGGCCGAGGATATGGTCGCGGCGATCAGCGATATCGCCGGCACCGATTTCGAAAGCGCGCCCAACAAGTTCGAGCAGCTGGCGGCCAAGGATGGGCTGGTCTTCTTCTCCGGCGCGCTCAACACGCTCGCGGTGTCGCTGACCAAGATCGCCAACGACATCCGTTTTCTGGGATCGGGGCCGCGATCCGGTCTGGGCGAGCTGGATCTGCCGGCCAATGAACCGGGCAGCTCGATCATGCCGGGCAAGGTCAATCCGACGCAGTGCGAATCGCTGACGATGGTGGCCGCGCAGGTGATCGGCAATCATCAGGCGGTGACGGTCGGCGGCATGCAGGGCCATTTCGAACTCAATGTGTTCATGCCGCTGATCGGCGCCAATGTGCTGCGCTCCATCCATCTGCTCAGCGTCGGCATGGAAAGCTTTGCCGAACGCTGCGTCGATGGGCTGGTCGCCAATGAAGCGCGGATTGCCGAACTGGTCGATCGGTCGCTGATGCTGGTGACCGCGCTGGCGCCGGAGATCGGCTATGACAATGCCGCCGCCATCGCCAAGCATGCGCATAAGAAGGGGCAGACGCTGAAGGAGGCCGGCCTTGAACTTGGCTTGGTGGACGAGGCGACCTTCGATCGTCTTGTGCGTCCGGAAAATATGGTCTGATCCAGATCAACATGGCGGAACCGGCGGGGCTGCGGTACATTAATCCTCTATGAAGAGGAAAGCCCCGCCCCCCGCCACTCGGCCAGCCGCACCGCTGGTGACGATCCGTCCGCCGAAAAAGGCCGGGCTGCTGCGAAAGGCGGCGCGTGTGGGGGCTACTGTGGTCGCCGCGCGGGTTGCTGCAGCGACGGGCAAGAAGGGTGTGTTCGGCCTGATCGCCGGCGCCGGGGCCAAGCGTATCATCATGCGCTATCCTGCCGGCGCCCTGTTCGTGACCGGCGCCTATATGGCCGGCAAATTGTACGAGGCGAAGCGCGAGGCCGAGCGCAAGAAGGCGATCAAGCTGCTGCCCGACAAGAGCCATGAACCAAGAACGGCAGCCCCCATTCCGATCGAAAGCGCGCGCAAGATCCAGGGATAGCGCCGGGGCATAGCCCTCTTGCAAAAAGGCGTCGGTGGAGGCACTAGCGGCCATGGCCGACAGCATCCCCACCGAGACTCCCGACTTCAAGCGCCGCGGCGTGCTTTTCGTACTGTCCTCGCCCTCTGGCGCTGGCAAATCCACCATCGCGCGCAAGCTGCTGGCGGCCGAAACCGACCTGTCCATGTCGGTATCCGCGACGACGCGGCCGATGCGGCCGGGCGAAGTTGACGGCAAGGATTATCATTTCGTCGATCTGGAAGAATTTCGCCGGATGACGACGGACCATGAATTTCTGGAATGGGCGCATGTCTTTGGCCAGCGTTACGGCACGCCGCGCGCGCCCGTGGAAGCGATGCTGAAATCGGGCAAGGACGTCTTGTTCGACATCGATTGGCAGGGTGCGCAGCAGCTGCACCAGATTGCCGGTGGAGATGTCGTGCGCATCTTCATCCTGCCGCCGTCGATGGAAGAGCTGGAACGCCGCCTGCGTGGGCGCGCGACCGACAGCAACGAAGTGATCGAGGGCCGTATGGCGCGTGCCGCCGGAGAGATCGCGCATTGGGACGGCTATGACTATGTGCTGTGCAATGTCGATGCGGAGGCCTGTTTCCAGCAGGTCAGGACTATCCTGCACGCCGAACGGATGAAGCGCAGCCGCCAGACCGGCCTGATCGGCTTCATCCGCAAGCTGGGCCGTTACCACCAGGAAGATTGAGGGCTGCTGCATCCTTTATTCGTGCGCCTGAAACGCACGAATAGGACAGCTATTTCTCGAACCCGGCCGGGTCCGCCCAATCCGGGTGCGTCCAGGCCATCGCCTTGAACAAGGTCCCCATTTCCGCCTCGTCGGTCAGGCGGTGGCGGGCAGCTTCCACCTCCGCCGCGCGCGCCGGAGCGGTCGTCGCAAGCTGGGCGGCGCGGGCGTCTATCCCCAATTGTTGCAGGAAGGCGCCCTGCCCCACGGCCCCATGGACGCGAAGCCCCGCCTGACGCGCCATATTGCCGAGCACGGTGAAATCGACATGAGTGGTCAAATCCACCTCGCCCGGATCGGCGAAGGGGTCGGCAAACTGATGCGCCTTCACCGCCTGCAACGTGTCGCCCAGTGCCGGGCCTTCATAGCCATAGTCGATGATGATCGCGGCGCCGCCCTGCTTGGCGATACGATGGGCGAGCGCATAGGCGATGCCCGCGCCTACGATCGGCGATTCGATGATCGCGCCTTCCGGCGCATCCTTGGCGAAGGCCGGAAGGCCCGATTCGATGCGGCGATAGCCCGGAACGGCGATGAAGCGCCCCTCCTCCTCCCGGCTGATGACGACGCGTTCGCGCCATTCGTCGCCGACGCGGATGCACTGCCGCACCGGGAGCGCATCGAAAAATTCATTGGCGACGACCAGCAGCGGGCCGGTATCGGGCAGGCTGTCGATCGTGTCGTGATGGATGACATGGGGCAACAGCGCACGTTGCCTCTCACGCAGAGTGGGACTGGTTTCGACCAGATGCAGCTTGGGCGCCAGCGCGGCGCGATCCATGGCACGGATCGCATCGGACGCCAGCGTGCCGCGCCCTGGCCCCAGCTCGACATAAGCGGGATCGGCACGGCGGCCCGATCGCATCCAGACGTCGGCCAGCGCCAGCCCCACCAGTTCGCCGAACATCTGGCTGATTTCTGGTGCGGTGGTGAAGTCGCCTTCCGCGCCCAGCGGGTCGCGGGTGGCATAATAATGCTGGTTCGCCTCGCCGATATAATGGGCGACCGAGATCGGGCCGCCCGAGGCGATCTGGCCGGCGAGGCGCCGGGCCAGCGGCGGCATGTCAGCCGACACTGGCGCTGCCGGCCACCGGTTCGACGCGCAGACGGCGACCCTTGGCCGTGACGATCAGATAGAGGCCGCCCAGGATCATCGGCAGGCAGAGCCACTGGCCCATATGCAGGCCGGTGCGCGCGGCAAACTCCATCAACTGGGCGTCGGCCTCCCGGAAATATTCCACGGCGAAACGGAAGCAGCCATAGCCGAAGACGAAAATGCCCACGAGCATGCCCGGCTTGTAGCGCGCTTTCGTCTTCCAGAAAGCGAAGGCGAGGATCAGGAACAGGACGACGCCTTCCAGGGCGGCTTCGTACAGCTGGCTGGGGTGACGGGCAAAGGCCCCCCCGGTCGGGAAGATGATCGCCCAGGGTACGTCGGTTTCCTTGCCCCACAATTCGCCGTTCACGAAATTGGCGAGGCGGCCGAAGAACAGGCCGAAGGGTACGACGCAGGCGACATAGTCATGGATACGCAGCCAGCTGAGCTTTTCCTTCCACGCCATGTAGAGAATGCCGAGCGACACGCCGATCGCGCCGCCATGGAAGGACATGCCGCCATTCCACAATTTGAAGATATCAAGCGGATGGGCGAGGATTTCGGGCTGGTAGAAGATCACATAGGCCAGCCGCCCGCCGATGATGATGCCCAGCGTCGCGTAGAAGATCATGTCGTCGGCGTGACGCCGCGCCATCGGCGATCCGGGCTGATCGACCAGCTTTAGCAGATACCAATAGCCGATCAGGATGCCGGCCAGATAGGCGAGGCTGTACCATTTCAGCGTGAAGAAGCCCAGATTCAGGGCCACGGGGTTCAGCCCCAGATCTTCAAAGCGAATGGCGCCCGAAGCGGCGGCGGCGATATCCAGGATCAAAATGGCGTCCTCTTGGGAATTGGATTGCGGACATAGAACAAGCGCGCGGCAAGATGAAGGGGAAGCTGCGAACGGGACGCGGATTTGGCGAAGAAGGTGGGCGGAAAGGTCACTGGCCGAAGTTCACACCGTTGCACGGCTTTTTGGGCCGGAAGCGCTCACGAGGCTTTCGCCAAGCGCTCGCAAGGCCTTCGCGACGCGTCACCTCCTATATCGGCAGGGTCACATCGGCGCGACACATATGCGTCTGTGTTTGGGGCTGGGGAGTGTTGACGGGCCGTTGGAGAGTGAAGGCTTCATTGTGCAGGATAGATCAGAGAAAATCCTACATTGGAAGCGGGACGGATGCGCGCCGTCGGGTCGGGTGCATTCAAGATAGGGACGCTGTTACCCTCTCCCGCTTTCGCGGGAGAGGCAACGGAGACTTGGCAGCTTGCTGCCTAGTCGATGTCGGTGAGGGTCTTTCTTCTTCCTGGGCGATCATTTCCTGATAGCAAGAATAAAGACCCTCACCCAACCCTCTCCCGTGAAGACGGGAGAGGGCCACGATAAGACAGCCAACCGGCTTTCCGCCCAATCCGCCGCATCTCCCCAACACCCCCAAATGCAAAAGGGGCCGCCTTTTCAGGCAGCCCCTTTCATCCTCTCCCTGAAAACAGGGATGATCCGTCTAGCCTTATTCGGCCTTCGACTGGAGGTTCACCGCAGCATATTTGCCGCGACGATCGACTTCCAGTTCGAAGTCGAGGCGGTCGCCTTCATTCAGGGCGCCCATGCCGGCGCGTTCGACGGCGCTGATGTGGACGAAGGCGTCGGGCTGGCCGTCGTCGCGCTGGATGAAGCCGAAGCCCTTCATGGCGTTGAAGAACTTCACGGTGCCGCTGGAGCGTTCACCGGTCAGCTGACGCTGCGGACCACGATCGGGTGCACCACCAAAGCCACCGGCGCGCGGTTCGCGAGCTTCGCGCGGCGGGCCGCGATCGGTGACGGGGAGCGGTTCGCCGTCGATGACCAGATCGGTCGCCGACACCTTGCCACCGCGATCGACCAGCGTGAAGCCGAGCGGCTGACCTTCGGCCAGACCGGTCAGGCCGGCCTGTTCGACGGCGCTAATGTGCACGAACACGTCTTCGCCGCCATCGTCACGAACGATGAAGCCGAAACCCTTCTGGCCGTTGAAGAACTTAACAACGCCCTTGCCTTCGCCGACGACCTGAGCAGGCATGCCCCGGCCACCGCCGCCGCCACCGCCGCCGAAACCACCGCCGCCGCCGCCGAAGCCGCCGCGACCACCACCGCCGCCGCCGCCGAAGCCGCCACGGTCACCACCGCCGAAACCGCCACGGTCGCCGCCGAAGCCACCGCCGCCGCCGCCGAAGCGATCACCGCCGAAGCCACCACCGCCGCCGCCGAAGCCGCCACGATCGCCACCACCGTAGAAGTTGTCGTCGCCGAAACCGTCGCGCTTATCCTTGCCGCGCCCGCCGCGGCGACCTCTATCAAAACTCATGCCCTGTTAGTCACTTTCGCTTCGCCCCAAAGACAATCGGACAAACATGTCGGGCGAATGACATGCAGAATCCACCGCAAAGGCGGGTTTGGGAATCACTATATCAACTTTTCAGGGCAGCGCGAATGATTTTCACTGTTGTGGTCATGTTCCGTTCCAATAACGGAAAAATGCCGAATATTCCACCGCTCGGCGCAGGAATGCCGCGTTTCGCCGCAGCTTTCGTCACGGCAAAAGGGCCGATTGCGGTCGAACCGGTTTCGCCATAGAGGGGAAGCCATGACCGTGTATTTCCATGAAGAAGATTTGCCCGCCGGCGTCCTTGCCGCCGGCCCGATCGCCATCGACACCGAAACGATGGGGCTCATCACCCCACGCGACCGCCTGTGCGTGGTCCAGATCAGCGATGGCAAGGGCGACGAGCATCTCGTCCGCTTCAATCCCGGCAGCGATTATGCCGCGCCCAACCTGAAGGCGGTGCTGGCCGATCCGGAACGGTTGAAACTCTATCATTTCGGCCGGTTCGATATCGCCGCGATCAAACATTATCTGGGCGTGGTGGCAGCGCCCGTCTATTGCACCAAGATCGCGTCGCGCCTGATCCGCACCTATACCGACCGCCACGGCCTGAAGGAACTGGTCCGCGAATTGCTGGGCCAGGATATCAGCAAGCAGCAGCAGTCGAGCGACTGGGGCGGCCCGGTCCTGTCGGACGCGCAGAAGGATTATGCCGCGTCGGACGTGCGTTACCTCCACGCGCTAAAAGCCGAACTGGACAAGCGCCTGATCCGCGAAGGCCGTATGGAACTGGCCCAGGCCTGTTTCGATTTCCTGCCGCACCGGGCCGAACTCGATCTGGCCGGCTGGCCGGAAATCGACATTTTCGCGCATATGTAAGGGAGCAGACGCTTCGTGTCCGTCCAGGCCGATCAGCAACGCGACGTGCGCCGCCACTGGGCGCGGCCGGGCGGCACCCATGACCGTCTGGTCGGGCTGCTGAAAAACTGGTTGCCGGTCGCGGTCGGCGTGCTGGCCGCACTGCTGGCGACCGCGCCCTTCACGGGCGGCGACAAGGTCAGCTTCGTCCTCGACAAGAACAAGGTCGAGGTGGCGAAGGACCGGATGAGGCTGACCGAGGCGCTGTATCGGGGCGAGGACAGCAAGGGCCAGCCCTTCTCCCTGCGCGCCGGATCCGCCGTGCAGAAAAGCTCGCGCGAGCCGATCGTCGATCTCAATACACTGTCCGCGCGCATCCTGCTGACCGACGGCCCGGCCATGCTGACCGCCCAAAAGGGCCGATACGACATGGAAACCGAACGAGTCGGCATCCAGGGACCGGTGCAGTTCGAGGCATCGGGCGGCTATCGGCTGACCACGCGCGACGTCGGCGTAGACCTCAAGACCCGGCGGATGAAGAGTGCGGGCCGGGTCGATGGACGAATCCCGATCGGTACGTTCAGCGGCGACCATCTGGAAGCGGACATGAACGCGCGCACCGTGACATTGAATGGCCGGGCAAGCTTGCGCATCGAGCAAAATGGTCTCAAAGGGCGAAACTGATGAAACGCACCCTGATCCTGCTGTCGTCCGCCTTTGCGGGTACCGCCGCGCTGATGTTCGCCGGTGCGAGCGCACAGGTGTTCAAGAATCACGACAGCAACGCCCCGGTCAATTTCAACGCCGACCGGATCGAGGTGCAGGATCGCGCCGACCGCGTCGTCGTGTCGGGCAATGTCGTGGTGACGCAGGCCGGCATGACGCTGAACGCCGCGCGCATGACCGTGGCCTATAACAACCAGCCGGGCGGCGGCACCGGCACGGACGGGATCCAGATCAACCGGATCGATGCGTCGGGCAATGTCGTGGTGAACAAGGCGGACCAGACCGCGCGCGGCAATGTCGCCATCTACGACCTCAACAGCAAGCTGATCACCATGTTGGGCAATGTCACGCTGACGCAGGGGTCGAACAAGCTGACCGGCGGGCGGCTGGTGATGGACCTGAACAGCGGTCGATCGACGGTGGACGGCCGCTCTTCGGGCGGCGGCAGCGCCGGCACCGCGACCAGCCCGAGCGGGCGCGTATCGGGCACCTTCACGGTTCCGCAGCGCAAGAATTGAGGCGGGGCGCCGGACGAGCGCCTGCCATTTTCATGAAGAAAAGAAAGCGGGATCCCGGATCAAGTCCGGGATGACGTCTATCGTGCGTCTCCTATCAAGACATGATGAGGCCTATCCATAGGAAGCGTTCCCCGGCACAGGCCGGGGCCAGTTCACACCGTTTGACTGGACCCCGGCCTGCGCCGGGGAACGCGATGATTTGATGGACGCACTGCGTCATCGCGCTTTAAACGTGGCCCGTGCGCTTCGGGGCATGGGCCGATGCTGCCCCACGGCGTTACTGGCCAGCCAGGGCGTCCATGATCTGGCGCACCGGGGCGATGTCGTAGCCGGCAGCGGCGGCTTGGGCGGCCAGCACATCGCCATTGTCGCCGGCGCGGGCGCGGGTCAGCGCCCAAAGCAACGTGCTGCGCGTGCCCGAACGGCAGTAGGCGAGCAGCTTGCCGTCGCCGGCCTGTCCCAGCGCCTGCGCCATGCCGTCCAGTTGCCAGGGGGCAAAGCCGCCATGGGCGACCGGCACGGCCAGATAGGCGATGCCAGCCGCCTGCGCCGCCGCCTCGATCTCCGCGCCGTTGACCTGACCCGGCTCTTCATCGTCGGGACGATTGTTGATGATGAGGGTCACGCCCTGCGCCTTCGCCTCACCGACCTGCTCGACGCTGATCTGCGGGGATACGAGGATGCGGTCGGTCAGCTTGCGGAACATGGGCTTCTCCTTTTGCCAGCCCCATGCGCTCTGGAAGGCGAGCTTTCAAGATATTTGGTCAAAGGAAGGGCCGGATCGCGGCGAGGAAGGCGTCGCCCCAGGCGTCCAGTTTCTTCTGGCCGATGCCGCTGATATGGCTCATTTCGCGGATGGAGGAGGGACGCTGTTCCGCCATTTCACGCAACGTCGAATCGTGGAAGATTACATAGGGCGGCACGCCGGCCTCCTGCGCCAGTTCGCGGCGGCAGGCGCGCAGGGCGTCGAACAGCGGATCACCGACCGGGTTGGCATCGGCGCCATTGCGGGCGCTGCGCTTGCTGCGCCGCTCGCGCTTGGGCGGCATGAGGATGCGCACCTCCTCCTCCCCGCGCAGGATCGGCCGGGCATTGGGGCCGAGCATCAGCCCGCCATGTTCCGTCGTTTCCAGCGCATCGCGCACCAGCAGCGCGCGCGACACCGGGCGCAGCAGGGCGACCTCCTCCCCCGCGACGATGCCGTGGACGGAGATACGGTCGTGGCCGCGCTCGCGAATCTTGTCGTTGGGCGTGCCGGTCAGAACCGCCTCGATATGGCCGGCGCCGAAACTCTGCCCGGTGCGATAGACGGCGGACAGATATTTGCGTGCCGTCTCGGTCGCGTCGACGCTGGCCGGGGGCGTCAGGCAATTGTCGCAATTGCCGCAGGTGGCAGGCGGATGCTCGCCGAAATGGCGCAGCAGGATCGCCCGACGGCAGGTGGCGGTTTCGACGAGGGCGCCCAGCGCCGCGATGCGGGTGCGTTCGCCCGGCTGGCGGGCCGGCTCCAGCTCGGCGATGCGCATGCGGGCGCGGGCGAAATCCTCCGCCCCCCAGAAGAGATGCGCGACCGCCGGTTCGCCATCGCGGCCGGCGCGGCCCGATTCCTGATAATAGCCCTCGATCGATTTGGGCAGGCCGGCATGGGCGACGAAGCGCACGTCGGGCTTGTCGATGCCCATGCCGAAGGCGACGGTGGCGACCATCACCATATCTTCGCTGGCGATGAAGGCGGCCTGATTGGCGGCGCGCACCGCTGGCTCCATGCCGGCATGATAGGCGCGCACGGCCCGCCCGCCCCGCCCCAGCGTTTCAGCCAGCTTCTCGGTCGCGGCGCGGGTCTGGGCATAGACGACGCCCGGGCCGGGATTGGCGGCGACGAGGTCGGCCAGTTGGCGGGTCAGGCCGTCGCGCGGATGGACGGCATAGCGGATATTGGGCCGGTCGAAGCCGGAGATGATGAGGCCGTCGCGCGGGATGCCCAGTTGGACGAGGATATCCTCGCGCGTGTGCGCGTCCGCGGTGGCGGTGAGCGCCAGGCGCGGGACATCGGGAAATTCGTCCAGCAGCGGGCGCAGCAGGCGATAGTCGGGGCGAAAATCATGGCCCCATTCGGACACGCAATGGGCTTCGTCGATGGCGAAGAGGGCGATCTTCGTCGCGCGCAGCAGGTTGCGGAAATTTTCCTGACTGGCGCGTTCGGGCGCGACATAGAGCAGGTCGAGATCGCCATTGCGCAGGCGATCCTGCGTCTCGCGCCAGTCGGCGTCCACGCTGGTCAGGCTGGCGGCGCGCAGGCCCACCGCATTGGCGGCGCGCAACTGGTCGTGCATCAGCGCGATCAGCGGCGACACGACGATGCAGCAGCCGTCGAGCGCGGCGGAAGGCAGCTGATAGCAGAGCGACTTGCCCGCGCCGGTCGGCATGATCGCCAGCGTCGGCCGCCCCGCCATGACGCGGCCCACCACCTGTTCCTGCACGCCCCGAAAGGCGGTGAAACCGAAAATATCGTGGAGAAGCGTGGGGATGTCGCGCGCCATCGGGCGGCCTTAGCGGGTGCAGGGCGACGGGGCTAGGGGGTTGAGGACTATAGGGTGATCGAAGGGTGGGGATGGGTGGGAAGTGGACGTTTCTTACCCCTCTTCCCCGTGGGGGAGAGGGCTGCGTAGACTTGGCAGCTTGCTGCCTAGTCGGAGCTGGGTAAGGGGGACAACATCACGGGCATACGCCAATCTTGCGCCAGTCCCCCCTCATCCAACTTCGCCTAACCGCTACGCGGTAAGGCTTCGTATCCTTCTCCCTCCAGGGGAGAAGGATGGTCCGCTTCTGATCGCAAGCGAACCATCATCGTTACTCCCCTGACGGGGGAGGATCACGGCCGTCTCAATCCATCACCCCACAGAGTCGAGCAGGCAGCCCCAGCCGGGTTTGAACCGCGCGGTCCGGCTTGCCAGCAAGGGGACGCTGGCCTGTACCGCGCGCTCATCCGGGAGGTCGGTGAGGCTTACCAGACCCATGCCCGGCTCCTTGTCGGCGTTGCAGCTGCCCATGGCGCGCCCTTCGACATAGCGGCAGGAGCAGCCGAGGCGCGCACCATAAGCGGCGCCGAGCCGGGCGCGGGCGCTCAGCGCCGTCCAGTGCCAAGCGAGCGCGCCCAGCAGCGCCAGAACGAGCAGCCCGCCCAATATCCACCATTTGCGTCGAACCAGCATGGCCCTTTTCGAATCCCTTCTGTAAGGGCGCGGCTTATGCAGATCGACAGTCGAATCGTAAAGCGCCTTGGGCTGGCGCTGGGGGTGGCCGGTGTCGTCGTGGCGGGCACGCTGGCCAGCCGCGCCGCGCCTATCGCCGATCCCGTCTACCGCGTGTCCAGCGATGCCGTGGTGGGCGAAAACGCCCTGCGCGGGGCGATCGATCCCTTGTTCGATGCGGATGCCATGGGGCAGACCCGCGCCCTGCTGGTGATGCGCGACGGGAAGGTGATTGCCGAGCGTTATGCGCCCGGTTTCGGGCCGGACACGAAGCTGCTGTCCTGGTCGATCGCCAAGAGCGTGACGGCGGTGCTGGTCGGCCTGATGGTGTCGGACGGGCGGCTGGCGCTCGACATGCCGGTGCCGGTCGCGGCCTGGAGCCAGCCGGGCGATCCGCGCGGCAAGATCACGCTGCGGCAATTGCTTCAGATGCGCTCGGGGCTGGACCATGTCGAGGATGGTGAGCCGATCACCAACGGCGACACGGTGCGGATGCTGTTTACGACGGGCGCGCAGGACATGCGCGCCTATGCCGAATCCAAGCCTTTGGCGCATCCGCCCGGCGCCGTTTTCTCCTATTCCACCGGCAGCAGCATCATATTGTCCGATCTGATGACCCGGATGCTGACCAACAGCAGCGATCCGGACGTGCGGCGGCGGGCGATGCAGATGTTCATCGACGGGCGGCTGAAGGCGCCGGGCAATCTGCCCAGTCTCACGCCGGAATATGATACGGCCGGCACGATGATCGGCGGCAGCATGCTGCACATGACCGCGCGCGATTATGGGCGCTTTGGCGAATTGCTGCGCAATGACGGGCGATCGCCCAACGGGCATCAGATCTTGCCGGAAAAATGGGTCGATTTCATGCGGGCGCCCTCCCCGCGCAATCCGGCCTATGGCGCGCATCTGTGGCTGAACCGCGATAGCAGCGACAGTGCGCTGATGCCGGGGCAGGCGCCCGCCAGCCTGTTCGGCTGCGTCGGGCATAACGGGCAATATATATTAGTTTCGCCCTCGCAGCGGCTGACGGTCGTGCGGATCGGCATGTCGCCGCACAAGGAACAGCGCGCCGCCGTGCGGGGCGCGCTGGCGAAGTTGATCGGGCTGTTTCCGGGTTAGGTCAACGGGCGGGACTGGACCCCGGCCTGCGCCGGGGAACAATGGTATCCTGCACGATACTCCGGGTTAGAGGAAGAAGCGCCCCTCGATCACCGTGCGGCATTGGCCGGTGAGGATGACGCGGTCGCCCGCCAGCGTGCAGCCAAGGCGGCCGCCCCGGGCCGAGGCCTGATAGGCGCTGATCTGCGTGCGGCCGAGGCGCTGCGCCCAGAAGGGGACGAGCAGGCTGTGGGCGGAGCCGGTGACGGGATCTTCATCCACGCCCCCACCCGGCACGAAGACGCGGCTGAGGATGTCGCTGTCGTCGCCCGGCGCGGTGGCGATCAGCATGACGTCGCCCAGCGGTTTCAGCGCGGCGAAGTCGGGCGTCAGGGCGCGGACCGCTGCGGCGTCGGGGAAGAGGAAGAGGCTGTAGCCGCCATCGCGCCAGTGGGATTCGATCGGCTGACCACCAAGGCCGGCGGCAAGATCCGGCAGCGCTTTGGCCGCCATGGGCCAGGCAGGCAGCGAGAGGGCATAGCCATCCCCGTCGCGGGTTACGGTCAGGATGCCGGACTGGCGGGTACGGAAGCGGATCGAATCGCCATTGATCAGGACATGGCCGCTGGCCAGCGTGGCATGGCCGCATAGCTTCACCTCCACCGTGGGCGTGAACCAGCGCAGTGCGTAATCGGCCTCCGGGTCTTCCGGCGTCGGCACGGTGAAGGCGGTTTCGGACAGGTTGTTTTCTTCGGCGATGGATTGCAGCGTGGCGTCGTCCAGCCAGGCATCCAGCGGAATGACCGCAGCGGGATTGCCGGTGAAGGGCGCGTCGGCAAAAGCATCGACCTGGGTAAAGGGCAGGCTGGTCATGGGCATATCCTGTCGGCTGTGATGCCCCGTGATGCCCCGCCTGTCGTCAGGGAGACAGGGCCGCAGGCGTGGCAATGGCCTGCCCCTTCGCCAGATATGAAATGGGCCAGCCATGTCGCCATGGCTGGCCCGTGTCGCGGCTTTGAGGGGACGTTTTGACCGTCAATCCGCGCTTTTAAATCACAGCGTTTCTGCAAGAAAAACGCTGCGACGCGTGGTGACGCTCCCCAGGCTTACGCTCTGCCGCTCGCCCTCCCGCGGGCGATGAGCGTCATCATAGCGTAACAGGGGCGAGTCGTCTCGCCGCCGGAAGAGATTGGGCGCGCGATTGGCGCGGTTCGGCGTGTCAGTCCCCGGCCGGCTCGCCGCATTGGGCACGGTGGAGCAGCTTCTGGTCGGCCAGCACCAGCGCCATCATCGCTTCGACCACGGGCACGCCGCGGATGCCGACGCAAGGGTCGTGGCGCCCCTTGGTGATGATCTCCGACGCTTCGCCTTCGCGGGTGACGGTTTCGACCGGGATCAGGATGGAGCTGGTCGGCTTGAAGGCGATACGGACCTTGATCGGCTGACCGGTGGCGATGCCGCCGGCGATGCCCCCAGCGTGGTTGGCGAGGAAGACCGGGCCATCATTGGGCTGTTCGGGATTGGGCCGCATCGGGTCCGCATTCTGCTCGCCGCGCAGACGGGCGGCGGCGAAACCGTCGCCGATCTCCACGCCCTTGACCGCATTGATGCTCATCATCGCGGCGGCGAGTTCGCTATCCAGCTTGGCATAGAGCGGCGCGCCCCAGCCGGCCGGGACTCCGCTGGCGACGCATTCCACGACCGCGCCGATGGACGATCCATCCTTGCGCGCGCCGTCGACCAACACTTCCCAACGCGCAGCGGCAGCGGGATCGGGGCAGAAGAAAGGGTTCTGGCCGATCTGCGAAGCGTCGAAATTGGCGTAGTCGATGGCGTCGCCACCGATTTCGCTGACATAGGCGAAGATATCGACTTCGGGGATGACCGCACGGGCGACCGCGCCGGCCGCAACCCGGCTGGCGGTTTCGCGCGCCGAGGAGCGCCCGCCACCACGATAGTCGCGAAAGCCATATTTGGCGTCATAGGCATAGTCGGCATGGCCGGGGCGATAGGCCTTGGCAACGTCCGAATAATCCTTCGAGCGCTGGTCGGTATTCTCGATCATCAGGCTGATCGGCGTACCCGTGGTGCGCCCGTCGAAAACGCCCGACAGGATGCGCACCTCGTCCGCCTCGCGCCGCTGGGTGGTGAATTTGGAGGTGCCGGGCTTGCGCAGGTCGAGCCAGGGCTGAATATCCGCCTCGCTCAAGTCCAGCCCCGGAGGACAGCCATCCACCACCGCGCCGATGGCAGGACCATGGCTCTCGCCCCAGGTGGTGAAGCGGAAAACGCGACCGAAACTGTTGAAACTCATGCGCCCCTCTCCCCATGGGGGAGAGGGAGGGGCCCGCTCGGCGCAGCCGAGTGGGAGGGTGAGGGGATTTCGCGCACCGTCATCAAAATTGCCTCCAACACTCCTTCCAGAGTGTCCATCACATCCGCATTGCCGAAACGCAGAATACGGAATCCCTCTCTTTCCAGAATTCCGGTGCGATGTCGGTCGCTGGCTTCCCTAACGGCATGGTCGTCGCCGTCAACTTCGATCACCAACTTGACCTCAGCGGCGTAAAAATCCGCGATGTAGCCAGCCAGCCATACCTGACGGCGAAATTTGATGCCGCCCAACTGACGGTCGCGCAGTTTCGACCAGAGCCGTTTTTCCGGCTCGGTCGGATCGCGTCGCATGGCGCGGACTCGGTTCAGCGAGTCTGGTTTATCAGGATCGGGTCGTCGCATAGCCCCCTCACCCTCCCACCGCTTCGCGGCGGGCCCCTCCCTCTCCCCCAAAAGGGGAGAGGGGTTATAGCTCACTTATCCAGTGCGATATCCGGTGCGTCTTCGGCCTTCATGCCGATGACGTTGTAGCCCGCGTCGACATGGTGGATTTCGCCGGTCACGCCGGACGCCAGATCCGACAACAAATACAGGCCCGCGCCGCCGACATCCTCGATCGTCACGTTGCGGCGCAGCGGCGAGTTCAGCTCGTTCCATTTCAGAATATAGCGGAAGTCGCCGATGCCGCTGGCGGCCAGCGTCTTGATCGGGCCGGCCGAGATGGCGTTGACGCGGATATTTTCAGGCCCCAAGTCCATCGCCAGATATTTGACTGAGGTTTCCAGCGCCGCCTTGGCCACGCCCATGACGTTATAATGGGGGATGACCTTTTCCGCGCCATAATAGCTTAGCGTCAGCAGGCTGCCGCCATCCTTCATCAGCTTGCGCGCGCGCGCCGTGACGGCGACGAGGCTGTAGACCGAAATGTTCATGGTCAGCAGGAAATTGTCGAGGCTGGTGTCGGCATAGAGGCCGCGCAGTTCATTCTTGTCGGAGAAACCGATGGCGTGGACCACGAAGTCCAGCTTGCCCCAGCGCGCTTCGATCTCGGCAAAGGCGGCGTCCAGCTTGTCCATGTCGGACACGTCGCAATCGATCAGGAAATCCGACCCGACCTGCTCCGCGAGCGGGCGGACGCGCTTGGCGAGGGCATCGCCCTGATAGGAAAAGGCGAGTTCCGCGCCCTGTGCGTGCAGTTGCTGGGCGATACCCCAAGCCAGCGACTTGTCATTCGCCAGCCCCATGATGAGCCCACGCTTTCCTGCCATCAAGCCTGTCATAATCTTATTCCGTTCCCTTCGTCCTGCGCGATCGGCTGCTCATCCTCTTCGGGGAATTCCGCCAGCGCCGCGTTCAATTCCGCGCCAATTACCACGCCAAGCCCGACGAGAAAGAAAAAAATGAGGGTGATCATGACACCGGCCAAGCTGCCATAGGTCCGGCCATAGCCGCCCAGCAGCGACAAAGTGGGCGGCAACAGCAAGGTCGTACCATACCACCAGAGCGACGTCGCGACTGCGCCGGGCCATTTGGGGAAGCGGCGCGACTTGTAGGCGGTGGGGGTCAGGGCCACGAACAGCGACCAGAGGGCGAGGCACAATATCCCCATCGGCACCAGCTTTGCCGAGGCGACCAGCGCGATCGCATCGTCCGCCCAGGGGAGGATCTGATGCAGGAACTGGTCGACGCCGGTGATCGCGACCTGAAGCGAGAAGGCAAACATGACCAGGAAAACGCTGACCAAGGTGATGCCGATCGCACCCAGGCGATAGCGCCAGAAGGGCTTGGTGCTTTTGGTGCCGTAGGCGCGGCGCAATATGTCGCGGATCGTTTCGATCAGGCTGCCCACGGTCCACAGACCCACGACGCCGCCCAGCCAGAGCAAGGGGCCGCTACGTGCGGTCAGCACATCGTTGATCGGCTGGCGCACCACATCGGCCACGCCGCGCGGCACGGTATAGAGAAAGGCGTTGACCGCCTGCACGCCATCGTCGGTGCGGCCGAAGATGCTGGCCACCGCTGCTGCGACGATGAAGAAGGGAAACAGCGTCATCAGCGACAGATAGGCGAGGTTTCCCGCATGGATGAAGCCGTCGCTATAGGTGCCGACCGCGACGCGCTTGACGACTTCGAACGGCTGCGTGCCCGGCCGCACCCGATCCATCTGCCGATGGAAACGGGCGCGCGCCTCCTGCGCCATTTCACGGCGTTGCTCGGGCGACAGGGGCGAAGGCATCGGCATCTGCGCCGCCTAACGCATCAGACGCCCAGATGGGCGCGCACGGCCCGCTGGTCCTGCCAGCTTTCGACCAGCGCCTGGATCGCTGGATCATCCGCCGGCACGTCGATCTGGAGCGTGACCAACTGGTCGCCGCGCTGGCCATCCTTGCCGGTAAAGCCCCGCCCGCGCAGGCGCAGCGTCTTGCCGGAGGTCGCGCCCGCCGTCACGCCCAGCATCACCGGGCCATCGACGGTCGGCACCTTGACCTTGCCGCCCTTCACCGCCTCATCCAAGGTGATGGGCAGGTCGAGCAGCACATTGTCGCCGTCCCGCCGGAAGAAGGGATGCGATTTCACCTCGACCGTGACGATCGCGTCGCCCGCGCCGCCGGGGCCGGCCTGCCCCTTGCCGGACAGGCGCATCTGCGTGCCCGTCTCGACGCCGGCGGACAGTTTGAGGTCGATCGTCTTGCCGTCCTGCAAGGTGATGCGTTGCGGCGCCAGGGTCGCGGCATCGACGAACTGGACGGCCAGGCGATAGGCGACATTGGCGCCCTTTTGCGGCGGCGCCTGCCGGCCGAAACCGCCACCGCCAAAGCCGCCACCCGCGCGGCGACCGGCGCCGCCGAACAGGCCTTCGAAGATATCGCCGAAATCCGCGCCGCCGGATTCGAAGCCGCCGCCGGACGGACCCCGCCCACCGCCGCCGCCGCCAAAGCCGAAGGGCGCGGCGGGATTGCCTTCGCCGTCGATTTCGCCGCGGTCGAACCGGGCGCGCTTGTCCTTGTCGGACAGCAGGTCATAGGCGTTGGTCACGGCGGAGAATTTGTCCGCCGCCTTTGGGTTGTCCTTGTTCTTGTCCGGATGCAGCTCCTTGGCGAGCTTGCGATAGGCGGACTTGATTTCCGCCTCGGTCGCGCTGCGGGTCACACCCAATAGGGAATAGGGATCGGCCATTTTCTTACCTGTTGCACAAAAGCATCACTTGGCGACTATGTGGACGATGCGGCCCCGACATTCAAGCTGCCGATCATTCGGGGCGCCGCATAACCCGAACAGGGTATGCGCCGAATTCCGCCTTTTCCTAAAGGCCGGCCGGGGGCTGCGGCTCCGGACATCTTTGGGGGGAATCCGACTTATGCGTTTTTACAGGGGAATTTTGCTGGGTGCGACGGCGGCCATGGGGATGGTCATTGCCGGTGCGGCCGGGGCGCAGACCACGGTCACGCCACCGACCCAGGCGGACATCGATCATCTGTCCAGCCTGTTCCGGATCAGCGTCCAGCTGACCACCGCAGGCGGCGTGCCGCTCTATGATACCTATGGGCTGAACATCGCATCGCGCAGCTATGAATTCATGGACCCGGTCCGGCTGCGCGAACGCTATGTCCGCAACGGCGTGTCGCTGTACAATGACCGGGCAGCGGTGTCCGGCGTCATGGATTTCCGTGGCCTTCTGATCCAGGGCGCCTACGCCGCCAACAGCACCAGCTTCACCATCCGCATCCCCGCGCTGGATGAGGCGGGCGAGCGCTATACCAGCGTCTTTACCGGCCGGACCCGCGACGAAGCCTATGCGCAGTTCGACAGCTATCTGGACGATATCGACGGGCCGGACGCCGAACGGCTGGTCCGCGCCATGCTGCGCGCGCTGGCGCGTACGTCGCCGATCGATCCGCTGGCGGGCAATCCGGGGTCGGTACAGGGATCGCTGGTCCGCGCCAGCATGGATCTGTCGTCGGGCGATTCGGCGATCGAACAGGATGCGGCAAGCGGCGGCAGCAATACCGCAGGCGACCCGTGGATCGTCGGCGCCAATTATGGCTGGGGTTCGTCCAATGGCGGCCGGTACGACATCAAGCGGATCGACGCGCGCGTCGCCCGCAGCTTCCGCCTGGGCGAAGGTGGCCGCGCACTGCTGAAAATCGATTCGCCGGTCAGCTATTCCGAAGTGAACGGCGCGCGCGCCGTCACCGCCCAGTTCGGCGTCGGGGTGGAAGTGCCCGTGATCGCGCAGCGTTGGTCGCTGGAACCGCGCGTGGGCTATGGCATCACCGCGTCCGACCAGATCGGATCGCTGGGCCATATGCTGTCCACCACGGTCGCCAGCCGCTTCGTGGTCGGCAATGTCGGTCGTGGCCGCATCGTCATCGGCAATATGGTGGGCTATACCCAGACGCTGGGTACCGGCTTTGCCGGCTACAACATCAATCCGGGCCTGAAGAACTGGGCGTTCCGCAACGGGCTGGCCTATGATCTGCCGCTCAAATTCCGGGGCCTGGGCCGCAATACGTCGATGCGCGCCAGCTATACCTTCACCAACTATGCGGGCGACGACCTGTATTTCAACAAGTTCCACGAATTCGGCCTGTCGCTGGGCCTGCGTGGGCGTGAGGAATCGGCGCGCAATGCCCGCGACCTCATCCGCCTGAACCTGGGCCTGACCAAGGCTAAGGATTATAGCAGCTGGTCGGCGGGTCTGGGCTTCCGCTTCTGATCTAAACAGCATAGCCGGGGCGGGTGCAGCCGTCCCGGATATAGCCTTCATCGGCAGGCCGTTAAGAACAGGCGCTTATCGACAGGAAGACGCCACAGCCCTACAGGTCGGGCATGACCGATCCCTTCGCCCTTTTCGACGACTGGTACGCGCAGGCGCGCGACACCGAACTCAACGACAGCAATGCCATGGCGCTGGCCACCGCCGATGCGCGCGGGCGGCCGTCCGTCCGCATGGTGCTGCTCAAGGGGCATGGCCCGGACGGTTTCGTCTTCTACACCAATTTCGAGGGGCGCAAGGCCGGCGAGCTGCTGGACAATCCGCATGCCGCGCTGCTGTTCCACTGGAAGTCGCTGCGCCGCCAGATCCGGATCGAAGGATCGGTCGGCCCGGTCGACGATGCCACCGCCGACGCCTATTTCGCAACGCGCAGCCGCGACAGCCAGCTGGGCGCCTGGGCATCCGACCAGTCCCGCCCCCTGCCCGACCGCGCCACCTTCATGGACCGGTTCGACGCGGTCAGCGCCCGATTCGACGGCGCCCCGGTGCCGCGTCCGCCGCACTGGTCGGGCTTTCGCCTGACGCCCGAGCGGATCGAGTTCTGGCAGGATCGCGAACATCGGCTGCATGAGCGTCGCCTGTTCGAACGGACCGGAAGCGACTGGTCGCAGGGGCTGCTCTACCCCTGATATCCTGACGCGGGCCATGGAAGCGGGGGTGGAAAGGCGCGCCTGCTTCGTCTTGTCCTATGTGCGTGGATGCGGCCCCGATTGCGGGCACCCCATGCGCCTGTTAGGTGTCGGCCTGACAGACGGATAATGAAACGGGGCGCGTTCTCGGGCCTCCAGAGGAATTTGATGCGAAACAGACTGACGGCCTTCATCCTCATCGGCATGGTCCTGGGGGTGATAACGGGCTTTGTGGCCAATCAGATGATCGGCGGCGATGCGACGCTGGCGAAGGATGTGGCGGGTTATTTCCACCTGCTGGCCGACATCTTTCTCCACCTCATCAAGATGATCATCGCACCGCTGGTCTTTTCCACGCTGGTCGCGGGCATCGCCCATATGGGCGATAGCGCGGCGCTGGGGCGGATCGGCGGGCGCGCGCTCGCCTGGTTCATCATCGCCAGCCTGATCTCGCTGACCCTGGGCCTGATCTTCGTCAATTTCTTCGCGCCGGGCGACGGCCTCAACCTGGTCCGGTCCGGCGCGGATGCGGGCGTGAATACCGAAGCGCTCAATTTCCGCGACTTCATCCTGCACGTCTTCCCGACCTCCATGATCGGGGCGATGGCGGACAACCAGATCCTGCAAATCGTCGTCTTCTCCCTGTTCGTGGGCGTCGCGCTCACCGCCATCGGCGACAAGGCCAAGCCGATCATCACCCTGATCGAGGCGATGGTCGAACTGATGTTGCAGGTGACGGGCTATGTGATGCGCGTCGCGCCTTTCGCGGTGTTCGGTGCGCTCGCCTCGTCCGTGACGGTGCAGGGCCTGGGCGTGCTGAAGACCTATGGCGCGTTGGTGGGCGAATTCTACATCGCGCTGATGTGCCTGTGGGTGCTGCTGTTCTGCGCGGGCGCGATTTTCCTGGGCAAGCGGATGTTCAAGCTGATCCGCTATGTGCGCGAACCGATCCTGATCGCTTTTTCCACCGCCTCGTCCGAAGCGGCCTATCCCAAGATGCTCGAGCAGCTCGACCGGTTCGGCATCCCGCGCCGCATCTACAGCTTCGTGCTGCCGCTGGGCTATTCGTTCAACCTCGATGGGTCGATGATGTATTCGACCTTCGCGACGATCTTCATCGCGCAGGCCTATGGCATCGACCTGCCGATCGCGACGCAGATCACCATTTTGCTGGTGCTGATGGTGACCAGCAAGGGCATCGCCGCCGTGCCGCGCGCGTCGCTGGTCGTCGTCGCCGCGACGCTGGGCCAGTTCGACCTGCCGGTCGAGGGTATCGCCTTCATCCTGGCGGTCGATCATTTCATGGACATGGGCCGCACCGCGACCAACGTGCTGGGCAACGCCATCGCCACGTCGGTCATCACCAAATGGGAAGGCATGCTGGAGGTCGAGGAACCGATCGACGTCGCGCATCCCAAGGCGCCGGCGCATGGCGCCGCCCATGGCCGCGCGGGCCTGGAACTGGCGCCCGACATGGTGGACGGCGACCGCAAGGGTTGAGGCAGGCCCTGCCTTCGATGATGTGAAAAAGGCCTCCGTTCCCAGCGAACGGAGGCCTTTTCCATTCTACCAGAGAATGCCGCGCACCGGTGTGATCGGGTCTGGCGCCGGGTCGCCGATGGATTGCAGCAGGTCGATCTCGATCGTGCGACACATGGCGGTCAGCGGCACGTCATGGACGCTGTCGGCAAAAGGATCGGTCAGATCGTCGCCGATCCGCAGCACCGACATGAACATGAAGCCCGCCACCGTCGAACCGAGCGGGGTCGCGAAGCCCAGCGATTCGACCAGCCCGATCGGCAGCAGGATGCAGAAGAGATGGGTGAAGGCGGTGGGGATGAAGCGATATTGATAGGGCAAGGGCGTGTTCTTCAACCGCTCCATGCCGCCCTGCGCATTGGCGATATCGACCAGTACGGCTTCCATCTGGCTCTGCTGGATGGTGTCGATCCAGCCTTCGCGCCGCGCCATGTCGATCCGGCGGCCGGTGCTGTCGAGCAGGCCGTTGGCCGGATTGGCGCGGGCCAGAGCCTTGCCCTTATCCTCTTCGCGCAGCAGGCCGGTCACATCCTCGCCGATCGGCTGACGCCGCAACTGGCAGCGCAGCGCGTTCACATAGGCGATCTGGCGCTTGACGATCTCGCGCTTGAGATCCTTGGCCTCCGGATCGGGCAGGAAGTTGCGCGTGGCGCGCGACAGGCTGCGCGAGGCGTTGATCATCGCCCCCCACAGGATGCGTCCTTCCCACCAGCGCTGATAACTGCTGTTCGACCGGAAGCCCAGGAACAGCGCCAGCGCCGAACCGAAGATGGTCAGCGGCAGCGAGGGCGCCTTGAAGGGCAGGACATAATAAGCGATCGTCACGGCGCAGTCCCATATGAACAGCGCCGTCAACGGCTTCCATATTTCGGATGCGATCCGGCGCATGCTGGGGACGGCATCGACTATCATGCAAAACTCCTGATCATGAACCGGCGCAACGCCTAATGGCCCGGAAATGCTCCCTTGATGCCATAGCGAAACGAAACATTGCTGCGACTGCAACCTGCACAGATGCAGGTCGTTACACAACAATCCACAGGATATGGGCCAGCGGGAGGCGGGTCGACAGGAGGCAGGCATGACCAGCGACGCAGCCGACGCCGGCGAGAAGAAAGCGGCCCTGTCGCTCCAGTGGCAGATGCTGGGCGGCTTCCTGACCGGGCTGATCGCGGGCCTGATCGTCTATATGGCGGCGCCCGACGCGCGCTGGGTCGATACTGTCACCACCTATGTCACCGGGCCGATCGGGCAGGTTTTCCTGCGGCTGCTGTTCATGCTGGTCATACCGCTGCTGGTGTCGGCGCTGATCGTGGGCATTGCCGAAATGGGCGAATTGCGCTCGCTGCGCAGGGTGGGCTTGCGCACCCTGGTCTACACGCTGGTCGTGTCGGGCATCGCGGTGGTGCTGAGCCTGGTTCTGGTCAACCTGTTGCGGCCGGGCGCCGGGGTCGATCCTGCACAGGCGCAGGCATTGCTGGCCGATGCCGGGCAAGGGGCGAAGGCGATCCTCAATCGGGGCGGCGACACGCCGACCGGGGTGGAGGCGGTGCTGGCCATCATCCCCGACAACATCATCGCCGCCATGGCCGGCAACGACATATTGGCGGTGATGGTCTTCGCCCTCTTCTTCGGCATCGGGCTGGTGATGGTGCAGACGGACCAGTCCAAACTGTTGCTGAACGCGATGGAGGGCCTGTTCGAAGTGACGATGCGGCTGATGGGCCTCGTCATCCGGCTGGCGCCGATCGCCATCGCCTGTTTCATGTTCAACCTTGCCGCGCAGTTCGGATGGGATCTGCTCATCCGCCTGTCCGCCTATGTCGGCGTGGTGTTGCTGGCCTTGGCGCTCCAGATGTTCGGCGTCTATTCGCTGCTGATCGCCTTTGTCGCGCGCCGATCGCCGCTGCGCTTCTTCGCGGCGGTGCAGGAGGCCAGCGTCATGGCCTTTGCCACCGCCTCCTCAAACGCCACCCTGCCCACCGCCATCCGCGTGGCAGAGGACAAGCTGCACCTGCCCCGCCGCATAGCCCGCTTCGTCCTGACCATCGGCGCGACCGCCAACCAGAATGGCACGGCGATGTTCGAAGGCATTACCGTCATCTTCCTGGCGCAGTTTTTCGGCGTGGATTTGTCGCTCGGCCAGCAGTTGATGGTGATGGCGGTGTGCATATTGGGTGGCGTGGGGACGGCGGGCGTGCCGGCCGGATCGCTGCCGGTGGTGGCGATGATATTGGGCATGGTCGGCGTGCCGCCCGAAGGCATCGGGCTGGTGCTGGGCGTCGATCGTTTCCTCGACATGTGCCGCACCGCGCTCAACGTGACGGGCGATCTGGTCGCTGCTACGGTGATCTCCGCAGGCGAGGATGACGGGCGGGAGGAAGCGCGGGCATGAAGGGAGCTATGGCGCGGATCGGGGCAGCCATCGTCGCGCTGACCGCATCGACGGGCCTTTGCGTCCAGTTCGACGCCACGCTGACGCAAACGGGATCGGTCGGCGAAACGCTGTGGACGATACTGCGCTTCTTCACCATCTGGGCCAATATATTGGTCGTCATCACATTCGGGCCGTTCGCATTGGGGCGGCATGTGTCGCCTCGGCGCGTGGGCGGCACGGTGCTGGCGATCCTGCTGGTCGGCATCATCTACGGCCTGCTGCTGCGCGGCCTCCTGTCGCTCAGCGGTGGGGCGTTGCTGGCCGACACGCTGCTGCACAAGGTGACGCCGCTGCTGGCGCCGCTCTGGTGGATCGCCTTTGCCCGCAAGGGGCGGCTGAACCGCCGCGATCCGTGGATCTGGGCGATATTTCCGGCGGCCTATCTGCCCTATGCCCTGATCCGCGGCATGATGGAGCGAGCTTATGCCTATCCCTTCATCAATGTCGCGAAGCTGGGATGGGGGCAGGTCGCGATCAACGCGCTGCTGATCGCGATCGGCTTCGTGCTGGCGGGTTATGTGCTGGTCTGGATCGACAGGCGGTTCAGCGCGCGGCCTTCGCGGCTTCGCCCCACCAGATAAGGTTTTTCGCAAAACCGGCAAAACCGCGCTCCAGCGCCGCGCCACCTTCGCCCTGCGGTTGCGCCTGCTCGTTCAGCGTCTGGCCGATCTGGCCGACGCTCAGCCGCTCCGGCACGATCGCCATCCCCATGGCCGACAGCGTTACCGTCCAGTCGGCATGGCTGTTGACGCCGGCAAAGCGGCCCGCCGAGTAACTGGCGATGGCAGCAGGGCGGCGATCAAATTCCTTGAGATAATGATCGACCAGATTTTTAAGGCCCGGCTGCATCCCCCGATTATATTCGCCAGCCACGAAAACGAAGGCATCGGCAGTGGACAGGCGATCGGCCAGTTGCGCCATGGCGGCGGGCGCTTGCCCAGCCGGATAGTCGCTGTAGCGCAGATCGAGCATGGGCAGGTCGATCGCCTTTGCGTCGATCAGTTCCGCCTTGTGGCCCAGTCCTTCGAAACCCCGGATCAGATAGTCGGCCAGCCGAATGCCGAGCCGGCCGCGCCGATAGGAACCGTAGAGAACGAGGATGTCGAGCGCCATGCGAAGCCTTTCCTGTTGTGATGGAACGGCTTGTCGCACCGGCGCCCGGCAACGTCCACTCTTACCGCAGCTTGGCGATGTTCAGCCCGTCTTCCTTGGCGCGGGCCTTGGTCGATTCTTCGCTGCGGGTCAGCGCCTTGGCGATCGCCTTGAGCGCCATGCCCTTCTTGGCAAGCGTATGCAGCTTCTGGATCTCATCCTGAGTCCAGGGCTGCTTGTGCCGCTCGAAACGATCGCCTGCCATCGGATTTCCTTTGTCGAGAGAACCGCACCGGCCCGCTCCCCCACCCGGCCACCCATATGATACTGCCGTTGGGTGGCCGGGTGGGGGAGCGGGCCGGTACCGATCGGTTTCAGCTCAGCTGAAACCCAAAAAATCAATCCGCGAAGGGGTCGCGGACGAGGATGGTGTCGTCGCGTTCCGGCGACGTGGACACGAGCGTGACCGGGCAACCGATCAGCTCTTCGATACGGCGGATATATTTGATCGCCTGCGCGGGCAATTCGGCCCAGCTGCGGGCGCCCGCCGTCGTATCCTGCCAGCCTTCGATATCCTCGTAGATCGGCTCGGCCTTCGCCTGGTCCTGCGCATGGGCGGGCAGGTAATCGAACGTCTGGTCGCCGATGCGATAGCCGACGCAGATTTTGAGAGTCTCGAACCCGTCCAGCACGTCCAGCTTGGTGAGCGCAATGCCGGTCACGCCCGACACGGCGACCGACTGGCGCACCAGCACCGCGTCGAACCAGCCGCAACGGCGCTTGCGGCCGGTGACGGTGCCGAATTCATGACCGCGCTCGCCCAGCCGCTGGCCGGTGGCGTCGTCCAGTTCGGTCGGGAACGGGCCGGAGCCGACGCGCGTGGTATAGGCCTTCACGATGCCCAGCACGAAACCGGCGGCGTTGGGGCCAAGGCCGGTGCCGCTCGCCGCCGTACCCGCCACCGTGTTCGACGAGGTGACGAACGGATAGGTGCCATGGTCGATATCGAGCAGCGTGCCCTGCGCCCCTTCGAACAGGATGCGCTGGCCGGCTGCCTTCGCCTTGTTCAGCGTCAGCCAGACGGGCTTGACGAAGGGCAGGATGAAGGCCGCGATTTCGGTCAGGTCCGCCATCAGCTGAACGCGGTCGATCGGCGCTTCGCCGAAACCGGCACGAAGCGCGTCGTGATGGGCGGTCAGGCGATCGATCTGAAGGTCGAGATCGTCCAGATGCGCCAGGTCGCACACGCGGATCGCGCGGCGGCCGACCTTATCCTCATAGGCCGGGCCGATGCCGCGACGGGTGGTGCCGATCTTGCCGGCTCCGCTCGCGTCTTCGCGCAGGCCGTCAAGGTCGCGGTGGAACGGCAGGATCAGCGGGCAGGTTTCGGCGATCTGGAGGTTTTCCGGCGTGATTTCCACGCCCTGCCCGGCCAGCTTGGCGACTTCATCGCGGAAGTGCCACGGGTCCAGCACCACGCCATTGCCGATGACCGACAGGGTACCGCGCACGATGCCCGACGGCAGCAACGAAAGCTTATAGACTTTTTCGCCCACGACCAGCGTGTGGCCGGCATTATGGCCGCCCTGAAAGCGGGCGACGACATCGGCGCGTTCCGACAGCCAGTCGACGATCTTGCCCTTGCCTTCGTCGCCCCATTGAGCGCCGATCACGGTCACATTTGCCACAGATACAGTCCTCCGCCCGCCGCGCGGACCGGCCATGCCCTTCGACGGGACTCGGCATGCCGGTGGGATAATCGGGCGCATGGTGCGCCCTTGATGCGGGGCGCGGGTTAGCCGCGCTGCCCCGATGAAGTCAAGTCAATAGGCGCTGGGCTTTGCGCCATCCAGCCAGTGCGAGCAACGCTGGGCGGCGCCATCTTCGCCTTCCGACAGGGCCGCGACCGTGTGCCAGCCTTCGGCTCGCAACTCTGCCGCACGCGCCGCGTCATGGCCGAGCGGCAGGAACAGGCGCTTGGGCGCTTCGCCGCCGAACCCGGCGTCGATCAACGGATCGGGATAGAGGGAAAAGCCCATGGCCGGCTCGTCCGCCCCATCGGCACGGGCGATGGCATAGCTGCCGCCGCGACCGATTTCGCCGATGAAGCCCTCGGCAAAGATGGAGAAGCCGAACCAGTTCTGAAATTCAAAGCCATGCCGTTCGGTCGGATCGAGCGTCAGGGTGATGTCCCAGCCGATCGGCTTGGCGATGGCGCGCAGGCCCGCGATGCGGCTGTCGATCGCGCCGCCCAGTTGCGCGCTCAACGCCTCCAACCGCTCCATTGCGGCGTGGAACGGGCCGGTCGCTTCGATAAGTGGCAGATAAGCGGCAGCGGCGGGGCTGATCGCCACCAGCGCGCCGGCATCCTTGGCATCCAGTTCGGCGCGCACCGCTTCGATCTCATTGGGGGCGAGCGGCAACGGCCCGGCGGCCAGCGCGTCGATCAGGTCGGGCAGGGTGAAGTCGATGGTGATGCCGGTGACGCCGGCGGCCTGCAACGCCTCGATCGCGATATTGACGATCTCGACGGCAGCTGCGGCACTGTCGCTGCCGATGAGTTCGGCGCCGAGCTGCAATTTCTCGCGTTCGGGGCGCAACTGGCTGGCTTTCTGGCGAATCACCGGGCCGGCATAGGACAGGCGCAGCGGGCGAGGCGCGGTCGCCAGACGGGTGGCGGCGATACGGCCGACCTGCGCCGTCATGTCCGGGCGGAAGGCCAGGCTGCGCTGCGACACAGGATCGACGGTGCGGACCAGATCCTGCGCGCGCATCGACTTCAAACGCTGCGTCAGCGTATCCTCAAACTCCGCGAGCGGCGGCATCACCCGTTCATAGCCATGGGTCGCAACCGTATCGAGCACGCGGCGCGCCAGACGCGCGGAGGCTTCGGCCTGCGGCGGCAAGCGATCGGAGAGGCCCTCCGGCAGGAGGCTTGGCGGGATCATGGTCATGGGACAGGCCTTTAGCGGATAATGCTATATTATCCAGCCTCCGTTCGTCCCGAGCAGCCCCTTCGACTGCCTGCCAAGGCAGGCGCTCAGGACAGGCACTGCGCGAAGTCGAAGTCCCGTATCGAAGGATGCTTCGATACGGGACTTCGACAGGCTCAGCCCCTACTCAGCACGAACGGAATTTCTAAGCTGTTACGCGAAACGCAGCAGCTTCACCTGCTTCACGCCGGTGAGGTTGCAGATTTCCCAGCGCAGCGGTTCGGTGACGGTGCCGTCCACCGACAGCAGCAGCACGGCTTCGCCACCCTGGTTTCGACGGCCCAGATGGAAGGTGCCGATATTGACGTCCGATCCGCCCAGCTTGCTCCCCAGGCGACCGATGAAGCCGGGCGCGTCCTGGTTGACGATGTAGAGCATCGTGCCGTCCAGATCGGCTTCCACCTTGATGCCGAACAGTTCGACCAGACGCGGCTGAGCATGACCGAACAGCGTGCCGGCGACCGA
Organism: Sphingobium limneticum; assembly: GCF_008710155.1. GTDB lineage: Bacteria > Pseudomonadota > Alphaproteobacteria > Sphingomonadales > Sphingomonadaceae > Sphingobium > Sphingobium limneticum. Next base: position 379,068 of record NZ_VYPZ01000002.1, read on the forward strand.
ACGCTCGCCGCTTTCGGTGGTCACGGTGACGCGCACCATGGTCTGATAATCGCCTTCGCGGTCATGGCGCACTTCGCGCACGTCCAGGCCGCGTTCCTTCGCCAGGAAGGGCGCGTTGACCATGTTCACCGTGTCCGAATAGACGCGCATCAGACCGGCGAGAACGGCGGCGGTGATGGGCTTCTGGTTCAGTTCGGCGGCATGGCCTTCCACTTCGACGGCGACGCCGCTGATCTGGTCGCCTTCCAGCTGACCGATCAGGCTGCCCAGCTTTTCCGCCAGCGCCATATAGGGCTTGAGCTTGGGCGCTTCCTCGGCCGACAGGCTGGGCACGTTCAGCGCGTTGGTGATGCCACCGTCCAGCAGATAGTCGGACAGCTGATCGGCGACCTGAAGCGCGACATTGACCTGCGCTTCGTCGGTCGATGCACCCAGATGCGGGGTGCAGATGAAGTTGGGGGTGCCGAACAGCGGCGATTCCTTGGCTGGTTCGGTCTGGAACACGTCGAGCGCGGCGCCCGCGACCTGGCCCGAATCCAGCGCGTCCTTCAGCGCCGCTTCGTCGATCAGGCCACCACGCGCGCAGTTGATGATGCGCACGCCCTTCTTGGTCTTGGCCAGATTTTCGCGGCTCAGGATGTTGCGGGTCTGGTCGGTCAGCGGCGTGTGCAGCGTGATGAAGTCGGCCTTGGCCAGCAGCGTGTCCAGATCAGCCTTTTCCACGCCCATTTCGATGGCGCGTTCCGGCGTCAGGAACGGATCGAAAGCGACGACCTTCATCTTGAGGCCCAGCGCGCGGGTCGCGACGATCGAACCGATATTGCCCGCGCCGATCAGGCCCAGCGTCTTGCCGGTGACTTCCACGCCCATGAAGCCGTTCTTGGGCCACAGGCCCTGCTGCGTCTGAGCGTTTGCCTCGGGCAGCTGGCGGGCGAGCGCGAACATCAGCGCGATGGCATGTTCGGCAGTGGTGATGGAGTTGCCGAACGGCGTGTTCATCACGATCACGCCCTTGGACGAGGCATAGGGAATGTCGACATTGTCGACGCCGATGCCGGCGCGGCCGATGACCTTGAGGTTGGTCGCGGCGTCCAGGATTTCCTTTGTCACCTTGGTGGACGAACGGATAGCGAGGCCATCATAGTCGCCGATGATGGCGATCAGTTCTTCGGGGGTCTTGCCGGTGATGACGTCGACTTCGACGCCGCGTTCCTTGAAGATTGCGGCGGCGCGGGGGTCCATCTTGTCGCTGATAAGAACTTTGGGCATGGATTTTATCCTTTGCAAAATAGTCCCGTCATCCCCGCGAAGGCGGGGATCCATCTCTCGACATTGCACCTGTCGATAGGGCCGGAGATGGATTCCCGCTTTCGCGGGAATGACGACAATTATGAGAGTTAAGCGGCAGCCTTCACGGTCGCATAGGCCCAGTCGAGCCAGGGACCGAGCGCTTCGATATCCGCCGTTTCGACGGTCGCGCCGCACCAGATGCGCAGGCCGGCCGGGGCATCGCGATAGCCCGCGACGTCATAGGCGGCGCCTTCCTTTTCGAGAAGGGCGGCGAAGGCCTTGATAAAGGCTTCGTCGGCGCCTTCGACGGTCAGGCAGACGCTGGTCTTCGACCGCGACGCCTCATCGACGGCGAGATGGCCGAGCCAATCCCGCTCCGCGACGATCTTGCCCAGCGCAGCCGCATTGGCATCGCTGCGCGCGATCAGGCCGGCCGAACCGCCCAGCGACTTGCCCCATTCCAGCGCGAAGATCGCGTCTTCCACGGCAAGCATGGACGGCGTGTTGATGGTTTCGCCCTTGAACACGCCTTCGGCCAGCTTGCCCTTCGCCATCAGGCGAAACACCTTGGGCAGCGGCCAGGCGGGGGTGTGGGTTTCGAGGCGTTCGACGGCGCGCGGGCCGAGGATCAGCACGCCATGGCCACCCTCACCGCCCAGCACCTTCTGCCAGGAGAAGGTGGCGACGTCGATCTTCGCCCAGTCGATGTCATAGGCGAACACCGCGCTGGTCGCGTCGGCGAAGGTCAGGCCTTCGCGGTCGGCCGGAATCCAGTCGGCGTTCGGCACGCGCACGCCCGACGTGGTGCCGTTCCAGGTGAACAGCACGTCGGTGCTGAAATCTACCGTCGAAAGGTCGGGCAGCTGGCCATAGTCGGCGCGGATGACGGTGGGGTCGAGCTTGAGCTGCTTGGCAGCGTCCGTCACCCAGCCTTCGCCGAAGCTTTCCCAGGCCAGCGTCGTCACCGGACGCGCGCCCAGCATGGTCCACATCGCCATTTCGAACGCGCCGGTGTCGGAACCGGGGACGATGCCGATGCGGTGGGTGTCGGGCAGGTTCAGCAGCTCACGCATCAGGTCGATGCTGTAAGCAAGACGGGTCTTGCCGATCTTGGCGCGGTGCGAACGGCCGAGCGACTCAGTGGCCAGCTTGGCGGCATCCCAGCCCGGAGGCTTGGCGCAGGGACCGGAAGAGAAAAAGGGGCGGGCCGGACGGCTGGCGGGCTTTACAGCAGGCGCAATGGTGGCGTCGACGGCAGTCAAATCAGTCATGTAATGCTTCTCCTTACAGAGAGCTGCGCGGCGTTGGGACCGCGTGGCCCGTCGGCCGCACTAATGTCGCCGAAAAAAGAGTCAAGCCGTTTGTCGAAATGCGACGAGCCGCATCGCCGGTTAACTTTCGTAAAGATTCGGGATGGTAAACATCCGATTCATGGAAGAGCGGGTGACAGAAACTGGACTTCTGCGCGGCGCGGCTCTGGCCGTCGCCTGTGCGATCATGCTGAGCGCCTGTAGCGGCGATCTGGTCCCGCGCGGGCGCGTGGCAAGCGCGCCCAAACCGCCGCCGCCCGTCCGCGCGCCGGCGCAACCCGCCATGGAAACGCGGCAATGTTTCGCCAAACTCCAGTCGCAGGCGGTGGCCTTCACCCCCCTTCCCGACCGGAATTTCGGCGGCGGATGCAGCGCGGTAAACAGCGTCAAACTGATCGACATCGGCGTGCCGACGACCGGCATCGGCGCGATCACCTGCAACCTCGCCGCCAATTTCGCGGCCTGGGCGAAGTTTGGCGTACAACCCGCCGCGCGCGTCATCTTCGGCGCGGAGATCGAGAAGATCGAGACGTTCGGCACCTATAATTGCCGCCCGATCGCGGGCAGCGGCAAGCTGTCCGAACATGCGCACAGCAACGCGATCGACGTATCCGCCTTCGTCCTGTCCGACGGCCGGCGAATCAGTATCCAAAAGGATTGGGACGGCGACCGCCAAACGCGCCAGTTCCTGAAAATCGTCCACGCCAGCGCCTGCAAGCGGTTCAACACCGTGCTCAGCCCCGACTATAATGCGGCCCATCGCGACCATTTCCATTTCGACATGGGCGGGCGTGGAGGGTTTTGCCGCTAATTCATTTCGTCATTGCGAGCGCAGCGAAGCAATCTATCGCACCACATGGATTGCTTCGCTGCGCTCGCAATGACGGGGCGTTCCTATCAATTTCCCGCCAATCCAGACTTGGTTTTGTCACCGCCCGACACTAAGTTGGTGCAAATGACGAAAAAAGAAATCGAAGAACGCAAATTCCGCCCGGCCCGCGAAGAGGCCCATGACGCCAAGAAACAGCTTGGCACCCCCCAGACGCAGAGCGCCGCCTATAAGCTGGCCTATCAGGATACCGAATTCCTGCTGCGTGACGATCTGCGCCCGGTGCGGTTCCAGCTGGAACTGCTGAAACCGCAATTGCTGATGGACGAGGCGCAGATCGAATCGACCTTCGTTTTCTATGGCTCCGCGCGCATCCCCGAGCCCGATCAGGTGCAGGCGCGGATCGACGCGGCAACCACGCCCGAACAGAAGCGCATCGCCGAAAATCTGGGCGCCAAGGCCCGCTATTATGACGAAGCGCGCAAGCTGGCACGGATTTCGGCCCAATATCCCGTCAATGCGGAGGGCGGCCGCCACTTCGTGGTCTGCTCGGGCGGTGGCCCGTCGATCATGGAAGCGGCCAATCGGGGCGCGCAGGATGTCGGCCAGACCACCATCGGCATGAACATCGTCCTGCCGCATGAGCAGGCGCCCAACCCCTATGTCACGCCGGAGCTGAGTTTCCAGTTCCACTATTTCGCGCTGCGCAAGATGCACTTCCTGCTGCGCGCCCGCGCGCTCGCCGTCTTCCCCGGTGGGTTCGGCACGTTCGACGAAATGTTCGAGCTGCTGACGCTGATCCAGACCGGCAAGATGAAGCCGATCCCGATCCTGCTGTTCGGCAAGGATTTCTGGACCCGCGTCATCGATTTCGAGGCGCTGGCGGACGAAGGCGTGATTTCGCACAGCGACCTCAATCTTCTGACCTGGGTCGAAAGCGCGCAAGAGGCGTGGGACGCGGTGCAGGCATTCTATCAAGACAGTCAGGCCGCCGGCTGATCCGACCAGCCGAGCCGAAAAACGGACGGGCGGCACGCCATGACTTTGGCGACGTCACCTGTCCGTGCCATCCCTGATCTTCAGAAGATCAGAGGAGATGGCATGAACTGGACCAAGCGCGCTATATTATCGGCCATGGCCTGCGGGTTGATCGCGGCGGCGCCCGGTTCCAGCGACCTGTCGAAACTGACGATATTGCGCGATGTGAAGCCGGGCCTGTGGACGCACAGCTTCACCACCATCCCCAAAAACCCGGCAGCACCCGACCGGCAGGAACGCGCCTGCATTTCCGCCGCGCAATTGCAGGCGATGATCCGGGAATCGCTCGCGGCCGGGCCGAGCGAACAAATATGTCCGATCAGCGTGGGGTTCGATTCGTTCAGCAAGGCGAGCTTCACCCTGAACTGCCCGGCGATCCGTATCCCCGAACTGGGCGTCACGGCCCCGGCCGCCAGCATGCCCGGCGAGATCGTGCGCAGCGGGCGGGAAGAACATTGGGTCGTGTCGGTCAAGACCCCCGCCGTGCCCGGCAAGGTGCCCGCCGCGACATGGCGCCACGACTATCGGCGGCTGGGCGATTGCCCCAAGTGAGCGGACTTGCCCTGAACCGCTGACCGCTTTAGGGCGCGGCCATGCTCGGTGACCTCGCCCATGTCGACACCTGGATCTTCGATCTGGACAATACGCTCTATCCGGCGAAGGCGGACCTGTTCGCGCTGATCGACGTGAAGATGGGCGAGTATATCCAGGGGTTGCTTGGCTGCGACCCGGTGATCGCGCGGCAGACGCAGAAGCGCTATTTCATGGAGCAGGGCACGACGCTGTCGGGCCTGATGCACCATCATGGCATCGAACCGCACGCATTCCTGGACTATGTCCACGATATCTCGATGGACCGGCTGGAAGTGGATGCGGCGTTGAACGCCCATATCGCCGCCCTGCCCGGCCGCCGCCTGATCTTCACCAATGGCGACGCCGCCTATGCCGGCCGTGTGCTGGAAAAGCTGGGCCTGGCGCAGGCGTTCGAGCTGATCCACGACATCCATGCCTGCCAATATATCCCCAAGCCCGATCCATCGGGCTATGCGGAATTGTGCCGGGTCCATGCCATCGATCCGACCCGCGCCGCCTTTTTCGAGGATATGGCCCGCAACCTCAAGCCCGCCAAGGCGATCGGCATGACCACCATCTGGGTCAATAATGGCTCCGAAGCGGGCAATCACGACCATCATCCCGATTTCATCGATTATGAAACCGACCATCTGACGCCATTTCTGGCGAAAATCATTGGGGAAGCAGCATGAGCCAAGACCTGATCACCACCATCGACGCCGCATGGGAAGACCGCGCCAACGTCAATCTCCAGACGCAGGGCGATGTGCGGTCGGCCGTCAATCAGGCGCTGGCCCTGCTCGACAAGGGCGAACTGCGCGTGGCGCAGCCGACCGAAGCCGGCTGGCAGGTCAACCAGTGGGCGAAGAAGGCCGTGCTGCTCAGCTTCCGCCTGAACGACAATGTGCTGATCGACAATGGGCCGGGCGCGGGCCATTGGTGGGACAAGGTGCCGAGCAAGTTCGCCGGCTGGGACGAGGCCGCCTTCCGCGCCGCCGGTTTCCGCGCCGTGCCGGGCAGCTTCGCCCGCGCCGGCAGCCACATCGCCAAGAACGTCATCCTGATGCCCAGCTTCGTCAATATCGGCGCGTTCGTCGATGAAGGCACGATGGTCGACACCTGGGTGACGGTCGGCAGCTGCGCCCAGATCGGCAAGAATGTCCATCTGTCGGGCGGCGTCGGCATCGGCGGCGTGCTGGAACCGCTGCAGGCCGACCCCGTCATCATCGAGGATGACTGCTTCATCGGCGCCCGGTCCGAAGTCGTGGAAGGCGTGCGCATCGGCAAGGGTTCGGTCCTGTCGATGGGCGTGTTCATCGGCATGTCGACCAAGATCGTCGATCGCGCCACCGGCGAAGTCTTCATCGGCGAAGTCCCGCCCTATTCGGTCGTCGTCCCCGGTTCGCTGCCCGGCAAGCCCCTGCCCGACGGCACGCCCGGCCCCAGCCTCTATTGCGCCGTGATCGTCAAGCGCGTGGACGCGCAGACGCGGTCGAAGACCGGCATCAACGAGCTGCTGCGCGATTGATCGCAGTCCGGCGGGGTGGCCTGGCGCCACCTCGCTGACACTATCGCACGGACGAGACGGTTCTGGGCCGGCGGCAGCGTCCTTGCGGATATGACGGTCCTGCCCAATCGCCTGCTCATCGTTGACGATGACGCCACCCAGATCGGCCAGTTGGCCGATAATTTCGCCCGCTACGGCCTGCATGTCACCGGCGCCGCCTCTGCCCTCCAGATGCGCGAGCGGCTGGAGCAAGAGGATTATGCGCTGGTGGTGCTCGACCCCACCGTCGCGCCGGGTCAGGGCACCGCGCTGCTGCGCGAACTGGCGATCGAGCGCCGCCTGCCGGTGATCGTCCACAGCGCCGCCTGTGGCGATGCGGACCGGATCGCCGCGCTGGAAATGGGCGCCGAAGATTGCCTGAGCAAACCGGCCAATCCGCGCGAACTGCTTGCCCGCATCCGGGCCGCCCTGCGCGGCCGCGCGGGATCGGCGCGGGAAGTGCAGGCACCCGCCGCCCGCAGCGTCGCATCGTTCGAGGGCTGGCGCGTGGACATGACCACCGGGCAGCTGTTCAACCCGGTCGGCATGGCCGTCGCCCTGTCGGACGGCGAATTTCAACTGCTGCGGGCCTTCATCGAACATCCGCGCCAGGTGCTGGACCGCACCCGCCTGCTCGACCGCGTCTATGGCGCGACCAGCGACCATTATGATCGCTCGATCGACGTGCAGCTATGCCGGTTGCGGCGAAAGCTGTCGGCCTGCGGCCTTAAAGGCCCGGTCATCCGCACGATCCGCAACGAAGGCTATATGTTCGTCCACAGCGTCACCCACTAAGCGATCATTCCAGCGCCAGCAGGGCGAAGGTGGCGAGCCAATGTTCGCCCATATAGTCGCCCGCGACATGGGGCAGGCTGGCATCGATATGGACGCGCGCGGCCCGCTCCGCCAGATCGGCGACCGGATCGCCGGTCCCTAGTGCGGCGGCGATCCCGCGCCAGCACCAGGCGCGGCTGAGGTTCAGGCCGTCGAGATGCGCGATCTTGCCATCGCTGCGATCCGATACGGTGGCGGGCGTGAACAGCGTCACCGGTTCGCCCGCCGACAGATGCGGCAGGAAGGCGTGGAACCAGTCGGCAAAGTCCGCGCGATCCAGCAGACGGCTCATCAGCAGCGCCTCGCACAAGGCGGGCGAGAGAAATTCGTCGCCGCCCGGCTCCCACGCCTGACAGGCGCGGTCCTGCCCGAACCAGCCGATCGCCCTGTCGCGGATCAGCGCCACCAGCGCGGGATCGCGCGCCTCCGCCCAACCCAGCGTCAGGATCAGCGCGAAGGCGATGTTGAAATGGGTGCCGACGCGCAGCGGATAGGTCAATTTGGGCAGGAAAGCATGGAAGCGCTCTGCGAACGCGTCGGCCAGCGGCGCGAAGGCATCGGCCCAGGGCGCGTCATGCAACGCCAGTTCCTGATGCAGCGCCAGCGCCCAGGCCCAGCCATAGGGCCGTTCGAACCCGGTGCTGAGCGGCCGATGCAGATAGGCCAGTTCGCCCGCCACCTTGTCCGGCACCAGCATTGCGTCGCCCCGCGCCCGGATCGCATCCCCCTGCGCCAGCGTCGGGAAAAGGCGCTTCAGGCGCATCACCTGCCACCAGCCATGGACGCAGCTATGCCAGTCGAAACTGCCGTGGAAGATCGGATGATGGTCCTGCGGCGGCCGGGCATCCTGCGGCCCGGCCATCACCAGGTCCATCTTGTAGGGATATTGCCGCCCCAGATGCGACAGGGTCAGCGTGGCGAAATTTTCGCCAATCTCTTGCGTCAGAAGCGTCATCGAAAGGCCAGCCAGTAGATAAGAGCGATGTTGACGATCAGCAGCGGCAGTGCGGTGCCGACCTGCCGCTTGATCACGCCATGCTTGTCCTTGAGTTCGAGCAGGGCGGCGGGGACGAGGTTGAAATTGGCGGCCATGGGGGTCATCAGCGTGCCGCAGAAGCCCGCCAGCATGCCGATGGCGCACACCACCGCCGGATCGCCATGATAGGTGCGGATGAGCAAGGGCACGCCGATCGCCGCCGTCATTACCGGGAAGGCGGCAAAGGCATTGCCCATGATCATGGTGAAGAGCGCCATGCCGAGGGCATAGGCGATCACCGCGCCAAGCAGGCTGCCCTGCGGGATCGCCTGTTGCACGATACCGCCCACCACATCGCCCACGCCGGCCAGCGCGAAGACCGCACCCAGGCTGGCCAGCATCTGCGGCAGGATCGCCGCCCAGCCGATACAGTCCATCAGCCGCCGCCCCTGCTGCAACGGCACCAGCGCCCCGGCGCGCAGCCACAGGCATCCGGCCGTCATCGCGATCAGCACCCCCAGCGCCAGCGCGATCAGCGTCGCCTGCTTGGCATCGAACCAGTCCGGCGCGGCCTTGAACAGGAAGGTGCCGGCTAGCGCCGTCACCGGGATGACGAGCGCGATAACGAAGAGGCGATTGCCGAAGCGATCAGCGCGCGCCTGCCGCTGCTCCGGCGGCACCACGCCATCGCCCCGGCCAAGGCCCAGCGCGCCAAGTGCGATCAATCCCAGCACCAGCACGCCATTGCCAAGATCGCCCAGCCTGTCGCCCGCCCACATGGAGGTCGCGAGCAAGGCCCAGAAGGCGGCGGTCGTCCAGCGACGGGGATTATCCCGATCGCGCGCGCCCAGCAGGGCGAAGGCGGCAAACACCGCGCCGGCCAGCGCATAGACCCAGTGCAGCGTGATCATCACTGCCCCTCCGCGCGCCGACGCGTCAGCCGCCTGTCCAGCCGCCACAGGCGGAATCCGTGGATCAGCAGCGCCGCGATCGCGGTCGGGATCGCCCAGACCGACAGCTGCAACGGCTCCAGATCGATGCCATATTGTTCCAGCAGTCCCTTGATCAGCAGGATGGAGCCGATGGCGAGGAAGATATCTTCGCCGAAGAAAAGTCCGATATTGTCGGTCGCCGCTGCCCAGGCCTTGATCTCCTCGCGCTCCGCATCGTCCAGATCGCCCGCCTGACGCTCGGCCGCCGCTTCGGCAATCGGCGCGACCAGCGGGCGGACCGTCTGGGGATGGCCGGCAACGGAGGTCAGGCCGACGGCGGCCAGCATCTGCCGCAGGATCAGATAGAAGGTCAGGAAACGACCGACCGTCGCCCCGCGCATCTTCGCGATCAGGCCGCGCGCCCGCTCCTGCAACCCGTTCGCTTCCAGCAGGCCGACGACCGGCAGCACGATCCAGATGATGCTGACATAACGGGCATCGTTGAACGCCTTGCCGAAGGCGGCGAGGATCGCCAGCGGGTCCAGCCCCGCCGCAAGGCCCGTGACGATCGCGGAAGCCAGGATCACCAGCAACGGATGGAAGCGCAGCAGGAAGCCCGCCACGATGATGGCGATGCCGAGCAGAACCATCAGCCGCGCCTCCGCTTCATGCTCACAGCCCCGCTTCGATGGCCAGGCGAATGGCGTCGGCCGCCGTGCGCGCGCCCAGCGCCCGCAGCATCGCGGCGCGGTGCATCTTCACCGTCCGTTCGGTAAGGCCCAGGTCAAAGGCGATCTGCTTGTTGAGCTGCCCCTCCGCCATGCCGGTCAGCACGGCGCGCTGACGATCGGTGAGCGTCGCGATCAGCGCCGTGGCCTCATCCCTGCGCGGCACGCCTGCATCCTCGACCGCCACCTGCGACCCCAGATACCAGTCGAGCGCACCATCGGCGCCGAAGATCGGCGCGATCATCACCGCGTTGCGAAAGCCCGTCCCATCCTTGCGATAGTTGAACAGTTCGACCAGCACCGGCCGCTGCGCCTTCAGCGCGCCGCGGATCGTGTCGATCGCGGCACCCTCGGTATCCGCACCCGACAGGAAACGGCAATTGCGCCCGATCACCTCATCCTGCGCATAGCCGGTCAGCGCGACGAAGGCGTCGTTGCAGGCGACGATCGGATTGTCGGGCAGGCGCGGATTGGTGACGACGGCCGCGACGGCGCTGTCGGCAATCATGGCGACGGTCATTGCGGGCAGGGACATGAAAAACAGGCACTCGACAGGAAAACGGGGGCAACGCCAGCGCGCTGCCCCCCGTCATGGTGCCCAATTCACCCCCCGACCGCAAGGCAAGGGAATGATTTCAAAAGGTCAGCCGGCAAAATTGCCCTGATGGGCGAAGCTTTCGATCGGCTTGCGATCGCTCGGTTCTTCGCGCGCCTGAAGCGCTTCGGGCAGGACCGATTTGTCGCCCTGACGCCCGATCGCGACCGCCGCCTCGATCCGGAAACGCTCCGGCACGGCCAGTTCAGCCCGCGCCTTGTCGAAATCCAGGCCGGTCATGCCATGGGTGTGATAGCCAAGCCGCGTCGCCTGCAACGCCAGCAGTGCCCAGGCGGCACCCGCATCGAAGCTGTGGCTGTGCGACGGCTTATAATCTTCCGATCCGGGCGCAGCCATCAGCGTGTCGGACAGAATGAAGACGATCGCGCCGGCATTCTTCACCCAGCCCTGATTGAAGGGCAGCAGCAATTCCAGGAAGCGCTGCCAGTCGGCATCGTCGCGATGGGCGTAGAGGAAACGCCAGGGCTGATAGTTGAAGGCCGATGGCGCCCAGCGCGCGGCGTCGAAAATAGTGTCCAGATCCGCCTGCGGGATGGCGGAGCTGTCGAACGCACGGGGCGACCAGCGATCGAGGAACAGGCTGTCGACGGCGCGCGTGGAGGCGCGGGGATTGGTGGCCATGCTATCTCCTGGAAAAAACGAAGGAAGGACCGCCAATGTAGGCGATCATGCGCATATGCGAAGGGGTCAGTTGACCGTTTCGCGCGCCGGCGCAGCCAATTCGCGAGAATCAGGCAGGTCCAACAGGGCATCGGCGTCCCGGTCGATCAGCACGACCGAAGGTTCGCGAAGCAGCGCCTGCGCCAGTCGCGCCCGCCACCGCCCGAACAGGCCATCGGCCCCATCCTGCTCCTGCCCATCCTGCATAGATACTCCGCGCCGACTCATGCGACTTATCTACTGATGCTATAGAGAATCGTCCTGCAAGCAATGCTGGACCGCGCGACAGAAAAATTTGGGGGCGGGTCGGCCGCCCCCATCGCTTATTTCGGCATGCCGGACAGGCCACTCGCGCGCCGCAGGGCATCGCCGTCCAGCCGATAGCCGTCGAGGAAGACGGTATCGACCTGACGCAGCCGGGTGATGTCCTTCGACACGTCGCCATCGACCAGGATGATATCGGCCTTCTTGCCCGGCGCGATCGATCCGATGCTGTCGGCAAGGCCGGTCATCCGCGCCGGCACGATGGTCGCGGTCTGCAAGGCCTGCGCATTGGTGAGGCCGGCCTGCTCGTAGAGTTCCAGTTCACGCACCAGTTCGAGGCCATAGCCATCCGTGCCGGCGACGATGCGGACACCGGCCGCGTGCAGGCGGCCGACCAGCCCGACCATCTTGTCGAAACTCTTGCGATAATCGTCCCGCGTCAGCCCGGCGACCAGCGGATAGCCACCGATTTTCCAACTGCGCGCGACCGACGGCGGGGCGATGTCGGCAAAGGGCGCATATTCGGGCGAAATGGCCGTGCCGTCCGACGTCATCAGCGGTTCCCACACGGTCAGGGTCGGGTCGATGATCGTGCCCCGCTTCGCCAGTTCGGCGTAGAAAGCCTTCATCGTCGGCGAATCCAGATCGACATCCTTGCCATATCTGGCCGGTCCCTCCAGCCGCGCGGCAGTGTTGGCCTTGTCCACCACATCCTGCGGCATCGCCTGCATCATGATGAAGTTGATATGGGTGATCTCATCATAGCCCGCCCGCACCGCATCGAGCGGGCGCATGCCGGCGGGCACATGGCCGTGAACGTGCAGGCCCAGCTTATGTGCCTCTGCCGCCGCCGGTGCGATCCAGGCCGGGTCCATGGACGTGTAGAATTTGGCGCCCCACAGGCCCGCCGCCTTGATCTTGTCGACCGCCGCCACCGCTTCGGCCGCCGACGACACGGTCAGCGCGCCCTGCGCGGCCAACGGATCCTTGCGGTCGATGATGACCGATATCTTCCCGTCCGGTGCCAGCAGGTCGCCGGCCGCCCGACGCTTCTGGATACTCAACGCCTCGTCGATCATGGAGCCGGGGCTGCGATAGTTGGTCATGCCCGTCGCCAGATTCTGCAACAGGTTCCAATCGTCGCCGACATGCTGGTGCGCGTCCCACAGGCCGGGCGACAGCGTCTTGCCGCGCCCGTCGATCAGGGTCGCGCCGGCCGGCGCCTTGATGGAGCCGCCCGCGCCGACCTTGGCGACCTTGCCATCGGCGATCAGCACCGCCCGGTCGGGCAGATAGGTGCCCGCGACCGAATCGAACAGCAGCACATGGTCGATCAGTGTCGGGGTGCGATTGGCGGGACTGAGGAACCGGTGCGCCACATCGCGCACCATGGCGGCGGTGGCCGCATCCTGAATATCCTTCAGCTTCGGCCCGTTCTTCTCATAACCCGCCGGCAGCAGCGATATCACTCCGGCATTGCCGAAGAAGCGATCATCCTGGTCCAGCCACATCGGCGAGGGAGAAAAGCCATAGCCCTTGATGAAGGCCAGCTTGACCGTCTTTGGTCCCTGCGGTCCGTCTATCTGCACCGACTGGCCGATGCTGATGCTGGCATGGCCGGTCGGCAGCAGGTCGATACCCTTGTCGCCGGCCGCCACCAGCGCCTCGATATCCTTCTCGCCCGCCAGCCAGGGGCCGCCATATGTGCTGTATCGCTTGCCCGCATAGGGCGCTGCGCCCTCGTCGATCACCGTCTTCCACCGGCCGACGCCATCCGCACCAACGCTGAACGTCTCGGCCGCGTCACCCTGATCGGTGAAACCGCGAATGACGATATTGCTCGGCCGCCCGTCGGCGCCAAGCTTCATCACCTCGTCCGTCTCCGTCACCCAACCGCGCAGCGACATGGACATGCGATAGGCGACCTGTCCGTCCACCAGCGTCCAGGACCAGATGTCGCCATGATTGCCGGCGGTCGAACTGATGGTGAAATGGCGCGCATCGGACGGCGCCGTCAGCAATTGTTCCTTGGGTGTCGGCGCCGCCATGGCGATGGACGAAATGGCGGCAAGCAACGAAGCCAGCATCGTTCGGCGCATATCTCACTCCCCATATTTTGTGGGATCAGACTGACGCGCCCGCGCGCGCCGCGCAATGGCTTTTCGGTGCGATCCTGGGGGCTGCGGCCGGTCGCCCGGCGCAGCCCCGTGTGCCTTGTCAGTAACGCGCGCGAATGCTGGCGAAGAGCGTACGCCCCGTTTCCGGGAAGCCGTCGGTCAGCGTGTAATAATCGTCGAACAGATTACGGCCGCCCACGCCGATCTCGATCCCGTCGGTGATGGCATAATCGACGCGCAGCCCCGCATTCACATAGGCTCCGGTACGATAATAACGCTGCGGCGCGCTGGCCGGCAGGGCGGTGAACAGGGTCCAGCGGTTTGACGCCAGATCCACGCTGGGGACGATGTGCAGCTTCTCGATCGGTGCCCAGTCCAGATAGGCGAAGCCCTTGTGCGTGGGCACGCCGGTCGGGTGGAACAGCGGGTTGGCGGCATAGTCCAGATTACGCTTCGTGCCGGTATAGTTGAACCCGGCGTCCAGCCCCGGCAGGATCGTAGCCGACACCGACAGTTCGACGCCATAATATTCGCCCTTACCGACATTGCGGCTCTGCGACAGGTTGGTCAGCGCGCAGCCGGCGACCGGCACCGCCGGCGGCGTGGTCGATGCGGTGCAGGGATAGGCCGGCGTCGGCACGCTGAAGATCGCGTTGCGTACCCAGCTGTAGAAGAGCGCACCCTCCACTCGCAGCTTGCCCGCCGCCCAGCTGCCGCCGATTTCCGCATTGGTGGCGCGTTCGGCCTTCAGATCGGGATTGGGGATGGCGGTGTTGAAGCGTTGGCTGAACCGTTCGAAAATCGTCGGGAAACGCGCGCGCGACGACAGGCTGGCGTGCAGGTTCACCGCCTCGCTCGCCTGCCAGTCGAACCGGCCCTGCACATTCCAGGTGTCGGCATCGCGGCGCGGATAATTATACAGCACCGACGCGCCCGACGTGCCGAGCGGCGCGCCATATTCCTGCGCCTTGATCAGGTTGCGCCAATCGAAGCTGCCGCCCAGCGTGAAGCGCAGGTCCGGCGTCAGGCGCAGCTCATTTTCCAGCGCGGCGGAAAATGTCTCTTCCGTCTGGGTCTGGCGCGGCTCGGTGGTGCCGATGCCGGCGGTGGAGAAGCTGGTCTGAAACTCGACATGCTTGTCATGGCGATAGTGGAAGGCAAGGCGCAGCGTATCCGCTTCGCTCGCGTCGAAATCCAGCTGGGCCGATCCGCCCCAGGCGCGATCTTCATAGGGACTGTCGAACGTATAGGGCCGGGTCTGCGTCGTCATCGTGCGGTCGGTGAAGCTGCGCAGGATCGAATCGAACTGGTTGTAATAAGCGCGGGTCTTGAGCGTCGCCCGGTCGCCCAGCGCGGTGGTCGACAGGAAATAGATGCTGGTGATGTTCCATTCCGGCCAGTCCCAGAAGCGCGGCGTCGTCACCGTATCGCTGATGTGCAGCGGCGCGCCCTTCGCCCCCTCCTGATAGGTATAGCTCAACGCATATTCGTCGGTCGCATTGGGCGTGAAGCCGACCTTGGCATTGACGCGCCAGTCGCGGGTACGCGAAAAATCGCGCGCGCCGCCATCCTCCAGCGCGACGTTCCGCGGGGTAAAGTCGTTGGGCAGATCCCAATGGTCGGTAAAGCTGCGCGCATAGCTGGCCTGCGCATACCATCTGTCGTGGCGCGTCCCGACCTTGGCGGAGACATTATAGCCGGCATAGTCGGTATCATTGTCGAAATTCACCGTGCCGCGCAGGTCGATATCCAGCGCCTTGGTCGGCTTGGCGGTGACCAGGTTGATCGCCCCGCCCATCGCGCCCGGCCCGTCCAGCACCGACGCATAGCCCTTGGCCACCTGCACTTCGGCGATGTCGGTGGTCAGGAAACGGCCATAGTCCAGCCGGTTGTCGGCGGGCAGATAGACGCGGATGCCGTCGATCGACAGCGGCACCTGAAACCGGTCGAAACCGCGCACGAATACCAGCCGCTCGTTGCGCGTGCCGCCGCTATTGCCGGCCGATACGCCAGGCATCAGGTTGATCGCATCGTCCAGCGCGGTACGGCCGAACGTGTAGATGGCGTTCGAGGACAGGGTATTGGTATCGATCTCGATTCCCTGGGTGCGGGGTGCGGTGACGATGATCTGCCCCAGCGAGAAGCTATCGCTCCCCTCCTCCGGCTGAACCTGCGCCTGGGCCTGACCCGCAAAGGCACTGCCCGCCAGCAACAGGGCGGTGAAAGCGATCCTCATATATTTTCCCCCTTTTCCGGTCGTTCGACTCGATATATCCGGCCGTATATAGCGAAATATTTCGGAGGGAAGCCCCAGATGCCATTCAGCGCCCCGTTCCAGCGCCTCGCGCCGGCCGCCATCGCCGCGCTTCTCTGCACCGCGCCCGCCGCTGCGCAGATGGACCATGCGCCGGCCCAGTGCGCCGCCCCGGCGGAGCTGCCCGCGCCCATGGCCTCCTGGCGCAATCCGGTCGCTTTGAAGGCCGCCGCCGATGGCAAGGGCGCCGCGCGCGCCATGCTGACGCCGGGACGGACCGTAACCCTGGCGCTGCTTCCCACGCCCAAGGTCGCCTATCCGGTACGGCCGGCCAAGCCGGGCGGCAGCGTCAGCCATGGCGGATTGGCCAGCTTCACCGTGAAAGAAGCGGGCACCTGGCGCGTCGCGCTGGGATCGGGCGCCTGGGTCGATGTGATCGGCGACGGTCAGGCCGCGACCTCGACCGCCCATGGCCATGGGCCGGACTGTTCGGGCATTCGCAAGATGGTGGATTATGACCTGAAGCCCGGTCGCTACACGCTGCAAATCGCGGCCAATGGCGAGGACAAGCTGACCCTGCTGGTGACGCGCCTGCCGTGAAGCCCCTGCTGCTGGCCGCCGCATTGCTGATGCTGGTCGCGGCCGGCAAACCATGGCGCTGGGATCTGCCGGCCGGGGTGGACGCCCCGCCCGTGCCCGCCGACAACCCGATGAGCGCGGCCAAGGTCGAACTGGGCCGCCGCCTTTTCTATGATGCGGATCTGTCGGCTGACGGCACCATGGCCTGCGCCGCCTGCCATGAACAGAAACGCGGCTTTGCCGACGGCAATGCCACCCGGCCGGGCGTGCATGGCGATCCGGGCCGGCGCAACGTGCCGGGGCTGGCCAATGTCGGCTGGCTGTCGCCGCTCACCGCCGCCGATCCCAGCCTCACCCGGTTGGAGGATCAGGCGCTGGTGCCATTGCTGGGCACCCAGCCCGTCGAAATGGGCATGACGGGTCGGGAAGCGGAATTGCCGCGCCGGCTGGGCGCCAATGCCTGTTATCGCACCATGTTCGCCCGCGCCTTCCCGGCGGAAAAGGGCCGGATCGACACGCGCACGGTCACCGCCGCACTCGCCGCCTTCCAGCGCACCCTGATCGCGCGCGACAGCCCCTATGACCGGTTCCGCCGGGCCGAAGCCAGCATGCCCGCCGCTGCACAACAGGGCCTCCGCCTGTTCGATCGGCATTGCGCATCCTGCCATGGCGGGCAGGACATGACCGACCTGCGCTATCATGGCTTCGAACCGGTGCAGGCGCGCGACCCCGGCCTCATCGAAAAGACCAGCCGGGCGGCGGATGCGGGCCTTTTCCGCACAGCATCGCTGCGTAACGTCGCCATCACCGGTCCCTGGTGGCATGACGGGTCGGCCCGCAGCATGACCGACGCGATCCGCCGCCATCGCCTACCGCTTCCCGAAGAGGCGATGGCTCCGCTCGCTGCGCTCCTCGAGCAATTCACGGACGTTAATTTCCTGACCGATCCACGCTTTTCCATGCCCGATCGCGCCTGTGGGAAGCGGCTATAACACCCGCCCCTAATTATATTTCAAATAGTTAGGCCGCATGCTTCCATATGCAAATATCATTTCACATTTCAGAATATTTCATATACACGTAAAGTCATCGATCGATCACCGCACAGACCAGATAAGCGGGACGGTCATAGGACAGGAGGAGAGGATATATTCGCCGTGACAGGCGAAATAGATTCACAACCATGATCATGATGTGAACAGTCGTCGTTCGGCGGATCATTATGATGATCACTGATACACCCAAAAAATGCTCCGCTTGCATAGTTGATGATTATATCAATAGCGTCGAGCCTGACTTTCTGACCGTTGCCATATCAGGATAATAAAACGGCAGAGTTTTAACTATATTGTATCACAAGCATACAAATGGGGAGGATATTATGACCAATAAGCAGATATTATTCGGCGCCAGCCTGGCCGTATTGGCCGGCCTTGGCGCAACGCCCGTCGCATCGGCGCAGGATGCCGTGCCGCCTGCCGCGTCGGACATCATCGTCACCGCCCAGTTCAAGTCGCAAAAGCTGCAAGATACGCCGCTGGCCATCACCGCCCTCAATGGCGAAGCGCTGGAAGCCCGCGGCCAGACCAATATTTCCGAAGTCGCGGCCCAGACGCCGAACGTCACGCTGGCGCCCCAGAACGGCTATCTTGGCCCCGGCATCATCGCCTTCATTCGCGGCGTGGGCCAATCCGACCCCAATTTCGCGCTCGAACCGGGCGTGGGCATGTATATCGACGACGTCTATCTGCCGACGCTGACCGGATCGCTGCTGGACCTGATGGACCTCGACCGGGTCGAAATCCTGCGCGGGCCGCAGGGGACGCTGGCCGGCCGCAACTCATTGGGCGGGTCGATCAAACTCTATTCGGTCAAGCCCAAGGGCGACGGCAGCGGCATGCTGGAGGCGACCTATGGCAGCTACAACCGCATCGACATGCGCGGCTTCATCGACCTCAAATTGACCGAAAACCTGTTCCTGCGCGTGTCCGGCGCGAGCAAGAACAGGGACGGTTATGTCAAGCGGCTCGACTATGCGCTGACCCATCCGGGTTCCAACGTACCGACCCAGGCGACGGATGCCGATCCGGAGCTCGGCACGCTGGGCGGGCAAAGCTTCATCGCGACCAAGGCGGCGCTGCGCTGGTTGCCGACCGACAATGTCGAAATCAACGTGTCGGCCGATTATACCCGCCAGCGCGACGAAGCCGGCGCCAGCGTACTGATCTTCGCCAACAAGGCCGGTACCTTCCCCGGTCCCAGCGCGACCGGTGGCCCTCGCCCCTGGTTGGCTGGCGTCAACGGCGCGCCGGTGGCGCTCAACTGCGCCTTCGTCGCGTTCGGCGTCAACAGTTGCGACACGCCACCGTCGGGCTACAACAAGAAGTTCATCAGCTACGCCACCTTCACCGACAATGCGACGCGCGACGGACAGATGGCCTACAAGCCATTGTCGCTCGACCCGCATTCGGACCTCGACAATTATGGGTTCGCCGGCACGATCGACTGGACCATCAACGACACGCTGGCGCTGAAGTCCGTCACATCATACCGCCATTATGAGGCCGACTGGTCCTTTGCCGAAGGTGCACCGGTCCAGTCGTCCATGTTCGAACAGCAGCAGAGCAATACCCAGTGGAGCCAGGAATTGCGCCTGAGCGGCACCGCGCTCGACCGCCGGCTCGACTATACGGTGGGCGGCTTCTACTTCGACACGAAGGGCAAGTTTACCGGCCGTATCGACCTCAACTATGCCGGTATCGACTTCCTCCATGGCCCAGATCCGACGCCCGCCAAGAACAAGGCATTGTTCGCCAATGTCAGTTTCAAGCCTGTCGACGCGCTGACGTTGACGGGCGGCATCCGCTCGTCTTGGGACGAGAAGGATTATGGCTATGTCCGCCGCAATCCGGACGGCACGGCGATCCAGGGGCCATGCGCCTTCTTCCTGGGCGCGCCGACTGCTGGCCCAACGGGCGTCGGCAATGCGCCCAACTGCCTGCTCTTCGGCCTCAATGGGCTGGGCGCCCATTTCAAGTCGCAGCGGACCGACTGGCGCATCGCGGCGGACTATCGCTTCTCGCCCGAATTCATGGTCTATGCCCAGGTGTCGACCGGCTATCGCGCGGGCGGCGTCAATCCGCGCCCCTTCTACCCCAGCCAGGTTCGCCCCTTCTCGCCCGAAACCATCACCGCCTATGAAGCGGGGTTCAAGTCCGACCTGTTCAATCGCATGCTGCGCTTCAACGTCTCGGCCTTCTTCAACGATTACAAGAATATCATCCTGACCGTGTTCAATTGCCCGACCGATGCGGGCGCGGAAGGTACGCCCTGTCTTCAGCCCACCAATGTCGGGTCGGCGGACGTCAAGGGCATAGAGTTCGAAACGACGATCCGGCCGACCAGCCGCCTCAGCTTCGATGGATCGCTCAGCTATCTCGACTTCAAATATACGTCGCTGGGCAGCGCCAATACCGGCGTCACGCTGGACATGGTGCCGCCCTTCACGCCCAAATGGAAATGGAATGCCGGCGCGCAATATGATGTGCCGGACGTGCTGGGCGGGGAATTGAGCTTCCGTCTGGACGGCAGTTACCAGTCCCATATCTATGTCGACGCGATCAACACGGACGCGGCCACCGTGTCGGCCACGGCCACAGGAGCAGGCGGCGGCGCATTGCCCACCTTGGTCGCGACCAGCCGGATCGACGGCTATTTCCTGGCCAATGGCCGCGTCACCTGGCGCAGCGGGGACGATGGCTGGAGCGCATCGCTGGAGGTGCGCAACCTGACCGACAAATATTACTTCACCTCGATGAACACCAATTTCAGTTCGGTGGGCGTCCTGTCCGGTGCGCCGGGCCTGCCGCGCACCTGGGCGGTGACGCTCAAGAAGCAGTTCTGATCGATTGATCGGCGGCGCGGTCTTTCCCCGCGCCGCCCTTTTTCACGAGGGTTTCCATGATCCGCTTGTCCCTGCGCCTGCTGGCGCCAATGATGCTGACGGCCATAGCCATGCCATCGCCCGCCGCCAATCCGACCGACATTCCCGCCGATCCCGTCATCCAGATGCGCGAACATTGGCTGGATGCCGACATCAATGCCTTCAACTTCCGCCATTCGGCCGATATGTTCGAAACCCGCGCCGTGCCGCATGGCGACGCCGTCCGCGCCTTGCCCGATGGCCGGACGATCACCCCGCCCCCTTTCCAGCTGAACGGCGTCACCCGCAGCTATGACGACTGGGCGCGCCGCACCTATACCAATGCGATCATCGTCCTGCGCGATGGGAAGGTCGTGTTCGAAGACTATCGCAACCGATCACGCCCATCGGATCGCTTCATCTCCTTCTCCATGGCCAAATCGATCACCTCGCTGCTGATCGGCATCGCTCTCGACCGGGGCAAGATCGCTTCGCTCGACGATCCGGCCGGCAAATATGTGCCCGAATTGCGCAAGGGCGCCTATGCCGACGTGACGATCCGTCAGTTGCTCCAGATGCGATCCGGCGTCGATTATGACGAACGCTATGATTTCGGCGAGAAGCCCAGCGTCGCCGCGCTGATCCACCGCCATGCCATTGTGCTGAACGAGGAACGCTTCGCCGATCGCGCCACGACCATCGCCCGCGCCGCAAAGCCCGGCAGCCGCTTCAACTATGCGACGCTGGACACCGCCGTACTGGGCTGGGTGCTGGAACGGGCAACCGGCCAGTCGCTCGCCGCCTTCTCCGCCGCGAACCTGTGGCAACCCGCCGGCATGGAGGGCGACGCCTTCTGGATCGCCGACGGGCCGGAGGGCAAGGGGCGCGAATTGTCCGGCATGGGCTTCAACGCCACGCTGCGCGACTATGCGCGGCTGGGTCAGCTGATGCTCGACGATGGCCTGCGCGACGGCAAGCCCGTGCTACCGCGCGGCTGGATGAAACAGGCGACCAGCATGATCCCCTTTGCCCAGCCCACGCCCTTTGGCGGGCGCGGTTACGGCTTCCAATTCTGGCAACTGGACGATCAGCCGGGCGCCTATACCGCGCTCGGCCTCGCGGGACAGTTCATCTACGTCCATCCGCAAAGCCGCACGGTGATCGTGAAGCTGAGCCATTACCCCCTGCCCGAACCGCCCCATGTGATGGAAGAGACGCTGGCCTATTTCCATCAACTGACCGCGCCCTGATCAACCCCGGCCTTCCTGTCGCAGCGCTTCGGCGAATTGCCCGGCCCGTGCCTGCAACTGTGCGGAGCGGTCGCGCAATTCGCCCGCTGCGGTGGTGACCGCGCGGGCCGTGCGCTCGGACGATCCGATCACCCATTCCAGCTGGCGGATCGCCGCATCGGTATCGGTCATGCGTGCCTTGGTGCCCATCACCGCATCGCGAATTTCGCCTGCGACCAGCGATTGATGGTCCAGCGCGGCGCGCGACGATCCGGTGACGCGCGCAATCTCCCCCACCAGATCGCGCACCGCATGGACGCCCGACGTCGCAGTCTGCGCCGTGTCCTGCATCATGCGCAGCACGGCGGTGATCGATGCGGTCGACTGGCTGGTCAGCTCCGCCATCTGGCGCACTTCATTGGCGACGATGGCGAAACCCTTGCCGCTTTCCCCCGCCCGCGCTGCCTCGATCCGGGCGTTGAGCGCAAGCGTATTGGTGCGCGCGGCAATCCCGGCCACGGACGACACCACCGCTTCGACGGCGACCGTGTTGGCGCTCAGATCCGCCAGCCGCGCGACCAGATCGTCGATCGTCCGTTCCGCCCGCCGGGTGGAGGCGACCGCCGCACTGACATTGCCGTCCAGGCTGACGGTCGCCTCACTCAGCGCTTGGTTGCCGTCGACCACGATGTCGATCGATTCGGTCGAATGATATGCGGAACTGGCGACGATCGCGGCCGCGTCGCGACCGGCTTCGGCGCCGCGTTCCAACTCCCCCGATTGCCTATTCAGCGCCGTCGCGATTTCCAGCATCGGCCGCAGCACGCTATCGAAATCCTGCTCGAACAGCGCCAGCGTCGCCAGCGATCGCGTCCGCCCCTCTTCCTTGCGCCGCTCGCGCTCTTCGTCGCGCTCCTCGGAAACACGCACCACCGCCTGCTCCTGCTCGCGCAGTCGTGCCATCAGTGCCTGCGCCTCCCGCTCCGCCTGCATCGACAGGTCGGTCGCGCGGCGACTCTGCTCCGCCTGCACCTGCGCCTCCGCCTGCTTGTCCAGCAACAGCTGGTTCAATCGTCGGGCCAGCAGATATTGGGCCAGCCCCACAAGCGCCGTCACGACCACCAGGCCCAGCGCCAGCAGCCAGCCATGTTGCAGCATCGCCGTGCCGGGACGGCGCGGGGTCCAGCTGATATAGCCTGTCACCGCCGGTTCGGCGAACAGGTCCAGTTGCGGCCCGTCCACGCCATCGCTTCCCGTTTCCCAGCGCAGATGATCGATCGCCATCGACTGGCCGATATCGTCCAACAGGCGGCCGGCAACCGGCTGCAACCAGATCAGATAGCGTTTGGGATCGCGATCGTTCCTTATCCTGCCGTCGGTCGGACGGATCCGCGCCACGCCCAGAAAATAGGGCTGCGTTTCGTACAGGATATGGCTGATGATCGGCGTATCGGTCCGGTCTGCCGCCCGATAGAGGTCCGGCAGGTCGGCGCCGCGCAATGCCTGCAACGACGGCTTTTCACCCTTGTCCCAATAGCTGTAGAAAACATGGTTGGCGGCATCGCTGACATAGATGCCCCGCATCGGCATGGTGAAGGATTTCCACACACCCGGCCCGACATTATCGTTGGTCCACACCGGATCGACGGTCCGCACCATATGCGCATAAAGCTCGTCCCACAGCGCATAGCCTTTCAGCCAGCTGCGGAAATTCTTCGCCTTCGCGTCGATCGCCGCCTCTACCGCCTTGCTCGTATAGGCGATCTCGCTGCGATCCTCTTCCCGCGCCTGATGGATGCCGAACAGCAGCAGCGATCCGATCAGCAACAATGCCGCCAGCGCGTAGCTGCTCAGGATCTTCGCCGGAAAGGAGAGATTCGCCAGCGGCCGACCCGGATAGGAAGTCTTGAAATGCAACGGGCCAAACTCTCCAATGTTTGGCCATGTTGTAGCGCAAGATCGTAAATAAGCCTTTAGTGCTCGCGCCCGAACAAGATGAAGCGTGCGGGGTGTTTTGTTAGCCGCGCCCGACAAAGGGCATGTTGGTCGCCATCAGCGTCATGAACTGCACATTGGCCTCGGGCGGCAACCCGTCCATATAGGCGACCGCTTCCCCCACTTGGCCCACGTCCATCACCGGTTCGGGCATGCGTTCGCCATTGGCCTGCGGCACGCCGGCCGACATGCGATCGCCCATGGCGCTGCTGGCATTGCCGATGTCGATCTGGCTGCACGCGATGCCATAGGGTCGCCCGTCCAGCGCGGTCGATTTGGTGAGGCCGGTCACACCATGTTTGCTGGCGGTATAGGCGATCGAATCCGGGCGCGGACTATGCGCGGAAATGGAGCCATTGTTGATGATGCGTCCGCCCTGCGGACTTTGCGCCTTCATCGCGCGGAACGCCGCCTGAAGACACAGGAACGCCCCGGTCAGATTGGTGTCGATCACCCGGCGCCAATCGCTTTCTTCCAGCGCGTCGATCGGCACGTCGACCACATTGACGCCCGCATTGTTGAACAGCAGGTCGATCCGGCCGAACGCCGCGACCGTGGCGTCGAACATGGCGGTGACGCTCGCCGCATCGGTGACGTCGGTGGGCATGGTCAGATGTCCCGTGCCCTCCAGCAACGCCAGCGTCTCCGCCAGCCCCTCCGCGCGCCGTCCGGCCAGCGCCAGTCGATAGCCGCGCCGGTCAAGCGCGATCGCGACCGCCCGGCCGATCCCGCTGCCTGCGCCGGTGATGACGGCGACGCGCCCGGTCATTTCAGGGCGCTCGGCAGCGGCGCGCCGGCCAGCAGCGCATCCACATTGGCCAGCACCAGATCGGCCATCGCCTTGCGCGTTTCGACCGTGCCGCTGGCGATATGGGGCGCAAGCACCGTGCGCTCGCTGGCGATCAGGCCAACGGGCACGACCGGCTCGTCCGCCACCACGTCCAGCGCCGCACCGGCGATCGTACCGCGATCCAGCGCCGCCGCCAGCGCATCCTCATCCACCACGCTGCCCCGCGCGACATTGACCAGATAGCCCTCCGGCCCCAGCGCCTCCAGCACCGACGCATCGATCAGGCCGCGCGTCTCCTCCGTCGCGGCGCAGGCCAGCAGCAGCACGTCGCTATCTCGCGCCAGCACATGCAGGTCAGGCTCGAACCGATAGGGCGCATCTTTGGGCATGCGGCCATGATAGGCGATCGGCCCGAACGCCGCCAGCCGATCCGCCGTCGCCCGGCCGATATGGCCCAGCCCGACGATGCCGAACCGCCGACCCGTCATCTTGCGCTTCAGGGGGAAGCCTTCCTCCAGCCAACGCCCGTCGCGCACGAAACGGTCCGCCGCCGGCAAGCCCCGCAGCAATCCGATGGTCAGGCCCACCGCCAGATCGGCGACATCGTCGGTCAGCACGCCGGGCGTCGTACTGACGGCGACGCCCCGACCCCGCGCATAAGGGACATCGACCTTGTCGAAACCCACGCCGTTGATGGCGATCAGCCCAAGCGACGGCAGCGCGTCGATCAGATCGTTGATGCAGCCCAGATGCCCGCCGGTGACGACGACATTGACGCTGTCGGCCTGTGTCGCCAGCCACGCGCGCTGCGCCGCTTCGTCCAGTTCGAACCAGCGCACCACCGGGCAACGTTCGGCCAGTTGCTCCTCCAGATACTCCGACAGCGGGCAAAGCTGCAACGCGACCTGTTTTCCCATGATCCCGTTTCCCCTTTAGATGATGGACAAGATGCCGCCATCGACATAGATGGTCTGGCCGTTGACGAAATTGGATGCGGACGACGCGAGGAACACGGCCGCGCCGTGCAACTCCTCCAACTTGCCCCAGCGGCCGGCCGGCGTGCGCTGGCACAGCCAGGCGTCGAACACCGGATCTTCCACCAAAGCCTTGTTCAGCGGCGTGTCGAAATAGCCCGGCCCGATCGCGTTGACCTGAAGCCCGTGTCGCGCCCAATCGGCGCACATGCCCTTGGTCAGGTTCTTCACCGCGCCCTTGCTGGCGGTGTAGGGGGCGATGCCGGGGCGGGCCAGTTCGCACTGGACGCTGCCGATATTGATGATCTTGCCATGGCCGCGCGCGATCATGTGCGGCGCCACCGCCTTACTGACATAATAGACGCTGTCCAAATTGGTCGCCATCAACGCGCGCCAGTCATCGTCGTCAAACGTGTCGAGCGGCGCGCGGCGCTGGATGCCGGCATTATTGACCAATATGTCGATCGCCCCGACATCCGCCTCGATTTGCGCAATGCCGGCGTTGACCGACGGCTGATCAGTGACGTCGAACAGGCTGGTCGCGACCGCGATGCCCTGCGCCGCCAGTTGTGCCGCCGCTTCATCCAGCGCCGCCTGGCTGCGACCGTTCAGCACCACGCGGGCACCGGCCTGGCCCAGCGCCGAGGCGATCGAAAAACCGATACCGCGCGCCGCGCCGGTGACGAGCGCCGTGCGCCCTTCAAGAGAGAAAAGGGTCATGTGGGAAACCTCCATACTTGCCCCTAAGCGTATAAAGTGACCGGTCACATTGCAATCGGCAATTTTCATTTTCTCTTGGCTCACAACATCATTGCGGCATGATGTGACAAATGATATCGGTCCCATCAAAGGAGAGACTCATGCTGGCTGCGATATGTCATGGGAAGAAGGATTTGCGGGTGGAATCCCGTGTCGAGCCGGCGCTGGCCGCCGATGAGGTCCGGGTCGGCGTCGCCTATGGCGGCATTTGCGGGTCGGACATGCACTATTATCATCGCGGCGCCGTGGGCGACTTCGCGGTGCGCGAATCGATGGCGCTGGGCCATGAAATTTCCGGCGTCGTGCTGGAGGTCGGATCGGCCGTCACCCATGTCGAACCGGGCATGAAGGCGGCGCTGGACCCCAGCCGCCCCTGCCTCACCTGCGACTATTGCCGCGCAGGCCGCATGAACCTCTGCACCGACATGGTCTTCCTGGGCAGCGCCGGCCGCTTCCCCCATGTTCAGGGCGGCTTTGCGCAGACGCTGATTCTGCGCGGGGATCAGATCATCCCGGTTCCGGCCGATGCCGACCTGCTCGCCCTGTCGGTCGCCGAACCGCTGTCGATTGGCCTCCATGCCGTCAACCGCGCCGGCCCGCTGATGGGCAAGCGCGTCATCGTCACCGGCTCCGGCCCGATCGGCCTGCTGACTGCGCGCTGCGCGATCCATGCCGGCGCGATCGAAGTGGTCTGCACCGATGTCGAGGATGCTGCACTCGCCGTCGCGCGCGATCGCATGGGCGCCACCCGCACCATCAACGTCGCGACCGATCCCGACGCGCTGGCCACCTATGCCAGCCCCGCCGGTCATTTCGACGTCGCGTTCGAAGCATCAGGCGCGCCATCCGCCCTGCTCTCGCTCTTCCCCATCGTTCGGCGCGGCGGCCGCATCGTGCAGGTCGGCATGCTGCCCCCCGGCACCGCCCCCATCCCGGTCAACCCGCTGCAATCGCGCGAGATCGAGTTCGTCGGCGCCTTCCGCGCCAATGGCGAGTTTCGCCTGGCCGTCGACCTGATCGTCAGCGGCGCGATCGACGTGTCGCCGATCCTGTCGGGCACCTTCCCGCTCGAACGGTCGGTCGATGCCTTCGAACAGGCCGGCGACCGCTCGCGCTTCGTCAAACTGCACATCGCCATCAACGAGGATATCCTGTGATCACACGCACCGCCATTTTCGAAGGCACGATCAAGCCGGGTTTCGAGGATCGCTTCCGCGAGGAAGTCCGCACCCGCCTCGCTCCGCTCTGGGGCCAATTCCCCCATGGCAGCAACGTCCGCCTCTTCTTCGTGGATCAGGTCGATGAAGGCGCGCCGCCGATCGCGATGATGCAGCAGGTCGACTATCCCTCGCTTGCCGCGCTGGACGAAGCGCTCGCCTCCCCCATCCGTACCCAGGCCCGCGCCCTGACGCTGGAATTGCTGGAGATGTTCGAGGGGCGTTTCTACCACGTCATCAGCGGCGGCAACGCAGTGGCCGCCACCGCCTGACGCTGATATGCGACACGGATAGCAGCCATCAGGAAAGCCCCGCCCATGAGCCGTCCCCCCCGCGAAACCGCAGCCGCCCCCGAGCCGAAACCCGGCCGGCGCGCGTCGCAACGCCCGACCATTCGCGACGTATCGCGGCTGGCCGGCGTGTCGCGCATGACGGTATCGCGGGTGCTGAGTGATCCCGAACTGGTCCTGCCGACCACGCGGGACAAGGTGCTGAAGGCCGTCGCCGACCTCGGCTACGTTCCCGACAAGACGGCGGGCAGCCTTTCCAGCCGCCGCACCGGCTTCATCGCATTGATGCTGCCGACGTTGACCAACGCCAATTTCGCGGCGGTCGCCCATGGCCTGACGGAGGCGCTGCGGGAGGCCAATTATCATCTGCTGATCGCCTATACCGATTATGACATGGCGGAGGAGGAACGGCAGCTTTTGAACCTGCTCGCCCGCCGGCCCGAAGCGATCGTGCTGACCGGCGCCATGCACCGGCGCAATGCGTCGCGCATGCTGATGGCCGCCGACGTGCCGGTGGTGGAGATTGCCGACCTGCCCAGCCAGCCGATCGAACATGCGATCGGCTTTTCCAACTATCAGGTCGGCCGCACCGCCGCCCGCTATCTGCTCGATCGCGGCTTCACCCGCATCGGCGCACTGGCCGCCTCGCCAGACGGCGAAGTCACCGACCATCGCGGCGAAGAACGTATGCGCGGGTTCGAGGATGAACTGCGCCTCGCCCGCCTGCCCACCGACGCCGTGCTGCGCCATGGCAGCGCGCCCGTCAGCTTCCACCATGGGGCCACCGCCTTTCGCGCTTTGGTGGAAGCACAGCCGGATATCGAGGCGATCTTCGCCGTGTCCGACCTGTCCGCCGTCGGCGCGGTGATGGAGGCGCAGCGCATGCATATCCGCATTCCCGATGACATCTCCATCATGGGGTTCGGCGACTTCGAAATCGGGCGGGAGATCAATCCGGCCCTCACCACCATCCATGTCGATTTCCGCGCACTGGGGCTTCGCACCGGCAAGATGCTGGTCGACATGCTCGCCAGCGATGCCACCCCGGCCCCGTCCGTCGTCGACGTGGGCCTGCGCATCGTGGAGCGGGCCTCCATCAAGGACAGATAATATGCAGCTTGCGGTCATCGGCGTGGGTGTCATGGGGTCGGCGATCGCCGGCCGCCTGCTGGATAGCGGGGCCACCCTCCACCTCTATGATCGCAATGCCGCGCAGATGGCGCCTTTGATCGCGCGCGGCGCGATCGCCTCTGGCAGTGCGCGCGAAGCAACCGCCAATGCCGACCATGTCATCATCAGCCTGAACAGCGCGGCCATCGTCGAACAGGCCGTCTTCGGCCCCGACGGCGTGGCGCAGGCGGCGGGTGCCGGCAAGCTGCTGATCGATATGTCCAGCATCGACGCCGGCCGCACCGCGATCATGGCGCAACGCCTGCGCGAAGAAACCGGCATGGGTTGGGTCGATGCGCCTTTGTCGGGTGGGGCGCCCGCCGCCGCGCAGGGCAAGCTGACCTTGATGGTCGGCGGCACGGCGGAGGATTTCGCCCGCGCCCGCCCCGTGCTGGATCATCTTTCCATCAACATCACCCTGTTCGGCCCGCCCGGCGCGGGCCAGACGGTGAAGCTGATCAACCAGATATTGTGCGCCAATGCTTTCATGGCCGTCGCCGAAGCGGTCCGCTTTGCCGAAGCCCATGGCGTGGACGCCACGCTGATCCCCGCCGCCCTTGCCGGCGGCCGTGCCGACAGCCGCATCCTTCAGGAATATATGGGGAAAATGGCCCGGCGCGATTACACGCCGACCGGCCGCATCGACAATATGCTGAAAGATCTGGAGACGGTGCAGGCTTCCGCATTGGCGACCCGCACGCCGCTGCCCGTCACCTCTCTGATCGCCGACCTGCACCGCATGGCCGTCGCGGGCGGCCTCGGCCCGGCGGACAGCGCCGCCTATATGCGCTTGTTCGACATCGACGGGGAGCAGCCGGCATGACCCGCGCCGTCGTGGTGATGGGCGTAGCGGGCTGCGGCAAGTCCACCCTGGGTCGCGCCCTCGCGCAACATCTGGGCTGGTCCTTCGTGGAGGGCGACCTGTGCCACCCGCCCGAAAATGTCGCCCGCATGACCGCCGGCGTGCCCCTGGACGACGAAGCGCGCCAGCCCTTCCTGCGCAATGTCGCCACCGCACTGATCGCCTCACGGCAAGGCGCCGTCGCCTCCTGCTCCGCGCTTAAGCGCGACTATCGCGACCTGATCCGGCAGCAGGTGGGCGATGTGCTGTTCGCCCTGCCCCATCTGTCCCGCGCCGATCTGGAACGGCGCATGTCCCAGCGCCCCGGCCATTTCATGCCGACTTCCCTGCTCGACAGCCAGCTTGCCACGCTGGAACCGCCCGACACGGACGAGCGGGCGCTGATCATCGACGGCAACCTACCCGTTGCCGAGCAGGTCCGCCAGATCGAAGCCGCGCTGCACCCATCATAAAGAGGCTGACGTCGCCAGCCCGCAAAACGAGAGGATGACCATGGCCCTGATGCCCCAGCCGGACATCGCCGCCCCTGACGCCACCGACCAGCGCCCATGGCCGAACCCGCGCCGGGCCTGGACCGTGGCGCTGCTGCTATCGCTCGCCTCGATCGCGTCGCAGTTCGACCGGGTCGTCCTCAACCTGACCGTCGAACCGGTGAAAGCGGAATTCGGCCTGGACGACACCAGCTTCGCGCTGTTGCAGGGGGTCGCCTTCGGCATCTTCTACACGCTGGGCGCGGTGCCGCTCGGCCGCCTTGCCGACCGCTATGAGCGGCGCATCGTATTGGGCATCAGCCTCTTTTTCTTCAGCCTCGCCTCCATGGCATCGGGCCTGTCCCGCAATTTCTCGCAACTCTTCCTCTCGCGCGTCGCGGTCGGCTGCGGCGAAGCCAGCGTCACGCCCAGCGGCCTGTCGTTGCTGAGCGACCTGTTCCCCCCCGAAAAACTAGGCCGCGCCGTCAGCGTCTTTTTCCTGAGCGCGCCCTTCGGGATCGGCCTGGCCTTCATGGCCGGGGGCAAGCTGCTCCAGTCGCTCACCGAACGCTGGCACGGCACCGGCCTGCCCTTTGGCCTTGAACCTTGGCAAGCCGCCTTCCTGATCGTCGGCGCCCCCGGCCTGCTGCTCGCGCCGCTGCTGCTCTTCATGAAGGAACCGGAACGGCGCGGCCCCGGTGGCACGACCCCGCTCACGATCCCCGAAGTGCTGGGCGTCATCCGCGCCCGCCGACGCGCACTCACCCTGATGTTCGCCGGCTTCTCGATGGTGACGGTGGTGAACTTCGCCTATAATGTCTGGACGCCAGCGCTGTTCGCGCGCGTCTATGGCTGGACCCCGGCGCAGGTCGGCATCGGCTTCGGCCTCATCATGATGATCTGCGGCACGGGCGGCACCTATTTCGCCGGCTGGCTGAGCGACCGGCTGACCCGCGCCGGCCATGTCGATGCCCATCTGCGCGTCGCCGCCTTCGGCTTCCTTGCCTGCGGCGTCTTCGGCACGCTCGCACCGCTGATGCCCAATGCCTGGGCGGCACTGGCGCTGATCGCGCCGGCGATGTTCCTCAGCTGCATGCCCGTCCCCTGCGCCGGCACCGCGCTGCAACTCATCCTGCCCAACCGCGCGCGGGGACAGGTGACGGCACTCTACATCATGGTGATCTCGCTGGTCGGCATCGGCATCGGCCCTGTGGTGATCGGCTTCATGACCGATCATCTCTTCACCGCCCCCACCGACATCCGCTATTCCCTCGCCATCGTCGTCGGCTGCGCCGCCCCGATCATGTGCGCGCTGCTGCTACTGGCGCTAAAGCCGTACAGGGCGCTGAGGCTGGCGGGACTGGAGGGGTGACGTCACACGCCCCTACCTATTCATCGTCACCCCGGACTTGATCCGGGGTCCAGCTGTTCTTCTGCCTTCGCCAAAAAAGAAGCGGGATGCCGGGTCAAGCTCGGCATGACGGAAAGGCTGAAACTGCAAGCGACTAGAATTGGACATACCAAAATGCCGTTCGTCCTGAGTAGGGACAGAGCGAAGGCGAAGGCGCGTATCGAAGGATAAGCGAGACGCATGGATCCTTCGATACGCTTCTTCGACAAGTTCAGCAGCTACTCAGGACGAACGGGGGTTAACCTTCTAACCACCCAATCCTATCCTACCCCCGCTCCATCTGCTATCCCTCACCCCGCTCTTTCCCATCGTCCGCACCCGCACCCCGCCACGACATAAAATATCCAACATTCATTCCAAAATGTCGCAAACGGCAGGAAATGTGCGAAGTTAAGCGCCGACTTTCCTACAGTACGCACAAAAAAAGCCCGGTCGCGTGCAGTCGACCGGGCTTCCAGGGGAGAGGATTTACGCCTTAAAGGCGATCGTCGATCGAGGAGCGGACGAAGCCTTCAGGGAAGCTTTCGACCTGATTGCCGACGATCGTATATTCCTTGGCCCGGCCCGAGAAACGGCCCTCCAGCTCCATATAGCTTTGCGGATCGAACAAAGGCGTGGCGCTCATGCCCATGATGCCGGTCGCGTCGACCTTCTCGCAGGTATAGTCGCAGCCCTGCTGAGCGAAGTTGCGGATGCCATGTTCCAGCATCCCGTCCATCGCGGCCTTCAGCGTATAGTGCATCGTCATCATGTTGAAGCCGAGCGGATGGATCTGGTCCACCGTCACCGCGGGCTTGCCGTTGATGTTGCGCACGTCTGGGAACATCTTCCACCCCGGCACCCGCGCCGACACATATTGCGCATGCTCCAGCGTACCGATCTTGACCACGGTGGTCATCTTCGCGCCCAGTTCATGCGCCAGCCGCATCCGCTCGCAGCCTTCGTCCATCTGCGTTTCCGGGTCGGCATTGGTCCGCGCGATCAGGAAGCAATTGGTGCCCTCCAGCGCCGCGAGCGCCGCGCGCACCTTTTCCAGATAGCGTTCGCGCGGCAGCAGGCCGGTGGATTCCTCCATATCGTCGGCATCCTCCAGCTGAAGCGCGGTCGCGCCCGCCATCGCCATGCGCCGCGCGCTGCGATACACGGCCAGCGGCCCGCCAAAGCCATCCTCGATATCGGCGGCCAGCGGAATGGGCGATGTCTGGCTGATGCGGCTGGTGATCCATTCCACATCGGTCAGGTTGCTGAAGCCATAGTCGATCACGCCGTTCATCGCGATCGACACTTCGCCGCCCGACAGCATCATCGCTTCGAAGCCGACCATCTCCACCGCCCGTGCCGATGCACAGTCGTAGACGCAGGGAGCGACGATGCACTTGTCGCTGGTTTCGAGCAGTTGTTGCAGAGACTTTTTCGCCATGGGCTTGCCAATTTCCTTTGTTGGATGGGGTGGTGTCTGTCTGGACCGGCCCTAGTCCGGGGTGGGAAGAGGGCCGGCACCGCGAAGTTCGAACAACTACATGCGGATGCGGGCGCCGACCTTGAAGTAGCGGCCGATCGGATCGAAATAGACCTGGTTGGTGGCGCCCTGCGCGCTGGCGGCGAGCGGCGGGTCTTTATCCAGCAAATTGTTGACCACGCCGAACAGCTCGAACTGGTCGTTCACCTTCACCGTCGCGCCAAGGTCGAGATAGAATCGGCCGGCGACGCGGTTATTGTTCACGCTGTTGGGCAGGCCGGCCGAATAACCGTCATCCTGCGGCCCCAGCAACGTCGTGTCGAACACGCCCTTGGGGATATATTTGCCGTGCAGGTTCAATGCGACGCTGCCCAGATCCCACAGCACCGTGCCGTCCACGATCCAGTCCGGAACGCCTGTCGTGGTGCCGGGGCGATAGCCGGTCTGGCCGGTGCGATCGATGCCGCCGATTTCCAGCTTCAGATAATGGGTGGCGAGCAGGCGGAAGTCGAGGCTGCCGAGCGTGCCGACATCGGTGCGATAGCTGGCCTCGATATCGATGCCGCGATTGCGCACCTGGCTGACATTCTGGAGCACGTCGCTGACGCTGGTGAGCGCACCTGCTCCATCGCGCTGCACGAAGTTGCACAGCGACGTCTGCCCCGCCGCGCAGCGATCGACCACCACCTGCGCGCCCAGGGTCGAAATCGCGCCCTTCAAGTCGATGTCATAATAATCGACCGAGAAGCGGAAATTGCGCAGGAAGCCCTTGGGCGCTAGCACCACGCCAGCCGTCCAGGTATCGGCCTTTTCCGCTGACAATTGCTGGTTGGCGCCGGAGAAGCTGTTCACCTGAATCTGCGCGCCATTGTTGAGCGGATCGACGATCGTGGTGCGGCCCAGCGTTACCGGACCGAACAACTCCGTCAGGTTAGGCGCCCGAATGTCACGCGACCGGGTGACGCGGAAACGCACTTCTTCTATCGGGGCATAGACGCCGCCCAGCTTCCAGGTGGTGGCATTGACCGTCGTGGTGTCCAGTCCGGGGCTGGAGCGGCGATAATGGGTGCGGCGGACCGCGCCGTTCAACTCCAGCGTCTGGGCGAATGCGACGTCCTTCAGGATCGGCGCCTGCGCCTCCAGATAGGCTTCGGCGACGCGGATGCTGCCATTCACTGCCTTGCCATTGAACGACCAGAAGGCGTTGGCAGTGGATAGTGCGTCGGCCGTGCCGACCGCCTTGTCGCTGCGATATTCGCCGCCCGCCGCGATCGAAAAGTCCCCGCCCGGCAGCGGAAAGACCGCGCCGTTGATATTGGCGGCGATCACATGCTCGGTCGTGTCGGTGGTCTGATAGCCCGAAGGCGCGATATAGGCGGCGGCCGCCGGCGAGATATTGCCGGCGCCGAACAGGTTGATCGGCACGCAATTGGGGTCGTTATTGGCGGGGTTGGCGTCGGCATTGATGCCGCACATAATCTGCCCGTTCACATTGACCGCATTGGCGGCGTTGGTGACGCGCGAGGACACGACGTTACCGGTGTAATCCTGCCGGAATTCATTGCGACCATATTGATAATAGGCGTCCCAGCGCCAGTTGTCGCTGATCCTGCCCTCCAGCGAGAGCACCGCGCGATAGGTCTGGTTGTCGCTATGATTGACCGACCCACCCAGGTCCATCAGCGCGCGGCCCAGGCTGAACGAACTGATGCCGTTCGCGTCCATGATCGCCGCGACACCTGATGGCAGATAGGCATTGTTGCGCTGGATCGTCTGCGTCGTGCGCGCGACCGACCCGATCACCATACCCTTCGACCGGGCATAGGACAGGTCGAGATTGGCCTTCAACGCGTCGGAAAATTCGTAGGACGCCTGGCTGTAGGTGACGAACCGCTTGACCGGCGGGATCAGCAGGATGCCGTCCAGAAATCCGTTGCGCACGGATTCTTCGCCCCCTTGCGTGAAGAGCGGCGATGGATTGGTGCCATAGATGGTGCCGAAATTATAGGCATGGGTCGTGCCGTTCGGATTGAACGCCAGCCCGCGCAACGGCCCGGTATTGGCGACGATCAGGCCGCCCGACGAGATGTTCCCGGTGCCGGCCGGTCCGCCACGGATACTGGCGGGCAGTCCGCCCGCACCCGCCGGCGTATTGCCGATCAGCTGTTCGCGCGGGCACCAGCTGCGGGTGTAGCAATCACCCATCCCGTCCGACTTGTCATATTCGCCCGCGATCATGAAATGACCCTTGTCGTCGGCGAATTTCGTGCCCCAGGCGAGCTGGGCATTTTGCTGCCCATAATCGCCCCGGCCGGAAAGGCCCGCTTGGATCGAGCCTTTGAGGCCAGTCAGGTCGCGGTCGAGGATGAAGTTGACGACGCCCGCCACCGCGTCCGACCCATAGGCCGCCGACGCGCCGCCGGTCACGACTTCGGTCCGCGACACCAGCGAACTGGGGATCAGATTGACGTCGATCGTCCCCTGCGTGGTCGAAGGCACGAACCGCTTGCCGTCCAGCAGCACCAGCGTGCGCGTGGCACCCAGGCCGCGCAGGTCGAGCACGCGCGCGCCGATATTGCCGCCCACCGCCTGCTGCGTCGCCGGCGTCACCAGCGGACGGAAGGACGGCAATTCGTTCAGGGCGTCGCCGACATTGGTGATGGCGCGCTGGGCCAGCCGTTCCTCTCCAACCACGGTGACGGGCGTGGGCGCATTGAAACCGGACCGGGCGATGCGCGAGCCGGTCACGACGATATCGGCGGCGGCCACGTCATCCACTTCGGCCTGTTGTGGCCGGGGCGCTGCCTGCTGCGCCATCGCCGGCACGACCAGCGCGCACAGTGCCGCCCCGCCGCCCATCAATCCATATTTGAAGCGATTCACCATCATACGATGCATCAACTCATCCTCCCAACACTGCCGGATCTACCATCCGCTTGCTCGTGATATCGGTCACATTAAACAAGATGACGGGACAAGGCAATCCCCTTGCAGGCATGAAATATCAAGGGCTCTTATCCGCC
This sequence comes from Sphingobium limneticum, assembly GCF_008710155.1. Classification (GTDB taxonomy): domain Bacteria; phylum Pseudomonadota; class Alphaproteobacteria; order Sphingomonadales; family Sphingomonadaceae; genus Sphingobium; species Sphingobium limneticum. Next base: position 415,185 of record NZ_VYPZ01000002.1, read on the forward strand.
CCACGTTGCGCACATCCGTTATTTTTGGCTTTTTCCCGTTCTATTTCCGGAAAATATCTCAGAAAAATCTGCAGCCGCGAATCGCCGACTTGGCCGGCTTGAAGCAATTTGATATCGGTCCCATGGATAATGCACTCAGGCTAAAGGAAGAGGACCATATGGATATTCGCGCCGCCATCGTCGAAGCATCGGACCGGCCCATGGTCATTCGCCCCCTCACCATCGACGCGCCCCGTGCCGGCGAACTGCTGGTCCGCCTGGTCGCCACCGGCGTCTGCCATACCGATGCGACCATGTGGCAACAGGGCGTCCCCGTCCCCCAACCGGTGGTGCTGGGCCATGAAGGTGCCGGGATCGTCGAACAGGTGGGCGAAGGCGTGACCGACATCTGTCCGGGCGATCCCGTCGTCATGAGCTATAATAGCTGTGGCACCTGTCCAACTTGCTGTTCGGACCATAGCAGCTATTGCCACGACTTCTTCCCGCGCAATTTCTTCGGCACCCGCCCGGACGGCAGCAGCGCGCTGAAGGCGCAGGATGGCAGGCCGGTCTTCGCCAACATCTTCGGCCAATCCTCCTTCGCGACCCATGCCATCTGCCATGTCCGCAATGCGGTGGTGGTGCCGCGCGACCTGGACCTGCGCATCGCCGGGCCACTGGGTTGCGGCATATTGACTGGCGCCGGCGCGGTGATGAACGCGCTGAAGGTGCAGCCGGGACAGAGCGTCGTCATACTGGGCGCCGGATCTGTCGGCTTGTCGGCGATCATGGCGGCCAAGGTCGTCGGTGCGGCGTCGATCATCGCCATAGACCTGAATCCGGACCGCCTCGCCCTGGCGGCCGAACTGGGCGCGACGCTGACCATCAATGGGCAGAGTGAGGATCCGGTCGCGCGCGTGTTGGAAACGATCCCAACCGGCGTCGATTTCGCCATCGACTGCACCGGTTTGCCGGCCGTCATCCAGCAAGGCATCGCCATGCTGGGCGTGCGCGGCACCTGCGGCATCGTCGGCGCAGCCGCGCCGGGCACGATGGTCCAGGCCGATGTGTCGCACATCATGAGCGGGGGCCGCACGATCCGTGGTATCGTGGAGGGAGACGCCGATCCCAAAAGCTTCATCCCGCATCTGGTGGCGCTGCATCGGGCCGGGCAATTCCCCTTCGACCGGCTGATCCGCTTCTATCCGTTCGACGCGATCAACGATGCTTTTCACGATGCCGAAAGCGGCGCCGCAATCAAGCCGGTATTGCTGTTCGACTGACATATCGGGCGCCCTGTCAGTCGAGTCATTCGGCTGGTCGCACAGGCCATGCGGCTGGACGTTTCCGATACGAAAATCGGATGACCATTAGACCATGGTCGAACTTCGCTCCGCGACGGACCGGACGGTAAGAGTTCATTAGCCGCAAAATCATCCATGGGTTCCAGTGCCTCACAGCAAGGACCGAAACCCATGGCCCGTACATTGATTACCGCTTTAATTGCCGCTGCGGCCGTCGGCACGCCGGCAGTCGCTGCTCAGGGACCGTTGCAGGTCGCCTCCAAGATTTTCGTCGAACAACGTGCCCTCGACAAGGCGGGCGCCGTCAGCACTTCATTGGCCCCGGCCACGCGCGCGGTGCCGGGCGACCATGTCGTCTTCGTGCTGGCCTATCGCAACACGGGCGCCCAGCCCTTGTCCGACATCGTCCTCGACAATCCCGTCCCCGGCGCGATCACCTATCGCGCGCCCGGCGCCGGATCGGCCGCGCCGCTCCTGTCGGTGGACGGCAAGACCTACGGCCCGCTCGCCCAGCTGCGCGTGCCGACGGCCGGCGGCAACAGCCGCGCGGCCACATCCAATGACGTCCGCCATATTCGCTGGCGCATCGCGACCGTCCCTGCCGGAGGACAGGGTCAGCTCGCCTTCAAGGCTGTCCTCAAGTGATCGCTCCCCCGGGCGTTCGCGCGCATGACCCTCAAGCAACAGGAACTCACATAATGATGTCTCGCTCACTGCGGCTGATGCTGCTGGGCGGCGCCGCCATGGTTGCGACCGGCACGGCGCATGCCCAATCCGGATCGACGGCCACCGCCGCCGGCACGGAAGTCTCGAATACCGCCACCGTCACCTATACCGTCAATGGCGCTTCGCAGACCACCACATCCAACACCGCCAAGTTCGTGGTCGACCGCAAGGTCGATTTCACCGTCATCACCGACCAGACCGGCGCCACGCAGGTCAATCTGAGCCAGCAGGCGGCGGTCACCAAGTTCAAGGTGACCAACCATACCAACGGCATCCAGGATTTCTGGCTCGACCCCGACCAGACGACCCTGTCCGTCGGCATCCTGACCGGCACCGACGATTTCGATATTTCGTCGATGAAGGTCTTCGTCGATAGCAATAATAACGGCGTCTATGACGCGGATGTCGATACCCAGACCTATATCGACGAACTGGCGCCCGAAGCGTCGGTCGCGGTGTTCATCGTGGGCAACATCCCCTCGACCGTGGGCATTCATGAAGCACAGGTATCGCTGCATGTCATCGCGGCGGCCGGCGGCGCATCGGGCACGAAGGGCGCGATCCTGATCCCGACCGACCTCAGCCTCGGCAATGCCGACAATGTCGTCGATATCGTGTTCGCGGACGACGACAGCGACGGCCTGCTCAATCTGGGCGACGTCGCGCGCAATGGTCAGGGTCGCGCTTATGCGTCCTATGTCATCGGCACCCAGAATGTGGCGTTGAACGTGACCAAATCCGCGCTCGTCCTGTCGGATGGCGTGAACCTGGTCAATCCCAAGGCGTTGCCGGGCGCGACGGTGCAATATTGCCTGCTCGTGCATAACGGAACCGCTTTGACCGGTGCGAACGGCGTCGTTCTGACCGATATCGTGCCGACGAACACGACCTATGTGCCGGGTTCGATCAGCGTCGGGCTGCCGGGCGGTACCTGCGTCCTTCTTGGGACGACCGAGGATGACGATGCCGACGATGCAGCCGAAATCGACGGCTATACCGCCAACTATAATACGGGAACGAAAACCGTGACCGCCAATGTCGGCACCGTCGCGGGGCTTGCTTCAGTGGCCGTCGCCTTCAAAGTGACGATCAACTAACTCCCTCCACAGCAAAGGAAAAAACCACGTCGTGCGCCTTAACCCGCGCGCGCCGAAAGGAAACCTATGCCTAAAATCCGCGCCTTTGCCAGCCTGACAGCTGCCCTTATGGGCCTTGCCGCCGTGATCCCGGTCACGGCGCAGGGGCAGACGCGTGTCACCAATACAGCGACGCTGACCTGGCAGGAACCGACCGGTCCGGTCAGCGTCGATTCCAATACCGTAACCTTTGATGTCGAAGGCCGCGCCAAGCGCCCGACCCGGTTGAGCTTTCGCCTGCTCCCGATCGGTTACGACATGTCTGGCGCCACATGCCAGACCAGTCCCAATATCGCTTTCACCCCCGCACCCGTCGATGCCGCCGATCTTGCGCGCGCTCCGGTGGCGGAGCGTGTCAATCCGGCCAGTGCCTTCATCATCGTTCTCGACAATCCTGGGGGCAATCGCGACCCCGGTGTCCGGGAAACGGCCTGGATCAACGCCGGCAGCCAATTTCTGTCCTATCGCATGCCCCTGCTCGAAACCGGCCCGGACACGGGCGTATTCGCAGGCGGCCTGCCCGAAACCGGGGTCGATCCCAGCATCGACCCGTGCGATCCCACCTTGCAGCGCAATGCGCATGTCTTCGTCAGCTTCGACGAGGACGAGTATAGCTACGGGTCCAACTTCTCGCTGCTGATCGACCCGACCGGCTATGTGTTCGATTCGCAAACCGGCGCGCTGGTCGATGGCGCGACCGTGACGCTGCTGGATGAAAATGACCAGCCAGCCAAGGTGTTTGGCGACGATGGTACCAGCGCCTATCCCTCCACCGTCGTCAGCGGTGGCAGCGTCACCGACGCCAGTGGCCGCCTCTACAAATTTCCGCAGGGCAATTATCGCTTTCCGCTGACCGCGCCGGGCCGCTATCATCTGCGCGTCACGCCGCCGAGCCATTATGTCGCTCCATCGACCCGCAGCCGGGCGGATCTGGAGGCTCTGCGCGGGCCGTTCAATCAGCCTTTCATCCTCAACGAAGCCTCTTTCGCCGGCATTTTCGTGCTGTCGGATCCCGAACCTTTCTTTGCCGACATCCCGCTCGACCGGATCGGCGACACCCATTTGCTGCTGACCAAGACGGCTTCGGTGCGCGAGGCGTCTCCCGGCGATTTCATCCAATATCTGGTCCGGGTCGACAATCGTTCGGACAATGACGCCAGCGGCATCCACCTGACCGACATTCTGCCGCCCGGCCTGCGCTACGAGCGCGGATCGTCGCGCGGTGCGGAAGAACCTGTGGTCGCAACCGATGGCCGCACGCTGGACTTCAGCGTGCCCACCTTGCCCGCCGGCAAGACGGCGGAGGTGCGCTATGTCGTGTCCGTCGCCCCCGGTGCGCCGCGTGGCGAAGCGCTCAACCGCGTGCTCGCCTCCGGTTCGGCCGGCTCGACCAGTAACGAGGCCGCCGCTTCCGTGCGGATCGGCGCGCTGCTCTTCACCGACGGCTTCACCATCGTCGGCCGCGTGACCGAAGGCGACTGCAACAGCCCCGCCAGCGGCCGCAAGGGCGTGCCCGGCATCCGTATCCTGATGGAAGATGGCAGCTATGTCGTCACCGACAAGGATGGCCTCTATCATTTCGAGGGCGTGCGCAACGGCCGCCACGTCGTGCAACTCGACAGCGCCAGCCTGCCCGCCAGCCATGCGCCGTCGCTGTGCGACGCCGACACCCGCCAGGCCGGCAGCGCCATCTCCCGCTTCGTCGAAAGCGATGGCGGCCTGCTGAAGCGCGTGGATTTCCAGCTGCGCCTGACCGGCATCGCCGCCGCCAGCACGGCAGACGCCCTGCCGGTCGCGCCTGATGCTGGCGAAGCTGCCGGCAACCGCGAATGGTTGACCGGGCAGGATGCCGGCATCGCCCTGCTGTTCCCGGCCCAGGGTTACAACCCCCGCTCGCCATCCACCCGCGTCGTCGTCCAGCATCATGCCGGGCAGAAGGTCGCGCTGCGCCTGAACGGCACATTGGTCGATGCGCTGGCCTATGACACGACCGATACGGATGGCGACATCGCCATCGCCAAATGGTCGGGCATCGGCCTGGAACCCGGCGACAATGCGCTGGAAGCCACGGTGATGAACGAAAACGGGACCGTCGCGCAGACGCTGCACGGCACGGTCCATTATTCCGGCCCGGCCGCCAATGCGGTGCTGGTTCCCGAAGCCGGCAAGCTGGCCGCCGACGGCCTGACCAGCCCGATCCTGGCCTTCCGCCTGACCGATCGGACCGGCCGCCCGGTGCGCGACGGCACCACCGTGCCCGTCACCATCGATCAGCCCTACAGCATCGCGGTCGATGCCACCGTCGCGGGCGCCCGCCCCGGCGACCGGATCGGCCGCAACAGCGGCACCGCGCTGGTGATCGGCGACGAAGGCATCGCCTATATGGCGCTGCAACCCACGACCCAGGCCGGCGCGCTGCGCGCCACCGTGACCCTGACCGACGACCGGCAGCAGCGCGTGATCGAACTGCGCAGCCGCCTGACCGCCGTCGCGCGCGACTGGACCGTGGTGGGCTTCGGATCGGGCACGATCGGCTATGATACGCTGCGCAAGCGGTCCGCGCGCCTGCCTGCCTCCAGCCGCAACAGCCTGATCACCGACGGCCAGCTGGCGCTCTATGCCAAGGGCCGGATCAAGGGCAGCTGGCTGATGACGATCGCCTATGACAGCGACCGCCAATATGACCGGTCGCGCGGGCTGCTGGGCCAGATCGACCCGGACCGCTATTACACCGTCTATGGCGATGCCACCCGTCAGGGCCAGGATGCGCCCACTGCCCGCAAACTCTATCTGCGGCTGGAGCGGCAGGATTTCAGCGCCCTGTTCGGCGATTTCGAAACCGGCATGACCCAGACGCAGCTGACCCGCTACAGCCGCACGCTGAACGGGATGAAGGCCGATTTTGCCAATGATCGCCTCAGCTTCACCGCCTTTGCCGCCAACAGCGACGACCTGCATGCCCGCGACGAAATCCAGGGCAATGGCCTGACCGGCCCCTATCGCCTGTCGGGTCGCGACATCGTGCCGAACAGCGACAAGCTGAGCATCGAGGTGCGCGACCGCCTGCGCCCCGAGCGCATCCTGTCCTCGACGCCGCTGACCCGCCATATCGACTATGATATCGACGCGACCATCGGCACGATCCGCTTCCGCGAACCGGTGCTGGGCCGCGATGCCGCCAACAACCCGGTCTTCATCGTCGTCGACTATGAAACCTACGGCAAGGGCAAGAAGCTGACCGCCGGCGGCCGTGCCGCGATCAAATTCGCCAAGGGCAAGGCCGAAGTCGGCGTGTCGGCGATCAAGGACAACAGCCATGGCAACGGCCTGCTGCTGGGCGCGGACCTGAGCGCACGCCTCACCGACACGACCCAGCTGCGCGCAGAAGTCGCCGCCGGCAGCCGCGATGGCCTGTCCGACGGCCGCGCCTATCTGGCGGAGGTCGAACATCACAGCAAGGGCGCCGACATATTGGCCTATGCCCGCCAGCAGGACGATGCATTCGGTTTGGGCCAGCAGAATCTGGTAGAGGCCGGTACGCGCCGCGTCGGTTTCGACGGCCGGGTGCAGATCGCCGACAAATGGGCCGCCACCGCTTCTGCCTGGTATCAGGACCAGTTGATCGGCGCAGGCAGCCGCGTCGCGGGTGAAGCGCGCATCGAATATCGCCGCGAGCGTGGCACGCTGTTCGCCGGCACTCAGTTCGCGATGGATCGCGGCATCGACGGCAAGGACCGCGACAGCCGCCTGCTGACGCTGGGCGGGACGCAGGCGATGCTGGGGGGCAAGCTGACCCTGACCGCCCAGACCCAGTTCGCGCCCGGCGGCGACAAGGACAGCGTCGACTTCCCCGCCCGCCAGCAGCTGATCGCCGCCTGGCGCGTGAAGCCCGGCATCCGCCTGATCGGCGGCTATGAAATCGCGCAGGGTGCCGATTTTACCGCCCACACCGCGCAGATCGGTTTCGACGTTCAGCCGTGGAAGGGCGCCAAGGTCACGACCGCCATCAACAACCAGACGTCGGGCGAAAATGGCGGCCGCCTGTTCGCCAATTACGGCCTGATCCAGTCGCTGCCGATCAGCGAGCGCTGGACCATCGACGCGACCTTCGACGCCAGCACCACGGTGCGCGGCAAGATCCCCGCCGGCGGCGTGGTTCAGCCATTCCAGACCAGCGGTTCCGGCAGCGTCGGTGGCGCGCTGGGCAGCCTTTACGGCAATGACGGTGACTATAAGGCTGTAACGCTGGGCGCCAATTATCGTGCGGACCTCTGGTCCTGGAACGGCCGGGTCGAATATCGCAAGTCCGACCAGAACAGCCGCTTCAACATCACCACCAACGTCGTGCGTGCGCTGGGCGAGGGCAAGACGCTGGCCGGCACCGTCCGCTATTCCACGCTGGGCCAGGCCACCGGCGCGCAAGCGAAGAGCCTGACCAGCTCGGTCGCGCTCGCCTGGCGCCCGCTCGATAGCCATTGGTCGCTGCTGGAACGTTTCGAACTACGCAAGGAAAGCGCGGATTCGGGCATCACCGGCGGCAATGTGCTGGGCGTGCCGGCGGGCAATGGCGTTGGCCAGCGCACGCTGCGCCTGATCAACAACCTGGCCGTCAACTATCGCACCGGGCCGGAAGGCGCCCGCCACGCGGTCGAGGCGACCGTCTATTATGGCGCCAAATGGGTACGCGGCAGCTATGGTGCGGACGATTATGCCGGCTATATCGACGTGACCGGTTTCGACCTGCGCATGGACCTGGGCAAGCGGTTCGACGTCGGCGTGCAGGGGTCGGTGCAACATGCCTGGAACCGGGGCGCCTTCGCCTTCAGCGGCGGACCGTCGGCCGGCGTCTCGCCCGCACCGAACGTATGGATCAGCGCAGGCTATAATATCGCCGGCTATCGCGACCGCGATTTCGAGGATGATCGCTATACCCGTCGCGGTCCCTATGTCACGATGCGCATGAAGTTCGATCGCGGCACCGTTGCCGGCCTGCTTGGAAAGGGTCGCTGATGCGCAAATCAACCCTTATCCTTTCCCTGCTGGCCATGCTGCCCACCGCGGCGCTGGCCGATCCGATCACCGCCACCAAATCGGTGGCCATGGTGTCCGATCCGATGGGGAATCTGATCCCGCGTGCCATTCCCGGCGCGGTGCTGGATTATACGGCCACGCTCGCCAACCCCCTCGCCAATGCCGGCAAGACGGTGCGCGGCATCGCGTTCGAGGATCAGTTGCCCGCCAACGTCATCCTGCGCGTCAGCGATCTGGGCGTCGGCGGCAGCGGGCCGGTGATCTTCACCAATGGCGCGATCGTTCTGGGCGTCGGCGACAGCGGCCTGACCTACACATTCACCAACCTGGCCAGCGCGTCCGACGGGATCGAATTTTCCAACGGCACCAGCTGGACCTACATCCCGGTGCCCGACGCGGACGGCTATGACGCCAATGTCCGCGCCATCCGCGTCAAACCCGTGACCAATTTCAAGGCGGGCGGTTCCTTCACGGTCCGCTTTCGCGTCAAGCTGCGCTGAACAGGAGTAACCATGCCCCACGGACTGGAACCGGCATCGCCGACGCCGATCCTGACGATGCTGCCGGAACTGACCGACGACCTGCCGTTCAATCCCATGGAGCGGCGACAGGATTGGCGGGCGGCCACCGTCTTCACCATCGGCAAGATCAGCTTTGCAGGGCGCAGCCTGCCCTGCATGGTTCGCGACCTGTCCGATGGCGGCATGCGCATCCAGATGCCCTTTCCTCCCGCGCCCGGCACGCGCGTGCTGATCGAGATGCGCGGGCTGGACCCCCGGCTCGCCCGCATCTGCTGGATGTCCGGGCATGAGGCCGGACTGATGTTCGACCTGCGCTGCAATCCGGCAGACATCTTCGCCGCGCGCAGCAACAAGCAAGGGCGGGTCGCGCGCCAGCCCCGCTTCGCGTTCCGCCGACAGGCTGTGCTGCTGATGGGAGACATGCCGATCCCGACGCAGATCGAAAATATCTCCGTCGGCGGGGCGCGGCTGACCCTGCCTGTTCCGACCGAGCGCGGAAAGCCCGGCATACTCGACCTCACATTGGGTGATCGTCAGGGGGTGGCTGGCGAAATCTGCTGGGTGCGGGAGGATAGCTGCGGTTTCCGCTTCGTCCAGCCGGTCAGCAGCATCGCCCTGGCCGGGATGCTGGATGCGCCCGACCTGGTCTGACCGCTACGCCCCCTGCCGCAGCCAGCGCTCGAGCGCGATCAGCGCCATCCGACTGTCGCGCAACGCAGCAGCCCGATCGTCGCCGCCCTGATCCACCGCCTGCCAACTGGCGCTGACCCAAGCAAAGCCCAAAGTCCCCGCCAGCCCGGCGATCCTGTGCGCATCGGCCGCATCGGGCCGATCGATCGCCTGCTGCAATTCGGTGCGCAAACCCGCAATGATCGGCATCAGCGCATCCCGCCCGAACAGCGCCGCCATGCGCGTCAGGCCGTCTAGCGCTGTGGAATATTCACCCTCGCACATGATCTCTGCAAGTCCCGCATCACTAAGGCCCGATCATGATCCGTTAAGGATAAAGATGACCGCCAATGTATTTTACGATTGATACATAGACGCATTACCCTCACACTCCAATTACTGCATCACTAAACACATTCCGTTTCGGGATGAATAACAATAAGGCTGGAGGATTGCAGAAACCATAGCCGGCGGCCGCGTATTGATTGCGGACGATCACCCCCTGATTCGCGAAGGTCTGGGCCTTGCCGCGCGCGCGGCGATGCCCGGTGTCACCGTGGATACCGCCGGCACGATCGGCGAAGCGCTCGACGCCCTGTCGCGCCACGGCAAATATCGCCTGATCCTGCTGGACTTCGTGCTGCCCGACGCACGCGGCTTTTCCGGCTTCCTGCAATTGCAGCATCAGGCGGGGCGGATTCCAATCGCACTCATTTCCGCCAATGAAAGCGCGACGCTGGTCGAAAGCGCCCGTGCGCTGGGCGCCGCCGGCTTCCTGCACAAGACCCGCCCCTTCGACGACCTGGCCCGCGACATCAGGCGCCTGGCGGAAGGGCAGACCTGCTTCCCGCAGGCCCAGCCGGCCAGCGAAGGCAACACTCTGCGCGATCGGATCGCCAGCCTGTCCGGTGCGCAGTTGCGCGTGCTGATCGCGTTGTCGGACGGCCGGCTGAACAAGCAGATCGCCGCCGATCTCGACGTGTCCGAAGCTACGGTGAAGGCGCATCTGACCGCCATCTTCCGAAAGCTGGACGTCGGCAATCGGGCGCAGGCCCTGCTGGCCGTGCAACCTCTGCTGGGCGACGTCACGGCTCCGCGCCCGGCATGAACGGCGACGCGCCTCGTCCACCACGCGGCCTGCCCTTCCTGCTGCTTGCGCTGTTCGTGCCCCTGGGCCTTGCCGCGCTCCTCTTCTGGCTGGGCGGCGAATATGGTCGCTGGAACGGCCTGCGCGACGAAACGGACAAGAGTTTCGAGCGACGCGTGCTCTTGATCGACATATTGTCGCAACTGCGCGCCGCCGAATCCAGCCAGCGCGGCTATGTCATCACCCAAGATCCGGAATTCACCGCCCGTTACGGCGAATGGCACACCGGTATCGAACAGGCCTTTGCCAGGGCCGACCGGCTTTACCGCGACGTCCCGGAGCAGCGCGCAGGCTTTACCGGCCTGCATAAGCTGGCGCGCGCCAAGATCGCCGAAATGGACGAAGTGCTGCGCCTCTACTCCACGCAGGGACCGGAAGTCGCGCGCAAACGCGTCACCAACGGCGCAGGCAAAAGGCTGATGGCGCGGCTTCAGCATCAACTGGACATGGTGATCCGGGACGAGCAACGGATGGGCGACACCCGTGCCGCCGCCTATCGCAATCGCACCGACACGCTCCAGCGCGTGATGTGGATATTGGTCGCGATCAGCAGCCTGTCGCTGGCGATCGCCCTGCTGGGCCTGTGGCGTCAGCGCCTGTCCCAATATCAGATCGAATTGCGGGGATATGCCGCCGCACAGCGTAACGAAACGATTCTCGACAGCACGATCGACCCGATCATCATCATCAATCCCAGCGGCACGATCGAAACCATCAACAAGGCCGCGTCGAAGATGCTGGGTTATGAACCGGCCGACCTGGCACGGCGCGATTTCGACGTGATGTCCGACATAGCGCCCGGAGTCGGCAGCTTCCTCGACCGTATCGGCCTGGTCGATGGCGAACTCAAAATGCCCTATTGGACGGACCGGCAGGTGCGGCACCAGAGCGGCCGACTGCTGCCCGTCGATATCGCGCTCGGTGTCATGCCACTGCCCGATGGCGATCATATCGTCATGTCGCTGCGCGACATCGTCCAGCGCAAGCGGATCGAGCGGCTGAAGGACGATCTGATTTCCACCGTCAGCCACGAACTGCGCACGCCGCTCACGTCGATCGTCGGCGCTTTGGCGCTGTTGCGGCTGGATGTCGGCAATCGGCTGGAAGAAGAACCGGCCAGTCTGGTCGCCATCGCCGAAAATAATGCGCAACGCCTGATCCGCCTGATCAACGACATGCTCGACATCGACCGGATCGATTCGGGCAAATTGCGGATGACGCTGGCACCGACCGATCTCTATCATGTCATCCAGCGTGCCTGTGAGGATAATAGCAGCCTGCTTCGCGCTGCGGGCGCCGTGCTCGACTGCACGCTGCCGGACGAACATCTGATGATTCAGGCCGACGAGGAGCGACTGCTTCAGGTTCTCACCAATCTCATGTCGAACGCCGTCAAGGCTGCGCCGGAAGGGAGCCGGGTCTCCGTAGGCCTGCGGCGCAGCGCAGATGGTCGCCGCGCGACCGTTTATGTCGACGACCAGGGGCCGGGTATCCCGCAGGAGTTCCGCTCACGCATCTTTGGCCGGTTCGAACGTGCCGCCAATGACGAGGCGGCACCGGGCACCGGCCTCGGCCTTGCGATCGCGCGCGAAATCGTCAGCCAGCATGGGGGCGATTTATGGTTCGAGGATCGCTCCGGCGGCGGCACCCGCTTCGCCTTTTCCCTCCCCATCATGCTGCCCTTGTCCATAACCCGCGACCGTCTGGCCGACCGGGACGGGCATGTCAGCATCCTCATCTGCGAAAGCAATCCCGCCATCGCCCGCCAGCTGCAATCGCAACTGTCGGAGGAAGGCTATATCTGCCGTGTCGTGACCAGCGCCCGCGCCGCGCGGGAGGCTATTGCCGCCAACGGCTATAATCTCCTGCTGCTCGACATGGCGCTCGACGATGCCGACGCGTTCCAGTTCGCGCGCGAAATGCGCCGTATCGAAGGGCCGAAATCCTTGTCGATCCTGATGGTGTCGGCACCGGTCGGGGACGATGGCGCGCCGCTTTCGCTCGACCTGATCGACTGGATCGACAAGCCGATCGACCCCAGCCGCCTGAAGACGGCGATCGCCGCGTCCTTCCGCCATTCGGGCATCGACCGGCCGACCGTGCTGCATCTGGACGATGATCAGGATACGCTGGAAATCACCGCGTCCGCGCTCAAGGGCATCGCCTATATCCTCAAAGCCACGACCCTGGCGGAAGCGCGCGCGCTTCTGCGCGTCGAAACGCCGCATCTGGCGATATTGGACGTGCATCTGGAAAAGGGGCTGGGCCTAGACCTGTTGCCCGACCTGATCGACGAGCAAGGCGTCGCCATCCCGACCATCATCTATTCCGCGCATGACATCGACATGGAAATTGCGGGGCAGATCGATGCCATATTGGTCAAGTCGCGCACCTCGCTGCCCGATCTCAAGGCGACGGTGCGCCGCGTGGTCGCGACCCGCCACGCGAAGGGAGGGGGAGATGACGGGACATGAGCGAAGCGTATAGATTGCGCATCCTCTATGTCGATGACGACAAGGATATCCGCCATATCGTCAAATTATCGCTGGCCCTCGACCCCGGTATAGAATTGCGCCTCTGCGCCGACGGGGCCGAAGCGATCGCCGCGGCGAAGAATGACGAATGGCGGCCCGATCTCGTCATGCTGGACGTGATGATGCCGTATATGGACGGTCCGACATTGATGATCGAATTGCGCGACCTGTCCGGTTTTGCCGACAAGCCCTTCGTCTTCGTCACCGCCCGCGCGCGCGAAGCCGACGTAAAAAGCTATCATGAGGCCGGTGCAAAGGGGGTGATATTGAAGCCCTTCAACCCGCTGACACTGGCCAGAAGCGTCCGCGCGCTGGCATCCGACCCGAAACCCTAATTGGTGGCCTGCGTCACATTATCGCCATTGACCTGATCGGCGCCGGACTGGCCCGTCTCGAAGAAGCCGAAGCCCATGGTGATGGCCAGCAAAGCGATCACCAAGACCAGGCTGACCACCAATATGTTGCGCGTCACCCGCGTGCGCGATCCGCTACGCGCTTCCGTTTCCGACACATGGGTGACTATGTCGCCATCTTCCCGTTCCTTGTGCATCCCATATCTCCTTCAACAGGAGACAACAGGAGGCGAGCGCGCGAGTTCCCGATCAGTCTTCATCCCCGACCATCAAGATCTTTTGACCCCGTCATTTCAGTCGCTCGATCAGCGCCAGCTTGTCGGTGGGGCGCAGATGGCCGATCGCGGTCGTGCCGGTCGCGCGCGCGATATCTTCCAGCGCTTCGGGTCTGTCTCCGCTGGCAATCAGGATCGCCAGGCCATCCTGCTTCAAATCATCAACCAGGTCGACCGCATCGGGCCGTAGCGCGTCGGCGAAGCTAAGCAAAGTCGCATGCTCACCACGCCGATATGCGCTAGCGAGGCCGAACAGGTTGATAAGGCCGCGCGGCCTGGCGAGCGCCACATCTTCATGCCCATGGCGCGCAAATACGCCTTCTCCGGCGACCTCCCGCACATCCTCGATCGCGGCCGCCTCGCCCCCGTCCAGTGCCTGCCTATCATCCCGATCTGCTCGCCCGGCCGGTGCCGCGCTACACCAGCCGGGCGGCCCCTGTCATGTCCTGCTGTGCAGTGCCGATCGCGAAAGGCGCGGCGGATCAGGCTAGGCGATCGGGCACCGACAAGGCTTCATCCACGATCGCCTGCTGCGTGGCGAGCGCTTCCCAGGGGAAGACGAACCAGCGTTTGTCGGTATCGCGGTCGATGCTGTCCGCCCGATAATCGACACGCTCGCCCGAACGGCTGTTGTCGAGCAGGACGGCGAAACGCAGATGCCGGGCATCGCCGCCCTTGTCGCTGAGCAGGCGACGCAAGGCCGCGATCGTGCCGCCACTGTCGTTGATATCGTCCACGATCAGCAGTCGCGTGCCCGCCGCGCTGCGTGCCGCCACATCGGCCAGCGCTGCGTCCTCCGATGCACTGCTATAGTCGATCGACAGCATCGGTCGGTTCAAACGGTGCGACAGATAGACCGCCGGCACCAGCCCGCCGCGCCCCACGCCCACCAGCATGTCGGGCGCCCATTCGCCGGCCTCGATCGCGCGGGCCAGTGCCTGCACATCGGCCAGGAAGCGGTCATGGGTGATGGGGTGGAGGATCGGGCTATCGTTGCTCATGCGTGAGGACAGGAATTAGCCTGTCCGACGCGCGGGGGCAATGCGGGTCGATGCCATCCAGCAAAGCGGCCCATCGATCGAACATCGTGTCGAGGCCATAGGCCGCGATCCGGTCGCCGGGATGCAGCGCGGTGGCCGGGTCGATCTGATGCTGTAATGCCCGCGCCATGGCGGCCGGATCGGCCGGATCGACGAGCAGGCCGTGACGTCCCTCGGCCAACACGGACGCCGCATTGCCGGCGCTGCACGAAGCGACGACGGGTATGTTAAGCGCCATCGCCTCCAGCAGGACATTGGCCGATCCCTCCCACCAGCTGGGCAGGATGAACGCGGCGGCGCGGGCGATCCAGGGGAAGACATTGTCGACCGTGCCCGGCAACAGCAGGTCCGCGCCGATGCCGAGCGCGTCCGCTTGGTTTCGCAACAGGCGCTGCGCATCGTCGCGGCTCTCGCCCAATATGACGAGGCGGGCCGTGGTTCCGCCCTCCCGCAACCGGGCGAAGGCGGTAAGCAGCGTGCCGAAATTCTTCTGCGGCGCGAGCCGGCCGATCGCCAATATCACCGGCACGCCATCGTCGAAACAGCCATGGGGCGATGGCCCGACGGCGCGCGCGCGGGCGATGGCGGGGTCGATCGCATTTTCGATGATGGTGGCGCGACCCCGGGCCAGTGCGCGACCGAAAGCGGGCGTGTCGCTGGCCAATGTGGGCGACACCAGCACAAGATGATCCGCATCCGCCGCCAGCAACCGGGCGACCAGCGATCGACCGATCGAACGGATCGCGCTTTTGGGTGTGCCCGGCGCGGCGCGGCGCAGGTCGTTGCTGATGCGATAGAGGCGGCGCAGGCCCGGCACCGCCCGGCTGCCCAGCAATGCGGTCAGATGGCCATGATTGCCGGCGGACATCAGCAGGTCCGGACGGTGCGCGCGCAGATGAGCGTGGAGCCGGGGCATGGCGCGCCATTTCTGGAGCAGGCGCGATCCGCCCGTGTCGGGCAGCAGCGCATGGTGCGGCACGCCGTCCACGCCCTTGCCCCCCGGCAGCGCGGTCAGCAGCGCCACATCATGCCCCCGCGCCCGGAAATCGGCAGCGAGCAGGCGGACGTTGCGGACGACCCCGGTGGCCGCCAGCGCATGGACATAGAGGGCGATCTTCATCGCCGGTCCCGCTGCACCACCCGCGCCGCGCGCCAGTCCGCCGCCGGCAGGCGGGACAATGCATGGCCGTAAAGGACGCCGAGCCGGCTGTCCGCCAGCCCCCGGCCGTTCACCAGCTGGACGATGTCGGTGCCGGGATTCCAATTACCCTCGATCAGCACCGGTCCCTGCGCGGTCAGGCCGATATCCCAGCCGATGAGGGTGAAGCCCTCGCGGAACCGGTCATGCGCCCGGATCGCCAGCGCCTGCGCGGCGGCATGATCGGGCAGCAACGCGCCCTCGATCGCCCCGCCGGTCACAGGGTGGCTGGTGTGGCGGGAGGGCGGCCGCTTGCCGCCGCTGCGCCAGGCCGGACCGCAACGACCCGCGCCATCGACCGCCAGCACCAGATTGCCGGCGTTGAAATTATCCACAGGGCGCGGACCGCCGGCCGACAGGCGCAGCGCCGTGTCGCAAATCTCCGGTTCGCCCTGTTCATTCAGGCAGGTGACGATGCGCAATGTCGGCAGCGCGCCCGGCGACAGGTCCGCCAACGCGCCATGCGTGGGCAGGCGTTGCTGGATCACCCCGCCCTGCCGCCAGACGCGGCGCAGATGGGCCGCAAGCTGGCCAGCGTCCATCCCCTGATCGCCACCGCGCCAGCCAGTGCCTTCGCGCACGAAACGCTCGACCCCCTGCCCTTTCGACCGGTAGCTCGGCTTGGCGATGATATCATCCTGCCCTGTGAGCCATGCGTCCAGATCCTGCCGATCGGGATCGCAGGCGTCCGGCAACGGCAGCCCCGATGCGGCCCGCGCGAACAATTGCTTGTTCTTGAGCGGATTGGTGGCGAGCGGAAAGGCGGCGGGGTTGAGCAACCGGTGCAGCCCCTTGCGATCGCGCATGCTCAGGCCCTGCCCGCGCACCGCGTCGCCCAGATACAGCCGCTCGGCCGGGGTCCAGCCACCCCGCCCCAACACGGCGAGCATATGACCGGCCAGATGCTGCGCAGGGGTCCAATGCCGGACCAGCCCGTCATGATAGACCCGCAGCAGGGCATTGCCGCCCCGGTCCCGCAGCGGCAGCGCACGCACGGTCAGCAAGGGACGTTACTCCGCCGCCTGCGCCATGGACATGCGCTGGTCGAGCAGGGTCGTGGCGACGCCATGCGACCGTCCATTGTCGACATCGATCGCCACCGCGCCGTCGGTCAGGATGACCGGGCTGATGGTCATGCGGAAGCGGCGCGAGAAGCGGGCGAAGGCCTGATCCAGCGTGCCGATGCCAAAGCGGAAGCGGATGAGGTTGATGAGGCCAAAGGCACCGATGATGCGGCCGGGATGCTTGACGAACTGCCCGCCCGAACGGAAGGTTTCGGCGGCCTTCAACGCTTTGCGATCGCGCAGCCAATAGGTGTTGCAGTTGGAATAGCCATCGTCGGCGAAGGTGTAGAATTTGCGCTGCCCCTCCGGATGGGCGGCCAGCACCGACGCGCGGCGCGTGAAGGCAACGGCCGCGTCCGCACCCTGTGTGGCGCAGCCATCCAGCATCTCGTCGATCGCGTCCGGCGTCAGCATCACATTGTCGGCGGTGGTGATGAGCAGCGGGAAGGCAGCCCCCTCCGCGCCGGCCAGCACGCTGTCCACCAGATTGGGCTGTGCCGCCACGCCGACCAGCCGGCCATTATGGAGCAGCCCGCGCAGCGCCGGGATGGTCGCCAGCAAATTGGGATCTTCGATCACCACGCGGACCGTGCCGATCCGGCGATTGGCGACCAGCGCGTCGATGACATGCAGCAGCATCGGCTGGCCGGCGACCGGCACCAGACATTTGTGGCTGACGCCATGGGTCAGCGCGAGCGGATCGGTCGCGCCGTCGCGGCGGCCGGCGAGCAGGATCGCCGTTGTCCGGCCACTCATGCCGCCACCTGCACGATCGCTTCGTCCAGCAGGCCCTGCCGCGCCAGGCTATGCCCGACGATGGTTTCGACCAAAGCGGCATGATCGACGCCGATCGAGGCGGCGGAGCGCGAGATCGTCTTCTTCGACCAGAGATTGCAGGACAGGTTCACTTCCATGAACAGCAATTGCCCGCTCGCCGGATCATAGCGGAATTCGAACCGGCCATAGTCGAACGGCCAGAGTTCGGGCAGCAGCGCGGCGGTCATCGCCTCCAGCCGGCTGCGCAGGTCGGCATCCTCGACCAGGATCAGCGGATCGTCGCCCGCGTCGATCAGCCCGCGCTTCTCCTCATAGCTGCGCTCGCGATGCGGGTCGGCCGGCACATACATCATCGGCGGCAGGATCCAGGGCTGGCCACCGCTGCCGCCGACCACCGGCACCGCGACGTCCAGCAGCGGCGCCCATTGTTCCACCAGCACATCATGGCCCAGCGCGAACAGGCTGTCGGCATGATCGCGCGCCTGCGCCCATGTATCGACCATATTCACGCCCCAGGAGGCGGAGGAAGCGTTGGGCTTCACCACCAGCCGATCCGCCTCGAACGCGGGTGCCTCGAACAGGCCGCCGCGACGGAAAAGCTGCGCCGCCATGGTCGGCACGCCGCGCGCGCGCGCGATCATCTTGCTGAGATATTTGTCGTCGGACAGGCCACGCACGATCGGGCTGGCGCCGAGATAAGGCATGTCGCGCCGATTGAGCAGCAACGGCGCCAGCATCTCGCTATTCTGGAAACCGCCCCGGTTGAGCAGGGTGACGACGAAGTCCGTATCGGGCCGCTGATAGAGCGCGTCATAGCTGTTCGCGACATCGACGTTGAGGCCGATCGCCTCCAGCGTCGTGCGCATTTCATGATGATAGATGGCGTGATTGCCATCCTGCGCGTCCGGCCGGCCGTCGGCACAGGCGTGCTTGGCAAGGAAGAGAAGGCGCAGCCGCGCCTTGTCGGCGGCGGGGATGCGGATCTGGCGGGGATGTGTCGCGATCATGCCGCCGGATTACAGGCCGCGCGTGACAGGGCGCCTACATTGGCGTTGCAGCGGGATAACCGCACTCGGTCAAAATGATGACGGTTCGGTCACGCATTTGTGACCGAACCGTCCGTCGTTACGAAGTTTAGAAACCGGCCTTCAGCGTCGCGAAGAATTGCTGCGGCGCGCCGATCAGCAGGGTCTGCGCGTCGCCGCTGTTGCCGAAACCGCCCGAACCGATCGTGCTGACATATTTCTTGTCGAACAGATTGCTGGCGTTCAGCTGCACCTCGATCTTGTCGGTCAGGCGATAACCGATCGAAGCATCCACGATCACGCGGCCGGGGACCGACACGTCGTTGGTATAGCTGTAAAAGCGCTTCGACATGTAGTTGCCGCCGATGCGGGCGAAGAGCGGACCCTGATCATAATTCAGCTCGCCGCGCAGCATGTGCTTGGGGCTGTCCACGACCGTCTTGCCCTTGAGCGCGGCGACCAGCGTGCCGTTCGAGCTGTTGAACACATCGTCGCGATAGGTGGCGTCGGTGTAGCTGTAGGAACCGAACAGGCTGACGCCCGAACCCAGATTGACCGTACCGGCCGCCTCGACGCCGATCGTGCGGACCTTGCCCACATTCTGGAGCGCGGACGCCAGACCCTGGATCGGGCTGCCCACCTGCACCGCGTTCAACCGGTTGCGGAAGTTGACGAAATAAGCGCCCACCACGCCGTTGAACACGGGGCTGTTATAGCGCAGGCCCAGTTCATAGGTGTCCGACGATTCCGGCTTCAGATCGTCCTTGATCTGGTCGAAGCCGGCCTGGTTGGTTTGGAAGGGACCGGCCGTGGTGGCCGACGCGAAGGCGCGCGTCACCTGCGTGAAGCCGCCAAAGGCTTCCATTTCGGGGCTGAGTTCCACCGCGAAGCCGGCATGGGGCTGGAACCAGTCCTGCGCCTTGATCTTGCCTTCCGGGAAGGTGGAAGCGACGATCGCGTCCGCCTTGTTGGTGACGTTGAAACCCTTCCACCCCAGGTTGATCGTCACGGTGCCCAGGTCGATCTTGTCCTGCACATGGTACTGGAACGTATCGGTAGTGAAATCGAACTCCCACTGGGTGGCGAAGGGGTTCTTGGGATAGTCGCGGAAGCTGACGCCCGGATCGGTGCGGCTGGCAAAGGCGTAGAAGCGGCGGGCCTGATGGAATTTGTTATTTTCGTACCAGGCGCCGACGCTGAGCGTCTGGATACCGATCGTGTAATCGACGCTGCCGAACGCGCCGATGCGGTCCATGTCATATTCGGTGGTGCGGATCGACATGGGTACGCCGTTGGGGCTGGGCGTATAGGGCGTGGCCCACAGGCCCATGCCGCTGTTGTTGTGATAATAGCCCTTGATCTTGAAATTGGCGTTTTCGCCCAGCGGCGTGGTCAGGCCGATCGACCCCAGCCAATCCTTGCGCAGGCCCGCCGCGTCATAATAGGCGTCGTCCGCGCTGGTGACATTGCCCGGATAGACCTGACCGCCGGCGACCGGCGCGCCGCTATAGTCGTAGCGGCCATCGGGGAAGGGAGAGCCGCCACTGTTGCTGACGCGGTCGACGTCGTTCAGCCGGTCGGCATAGTCGATCGCGCGGCTATAGTCGGGATAGGTGTTATCCCACTTCCAGCCCAGGCGACGGATCATGCCCATCGACATATCCTGATAATCCTGCTCGCGGCGATCCGAATAGCTGAGCCAGCCATCGATCTTCGCTTCGCCCACGGGGATCACGACCTTGGCATTGCCCATATGCTGATCCTGCGTGCCCTGACCGCGCCACTTGTCGGTCGCGCCATAGCCGTAGGAGAGGAAGCCGCGAATGCCATCGCGCGTGCCGAGGGCGACCCGGCCGAAGGCGCGCCAGGTTTCGTCGCTGCCATAGGTCAGGTTGCCCTGCGCGCCCAATGAACCACCGCTCAGATAATCGGCGGGATCGGCGGAGAAGGTTTCGATCGTGCCGCCAAGGTTGCCGGTCGACTGCGTGCCGAGCGAGCCGGCGCCCTGCGACACGCGCACGCTGCCGATATTTTCGCTGCTGATGGCGCGGGTGATGTGCAGGCCATTATGGTTGCCATAGCTCATGTCGCCCAGCGGAATGCCGTCGAAGGTGAAGCCGAGCTGGTTCTGGCTGAAGCTGCGGATGGTGACGCGCTGCGACCATTCATAATTGCCGAACGGGTCGGACGACTGGAAATTGACGCTGGGCAGCTTTTCGATGGCCTTGAGCGCATTGGTGCCGGGCGTCAGCGTGATGATGTCCTTGCTGGTGATTTCCTGCACCTGGCGGGTTTCGCCCCGGCCGAAAACGACGATTTCCGCGCCGGCATCGGCAGCGGCGGCATCGACGGGCGCCACATTCTGGGCGAAGGCTGGCATGGCGATGACGGCGGTCGACGCCATCAGCAGAGCGGTGGTGATACGCATGGACTTATAATCCCCCTTTGGACCCTTGGTCGGGGGCGGCCTAGCTGCGCGATATTGCAGTGCAATGTGGGATGGTTGACGGCACGAAGTCAGTCGCGTGACAGGCCTGTCACAAAGAAGGCGGGGAGAGCCAACGCCCTCCCCGGCCCTGTATATGGTCAGTCGTTCACGAAGGTCAGCGTCGCGATATGATAGAGGGTCGCGACCTTCTGGTTGGCGAGGGTCAGGTCGCCCTTCTCCTCCTGCGAGGCCGTGACGATGAAGCGGCCCTTTGCCTTGATCGGCAACGTCACCCGGCCCTGCGCGTCGGTGACGAGTTCCTTCGTCCATTTGTCAGGCGAAATGACGGTCAGCTTGGCGGCGGGCACCGGCTTGCCGTCGCGTACCAGCGTGAAGCTGTCGGCATTGGCGGCGGTCGGCACGATTTCCAGCGGCAGGCCCGCCTTGGCTTCGGTGCGGCCGGCGCGGGCATAATAGATCACGCCCTCCTTCTTGCCATCCTCACCCCAGGGCGCGAACACGCTGTCGTCGATGACGCGCACGTCGCCGGCGGGGGCGGCCACCTCGATATAGCCGGCCTTGCGGGTCTGCGCCGCCTTGGACGCGGGCACGAGCTTGGGTGCCTTGAGCTTCTCGAACTCGGGATCGCCGCCTTCGGGCAGAACGTCCGCCGGTTCGCCCAGATAGATGCGCGCCGGGCCGGTGCCGTCGCGCTCCACCCACACTTCATGCGCCTGCGCTGTGGCGGTCAGGCCGGCCAACGCCAGCAGGGCCATGGACAATGTCTTCATCTTCACTCTCCCGTCATAATCTTCAGAAACGGAAACCAACCGTGCCCATCACGTTGCGCGGCGCGCCCACGAAGCAATCGCCACGCGCGAGGCAGGATGCATAGAATTTGTTGTTGAGCAGGTTGGTGGCATTGAGCGCAAAGCGCCAATTCTGCCAGTTGATCTCCGCCAGCCCATCGACCGTGGTGCGTGAGGGCGTGACGATCGACCAGATCGAGCTGGTGGATACGCTCTTGCCGCTATAGACGACGCCACCGCCCAGACGCAGCTGCGCCTCACCGGGCAGGCCGAACGTCTTGGTCGACCAGATCGACGCCGTGTGGCGCGGCATATAATCCAGGTTGGTATTGGATTCCGATTTCAGCTTCGAATAGCCATAATTGGCCAGCAGCTCGAAATTGCCGGGCAGGGTATGGCTGGCCTCGATCTCGAACCCCTTGGTGTTGAGTTCGCCCGACTGGGTGGTGCCGCCAGCGGCCAGATAGAGGACGCGATTGCGCTCCTTGATCTTGAACACCGTTGCCGTGACCAGCGTGTTGACGCCCGGCTGCCACTTCACACCCGCTTCGAATTGCGTGCCGGTCTGCGGCTTGTAGGGATCTCCGTAGATCGTGTTGCCTTGCGCGTCCTTGCCGCTTTCGATGCGCCCCGCGACCGGCAGGAAGCTTTCGGTATAGCTGAAGAAGGGCGAGATGCCGGCGCCGATTTCGCCGATGATGCCGGCGCGGAAGGTGGTGGCATTATCCTTCTGACCCGACGATCCGGTCACGCGGTCGCGGCGCGCACCCAGCACGACCGAGACGCGGTCGTAGAAGCGGATCTGATCCTGGACATAGACGCCCAGCTGCTTCTGGCTTTCCGTGGTGAAGGGACCGGTGGGGTCGTAAGTCTTGAGCGAGTCATAATCGATGTCGTAAAGATCGACCAGTTCGTTGCCGCCATCATAGCGCTTGCCGACCTTGTTCCAGCTATAGTCGATGCCGACCAGCAGCTTATGCTCGATATTGGCGCCGGTGTTGAAATTGAACTGCACATTATTGTCGGTCGAAAAGACGTTCATGCGCGCATCGCTGGCGTCGGCGGTCAGGGCGATGGTGCGGCCATCGGTGCCATAGACCGAGAAGGGATCCTGCGGGTTGGAATAGCTGTCGGCATAATGGGTGTTATAGGAAAGGTCGCTGTCGATATAGCGAGCCTTCAGGCTGATCTTGACCGCGTCGGAAAAGCGGTGGGTGATGGAACCGCCGCCCTGCAACGACCGGCCATTATAATGGTCCCAGCCGGCCTTGCCGACGAAAGTATAGCGATCAAGCTGCTCGCCCGCGACGGTGTTGGGGCGGAAGGTGCCGATGATCGGCAGAAATTGCGAGGTCGAGCCGGTATCGTCTTCCTGATAGACGCCATTCAGCACGATGTCCGTGTCGGGCGTGGGCTGCCAGCGGATCGAGGGCGCGAACATCACGCGGTCGTCGGGCACATGATCGACATAGGTGTCGGCGTCGCGGACGCGCCCCACGAAGCGCACCGCCAGATTGTCGGCCAGCGCGACATTGACGTCGCCCATCGCTTCCTTGCGGTCATAGCTGCCATAGACGAGGTTGAGTTCACCGCCTGTGCGGAATTCGGGCGTCTTGCTGACCAGGTTGACGAGGCCACCGATCGACCCCTGACCGAACAGAACCGATGCCGGGCCACGCACGATTTCCACGCGCGAGAAGTTGTACGGGTCCGACGCGACGCTGGCATAGTAGCTGAAGATGTCGCGCATGCCGTCGCGGAACTGGAGCGCGTCCAGACCGCGCACGTTGAAGCCATCGACGCGGGTGTCGCGGCCATAGGGATTGGCCAGCACGCCGGCGGCATATTTCACCGTGTCGCTGATGCTGATCGCACCTTGAGAGAGATATTGTTCGGCGCTGATCACCTTGATCGGCTGGGGCAGTTCGACCAGCGCGGTGTCCGTCTTGGTACCGGTCGTCGCGGCGGTGACGATGATGCTGTCCTGCGCCTGATCCGCATCGGCGGGAATGGCGTCTTCCGCCGCATAGGCCGCCGTGTGGCACAGCGCCATGACCGCTGCGCTGCCCAGCGCGATCCACTTAACCTTCATTCCAACGCCCCTTCCGCTATGTTCATGGGGAGGCGCCCTACAGATATTGCGATAGATTCGCAATTGCGTTGTCAAATTTATACTGATTCGCTTTCGCGATCGCCTGTGCGAACCTTTGCGCAAAAATCCTGCGATAGGGACGTAAGCCGTAATGAACTCAAAGGCTTGTGAAGCGTTGGGGGCCTATGGAGGATGCGATGGCGATTGATGTGCGATATCCCGATGGCAGCTACCGCGCGGTTCCCAGCGAATTGCGCGCCGTCGATAACGGCCAAAGCGGCGCACAGGCGCGCTTCCATCATCGCCCGGTCAACAGCGATCCGCTCTGGCGCTTCTACAATGACGGCACCACATGGCATGCCCGGCCTCGCCATGGCGCGCTGTCGATCCTGGTTCCGCCAGTAGATCACTGGTGGCAGGGGATCGCCGCCATGGCGGATGCCCCTGCCCTTCCCGATATGTCCGATCAGGCTTCCCGGTCGCACCGCGCCGCCTGACCGATGCTGCCTTCAGGGGCAGGGATCGGGAATGACGCGGTGAATATCCTCAATCGCGGCGATTTGCTCCTGCGTCAGATGGACGTCCACGCTGGCGATGTTCGTGCGCAATTGCTCCAGACTGGTCGCGCCGATGATGTTCGACGTGACGAAGGGCTGGGCATTGACGAAGGCCAGCGCCAGCTGCGCCGGGTCCAGTCCGAAGGCATGGGCGATCGCCACATAGCGGGCGCTGGCCACCGCCTGATTGGGCAGGTCGTAGCGCACGAACTGGCGGGACACGTCACGGCGCGATCCGGCCGGAATGACGCCGCCCAGATATTTGCCGGTCAGATTGCCGCCCGCGAGCGGTGAATAAGCGAGCAGCCCGACATCTTCGCGCAGGGCGAATTCGGACAGGCCGATTTCGAAGGTGCGGTTGAGGAGGTTGTAGGCGTTCTGGATCGACGCCGGGCGCGGCAGCCCCTTCTCACGCGACAGGCGCAGATATTCGCTGACACCCCAGGGCGTTTCGTTGGACAGGCCGAAATGCCGGATCTTGCCGGCCTGCACCAATTCCGCCAGAGCGCTCAGCGTTTCTTCGATCGACACGGTTTCGTCCGTATCCTCGATCGCGGCGATGCCGCGCCGGCCAAAGGATGGCACCGGCCGGTCGGGCCAATGGACCTGATACAGGTCGATATAGTCGGTCTTCAGCCGGGTCAGGCTGTCTTCCACTGCCGCGACGATGTTGGACCGGTCCAGCCGGTTGTTGCCACCGCGAAATTTGCGGATCGGGTCGCGCGTCGGCCCGGCCACCTTGGTCGCCAGCACGATATCGTCGCGCTTGCGGCGCTGCGCGATCCAATTGCCGATATAGGTTTCGGTCAGGAATTGCGTATCGGCGCTGACCGGCGTGACCGGATAGGCTTCGGCCGTGTCGATGAAGTTGACGCCCTGCCCGACCGCATAGTCGAGTTGCTCATGCGCCTCCGCCTCGCTATTCTGCGATCCCCAGGTCATGGTGCCCAGGCAGATCAGGCTGACCTTGATATCCGTGCGGCCAAGCGTGCGATAGTCCATCCGATCCTCCGGAGATATTGGGTCAGAAATATTGGCCTTGCCTCTTATCCGTCGAGGGGCGGAAGGGAAGAGGGCGCAGCGGGCTTCATCAAAACTCATCGACCGATGAGCAGCGATCAAGCCTCGTCCGTCATGTCCATGAAATTGCGCGCAGCCTCCCGGTCCGCTTCCTCTTCGAAAGCGACGTCCAGATCGGGCGCCGCACCCAGCAGGTGCAACAGCGACCAGAGCGCAAACCGCCGGCCGCGATCCTCCTCCAGCCCCAGATCCACGCGCATCCGGTCGATCCCGGCCTCGACCGTACTGGCCGGCAGCGTGTCGAAGTCGGTGGTGCCGAAATAGCGCTGAAGCTGATCGTCGAAATGCATGCCCCTGCCCTACAGCAGGGCATGCCGCATGGGCAAGCTAGCCTTGAAACGCGCAGGGGACGATGCTGGCAGGGTCGGGTCGCGCGGCGATGCGGCGGAAGCGCGCGAGATAACCGCCAGCAGTCGGCTTGGCGATCACCTGCTCCATGCGAAAACCCATGGCGGCCAGTTCGCAGCCCAGCAGGCGCGGCGGCGTGCCATGCTGGTCGGTCGGCCGGTTTGCATCGACCACGATCAGCTCGCCATCCTTCTTGAGCGCGGGGCTGAGGTGCCAGAGGAAGGCGTAGGGCTCGGCAATCTCATGATACATATGGACCATCAGGATGCGGTCGAAGCTGTTTTCGGGCAGGCGCGGATCTTCCGGCGCGCCCAGCTTCACGCTGACATTGTCCCATTTTTCGCGCGTGATGCGGCGCGACAAGGCCTCGATCACTTCGGGCATGATATCTTCGGCCAGGACGCGGCCCTTGGCGCCGACCCGCCTGGCCAGGCGCACCGTATAATAGCCTTCGCCCGCGCCGATATCGGCGACGGTCATGCCCGGACGGATGCCCGCCCGGTCCATGATATCCTCCGCCTCATTCACCCGGTCGCGGGATTCCTCGCTCGACCAGCGGGTCGATACGATCGGGGCGACCGGCCGGTCGGCCTGGGGGAAGGGTTCGGCGGCGGCGGACCGCTGCGTCCCCTTGCCGCCGCCAATCCGATCGCAGGCAGCCAACGGGACGGCCAGCAGGACAAATGCGCCCGCCAAAACCGCCCGGTTCATCAGTCGACATCCTCCACATCGACCGATTCGCCTGTCACCTTCTGCGACAAAGCGGCGGCCATGAAGGGATCGAGCGCGCCGTCCAGCACATCGTCGGGCGCGGTCGAGGTGACGCCGGTGCGCAGATCCTTCACCAGCTGATAGGGTTGGAGCACGTACGAGCGGATCTGGTGGCCCCAGCCGATTTCGGTCTTGGCCTGATAATCGGTGTTCGCCGCTTCCTCCCGCTTGCGCAGTTCGGCTTCGTACAAACGCGCCTTCAACATATTCATCGCGGTCGCACGGTTCTTGTGCTGCGACCGGTCATTCTGCGACGCCACGATGATGCCCGAAGGAACGTGGGTGATGCGGACGGCGGAGTCGGTGGTGTTGACGTGCTGCCCGCCTGCACCCGATGCGCGATAGGTATCGATCTTGAGGTCGCTTTCCTTGACCTCGATATCGATATTGTCGTCGATCACCGGATAGACCCACACCGACGAGAAGCTGGTGTGGCGCCGCGCCGCGCTGTCATAGGGGCTGATGCGGACCAGGCGGTGGACGCCGCTTTCGGTCTTGGCATAGCCATAGGCATTCTCGCCCTTGATCAGGAAGGTCGCGGACTTGATGCCGGCGGTTTCGCCGGCCTGATAATCGACCAGTTCGACCTTGTAGCCGCGTCGTTCGGCCCAGCGGCGATACATGCGCGACAGGATTTCGGCCCAGTCCTGGCTTTCGGTGCCACCTGCGCCCGCGTGGATTTCCAGATAGGTGTCGCTGCCGTCGGCCTCGCCGGACAGCAGCGCCTTGATCTTGTCCTCATCCGCGCGGTCGGCCAGCGCCTTCAAGGACGCGATGGCTTCGCTCACCATATCCTCATCGCCCTCGGCCTCGGCCATTTCGATGAGTTCGGCGGTGTCGGTCTTGTCCGTCCCGATCGCGCGGGTGGCGCCGATCGCACTGTCGAGGCGCGTACGCTCGCGCATCACCTCCTGCGCCAGCTTGGCATTGTCCCACAGGGTCGGGTCTTCGACGCGCGCATTCAGCTCGTCCAGGCGGCGCAGGGCGCGGTCCCAGTCCAGCGATTGGCGCAGCAGGGCCAGCGCGGCGTCGATACGATCGATATATTGCTGCGCTTCGGCGCGCATGACTGATTCTCCAACTTTCACGCCTCGGCGGTCGAACAATGCACTAGGCGTTCGGCCCCGATTTGTCGAACGGCCGTCCTTCTTGAGGAAATGGCCGTTCGTCAAGCACCTGCCTTGTCGCAAGCGTAATGCGGTCCGTCGAAAAGCCGGTGCCGCCCTATTGCGAACCGCGCGCAAATGCGAAATTTTCAGGACATATCAGGCCGCTAACAGGGGTGTGCGCAGAGCCGATCCAACGCAGGTCGGCCGGCGCGGCAAAAAGGGGGACAGGCTTCATCAAAAGGCTATCCCATGACGACCATCCCTAACACCGCCCATTCCATCGTCGCCCGCCAAAGCCCTTCGGCGCTGTTCCTGTTTCTCGACGCCGTGCGCTGCTGGGGCCAGGCGCGCCGGCACCACCGTCCGACGCTGACCAGCCTCTATGCGCGACTGGGCCATTATGGCTGCGGCCAGATATTGCCGGCGATCGACAGCCTGCTGGACCTGACCGTCACCTTGCTGGGCCGTCCGCTGCGGCTGGGCCGGGGCAAGGCCCTGTCCGATGATGAAAATCGCCTCATCAACCTGCTGCAAGGCCGCCGCACCGCACCCTTCGTCCACACATGCAGCGACGCCCTGCTCTGCACCTTCTGCTGCGCGCTGCGATCGGTGCAATTGCTGATGGATATGGAATTGGGTCAGAAAGTAGCAAAGCGCGCGGCGTAATTTCTCGCTAGTCATCTCCCACTCCGTCATTCCCGCAAAAGCGGGTTGGCCGGAAGCGCGTAACTCCGGCCAACCCGCCTTCGCGGGAATGACGGGAGTATGGGAAAGTCCGAAAAAGCCTCAATGAGGCACTAAAAATCGACAGTTGCGCTGATCGTCTCTTCTATCTTTTCCGCCGCCCCGATTTCCCGATACATTTCGAAGCGGCCATCAAATTCAAGCAAACTCCATACGCCGATAATGCTGCTCCCATCAGGCGAAAGGCTGCCTACATAATCTACTGGGTTGCCATACTCCTCCGGCGCCTCTGCATCGTAGGTCTTTATGAAGTCGACGTGCAGATCGTGGCGATAGCCAATGATGATTGCGTTGAGCACCGCCCCACCGCCCAATTGGTCCAATTCCATGATAACGCCCCTGATATGACCGCCACTATCCTGAATTCGAGCGTTAAAGGGCGTAACCGGCCCAGCGTGATCGGGATAATAATATGTTCCCCACCATTCGCCGGTCAGGTCCATCCTCAATAAATCCCGCCCTGTCCTTCCAGGAAGTCGGCGTCGGTGCGGCGGCGGCCGCCCGATACGGCGCGATCGGCGCGGGCGGCGGCGACCTTGGCCTGCTCCTCCGCCTCTTCCTTGCGGATGGTGCGGCGAGGTTCGGATTCGGGCTTGAACGCTTCCCAGATGATCGCGGGCTTGGCGTCGGTGCCGGGCCATGCGCCATAGACGCGCTTGCCCGAACGACGGTCGATCGCGACCATGCGGATGCCGGCCGGCGCGACGAAGGGCGTCTTGGGCATGGTTTCCAGCAGCGGCGTCATCGCCGCCTTCCAGATGGGGGCTGCGATGCGGCCGCCCTGCGCCCAGCCGCCAAGGCTGCGCGGCTGGTCGTAGCCGATATAGACGCCCGCGACGATATCGGGCGATCCGCCCACGAACCAGACGTTGGTCGGGCCGTTGGTGGTGCCGGTCTTGCCGAACAGGGGGCGTTTCAGATCCGCCAGCACCGTGGCGGTGCCGCGCTGGATCACGCCCTCGGTGATGTGGACGACCTGATAGGCGGTCATCGGGTTCATCACCTGCTTACCCTCCATGCCGAAGCGGGGCATGGGCTTGCCGTCCCAATTGACCATGTTGCAGCCATCGCAGGGGCGCCAGCGTTCCGGCCAGATCACCTTGCCGCGGCGATCCTGGACATAGTCCATCACCTTGGACGGGAATTGCTTCCCCTGATTGGCGAGCGTCGCATAGGCGTTGACCATCCGCTCCACCGTCGTCTCGCCCGCGCCCAGCGCGAAGGAGAGATAGGGCTGATAGTCGCCGATGCCCATATTCTTGATGGTGCGCACGACGCGGTCCATGCCGGTCTGGCTGGCGGCGCGCACCGTCATCAGGTTGCGCGACTGTTCCACGCCCCAGCGCATCGTCTGCGGCCCGGCGCTGCCGCCCGAGAAGTTGCGGAAGCATTTCTGCCCCAGACCCGCGCCCTGATAGACGCATAGCGGCCCATCGACGATGATCGAGGCCGGGGTCATGCCACCGTCCAGCGCGGCGGCGTAGACGAAGGGCTTGATGGTGGACCCCGGCTGGCGCAGCGCCTGCGTCGCACGGTTGTAGCTGGACAGGCGCGAATCGAAACCGCCCTGCATCGCGCGGATGCGGCCCGAATGAACCTCCTGCGCGACCATGCCGCCCGATACTTCGGGAATGTTGCGCAGCGCCCAGCTGGCGCCATTGCGCGCCACGACGATCAGGTCGCCGGGCTTCATCGCGGAAAAGGCCGGGCCGCCGGTCTTGCGATAGGGCGTGTTGGCGGCGCCGGCCGGCAGCGTGCCGGTCGATCCGTCGGCAAAGCCGATCTGCGCGTCGCTCGACGACCGGCTGATGACGACGGCGACGCGCCATTCGGCATAGTCGACGTCGATATAGCTGGCGGCCAGTTCCCGCTCCCAGCCATTGTCGACATTGATATGGCCGAGCGGCCCGGACCAGCCGCGCCCGGCATCGAAACGCAACAGGCCGTTGCGCAGCGCGGTCGCCACATGATCCTGCAACGCCGGGTCATAGGGGCTGCGCACCCACAGGCCGCCAGCATAGACGCTGTTGGGGCCATCCTCCGCCTTTTCGCCGAACCGCTGGATCAGGCGACGGCGCACCTCTTCCATATAATAGCCACCGGCGCGCGCGTCGAAACTGGAGCCGTGGGCAGCCACGGTACCGAGCGGCTGCGCACGGGCGGCATCCCGCTGGGCAGCGGTGATCCAGCCATTCTTCTCCATCTCGCCCAGCGACCAGTTGCGCCGATCGAGCGCGCGGGCATGGCCGGTTTCGCTTTCGGGGCGATAATTGGCCGGCCCCTTGGGCAGGATCGACAGATAAGCCATTTCGTGCAGTTGCAGGTCGGCGACGTCCTTGTCGAAATAGGCGCGCGCGGCGGCCTGCACGCCATAGGCGTTGCGACCCAGGAATATCTGGTTGAGGTAGAGTTCGAGAATCTGCTGCTTGGACAGCACATTTTCCATACGGTAGGCGAGGATCATCTCCTTCACCTTGCGCGTGGGCGAATATTCGTCGCCGATCAGCAGATTCTTGGCCACCTGCTGCGTGATGGTGGAGCCGCCACGGGCGCGCTGGCCCGACCCCAGCTTGCTGACATAATCGAACACCGCGCCGGCGAAACCGGGGATATCGACGCCATGATGTTCGAAGAAGGTCTTGTCCTCCGCCGCCAGATAGGCGTGGATCAACTGCTGCGGATAATCGCTATATTGCAACTGGACGCGGCGTTCGCGGGCATAGCTGTGGACCGGCTGGCCATTGATGTCGCGCACGATGGTCGGCAGCGGCGGCTCATATTCCAGCAGCGTCGCGGCGTCGGGCAGGCCGCGCGCGAAAATCAGCCAGAACAGGCCCATGCCCAGCAGCAGCCCGCCCAGCGCGATGACCGCCCAGCGAAACAGGCGCCGCGACCAGAGCGGGCGCAAGCGACTGAAAAAGCCCCCGGCGTCACGGCGCAAGCGATAGGCGAAAGACGATGGGGCGGTATCGGAACGGGCCTCTTCCATGGGAAAGAGGCTCTAGGGTCAAATTGCGGCCAAGGCCAGTGGGGATGATGCGATCCGCCGCATCACACTATCTATTCCAGCCTTCCGTTCGCTTCGACGGCGGTAGTGGTTTGAAATCGACGAGTTTATATCAAGGCGCGACGGATCCGGCTCATATGAGGTGTTCCCCGGCGCAGGCCGGGGTCCAGGTCCACGCTCTCAACTGGACCCCGGCCTGCGCCGGGGAACAATTCGCACCCATGCCTGTCTCTATTATCCGCCCGCCGTGCCGTCGCGCATCGCCAGCTTGCGGGCGAAATGCACCTCGATCGCGCGGGCGACGCCGCGGGCGATCTTGCCCTGCCCTTCGCGTGAGGCGAGGAAGGCGCTGTCGGCTTCGTTGCTGATATAGCCGGTTTCGAACAGGATCGACGGCGTATCCGGTGCCTTCAGCACCATCAGCGATGCGAAGCGGTGATAGGCGCTACGGAAGGGCACATAGGGCGCGGCCTCCCGCTGGAGCAGGCGCGCGAAACTAGCCGAGATATTCATCGATTCGCGCTGCGTCAGGTCGATCAGGATGGAGGAGACGTCGCCCGACTGGCCACCAAGGTTCACGCCGTTGATGATATCGGCCTTATTCTCCCGCGCCGCCAGCCGCGCCGCTTCGCGGTCGGACGCGGTTTCGGACAGGGTGTAGACGGTGGCGCCATGCGCTTCGGTATTTTCCGCCGCGTCGGCATGGATGGAAATGAACAGGTCCGCGCCCAGCTTGCGCGCGATGCCATAGCGTTCCTGAAGCACGAGGAATTTGTCGTCGTCGCGGGTCAGCGCCACGCGCACCCGGCCGGATTTGACCAGCTGGTCGCGAATCGCCTGAGCGATGGCCAGCGTGACATCCTTTTCCCGCTTGCCATTTTCCTTGTTGATGGCGCCCGGATCATGGCCGCCATGGCCCGCATCGATCACCACCAGCGGCCGGGCGCCGTCATGCGCGCCCTCCACCGCCGGCAGCGCCACGCCGCGCGCGGCGGTCGGAATCGGCACGGTGATGGAATGGATGCGCTTTTGCGGGCGGGCGGCCATGTCGACCGGCCCGTCGAACCGGGTGCGCCCCTTGCCCACTTCGCTGCGGAAACGCGTGTCGCTGACGCCCTGGAGCGAGAAGCTGAGCGATTTGCCGTCCGGCGCCATTTGCAGATTGCCGAGCGTCGCGGGCGCCGACAGATCCAGCACCACACGCGCCGTGCCGTTGCTCAACTGACCCTGACGCACCGAGGCGATATTGCCCCTGCCCGGCGCAAACTGGAAACGGCCCATCTGTGCGCCGTCGATATCGAGCGCGATGCGGCGCGGCGCGTCCAGCAGGAACGCCGATGCGCCATCCACCCGGCCATCGAATCGCACGACGACATCATCGTCCCGCACATCGACGCCGGCGATGCCGCCCGCGCTTCCGGGTGCCGCCGCAATGATCATGCCTGCCAGGGCAAGGCTCTGGAACATGCGCTGCTTGTGCAACGCACGGCCTTTGGCCGTCCAGCCAATTTTCATGACGATGTTCCGTCTTGAGCGTCCCCACGCTGAATTCCGGATTAAGCATCAGCGGTGTGAGTCGCGTAAAATGAGACGGTTAACGACCGCTTCAGTATGAAAAGTCGGCGTCGCGACAACGCGGCGCCAAATGTGGCAGTCGCGTCACAATATTTCAGGCAGGCGTTGCTCCATGGATGTTTGACTGCTACCCATTCATATTCCTGACAGGTCCGCCCTTAACAGAGGGCCTTTTGGGGCAATGAGATAAGCATCGGCGGTCGCGGGATCGCACCCCCGTCGATGACATGAACAGGTTGACGCTGCATGAGGCAAGATTTCCATTCCACGCTGACCCCGGCAACGGGCGTAGCGGCGTGGATGGAGCGGCCCGGCGACTTGTCCGGCCCTGCCGACGCAGCAGACGCGCAGTTTTCCTTTGAAACCTGGACGACACCGACATCCGCGCCCTTCACGGCGCGCGCCCGGCCGTCCCTTCACTATCGCGTGGCGTCGCGGCCCAGCGTCGCGACCCGTCCACGCCGGAGACTTATAAATGACAATGCGTATGCTGATCGACGCGCGCCACCGGGAAGAGACCCGGGTTGCGGTCGTCAAGGGTAACCGGATCGAGGAGTTCGACTTCGAATCCGCTGAGCACAAGCAGCTCAAGGGCAATATCTATCTGGCCAAGGTCACCCGCGTGGAGCCATCGCTCCAGGCGGCTTTCGTCGATTATGGCGGCAACCGCCACGGCTTCCTGGCCTTCAGCGAAATCCACCCGGATTATTACCAGATCCCGCGTGAAGACCGCGAAGCGCTGCTGCGCGAAGAGCGCGCCCATGCGGAAGAAGAAGCCGCACTGCGCGCCGATTATGACGATGAAGACGATGATCATGATCATCACGATCATGTCGCGCCCGAAGGCGGCGTCGAATATGTCGAGGCCAGCCATCATCATGACGATGAGGAAGAAGGCGAGCAGGCCGAAAGCGGCGAAACCAGCGAAGCGAGCGCCGATCGTGGCGGCCGTCGCGGCGGTGGACGCGGGCGTGGCCGGGGTGGCGACGATGCCGCCGACGAACTGCGCCGCAAGCGCATGGCCCTGCGCCGCCGCTACAAGATCCAGGACGTCATCAAGCGCCGCCAGGTGCTGCTGGTCCAGGTCGTCAAGGAAGAGCGCGGCAACAAGGGTGCGGCGCTGACCACCTATTTGTCGCTGGCCGGTCGCTATTGCGTGCTGATGCCCAACACCAGCCATGGCGGCGGCATTTCGCGCAAGATTTCGAACGCCGCCGACCGCAAGCGGTTGAAGACGATCATCGCCGAAATGGCGCTGCCTTCGTCGATGGGCTGCATCGTGCGCACCGCCGGCCTCCAGCGCACCAAGCCGGAGATCAAGCGCGACTTCGACTATCTCGCCCGCCTGTGGGACGAGATTCGCGAAAAGACGCTGAGCGCCGCCGCGCCCGAGCTGATCCACAATGACAGCGACCTCATCAAGCGGGCGATCCGCGATATCTATAACAAGGATATCGAGGAAGTGATCGTCGAGGGCGAGCATGGGTACAAGGCCGCCAAGGACTTCATGCGCCTGCTGATGCCCAGCCACGCGCGCCGGGTGAAGCAATATGCCGATCCGGTGTCGCTGTTCCAGCGCGCCAGCGTCGAAGAGCAGCTGGCGGCGATGTACAATCCTGTCGTGCAGCTGAAGTCCGGCGGCTATCTGGTCATCAACCCGACCGAAGCCCTGGTGTCGATCGACATCAACTCGGGCCGTTCAACCCGCGAACATGGCATCGAACAGACTGCCGTCGCGACCAACCTGGAAGCCGCGCGCGAAATCGCGCGTCAGCTGCGCCTGCGCGACATGGCGGGCCTGGTCGTCATCGACTTCATCGACATGGAGGTGAACTCCAACATCCGTAAGGTCGAGAAGGCAATGAAGGAGGCGCTGAAGGACGATCGCGCCCGGATTCAGGTCGGCCGTATTTCGGGCTTCGGCCTCATGGAAATGAGCCGCCAGCGCCTGCGCACCGGTGTTCTCGAAGCATCGACCCGCCAGTGTCCGCATTGCGAAGGCACCGGCCTCGTCCGCACCGCATCGTCGGCGGGCCTGGGCGCGCTGCGCATGCTGGAGGAAGAAGCGGCCCGTGGTCGCGGTAGCCTCATCACCCTGCGCGCCAGCCAGGAAGCGGCCTTCTACGTCCTCAACAACAAGCGCGCCGAACTGGACGAGATCGAACAGCGCTATGGCGTGCGGATCGAAGTCCTGCCCGACGGCGAGGTCGAGGGCGCCCGCATGTCGGTGGAGGCCAGCGGCCCCCGCCCCGAGCGCGTCGTGACCTATGCGCCGCTGCCCGAAGAGGATGACGATTTCGACGTCATCGAGGAGGAAGAAGAGGAAGAGGTCGAAGAGGCCGAAGCCGAAGCTGAGTCCGACCGTGAGGAACGTGGCCAGCGCGGCGAGCGTGGTGACGAGGATCGTGACGGTGGCCGCCGTCGCCGTCGCCGTCGTCGCCGTCGTGGCGGTCAGCGCGACGAACAGCATGGCGAAGGCGGCGAGGAAGGCTCCGAGCAGGCCGATGGCGAAGCCGAAGATGCCGAGCCGGCCGAGGAGGGTGCGGAAACACCTGTCGAAACCGCTGCCGCTGGTGACGAGGAAGAAGGCGGCGCTCGCCGTCGCGGTCGTCGCGGTCGTCGTGGTGGCCGTCGCCGTCGCGAAGGTGGCGATGATGCCGTGTCGACCGAGGCGGACGCCGCTGAGGCCGAATCGGTGGACGCCGAGCCGGTCGCGGAAGCCGCAGCCGAGCCTGTCGTCGAGGTCGCACCCGAAGCCCCGGCCGAGGAAGCACCCAAGACCCGTCGTCGTCCCCGCGCGCGCAAGAAGGTAGAGACTGAAGCCGTTGTGGCCGAAGTCGAAGCTCCGGCCGCGCCGGTCGAAGCCCCGGTTGACGTCGTCGCCGAGGAAGCGCCGGCCAAGCCCAAGCGCACCCGTCGCAAGAAGGCCGACGTCGTTGCTGCCGAAGCGGAAGCTCCCGTAGTCGAGGCTGCACCCGCTGCCCCGGTCGCGGCAGAAGCCGCCGCCGAGGAAGCCCCGGCCAAGCCCAAGCGTACCCGCCGCAAGAAGGTGGTCGCTGCTGAGGTCGAGGCAGAAGCCGCGCCCGAAGCCGTAGTGGACGCCGCCCCGGACGTGCCCGTCGCCGAAAATGCCGATGCCGGCGAAGAGGGCGAAGGCGAAAATGGCGAACCGCGCCGTGGCTGGTGGCAGCGCACCTTCGGCCAGTAAGCCCGGACACTCGATGTGATGAACAAGCGCCGCTGCTCTTCCGGTCCCGACCGGTGCGCAGCGGCGCTTTTCATATGGGTTGCGGCCCATCCCCCGTCTTCACCGCCGGTTCAGGGCGGACATGGCATCGGCGCCCGTCCATGATGCGCCTGTTTCAATTCTTCGCCGTCCTGCTGGCATCGCTCGCGCTGATGGCGCGGCCGGCCATGGCGCAATCCATCCTGCGCGACGCCGAAACCGAATCCTTCATGGCCGATATGTCGGGTCCGCTGGTCAAGGCGGCCGGCATGGAGCCGAAAAACGTCCAAGTGATGGTGATCAACGACCCGGAGATCAACGCCTTCGTCGCGGGCGGCCAATATGTCTGGGTGCATAGCGGGCTGATCGCCCAGGCCGACAATGTGAACCAGTTGCAGGGCGTGGTGGCGCACGAACTGGGCCATATCGAGGGCGGCCATATCATCCGGTCGGGCGAAGGCATCAAGGAAGCCACCAGCGTCACCATATTGAGCCTGGTGCTGGGCGCGGCGGCGATCGCGGCGGGCGGCGCGGAAGCGGGCATGGGCCTGATGGGCTTGGGCCAGCAGGCGGCGATGACCAAATATCTCGCCTTTTCGCGCGGGCAGGAAAGCTCCGCCGATCTGGCCGGCGCGCGCTATTTGTCGCAGGCGGGGCTGAGCGGCAAGGGCAGCCTGGAATTTTTCAAGAAGCTGCAAAATCAGGAATATCGTCTCGCGATCCCGCAGGACAATAGTTATGGCCGCACCCATCCGCTGTCGGGCGAGCGCATCAATGTGCTGCGCGAAGTCTATACCGTCGATCCGGCCTGGGAGCGGCCGCCCGACAAGGCGCTGGAGGCGCGGTTCGAGCGGATCAAGGCGAAGCTGATCGGCTTCGTGTACGAACCGACCCAGACATTGCAGAAATATCCCGAAAGCGACCAGTCGATGCCCGCCCATTATGCCAGGGCCTATGCCTGGCATAAGAGCGCCTATCCGCAAAAGGCGCTGGAGGAGGCCGACGCCCTGCTCGCGGCCGCGCCGCATGACCCCTATTTCCTGGAACTCAAGGGCCAGATATTGCTGGAAAGCGGCCGGCCAAAGGATGCCGTCGCGCCGCTGCGCGAAGCGGTGAAGATCACCAACCAGCCCCTTATTTCCGTACTGCTCTCCCACGCGCTGATCGCGACCGAAGATGAGAGCAATTTTGCCGAGGCCGAGCAGGTGTTGCGCCTGGCCGTGCAGCGCGACCGGGAAAATCCCTTTGCCTGGTATCAACTGGGCGTCGTCTACGAACGGCGCGGCGATACGCCCCGCGCCGCACTGGCGACCGCGGAGCGCTATGCCATGATGGGCCAGCATCCCATGGCGTTGCGCAGCGCGGACGCCGCGATGCAGGGTTTGCAGGCCGGCACGGTTGACTATCTGCGGGCGCAGGATATCGCGATGACCTCCCGCGCCGCGATCGAACAGCAGCGCAAGAAAAGATAGATATGACAGATCAGACCCGGCCCAGCTTTCGCGCGGCCCTTTCCAACAGGACCATACAGATGACCCTTGGCGCCCTCGCCCTGACCGCCATTGCCGGCGTCGCACTGGCCGCGCAGGCCCCCGCCAGCGTCAATACCAATGACAAGGCAGCGATCGAGAAGATCGTGCATGACTATATTCTCGAGCATCCAGAGATCATCCCGCAGGCGGTGGAGAAGCTGCAGGCCAAGCGCATGTCGGGCACGATCGACGCCAGCCGCAGCACGCTAGAAACCCCCTATGCGGGCGCCTGGGAAGGCGCGGCCAATGCCGACGTCACCGTGGTCGAATTTTTCGACTATGCCTGCGGCTATTGTCGCGCGTCCTTGCCCGATCTGGCCAAGCTGGTCGCTTCGGACGCGAAGGTGAAGGTCGTCTATCGCGAACTGCCGATCCTGTCGGAAGCCAGCAGCGATGCGGCCAAGGTGTCGCTGCTCGCCGCCGAGCGTGGCCAATATATGCCCTATCACCGGGCGCTCTACGGCGCGGGCAAGGTATCGCGCGAAACGATCCTGGCCGCCGCCGCCAAGGCGGGCCTGACCAAGTCGGAAGCCGAATCGGCGATCGCATCCAGCAAATATGATGCGGAGATCCAGTCCAACATCGCGCTTGCCCAGAAATTGCAGGCCAGCGGCACGCCGACCTTCGTGATCGGCGGTCAGGTGCTGAACGGCGCGGTGGGCTATGACGCGCTTAAGGCCGGCGTCGCGAGCGCGCGGGGGAAATAAATAAAGCGCCGTTCGGTTCGAGCTTGTCGAGAACCCTTGCGCAAGGGTTCTCGACAAGCT